>JAUQXA010000070.1 GCA_030834895.1 Anaerolineales bacterium
GCAAACCTCGCAGGCGCTCATTCGTTGCTTGGCACTCAACCAAATGACCCATCTCGGCATGCCAGAAAGTTATCCAGTTGTGTAATCCCTGCTTCCAGACAGGTGAATTGCGCTTATTCTTCGATTTATGCACCAATACCAATCCGCCTTGTCGATAATGGATTCCCGCAGTCCGTAGAATTCATGGATCATGATAACGGTCGGGAACGGCCCTTCCCCCTGCGGACGGGCCACATACGCGCGGACATCTGGTCCGCCGTTCACGCTGGGAACAGTGGTATTGACCAGTTTGTCGAGCCGATCCGCGCCGAGGAGCGAATCCACGAAAATGCTGGCCGGGATGAAAAGAATCAGAACCGCAAGGACGATCAGGATTCCGAGAATGATGCGTTTGAAGGTCTTCATGTCTAAACTCCTAAAGTGAGATTATTCAATAGAAGACAGTAACTGCTCGATTCTTTCCCATCCTGTTTGATGTAGTGTGTGAATCAAAAAGAGACCTGCTCTTGCGGACAGGTCTCTTTTACAATTTTTGGAATCGGACAGCTTGCTGTCCATTACTGTTCAATTATCGGAAGCAAGCTTCCGGAATCCAGAGCTACGGCGTTGCCGTCGACGACGGATGTGCAAACGAAACTGTAAACGGAGAACGCATGGTCAGGTTTGCGCGAATCACCTATTTTCTTGACGCTGATGAACAATGAATTCGAGAAGTTTATTCACCGCTTAAGAAAACATATCCATGCAGGATGACTGCTGTCGCCTTGCGTGATCTGAGTACTGGAGCCGCTGCCATCATATTGACCATCGGCCCCGAAAAGCTGGCATTTGTTCTTCTCCTTTGCCATGGCAAACCCCTGGCAGTCCGGATTATTCCGGCAGGCATCCTCACATTGCGAAAGCGTCCAATCGTATGCGCTCCAACGAGGATAACCGCCTCCACTATCTCGACAAACCCCTGTTGAGTCTATCATCCAGGCTGACACATCCTGACCATTGGATTTTAAATAGCAAGCATAATTGGGATGTGATTGATCCCCTTGCGTGATCCGAATACTGGGACTGCTGCCATCATATTGACCATCGGAGCCGAAAATCTGGCAGTAATTCTTTTCCTTGGACATGGCAAACCCCTGGCAGTTCGGATTATTCCGGCAGGCATCCTCACATTGTGAAAGCGTCCAGTTGTATTCACTCCAACGAGGATAGCCGCCTGTGCTATCCCGACAAACCCCTGTTGAGTCTATCGTCCAGAGCACTAAAGAGGAGCCAACTGGCGGTTCCGTGGGCGGGACAACTGGCGGTTCCATTGGGATCTCTGTAACCGGCAAATCTGTGAGGGGGGCGGTGGGAAGATCCGTCAGTGTTACATTTATAGGCGGGTTGGTTGGAGACAACGGGAATATCGCATTCCTAAATACGACGATTCCCACCAGTGCCCCCAGACAAATCAAAGCAAGTATACCTATTCCTATCCCGACACCTATCCATTGGCTTTGGGTTTTATTTTTATTAGGCAATGGGCGCGTGGGGCGTACTTCCTGCGCAGGGTCTTTTTGTGTTTTACCCCTGGAGATGATTGTTGCCGATGTGGATTGTTCGTTGAGCAGGGTTTCCAGTAATCTCTGAGTTCCTCGTATGCCTTCACTAAATTCCGTTTTTGTGAAATCAACATACTGGAAGCGTCTTAAGCGGAGTGGAATGTCGCATTCTTCCAGCAAAACCGGCATTATACGTTTCCCATGATCGATCGCATATCCTATTTCGTCTTTTACGTTTTCAGAGGATGCGGAGGCGGGTGTCAGGATAATCAGAAAAACCTCACACTCATGTAAAGCTCTTTCCACCTCATCATCCCATCGCGCGCCTGTAGGGATATCCAACTGGTCCAGCCAAACTGAATAACCTGCTGATTTTAATTCCCCGGCAAACTCCAAGGCAAAATCCTTATCTTTGCGTGAGTAACTGATAAAAGCCCCGCGGCGCCTTGCAGTGTTCATGACCAATCCTCCCGAGAATTGAATTAACATTTGAACTAAGTCGACATTATAAACCCTTCTTGTCAAAGACCGGATTGCATTGTTCCATGAATAAATTTGAAATTATGTAATCGCGTGTTATTTGCAGCGATCTAGTATTGAGTGGACACTTTCTATAATAACCATCCTCTATGGGTTTGCGTCCATGCTATCCCCAAATTTTTGATAATAGTTCACAATAAAAAGAGACCTGCTCTCGCGAACAAGTCTCTTCTACAGTTTTTGGAATCGGACAGCTTGCTGTCCATTACTGTTCAATTATCGGAAGCGAGCTTCCGGAGCCAGAATTACGGTGTCGCCGTCGGCAATGGACCTGCGAACGGCTTGCCCACTGAAATCATCAAATCGGCGCTCAAGGTTTGCTCATGCCCCGGGACGTCTGGCTTCGCGACGGTGAGGTGATCATACAGCAGGGAGGCTTTCCAATCGCCGTCACCGAGGATGTCGGTTCCCTTGGGCTTGTTCCCCTCGCGGCGGGAGCCAGTGATAATGCCTGCATAACTGCTCAAATCCAGTTGGGCGGGAGCGACGGTCAGGTCACCTGAGTGACAGGAGGTGCAGGCAAGGGAATCCGCGCCGCGCAGTCCCGACTGGTTGAGAAGCGCTAGCACGTCGGTAAAAGTCGCTTCGCAGTTCTTTCCATCTTCATCCACAAAATAGAAGGGATCGGCTTCGGTGGATTTGGGAGTCTGCGACACGGCCCACGCGCCGATGAAATTCAGCGCCCGGACATGGCAGGTATCGGAGTTCATCATGGGAGCGGTCGCAGTTGTTTCTGCCTCCAACGATACGCCCATGCCAGGCAACGTGGCGGGAATCAAAGTCGGGATGGGAGTACGGTCCACGCGGGGCGCGCCACGGTTGCAGGTGAGAGTCACCCCGCAAGCGGAGACGTAGATAATGCTGATCCACGACATCACGCCCACAAGGAATACCGTGATTGTGCCGTAAATGATCTTTCTTACATCGTTATCCATCGAAAGCCCTCCTTATTGCGCCCCAAGCGTGCGGACGAAATTCACCACGTCCCAGCGCTCACGGACGGTCAGGTTCTCGTTCAACGGCGGGCACTGACCGGAGAACTCCATATCGGGGAAGAGGGTGTTCTCCTTATTCCAAACGCCGTCGGTGATGGTCATGAAGATTTGCCCATCGCTCAAGCCTTGCACGGTTTCACCAGTCAGGTCGGCGGGTTTCTTCTTGACCAAAAACGCGGCAATCGTGCCACTCCCCTTCGCGTCGATTCCATGACACTGCGAGCAGTTAATGCTGAACAACTGCGCCCCGCGCGAGACGGAGACATCATCCGCCGCGACAGGGTTGGTCGGCTCGACGCCTGGCAGGTATGCCGCCCCTTCGATAGGAATGGATTGGGCGGGCACCGCGCGCGGTTCTTCCTGTGTGCCATACGACGGCTGGATTTCCATGAACACAATCCAGTCAATTTTGATAATGTCGTAGCTGAAGATCATCAAGGCAGTGACCAGCACGACCAGCGCGGCAAATACGCCAAGGAGTTGTTTGAAAAGTCTCATAGGTGTTGCGCCTCCGCAGGCTGTATGGATTCCGCGCCCAGTTTCTTGAGCGCGGCGGTGAGCTTCTTTTCCTCCACGTGAGGGCACTCGACCAGGATGGCGATCTTGCCGTCGCTGATTTCGGGCACGTACTTCATCGGGCGGTAGTTCGGGAACAGGCTGTCCAGAAAGACGCCGAGGAAGGTGGAGAGCAGCATCCCAAGCATGGTGATTTCAAAGAGCAAGACCACACTGGGCGGACCGGGGACATACGCCTGTGTACTGACCTGGATTGGGTACGGGTAGAGGTGCGGAGCGACGAATGCCAAAAACGCGCCGCCACAAAAACCGAGCACAGCGCCGCCAAATGCAATCCGCGGCACATTCGTCCATTGGTGCGGACGTCCCAGCATGGCTTCAGTGACGGGGATGCCAGAGATGACGTTCATGCACTCGTCGTGAACGCCCAAAGTGCGCAAGTGCTCAATGGCGTCAGCGGCAGGCTCGAGGTCGGAGAAAACAGCCAGAAGGTCGACAACTTTATTTTCAGTTTCAGTCATCTTATCCTCCTATTCCAATTCGCTGACCGCAACCACGGTCTCGCGTCCAAATTTCTTGAGTTCGTGTGCCATCTGACCTTCCTGCACTTCCCAGACGGGGATCAGCGGGATGAGCTTGGAAGCCAGCACGTAGAGCAGGATGAACAACGCCAGCGTGCCAATACCGAGATAAATCTCGATGCCAGGCTGGTACTGCCGCCAGGTGAAGGGCATACGGTTGATGGTGAGGGAGATGGGCACGATGATGTAGCGCTCGAACCACATGCCCACGTTGATCAGAATGCCGACGGTGGATACCAACCAGGGAGTGGAGCGCCACTTCGAGTTCCACAAAATCGCCCACGGAATCGCCACGTTGACGATGAGCATTGCAAACCACATCCAGCCAAGCGGACCCGCCTCGTGATAGTGCAGCAGCATCTTCGTCCACTTGTCGCCGCCGTACCATTGCACCATGTAATCGTTGAAGAAGAAATACGCCCACGCCATCGAGATGATGAGCATGAGTTTGCCGATGGCGTCGAAATGTTCCGCGCGGATGAAGTACTTCATGTGCTTCATATTGCTGCGGATGACTGCCAGCACGACCACAGCCGCGCCCATGCCTGAGTGCAACGCGCCGACGATGAAGTACGGACCAAAGATGGTCGAGTTCCAGCCTGGGCGGGTTGCGGCGGCAAAGTCCCACGAAACGATGGTATGCACCGAGAACATCACGGGGATGATGGCGAAGGCGAAGATGTTCATCGCGTTACGCAGGTGAGTCCACTCGCCTTCGGTGCCGCGAAAGCCCAGCGCCAAAACTTTGTAAACCGCCTTGCGCCAGCCCGTCGAGCGGTCACGCGCCATTGCCATGTCGGGGATGAGCGGCAGGAAGAGGTACATCGTCGAGGAAAGCAGGTAGGTGGTGATTGCCAGCAAGTCCCATGAAAGCGGCGAGTGGAAGTTGGGCCACAACATGCGCTGGTTGGGATAGGGCATCAGCCAGTACGAAAGCCACACGCGACCCATGTGCATGAAAATGCTGAAGCCTGCCTGCACCAGCCCGAAGGTGGTCATCAACTCGGCGGCGCGGGTGAAGGGACGGCGGAACTCGGCTTTGAACACGCGCAGGATGGCGGAGATGAACGTCCCCGCGTGGCTGATGCCGATCCAGAACACGGTGTTGACGAGGAAGATGCCCCAGTACGAAGGGCGGTTGACTCCCGCCACGCCCAAGCCTTCTGTAATCAACACCGCCCAGGAATAGACGAGGCAGTATGCCACGATCCCGCCGAGGACGATAACCGCCAGCCAGAACTTCCACGAGGGTTTGCCCGTCATGGATTCCATCACCATGTCGTTCATCTGCCCGCGCGGAAGCGGGTCGAGCATCAAATGCTTTTCACGTAAGTGCGCTGCGGCATCGTGATGTTTATTTTCAGCCATTCTTACCCTCCCTTCAAATAGGTCACGCTCGGAAGCGTGCCAAGTTCTTCGTGATGCTTCACGCCGTGACCGTGCTTCTTCGCGAGCTGCGAAATCAACGACTCGGGATCATCAACCCGACCGAAGGTGATGGCGTTGGCGGGACAAGCCTGGGCACAGGCTGTGGTGAATTCACCGTCGAGGACTTCGCGCCCTTCGGACTTCGCCTTATCCTGTGCCTTGTGGATGCGCTGGATGCAAAAGGTGCATTTCTCCATCACGCCACGGCGGCGGACAGTGACATCGGGATTGAATTGGTTGGGCAAAGGTTCGGGGCGTTCGTAGTCACGCCAGTTGAAGGAACGAACCTGGTACGGGCAGTTATTTGCGCAATAACGCGTGCCGACGCAGCGGTTGTAGACTTGCAAATTCAACTGCTCGGCTTGCGAATGCACAGTCGCAAACGCGGGGCAGACAGGCTCACAGGGAGCGCTACCGCATTGCTGGCACATCATCGGCTGGTTTTGGGTCATCTTCACTTCGGGATATGCACCCTCCCAAAAACGCTCGATTCGGATCCAGTGCATCGAACGTCCGTAGCCCGCGTCCTGCTCGCCGACGAAGGTGATGTTATTTTCCATGGCGCAGGCGGCGACACAAGCCTGACAGCCCGTGCACAAATCCTGGTCGATGAGCATCCCCCACTTGCCAGTCTCCTCCGCGCTCATTTTGACTTCTTCGAGTTTGATCATTTCTAATGCTCCTCTCCAAGACCTTTGCCGTACACGCCCATCACACTTTCAAGGCGCGAAAGCGGTTTCTTTGCCCCAGTCTTTTTGATGTTCACTTTCATGCCCGCGAAGGCGAGGTCGCCTGCTTCATTGAAATGCTGACCAAGCAAATCGGCAGGATTGACTCCGCGACCTTCGGCGTAGCGACCGTAAGCGGTATGTCCCTGCCCAAAGGGGATGGCAATCGTATCGGGGCGGATGGCTGGATACAAATAAACGGGCGCTTCCAACTCCCCAGCCTCGCTGGTGATTCGAATCACATCGTCATCTTCGAGACCGAGTTCGTGCGCCGTCTCGGGGTTGATCTCGACCCAGGTGTTCCACATGACTGTGGTGGTCGGGTCGGGCAATTCCTGAAGCCAGGGCTTGTTCGCGCCCGCTTCGGCAAGGGTCGGCGAGACGAACGGCACGAAGAAGAACTCGCCTTCGCCTGCAAACTCCGCTTCGACGACTTTCAAGTTGCGGTTGAAAAGGTCTGCTGTGTTGGGGACGGTGCGATTATCGCCCTTCTTCCACCAGCCGCCATATTGCTGGAAGTAGGCTGCGAAGGTGGGAAGGTCGGCGGCGGAGAAGAATCCGCCCGCTTCGTTCATCAATGGCGCAATCTTGCTCTGGATAAATTCGACTTCGTCCTTGAAAGGCAATGCACTTGCAAATTTTCCACCCGCGGCTTGGGCAGCGGCGATCAACACATCAACCGTCGAGCGGGTGTTGTAGTACGGCGACACCACAGGCTGTGACCCCGAAAGCGCGGACTGGTTCGAGCCAGTGGTCACACGCTGGTAGCCCCAAGATTCCAACGAATGGTGGTCGGGGAAAACATAATCTGCTGCCTGCGCAGTCTCATCGGGGAAGGTCGCAAACGAGATGACTTGCTCCACCCCATCAAGCGCCTTCTTGAATTCGAGTGCGGCGGGCAGTTCAAACACAGGGTTCACGCCATGCACGAACAAGACTTTGATCTTGCCATCCGCGAGTTGCTGCGTGAACTCTTGCATTTCTTTCACAGAAGCAGAGCGCTGGTAGGTCTGCTGGTTCGGCGCAAGCGGCGAGAAGTACACACCGCCCGCTTTGCCAAAGTTATCGGCGACGGCATTCAAAGCCAGCACAGCTTCGGCAACTGCCAGTCCGCTGGTTTGACCCAACGCCGCGCCGCCAGGGATTGCCAGCGCGCCACCCGAGACGAACATCTCGGCATAGCGTTCGAGGGTTTCGAGTTCGATGCCAGATTTGGAAGCAGCTTCGTCTGGGTCGATGTCTGCAAAGGCGCGGGGCAAAGGTCCGCCGCGTTTTTCGAGAGCCAACCGTCCGATGGCAAGCGCGACCAAAGCCTCGGTGCCAGGTCGGAGCGGAATCCACTCGTCCGCCTTTGCCGCTGTCGAAGACATCCGCGCCTCGAACTGAATCAACTTGCCGCGCATCTTGGTCAATGCCTCGCGCAGACCTGCAAACCCGCGGGTGTAGGAGACAGGCGAGAGCCAGGTCTCGAGGAAGTTCGCGCCGAAGGAGAAGACTGCCTTTGCGCCACCCACGTCAAAGAAGGGCATGCCCGCTTCGCCAAAGAGGTTCTCTGCGGCTTTGGCAAGCGTGGCGCGAGACTCAAACATGCTCAACGCGCCAAAACGAACTGGCGGGTTGATTCCAGTCTGGGACGACAGATCAGCTACGAGGTCGAAGAGATGGTCGGAGGTTGTCCCCAAGAGGAAGGCAATCTCGCCCGGCTGGTTGTTCTTCAAAACGTCTGCAACAACTTGAATGGCTTCGTCCCACTCCATCGGTCCGCGCCGTCCTTCAAATTGCCGAGCTGGTTCTTGAACGCGGTCGGGATTGTACAGCCCGTGCAGGGTTGCCTGTCCGCGCGCGCAGGTCTTGCCGAGGTTGAGCGGATGGTTCGCGTTGCCTTCGGTTTTGATGGCGCGTCCCTGCGAGGTGCGGACGACGAGTCCGCAGCCAGCCGCACACTCGCGGCATGTGGTGGCGTAATAGGTGCTGAGACCGTTGTAGGTGTATTCGGGCATTTCCATGTACGGCTCGCGTTTGACGTAACGCGAAGCGGGTCCGCAGCCCGTGAGGATTGCGGCGCTTGCCGTTCCCACCCCAGCCAGTTTCAGAAAATCACGCCGGGAAAATTTATCAGTCATTTTGATTTCCTCTCACCCGGTTAATAATGACAGGTTCCGCAGTCGGTCAGTTTGACCAGTTTTGCCTGGTCCTCACCCGCCACCTGCTTATGACAATTCAAACAAAAACCCATGTTGAAAACCTGCGGATTTTCCGCCACCGTCTGCTTCGACATGTCGCCATGACAGTTCTCGCAGTTCTGTCCCGCCGCAATATGAGGACGATGATTGAACTGGACGAAGTCCGGCACCTGCGCCACAGGAACCCATTGAAGCGGCTGTCCGCTGATGACGGCTTCCTTCAAAGGAGCTAACAACAGGCTGGTCTCGGTCTTGGCAATCTGGTTATGACACGCCCAGCATTTCGCTTGCGCCGGGATTCCAGCGGAAGGTCCCTTCGCCGCACCGGGATGGCAATACAAACATTGGATGCCAAAACCAACGTGTGTATTATGAGGAAATTGAACGGGTTGTTCGGGAGCCTGCTGGGTGAGCGAAATGCCGTATGCGGCAAAACTAAACACCGCCAGCAAAACAATTCCCACCGCAATCAGACCGAGTGGCTGTTTCAGCCAGTCAAAGAGTCTTTTGATCATGGATGCTCCTGAATTGGTTTAAGCACAAAGCCGCCGGGCAAGGGGCGGCCAAGGCTCGATTACACAAAATTGCTGAGCCCCGCCAGCAAGTAATCTACCGTATTATACAACGAAAGTCCAAAAAAGTACAAATAAGAGAGGAATTATCTGTAATGGGTTTTTACCGCATCATCAACTGAAAGATACTGTCATGATACAATAATTTAGCCATGAAAACATCACCCATCTTTGGAATCGCACTTATATTCATCACCCTTGTTTTTGTGCTTGCATCCACAAACTTTGGTCAACCGAGGGCATCGGCACAGAATCTGGGCGAGGCTTCGCTTTCCATGCAAATCCCCACCCCAACTCAAAGCGGTGAGGACTTGTCCGAAGTGGGTTCAACGGATGGGATTGTGGTCATGGGTTTCGTTTTGGTTGCCATCGTCACATTGCCCCTCCTGTTTCATATAAAAGGGAAGAAACCCAGATAATAGATTTGCGATCCGTCGAGGGCTAAGCCCCCGACAAAGCCAGTTTGTAATTCATTACAACGAAATCAAGCCAAGCTCGATTCCGCGTTTGACAGTTTCAGTGCGGCTCGATGTCCCCAGTTTTGAATATAAAGAAGATAGATGAAATTTCACCGTGTGCTCGCTGATGCCAAGCCTCAGCGCGATTTGTTTGTTTGCCAATCCCTGCGCCATAAGTTGAATGACTTCCATTTCACGGGCAGTCAATAGCTCGATGGGGGAATCGTCGCTGGTGGATTCCCGTCGCCCCGACATGCGAAGCAAATCCCCAACCAGTCCTGGCGCGCCAACCCAAAGTCCCTCTGCCACCGCGCGGACAGCGGTCACCAGTTCATCCTCTGTTGCGTCCGGGGAAAGCACACCCCATGCCTGTGAACTTGAATTCAACATCGAGCGGACGGGTTGAAGGTCGTCGGTCAAAAATAAAACCGCAAAAGAAGGTTTGTTTTCCAGCAAGCGCGCAGACGAGACCGAGGCAAGCACGACTACCTCGGTCTCGTTTTCGTTTACGCTTGCAAGGTCAACGGTCTCGCCCACCACTTGGATGTCAGACTGCCTGCCAAGCATTTCGCGCAGACCAATCCGCAAGGCTGGGTTGGGCGAGACAATTGTGACTCGAATCAATAGTCCTCTTGTTTCCCGCTGAGCGCAGTCGAAGCGCAAATGGCAAATGTCTTAATCCTGTCCTTCGACTGCGCTCAGGACGAATTACCTTTCTCCAACTTCCACTTTTATGGATTCCAATTTTCCGCCGCGCAGGATGTCGATCGGGATGGACTTGCCAACCGTGTCCGCACCGAGATTGACGAACAGGTCATCCTGATGGGCAACGGGTTCACCGGCAATCCCTACAAGGATATCACCGACCATCAGTCCGCCTTTGCCGGCGGGACTGTCGACTTCGAGACCAACCAACAAAAGCCCGGTATCCTGCTCGCGTTTCAGCGCCTTCTTTGCATCGGCGGGAAGTTCCACCACCTGACTGCGGATGCCGAGATAGCCGCGCTTGACCTTGCCATGTTTGGCGAGAGTCTCCGCGATCTTCCAGGCGACTTCGCCAGGGATTGTAATCGCGCCGCCATGCCCGAAGCCTGAAGTGTTGATGCCGAGGATCGTGCCGTCGCCGTTGACCAATGGCCCGCCGGAGAAACCGGGATAGGAGACCACGTCGGTCTTGATGTAGCGCTCCAATACACTGCCACGTCCAGTGCGGACCGGTCCGCCGATGGAGTTGACCGTCCCGAAGCTGGATTGGATTCCGCTGGTGGATGGTCTGCCGATTGCCAGTACCAATTGTCCCACACGCGCGGCAGACTTCGAGACTTCGGCGGGAGTGGCTAAGGCGTTGTCCAATTTCAGGACAGCTAGATCAGTTCCAGGGTCGCGCCCGGCAAGTTTGGCCGAGACTTCCGTCCCGTCCGCCAGAATCACTTTGATGTCTTCCTCGCGTTCGACAACGTGGTCAGCAGTCAGAATCAAATCTTTAGCAAAGGCAATTCCACTGGCAGGGAATCTTCGGCGCGCGTCCACCAGCACGGTGAATTTCCCGGCGCGCTCGGCGGCATCTGCCATTGCATCCGAAAGTTCAACGAATAAATTTTTAGTCATGGTTCATCTCCTTTGCGCCAGTATAGCCAGCGCACATTCGGAGTGTATCGCCTAAACGAATGGGAGGATACTGGAAAAACGGCTAGGGATAAAAAGATTCAACCACTGAGCACACAGAGAGCACAGAGATTTTAAATGTTTTCCTCTGTGAGCTTTGTGACCTCTGTGGTAGATAGTTTTTCAGTAGCATCGTGATCGGGGAGGATGGTTTCGGCGTTGCGAGTGTACGGATTGAGATAGCCAGCCACGCCGGCGATGACCCCGCCGAAACAACTGAGAAAGATCAGCAGTCCCATACCTGCACCGGGACCGGGAGCAGTCAACCAGCCAAAGATCGAAGGGAGGATTCCGCTTGAGACGCGCATCGCGGGTTCGAGAAGGTAATCACCCGTCAGGCCGGCAATCAGCGGCGAGATGGGATTCGTGAACCAGGCAATCAACATGCGGGCGGAGAAAACACGTCCCTGCAAATCGGGCGGGACCTTCGACTGCCAGATGGCCTGGTTCGAGCCGTCAATCAACGGGCCGGGAAGAGAGGATAGGGCGCTCATCACCACCCAAAATGGAAGCCATGTGCCAACTCCAACCAGCGAAAAGAAAACACTCGAGATGATCCAGCCAGCCAGCACACCATGCACCCGTCGTTTGAATCCACCCCACAGACTCATGACCACGCCACCTACCACACCTCCTACAGCCCCGGCGGATAACACCGCGCCGAGGCTGACGCTGTCATTGCCAGTGCGAAGCAAGACCATCGGCGAGATTGCGGTGAAGGCAATTCCCATGCAAAGGTTCCCGAAGAAAAAGACCAGTTGCAGTCCCAGCAGGCTGGGGCGCGCAAAGATGTAAAGAAAGCCAAAGGCGGCTTCCTTCAAAATATGACCCTGTGCCTGTGCGCCTTCCTCGCTGCCCGGTGGCTGTGGGACGTGAACGAATAACAGGACGAGAATCGCCAGGATAAATGTGATCACATCCAGTGATAGGATTCCGGTCAAGCCGATGAGCGGCAAAAGCGCACCTGCCATCATCGGCGCGACCACGCCTGGTCCCATCTGCACCAGTGACATCATGCCGTTTGCGCGTCCGTATTGTTCTTTGGGGAGCATGGTACTGATCGTGGCGGAAAACGCGGGCCATTGGAAGGCGTTGCCGAGTCCCTGAAGGATGGCGGCGGCATATAGATGCCAGACTTCGAGAACGCCAAAAGCCTGCAAAATGAGGATGGCAATTGTGGCAAGTCCCGCCGCCAAGTCGCTGACCATCATCATCAACTTGCGGTTGTGACGGTCCACCATCACGCCGGCGATGGGTGTGATGAGCAAAAAGGGTGTGATGAAAAAGACCTGCACCAATCCAAGCGCGGTCGCGCTGCTGGTCTTTTCAAAGACCCAGATACTCAACGCAAAGGTGCTCATGCTGGTGGCAAGCACCGAAACGATTTGTCCGATCCAAACGAGTGTAAATCCGAACATCCCCGAAGGGCGGTTGGTTTTGTTTTGCATGATGTTGTCCTCTGCGCGAAAATAACACGGCTGTCAAAAATAAACAACCCTCCACGGGGAGGGTTGTCAGGTGTTGGAGACTTCCTAAATATCCATGGTGCGTTTTTGTCGTATCGACTCCATCACTGCAAAAGTGGACTTGGTCACGCCGATCAATTGCTCGTAGGGAATAGGCGGTTCTGTCCCTTCGCGGATGGCTTTGGCGAAAGCAGTCATTTCCGCCTTCCAGCCTTTGTCCTGCGCGCCGCTCTGGACGGTTTTCTTCCCGTCCTTGACCATGGTCAGCGAGACGTAATCATCCAGCACGGCAATCGTCCCTTCGCAGAAGACTTCGAGCCGTTCCTTGGGCATGGATTTGTCGCCGTTGGCAAGATAGTCCACCACGCCGATGGAGCCATCGGGGAAGGTGAAGGTCATCGAGACGTTGTCCTCACGGTATTTTCCAGCGTTGGGCAACGCATGCGCGTTCACGCTAATAGGGGGTGCGCCGACGAGGAAGGTCAGCATGTCAATGAAGTGACACGCCTCGCCGATGATTCGTCCGCCACCGAGGGCTGGGTCTTGAGTCCAGTGGTTGAAGGGGATGTAACCCGCGTTGATGCGGTAATGCAAATACATTGACGATTGACGATTGACAATTGACGATTTGAGTTGTTGGGCAAGCGGGGCGAATCTTCTGTTGAAGCCGACAGTTAGCAGACCATTGACCATAGACGATTGACCTTGCTTTGCGGTTTGTAGTCCATGGTCTGTGGTCAATTGCTTGATGACCTTGTTTAAACCAGTCAAGTCAATCGCCAACGGCTTCTCCACAAAGACATGCTTCCCAGCTTTAAGCGCCTTCACAGCCAAATCCGCGTGAGAGTCATGACGGGTGAGGATTGCCACCGTGTTGATCTTTGGGTCGTTGAGGATGTCGTCATTGGAGGAGGTGGCGTATTGGAAACCGAACTTCTTTCCCGAATGCTGGGCATGAAGTCCGCCAGAGGATGCGATGCCGACCAGTTCAAAGTCTTTGTTGTTTTTAATTATAGGGAGCAAAGTAGCGTTTGCATACAAGCCAGCACCCAAGACGCCCAATTTGCAAGTTGCAGGTTTGAACGTTGGAACGTTGAACCTGACAACCTTCGAACTTTCCAACTTTCCAACTTCGTCGCCATAAGTCAGCAACACCCCCAGGAACGGTTCTTTCTTTTTCCCTGTGATGACCTCGTAAGCTTTCACGCCTTCTTCGATAGGGAAGCGGTGGCTGATGAGCGGCTGGACTTTCAATTTGTCACTCGCCATCATCTCCACCACAGCCTGAAAATTCCGTCCCTCCGTCCAGCGGACATAGCCGATGGGGTAGTCCTCCCCGTTTTCCTCGTAGTTCGCGTCGTAGCGGCCAGGTCCATAGGAGCGGGAGTTGATGAAGGAGATTTCCTTCTCGTAGTAAATCTTGCGCGGGAAGTTCAAGCCCACTGCGCCAGTCGCCACCACCTTCGCGCGGTCACGGGCGATGACGCCAGCCAGTTCGACGGGGTCATTGGAGGAAGTGTCGGCGCAGATGATGACCGAGTCGAAGCCGCGGTTGGCGGTAAAAGCCTGCGACGCTGACTCAGCCTGAGGTCTGGTGACAGCCTTCAACCCAAGTCCTTCGGCGAGTTTGATCCGCTTCGGGTCGAGGTCAATGCCCAGGACGTTGCATCCAGCCGCGGCGGCGAATTGAATCGTCATCAAGCCGAGAAGTCCCAAGCCGATGACGGCGACGTTCTCACCCAGTTGCGGCTCGGCGAGTCGAAATCCGTGCAGGGCAATCGCGCCGAGGGTGGTGAAGGCGGCGGACTCAAAGTCCACGTTTTTTGGGAGCGGGGTGAGCAGGTTGCGCGGCACGACGTTGTACTCGGCGTGCGTGGCGTAGCCTCCGCCCGCGCAAGCCACCCGCTGACCGACCTTGAAGCCCCCCATGTTTTTGCCGAGCGCGATGATGGTGCCAGCGGATGAATAGCCCAGCGCCATCGGCTGGTCGAGACGGTTGAATACCGCCTGCACGGTCGGCATCACGCCTTCGCGTTTGGCTTTGTCCAGCGTCTGCCTGACGAGGTCGGGGCGGGAGCGCGCCTTGCCGACGAGGGATTTCTCGGCGAACTCGACGACCATGCGCTCAGTCCCCGCTGAGACGAGGCTTGCGGAAACTTTGACCAGCGCCTGTCCTTCGCGCGGCGTGGGGATGGGAATTTCTTCGATGACGGTTTGTCCGTTTTTGACGTGTTGGAGAAGTTGTTTCATTTGGATACTTCGACTTTGCTCAGTACAAGTTTACGATTTGCGATTTCATCCACACGGGATGTTTGGTTATGGCTTTTGGGATCACTTTTGTGTTCAACTTATTTCTCTGTGCTCGTGATTGGACAGTTAAACTGCGCATGATAGGTCTTACCGCTACGCTCGGCTACAGTATTTGCGACCTCGTATATTTTGCATACCTCGCTTGGACAATTGGAGTTCTGGCATGAGAATACATCGGTTACTCCATCTGCATAATAACTAATGGTAATAAGGGTCTTGTCCTCTGGAATGATTATGTTGCTTCCGCGCGAAAGGATATTTAATGCATTCAACATTTTTTCTTTTTCATCAGGCGTTACATTTCCGTGTTCGCTTCCCACAATATGTGTTGTTGAATAGTCTAAAGCTGCCCACAGTTCATCGGATTGATTTAAGAATATATACTCGAAATGTCCATAATACGGACGTTCATATGCGGTAAGAACAAAAACCGCGTTCCACTTTTGATGTTCTATGTGAAATTCCATCAATTTGTCAAAATAGATTTCTTCTGTGACATTTGGCTCGGTTAAGCGTGCGTTTTCTTCGCTTGAGCTACTTTGATGTCCACACGCAGTAGTAAAGAAAAGTACTGTGATGTATACAGAAGAAAGTAGGATTTTGAATTTCATTGCGTGTCCAAGCTTCGTGGTAACGGATGGTGAAAAGTTGATGGTAACTATTTTCTCATCCACGCGGGATGTTTGGCAGCGACCTTTTTGTAGATGGGACAATCGGGCGTGTGCGCGCCGGGCAAATATCCCGTGGACATAAGGAACTCGTTGACGATTTCGCCGCCGGTAAAAACGAAAGTCTTTCTGAAAAGTTTCGTCCACTCGTCTTTGGTCAGCGGATGGTGGGCGTCAAGCCAGCCTTTGAACGAGCCGAATTCCTTTTGCAGTTCGAGGATTTTCTGCGCGTTGACGATTGCCGCGTTGACCTTCAGCCGATTGCGGATGATTCCCACGTCAGCCAGCAGGCGGGCGCGGTCGGCTTCGCTGTATTTCGCCACCTTGCGGACGTTGAATCCGCTGTAGGCTTTGTGGAAGTTATCCGCTTTTTTGAGGATGGTAATCCACGAAAGCCCGGCCTGGTTGATCTCCAGCACCAGCCGCTCGAAGAGTTCGTCGTCGCTTTCGATGGGGAACCCATACAGGGTATTGTGATAATTTACATTCAATGTATCTTCCGGGTGGGATTTGCAGTAGTCGCAATAGGTGGTCATGCGGGTATTGTAATCTGAATTTGGACGGCAAAACTATCACCTTCTGCTCATAATATTTCTCTGTTTCAGCGCGTCCTATTATTAGCAATGTTGGAAAAAAAAGGAGAACTTATCATGAGCAATCAAGAGACAGCCACACTTGCCGGAGGATGCTTCTGGTGTCTGGAAGCGGTGTACGATGAGATTAAAGGTGTTTTGTCCGTGGAATCAGGCTACTCGAATGGGCATGTCCCCAACCCAACATATAAACAGGCTTGCGGCGGGGATACCGGTCATGCCGAAGCGGTGCGGATTCAATTCGACCCGTCTGTAGTTTCATACCGCGATTTATTGAATGTGTTCTTTGCCATCCATGATCCCACCACGTTGAACCGTCAGGGCGCGGATATTGGCACACAGTATCGTTCTGCCATTTTTTATCATTCGCCCGAGCAAAAGGAAACAGCGGAGAATCTTATCCGCGAGTTGAACGCCCAGAAAATTTGGGGCAGTCCCATTGTCACCGAGGTGACTGCGGTTAATCAGTTTTACGTCGCCGAAGATTATCACCAGGAATATTTTGTCAACAATCAGTTCCAGCCGTATTGTCAGGCAGTGGTCGCGCCGAAAGTCGCCAAGTTCCGCAAGCACTTTTTGGAGATGTTGAAGAAATAGCCTGTGCAGAAAATTAACTTTGGAAAGGTAAATAAGGTACATGTAGTCTAGTTAGCTATATCGACCTTGTTTATTAAAATCCATAAGGAGAAAATCATGTCCACTCAAGCTCCCAAACGTTATTCCCCTCTCTGGGTGACCCTGCACTGGGTTATTGCCTTGCTTGTCTTCGTCACTTTCTACCTTGGCTTATCCACTATAGATATTTCTTTGACAGAGAAAGTCGGTATCCTGCGGTGGCACATGCCGCTTGGCATTACTGTGTTGGTGTTGATGCTTGTCCGCTTCATTGTCCGCTGGCGTACCCCACACCCGGAGCCGGTCACTGTGGGCAACGCTTTCCTCGACAAAATCGGCGAATGGACGCATTACCTGCTCTACATCTTCGCCATTCTCATGCCGCTGACTGGACTGATGCTTTCCGTGACATATAACCTCCCACCCGTAGTCTTTGGCGGGGAAGGCAGCCTTCCCAGGGATTTGAGTCCCATGCTGCATGGACTGGTCTATCCGATATTTGCAGCACTCATTCTTTTGCACATCCTCGCGGCGCTCTATCATCAATTCATCCGCAAGGACAATTTGCTGGCGCGCATGTGGTACGGGAAATAACCACAGATGTGTCCGCTGGATTTACAGGTATGTCTACAAAAACAAACACACTAACTCAAACAGAATTTTCGATCCACCCTGCTACTCTAATTGGTCACGTCTCATTGACTGTCGCCAACCTGGAGAATCAAATCCTCTTTTATCAGCAGGTGCTCGGATTCAAACTCCACTGGCGAGAGGGAAACAAGGCTGGGCTTGGGGCTGGCGGTGTGGATTTGCTCCGCCTGACCGAAGAACCGAATCTCAAAAAATATCGCGGTGTGACAGGGTTGTATCACTTTGCGGTGCTGTTCCCCAATCGCCGTGAACTGGCTAGGGTGCTGGCACGTTTATTTGCGTTGAAAGTCCGCAACTATCCCACCGACCACATCATGACCAAGACCACCTACCTCGACGATCTCGAAGGCAACGGTATAGAGTTGTATTGCGAGTCGCCTGAAGATGGCTCGTGGACGTTAAAGGATGGCAAATATGAGACTCGCTGCGCTGACGGTTCGTGGAGCGATGGACGCGAGCCGCTGGATGTGAACGCTCTGTTCAGCCACCTGACGGCGGATGACCGTCTCGACGAGCCTGCTCCACCCGAAATCCGCGTGGGACACATCCACTTGCATGTGCGGAACGTGCAGGAGGCTGTGGACTTTTATCACGGCATCCTTGGCTTTGACCCGATGGGAGTCGCACCCGAATTCCAGATGGGATTCGTCTCCGCGGGCGGATACCACCACCACATCGGATTGAACACCTGGCAGGGCGAAGGCGCTCCGCCTCCTCCCGCTGACGCGGTGGGACTGCGTCACTTCACGGTTGACCTGCCGAATCAGCAGGCATTGGACGAAGTTGTGATGCGCATCACCGAAGCAGGCATCCCATTCAACCAGACCGACGACGGGCTGCTGTTGTATGACCCATCCCAAAACGGAATGGTGCTAAGAACGGTGTAGACCGAAAACGTCTCGCGACGAGCGAGGCGTTTTTATTTGTGGGGATGGCGTTATAATCCAATTGAAAATCGTGGTCTCGGTACGTCCTCGAAAAGCACTCGGACTACTCGACCACCAATCAAAAATCGTAAATCCAAAATCGGAAATCTGATGAAACCTATTCATATCCTAGTCACCAACGATGACGGCGTGCAAGCGCCCGGACTTCTCGCTCTCGCGCAGGAAATGCGCAAACTCGGCAAAGTGACCGTCTTTGCGCCAGACAAAAACTGGTCCGCTTCGGGACATGTCAAGACGATGGATCGTCCGCTGCGCGTGCGCGAAACCCTGCTCGCGGACGGCACACCCGCGTTCATGTCTGATGGCGCGCCGTCAGACTGTGTAGCCCTGCCCCTGCTTGGCCTGATCGAGGGGAAAATTGACCTGGTTGTTTCAGGCATCAATCCCAATGCGAACGTCGGGCATGATGTCACCTACTCTGGCACGGTCACCGCCGCAATGGAAGCCGTCATCGCGGGCGTGAAGGGAATCGCCGTCTCGCTCGATTCTCCCGAAGGCCACAAAGGCGTCCTGGATTATTCCACCGCCGCGATTGTGGCGCGCAAAGTCGCAAAGAGAATCATCAAGGATGGACTGCCCGAAGGCGTGGTCATCAATCTCAATGTCCCGTATCTCAAGGAAAGACAAATCAAAGGTTATATGATTACCCGTCAGGGACTCCGCGTCTACCGCGACGCCCTCGACGAGCGGGTCGATCCGCGCGGCAAACCCTACTACTGGATCGGCGGCGAAGCCCCCACCGGCGTGGACGAGCCTGGCACCGACTTCGGCGCCCTCCGCGCGGGCTACGTCTCCATCACCCCGCTGGAATTGGACCTGACCCACTACAAGGCGATGGATGTTTTGAAGAAGTGGAAGTTTTAGTTTCAGACAATGGACGATAGACAACAGACCATGGTCAGTGGTCCATGGTCCATCGTCAAGGAGAATTCATGAACCTCCTCAAAAAACTCTTTGGCGGATCCTCCGCCCAATCGGGGCAGCGTTATTACATATTCTCCGTCAAATGCAACCGTTGTGGAGAAGTCATCAAAGGGCGGGTGGACTTGAGCAACGACCTCAGCGTTGAATATGAAAAAGGCGGCGACATCTTTTACGCCCGCAAGATTCTCATTGGCGAAAACCGCTGCTTCCAGCGCATCGAAGTCGAGTTGAAATTCAACACGGATCGCAAATTGCTCGAACAACACGTCACAGGCGGACAATTCGTTTCGTAAAAAATTCGCACCCTTTGTAAAAAAGGAAATACCCCATGAAACGCCTCGCCTTCCTTTTCATCTCCCTCGCCTTGATTCTCTCCGCCTGCATTCCTGATATCGTCGAAAGAAGCCCATTGCAGGAATCGGAGCCTGCTCCCACCCTTCAGCCTGTACAAAAAATCCTTTCCTCGTTCAATCCCATCAAAGGGACAGATTACCTCATGGCGGGGATTGTCGCCATCCCTGGCGACCGCGAGAGCAGCTTCAACCCGCTGGATTGGATTAACAGCAGCGGCTATTCCTCCTATTCGTCCAACACCTACAACTACGTTTTCTTCAACCTGGCAACGGAACAATATCATCGACTGCTTCCCTCAAACGAATACGTCATCTACCAGACTTCTGGATTTCCCACCCTGCAATATGACCCCGCCAATCCTGACCAGCCCGCCCCGACGGTGGAATGGTGGGTGTACAGCGTCATCAAAAAAGACACCGATGGCAGCGGGTATCTCGATTACAAGGATGACCTGACCATTGGCCTCTCAGATGTTGGCGGCAACGGCTATACTGAACTCATCGAAAATGTGGACACAGTCCTCAGCCAGGTTTACAAGGATAGCTCGGCGCTCTTTATCATTTATAGCGCCGACGAGAAGAATTACATCGCCAAGATAAACCCAACCACACGCGAAGTCGTCTCCACCACCGAGATGGACCTCGGCGAAGACGTGAAGTAGTTCCTCATGAATCCAATCGAAGAATACTGGTCAGCCTTTCTTGCCACCCAACCCGCCGACTCACCCTATCATCAAAAGATCTACGTCGCCGAAGGCTTCGGTGACGGCGCCGCGCTTGCCGATGAACTCGGTGGATTAATTGCCGGTGGAATCAAAACGGGAACCTGCTCCTCGCTTTGGGAGTGGCAAGCCGAAGGGAATCCCATCCCCGAAGTCGGGCTGGTCACCATCGTCTTGGATGGCAAAGGTCAGCCGATTTGCATCATTGAGACCACCGAGGTCACTGTCCATAACGAAGTAGACGCAGACTTTGCCCGCGCCGAAGGTGAAGGCGACCTCTCGCTTGCATATTGGCAGAAAGCCCACAAGACCTTCTTCTCGCGCACCCTTCCCAAGATCGGCAAAGAGTTCAGTGAACACATGCCGCTGGTCTGCGAACGCTTCAAACTGATTTACAAATAATGCGCCGTCTCACCAACATCCTGCTCGTTCTTCTCACCGCATACCTTATCACACAGGCGGTTTTCTCAACGCGCTGGCAGATCGCCCACGACGAAGCGCCGCTTCTCTACGAAGCCTTCCTCATGCGCGCCGACGGTCTCGTCCCCTACCGTGACCTCTTCGACTTTCAAATGCCAGGCAGTTTCATCGCCTACTTCGCGCTGGGCTCCCTGAGTGGCTTCAACGCCTTTCGCCTGCGCTTCCTTGACTTGCTCATCCTCACCGCGATTCTCACAGTCACCTACTTTGCGCTCAAACGCTTCGGCAAAGCTCCCGCCCTCGCCGCCGCGCTTCTCTTTGGTCTGGAATATCTGCAAGGCGGACCGTCCATGTCGCTTCAACGCGAGTACCTTCTGCTGGTCTTCCTTGCGCCCGCCCTTTACATTTCTTTTTTGGATGAAATGACTCCCAGGCTTCGGCTGACGCTAGGAGTTTTATTTGGTCTATCAGCCTTGATCAAACCCCATGCCGCCATCGGACTCGTCCCGATCCTGCTCTTTGACATCTCAGACCTGTTCCAACGCCTCAAGCGGGCCTTGCCTAACGCCGCCCTGACCAGCGTTTTCCCTGTTGCCGTAGGTTTTCTCGTTCCCATTCTCGCCGTTCTTGCCTGGCTTGGACTCACAGGCGCATTGACTCCCTTCCTGAACATTGCCCTCAATTATTGGCCACTGTACTCGCAAATCAATGGTCAAATGGAAATCATCTCAGGCGCAGAGAGAACGTCGCTCCTGCTGACTCAAACCCTCCGCCTCGGCGGTCACGTACTCTGGCTCATCCCCGCCGCCATCGGTGTTTATTTCAACCAAAACAAAAAGGCTTGGCTTCTTGTGACACTGGCATTTTGTTATGCTCTCTACCCCGCCCTCTCAGGGCAATTCTTCCCCTACCACTACGTCCCCTTCACCTACTTCATCATCCTTCTGGCTTCACTGACCTTCGACTTTCGACCTTCGACTTTTCCTTCTTTCATCCTTCATCTTTCATCCTTTATCCTTATTATTTCCCTCCTTCTTCCATCTCAAACTTTTATTCGCCAGCTCCAAAACAAACCCATCTCCGCCTCCACCGATCGCGCCGTGGAAATTGCAAACTTCCTCGAAAGGAAATTAAAAGACGGAGATACCGTCCAACCGCTCGACTGGACGGGCGGCTCCCTGCTTGCCATGCTCGAAACCCGCGCCCGCATCGCCACCCCCTACGTTTTTGACTTCTATTTCTATCACCACGTTTCGAATCCCTACATCCAATCTCTACGTGCTGACTTCATGACTGACCTGCAAGCCGCCACCCCGCGCTTCATCATCGAAGTCATAGACATTGACAAACCCTGGGTCTCAGGTCTCGACACCTCTCGCGAATTTCCCGAACTCCGTAACTTTGTCGACGAAAATTATTCCATCGCAATTCAAAAAGACGATTACACTATTTACGAAATCGACGACAGACCATAGACCATTGACCACACCGTACTTGCGCTCGGTGCAAGTGTGGTCAATCGTCCGTCGTCCATGGTCAAATCATGAAATTTCTCAATCGCATTTCCCTAGCCTATCTTACCTTCCCATTCATCCTCTTCGCCCTCGGCTGGCTGAGACTATCCATTGCTATTCCAGTTACCCTCCTCACCGTCTGGGCAATCTGGAAACTCTTCGCCCACCCCCCTATCCACTATTCCCTATTCCCTACTCCAAAGACCACTTTTTACTTATTACTCATTACCTTCCTCTGGCTCTTCTTTTCAGGCATCGGAGGCTACACCTTCCAAAACTGGGACCATCACTGGCGCAACGCTGTTTTCCACGACCTCATTGCTTATGACTTTCCTGTGGTTTATTCCGCTCCTGAAAAGGGACCCATCCAAATGCTCGTCTATTATGTCGGCTATTTCCTCCCCGCAGCGTGGGTAGGGAAATTCCTCGGCTGGGGTGCGGCAAACTTCGCCCTTTTCCTGTGGACATGGCTTGGCGTCTTGCTCGTTGTTTTTCATCTTGCACACAAGGGCGAGGGGACCTCGCCCCTACGCGTGCTCAAATGGGCTTTCCTCCTCATCTTTTTCAGCGGACTGGACTCCCTCGGCCTGCTTTTCTTTGCCAAGGATTACCCGACTCTCTTCCCGTCCATCCAGCATCTCGAAATCTGGAGCGGAAACCTTCAATACTCGTCGTTCACCACTCAACTGTTTTGGGTCTTCAACCAAGCTGTCCCTGCCTGGCTTTGTGTTGTAATGTGTGTCACCCTGACCCTGAACGAAGTGAAGGGGAAGGGTCTCGAACACAAATTAGGAGATTCTTCGCTCACCGCAAAGCGGTTCGCTCAGAATGACACAATTGGGCAATTGATATTTATCTGGTCTCTCTGTCTCTTCTTCGCCCCCCTCGCCGCCCTGGGACTTCTTCCCTACCTCGTCATCGAATTCCTCAAGCACACCGACTTCAAATCCCCCTTCAAGAATCTCAGCTTTGACGTCCTCCTTGCCAGCGGAGTCATCGTCCTTGTCTCGTTTCTTTACTTCTCGTCCAATACTGCCGCCCAGGAGCGCGGACTTCAACCCATTGCGCTGAAAGACTACCTTGCTTTCTTCCTGTTCGAGGGCGGAATCCTCTGGCTGGCGCTGGCTCCGCTCAAGTGGCGTGACCCGCGCTGGGCGATGACGGGTCTGCTTCTCGCCGTCATCCCTTTCATCCAACTTGGCAGCGGACGTGACTTCGTCATGCGCGCCTCCATCGCCCCGTTGTTCTATTTGATGATGATGACAGGCGAAGCCATTTTCCAAAAGACCACTCCGCGCTTATTACTTATTACTTGTTACTTGTTGCTCGCCCCCGGCTCCTTCACCCCACTCTACGAGATCAACCGCTCCATCTACCGCACCTACGAATATTACTTTGTCCTCGATCCCAGCCAGCGTGCACAATCAAGCGGCGAAGTGATCACGCATCTCGAACAGCCTGGCGCTCCAGAGTACGACCATCCTGGCTCCCTCGTCGCGGACAAAATCCAGACAATGAAATTCATGGATGACAAACTCTCGAAGAATTTCATTGCCAACGTTCGCCAGTCTTTGTTTTATAAATACCTTGCATCGCATTAGAAAAGGAAAACCCCATGTCTCAAATTCAATTCCCTCCCAACCCGCAAGCTTTTAACACCCTGGTCTGGGAAATCATCCGCAAGATTCCGCGTGGCAAAGTTGCCTCCTATGGACAGATCGCCAAAATGCTCCCGCCGCCCGCTGGCGTGTACAGCGACACCTATCTGGAGTTTGGCGCGCTTTGGGTAAGCGGTGCGGTGGCAAACAGCCCCGAGGATATTGCATGGCATAGGGTTGTCAACTCAAAGGGCGAGATCAGCGAACGGGATGGACTGGAAGCGAAACGGCATCAACTCTTGCTTGAAGAGGAAGGCGTCGTGTTTGGCGTCAGAGGGCGTATTGACATGAAGAAGTATGGCTGGAACGGCAAGATCAAATCGAAAACTTCATAACAGCTGTAAATCAAGGAGACTCCCATGCCCGGCTTTTCCTCCCCTCCAAACCCGCAGGCATTCAACCAGCAAGTCTGGGAAATTGCCCGCCGTATTCCGCGTGGAAAAGTCGCCACCTACGGACAGATCGCAAAGATGATTCCGCCTCCCAATGGCGTGGAGATCGAAACTTACGCCGCATTCGCCCCACGTTGGGTGGGTGGCGCAATGGCAGCCTGTCCCGACGATGTCCCCTGGCAGCGGGTCATCAACTCACAGGGAAAGATCAGCGAACGCGCAGGAGCCGAGAAACAACGTCAACTGCTCGAAGCTGAAGGGATCATCTTCGATGCCAAAGACCGCATTGACTTGAAAAAATATGGATGGAGTGGAAGAGATGAAGACATCCCGCAACAGCCAATGTTGTTCTGACCATAGACCACTGACGATAGACCATGGTCAGTGGTCCATCGTCTATCGTCAGTGAGTCAGTTCAACTACCAGCGTATCGAGAGCCAGGTCCAGCGTGACTTGGCTCGTTTTGACTCTCTCGTCGATGGTCAGCAGGTGGCGATAGATGTTTTCCAAAGATTCCATCGTGAAACGGTTTGCCTGTCCTGTGGTCTTTTCCGCTACGAAGGGATGCACGCCCAGCGCACGTGCCACATCGTCTTTGTTGCCGCGCCCGTCGAGGATTTCACGCGCCTGAATCAACAGACGGAATTGCCGCACGACCATGCCCCACAGCGAGAATGGGTCTTCATTTTCCAACAGGCGATGCAAAAGTTTTTGAGCCGTTTTGCTGTTGCCCTGTGACAGCGCATCGACGAATTCAAACACACTTTGCTGGGAGGTGACGATGCAGACCGCTTCCACATCCGAGGTTTGGACGGGTCGCGCCCAATTGACGTACGCCAGCAGCTTGCTGATCTCCATCCCAGCCTGACGCGTGTCCACGCCGACCATTTCGCCAAGCTTCGCCGCCGCAGCGGGATCGATCTTCCCGTTTTGATTCTTCGCTTCGTTGACAATCCAGCCTGCCATGTCCCGTTGCTTGGGGAGCATGAATGCCTGCGTTTTCACCAGCTCGGAATTTTTCTCCGCCCATTTGATGAGCCAATGTTTTTGCGCTTCCTTGGCGTCGATGATTTCATGAATCACCAGCTTGACCGTGTCTGGCGCTTTGCTGATGTACTCCTCGAATTTCTTGCGGACGGCGGGGTTGTTGTATTTCGACGACGGGTTGGCAAGAGTCACCAGCCGCTTGGGCGCGAGGAAGGGCATGGCGTTGAGCGCGTTGTTGAATTCCTCATCGCTCATGCTGCGGGCTTCGAAATGCGCGGTGTTCATCCCCGCCGTGGTTGGGTCACTGAAACCTGCCTCGAAGTCCTTGAGTTTTCGGGTGATGGCAAATTCGTCGTTGCCGAAAAGAATGAAGATATTTGGCATGATTATCCGTAGAGGCGAGGTCTCCTCGCCCTGTTCTTTTGAATCATTCGGGGCGGGATAACCCCGCCCCTACGCATCATTGCGTGATGACCCGATGCACGCCCTTGCGGATGGGGATGATGTCCACGATTTGCATGTGACCTATGAACGCTTCGGTGGTGACATTTTCCTGGAGCCAGGTCCCAAGCGGACGGGAGAGGATGACGCCGACAATGGCAAACGCAACTGCGAATGGCACGAGCAGAATCTTCGTCAGCGTAGACTTGCTCCCACGAAGCGGGAACCAGGCTAAGGTCGCGGAAAGCATAAGCGTGGTCGCCAGGTTGGTTCCACATCCTTCATGGATGGCGAGTCCGCTTTCGCCCTCGCGCAGTCGCTCCAGCGCTTCGGTGGATGCAGACCAAACCTCCTGCGTGGAAAAATCACCAAGCAGGAAAAATCCACTCGGGTTGGAATGTCCCGCCATGCGCCCTTTGTGCGCGCGTGACAACATGTGCAGGGTGGCGTGTTCGAGCGCGTGGTTGCGCCGTGTTTCGAGAATGAAGGGAAGGTCGAGAATCATGGGCTGATTATACGCGTTTAAACACGAAGGACACAAAGGAGCACAAAGGAAAAACCTTGAAACCCTTGGCGCCCTTCGCGCGCTTTGCGGTGAGTTAACTCGCGGTGACGGCGTAGACCTGGTTGAGCATTTCGAGGAACTCCGCCGACGGCATGGGCTTGAGGATTTGCTTGCGCGTTTCGCGGGTGAGCGTTTTCATAAGCAGGTATTGAACGGCGTACTTGCGGAACAACCTTTGCCCGTCCTCCTCACCGTAGAACTCGACGCTCTTCGCCAAATGCCTGCGGACGGTCTCCCGCACCTGTTCGGACGTGACCTGCTCGCGATCCAGCTTTGAGAATATCCACGGGTTGGCAAGCGCACCACGCCCGATCATGACTGCGTCGCAGCCCGTGTGACGTTTCATCCGCTCGATATCTTCGACTCGTTTAACATCGCCGTTGCCAATGACTGGGATTTTGACCGCCGCCTTGACCTCGGCGATGGCGTCCCAGTTGGCATTGCCGCCGTAGCTTTGCTCCTTCGTCCGCCCGTGGATGGCGATCAGCGACCCGCCGCATTCCTCGACGATGCGCGCGATGAGTTTGTAGTTTTGGTTCCGCTCCCAGCCAAGGCGGATTTTGCCTGTCACTGGGACTTTGAGTTTAGCGCTGAGCTTTTTGAAGGTCCGCGCAATTTTCAACGGGGACTTCATCATGCCAACGCCTGCGCCGCGATGTGAGATGGTCTTGGCGGGGCAACCCATGTTCACGTCGATGAAGTCTGGTTTCCACTCCTGCACGATCAACGCGGCTTCCAGAATTTTATCGGGATCGTCGCCGTAGAGTTGAAAGGTGACGGGACGCTCGACTTCCTGAAAGTAGAGTTTCTTCGCGGGCTGTTTCGACTTGCTGAGGATTTTCTCCACCTGCACGAATTCGGTGTAGCTCATGGCGGAGCCAAACTCGCGGCACATCGAGCGGAAGGGCCAGTCGGAATAGCCGTCCATCGGCGCGAGGATCGCGTCGCCGTAAATGGGGATGTCGTGGATGTAAAAAACGGGGGTGTCAGTCATCGGAAACTCATTCGGTACAGATAAAGTTGAGACAAGTATAACTGGTTTACCAATACCGTCCACAGCCTGAATCGCTGACTCGTTGACTCGCTGATTCGCCGAATCCCAGAATTCCTCTCGTCAACTCCGCCCGCCCGTCATATAATCAAAGCAATTGGGATATTTTTCACTTTATGAGACCTCTCCGCGTTTTCCTCTGCCATTCCGCCAAAGACAAAGCCGCTGTGCGCGAGTTGTATCAAAAACTGCGCGCCGAGACATGGATCGACCCCTGGCTCGACGAAGAAAAGTTGTTGCCGGGACAGGATTGGCACGAGGAAATCGAAAAAGCCGTTGAAATCACGGATGTGGTGATTGTCCTTTTATCGAAGCAGTCCGTTTCGCAGGAGGGATATGTTCAGCGCGAATTGAAACTTGCACTGGATGTTGCAGACGAGAAACCAGAAAACACAATTTTTATCATCCCCCTGCGTTTGGATGATTGTCCCGCTCCCCGTCGTTTGCGAGGCTGGCATTATGTGGACTATTTCCCTGAAAACCGAAAGCCTTGGGTAATGGAGCGCTTGATTGCCAGCTTGAAAGTGCGTGCCGAGACGCTTGGCATAGAAACTTCTACAAAGGAAGAGCCGAAAAGGGAAGTCTCCGTTCCTCCATCAAGAAAGAAAGAACCCGAAGTTAAATTCACCCAGCAAAAGCCTTTCACGAAGCTGCTTGGACCCTCTTCACTCAATTCTAAAGAAACATCACGCCCACACGAAAAAGCTACGCATAAAGGAGGGGAGGAAAGAACAAGTGTGCAGGAAGCAGAAGAAAGAATTGCCCGTGAAGAAGAAGAAATTTACAGGCAATATCGTGATGAAAAATCGGCAAGAATTAGAAGGAGGTTAGTAGAGCAAGCCGTTAAGGCAAAAAGGTCAGAAGAATTTGTGGAGCGAGTTTTTAACTTTCTCTCCTCACATTCTCGACAATTTAGCCTTGGCGGAATTGTCATGCTTGTTTTGATTTTTGGCGGATTTGGCTTAAATTACTTTATCAATAATTCACCTGTGCCGATTACTACTTCTCCAACATACACGTTCACGCCCAAACCGCCCACTTTTACCAGTGTGCCTTTCACGAAAACTCCCGCCCCAACCAAAACTGCCGTCCCAACGCCAACCTTGGGAATTGGCTCAACCATGACAGGCGACCACGGCGAGACTTTGGTCTATGTGCCAGCGAGTGAATTTAGGATGGGAAGTGAGAACGGTGAAGATGATGAAAAACCTGTCCATACTGTTTACCTTGACGCCTTCTGGATCGACCAGTACGAAGTGACCAACAAGCAATACCAAGCTTGTGTCGATGCGGGCACATGCGAACCGCCATCTTCTTTCAATTCATCTACTCATCCGAGTTATTACGAGAATTCTGAGTTCGATAATTACCCTGTCCTTTATGTAAATTGGAATAAAGCCAACCGCTATTGTGAAGTGTGGGCAGGCGGAGATTTGCCCACCGAAGCCCAATGGGAAAAAGCCGCGCGTGGCACGGATGCGCGCATCTATCCTTGGGGCAATGACTTTAATTGCAACAAAGGGAACTTTGATGATGAAACCAAAGCGGACAGTTATGTGGTGCCTGGTGGCGAGAACTGTGACGGCTTTCCTGACACGGCTCCCGTTGGCAGTTTTCCTGATGGCAGAAGCCCGCATGAAGTTTACGATATGGCGGGCAATGTTTGGGAATGGGTCAATGATTACTATCAAATCGATTACTACGCCTTGCTTGGTGGTAGCGCCTCCAACCCAGTGGGACCAGTATCTGGCGAGTATCGAGTGTTGCGGGGCGGCTCGTGGTACGGCTACGATGTCGTCGTGCGCTCTGCCTACCGCAACAGGAACGACCCTACGCTCTCGGTCAACATCCTTGGTTTTCGTTGCGCCCGCTCACAATAGTAGTGCTGAAAAACTGGTTTCTGGTATTCTGAAAAACTGAAGCGGGGATGGGGTCTGTGGAAGGGGCTATGCCCCTTCCACAGCGCTTTTTATTTTTTCTGCCCCGCCTGCCACTCTTTCACGCGGACGAACAACTCAGGCAGGGGATGCAAGTCCGCGATGGGCAGGGACAGGCTTTTGGCGGACCTTGTCCGCTGGCGGAGTTCTCCGCGTGTCAGGTAACCGGCCAAAATGATTTCCATGCCGTAGACCCAGATGTTTTTCCACTCCAGTTGCGGGATGACGTAGGCTTCCTTGATGGTGGAACTGTGGATTCCCGCCCGCGCCGATGGAATACTTTTGGCGTGCAGGGAGGTGATGGAATAAAACGGCTCATCCAGCGTGACGCGGGTTTTCGGGGGGAGAGTCACCAGCCGGGATAATTTTCCGTGCGTCTGGTCTTGTCCGCTGATTTCGATTTGCAACGCCGCGCTTGACTCGGATTTCAAGGTCAACCTCCCCAACGGATTCCAGTGCTGTGGGTTGCTCCACTTTTTGGGCATGAGGTGGATGAGATGGTTGGGTTGGTTGGCGGCGACAGATTTTTTGAGGTCGCTCGATGAGACGGCAGTCAACCCCAAAAGGAACGAAAAGAGCAGCAAGTCGTGGTCTAAAAATCCGTCACCGATGTATGGCTCGGACGAAACCAGCGCGGACGTTTTCAGCAGGGAAGCGGGGTCACGCCGCAGTTCGGAGATTTTTCTGCGGTTTGAAATCAGTTGCGATTTCACGTCACAGCGATGTCCGCCAAGCGAGACGTCAAACCGCTCAGGGTCAGTGAACGGCGTGGCGGCGGTGATTTCAAAGGGAATTTCCTGCTGGGAGAGGTAACGTCGAAAGGCAAGTTCCACGATGCCTTGTGACACTGTCCGTCGCAACCCATCGTAGGATAAATTTTTGTAGGGTAGGGAAAGCAGGGCATACGCAATTCCGCCTTCGGTGAGGTCGGGGGTGTAGGGGAGGCGGAGGAGGTCGGTGGGGGAAAGCATAGGGGAAAGGATAAATGATGAAGGAGGAAGGATGAATGCGATAAGCGTAATTCGTGATGCGTAAATCGTAAATCAAAAATCCGAAATCGTAAATTGCAAATCAATCGAGTTCCAATATTCTCCCAATGGCTGGGGCAATTCCTGTCAGGTCGTGGATGTCTTTTTGGAATTCACGACGAAGGGATTTGTCGCCGAAGAATAGCAGGGGTACGTCAGCGGCGGTGTGACGGCGGGTGGAGAGGTCTTCCATGTTGCCATGGTCGGAGGTAAGCAGGACGATGCCTTCCCCATGTTGCCAGTTTTCCAGCAGACCTTTCAGCACGCTGTCGAAATTTTCCAGTTGTTGAATGGCTGAATCCATATCTTGCTTGTGACCCGCGTAATCGCTTGCCCAATATTCAAAAAGGGAGAAATCATATTGACTGGCAATCTCTGCCAGTCTTTGCCCCGCTTCTTCTGGCTCATAAACTGGCGCATCGCGCAGGTGCAGGAAGTCATGCCAACCCTGGCCCGTGAAATCGGCGGCGAGAGCGTTGCCAGAATAGTAATCATCTTTGGTGAAAAGGGGCAACCCTGCATTGGTGAATGCCAGTGGAATGGACGAGTAAATGTGCTTGCCCGAGTTGATTCCCGCGAAATAGCGCGGCGGATAGGCGCTTAGCAGGGCGGTTTTTTTACCAGCCCCGACCGTCTTTGAGAAGACCGTCTTCCCATTGAGATATTTCGCCACATCGGGATTTGGCTTGGGACCGTAATGATAGCCCAATTCAGCGGGAACGTTGATTCCAGTCAGTAGGACAGCCTGACCCGTTGCGGATTGCGGCAAACCGTCCACGCCGAGATTGGGGTCGATGGAGAGCAGTGTAGCAAGGTCACCTTCAAAAGGCGCGTTCTCGCGAACGAGAGTCCGCCCGACGAGGAGGGATCGCAGGTACGGCATGTCGGCGCGCGCGAAGGGATTGATCTCAGGGTTGTTGTCGCCGAGTCCGATGCCGTCGAGGAAGAGGAAGAGGATTTTCAAGGGAAAGGATGAAAGTTACGCATGAAGGATGAAGGATGAAAAAGGGACGCGTTGTATGGACGGTTGTTTACCTGTCTACTTGTTTACCTGTGTACCTTTCTGATACAAAAACCACGCGGAGGGACGTTCGCGTTTGTCGAAGCCTTTGCGTTGGGAGAGGAGGGTCAAGCCGTGGGCCGAGATTCGACTCAGGTCAGCGGGACCAATTCGAGGCGCGGATGAATCAACAGCTTGGGGGAGGAATCCGTACATTAACCAGAATCCGCCTGGGGCGAGGATTCGATCCAGTTGAGTCAAATAATCCACCTTGTTTGGGATGCCATGGAAACAACCGATGTCGAGGACGAGGTCGAATTTCCTGCTGATATTTTTCATGCGCGTGGCGTCGTCGGTGAAGAGTTCTGCCCGGATGCCCGCTTGTTTGATTTTGCGCTTGGCGATTTGGATGGCGCGGGAAGCGAAGTCAAACCCCGTGACCTGCCAGCCCGCTTTGGCGAGGGTGATGACGTTTGTACCTGTGCCGCAGCCAATGTCGAGGGCGCGACCTGCGGGGTGGGCTTGGATGAATTCGACGACTTCGGGCGGGGTGATGCCGCTGTCCCAGGGCGGGGAGCCAAAATAGAGCAGGTCGAATTGCAGGCGGCGCAAAACGTCCCGAAGGTTGAATTGCCACAAGTATGTCATATTTCGAAACCTTCGGGACGTTTTATTTCAACGAGTCGCGGACCAGTTGCGGATCGAACACACCAACGGTGCGCCAGAGTTCATTGCCCTGCGCGTCGAAGAAGACGAAGGTCGGCGTGAATTCGAAGCCATAGGCGGCGGCGAGCTCCCTGCCGACAGTTTCCTGGATATTCAGGCGGATGATGTGAATCGGCTTGCCGATTGTGGTGCTGCTATTCAGTTCCTGTTCGAGCCTGTCAACGGCAGGCTTCAATTGGGTGCAGGTAATTCAGTAGGGGGATTGGAATTCGAGCAGGACGGGCGTACCAGCGCCGATGAGGGATTGCACCTTTTTGGCGTCGTCCATCAGCGGGGTCTGGACAGGATGCAGGATGACCCAGGAGACGATCAGCGCGGCGACGACGACCCCGAAGGCAAGGAAGTCGTTCCATTTTGGCTTGTTGGAGAGCAGGAAAAATCCCGCCGCCACCCCCAGCCCGATTGCCACAAGAAGGAAGGAGTATTCACGGATAAATAAAATCACAGACACCTCTATTTGTTTGCTCTCGGCGGCGGGGCCGCCGCCGGGGACGGCGGCTTGAGCGTTTTATTGAATGTCATGTCATATTGTGACGGTTCACACTTTGACAATTCAAATGAGTTCTTTTACAATCGAACGACTTGCCCCCATGGGGCGGTTGGAATTATTTAAATACATCCCATGTAAGGAAGGTTGTTTCCATGAAAGAGTATACCACCGAGTTTCTTCGCAACATTGCGCTGGTTTCGCACGGGGGCGCAGGCAAGACGATGATGGCTGAGTCGTTTTTGCATGCAACAAAGGCGACCACCCGCCTCGGCAAGATCGAGGATGGGACGACGGCATCGGACTACGACGACGAGGAACAGCGCCGCAAAATTTCGATTTACACGAGTGTTCTCCCCATCGAGTATCGCGATCACAAAATAAACGTTCTGGACGCGCCAGGCTACACTGATTTTGTGGGTGAAATTGTCTCCGCCCTGAGTGCCGCCGATGGCGCGGTTGTTTTGGTGGATGCCGTTTCGGGCATCGAAGTCGGCACCGAAATTGCATGGCGCTATGTGGAGCAGTTCAAACTGCCGCGCTTTTTCGTCATCAACAAGATGGACCGCGACAACGCCAACTTCGAGCAGACCTATGCCGCCATCGAGGAGTTTGTGAAGGCATACGGCAAGCGCGCAGTCAAAGTCCAGCTGCCGATTGGTGAGAAGGCGGGCTTTAAGGGTGTGGTGGATGTCATCGGCATGAAAGCCTATATGGGTGACGGCAGCGCAGCTTCGGAAATTCCTGCTGACTTGAAGGATGCGGTCGAAGAGGCACGCTTCCAGTTGGTGGAAGCCGCGGCGGAAGGCGACGATGAGTTGATGGAAAAATACCTCGAAAACGGTTCCCTAACCGACGAGGAAATGGTGCGCGGACTCAAGGCTGTTGTCCACTCTGCGAACTTCATCCCCGTATTCTGCGCCGCTGGTGGGCATGAGATCGGCACCCTGCCTTTGCTCAACGCCATTATTGACCTGATACCCTCCCCGTTGAACGCAGTCAAGCGCGTAGCACAGGGCAAGAATGGCGAAGAAGTCTTGAAACCCGCCGACACCGAGCCTTTGGCTGCCTACGTCTGGAAGACCACCGCCGACCCATTCGTCGGCAGAATGACCTACTTCCGCGTGTTCTCTGGCTCCATCCAGGCGGACGCTCACATGTGGAACCAGAACAAGGGCGCGGATGAACGCGTCTCAGGTTTGCACTTCCAGCGCGGCAAGGAAGCGATTGCGGCGAAGGTTGTCCACGCGGGCGACATTGCCTCCGTCTCCAAATTGAACGTCACCGCGACTGGCGACACTTTCTGTGACAAGGCTCACCCGCTTACAATCGAGAAACCGAAATTTCCCGCCGCTCTGTATCGTGTGGCAGTCACCCCCAAAAGTCAGGCAGACGCGGCGAAGATCACCCCGACCCTCACCCGTCTGTGCGAAGAGGATATGACCCTGATCTGGCAGAACGACCCCATCACACATGAAACGGTTTTGCAGGGTATGGGCGACCAGCACATCGACGTGGCGCTGCATCGCGCACAGGTCAAATTCCAGGTTGGATTCACCACTCACGAACCGCGCGTTCCATATCGCGAAGGCATCACGCGCAAAGCCAGCGCCCAGTATCGTCACAAGAAGCAAAGCGGCGGCGCGGGTCAATTCGGCGAAGTGCATCTCCGCATCGAACCGTTGCCCACAGCAGACTTTGAATTTACCGATGAACTCGTAGGCATGAACCTGTCGAAATCCTATCTGCCCCCCATTGAAAAAGGCATTAAGGCAACGATGGAACGCGGCGCGTTTGCAGGTTACCCGATGAGCAACGTAAAAGTCATCGTCTATGACGGCAAGGAACACGAAGTGGATTCCAAGCCTGTGGCGTTCGAAATTGCAGGACGCGAGGCGTTCAAACTCGCCGTGCAGGATGCGGGTCCCGTTTTATTCGAGCCGATCATGACCATTCGAGTCACCGTCCCCGATGCGAACATGGGCGACGTGATGAGCGACCTCAACACTCGCCGCGGACGCGTGCAGGGAACCGACTCCGAACATGGCAACACGGTCATCGTGGCTCACGTGCCGATGGCTGAACTCCTGCGCTACACCACCCAACTCCGCTCCATCACGGGCGGACGCGGATACTTTACCATGGAATTCGACCACTACGACACAGTCCCTGCCCACATCATGGGTCCGATCATCGAAGCCCACAAGAAGGAAATGGAAGCGAAGAAGGACGAATAACAAGTAATGAGAAACGTCCCAAGTCGAAAGACTTGGGACGTTTCTTTTTTCTTCTCACTCGTTTCTCGTTACCCGGTTTATTTCGGCGAGAACAGAATATCCTCCACACGGGTTTTCATTCTCAGTCGCCTGCCCTCGAAGGTCATCAGGTCGGCAAGGGACTTCTTCTTCGTGCCATCCCAAAGTACGAGATTGTCCCTCTGCTTCTTCATGTATTCTTCCAGTTTGCCGAAATCCGAATAATTATCATAGAATCCCACCAGGCGGCGGAAGAGTTTGGGCATGATCAAATTGTCCTCTTGCAGGGTGCGGATGTCGAGCAGTGTGAAATCGGATGTGCGGTCGATGGACCAGATTCCGCGTTTGGTTGCCCGTGCCCGGGTCACAACTGCGCGGATTTTTTCCGCAAAGACTCGGTCCGTGGTGGTGTAAAACGTCGGATAGACCAAGCCTTCGCGCGCCAGTTGGAAGTTGATTGAATCTTCGACGGGGAGTTGGCTTGAATCCATCACCGCGCCATCCGTCAGTTTGACATCCTTCGGGAAGACATAACTGACTGGACGCCCGAAGCGGTCCACTGAACCCGAGGCGATGAATCCCGCCTTGCCGTCGTTGGCATCCACCACCTGGGTCAGTCCCAGGCTGTAGATGACGGTGTCGATCCGCAGCATTTCAAGCATGGCTTCAAGCGCCGCCAACGCAAAGGCGCGCGGCTGGTGATAGCCTTCGTAATGGGTCTCCATTGCATCAATTGCTTCGACGCGCAGTTGCTTCTTCTTTGTGGCTTTGACCACTACAGTTTCCCAGGTGAAAAAATCCCAATTTGCCTGGTTCGTTGCCTGAAAGCGGATCGAATCCCCGTCGGGCTGAAAGCCTTTGATATGAAACGTACCTGCGATCACTTTATATTGCGCCATGGCTGCCTCCTTTGGTAAGTCTATTATAGGAGTTTTTGACGTAAAAGCAAACATTTGCTCACTTCATTGCGGGTAGCGTTCTTGACGACGAAGCAATCTCCACTCGGCAGGAGACTGCTTCGCCCGCTCACCGTTTGAGACTCGGGACTCGCAGCGACATCATTCTCGAAGTAAAATATCTACATGCCAATCGTCCGTTTTCCCGCTTTGATGAAGTTTTATGTCGACAACCAGACGGAGTTTCCTGTTGCGGGTGGCACCGTCATTGAACTGTTGGATAACCTGGTTGCGCGTTATCCTGCGCTCAAGCCACATTTATACGAGCCGGGTGGAAACTTGCGCCGCCATTTCAATATCTTTGTAAACGGTGAACACATCCGTGATCTCAGTGGGTTGGATACTGAATTAAAAGATGATGACAGGGTGATCCTGATGGTTTCGGCGGCTGGGGGATAATTTTTATATTGACAAATCAGGTAAGAAAAGTAAAATAACAAGCGTCATTTTATCAGAATATGAAAACATTTAACGATTGCTTGTGTATACGGCGGGGCGCGTAGCCACCGCCTGAAATAGCCCTTCCGCAGTCAACGGATTCAGGACGGTTGGACGACCCCGCTTGCAAAGTTTGCAATGTGTGGCGATTGTTCGCCGTCTTTTTGTTTACCTGTTGACTGCTTTTCTTTTATAAAGGCAATATGACTTTACTCGACTTTAGATTGATCAACTCAAATACGATCCCTCTGGATGGGCTTCCAGCACATGTTGGGAACACGCCGTTACTTCCCCTCCGCAAGCTGGCCCTGGGCTTGTCTCCGCGTGTCAAGGTCTTTATCAAGGCTGAATGGTTTAATCCGGGCGGTTCAGTAAAGGATCGCCCCGCGCTGAACATCATTCAAAACGCGATCATTAATGGCGACCTCGGCAACGGCAAGCGATTGCTGGATTCCACTTCAGGCAACATGGGAATCTCATATGCCACCTTTGGCGCTGCGTTGGGAATCCCCGTCACGTTGGCGATTCCCGCCAGTGCCAGTCCCGAGCGGTTGACCCTTCTTCGGGCGCTTGGCGCGGAGGTAATTCTCACCGACCCGTCTGAAGGTTCGGATGGCGCAATTGTGTTGGCACGTCAACTTGCGGCTGAAAAGCCCGATTTGTATTGGTATGCAAATCAATACAGCAACTCTGCAAACTGGCAGGCGCATTATCTCTCCACTGGGCCTGAGATTCTTGCACAAACCAACGGGCAGGCGACTCATTTCATCGCCGGGCTTGGCACCTCGGGCACGTTGACGGGGACAGGCAGGTATCTGCGCGATCATTTGCCGAACGTGAAGATTATTTCCATACAGCCCGACGCGGCTTTCCACGGTCTTGAAGGACTCAAGCACATGCCCACTGCGATCAAGCCGGGAATCTATGACGAATCACTGGCAGACGCCAATCTCGAAGTCCGCACCGAAGCGGCTCATGCGATGACCCTGCGCCTTGCCCGAGAGGAAGGATTGTTCGTGGGGATATCCTCCGGCGCGGCGGCTGTTGCGGCCCTGCAGGTTGCAAATCAACTGGATGAGGGAGTGGTTGTCACCGTCTTCCCTGATGCAGGCTACAAATATTTGAGCGACAAATCCTTGTGGGAGGGGAAATAATGTTGACTGTTTCAAAGGATTTGATCGAAACGATAAACAAGCATGTCGAGGAAGCATATCCTGAAGAGGGGGCAGGTTTTTTGATCGGTGTTGCGGGCGAAGTAAAGAAGGTTTTGGCTTTGCCAAATGCGCGCGAGAACGAAGCCCGCCACAATCGGTTTTTGATCACGCCCGAGGATTATCTCGAAGCGGAACTAACAGCGGACAAACACGGCCTGAGCCTGATCGGTGTTTTTCATTCGCACCCCGATTGTCCCAACGTCCCATCTGAATATGACCGCGAGTGGGCCCAGCCGTTTTTCTCGTACATCATCACCCGCGTGGACAAGGGTAATGCGGTCAACAGCCGTTCGTGGCGATTGGTTGAAGATCGTTCCAGCTACGAAGAAGAAGAAATAAAAATTATGTAGTAACGACATCAGTCGGTAAAAGGACTTTAATATGACATCGCAAATATTACAAAAAGTGGATCACTCTGCCATAAAGACAAACCAAATCATCATCATCTCGTTGAATGTGCTGGCGTTTATTTTAAACCAGCCCATCCTTGCGGCGTTTGTCGCATTGATAATGGGGATCGGTTCCGCGATGAAAGTACCTGGTTTTGGATTTGTGTACAAATCCGTGCTCAAGCCGCGCGGGTGGATGAAGCCCGATGTGCTCGACGATAACCCGGAACCTCACCGCTTTGCGCAGTTTCTTGGTTTCCTATTTATGACTACTGGCTCAATTGCCTTGTTCATTGGATTAAGTGTGTTAGGCTGGTCACTGGTGTGGCTGGTGGTGGCGCTTGCTGCGCTGAATGCCTTTGGTGGATTTTGTGTCGGTTGCGCAGTGTATTACTGGCTGGCGCAGATCAACGTCCCTGGGTTCAGCAAACAACCGCCTACAGGGACGTTTCCCGGGATGAAGCCTAGGGTGGGGCAGGGCATATGAGTTCGGACATCCTCTTGCGTTCATTGCTCGCAATCAGTATTATTGTAGTGAGCGTGGGCCTGTACTGGCTGATAAACCAGCGCTTGTTGACACGTGCGCGGAATAACGTGTTTTCATTGTTCAGCAAGTTTCCGAACAAGCCCGTGCTCGTTTATTTCACGACGCCAACCTGCGTGCCGTGCAAGACCGTCCAACGCCCCGCCATCGAGCAGATTGCAGGAATGCTTGGCGAAAAACTGCACGTGGTCGAGATCGATGCCACAGAACGCCCCGACCTTGCAAAGACCTGGGGTGTGATGAGCGTCCCCACCACGTTTCTACTTGACTCACGCGGACAGGCTCGTTATGTCAACAACGGCGTGGCACGCGCCGAGAAATTGATGCAGCAGATACAGACTTTGTAAATTGTGGAATCCAGAAGCTTGCTCCTGGATTCAAAAGATAAAATTAGGAGACTTTACATGCCCGTTCTAAGAATTCCAACCCCATTACGCGCCTATACCAACGGACAATCGGATGTGACTGTCAGCGGCTCAAATATTTCCGAAGCGCTCGCAGACCTGACAAATCAATACCCCGCCCTCAAGCCGCACTTGTTCAGCGAGGGCGGCGATTTGCGCCCATTCGTCAATTTGTTCGTGGGCGAGAACAATATCAAGGATTTGCAGGGTGTGGACACGCCGATTCAGGGCGATCAAAAGATCATGTTGATTCCGTCCATTGCAGGAGGATAAGGTGTTGCCAGAACTTTCACGCGATGAGATTTTACGTTACTCGCGTCATTTGCTGATTCCCGAAGTGGGGTTGGAAGGTCAGCGCAGACTCAAGGCTTCGTCCGCGCTGATAATTGGCACAGGCGGACTCGGTTCTCCTGTATCCCTGTATCTTGCCGCGGCGGGCGTCGGTCATATCGGGCTGGTGGATTTCGACGTGGTGGATACGTCCAACCTCCAACGGCAGGTCATCCACGGCAGATCAACTGTCGGCAAATTGAAGGTGGAAAGCGCCCGCGCCAAACTGCTGGATTTGAATCCCGACATCCAGATCGACATCTACAACGAGCCGTTCACCTCCGAGAATGCCATGCGCATCGCGAAGGATTACGATGTGCTGATCGATGGCACGGACAACTTTCCGACCCGTTATCTAAGCAATGACGTTTGTGTCCTGCTTGGCAAGCCAAATGTTTATGGTTCCATTTTCCGCTTTGACGGGCAGTTGAGCGTGTTCGATGCCAGGCGGGGACCGTGCTATCGCTGTCTCTTTCCCGAACCGCCGCCGCCCGGGCTCGTCCCTTCATGTGCGGAAGGTGGAGTGTTGGGCGTTTTGCCCGGAACCATTGGCACGTTGCAGGCCACCGAAGCCTTGAAGGTTTTGCTGGAGGTCGGCGAACCGATGATCGGCAAACTCCTGCTCTACAACGCGCTGGACATGTCCTTCGATTTTGTGAAGTTGAAGAAGAACCCCAAATGCCGTATCTGCGGACCGAATGCCGACATCAAGGGGTTGATCGACTACGAGGAGTTTTGCGGTGTCCCCGGTCACGACCACGGCGACGAAGGTTCGGCAGGCGTGGGCTGGGACATCACGGCCATGGAGCTTTCAGAGCGTGTGAAAATAAATCACCTGAAGTTGTTGGATGTACGCGAACCACATGAACTTGAAATCTCCGCCCTGCCGAATGCGATCAACATTCCGCTGGGTCAACTGGCGGGACGATTATCTGAACTCGACAGCGCCGAGGAAATGGTTGTCTTTTGCAAAGGCGGCACCCGCTCCACCCGCGCGCTGGAATTGCTCGTTAGCGCGGGCTTCAAGAAGGTGAAGAATTTAAAGGGTGGCATCAACGCGTGGGCCAAGGAAGTGGATACGAATTTGCCGATTTACTGATGAAAAAAGCAAAGATAAAAGGGCTGCCCAAAAAGAGGACAGCCCTTTTATCTAGATGAGGAAATGCAGGTCTAGTTCCCTTTATCGTGCGGAACGGTAACTGTTGCGGTTGCGGTTACGGTATTACCACATGTATTGGCTGCCTGATATGTGATGGTGTAGATGCGACCTTCGCCTCCGCCTGCGCGTTCTGCGCGCAGGTCAAAAGTATCGTTGTCAATGATCACAATATCGTTGGGTTTGTCGCCATTACCTTGTCTGCTGTCGGGTTCGTTCGACGTGATCGAAAGCAGGGTAACAGATGCAACGTCAAGAGACGAGGCGAACGAGGCTTCGACGGTCACGTATTTGTGGTTTGGCGGCCACAGGCTGTCAGGTGAGACGGTGACATTCAGAGTTGGCGGCAGGCATAACCCCACCATCACCGGGTCATGATCCGAGATGCGGAACTGATCGGGCGCGTAGAGCATATTCTGCAAATTGTCCGTCTTGAAGTCGGTGTTGTAGTCCAACACGCTTGGTTCGTCTGAGTTGATATGATAGTCGCCGACACCCGTGATCTCTGGAACAATGGATGCTGAACCAAGCGCGTGATCGAGGTATCCCCATTGGCCGTCGAACACGTAGGAATAGGCATCCGGTCCGATGAAGGAGGAGATCAGGTTGGTAAAGCCCGAGTTTTTGATGACCGTGATGGGGTCTTCCATCGCATAGGAGTTGTAGTCGCCAAGCAGCAGGATGTCAGTATCACCCGTCCCGGTTGGGTCTGTGGCGAGCCAGTTCATCAGTTCAGTCGCCGCATTAACACGTACCTGATTGCAGTTGCCCTGTCCATCGCCCTGGTCAGGTAGATCACAGGCGCTTCCTTTGCTCTTGAGGTGATTCACATCCACAATGAAGACCTGTCCATTGGCATTCTGTTGGAAAGCCTGCGCCAGTGACGGACGACTGCGCGGCGCGCTATCACCGCCGTTGACGAATGCCACACTGTTCAATGGAGCTGTCTGCCCGACGGGGGTCACGACCGCCGGCTTATAGAGAAGCCCCACCTTGATGGCATCCGTTCCCATTACATTGACCTGGCCTGTGTTTGCGTCCACATCGATGAAGGCATACGTGCCGGGTGCGGTGGCCGCATTGAGCTGGTCGACCAAATGCGCGATGGCGCTGTCCGGGCCATACCCATCATTCTCAATTTCGTTGACACCAATCACATCTGGATTCATGGAGAGAATCGCGGCAACGGTCTTTGACCACTGGCGATCAAACTCGGGCTGGGTGTCTGCTCCGCGACAATCGGTCGCTGCGCCACCCACACCGAGCGCGCAGTTATCCACAGTGTCGGGGAGTCCGTCGAAGGTGTTGAAGTAGTTGAGCAGGTTCATGCCCACGACCTTCACGTCACCACCCACATCTGGAGCGGAGGTTGGGCGTGGGTTGGCCGGCTCGAAGTTGACATACCCGTTTAACGCATTGATCGGGCGGATGCGATAAGCATTGCCGCTTGCCGAGTTGCCAGCCCATGTGTAATTCAATACACCGACGATATTTGTGGCAATATCGCCGCCGCGCAGGGTGTTGCTGGCTGAAAGCGGCAGCCCGCCGCGTGCGAACAAAATCGGGTCGGGGTTTTGGACCTGGGAGGCGTCATCCAGGATGATCTTGTTCAGGTTATTCGCAATCTGCATTGCAATGGAGGGCGGACCGGGGTTAACCACATTTGTCGGTTGTTGCAAACGCCCACCAGATGAAAGAACCACCTGACCAAAACGTCCAAGTTGGAAGTGTTCGGTCACGTACATGTTCTGCGGCAAGCGGACGAGCATGCCTTCATATTGCTCAAGGAAATCCGGTGATGCGACCGGGAAGGTGACATCGGTCGGGGTCACTGTTCCAGTTCCGCATTTGACGATCGTTCCGACGGAAATCTGGGACTGTCCCTGATTTTCACCCACGGTTCCAGTGACGCGGACAACATCGCCCAGACTCACGGTGTTGGCATTGCTGCCTTCAAAGACGAAGATGCCGTCGGAGGTTGCGGGGTTGCCATCACCAGCCACATCCTGAATGAAGAAACCGCGCAATGCCGGGGACGCTCCCTCGTAATCGCCAACGACTACGCCTTGTGTAGTTTGTGTACCTGTTAACGCTACCGTCGCACCGCTACCTTGAATAATGGGAATGGACGTATAGGGCTGTGCACACACATCATATGGGTTGAAGCCGACTGTGAAATCAAAGACCATGTTGTTGGGTGGATCATTGGCGTCCTGGTCGGTTACACCAGAGGCATAAACGGTCAGCGTGCAAATTTCGCCGCCGACGAGATTTACAGCGGGGTCAAGTGTAAAGCTGACAGGACCACCACTCACCGATGCGGATACGGCCCCGCTGGTGGAGCAGGATAAATCGAACCATGAGCCGGTCAAATCAACAGCTTCACTGAAAGTTACATTCAGGTTTGCGCCAATCGGGAAATTAGTCGAACCGTCAACGGGGTAGGTGCTGGTTACTTCAGGAGCCGCATCATCTGGGGAGCAATTGGCTGTATGTGAGCCAAGTCCGCCAAAAGTATCCTGTGCATAGCCCTCCCATTCAACTGAAGGATCGAACGCATCGGCACCGTTCGGGTCGCCCGCACAGATCGTAGCTGCGCGGCGCAGGGTATTATCGGCGGTGCTGATGAGACCTGTGCCCCATTCAGTACCGGGATCAAAACCAACCTGACCAAGGACATCGATGACAACTGTGCCCTTGCGAAGGACAACTGCATCATCACCGTTGAACCAGCCAGAACCATTTGTCTGATCTGCCTGCGCAAGGATGGTCGCATTTGCGGACGACTGCGCAAGAACATAAACATCCCCATTCGCAACACTGCCTGTTAAATTGATTGTAAGTGTTGATACCGGGTTGCCATTGAAAAACATTTGAACGTTATATCCACCCGTCGCGAGATTTATTGCCGCACCGGTTCCGTTGTAAATTTCAAGCGCCTTGTTATTGCTGCTGCCTTCAATATATTCCGAAAAGAATAGCTCTGTTGGCATTGCTGCTTGGGCACTCTGCATCGGTACAGTCGCGAACATCAACGCCAGTATCGTCATCACTGAAAATATTTTGAAGAATTGTTTATTCATGCGATTCTCCTATTGGAAATGGTCCGACAACGAAAATGTCCCATGATTTGGGCTTGCATTGGGTGAGTTTAGTTTTTTGCGATGGCAACACCTCCAGAAACTCAACTTTTATGAAAAGCACCAACACCATCCAAATATTTTCCCCGCCCATACTCATTGTATGTTAGACCTTTCAAAAATGCAAGAAATAAGGGTTTGCAAGTCTGCTTGGCTGGTAGTCTCAACACCGCGGTTGTATGTACAAGTCGTAAATTAGAACAAATTTTCTGTTATAATCCTCCCCAGATTGGCGCGGGCCAATCAACTTTATTGATTGGAGGCTGAAATGGATTTTGGTTCTATTAACTGGTTGGCTGTGGTTGCTTGTGTCGTGGTCAGTATGATTAGCGGTTCGCTCTGGTACAACCCAAAGACTTTCTTCCCTGCCTGGTGGAAGGTCGTTGGGGCGGGACGTGAACAGCCAGGCATGGAAAACATGGGTATGACTTGGGGATTGACCGTGCTCTCGTCATTTGTTCAAGCAGTCGCTATGGCTTTTATGATCAATGCCATGGGCACGCCCGGCGCGTTGACCGGTTTCATGCTCTGGCTTGGATTTATCGCGCCCACGTACTTGGTCAACAAACTGTTTGCTGGCCACGGACTCAAAGTTTGGGCAATTGAGATTGGAAATCACTTGGTTAATTTCGTGCTGTTTGGCGCAATTCTTGCCGCGTGGCGATAGATCGAGTCGGGACGGCAGCGTTTGCTGCCTTCTAATGTGAAAACTTGACGGCTAGTTAAATAATGAAAACCTCCGAAGTCACAAAGCTTCGGAGGTTTTTGTTACAACTGTCCGTTGGTAATCCATCACACCGAGAATGGCTGCGCTGCGACAGGCTTATTGTTTTTCGTTTCAACCGGCAGGAGGAAGATGAACCTGCTGCCCGCGCCTTCCTTGCTTTCAGCCCAGATGCGCCCACCGTGCATTTCGATCATAACCTTCGCAACCGAAAGCCCAAGTCCCATGCCACCATGTTTCCGCGTGAGATGGGATTCGACCTGATAGAAGCGTTCAAAGACTCGCGGCAGGTCCTTGGCGGGTATCCCCACCCCGTTGTCCTCCACAGATACTTTCACAAAACCAGATTCCAGCCCGCCGCGAATTCTCACATGTCCGCCGTGGTTGGTGAAGGTGATCGCATTCTTCACAAGATTGCTCAACACGATCGAGATCTTGCTTCCGTCGGCATCCACGAGCAATTCCTCTCCGCGTTGAATCTCCGCCTTGAGCGCGACACCCTTTTGCACGGCTATATTGCGGAAGGATGCGGAAACATCCTCGATAATGCGTGCCATGGAGACCTTGCGTGAGCGCAGGCTTGCTCCACCCGTCTGATAATTGTCCACCCTCGTAAGGCTTTCGATGATATCCTTCAGCTTGGTTGCATTGCGGATGATCGCATCCACCTGTTCCTGATACTCGTTACCAACCAGTTCGCGCAGAAATGTGGAATGACCGAGGATCAGCCCGAGTGGCGTGCGAAGTTCATGCGAGGTGATGGCGATAAATTCGTTTTTCAAACGGTCAAGTTCGCGCGCCTCATCCTGCGACGCAAGCACGGTGCCTTCCAAAACGTTGTTTTGCATGGCGAGTGTGGCGAGTGCAGACAGGGTTTCGAGGATATGGATGTCTTCCTCGGTATAATGTTCCCCATCCGCCTTATTAAAGACCTCGAAGACCCCTACGGGCCTGCCGTGAAATGTAAGAGGCACTCCCAGAAGGGAACGAGTGGTGAGATTGGCCAATTCGTCAATCTTCCGGTAATGGCGCGGATCGTTCCTCACATCATCGATCACCAGCGGCTTGACATGCAGAAAAACCCAGCCAGCTGCACTTTCATCCAACGGGATCCTGGCAGAGCCAATGGCTTCGCGATGGAACCAGGCGGCATACTTAAAACGAAGTTCCTGGGTTGCCTCATCGTACTCCATCACTGACGCTGTTTCACTGTCGGTCATTTCGGTGGCGGCTGAAAGAACGGACTGCATGTAGGTCTCGAGATCGACCATCGTGCTGAGGTCGCGTGTCAGCCCCATGAGACGTTCGAGGAGTTTGTTCTGGTCAATTGCCATGCTTCACCTATAGTAAGATTATACTTCACTGGTCTATCTGAGGTGAATGAGAAACAAGTCACAAGGAAATTGAAATTAATACCATAAGGAGAAAATCTTCATGACAAGTAAAAAAGTACGCGTCGCAATCATCGGTGTGGGAAATTGCGCCTCCGCCCTGGTACAGGGTGTCCAGTTTTATAAGAATGCCAAAGTGGATGAGATCATCCCCGGCATTATGCACACAAAACTCGGCGACTACCACGTTCGCGACATCGAATTCACCATCGGCATCGACATCAATGCCGAGAAGGTGGGCAAGGACCTTTCCGAAGCCATTTTCGCCGAGCCGAACAACACCTACAAGTTTGCAGAAGTCCCCCATCTGAATGTTCCTGTAGTGCGTGGCATGACACATGACGGGCTTGGAAAGTACTTGAGTCAGGTCATCGAAAAAGCGCCCGGCCCCACAGCCGACATCGTCAAGCTGTTGAAAGATACTCACACCGATGTGGTGATCAACTTCCTGCCTGTCGGATCAGAGATGGCAACCAAATGGTACGTGGAGCAGATCATCGAGGCCGGCTGCGCCTTTGTCAACGGCATTCCTGTTTTCATCGCCTCTTCCGAATACTGGGGCAAACGGTTTGCAGATGCCGGGCTGCCGATCCTCGGCGACGATGTCAAGAGCCAGGTCGGGGCGACGATTGTCCATCGGGTTCTAACCAGCCTGTTCGTGGACCGCGGGGTGAAGCTCGAACGCACCTATCAATTGAATTTCGGTGGCAACACCGACTTCCTGAACATGCTGGAGCGCGAACGACTCGAAAGCAAGAAGATCTCCAAGACAAACGCCGTGACCAGCATGCTCCCATACGAAATGGACAAGAAGAATGTCCACGTCGGACCCAGCGACCACATCCCGTGGCTGACCGACCGCAAGTGGTGCTACATCCGCATGGAAGGGACGACCTTCGGCAATGTGCCGTTGAATGCCGAAGTCAAGCTTGAGGTGTGGGACAGCCCCAACTCGGCGGGCGTGATGATCGACGCCTTGCGCTGCGCCAAGATTGCCCTCGACCGCGAACTTGCGGGACCCATCATTGGCCCGTCCTCGTATTTCTTCAAGACGCCGCCCAAACAATTCCGCGATGACATCTGCCGAGAAAAGGTGGAGGATTTCATTGCGGGCAGAAGCGACGAGTAAGTAAGATTGGAGATTGGTAATTGGAATGAGTGAGACACCGGCCTCGGCAGGTGTCTCACTTTTTTCGAGTAGAATTCGGTCTCATGAAACTCAATCGCCAATTACCAGTTACCAATTACGGGGCAATACACCTCCTTTTGACCTTTGGTTTGCTTGCTGTTCTACTGGCTTCCTGCCAGTCTGCGGCTGCGCCCACCACCGACCCAAACATTGCCCTGACTGCGGCATTTGAAACCGCCGTCGCCCAGATCAGCCAGCCGACTGCAACTCCTGCGCTGACCGAAACCCCTGTCCCAACTGCAACCGTTCCACGCACCCCTCCCGCGTTGCCGGGTGTTTTCCAAACCTCCATCCTCAAGCCTGAAGATCAACCCCGCACTTACGTGGCCGATACCTGTCAGTATCTGCAAAACAAATGGAACCCGAAAAACTCTGCGCCTGGCACACTGGTAATGGTGGTTATGTTCCATGGAATTGTAAAAGACACAACAGCCGGGCCGAATCAAATCACCGTGCGGGATTTCAACAAGTTAATGAACGATCTTCACGAGCTGGGATTTCAGGCCATCTACATGCAGCAGATGGTGGATTTCATGTACAACAACGCGAAGATACCCCCGCGTTCCGTCCTGCTTATAGTGGATGACCGGCATTTTGCCGAATCGTTCAATACGCACTTCCGTCCATATTACGAAGAGTGGGGCTGGCCGGTAATCAACGCCTATATCGGTATCGATGAACGCCCCGACCTGTGGGCTGAAAATGCGGCCCTTTCCGCTGAAGGCTGGGTGGATTACCAGTCGCATGGCTATATTCATAATATCCCCATCGGCGATAGCTCCACTGACGATTTCATCATGGGAGAAATGAATGGCGCTATTACCTCCATCCAAAAGTATATGAACAAGACTCCCATTGCCTACATCTGGCCCGGTGGTGGATTCTCCCGCCGCGCCGTGGAATTGGGGCCTCAACTTGGCTACAAACTCGGTTTCACCGTTAACCCGCGTGGACCCGTGATGTACAACTGGGTGCCGCAGGCAGATACCGTCAACCCATCCAACCCGGTTGCAATTCCTGAAACCCCGGCTGGCAACCCACTCATGACCATCCCCCGCTATTGGGATATCGATGCCCGCAACCAACTCGATAATATCCGTGTCATCAGTGATCAGGCCGCCCAATATGCCGAGCAGAACAAAGTCGTTGAACTCGAATACTATGACATTGTCTGTGCGCCTGCCTACGGTCCAATCCCTGCCGCGCAGTAAACCTTTGGAGTTCAACAGCAAGCTGTCGGATTCCAGATTTATTCGGACTCAAAAAATACTGGTATCATTCCCTGCTATGGAATTTAAAACAAAACCCTCACAAAAATTTGACCTGCCAAAGCGTATCGCGCGCCTTGGCGAACTGGCGTCTAACCTGTGGTGGACCTGGCAGCCTGAGTCCGCTCACATTTTTGGCAAGCTCGATTATGACCTCTGGGAACGGCTGGGGCATAATCCGATCCGCTTTTTGCAGGAAGTCAACCGCAAACGTCTGACTCGCTTTGCAAAGGATAAGGATTACCTTGATGTATACGATGCTTTTTTTAAGAAATTTGATTCTTATTTCACCAAAAAGTCCTGGGCGCAAAAGGCATATCCTGAATTCAATGGCAAACCTGTTGCCTACTTCTCGATGGAGTTTGGTCTGCATGAAACATTGCCCATCTATTCGGGCGGACTTGGCGTGTTGGCTGGCGATCACCTGAAAGAATCTTCCGACCTCGGCCTGCCGCTTGTTGCTGTCGGCTTCATGTATGCGCAGGGATATTTCTCCCAGCGCATCAGCGAAGACGGCTGGCAGGAATCGCTCAACAATCCGTTGACTTTTGAATACCTTCCCATTTCACTGGTCACCAAAAACAAAAAGCCCCTCACGGTTCAGGTTGAATTCCCCGACCGCAATGTTTCCCTGCAAATTTGGGAAGTGCGGGTGGGACAAGTTCCGCTCTATCTGCTTGATTCGAACGTGGAAGGCAACAATGACTTTGATCGCCTGCTTACCGCGCGCCTGTATTGGTCTGACCTTGACCGTCGCGTGATGCAGGAGGTCTTGCTCGGGGTGGGCGGTGTGCGCGCCCTGCGTGCTTTGGGACTCAAACCCGCCGTCTGGCACATGAACGAAGGTCATGCCGCCTTCCTGACGCTGGAGCGGGCGCGTGAACTTGTAGCCTCAGGTTCCACATTTGTTGACGCCGCGAAAAAGACCCTCGGTCAAAACGTGTTCACCACCCATACCCCTGTGCCTGCCGGCAATGATGAATTTCCCCTCTGGTTGATCGACAAATACCTTGCCAAACTTTGGCCCGAACTCGGACTCACCCGTGAAGAATTCATGGACATTGCCAAAAACCAAAAGTCCCACACCGAAACCTTTTCCATGCCGATTCTCGCTCTCAAACTCTCCGGTGGCAGCAACGGTGTTTCAGAATTGCATGGCGAGGTCTCCCGCGAGATGTGGAATTTCCTCTGGCCCCAAAAAGCGGAAAAGGATGTGCCGATTCAACACATCACCAACGGTGTCCATACCGCCAACTGGATGGCGCGCCGCTTGAATAATTTGTTCGAAAAGTATCTGGGCACAAAATGGTATGACCATCTGGATGACCCCGCAACGTGGTCGAAAATCGACACCATCCCCGACGCCGAGTTATGGGCGGTGCGCCAGCATCTCAAACGCAAGATGACCTTCTACATGCGAGAGCGTGTCCGTGACCGTTGGACTCGTGGCGGATTCCACCCCGTGCAAGTTGTTTCTTCGGGTGTGCTGATCAATCCCTACGCGCTGACCATCGGCTTTGCGCGCCGTTTTGCCACCTACAAACGCGCCAATCTGATTCTATCTGACGTAGACCGTCTGCTTAATCTCATCAACCGTCCGAACATGCCCGTACAGATCATCTTTGCGGGGAAGGCGCATCCCGCCGACGAACCTGGCAAGCAGTTGATTCAAAAAGTCTATCGTACCGTCAAGCGGGCCGAAACGGGCGGACGTTTGATCTTCCTTGAAGACTACGACATGAACCTGGCGCGCTACCTCGTCCAGGGCGTGGATGTGTGGATGAACACCCCGCGCCGCCCCATGGAAGCCAGCGGCACGTCGGGTATGAAAGCGGCCATAAATGGCGCGTTGAATTTTTCCGTGCTCGACGGCTGGTGGCGCGAGGCCTACAACGGCAGGAATGGCTGGTCAATCGGGCAGGAAAGGGAATATGCTTCGCAGGAACTACAGGACATAGATGACGCCGAAGACCTATACCAGACCCTCGAGCAAAAGATCATCCCCTTGTATTACAACCGCGACGCAAAGGAAATCTCCCACGAGTGGATCGCAATGGTAAAGAACTCGATGCAGACCATCATCCCGCAATTCTCCACCCGCCGCATGGTCAAGGAATACGTGGAAAAATTCTACGCCCCTGCTTTGAAGAAATAAAACAAATCACCACTGAATCCACCGGGATTATCTAAAGGATTTCCCGTATACTCTGTGACCTTGGTTGTGAACATGTAAGGAAACCATGTATCCTCAAATTGCTGTCACTGAACTTGGCGAAAAGCTTAAGTCAGAAGAGAAATTCATTCTTTTGGATGTGCGCGAGCTGTCAGAGTTGAACCAGGCCAAGATAACGGATCCCAGGCTCGAGGTTGTGCCCATGAGCCTCCTCGCACGGAAGGGAATCAAGGCATTGTCCGAGGCGGCCCGTTCCCAGCAAATCCCTGTCTACGTTTTATGTCATCATGGCAACCGTAGTTCACAGGCGACCATGTGGCTCATCAAGCAGGGACATAAAAACATCTTCAATGTCAGCGGGGGAATTGATGCATACGCCCAAAAGGTCGATCCTTCGGTCGGAATTTATTAAACCAGACTGCCACCCTTGCGGATGGCAGTCTTGGGGCGCTGTGGCAACTTTCGTTATACAACGGGGAGGGTTGCCACAGCGCCGGGTTTACTGCTACTATTCATTGGCAACACCTCCTCCTTTCATAAAGATGGCGGAGATACTGTTTGCCCCTGTATGATGACGAAAGTATGTCACAAAACAAATCGGATGTCAATGGGGCGACTTGGACTCTCACAAAATTGTAATCTTCCGTTTCTGACAAATTGTGATACCTTTTGAGAGCCTCCGCCAGTACGCTTGGGCTATCCTTTGCGCAGCCTAATTAGGAGAAACATATGAAAAACAATCCGTACAAACTCTGGATTCCCGTATTTGCCCTCGGCTGGCTCTTTGATTTCCTGTTTTGGAAAATGAAACCCGGCGTCAATTTTGCGATTTTTGCGACAACCTGTTTGGTCGTTGCCTTCTATCTTTTATTGAGCGGCGGGCTTCGCCCAAACCGACTCAGCCTCATCCTGATTCCGCTCTTCGGCTTTTTCGCGGCTGTGACTTTCCTCCGTGCCGAGCCAATGACGACATTCCTCGCCTACACTTTCACCCTGCTGACCATGACCCTGCTTGCGGTGACCTACCTCGGCGGACGTTGGATTCAGTACACCCTTGCCGACTACCTGGGCAAGTCCCTGCAATTGGTGGGGAGCATGCTCGCGCGCCCGATCGGTTTTATGACCGAGGTCCGCAAGGAACAGACAGAGGCTGGCATTCAACTTCCGAAGCGAAATATCTGGCCTGTGGTGCGCGGCATCGTAATTGCCCTGCCGATCATTGCGATCTTTGCCTCCCTGCTTGCCTCGGCGGATGTGGTTTTCGGTCAGCGGCTCGAAGACTTGATCAACTGGTTCAACATCGAAAACCTGCCTGAGTTGATCTTCCGCTTTATTTATATTCTGGTCATCGGGTACGCGCTCGCGGGAGTTGTCCTGCACGCGGCAACCCAGTCGAAGGATGAGAAACTTGCCAATGAAGACAAACCGCTTATCCCGCCGTTTCTTGGCAATGTGGAAGCCACAATCGTTTTGGGAAGCGTGGTCGCGCTCTTCGCCGCTTTCGTGGTGGTCCAGTTCCAATATTTCTTTGGCGGTGCGACCAACATCAACGTGGAAGGTTACACCTACGCCGAGTATGCCCGCCGCGGATTTGGCGAACTGGTGGCTGTGGCGTTCTTTGCCTTGCTTATGCTGCTCACTTTGAGCGCCGTCACCAAACGTGAGACCGAGGCACAGCGTCGTCTCTTCTCGGGGCTGGGCGTGGCGCTTGTGGTTCTTCTGCTGGTGATGTTGTTCTCGGCTTTCAAACGTCTTGGCTTGTATGAGGAAGCCTACGGTTTCTCGCGCTTGCGGACCTATACTCATGTCTTCCTGATCTGGATCGGACTGTTGTTGGTCGCCACGATTGCGCTTGAAATTCTGCGCAAAGAGCGGGTGTTCACTTTCGCCATGTTGATTGCCTCGTTCGGCTTCGCTGCTTCCCTCCCAATTTTGAATGTTGACGCTTTCATTGTGCGCCAAAACATCCAACGCGAGATTCATCCACAGGTGGATACCGTGGGGTTGGATGCCCAATATTTCCTCGACCTCTCGGATGATGCTGTGCCGGCACTGGTATCGGCTTATCGAAATCCAACTCTGCCCGATTCAGTCCACGAGAAAATCGGTGCTTCCTTGGTGTGTATCCGCTACCAACGTGGATTGGACGAACGCAAACTGGGCTGGCAGTCTTTCCACTTTGCGACATTCAACGCGGATAAGGCATTTATTTCCGTCAAGAAGGACCTCATTGGATTCACAGTTGACGATACCAAATATCCTGTCATGGTGACAACGCCATCAGGTGAAGAGTTCAACTGCTCGCCATATTACTACGATTAGTCCCCGCAAAAGCTGAAGAGATATACAAAAAAGAGCCGAGATATCTCGGCTCTTTTTGCCTTAAAAATGCGGGGTGACTTTTGCGGCAAGTTTCTCTTTCGGCTGGAAACCCGTCAGGCGTTCCTTGATCGCGCCACCCTTGAAAAGCATCAGGGTGGGAATGCCCATTACGCCGTACTGCATCATGATATTGGGGTTCTGGTCCGCATCGAGCTTCACCACCTTGACCTTGCCTTCCCATTCACCCGCCAGTTGCTTCACGATCGGCTCGATCATTTTGCATGGCTGGCACCAGGTCGCGGTGAAATCCACCAGCACGGGTAGGTCCGCGCCGATCACTTCCTGTTGAAAGTCTGTTTCGGTTACATATTTAACATCTGTCATATTGGCCTCCAGCTAGATAGACGTTGTGTTGACCGCCGTTATTACATCGACATCCAAAATGAGAAATTCGAGTTTGAATTAAATCAATTTTGAGCAATAATAGGAGTGGAGGAAGATGCCATGATTCAAGAATCCCCGCTCATCATTCCAGTTTTTGACCTTGTCATATGCCTCTCGCAGGCGGTCGACCTTGTCAGCCCGCTGGTGGCGGACCATCACAAACGGACGGCGCAGATCGCCTATGGGTTGGGGATGCAGATGAAACTCCCCGAAGCCGAACTGCACGACCTGATCATCGCCGCTGCCCTGCACGATGTGGGCGGACTCACCTGCAAGGACCGCCTGCTTACCCTCGACTTTGAATATCAGGACCCCTATGGACATTCGATAATGGGGTACCTGCTTCTGAAGACTTTTTCCCCGTTCCGTGTCCCTGCCGATATTGTCCGCTTTCATCACGTGCCATGGATGAACGGAGAAGGCGCAGTTTTTGATGGACTGCCTGTGCCGCGTACCAGTCACATCCTGCAATTGGCAGACCGGGTGGCGGTGTTGCTCGATGTCAACAGGGATGTACTGGAGCAAGTGGATGGCGTCTTGGAGAAGATCCGCTCGCAGGCGGGGGAGCGTTTTGTCCCCGAGCAGGTGCAGGCGTTGGAAGCACTGGCGGAGAAGGAAGCCTTCTGGCTGGATGCTGTCTATTTGCAGCATCTCAACGTCCTGAGTCGACGTCTGAGGTGGGAGGAGATGCACATCACCGAAGATGAGTTCTTCGGGCTGACCAATCTCTTCCGCCGCATCATCGACTTTCGCAGTCAGTTCACCGCCTCGCATTCGGCGGGGGTGGCGGCTGCAGCTGAACTCCTCGCCAACCGTTGCGGATTCTCGATCACAGACTGCCGCATGATCCATCTCGCCGGGTTGATGCATGACCTCGGCAAACTGGCTGTCCCAGCCGAGATTTTGGAGAAGCCGGATAAACTGACGAGGGAGGAATTTGCAGTGATGCGCCGTCATACCTACTACACGTTCCACCTGCTTGAGCCGCTCAAAGTGCTGGATGTGATCCGTATCTGGGCATCCTTCCACCACGAGCGGATGGACGGTCATGGGTATCCATTCCATCTCGTCGAGAATGAATTACCCCTTGGCTCGCGCATCGTCTCTGTAGCGGATATTTTTACCGCGCTGACGGAGGATCGCCCGTATCGCAAAGGGATGAGTGGCGAAAAGGCGTACCGTGTCCTGTCGGATGCCGCCTCCCAGCATCGGCTGGACAGAGAGGTGGTGGATGTCCTGTCCGAGCATCTTGACGAGGTTGACGAAGCGCGGCGCATTGCACAGGCTTCAGCATTGGATGAGTATCACAAGTTCATCGCCACTGCTGAGGAGTTGACGGTCAAGGTGTGAGGGAGTTCAGGAGAAATAGATTAAAAAAAGCTCATAAAAACCGTTGCGTAACCGTTTGAGTGGCGTAGGGGATGCGTCAAGCATAATTTTTAGGCAGGTGATAAAGTTAACTTCGTAAGGTGACTTCTCTTCTCCTCCTAAGCAAAAATTGAAAGAGCCGGCCTGGAGACCCGGCTCTTTCAATTTAATAATGTTTTGATTTTTTCTGCCACCGTGGAACGCGCAGTGTCCCTCGCGACCACCGCTATTTGGAGATGTTTTGAGGTGATAAATTGGATGATGGAGTGGGAGATCAGGGTATGTAATATCTCAACATTAGAGTTGGCTTATTTGCATCATCCGCATCCCCGCTGTAGAACTTGATATGGTCTGCCTGTTTATCATTGCCATCATCCCTGTCGTATCTCAGACGGAATTGTGTCCTTCCTGAAAGGTTAATATTTGGAAGCGCGGACGAATCAAGGACTGCAATATACCAGCCGTGAACCGGCTTGTTATCAAATACACCTGCCTCAATACAATTCTCCCCTCCCTGAAAGTCGGTTGGTTGCAGTTTTACGGAAGAGCCAAAGTGTGAACAAACATCCACCTTTAATTGTAGGCGCTTGGAGAATGGGTTGCCCATATAACTTTCCAGCTTGACCTTTAATTTAATGGATGTGATTAATGCATTATCCGGCAAACCGGAGGTGTTGAAGGAAAGAAATCCACGATATTGATGATTCGATGAGTCGTCCCCAACGGTAAAGGTTGTAGAGGAAGTGTCAACTTCGCATCCTGTGTCGCTCCTTTCCAAACATTCCCGTATCATGCCGTCGTTGATGCCATTCGAAGTAAACAACCGGTAGCCCATGAGATTCCAACCCAACAGTTTTGGCTTTCGCGTGGCGCTGAAAACTCCCCAATAGGGTTCGACTGACGAACCGGTTTTTGATAGCTGGTCGAACCCTTCAAAGTAGATAAAGCGAACATCTGTTTTTGCAAGTTCGCGGTAATACAGATCGTGGTTTTTCTCGGACAATCCATACGCGCCCGAAGTGGGCAGACCAACCTCCTTGAAAAGCACGAAGTGGCCCGTACTTTCGACCATGTCGTCATAGCGCGTCGTTTGCCATTCAACAGCATTCAGCGGGTACTTTGTGCTGTGCCAGTAGGGATGCGCATTTGGGAAAAGCCAGTCGCCTACGAATAAAAGTTCCGGATGGAGGGAATAATCATCGATTTCCTCCGATGTGGCAACCGGTTTACCGGTACTGATCCGGAGGTCTGATATGGCAGAACACAGATCCGGGATTGTGTACCTGTCCCGCTTTGTGTAAAGTCCCTCGTTCCCGATCCCATACCCCACCAGAATGGGGAGGCTGGACGCATTCCTGGCATTATTAAGTTCGTTTTGACTTGAGGGATTCCAAATGCCCATGATCAACCCCTGATACCCCAGGGATTGTGCCATGGTTGGCAATGCTTTTCCCATAATGCCGGCGGAGCCATAAGTGACGAGACCACTGAATCCGGCTTTTTTTAGGACCATCAAGTCCTTGTAAATGGACTCAATGGTTAGCGCATAAGAATCCTGACTTGAAATTGCGTTGGGAGAACTATAAGCGACCCACCTTATGGCGCTGGCTTTCGCAATCCATTCCTCGTCCACAGGGACACTGCAATTTGACGGGAAGCCTTCAGGGGTTACCGCCCCCCGCATTTTTTCGGGAGAGTAGTATATGAACATGGGCGCACGAGAGGTGGGTATGGCATCCAAGTAGATGAATACCACGATCAGCCAGAGGACTTTGAACAGCCTGTGTTTTATATGGACCTCCTGAATGTTGCCGGACTTCCTTCTCCGATGGGCTGGAAGATGTCCACCTTATCTTATCATGGTCAGTTTTCAGGCTCAATCAATTTTGGTAAACAAACAGCCTACGAATAAGCTACGATGCCCCCACCGCAGGCAGGGATGGAGGGACGAAAATGGTTTGCCCGCCTGGATTTCACATATAATTAGAAGGTGCAAGATTAGCGAATTATCTTTAGCAGTACCAAAGGAGAGCCAAATGGAAACATACCCCTGTCCCAAGTGCAATACAGTGATGGATGAAGGTTATATGAGTTGGTCCGGGAGCGGATCATCCGGTTATGTATCCAAAAAGCAGACGGGGATGCTCAGAACGGTGACAAAAATCACTCTGGCGCATGCCTGCCCGAACTGCGGTTACGTTGAGATGTATCTCGACCCGCAGGAATTGAAGCCAAAAATATCGGGTAAGTAAACCGGTGCCCTGTTAATTTGAAACCGCCTCTTTAATTTTCCCCACCACTGCGAGCGGACTCCTCATCACCTCATCATTCCGACCCCCACCCGTCCTCCCCCAAATCCGACATTGAGACTTTCAATAATTATCTAGAACTTTTATTGTCGTATTTGGGGAGGTGCTCCGCGAAGCGGGCGGAGGGGGCAAGTCGTGGACATCGCCATCCACTTCAATGACCAACCCCGCCCGATGACAGTAAAAATCGACGATGAATCCCGCAATGACCTGCTGTTATGAATTGAAGTAAAATGTGACCATGAGATTCGAATGGGATCCCGCCAAAGCAGCGAGTAATATCCGCAAGCATGGTGTCAGTTTCGATGAAGCAGTCACCGTTTTCAAAGACCCACTCGCGTTTATCTTCGACGATGAGACCCATTCGGAGCAGGAACATCGCGAAATCATCATTGGCGCGTCCGCTTTGCGGCGAATGATTTTGGTTTGCTTTGTGGAAAGACTGGAAAATATTATTCGAATTATCAGTGCCCGTCCAGTGACGCGGCAGGAAATCAAAGACTATGAAGAAAACGCCCACACCCAAACCCCGTAAAGTCCAGGAAATGGCTCCCGAATATCGCTTTGACTATAAAAAGGCGAAGCCCAACCGTTTTGCCGAACGGATGAAAAAGGAACCGCTGGTCGTTATGATTGAGCCAGATGTTGCGAAAGTTTTCACCTCGGCAGAACAGGTAAACAAAGCATTACGCGCTTTGATCTCAGCCATGCCAGAAGAACTTCTAGAAACCACAAAGTAATCAAAAAGAGCGCCCATACTGGACGCTCTTTTTATTTCTCGATCAACTCCCTAATTCTCCCCACCACTGCGGACCGCTCCGCAGCCTAATCCCACGGATAATCATACCAGCCCGAAAACTCATTGTAGATTTCATCGGCAATGCTGTAACGCTCGCCTCGCTTGCTGACTCTTTCGTATTCGACGCCTGCATCCTTGAATAGCCTGTCTACAACATCATGGATTAATTCCTTGATGGAATCAGGGTCGCTTGTGTCTGTCGCATCAATCAACGACATGGCAACAGAATGTTCTTCTTCATTTCTGTGCTTTATCTGCGCGGACTTTCCCACTGCATACTCCAACATACCTGCCACAAGGACCGAGAGCCGATGTGTCCGCCCGTCAGGGACAAGTTCACGGAGCATATCCACCCATACAGCATAGGTTTCTTTTCCAACAACATCTTGAAGGCTTCTTTTGGATTTCTTTGGCATGGCTGTCTTCCTTACACAATTATGGCTTTGATTTTTTTGACCACAGATGGCAATTTTCCTGTCACCTCATCATTCCGAAACCTGACCACCCTCAACCCCACCGCGGACAATCCCTTCTCCCACCGTTCATCTTCTGCCCACTCATCATTTCCATCCGTTTCCACGCGTCCATCGTTTTGGCGGCGATTCTTTCCCTTCCAGAACTTCGTAAAGCGGGTAATCCAGAAATTGCCAAATCCTCTTAACCACCGCTTTCAGGTCTTTAATGGCATCGTTTGTGAGTTTTCCTTTTTTCAAAAACAAATCCCATTCGCCCTGCTTTGAAATCGCAAACGATTCCCGCAGTCCATATGGAATTTGATCTTCCAACTCTGTGGGACGATTGGCGAACGTGGCTCGAATGGCATTTGCCACAGAACGGCTTTCAAACTCGAATGTTTCTGTGAGTAGGTAGATGTCGTAGTAATCCTTCCATCGGCTGTTAGCGTCTGCAAAGCGAACCATTGCATGGAATTTCTCGGAAATGATTGACTCTGGCGGATAGCCTTGGAGATGCGGCTTTTCCATGTCCGCAAGAATCACAGGATAATCCATTCTCAAAGTTTCAGAAACAAGTTCATCCGAAAAACCGATGTCCACCTGGATGGGCAATCTCATTTTTCCCAAATTGCCTGAAAATGTAATTCTGATTCCGCCGTGATTTGCTTCCACTTGAGTTGGTGAGAGCCGCAATGATTCCATGTCGAAGAGAACGCCATCCTCAAGAAATGGAACAGACAATGCTTCACGAAATATTGACAGGATATCCTGTTGCATGTTTTCAGAGACGCCCAGAAAATCAATATCGCGCGTGGTTCTTCGCATGGGAATCCCCAACCCGTAAAACATCAAGCCGCCTTTGAGAATGAGGTTATTGACGTGACGAGTCTTGGATAGACGGTATAGGAAACGCTCCATCCCGTAGTATTGCAGAATTTCATTGAACGGCTGTCCGCTTTCATCTGCCTTGTTTTTCAGCCTTGCTTGAATAGACGCAGGGATGTTCTCGACTGTATGTTTCATAGCAGACTCTTCAGGTAAGGCGTCATCAGCTTCTCGACGCGGTTGACCTTTGCGTATTCCAGCAGTTTGTGCACATCCACCTTCGGCTGGCGGACGTAATCCTTCAGGGCTTCCAATGCCACATCTTCCCCGACGCGGTTTCTGAATTTGAAACAGTCCGCCACGGTCTTCTCACGGTTGTAGATTTTCACCTTGAGCCCATCCAGCACATGGACATCCACCCCGACAGAATGCAGGGAGTTTTTCACCCAAAACACTTCGAGCGGCGGATATTTCAGGCGCGGTCGCGGCGTGTTCTGCGGCAGGGCAACGTAAACGCTGTGCGGGATTTGCGTGGTGAGTTCATAAAAATACAGCGCCGAGATCAGGCAAATGACCGCCTTTGGCACGAGCAGACTGACTTGGACCAGATCGGGGTCGCTGGGCATTTCACTTTCCGCCAGCCGATAAACTCCCCGCGCTTCCCTGACCAGTTCCCCTTCTTTGACCATCTCATAGATGACATGCTCAGGCACACCCAGCCGTATTGCCTCGGCGGCGCGCAGGATTCCTTCGCTTTTCTCGAATATGGTTTTGTAAGGGGCGTATTTTTCTGTCATCAAAGATATTATACAAGAAAATCTAGGTATTTACAAGAATATGCATAAATTTCCTTTTACAACTAAATCAACTCTCTGATCTTCCCCACCACCGCGGACAGCCCTCTCATCACCTCATCATTCCTGAATCGGACGATCTTCAACCCCAACGCGCCCCCACCCGTCCTCCCCCAAATTCCAAGTTCGTAGAATTTGGGGGAGGTGCCGAAGGCGGAGGGGGTGGCAGTAAAAGTCGACAATGAATCCCTGAATGACCTGCCCCTGGCACCGCCCGCCAGGGCAGGTGTGCCTCCGAAAGCGGACTCCCAACTTACTCCCCCGCAATTCTTCCCACAAGATTTTTTCGGCGGGAGTCATCTCGCGGCGGAGTTCTTTTGCGCGTTGAAGTTTCTGCGCGGTGACCTTTTGATTCGTGATGATGTTTTTGACTGGCATGGGATGATTCTACCGAAAAACCCCTCTCCCGTCTCCCCTGAAGGGGAGAAGCTAAAACCACCCAAGCAGAGAACTCTTGCTTTGACCAAGTCCGCGCCAGCGGACAAGATAAAAGTCACGCCCATACCCTCTCCTTCAGGAGAGGGGCAAGCGGACATGCCGATCAGCCCCGCCAATCAGGGTGAGGTCCTCCCCTCCCTCCCCCCTTTGCTTTTGACCTTTCATGCCTTGGCGTAGAATTTACTTGTTTTTGTATTTTTTCAGGCGATTAAGTGCTTGCTCAATATTCTTTCGATCTTTACTCTTAGGATGAAGCGTAAGAGCTCGTTCATAATGCTGGATTGCATCAATATATTTGCCTTGTCGTTCTAATGATTGGTAAGCAAAATAGTAATGTGTAAGAGAGTTGTTGTTATCCAATTCGAGCGATTTGGTGAATGAAGAATCGGCTTCATAATATCTGCGAAGTTTGGAAAAAATACTTCCACGCTGACAAAAGAGCCAGGCACGATCGTTTGAATTAGATATCCTTGATAAGGCTTTTTCAATTATTTCAAGAGCTTTTTCTGGTGTGTTTTTCACTTCCATTTGTGCCCATGCCCTATAAGATGGAGCGTGAGTTGAATCAGCCTTTATGCCCCGTTCAAAGAGATTTCGTGCTTTACCAATATTGCCAAGTTTTTGCTCCATCAAAGCCCATGCCTGATATGCAGGAGCATCGGCTGGGTTGGCAAGTGTTGCTTTCTCGAACAAACTACGGGCTTCCTCTATGTGCCCTAGCTTTTGTTCCATGAGTGCCCAAGCTTGATAAGTAGGAGCATTTGTTGGGTCAGCTTTTATACCCATATCAAAAAGCTGGCGGGCTCGTTCAAAATTTCTTAATTGGTCTTCCATGAGAGCCCATGCTTGGTAGGTAGGAGCATTCGATGGATCTATTTTTATTCCCTTTTCGAAAAGTTTGCGAGCAATTTCTGTCCTACCAAGTTTTTGCTCCATAAGAGCCCACGCCTGATAAGTAGACACGTGAGATGGATCTGCCTTGATTCCCTGCTCGAATAATTCGCGGGCTTTCTCAATATTTCCAAGTTTCTGTTCCATGCGTGCCCATGCCTGATAGTTTATCGCATCCCCTTTATCAGCCTTTGTACCTTGTGCAAAAAGTTGCCTAGCCCGTTCTATGTTTCCATTTTCTTGTTCCATGATTGCCCATGCATGGTAAGTGGGAGCATTTTTAGGGTCAACACGTAATCCTTGTTCAAAGAGTTGACGAGCGCGTTCTACATTTCCCTTTTTATGTTCCAAAATAGCCCATGCTTGATAAGTTGGACCATTATTGGAGTCAGCTTGCAATCCTTTTTCAAAAAGTTGGCGGGCACGTTCAATGTTTCCGCTTTCTTGCTCCATTAATGCCCAAGCTTGCCATACTGGAGCATTTGTAGGATCAGCAAGTGTGCCTTGCTCAAATAACTGACGCGCTTCTTTGAATTTTCCTTGTTGAGCAAAAATAAGCGGCAAAATTGTCAGGAGTTTCTTTTGAGAATCGTAGGGGTTTTCACGAAGATTCTCTCCAAGCACATTAAATATTTTCTGATATAAGAATATTATTTCAGGCGACCAGTTTTGCTCTATTAAAATACTTATCGCATGTTCGGCTATAACAGCGTGGCGGGTGGTCAGGCGATCTTTTCCATTTTCTTGTACTTCTAACAACTCTCCCGTTAGCGGACCAATAACTCGCGTGCTAACATCTTCATCAGAAATTCCCAAGGCTTCTGCAAACAGCCAACGTGTTATCCAAAGGTTGTGACTGTGTACACTTGCTATCAACGCATACGCTTGGATTAAAAAATTCCCATCGGGTTGATTTCGGATTTTGGTCAGCAAATCTAGAAGAATACTTTCGAATCTATCAACTCCATATCGGGCAGTCAGAAGAGCTGGTAACAGTTGCCCATCTGCGCTTAGACGACTCAAAAAGTGATCTACCTGTTGTTGTCGTGAAAGCTTTTTCAAGGAATCAAGCTTATTTGCTTTAGCCAACTTATCGAGTAGTGCTTCAACCTCTGGTCTACTTAGGCGATCAAGCCGAAACGATCTAAGAATTCCTACTCTCTTAAGTTTTCCTTCTAACCCTGAATAGCGCCATTCATGTATTCGAGCAGCCATCAGAATAGTAAATTGCACTCCGTTGTCTGAAAGCTCAGCGGCAAGACGCGGGATTCTATCCTCCTGATCTGCTTCATCAAACACCAAAACAAGGGGTTTGTCAGCTGAAAGGGGAATTCGTGTCGTAGTTACAAGATCTTCCTGATGACGAAAAAGTACAGGATAGCCATCCTCGGCTAACGCCCAAGCAATCCTGCGTAACAATGTAGTTTTACCTTCGCCTGCCAAACCAAGAATTAGCGCCAGCTTATAAGGTTCATGGGTTGAGTCCCGAATGAATTTTCGAATTGTAAAAAATAGCGTCCGCTCAGAATCGTCGTCATGTGCGATGTTTGCCCAATTAGGGTTTGCGCCATCATAAAACGCTCTTCCTTGTAAACCTTTTTGCTTTTGACGGAAATCATCGCTGAGAATTTGAAAGGCAAAAGTTCCACCTTTGGTAAGGGAGATTACATTGTTATTTCCAACAACAATCACGCTATCATTTGCGTCTCCACCTAATGCAATTGACTCAGCGCCACTAGCCAAAACATACGGCACCGACTTGTCTGGGCTCATTTGATGGTTGCCAAGGCTATCGCTCATATTGCTGCTTCCTGTTTGGGCTTAAGATACGTGCCTTATGGATTAATACAAAACATCGGTTGAGCCCTATACTTTTCTGCTCGCTTTCAAATGATGGCTCAGCCAATTCCCTTGTAATTTTCGCCAATACGTTACGTTTTACGAGTATTGTTTGTGTGGTGAATTATATTAAATTCTTCCACCAAGAATCTTGTTGCTAAATACTTGATATGATGGTGCTTCAGGGTTATTCCATTGATTTGCAATATCAGGATTTATTTCAATATCCATATTGTGTGCAATCTGTTGCCAATTTTCATTGTTTCGCCATTTAACTTCTAATCCAACTTTATAAGTGCCTGTAAGCGCGTTAAAGTGGTCATTTAGAGGTTTGAAGAGAATGTATTTACTCAATTTGTCTTTAGCGAGTAAATAAAACCCACTAAATGGATACCAGTCTTTGGTGGTGTAATTTTCAAATATGCTGTAATCATTTCGAGTTAGCAGAGGATAGAAAAAATAGCTTGTGCCACTCTGAACATGCTTAACTGAAAGCCGCATATCTTCCAAATAACCAGGCTTTGCGCCTTGATTTTCGACAAAACAACCAAGCCCAAAAGACGGCACTCCATCTAGTCTTGTCAAGACTATTGCTTGAGATGCCCATATTTTGCCTATGAATCTCTGAATCAAAGTTAAATAAGCAACCAAAACACTAACGACCAGAGAAATTAAAGAGATAACAATAGTTGCTATGTCGGAAGCAGTCATTTTTACTTCTCCACAATTACACAAAATACCTGTTTGCAACGGTTACTGCTTTTTGGATTAAATCAATAATTGTTGGCGCTATCCCGCTAATAGATTTGATAAATTCTGACGCGCTTTTCAATCGTTCCAGTATGATTGTCTTGTTAGGCTTGGGTTTTTCTAGCTGTCTCTCGATTTTTGTTATATCATCTTTTAACTCTTGTAACTCATCGCTTGAGATATTCACAGCATCAAGTTTATTTCTTATTTCTTTAATCAAATTGATTAATTCTTCATTTCTTAATTGAATTAAATTGTCGTTACCAATAACATTCCCGTTCCCAGCAATGATGATGGAGCTGTTTACATCTCCACCTATTTGTATATTGGAGCTGTTGTATGTTCCACTTGTGACTACGTTGCCCCCGATATAAGCCCCTCCGCCGCTATTCTTTTTTCTAAATTTATTTTGCCATTCTTCCCATTTTTTTACTAACTCTAGATCGTTTGTAACAGAGTATATTTCCCTGACTAGGTTATCAAGTTTGTTAGTGTTATTTGCTGCATTGACTAAGCTATGTGCGATGGTAAGAACTGATCCGTCTGCGACTACATAATCTTGTAAATCAAGTTTTCGAGCAAGCATAATCAAAGTCATAGTGTCAACTTTGGCACTTGACGTTAGTGAATGCAGTATTACTTTTTGAATTTCCGAATTTTCAGAATTCATAGTAAGTCCATTTTGGGGTTTGCCGATACAGTTATGATAGCATTTTACAGCAAAACCTGTTCTTTCGCTCCCCATCAAAATTCAGATAAGTTGGTTAACCACAAAACCCCTCGAAATCGAACCAACCTCCCCCGCAGCCCGAAGCGGGTTTTCATCTTCCAAAAAATAAATCAGCGTTCATCTGCGTTTGTCAGCGTCCCAAAAATCTTCGCGCTCTTTGCGTTCTTCGCGGTTAAAGAATCCTTCGTGGTTAAAAATTCCTCATTCATCATTCCGCATTCTTCATTCCTAGTCTGATACAATACGCCCGCTTTACTAATCTCCAATCATCTAATCTCTAATCACTGGTAACTATGGCAAACGAAACCACACAAGTAATCTACTCCATGAACAAAGTGGGCAAGATCGTCCCGCCCAACAAACAGATCCTGCGCGACATCTCCCTCGGCTTCTACCTCGGCGCCAAGATCGGCGTGCTCGGTCTCAACGGCGCGGGCAAATCCACCTTACTGCGCATCATGGCAGGCGTCGATAACGACTACATCGGCGAGATCTCGCAATCCAAAGGCTACACCACGGGCTTGCTCGAGCAGGAACCCAAACTCGACGAAAGCAAGACCGTCATCGAAGTCGTCAAAGAAGCGGTGCAACCCATCGTGGATATGCTCGCCCGCTTTGATGAGGTCAACGCCAAGTTCGCCGAACCCGACGCCGACTTCGACGCCCTCGTCGCCGAACAAGCCAAACTGCAAGAGCAGCTCGACAAGCACGACGCCTGGAACCTCGACAGCCGCCTCGAACTCGCCATGGACGCCCTGCGCTGCCCGTCGTCGGATACGCCCATCAAGGTCTGCTCAGGCGGAGAAAAGCGCCGCGTCGCCCTCACCCGACTCCTGCTCACCGAACCCGACATTCTCCTGCTCGACGAACCCACCAACCACCTCGACGCCGAGTCCGTAGCGTGGCTCGAACATCACCTGCGCGACTACAAAGGCACCGTCATCGCCGTCACCCACGACCGCTACTTCCTCGACAACGTCGCAGGCTGGATCCTCGAACTCGACCGCGGCTACGGTATCCCCTACAAGGGCAACTACTCCTCGTGGCTCGAACAAAAACAGGAACGCATCCGCCTCGAAGAGAAATCCGAATCGAAACGCCAAAAGACCCTCGAACGCGAACTCGAATGGATTCGCATGTCGCCCAAAGCGCGTCAATCCAAAGGACAAGCCCGCGTCAGCGCCTACGAAAAATTGCTCAATCAAGAAGCCGAAGCACGCCGCGAAGAACTGGATATTTACATCCCGCCTGGTCCGCGCCTCGGTGACGTGGTCTTTGAATTCGACAAGGTGACGAAATCTTACGATGACCGCCTCATTCTCGACGGGTTTTCTGCTTCTGTTCCCCCAGGCTCTATCATCGGGATAGTGGGTCCGAACGGCGCAGGCAAGACCACCCTGCTCAAGATGATCACGGGTCAAGAAAAACCCGATAGCGGCTCCATCAAAATTGGTGACACCGTCAAACTGGCGTACGTTGACCAGTCCCGCACCCTCGACCCTGAGAAAACCGTCTACGAAGAAATCTCACAGGGCGCGGATACCCTCGAACTCGGCAAGCGCAAAATCAACTCACGCGGCTACTGCTCCTCGTTTAACTTTGCTGGCAGTGATCAACAAAAGAAAGTCGGCATCCTCTCTGGCGGAGAACGCAACCGCGTCCACCTCGCCAAGACCCTCACCGAAGGCGCCAACGTCATCCTCCTCGACGAACCCACCAACGACTTGGATGTGAACACACTGCGCGCCCTCGAAGAAGCCATCAGCGAATTTGCAGGCGTTGCGCTCGTCGTGAGTCACGACCGCTGGTTCCTCGACCGCATCTGCACCCACCTTATCGTGTTTGAGGATGACTCAATCGCCACCATGCACATCGGCAACTGGTCCGATTACGAAGCGATGATGCAAGAAAAATTCGGCAAAGATTTAACTCCGCATCGCGTGAAATATCGTACGTTGAAGAGATAACATAATCATGTCGTTGCGAGGAGCCTCGCGCTGAGCGAAGGCGAAGCGGAGGCAACGAAGCAATCTCCTCGCGACGGGGGATTGCTTCGCAAAGTGTGCTCGCAACACTTGCACCTGGCGCAAGTGCAGGTGTGACATCCGTAAAATCAAAGTGACAGTCACCTTTGCAAGCGGGTGACTGTCACTTTTTTGTGCCATTGATTTCCGGTGTAATTGGGAGTATATTTATCCGAATTACTAAAGGAGATCGAATGGAAAAGATCGAGACCATCATTATCGGCGGCGGGCAGGCGGGGCTTGCTACAAGCTATCATCTCAAACAATTGGGGCGCGAGCATATTGTCTTCGACGCAGCAGAGAACCCCGCCCACGCCTGGCGCAATGACCGCTGGGACTCATTCACCTTCGTCACCCCCAATTGGACAATCCAACTCCCTGGCGCGCACTATGCTGGAAACGACCCAGATGGATTTCTTCCAAAGCCTGAGATCATCGCTTACTTTGAGCAATATGTTGAAAAGTTCGATCTGCCTGTCCGATTCAATACAACGGTTTTGGAGGTCACTCCACTCGAAAAAGGAAACGGCTATCAGGTCAAGACCAGCGGTGGGGAATATCGGGCAAAAAATGTGGTCATGGCAACGGGTTCCTTCCAGAAGCCAAAAATCCCCGCGTACAGTGCGAATATCCCAGCGGAGATACGACAACTCCATTCGGGTCATTACCGTAATCCAGGTCAACTGCCAGATGGCGCTGTGCTTGTGGTAGGCTCGGGGCAATCTGGCATGCAGATCACGGAGGAACTTTACGAATGCGGACGGACGGTCTACCTGTGCACGGGCACCGCGGCGCGTGTCCCGCGTCGTTATCGCGGCAAAGACATCGTCACATGGCTGGCGGATACGGGCTTCTTCGATCAAACTGTGGATAAACTCCCATCGCCAAAAGCCAGATTTGCAGGCAATCCGCAAGCCACTGGGAAGAACGGCGGTCACTCGATCAGCCTTCATCAGTATGCCCGCGACGGTGTGAAACTTCTCGGTCACATTACGGGCGCGCAAGATGGAAAGGTCATGTTCGCACCAGATTTGAAAGAAAACCTTGCCAAAGTGGACAAAGCCGAAAAAGACATTATCGCCATGATAGACAAATATATCGAGGCAAATGGCATTAATGCTCCGCAGGAAATACTGCCCGATTTACAGGACGGTTACGCTGTGGAAGTGATCACTGAACTCGACCTCAAAGCTGCGGACATCAAAGCCATTATTTGGGCAATGGGATACACAGCCGATTACAGTCTCGTGAAACTGCCCATCACCGATGAAGACGGCTTTCCCATTCAGAAATGCGGTATCACCCAATATCCCGGCTTGTACTTTGTCGGCACGAATTGGTTGAACAAGCGCAAATCCACGATCCTGCTGGGTGTAAATGAAGATGTGGAGCATATCATTGCAGAAATGACAAGATGATTCTCGTCAATTGGATTTGGTAACTGTTTTTACAAATTTTGGCACATAACATATCTGTAAATTCCCATCTTGATATGGTCGAGTATCATTGGCATAACAAACGGAGGTAATCATGCCACTTTCAGACCTATTCAAAAAATCCCCCAAAAAGGAACCCGCCCAAACGCCTCAAAGTGGAGCAGTGAAGCCATCCTCAGACCCTACTTTTCTCTTGCCTGAAATGCAGAAGAAATGCTATGAGGCGGCAATGGAATTCGTAAAGGCGTTTCAAGAAAAAATCCCGCTTGTCAAAGGTAAGCCTCATGCCGGGACTGTCCTTGCCGTTGCGGCGCGAATAGCAGGCACAAGCTTATATCGATCAATGAATTACAGCCATAATGCAATTCCCGGCACTGTTGTTCTATCAGAGGAAGTAAACCAGGCTTGGCCTCACTTAATGAACTTGTTTGCATTCTATTGTAAACAAAACGGAATTGACATAATGTCAAAGCCTGTGGTTACAGAGTTCCCGGAAAAAGACAAACCATTAATGACGGTCGAACAAATCCAGGCAGAATATCAGGATCAATATAACGAGATCATGAAAAAGCATGGGCTTGACTACTTGAACGGCGCCCGCGCCGGGATGATAGTTTGCTCCATGGTCTTTCAATATCATTGTGCCAAAGCAAAAGATATTGACCCGTATGTGGCGGCTGGAATAGTGGCAATGGGCATCGTGGAAGGAGCGAAAACAGCGCCACCGCCTTTCGGCACAGCCAATACAACTGCCCTTCCCAGGAAAAACAATAACCGGCTGGTTTTAGGGGAAGACGAAGCCGCTGCCAGAGAGGCTCGTGAAAATGGTGGTATTTTCATCCAAATTTCTCCAACAGTTTTAAAGACTCTTCAACTGGGCAATGTCGACCCATATTTAATATACGAGAAGGGTCTTCTCAATCAAATCGAAGCTAAAATTCCAAGAATAGACTTTGTAGAAGCAAATGTAGATGAATTGTATAATGAATGGAAATCAAAACCTGAAAAACAAACCCCCATTTACATTCGGCTTATCATTTGGCTTAAGAATAATGCGTCCGTTCATGGTTACGAACAAGACGGCAATAGCTGGGTAAGAAAATAGACGCCCCTGCGAAGATTCAACTTCACGTCGGGTCAAAAATCGAACATTTAAGAGATAATGGGCGCGCGAGTCGCACCTGTTAATCAGGTGGGACCAATCTTTCTGGCACAGCTTGTTCTTTGCCTAATATTTTATTCCCACATATATCAAATGAAAAAAATCATACCCATTAAATACTCAATCAGCATTTTACTGGCGCTATTGACAGCGTGTGCGGCGCAGACTCCTTCGCCAATGCCTGTGCCGATTCAAGACCTTACAATTCAGGTCCTTTACCCCATTGAAACTACCGAAGTTGAAATGGGTCAATCTTTCAAGAGTATTATCAAGGTATTGGATGCCGGTGGGGAAGTTGTGAAAGACGCCGAAGTTGTTGTCTCACTTGATAATGCGGAGGATCATGCAGTTGCCAACATCCCTGCCATGTTTGGGTCTGGGGATGTGTATCGCACGGATACACGGTCCATTCCTCATAAAATGCAGGCGGGCAGTTGGACTCTTACGGTTCGGGCAAAATCAGGCGCGCACGAAGGCGTTGCTGCGGTGGATTTTCATGTAAACGATTCTGTAAGCGAAAAATTGCTTCACCAATACGGCTTCTGGATCGACTCTCCATCGCTGAGAGGTATTGTCCCATCTTTATCCAAAGAGCAGGGAGACGCGCTTAATGGCGCAATTGCATGGGGGGGAGTAATTCCGTCCCAGCACATCTTTCCTGAAAGTTGGATAGAGGTGCAGTGGCGCGCGGGCAAGTTCGACCTGTCAACTGCCAGCCGCTTGCGTGAGTTCATGTTGAATACGCTGGGCAATCCGGGCGTCTACTTTACGCGTGATATCGAAACTTTGGAGCAGACAAAATTCAAAAATTGGGATGCCTGGAAATTGAAAGTCCGCGGACAACTCACCAGATACGATGAGCAATGGGTCATCTTTTACGCGCCCGAGGTGGATAAAACCTATGCCATCGGGACAACCGTTGTCCTGCCGCCGACGGGGATAGATGCGCATGAAACCCTGCGTAAAGGGTTTGAAGTTCACCCGGAAATCCATGCAAACGGGACCGCCCCAAAGCCCTTGCCGCGCGCGTTCCCACCTGTTGAATTGCTCAGCCCCAGGTTGGGGGAACTTTTTTATGGCACGAGCCAGCCCATCGTTCTGGAATGGAAGCCCTTGAAGGAACTGACTGAAGACGAATATTATCTCGTGAGTGTGGATTACAACTACCAAGAGGCAAATCTGAGCCGGAGTTACACCACCCGTGAAACCCGGTTTGTTTTGCCGGAGAAGTTGTACCAAACACCAAACTGCGGCATATTCAACTGGCAGGTGACGTTGATGCGCCGGACCGGAACCGAAGAGGACGGACAACCGAAAGGAGAGCCGCTCAGCTTTCACAGCTTATATTGGTATGTCCAATGGCGCTACCCATTTGGTGAGGAAGCCCCTTTTGATCCGCTTTGCCCAAACCCGCAATTTTAGATGGTATGTGTGCGGGCTGGCGAAAAAGATTTGACCCCGCATCGAGTGAAATATGAAACGATGAAAGATAAATTGTAAGCGGTTGTCGCCTGCAAGGAAACTGTCATTTTTTATTACTCTCGTGTATCATTTCAGAATGCGTACCCAGGACATCTCCAACCTTCGCCTCATGAATCAACAGATTACGGGGACAAAATTCACCTCTCCGAAAGAAATTGTCGCATGGATGGGAGCCATGCAGGCGCAGGACTACGCCATGGTCAAGTGGGCGGTAGGCGTGAGGCTGCCCAACTCGACGGAGAAGATGATCGAAGCGGCGCTGGATAGAGGCGAGATCATCCGCACACATGTATTGCGTCCCACCTGGCACATCGTCTCTGCCGATGACCTGCGCTGGATGCTGGCGTTGACCACGCCGCACATCAAAGCGGGGATGAAATCACGGAATGCTGATTTGGGGCTGACGGATGCAATCCTCGCCAAAAGCCGCAAGGTAATCGAGAAAACCCTGCGCGACGGGAATCATTCCACAAGGGAAGAGTTGATCGCCGCTCTCAACAAGGTAAACATCGGCACGGACGAAAACCGCGCTTCGCACATTTTTATGGAGGCGGAGTTGGAAAGTCTCATTTGCAGCGGCGCGACAAAGAATGGCAAACAGACTTTCAGCTTGCTGGAGGAACGGGTCCCGGCAACCCAACCTCTTGGTCGGGATGAAGCGTTGGCAACTCTCGCAAAACGATATTTTTTCAGTCATGGCCCTGCCACTCTGGAGGATTTCAACTGGTGGTCAGGTTTGTCCGCGAGCGATTCAAGGCGTGCCCTTGATATGATGAGATCAGATTTGGTTTCGGAAGTCGTCGAAGGGAAAACCTACTGGTTTGCCCAAGCCAATTTCAAGGCAAAAGAGTCTGTATTCCTGCTTCCCGCCTTCGACGAATTCATCATCAGCTATAAAGACCGCAGCGCGACGCTCACGTCTGAACATCACAAGCGGGCGGTTTCGAACAATGGCATGTTTTATCCCACGGTGGTGGTCAACGGGGAAACGATTGGGGTTTGGAAACGCGCGATTAAGAAGGAGAAAGTTGCCATTGAAGTGAGATATTTCATAGACCCCAAACCAGCCCTGCAAAAAATGATCGAAACCGCATCTGTCCGCTACGGCGAATTTTTGGGGAGGAAGGTCGAACTGCATTGATACAGTTTCCCAATCAAGCAAGTGATTGCTCGCCTGAATCCCCTGTCCGTCGGGGCAAGGTTGCACCGATGCGGTGCCGTGCAAGTGTCGCAATGACATAAAACTAACTCCCCTTCAACGGCCTGAAACCTTCTCCCAACGCCTCATGAGCGACCCCGATGACCAGGAATGCGTCCGGGTCTATTTCATGGACAATGGACTTGAGGGTCGCCACCTCTGTGCGGTTGACCACGCAGTACAAAACGGGACGCGAACTTCCTGTGTACGCGCCGCGCCCTTCAAGATAGGTCACGCCGCGCTCCAAATCTTCGAGCACACGGTTGGAAATCTCCTCCGGCTTGGCGGTGACGATCATCGCCGCGCGGACAGTCTCGCCGCCCTCAAGCACAGTCTCGGAGACGATGCCGCTGACGTACAACGTGATCATCGCGTAAAGCGCTTCCTTCCAGCCGAAGATGAATCCCGCGCCGAGAATGACAGCCGTGTCCACCATCAGGTAACTTTGGGTCATCGAGACGCCGCGCCACTTGTTGAGGATGCGGGCAAGAATGTCGGAGCCTCCGCTCGTGCCGCGCGCGCGGTAGACCAGCCCATAACCAATGCCTGCGGTAATTGCGCCATACAATGAGTTGAGAAATATGTCCCCCTTCAGTTCTTTGATGAGAATATCCGCCGCGCCGCCTGTTTGGAAGACTGCCAGTTTCAGCAATAGGTCAGTGAACAGCGAGTAGGTAACGATGGCGAAGACGGTTCGCAAAGCAAAACGATGTCCGCCAAGAAACCTCCAGCCGAGAAAAAAGAGCGGAACATTGCCAATCAACACCATCAGACCGATGGGCCAGCCCGTGAAGTGATTGATCAACTGTGAAATGCCGCTCACCCCGCCCGAAGCCAAATTCGCAGGGACGAAGAAAATCCGCAGGCTCACCGCTTGAATCAACGCGCCAAGCGCGATAAGAACGTAATCTTGAATGTTTAGCCAGTATTTTTTCATGGGGCGATTTTACTTTGTTTTTTTCATCGTTTCATTTGGTACAATCACTTCCTATGAAAATAAAAAACTGGCAATTCTGGCTCGGAGTATTGATTAGCACCGTATGTCTCTGGTTGGCTCTGCGCGGACTTCATCTGGACCAATTCTGGGGGACGGTGCAATCGGCTAATTACTGGTGGCTGATTCCCGGCGTTGGCGTATATTTCATCGGCGTTTGGGTGCGGGCATGGAGATGGCATTACCTGCTGGGTCCCATCAAGAAAATCCCGACAAAAACCATGTTCCCGATTACGACCATTGGCTACATGGGAAATAACATCTATCCCGCGCGCGCGGGCGAAGTTTTACGCGCTGTGATCCTCAAACGCAAGGAAGGCGTGCCGGTCTCGGCGTCGTTGGCCACCATCATTGTGGAAAGGATTTTTGACGGCGTGGTGATGCTGGCGTTCGTCTTTGTCAACCTGCCGGAACTGGCCAGATTGACCGGGTCTTCGGGCTTCATGGGGAGCATTCAGCAATTGGCGGTAATTGGCACGGTCGCGTTTCTTGGCGCGCTGGCTGTCTTTCTGCTGGCGGCGATGTTCCCTCAAGTGACGGCAAGAATCGGTACATGGGTCATTGAGCGATTTATGCCTCAACGCCTGCGCGAAAAAGTCACGGGAATCATGCACAAGTTCCTCGATGGACTTGCTTCGCTGCGTTCCCCTTTCAACGTATTGATGGTCTTCTTCACCTCGGTCATCATCTGGCTTTTGGAGACGGGGAAATATTGGTTTGTGATGCATGCCTTCGATTTCAACGTCTCGTTCTTCGCGCTGATGCTGATGAACGGCATTGTCAACCTCGTTACGACCATTCCTTCCGCGCCGGGATATATCGGCACATTCGATGCGTCTGGTATTGCAGTGCTTGTCGCCTACGGAGTAGATCAAGCGACGGCGGCTGGATATACCCTCACCTTGCACGTCGCGCTCTGGCTGCCGATTACCCTGCTTGGCGCATACTTCATGGCGCGTGAAGGGTTGAAGTGGTCGGACAATTTGAGAGAAGAAGCAAAAAATTAAGTCACGTCATTGCGAGTGGCGCCTTGGCGCCACGAAGCAATCTTCCCGAACTTGAGGATTGCTTCGTCGTCAACATACGGCTCCTCGCAATGACATACAAATGAGGAAAAATGAAAATCGCAATTGTCGGAGCAGGCTACGGCGGCATGGCTGCCGCATGGGATTTGAAAAGGGCGGGACATGATGTGGTCATTTTCGAGTCCGCTGATTATGTCGGCGGACTGGCAAGCGGATTCAAAGAGCCGCACTGGGACTGGTCGGTGGAAAAGTTCTATCACCACTGGTTCCAATCAGACAGCGAAATGCTGGGGTTGATCCGCGAGTTGAGGCTGGAGGACAAGGTCCGCTTTCCGCGCCCGCTGACGGTGATGTACTACAAAAAGAAATGGTATCCCTTCGATTCGATTCTAAAGGCGCTGCTTTTCCCGGGTCTCGGCTTTGGGCTGAACAAAATCCGCTTCGGGTTTGTCGGCTTGTACCTGCGGCTGACAAACAACTGGCGTGCGCTGGAAAAGGTCACTGCCGAGGAATGGATGTTGAAATACGCAGGCAGGCAAGTCTACGAACAGATGTGGAAGCCGCTACTGGTCGGGAAGTTTGGACCTTACTATAAGGATGTCAACATGGCGTGGATGTGGGCGCGCATCAAAGCCCGCACCACGAGACTGGGAACCTTCGAGGGTGGCTTTCAAAAGTTCGCCGATTTGTTCGCGGATAAACTAAAGGGGATGGGGGTGGAGATTCGGCTGGGGGCTGGGATCAAGTCCATCGGACGGAATCAGGCTGGGGCGGGGTTGCTCGTGGACGGCGAATCCTTCGACAAGGTTTTGGTCACTTCGTCGCCCAACGTAATGGCGAAGTTGTGTCCCGAACTGCCGAAAAACTATTTGAAGGGTCTGCTCGATTTGAAATCGATGGGCGCGGTGGTGATGACGCTGGCGCTGAAACAGCCGCTCTCGAACGAAGGCTTTTACTGGTTCAACGTGCCGAAGGAGGAAGGTTACCCGTTTTTGGCGCTGGTGGAGCACACGAACTTCGTGCCAAAGGAAAACTTCGGCGGCGATTACATCGTGTACGCGGGCGACTACCTCGAACTGGGACATGAATATTTCTCAATGAGCGACGACCAATTGCTGGAAAGGTTTGTCCCCGCCTTCCAAAAATTCAACCCCGAATTCAAGCGCGATTGGGTGAAGAAGATTTGGGTTTTCAAAACCAATTACGCCCAGCCCGTGCCGCTGTTAAATCACTCGAAGAACATTCCCGACATTCAAACGCCGATCAAGGGCTTGTACTTCGCCTCGATGAGTCAAGTCTACCCCTGGGATCGGGGCACAAACTTCGCGGTGGAGATTGGAAGAAAAGCCGCAAGAATGATGAAGTAAAAGAAAGGCGACCTCAAAAGGTCGCCTTTCTTGTTTATTGCCCACGCCCATGCGGGTTTGGACTCCAGTCACACAAGTTGATGAACGGGGTGGTGAGTCCGCCTTCGACGAAGAAGGTTTTCATCAAACCGTTCGAGTCGGTGTACGCGCCTTCAAGGTTGTAGTTGGGCGCCCAGGCATAGACATAGTATCTGCCGGTGGGGAGTAGGACACTGTAGACATTCTCATTTTCCGGGAAGGCAAACTGAATTTTTTCACCCGTGTGCGCATTCTCGAAGTAGAGTGTCAGTGGAGGATTGAATTCGCTTGGGTAACAGAAGTTGCCGCTCACTGTGCCATGTGGAATTTCGTTGACAGGCTGTTTGACCTGAATATCCACATAGAACGGGATGTTGGCTTTTTCACCAGTGCCAAAGAGCGTGCCCGAAGAATTACGAAGCATCCAATAGCCGCTATAAGACCCGGGCGCGGACGGCGCAGTGAGGAGAACAGAGACATCCACCGTCTGACCGGGAGCGACGTTGCCGGGGAAAGTCACCACCGCCTTGCCGCCCATTTGGGATCCGCTGCTGAAGACGAGCATGTAATCGGATGTCCAGGTGCATGTGCCGCGATTCTTCAATCGCCAGATTTTGGTGAAAGTTTCACCGGGCGCGAGAACCGTGCCATCGGGGATGGTGACATCCTTGACGAAGAAAGCCCAATCACAATAGGTGATCTGCGTCGCCGCGGGAAGCGGTGTGGCTGTCGGGACAGGGGTATTGGTCACCTGAACCACAATCGGGGTGGGTGGGACCGGGGTTTGGGTTGGGGCATTGGCTGTCAGTGCCAGCATGGTCTGGGTGACCATGGCTTGCACGTCAGTCTGGGGATTCCTATCAGGCTGACGGCCCAATACCTGCGCCGCTACAAGTGAAATAGGGAAAAGGGCCATCATACCGAGGGCTAAAATTCCAAAAATAATAAGGATTGTATTGGTTGATAGTTTCATCTCGTACCTCTCAATGTTTTGTTCCCTCTGGACGAGAATGTCAAGCAAAAAGTTCCCGCCCCCGCTAGTACTTAAGGTGGATTTAAACCGAGTACCGAAAATCTAATTGGAGACCGCCATTGCCTCCCATACATGCTTTGGATTTCTATATCTTTGGATGACGTTCTCTTCGAGGAATTGAATTTCCCAGCTGTGCAGGAATTTTTTTACACTGCCTTTGTCGAAGAAGCGTTTGGCGCGCGCGCCGACTTGATAAAATCCCGGTTCGATCTCCTCTGTGGAGGCTGCACCATGATGGAAATCATGCGTCGAATTGAAGCGGGCAAGGAGGATTCCCCCGGACTGGATACAGCGCCGAAGTTCGGCTTCAATCAGCATGGTGTTTTCCCACGAAAAATAATGCAAACTGAGGCTGGCGATAATCACCGCCATGCTGTGATTGGAGAAAGGCAGCGGGTCGGCTAGGTTAAGTTGCAGAATCCCGGCTCCGGGTGCGGCTTGGGCGCACTCAGGCAGTTTGTTTCGCGCAATATCCGCCGCAATCACGTTAACTCCCGCAGAGACCAATTCCGCCGTATCCCACCCGCTGCCACAACCAAGCTCGAGCAAAATTCCACCCGCGGATTTTTCGCGCAGCAGGTCCATCCATTTTTCCAGCCAGGGATCGCTTTTCATGTGAATGAGTATACGATAAAACACGGTCATTAGGATGGACTCAACACACAAAAATGTTAGCCGACAAAACAGTATATAAAAACGTTTCCTGCCATGTGTATAATAGTACAAAAGGAATGTTGTCCCGCCAAAAACTGTATGATAAAAAAACGCCATGACACAGAGAAGTGAAAAACAGTCCAACATATTTCATCATGCCTGGGAAATCATCAACAAGGATGATTCGATTCCGCCCGAAGAAAAAAAAGGCATAATGAAATTGATCCAGACCTTGGTTGAGGTTGCCGAGGGATCCCCGAGGCGTGGAGAGGGCGATAGTGAAGATACGTTATATACACAGGATGTCATCTCCAAGCATTCCTTGATGACGCTGGTCAAGCAGCAGGCTGACGAATTGAACTCTCTGAGGAGCCTGAGTTTGAATTTAACATCCAGTCTCGACCTGCAAACTGTGTTGGACGCGGTGGTCACCGAGGCAATGCGCCTGATAAAGAACGCGCGCAACGCACATATTTTTTTGTATTCACATGGCACTTTGAGTTTTGGCGCATCCCTGAACGCCGGCGGCGAAAAAAATAAGCCGATTGCGATGCCGCGTCAGGATGGTTTGACATATTTTGTTGCAAACAGCGGAGAAAAGCTCATTGTCGAAGATATGGCGCATCATCCCATTTATAAGGATGCTCCCAAGGAGTGGGGTGGTTCGATCATTGGGGTGCCGCTCAAATTCAAAAACTCGATTGTGGGTGTAATGAGTCTTTCGAGGTCCACAACAGGGGGCTTTACCCGCGCCGAACTGCGTCTGATCGGGTTGTTGGCGGACCAGGCGGCAGTGGCGATCTCCAATGCCAGCCTGCATAAGATTGTCGCTGAACAAGCCAACACAGATATCCTGACCGGCCTGCCTAACCGCCGCGCCCTTGATGATCGTTTGCAGGAAGATATCCGCCATGCCAAGCGCATGAGGACACAATTTTCCGTTGTGATGATGGATTTGGATGGATTCAAATCCGTGAATGATATCCACGGCCACGTTGTTGGCGATGAAGTCCTGCATTCCGTATTCAACCACCTGTCTTACAACGTGCGTCCCACCGATTTCCTTGCCCGTTACGGTGGCGATGAATTGACGTTGATCGTACGCGACGCGGGGCTGGAGGCCGCCCAGACTGTCACCGCAAAGCTAATAGGACTGATGAACGGATTCGATTTCCCATTTCCTGGCGGCAAAAAGGTCAAACTGGGTATTACAGCGGGAATTGCCGTATACCCGATTCATGCCAGTAATGCGGGCGACCTTTTGCGCGCAGCGGATGCCGCCTTATATCAGGGCAAAAAGCACAATCGAGGCTCATTTGTCATGGCCAAGGGAGTCACAGGTCCGCTGCGCCCGATCAACATCCCACAAGACAAAAAGTAGCACGGCGGCGGTTCGAAGCCGTTTTTCCTGCAACCGAAAATGGAAATACGGGGTTATATTTACAAATCCTCATTCAGGAGTCTTTCAGTGCCTCACAAAGTCAAACTCATTCTCAATCCAATGGCAGACTTGGGTCGCGCCTGGAAAACCGCCAACGACCTCCGTCCCATTGCCCAGGAATTCCGGGGTGAACTTTCCTGGAGCGGTACGGTCTATCCCACCCATGCCACTGAACTCGCCAGGCAGGCCGCGGAAGAAGGTTGCGACCTGGTCGTTGCCATGGGCGGGGACGGCACGGTTCACGAAGTAGTAAATGGGCTGATGCAGATCCCGGTTGAAAAACGCCCGATCATGGGTGTTGTCCCGATTGGTTCGGGCAATGACTTTGCCTATTCCATGGGTATCTCAACCAAATCCCCCCTGGCGCTTGCTAACGCACTTAAAGCGGGAAGTATCCAGATAGTGGACCTCGGTATGATCACCGACGAACGTGGGCGCACGGAATATTTCGACAACACGATTGGCATTGGCTTCGACACGGTGGTCACCATTCGTGCGCATAAATTGGTTCTTGTCAAAGGTTTTCTAATGTATCTCACAGCTGTGCTTCAGACCATTATTCTGAATCACAACCCTGCCCGAACGCGGATCGAAACCGAGTCCCAGAAATGGGAACAGGATATCATCATGCTTACCCTTTGCAATGGACAGCGTGAAGGTGGCGGGTTCATGCTCTCGCCCAAGTCCAGGAATGACGATGGCAAACTGGAATTCCTGACAGTCGACAGGCTTTCGCGCCCCGCCATGTTGCGCCTCTTGCCTGAATTCATCAAGGGAACGCACATGGGTTTCAAACAAGTCCGCATGGGCGAATTCAAAACCATGAAGGTTTCCTCGGACCTTCCCCTTTACATCCATGCCGACGGCGAGATTTACACCAGTTTTGGAAGTAATCTCCACAATGCGAGTTTTGAACTTGTGCCGCAGGCGCTGCGGGTGGTAAAAGGGTAGACAAGATTGATGTATAACAGCAGGGCAGACTGTACAGTCTGCCCTGCTGTTCATTTCTACACTACCATCACAATCTGATCTACATTTTCATTTCCTTCAAAAACTTCTCACGGTTGGCGGAGCGGGCGGTCTTGCCACTGGAGGTTTTGACAATCCATTTTGAGTCAACGAGATGGACATGGCGCAAGGCAATGGCTGAATTCTGTGAGATGTGACGGCGCAAGGCGTCGCCGATCTTTTGGCGTTCATTAGGATCATCGGTATCCACCTCTGCGACGATGACGACTTCCTCTGTCCCTGCCTCTGGGTCCTCGATGCCGAATGCCACCGCACGCCCGGCGTGAATCCCCGGTACTTCGTATGCCAGCGACTCCAGATCCTGCGGGTACACATTCTTGCCGCCGACGATGATCATGTCCTTCTTGCGCCCCGCCACAAAGACTTCCCCGTTCAAAGTGTAGCCGTAGTCGCCGGTCAGGTACCAGCCGCCGTGCAGGGCTTTTTCGGTGGCGTCGGGGCGATGATAATACTCGGTCAACATGCAGTCGCTTTGCAGGGCAATCTCGCCGATGACTCTGTCGGGTAGGACTTCGCCCGCTTCGGACAGAATCCTGATTCGGGTATTGTCGAGGGCGCGTCCGGAGGACATCATCCGCAGCGTGGGTTTTCCATCCACAGGGGATTTGGCAATCCGCTCATTAATGTAGGATTCTCGATCGATCTCATCCGTAACTGGGTCGGTCCCCAATGGAGTTTGGGTTACACCGAAGACGTTTTCCGCCATTGCATAACTACATTGAAGTGCGTTCATTTGCAACCCATATTTTTGGAAGCGCTGATAAAACGTCTGATGACTTTCCCACTTGACAGGTTCAGAGCAGTTGGTGATAGCACGCCATGTGGAGAGGTCAACACCTTCAAGGTCGCGCTCGCGGACTTTTTGAGCGCAAAAGTTGTACGCAAAATTTGGCAGCCACGAAAGCGTTCCCTTGTAACGGCTAACGGCTTGGAAGAGTTTGTGCGGCGCACGCACCCAATCAAAGGGCGAAAGCAAAACGAGGGTGTTGCCCGAAAGGATCGGCATGAGGAAGCCCGCGATCAATCCCATGTCGTGATACAGCGGAAGCCATGAGACAAGGACATCGGCTTCGGTGAGCGCGAGGGCGCGGGTGTACACTTCGAGTTGATTCAACACCGCCCGATGTGAAAGCGCGACTCCCTTTTGCAGACCCGTCGTCCCGGACGAATGTTGCAGCAGGACGATTTCATCGGGCGAGCGATTCAAACCTGATAGTTGGTCAAACTCCGGTTCGGACTCCGCTTCGAGTTGGTCGGTGAGCAGCACACAGCGGACGGAGTCTCCAGCCTTCAACGCCGAGCGGACATCCGCTTCGAATTCGGGGTAGGTGACAATCGCTGCAGGCTGTGTGACAGAAATCAGCGCAGAGAGGTCGGCGCGGTAACGTTCGGGCGAAAGTTTCTCGGTCAGAAACGGCATGATGGACGGGATCGCGCCGTGCAGGATCGCCCCCCAAAAGGCGTAAACCAAATCTTCGCCGTGCTGAAGAATCAACACGGCAACTTCGCCGGGCTGAATCCTAGCTGAGGCATACGCCTTTGCATAACGCGCCGAGCCGCTGACAAGGTCGTGATATGAAATCGGCTGGTCATCTTTTCCAGCGTGCTGCATCACGATGGCTGTCTTTTGCGGCTGGGTCTGGTAATTTTTGTGAATGAGATGGGCAAGTGTGGTCATGGGCTGCTTAAGATGACAGTCACCTCCGAGGTGACTGTCATCTGTATTCTACTGCCTTGACATAATCAATTTGGCAAGCTGTTCCAGCGAGTCGAAAGTATCGGCGTTGAGTTCGGTATCCTCGATGCGGACGCCGAAGGTATCCTCGACAAACAGGCTGACATCCATCAGGCTGAACGAGTCGATCAGTCCGCTGGAGATAAGCGACTCGGTGGGGCTGATCACGCGCTTGGGTTGTTTGAGAATTTTCGCGGCAATGAAGTTGGAAAGCTTGGTAATGATTTCTTCCATGGTTGGTCCTCTTTGGTTTATGCGAGTGTCAGGCGCGAATTCTACTTCAAATCATCGCAATCGAACCGGGTTCTTCATCGATAATATGATGATCCGCGAGTTGACCGCGCCATCCAAGCCGATACATGAAAATCGACGACAGACTTTTGCTCCACTTCGCCAGGCTGAGGCATAACCCCAGTAAACCCACTTGAAGATCACGAAGATTATTTTTACACCATTATCCTTTATTTTTTAGACACAATATAACTGCGAGAATATATATTGGCAATAAATAAAAGGACAAATGAGAGAAGAATAATAAAAAGCCTGATAAGATTCCAATCCCACGATACATACCATGCAGGCAGTGGGGACGATAAAGTTGTTTGGTTAGTGTCCATTGTGGTAATGTTCCTACCAAAAGACCAAATTTGCCCATCAGGTAGCATTACAGGGCGCGTTGAAATACCGCCCTGATAATTTGAATTCTTCTCTGTATAACGTTCAATTTCTTTTGCCTCTCCCTGCCAAACGGGAGTAAAGACCGCCATGAACTCTGGGTAGCTCCCATTTATCCACAAACGTCCAGCCGAATCGACCATGAGACAATCATATCGTTTCCATTCATCCGTTTCTTTTGGGGAGGGTAATTGTGTTACTTGTAAGTCGTCGTTCAAATCTACTTTTTCGACAACAAATTTGTTTTGTGTTTCCAATAACACCCAAAGGGAAGTATTGCCGTCTAAAAAATAATTCCAAACGCGACTGTTTTCGAGCAAAATTACAGGGTATTCTTTTGGCGTCCACTCATCATCCGACAGAACATAAACCCGATTGTCAGTGTCGCTTTGCATTAAGACAAGAAAATCACCATTGACTGCCCGTTGTATTGATCGAGGAGAAAGTTTCTGCCGTAGGGCAGTTTCAGGGAGCGGCACTACTGACCACTTCCCGGTCAATGCGTTAATTTTCAGAAGACGATTGTCTTGTCCCTTCTTTACATCAATCGCCCAGCCCCACTCACCCGATACAAGCCCGTTATACTCCCAATCTCTCACATCTAGACTGTCATCGTACGGTATAGCTTTCCAGCTATCATTTTCATAATGAAGTACATGGCTTTCCATCCAAATAATCGGAATTCCATTTTTGTCCCCGCTGACAGACTGTGGGTAATCTTTCCCTGGTAAGGTTTCGGGTAATTTCCACTCATTTTCCAACTTGTCGGAGTAACGATAAACACGATAGTAATCTGACTTCCAGGATAAAATCCAAAAGCCGTCTTGTGAATCAGTAGAATATGTCCACACACTTTCATATCCCAATGGGCGTAGTTCGACCTTCCATGCGCTTGTGAGCCACGAATGGGAGGAAAACATTGGGTCAAAAAAAAGTGTTGCCAGATATACAACCACAAAAGAAATGGTGAATACGGTTCTTATCTTACTTAGCTTTGACCACCTTTTCAATATATCGGAAATTTCCATGCCAGCAGCAAAAGTCTCAGGCGGAAGATGATTATGTAACTCAATCAGCACCTCTTCTCCGTGCTTCTTCGCAAATGAAAGCGGAAAGATGAAATATTTCTTCCCCATGTAATCCACCATTTCTATTTTGCCAGCGAAACCATTGAATTTCACAATTTTAATTTGATCATATGGGAGAACAAAAGGTTTTCGTCCGCCATAAAGAAGAAACTTGAAGCGGTTAATGGACTCAAAAACCAGAGTCTTCTCCTCGAAGCGCAGGCATGCTTTTCGAGCAGCGGCTAAGTAAATACCCATCCAAACCGTCATGAGAAGAAACAAGAGAAATGGCAACGAACACGCCAGCAGTGGCAACGGACTTAAAGTATCCGCTTCTCCAAATGCGCTCGAAATTGACTTAAGTATTTCAAACATGCCAAAAGGCAGGTAAGCCATAAAGACTGTTAGGGCAAGCATTAATAAGAAACTAACCCAGGATGATTTTTTTGTATTGCGAGTCGAATGGAATGTTTTCATGAAATTCCTCCTGTGTGGAATCCTGATTATTCAAATGAACTGCAATCGAAATTATACGACGAATAGACGCGATTGTTGCTCCAGTATATCTCCTGCCATTTTCCCCACAACCATTTGGGTGACTGCGTCAAAATTTTTACGTTACAATAGGCGGGCTGTACCTGAAATGAAAGACACTTTTTTCCCCACCCGATTTTCGCAAATCGTCACGCTTGTCCTGCTTCTAACCCTGGGACTTGGCATCCGTCTCTACGACCTGACGGACCTGCCGCTCGACTTTCACCCCACGCGCCAGTTGCTTTCGGCGCTCAAGGCGCGCGGCATGTACTACGAGACGCTCACGGACGTCCCCGCCGAACAGCGCAGTTTTGCCATTCAACAGTGGAAGTTCCGCGCCGCCATCGAGCCTGAAGTCATCGAGCGTCTCACCGCCTTGACCTATCAGTTCACAGGTGAGCAGTTGTGGGTTGCGCGGATTTACTCGTCGCTGTTTTGGGTCATCGGCGCTGTCTTTTTGTTTTTGCTGGCACGGCGTCTCACCTCCGTAGATGGGGCGCTTGCAGCCACAGCCTTTTATCTCTTTGCGCCGTATGCTGTCACAGCCAGCCGCAGTTTCCAGCCCGACCCGTTGATGACTGCGCTCATCGTCGTCTTTTGGTGGGCGGTTTACAAATGGTCAGACGAACCCGCTTCTTACAAATGGGCAATCGTCGCGGGGCTGTTCGGCGGACTGGCGATCTACGTCAAATTTGTGGCGGCGTTCTTCGTCATCGCGGGCGGACTTGGATCAGCCCTCAGACAGGATTCACTTCGGGCTGTCGCCCGCAGACCACAGATTTATGTCATGGCGTTGTTTGGAATTGTGCCCGGGGCGGCGTACATCATCTACGGCGTGTGGGTCGCCGGCTTCCTCGGTCAACAATTTGGCGGACGCTTTATCGCGGATTACTTCCTCAGCCCATCCTACTATCTCGGCTGGATCGGGATGTTGAACTTGGTGATCGGAAGCACGGCATTGGTGTTTAGCCTCATCGGGCTTTTCTTCTTTGAAAACGAAAGCCGCCGCTTCGCGCTTGCACTGTGGGCTGGGTACTTCGTCTTCGGGCTTTACTTCAACTATCATATTTCATCACACGATTACTACAGCCTGCCGCTCATTCCAATTGTGGCGCTCTCGCTCGCTCCGCTTGCGGGTTGGTTCTTCACGCAGTTGACCAGACTTACTGAGTCGCGTTTTGCTCGCCTTGCCGCCTATGGCGTCCTGCTCCTCGGACTCTTTGCGACGCTTTGTAATCTGCGCGCCGAAATGAAGCGGGTGGATTACCGTCCCGAAGCAGGAATGTGGGTGGAGATCGGCAGGCTCATCGGTGACAGAAATACCGTCGGCTTGACTGAAGACTACGGCTCCAGCCTCGCCTATTGGGGTTGGAAAAACCCCACCCCTTGGCAGACCTACGGCGACGTGGTTTATCATGCCGACCTGCGCGGCGCGGAAAGCGACTTCGAGGGGACCTTTGCCGACGTCACCTCAAAAAAGGAATTATTTCTGGTCACAGATTTCGACGAACTGAAACGCCAGCCGCTCTTGAAGGAAAAACTATCGGGGTATCCTGTCTTTGCCGAAGGCGACGGCTACGTGATCTATGACCTGACTTCAACGGATTCGCATTAAATGTCCAACTCGACCAAACTGACTTCCAAATTTTTTACATTTTCACTTTGGCTTCTCACGGCTTTTTCCGGCTCCGTGCTGGTGATCTACGCCTACCTCGGAACCTTTTCCCGCCATCTCGCGGACGATTACTGCGCCATCGATTTTCTTCTCACGGATTTTCCCACCGCGCTGTGGGTCAACTACATGAACGTCTCGGACCGCTTCTCCAACTTCATGCTAATCACCCTCAGCGAAGCAATTGGTCCCTGGACGGTTTCGGTCCTGCCGGCGCTGATGCTTTCGCTTTGGATTTTTGGCATCGCCTGGCTGATGTTCGAGTCCAGCCGTTTCAGCGGGCATGCCTGGGACAAACTCCTCATCGTGACCCTGACCCTTTTGCTTGTGTTCCTTGCCCTCTTACAGGCTCCGAACCGCTTCCAGATTTTGTACTGGCGATCCTCGATGTCCGCTCATTTTGCGCCGCTGGTTTTCATGCCTTATTTGGCTATCTCCATCCTGCGCTCAGTCGCTGCTGCGGAAAAGAAGCCGACTGCCTTTTGGGTGTATCCGCTTCTCTTCCTGGCATCCTTCATCCTCGGCGGGTTTTCCGAGCCGACGGTGCTGGTGATGATTTCCCTGCTGGCGCTGGGGATCTTCTGTGCCTGGCTTTGGATGAAAAGTCCCGCCCGCAAGACGGCGCTGACCCTTTTGACGGTGTCCCTTGTTGGCGAGACGTTGGCGCTGGCTGTGATGGCTATTTCCCCCGCGCATTCATTCCGACTGAGCAATGCTGTGCCTCCGTCCATTCCTGTCGCGTTTATGCGTGCATTCGACTACGGGTTTGAATTCATCCTCAATTCGTTTCGCACTTTGCCTCTGCCAACGCTTTTCACGGTGTTGATCCCATTTCTTATTTTCTACGGGTTGTATGTTGTGCCTGCCGCCACTCTGAACTCGGACCAGCGCAAACGAATCTACCTCCTGCTGGTTGCAATTCCAATCCTTTCCTACCTGTTGATCGTCGCCAGTTTCCTGCCCAGCGTGTACGGACAATCCTTTCCCGTGGAGCGGGCGCGTTTCACGGGTCAGCTATGTCTGGTTGCGGGGTTGATGATCGAAGCGGCCTTGCTGGGAAGTCTCGCCGCGCAGTTCAAGGCGCGTATTCCCTTCAAACTGGTTGCGTCGCTTCTGTTGATGCTTTCCTCACTTTACCTGTTGCGCGCCGTCTGGCTTGCCGTGACCGACGTGCCAATCTATCGTCAACGCGCCGAGTGGTGGGACGAGCGGGAGGTAATGATTTACCAGGCAATTGAGCAGGGACACACGGACCTCGTTGTCCAGCAATTCGATGGGGTGGACGGAGTTAAAGAAATGGATGTCAGCGAAAATCACTGGGTCAACCGTTGCGCCGCAAAGTATTACGGCATCAATTCCATCCGCGCTTATCCGGACGTGATGTTCCCATGAACAAGCAGCCCATTCTTGTCACAGGTGCACACCGCAGCGGAACCACATGGGTCGGTAAAATGCTGGCTGCCGATCACAATACTGCTTACATCAGCGAGCCGCTCAATGTCCTGCACCGCCGTGGCGTGTATCGTGCTGAGGTCAAACGCTGGTATCAATACATCACGCCCGAAAACGAAGCCGATTACTTTCCAGCATTTCAACAATTGCTGAACCTCCGTTATCACTTGTTTGCTGAACTTACCTCGTTACTTTCGCAGAAAGACTTCCTGCGTATGGGGCGTGACCTCTCGATTTTTGCGAAAGGGAAACTTCTCGGTCAACGCGCCTTGCTCAAAGACCCGTTTGCGATTTTTTCCACACCCTGGTTTGCCCAAAGATTGGACTGCAAAGTCGTCATCACCATCCGTCACCCCGGCGGATTTGCCAGCAGCCTCAAGCGCCTGAACTGGCCTTTTGACTTCCGTGACCTGCTCGACCAGCCGTTGCTGATGCGTGACCACCTCGAAACAGATCGCGCTGACATGGAATCGATGCCAGCGGACGATATCGTTGGACAGTCCGCCCTGCTCTGGCGGATGATCTACCGAACCGTCCACTCCACCCTCAAGATGTTCCCCGACTTCAAAGTTGTTCGCCACGAAGATCTTTCCCTCGACCCGGTTGCGGGGTATAAGTCACTTTACGAGTCCCTTGGCTTGACTTTTGATGAAAAAGTCCGCAACACGATTCTGAATTCCAGCAGTTCCGAAAACCCAACCGAATTGTCGAAGAAGAAAGTTCATTCGGTCAAACTCGACAGCCGCGCCAACATGGGCAACTGGAAGAAACGCCTCACCCCCGAAGAAATCACCCGCATCCGCAAACTGACAGAGGATGTGTCTCATCTGTTTTATGCTGATGAAGAATGGAACTAGTCGTGAAGCCTTTACCCATGCCGCTTGTTTCCATCATCACCCCATCCTTTAATCAAGCGCGCTACCTGGAAGCTACCATCCAATCTGTGCTGAAACAGGATTACCCGCGGATTGAGTACATCATTGTTGACGGTGGTTCGACCGATGGCTCCGTCGAAGTCGTCAAAAAGTACGAAGATAAACTTGCCTGGTGGGTGAGCGAAAAAGACAAAGGTCAAACCGACGCCATCAACAAAGGCTTTGCCCGGGCAAAGGGCGACATCCTCGCCTGGATCAATTCAGACGATACCTATAACCCGCGGGCAGTAGGTCAGGCCGTGAAATATTTGGTTGAACATCCCGAAGTGGGGATGGTCTATGCCGACTGCAATTTCATCGACGAAGAAGGCAGAACCATTGGCACGTTCAATGCCGTGCAGACCGATTATCGCAAATTACGACAAGGCTACGTCCATATCCCGCAGCAGACAATGTTCTTCCGCGCCAAATACTGGAAGGAACTTGGTCCGCTTGATCCGTCCTTTTACTTTGCCATGGATTACGACCTGTGGACGCGCATCGCAGCCCATGCTTCGCTGAAATACGTGGCAGGTCAAACCTGGTCGAACTTCCGCATTCACAATTTTGGGAAAACATCTGCCGCCGATGACCGCTGTTGGCCCGAAATGCTCCGCGTCCATTACCGTGACGGCGGCAAATTCTTCTCCGTCATTGTGGCAAAATATTACCTGAGAAAAATCATCGGTCCGCTGTGGAAGTGGCGGATAAAGAAGACAGGTAAAAAAAGTAAACAGATAGACAAGTGAACAGGTTTTATTCATCCTTCATCTTTCATCCCTCATCCTTCTTTCCCCATGAACTATCTTCTCTCCTCCCCCTCCCTCGATGACCTCATCCGCCTGCTCAAGGCGTGGCGTTTTTGGATGCTCGGTGCGATGCTCGGCGCTTTGCTTGGCGCGGCAGTTTACTATATCATCCCGCCGCCGTATCGCGCAAAAGCCACCATCAACGTGGATTTCAACCTGGAGCAAGCCTGGCCGAAGGATACCGACCGCCAGCAGTTTTATTACCTCGAACGTGAGTCACGCAAACTGGAGGAAATTGCCTGGTCTGACGAGTTGATGGAACCGTTATCCTCTGAGTTTGGTTTTTCAGTAGAGGAGTTGCGCGGCAGGAAACTGCAACTGAGTCAACCCGCCGAGGCTGGCTGGCATTTCTACGCCGACGACACCGACTCACAAACCGCCGACGCTCTAGCTTCCGCATGGTCAACGGCTTTTGTTTCCGAGGTGCAAGCTCAAATTGAGGCGGGGAACATCAATGGGTTTGTCAGGCTCGAAGCCACCCAGGCAAAGAACCTTCCCGAAGAACGCAGCGTTCCCCTCAGCGGGTATTTGCTCGTTGGCTCTGTTGGCTTTCTCACCATCGCCGTCTTTGTCGTGCTGTTTGTAAAACCAAAACCGGAGTCCAACGTCTCCTGACGTTGGAAAAGTTTTATGCGAGGTAAAGATATAAAAATCCAAAGTCAGGAGACTTTGGACTCCACGTACAAAATCATTCGCATCCTGTGGGGTGCGACTTTGCTCGCTCTGCCCGTGACCAGTTTCCGCTGGTTTCCGTTCATGGGCGAAGGGACATTTGTCCGTCCGTTGGCGTTGTATCCGCTGGCTGCCTTGATTCCGCTGTTGCTGATTCAGTGGCTGCGGGGCAAAACAAAACTTAACTGGGCAGGCGCATTGATTCCACTTGGGGCATTGGTACTGTTCATTTTTGCGGCAACCAGCTTCGGGACGCTGATCGATCCCATCCCGTTGCGTGGACAAACCTATTCGGGTCGCTCCATTCGCGCGCTGGTCACCCTCTTCATCGGCATCGCCTTCTTCATCTCCGCCGTGTGGATGAATAAAAATGAAGATGATTTTCGATTTACTGTCCGCTGGCTGCTGGCAGGCTTGTGCCTCGACCTCGCGTGGAGCGGCTTGCAGGCGGTCACCTTTTACACGGGCTTGCTGAAAAAGGAAATGGTCACGCACTGGCAGCTTGCGTTTTCGATGCGCGAGCTTGTCCGCACGAACCGCATCTCAGGGCTGGCGTATGAACCCGCCTGGCTCGCAGGACAATTTGCCACGACCTTCATCCCGTTTCTGTTCGCCGCCGTGCTGACGAATTTTAGAATCTCTCGTTTCAAGTGGCTGGAGCCGATTTTGCTTGCGCTGTCGTTGTTGGTTGTGTTGGCGACCTACTCCCGCGGCGGATTGCTGACCACACTCGCGGCGGCTGGTCTGACCTTTTTGTTTTTTGGCTTGAGCTTTATTCGCTCGGCGTGGAAATGGTTTGTGGGCGGCTTTCGCGGACGGGCATTGGATGTGCTGTTTCGGGTGGGAATGGTTGCCGCCGTGCTTGCCATTTTTGCCGGTGCCTTCCTCTTTCTGGGACAGAAAAATTTCTTCCGCCGTATGTGGGAGACGGATGCAGAGAACCTGACCGAATACCTGGTAGATATCAACGCCGGTGCACGCGGCGCATACACCGCCGGGGCGTTATCTGCCTTCGAGGATTACCCGCTGACCGGGGTTGGGCTGGGCGCAAGCGGCTTTTACATCTATCAAAATCTGCCAGACTGGTCACTAACCACTGTGCCTGAAATCGCCAAGCAGATGAATCCCGAAAACCGCCTGTATCCCAACCCGAAGAATCTCTATGTCCGCCTGCTGGCTGAGACCGGGCTGATCGGCTTCTTTTTATTTATTGCATTTCAATTGCACGTACTGGGAGATGTGCTAAACTTGTTGCGCCGCGGGCAACACTGGGCGCGCTTTGCCGCAGTCGCCGGAGTATTTGCGTGGCTGGCAATCGCATTTTATAATTTCACCCAGGATTCGCTCACGACACCAAACATCTGGCTCGTATCGGGCATACTGGTGGGGCTGTCTGCTAATTCATCATATAAGGAAGTCAAATGATCGTTCTTTCTGTTGGTATGCCCCGCGCCGGATCAGGCTGGCACTACAACCTAATTCATGATTTAATGGAGACGACGGGTTGCGCCGATGCGCGTGACATCCGCGAGCGTTATCACCTGCAAAAAATACTCACCGAGGTCAATTGCAACATTGGCGTGCTTTCGACAAGGCGGCTGGCGATGGTGACGGTTCCCGGGCTGTTCAATACCTTCGTCATCAAGGCTCATGCGGGACCGTCTCCCTCGTCTCGACTGCTGGCTGCATTGGGGATGCTGCGTATCACCTACATCTACCGTGACCCGCGCGACGCGATGCTCTCCGCCTATGACTTTGGTCAACGCGCCCTGACGAAGGGACGTCCCAACGCCTTCTCGCACCTCTCCGACTTCGAGAAAAGCGTGGACTTCATGATGGAATATGTCCGAATTTGGGAAAAGTGGATGGAGGAGAAGAACGTGCTGATTGCCCGCTACGAAGACCTGCTAACAGACTATGAAACCGAATCCGCCAAACTGGTGGACTATCTCAAATTGGACAGGACCAACCCCAAAGTCCAGACAGTGGTTGAAAAATATCGCCCTGGCGCTTCGGAAGGACAGCAGGGTCTGCATTTCTTCAAGGGTAAGATCGGGCGTTTCCGTGAATCCTATACCGAGGAGCAGAAATCGGTGCTGAAGAAAAAATTGTCGGCTTATTTACCCCGCATGGGGTATGAAGAATAGGTGTAACTTGTCTGTAAGTTGCCATCTGCTCCATTTTTCGTTATCATAGGGAAGTTATGCTGCGTAAATACGAAACGCCCTACATGGCGGACTGGTTCGCCATTTCATTGAGATGGATCATGCTGGTCGGCTTGATCGTCTCTCTTGGGCTTGGAGGCAAGCTGGGACTATCGAGCTCCTGGCCGCTGGGGTTGTTAATTGGCTGGAATCTTGTGATGACCGCCCTGGCTGGGTTGAATGTGCGCATCCCCTATCACCGCCCCATCAGCATGGTGATGGACCTTATTTTATCGGGGGCTTTTTTTCAGGTGCAAGGCGGTTTGTATGGTCCCGCGGTTTGGAGCGGATTATTGCCGATCCTGACAGGCTCCATTTATTTTGAACTGCCGGGGGCGTTAATCTCCTCTGTTATATTTTCTGTGTGGATGATCTTTGCAAGCATACAGGCAGGGGTGGATTTACGATTTACATTGGCCGCCTCCGGTATTCAAATTGTTCTGGGACTGATGTTTGGTTTTCTTGGCCGACGCCTGATTACACACATGCGGCAGAATCGTATTTTATGGCAGGATACGGAGGAAAGAAAAAGGGCCATGCAGGCCGAACGTATGCGGGCCATCTATGAGCTGACCACCACCCTCTCATCCACATTGAGCTACAAGCGTGTGCTCGAATCTGCTTTGAACTTGAGCGCGACGGCCCTGAATCCCGACCCTGATCAGCTTCTCAATGATCCGCTAACGGGTGCTGTGATGTTGTTCAGCGGTGGCAAACTGCGGATTGGTTCCGCGCGACGTTTTACCAACGCGGACATGCGCATTACCTTCGACGCGGCTGAAGGCATACTCAAAAAGGCTATTGATGAAGGCGATCCCGTCTTCGTCAAGGATATCGGTTACGACCCCGAATTGGGTCGGGTGGTTGGGCTGCGTAATTGCACCAGCGGATATTGTTTCCCTTTGCGCAGCGGGTTCAATGTATACGGCGCACTTTTGTTTGCGCACCCCGATCCCAACTATTTCACGGCTGAACGCCGCGACCTGCTCGACATTATCGGCCGCCAGGCTGTGATCGCAATCCAGAACGCGCGGTTGTATCAGGACCTGGTGGAGGAAAAAGAGCGCATGGTGGAAATCCATGAAGAGGCGCGCAAGAAGCTGGCGCGAGACCTGCACGACGGCCCCACCCAGTCGGTGGCGGCCATCGCCATGCGACTGAATATTACAAAGCGCATGATGACCAAGGATGTAAAGGCGGCGGCAGAGGAACTTGCCAAACTGGAGGAACTGGCGCATCGTACCACCAAGGAAATCCGTCACATGCTTTTCACCCTGCGTCCGTTAATTCTTGAATCACAGGGGTTGGCCGCAGCCCTGCAATCCATGGCTGATAAGATGATGGAAACGTTCGGGCAAAGGGTCACGTTGAATATAGATGAACAGGTAACCTCCCAACTGGAAATGGGCAAGCAGGGAGTGATTTTCTACATTATCGAAGAGGCTGTAAACAATGCCCGCAAACATGCCTCGGCCCCCGTGATTGCCGTCAGCCTGAAGCCGGTGGAAGCAGGTATCGCCCTGCTTGAAGTTGCGGATAACGGTGTGGGCTTTGATGTGAAAGCCGTGACGGAAGCGTACGATAAACGGGCAAGCAGCAGTCTTGGAATGGTCAATTTACAAGAACGCGCCGAACTGGTAAACGGCTTGCTCCAGATCGAATCCCGGCCCGGCAAGGGGACAAAGGTGCAGGTGTACATCCCATTGACAGAGGATGCCGCCGACCGCCTGCATCATCCTCAACGCGCAAAATAAAAAAAGCTACGAATAAAAGATTCGCCTCAACATGGGAACGGCGTTCATTACCGCTTTGGCTCGATGGCTGAGGCGGTTTTTTTCTTCCATTTCCAACTCCGCCATTGTTTTGTTCAATTCGGGAAGCAAAAAGATGGGATCATAGCCAAAGCCGCCGGTGCCGCGTTCCTCAGGGACGATCTCTCCGTAACAGTTGCCTTCGACGATGTGGACATCCCCCTGGGTAACCGCAATCGCAATCGTTGCATGGAAATGCGCTGTCCACGGACGGGGTTTGTCTCGAAGGTTTTCGAGCATGTAAGCGCGACGATCCGCATCATTTGCACCTGGCTTGGGATGGTAACGTGCGGAATATAGACCCGGGGCTCCGTCGAGGACATCCACTTCGAGACCGGAGTCATCGGCGAGGGACACAAGGCCGCTGGCTTGGGCGAAGGAAATGGCTTTTTTTGTGGCATTCTCTTTATAGTCTGCTCCATCCTCTTCCACTTCAAGGTTGAGGTTGATATCGGCCGGGGTGACGAGTTCAATCTCCATATCTTTGAGCAGGTCCTGCAGCTCGATTACTTTACCTTTATTGTTTGTCGCAATGAGAAGTTTGTTCATTTTTACCTTGAATTTTTTCAATTGCCCATTGAGCATGTTTGCTGACAAGGGGTTCATCATCTTGTATGGTTTGTTCGAGAAGTGGGATGTTGTCGGGGTTGCCGTTGTTGCCAATTGCCACGGCCAGGTTACGGAGGTAGCCACGTCGCTTGGCGCGTTTAATCGGGCTGCGCTTGAAGCGTTGATTAAACTCAACGGATGATAGGGTCAGGTCCTGGGCGGAGGAGCGAAGCGAAGGAGTCGGTTCAAGACCAGAATCAGCTTGGGCTGAGAATCGATTCCACGGGCAGGCCATCTGGCAGATGTCGCATCCAAAAATCCAATCCCCCATACTGGAGCGCAGTTCTTCAGGAATGTCCCCCTTGTTTTCGATGGTAAGGTAGGAGATGCAACGACGCGCGTCGAGGGTGCGATTTGGGAGGATGGCTTGGGTGGGACAGGCTGTGATGCAGCGCGTGCATTTGCCACAGTGGTCTGTGATAACGGTCTCTTCAGATTTGAGTTCGATGCCGAGCAAAATTTCTGCCAGAAAAAATGTTGAACCCGCTTTTGGATTGATGAGCATGGAATTTTTGCCGATCCAGCCAAGCCCGGCGCGTTGGGCAAGTTCGCGTTCGAGGATAGGACCTGTGTCGGTGTAGTAACGATTGGGAACGGGATGCCCTATCTGTCTTTCGATGAACTCGACGAGTTTTTTCAGGCGCTGAAGAATGATTTCGTGGTAGTCGTCGCCGAGGGCGTAGGAGGCAATACGAAAGGATGAAGGAGGAATGACGAATGATGAAAGTTGCCGTTGGATGGGAAAGTAGGGAAATGCGAGAACCAAAATCGATTTACACTCGGGGAGGATTTGTTTTGGGTCGGCGCGGCGGATGCGGCTGCGTTCTTCCGCAAGATAATTCATCGCGCCGTGGTTGCCATCCGCCAGCCATTTCTCAAAAACAGAATAATCCTGAGGTGGCTTACAAGAAGTAACGCCAGCCAGGATGAATCCCAGCTGGCGCGCTTTTTCCTTAATGGACTGTTCGAGCGTGGCGGTCAATTGTTACTTGACAACAATTTTGACGAAGATGGCTTTACCAAATGGCTGACCTGCGGCGTTTGCCATTTGCCAGGCACTGGTATATTCACCAAGAGCGGTGGGCGCTTTGAAATTGACGGATACGTCAATCTCCTGTCCCACTTGTACCACAGTGCCAAGCGGCACAGGTTCGCCGCTCATCTTGTCTGAATAACCGGCGTAGATGAGCCCATAGCCTTCGCCCCAGGCGCAAATGCCTGTGTTCTTGATCTTCCAGGTTTTGACAAAATCCTGCCCGGGCGTCATTTGTGTGCCATCCAAAACGGTAACATCCACTGTATTTGGGTCGAAGGAATAATCGTCACATAATTGGCCGGGCGTACCAAGCGCAATCTGCGTTGGGTCGGTTGCAAAGGCGATGGTTGGTGTTGCTGTAGGCGGCTCAGGTGTGACCGTATCCGGGGGTGGTTGTGTGGGCAACGGGGTGGGAGTGAAAGCCGCCGCTGTCAGTGTGAACTCCGCCACAACCGTGTATGCCGCGGATGTGCGGACCGCGAGCACATCAGGGGTCGGCACGATGGGAGTTGCCGGGGCGCAGGCGGCAAGGATCAATGTGGTTGTCAAAATGAAAATAAGCAGTTTAGCTTTCATTTGTCCTCTTTTGGTTTATATCCTGCATCTGGAAACACGAGGTGTTAATCTTCTGCCTCTGCTGTCGCCGTTTGGGCCTCTGACGTTGCATTTCGCTCCGATCTTGTTCCGACCACATATTTGACAAATACCAACGGTCCAAAGTAGTTGCCGCCGTCATCCCGCAATTTCCAACTGCCGATGTGGGTCCCCGGCTGAACCGCTGCGTTGAGTTTTATGACAAAGGTAATCATTTCGCCCGGCTTTGTGAAATCCACTTCTTTTCTTAGTTGAATATCATAACCTTTGAAACCCTCGGTGGAATAGCCAGGTTGGAAAACAAAGGCGAAGCCCTCGTCCCAGGCGCAACTACCTGTGTTCATAATGTCGAAGTGCTTTTCATATGGCTCGTTAGGACGCAGCACTGCCCCGTCATAAGGAGCGCTTTCTCCAACAAACGCGCCATCGGTGCAACCGTTCTTTGTGGTGACTGTGGCAACCGCGCCTGTCATGGTCGGCACAGGAGTTGCTCCTGTTTGAGTGAGTCCGGGCTGGGGTGTATTGAAAGCAAAGGGGGTGACCGTGCCACTGCTCCCTCCGATGGGGGCAAAAGTGGGTGGGACCGCCAAAGTGGAAGTTGGCGCCAGTGTATTGGTCGGCATGGATGTGGGAGTGAACGCCGCCGCAACCTGGGTCATGACTTGGGCAAATGCCTGTGTCTGAATTGCGCCAATGTCCTGTGTAGGCACGGGGGTGGCACCAATATTGCAAGAGCTTAGAATGATGGACAGAACCAGGCCGCCAATCACCCATTTTAATTTTCGAGCTTTCATGTGCGTGAACCTCCAAAAATAGTTAACGTTATTATAACGCACCTATGGGACAGGCGTGTCAGTCGGCGTGGGGGTCGGGGTGGCGGTAAAGGTGGCAGTTGGGGTAGCAGTAGTTGTCGGTGTAAAAGTGAATGTTGCAGTGGGAGAAATGGTTGGCGTGGGAGTAGGGGTGTTCGTCCGGGTGGGAGTCGGAGTATATGTGGGAGTGGAGGTGGAAGGCGGGGTTCCCTGGCGGACAATTTGCGGATTCAGCCAGATGGCATAATCGTTTTTCCTTGAGCCATTCGCGCTGACCACGAGAATAAACTTGACCGTTTCATCTGCCAGCGAGCTTAAGTCAAGGTCGACAGGATAGTATTTACCTTCGTAAACTTCATGCCAACTGGCGAGAGTCCTTACCCTCCCATTATTTCTATAATCAAGGCGGAAGACTACATCGCATCTTTTGGCTTTGTATTCGCAATTGATAATGGTACGGAAACGATCTCCTTCTTGGACCGTGATTGCGGGATATTGTCCGCTGATGATGCCGTTGGTTTCGTCCTGCGGCAGGGTGAACAATCCAGGTTCATCCTCCGTGATGCCATTTTCCATCACAGGAGCATTCAATTTTGCCACGAAGCCGGTCTCGTCATTATCATCACCGGGACAGGGAAGGGCCTTGTCATTGTTTTCCCATTCGGCTTCACAGTAATGATCCACGAAATTGTATGCGATATATTCGGAGCCGCTGACTTTGATGTCCACCCAAAAAGCGTTATCCGCCTGCGGGCCAAACCCAAACAGTACACCAGACGCATTCCGTAATTTCCAATAGCCGCGATAATTTCCCTTCTTGTGGGGGGCGGTCAACGTGACTGAGAGTTCGATGGTTTCGCCCGGATTGACATTTCGGGGAAGCGAAACGGCTGACGGTCCGTCCATGGGATCGCCACTGATAAAAACAAGCGCGTAGGAGGGAGTCCAGGAGCAGGTGCCGATATTTTTGAGGCGCCATGTTTTGACAAAGTTATTGTTACGAGCTACGAGGCTGCCATCGGGATAGCTGACATCGCCAAGGAATTGAATTGCGTCGCACCTCGAAACAGGAACTGAGGTCTGCGGAATCGGGGTATTTACCGCCGTGACAAGCATTCCGCTGGTAGTGGGGGATGGTAAGCCGGGCGTGGATGTAGGCGCGACGGATGTCATACCCGCCTCCATCGTCTGGGCGGAAGCGGTGTAAAGTCCGTTCAAGGTGGCAAAGGTGTCGGGAGTTGCCGGGTTTGCTCCAAGGTTGCAAGCCAACTGCGTGATGATCAGCAATGCAACAAAAAGGATGCCTGGAAAATTTTTTGTGGACATTTTTTCCTCCGGAATTTGGTTTTCCAATGATTAAAGACGAACGGACACCATGAATGGTTCCACTAAAAAAGAAGCCGGAAACCGGCTTCTTTTTTGCTTGGTGACGGACTTGGAAAAGATCAACCTCCGCAGGTTTTGGTAAATTCAACCCGTGGATATTCCGTGTAGACGGGGTCTGTAATAATAAGCTTGAACCAACGTGTGGTCGCATTGGTCGCTATATGGAGTTTCCATTCGCGTTTGAGTGTAAATGTGGTGGCTGAATCGATTTTCATGGTCTTTTGCGCCGAATCGTTCCCGTCGCTTTGCGCCCAATAGTATGTGAACTCAATGGGACCGGTTGTGGAGAGGGTGGCGATCACAGTGTAATTGATGTTTGCCGGACAACCCGACGGCGGGTCTTGTATCAGGGTGAAGTCGGTGGCATTGACGGCGAAATTCGGTTTTTTCGCGGCTGAAACCTCGATTTTTGCATAGATGGGGGCGCTGTACTGTCCCACGCCAAACTCGATGCTATCGGGTGTTTGGAACATCCATTCAGAGGTGTAGATTGCCTCTTCCTTGGGGGCAACCATCAGAAGGGAAATGGGAATGGTTTGATTGGGCGTCACTATCTGGGGCAGGTTGTAATAATATGCGCCGCCCAGAGTGTCGCCATTCCAAAAAATGATCTTGTAATTGGTATCCCATGTGCAAAGGCTGGTGTTTTTGATTTCCCAGGTTTTTGTAAACTTTTCACCCGGCTCAAAGATGGTGCCATCCGGAATATTTTCGCTGACCAGACTGGCGCTGGCGCATTGGGTTTTGGGTACATTCGTAGGCAGGGTGGGGGAGGCAACGGGTGCAAGGGGTGTGAGCGTTGAGGAAAAGACCAGGGGTGTTGAGGTGAAGGCGGGCGCTGCCGACGTAGAGGTGGCTGCATCCTGGGCAGCGTTCTGCGCGGTGACAGTTTCGGCCACGGCGGTCCCGATTCTGCCGGTTTCCTGAGACGGATCAGGCGTGGTCTCCTCTCCACAGGCTGTGATGAGCAAGGACACTATTATGGTCGTGAATAAAAGTGTGTATTTTATTTTTTTTAACATTTTTTCCTTTCATCTGTTGGGATTATTATACTGTAAACAGAAACGCCCGGAAAAACCGGGCGCTCCTGTTTGTAATCTACAATCGCTTCCGGTCTATGGCTGGTAGTTGATTGTCAGGGTGACGGAATTGGCATTGCATGACATGTAATCCGCGGCTCCATCGTTATCTGTCGGGCCGGCGGGGTGCAGGCGGATCTGGAAGCGGGCCTTCCCCTCGGTTGCGCGGGTCTGGACATAAGATTTCACGTCAATGGGTCCGGGCAGGGATGTTAGTTGCACAATCCCGGTTCCCGCAATGTTAAAGTCTGATTGGTCTAATGGCAGCGCGTATTGCACTTCGCCCACCCAAATACCAGCGAGACTTCCCGTGAAGGGGTCCTGCATTGCGGAGCAACCGGCCAAAGCCAGTGACGCGCTTTTTATGGTCTTGCCGCTTAGGGTGGAAATGTCAAAGCTCATGTAACCTCTGGCAATCTCATTGCTGGCTGTGTCGCCGGCCAGGATGGTGCTTGGAGTACCTGCAGCGGGTTCATACAGGGTCCCGCTTTCGCTGGCGATGGCGTTGAGAATCACCTGTGCAGTTTGGGATGTTGGCGTGGGTGTAGGTGTAGGTGTGATGGGGTTTTGCACTTTGATATCCACGTAGAAGGATTTACCCTGATAGCCGCTGACCACGGGCACGAGGACGTTTCCGTTTGTGTTGATGCGCCAGTATCCGCGATAGTTGCCGGGGGTGGCCGGCGCAGTGAGGTTGACCTCAAGGTCGATTTCCTGTCCGGGACCGAGTGTGCTGATGGGTTTCGACGCGGGTCCGCCCATGGAGTCGCCGCTATCGAAGACCATCGAGAAACCTGTCCAGGAACAGGAGCCGATGTTTTTAATCCGCCACTTTTTGGTGAACGCCTGACTGGGAGTCACAATCGTGCCATCGGGGATGGTGACATCGGTAATAAATTGAGCTACGTTACAGTTTGTGGTGGGTGTGAGCGATGGTGTATTGGTAGAAATGGACTGGGGAGTGAAGGTCAACGTGGCTGGAAACGGTAATGGGGTCAGGCTGGGGGTGACGGTTCCCACAGCGGACGTGGCGCTCAGCAAAGCCTCCACAGTTTGCGCGGCGGCGGTGCTGGAGGCATCTTCCGGGTTGTTCGAAGGCAGGTTGCATGCGCCCAGAAACAAGGCGATGATGATTGGCAGGCTGAATAGGCGTGTTTTATTTTTCATGACATTTTCTCCTTCTCTGAAAAAGAATTTTACCGCAGGTTGAGTCTCCTCCCCAATCCCCCGTTTGCAGTGGGTATGCTAAAAAAGGAGTCCAAAGTCTCCTGACTTTGGGGGCAAAATCGGGAGATTTTGCACACCTAACAACCTTTGAGTGCTCCCTTTGCGGTAAAAGGAGAGGGGAACCCGCATGGACTTAAGACGTGTTTAAAACGGAAATCTTCCAAAAAAGTTCCCATTGCCCGGGCGTGGGGAGAATCAAAAACAGGAGCTTTGGAAACTCCTGTTTTGGGTAAATCCAATTACAGACCGAGTCCCGCTCTTTACATCAGGATTCGATCTCTGCCAGCAGACCCATTTCGGCAAGTGCAGCCAGCACTTTAGATTCCGCACCACTCTTGATGGTGACGGCCGTCGGGCTGAGGACTTCGCCCAGGAATTTCCCCGCTTTTGACCGGCGCAGTTCTTCCACAATCTCGGGCCGGGTGACTCTTAGCACAAGCAGACTCTTCACCCGAGCCTCCGTGCCATGTGACTCCCATTGTTTGAGTGCCTTCACCAAAGCGGGCGGAACTGTGGAGTTGGTATATTTCACCAGCAAAGCCAGCAGTTGACTGGCTTGAAGCCCCTGCTCTTTGGCGTGCGCCAGAGAGTGAGCCGTCACCTGGTACTGGTAATCGTCTGCTTTTGGTTCTTCCCATTCGCAAAAGCGCGAGATTTGATAACGCACAGCACGGGAAAAGAATCGGGAAACAGTAACCTTTCCATTGGAAGTAACGACAATTTTCCCCTCGACCTTCGACTTTTGCCCCATTGATTCAGCCATCCGAAACGCCGCTGCTTCCTTTCCTTCCTCTGGCGAAGCCAGGTCGGCCATGCCAAGCCAGTGCAAGGTATGGATGAACTGCTTGACGAGCGTACCGTCCACTTGATCCCAATAGGCAAATCCGCGCAGGTATTGACCGTCTGACTGGCGCTTGATGAACCACGAGTCATAGTCGCCGGCGGGGCGTTGGAAGTCGGGATATTTTTCCTTGATGGCGCGGACGAAAGCAGGGATGCTCCACCACTTGTTTTGCGGGATGGCATTGACCAAATCCATCAGGAATTCACGCGTGACCTGCGGTTGGTTTTTCCACTCGCCTTCGCAAGCCAGGCTGGGAATCAGGCGCAATTCATCGAAGGTCTGCGAGGACTTCCATGCTTCGATGAGGAGATTTAGCGCGTCGGCACGTGAAGCTTCAAGGAAGGCCTTGACCTTTTCCGCCTGTGGAGCGTCTTTCTTCAATAATCCCGCCGCCGTCAACAAGGTGGTCAACTGAAGGTCGGATTTCCAATCTGATTTCCCCAACCGCAACGCGGCAAGCAGGGTCGTGGCGTCGTCGAGGATGTGGTCGGATGCGGGAATCTCGAAAGCCTTTTCCACGGGAGTGGCGGGGCGACCCAATGGCTCCCCTTTTTTCTCTTCAAAGCCTCCGAGTTTCAACAAGTCCAATAGGTCTTCGGGGATGTAGGCGAACTCCTGCGCGCCTTTATCCGTATCGAAAAATGCCTTTGCCAGAAAGCCTCGATAAAAAAGAGTCTCGGCGGCGGAAATGGGTTTGAGGTGTGGACGTTCGCGGTCACGTTTGCCTGCCCCCATCTCGCGGATTTCTCCGAACCTGCGGGCAAAGGAACTCCATTCCATTTTGCCATTGGATGAGGCAAGGGATTTGAGCGCGGCCGAAGCGTCGGGTGGGAGCACCTCCATCGTCTCATGGACAGGCTCGGGGTCGAGAAGAGCGGAGGCGAGTTCCTCGGCGGCGGAATCCCCGTCGTTCGATTCCAGTTCCAATCCCCATAGCCCCGCGACAATGCGCAGGTGCCCAATATCGTATTTGAGGAAGGTGTGATAGAGGTCAGGCATAATACGGATTACTCATTATAAACCGATTGAGTAATCCGCATCGCGTAATGGGTTGGGGGAGGTTGTTGTGGGAATGACTTTATTTATGTGTCTCCTTGCATCCCAGCACTTCGGAAACGGCCTCCGCCATGATATGGTCCACCTTGATGGAAGCAGTGGTGGGTTTGTTAATCTCCATGTTGTTGACAAAAGACTTTGCCGCGTCGATGATCCAATCCGTTGCCAGGGCAGGGAAGACCTTGGCGGTATTGATCACCAGATCGAAGGCTTGGATCGAGCTCCAGGGCACCCTGTAAAACTCCTCGACAAAGGACAGCCGCACTTTGTCGTTTTTCTTGACAAGTGTCTCTGCCTCTTCGAAGGTGATCTTATGCTCAGACATTACGCGTCCGACGCGGACAGAGAAGGGAGCTTGAAGCCGCACATGAAGCACATTGGCAAATCCGCCCAACACTTTGAAGCCGCTGCGGCCAAGGATCACCACGTTTCCATGGCTTGCCACAGCCTGTATAACCTGATTGAGCATGGTCACCATCACATCGCGCTGTTTTTCCCGCTGGGCATCGAACCGCTCCCAAAAGGTGGGCAGGTTTTGATATTCCTTGTCGAATTCCACATACCCGTATTGACCGAGTATGATGCCGATGAATTTCTGATCCACAAAATGGTAACCCAGGGTCTGGGCCACCTTGCGGGCAATAGCATCGCCCTCGCTGCCGAATTCTCTGGAAATGGTGATCACAGACATCGTCGCGACTCCTTTCCTCGATCAAAACAGTTGACGCTTTTCTGGCGGCAGGACTCGTCCCCAATAAAATTATTGCACGCCTGTGCGGCTTTTTCAAGGATTTACAAAACAAAAACGGGATAGGCCGCGATAAGCCCGTCCCGTTTGCTTTGCATCTGCCTTCAGGATGCGTCGGTTAATTTTCTTTGCACGCTCTGGATTTTGTCCTCCATCGTTTGGGATCGGTCTGTCCGTGTGCCAGCCTTGATGACGGTGGAAATACGCGGCACTCCCATCCCGTGAACCACTTCGTGACAGCGCTTGATGGCGGCGAACACCACATCCCATTCCCCCTCGATGTTCGTCCCGTTGGCGTGTAACTGAGTTTTCAGCCCCGCATCTGACAGAACTTTTTCGCAGGCGACGACATAGGGCGAGAGCGACATGCCCACACCAAGTGGAATGATGGTCAAATCAACAATCACTTTCATAGTTCCTCCTAATATTCTGCTATGTGACGATCCTAATCCACCAGCCCGCAGCGCAGAGCCAACACCGCCGCTTGAGTGCGGTCGGCTACGCCTAATTTATTCAGGATCGAACTGATGTAGTTACGCACGGTTCCCTCGGAGAAATACAAACGTGCGGCAATATCGGCATTTGACAGCCCAGCACCCAGCAAACGCAAAATATCCTTCTCGCGTTCGGTCAAGGTGTCGATCAGCGTGCTTTGGGGGCCGGCTGTGCCCTGAACAACCTGAGCGAAAAGTTTGCCAGCCACGGCAGAATCGACAGGCGTCTTTCCCGCCATTGTATCCTTGACGGCGGTGACCAAGGCCTCGCGCTGTGTGTCTTTTAGCAGATACCCCGCCGCCCCGCTGCGAATGGCATCGAAGACCCATTCGTCGGCGTCGTAGGTGGTCAGCACCAGGATTTTTACTTCGGGAAACTTCTGTCGGATGTGACGTGTTGCCTGCACGCCGTTCATGACCGGCATTTTGAGGTCCATCAACACCAGGTCTGGTTGTAATTGGGGGATTAGCTCCAATGCCTCGGCGCCATCGGCGGCAGTACCCACCACCTGCAAGCTTTTGTCGGTCTCGAAGATGGCCTTTAATCCCTCGCGGACAACGTATTGGTCATCACAAATCAAAAGCTTGATCATTGTCCCTGCTCCAAAATCAGGCGGATGGTTGTCCCCTGTCCCGTGCGGCTATCGATTTGCAGTTCACCGCTGAACATCGCCACACGTTCCTGCAATCCCTTCAAACCAAGGTGTTTATTTGCATCCACTTTGACCGGATCGAATCCCTGCCCATTGTCGCTGACGCTCAGAATGAGGCGTGGACCTTCACGTGCCAGTTGGACCGTGATGTGCTTTGCTTCGGCGTGACACACGATGTTCTCAAGCGATTCCTGAGCCACACGGAAGAGACATTGTTCCACGTCGGGAGAAAGCTTCTCCAGATTGGATGGGACCTCGAAGTCGAGAGTCGCTCCCGAACGACTGGCGGCGCTTTCCGCCAGATTGCGCAGTGCCAGCGTCAAGCCGAGGTCTTCAAGTGGACTGGCTCGCAGAGCCTGAATCGCCTTGCGGGATTCGGTCAGCCCGCTGCGGGTGGACTGTAGCGAATCCTCCAACATGGAAAAAGCCCGTTCCGGGGACGAATGCCAGAGCGAGCGGACCGCCTCCAGTTGGACTGCCACCCCGCTCAAGGTGTGGGCAAGGGTGTCGTGCAATTCACGCGACATGCGGTTGCGTTCCTGTGTCACGGCAAGCTGTTCCAGCGTGGCGGCGTAGTGACGCAATTGCCGGTTGGCTTCGATCAGGGACTGGCGCTGTTCGCGCTGCCGCTTCATGATGAGCGAAATGACATATCCCACGGCCAGGAAAACGACAGTGCGCTCCAGCATCGAGCGTTGGTAGACAGTTTGATGGAACCATTCGTAATTGGTGAAATGGAGCATGATGGCTTCCAACCCGGCTGAAAGGAAACTGTAACGTGCCACCATTCGGAAATTGTACTGCCAGGCAACCAGCACTAACGGGAAGAAGAGGAACAAGAAGATCTGCCAGGCGCTTTCGTCGCTGCTAAATCCCTTTGGGTCAATAAAACTCCGGATCAGCTCGCCATGGATCAGCAACGAGAGGAAAATCGAAAAGTTCAGCGCCAGCGGGAGATAATGGTGACCCAGACGGATTGCCAGCCAAGGCCAGGATAAATAACCGCACAAAAGCAAAATCCCAGCGGCAGCCACTGCGATGATGCAAAATGGGCATCCCGATAGCTGACCGATATGGCTATGGGAGAGCACATTAAACACAATCAGTCCAAACTGGATGCCCAGAAATACTCGAAAGATGGACAGCAGGCTGGGTTCGAGAGGGGTGTTCTTCATGGACTTGCTCAATGGCAATCATAGCATAGTTCGATTTCATTGCTCGATGACATCTGTCATCAAGTTTATGACAGGACTCATATAGGTTATTGTCTGTTGCACTCTGGTCAGTGACCCCAGATACTGTGGACATCAAGGGATCACGAATATCCTTTCGGGCAGACTTCACTTTGTATCGAAGGAGAATTTTTATGCTTTCCGTATCCAAAACAAAACCTTCCAATAGCCGACAGTTGATCTCCCCGGTGTTGGCTGGCATTTGCCTGACGTTGATGCTCATCCTGCACTTGCTTTTCCCGATTGTCGCGCTAATTCCCTTCCCGTTCGACCTGACCGGGCTGCTGGTCAGTGGTTTGGGACTGACGATCTGCTTTGTGGCGCATCGTCAATTCAAGAAAGTTGGCACCACCCTCTACCCGTTCAGCCAGCCCGGCAAGCTGGTGACGGGCGGACTCTTCCGCTACACACGCAACCCAATGTACCTTGGGCTGACTGTCTTCCTGACCGGTATCTGGCTGCTTTTAGGTTCGCTCACGCCCGGAATATTTGTCGCAGCTTTTGTGCTGATCGCCGACCGTTGTTACATCGCTTACGAAGAAAAGCAACTATTAACCGTCTTCGGGGCGGCATACGCGGCTTACCAGTCCAGGACGCCGCGTTGGATTTAGTTCATAGGAGCACAAAATGACTTTTCATTCCCCATTTCAACGTCACAAAGAAACGCTTTATATCCGCCTGGATACCAGTCGCTGCAAAGCATGTTGGGACTGTGTGCAGGCCTGTCCGCAGGGTGTGCTTGGAAAAGTGGACCTCCATTTCCACCGCCATGCCCACATCGACCGGGCGGAAAATTGCAAAGGCTGTTTGCTCTGCCTCGACGCCTGTACGCACCAGGCCATCCTGAACAGGGAGGTGGTTTATGACAACGTTCCCCAATAAGACCACGGTGTCCGCGCCGATGGCCAACAAACAAACTGGGCGGCTTGGGCTGAACATATTCCTTGTGATTTTGCTGGCGTTGACGATTCTGTCCATTCCTGCGGACGGAATCCACATCGTGGGTGGCATCCTCTTGATGTTGGGTTCTGTTATCCACCTGATTTTGCACAGACGCTGGCTTCAGTCCGTGATTTTGGAGCCGCCCAAAAATGTCACGCCAGTTCTAATCCGCCAGCGACGATTGTTTTGGGGCATGTTCCTTTCCGGTTCCCTTTGCGGACTGAGTGGGTTGATCATGCTGCCGATTGCTTTTGACCCCCATGCCTTCCTGCTCCTGCATTGCTGTGGTACTCCAATTCACATCCTGAGCGGATTGACCTTCCTGGGCTTGAATATCTACCATCTCATCCTGCATCGAAATTGGTTTGCGGCAAGGCTTGGCTTTGCGAGAAAGTGATGACTGAACTTCCACGAAAAACGGGACAGGCTTTTTAGGGCTTGTCCCGTTTTATTTTTGCCTTCATGTCGCGTCAGTCAATTTACGCTGCACGCTCTGGATTTTGCCCTCCATCGTTTGAGACTTGTCTGTCCGTGTCCCGGCTTTGATGACGGTGGAAATGCGCGGCGCTCCCATCCCGTGGACTACTTCGTGACAGCGCTTGATGGCGGCGAATACCTCGTCCCATTCGCCTTCAATGTTCGTCCCGTTGGCGTGGAGTTGCGTTTTCAGCCCTGCCTCTGATAGGACTTTTTCGCAAGCAGCGACGTAGGGCGAGAGCGACACGCCCACTCCAAGGGGGATAATGGTCAAATCAACGATGACTTTCATGGATGCTCCTAAAAGAATGAGAGTGACAAAGTTCCTGCAAAATGATTATACGCTTGCTTTGTGCAATAACCTGCTGGAGGACAAAATGGGACAAGCTTTTTAAGGCTCACCCCGTTTTGTGTCCGTCACAAATGGAACCTATGCCAAGCAATCCTTGGTTTAAACCAGCGCAAGAGGCCTTTTTCACTCTTTTATACACCCCACCATCCAAATTATCAGACTATTTTTATTTTTTCATGATTTAATAATAATTATTTTAGGAAAAAACGCTTAAAATTTTATTTAATTGATACGTGGTGGAGCAACCTTCTGATGAAGTGGAAATTGCTTTCAATCCCAAGGTTCGCGGTGAAACGTATTATAGGACTTTCCACCGTTTATACATTTTGGAGATCCCATGCTGGATGGCAACGAGCAAAAAGACTTAAAGGTTCAAGGCATCTCACGGCGTGACTTCTTGAAATTTTGTTCCTTGATGATGGGGGCTCTTGCATTACCGCGTTCTTTTGTAAGCGCGATTGAAAATACGCTCACGACGCCAAAAAAGGACTCTCTTCCCGCACAACACTACTTCCAATGGCAGAATGAATTTTTATGCAAGACCATCTATCCCTTGCGCGAGCAAAAGCTGCGCGACTTTCTCATGTTTTATATGGAAGTTGATATCTGGTCGCAATACAAGGACAAGGACATCAATGTCCTGACAAACGAAGTGGACGCATACAAAAAGGATTGGGAGGCAAACGCGGTTACGGCTCAAATTGAATACACTTTGTTGCGCGATTATTTCCTGAAGCAGGATGTCCGCGCGGATTATTCGAGTTTCCAGCCAATCGATGAGGCGGAATTGACCGAGATCAATAAGTTCCATGCTTTGTTTGTGCAGAGCTGGCCCAAGGATATCCGTGGCGAACGCAGCATTGTGGAGGGTTTGATCTCATACTGGATGCAGCATCGCAACGGTATCAAAGGCTGGATCAGATCGCGCACCCGCAGGCACAACGCGATGGACCCCGCTCATCCCAAATACGTTCCAGAAGGCGAGGAACTGGAATTCAAAGTACGCATAACACTACCGATGGCCGAGCAAGAGATGGATAAACTCCGTGCTTTCCTGGCCACCTATGACAAAATTGAGAAGCGGAAACTTGACTGGTACTGGATGCAAAAGCAGGGGCAGACTCCAGAGGGGATGACCGAAGCAGAGTTTCTTGCGAAGTATCCGCCTGAACAGCAGGTCACCATTCGTGATATTGTGCGTTGGAAAGCCGAGCAATACACAAAGTCCATTGCAAAGAAAAATCAATATGAACTATTGGATATGATATATCAGCGTTTCCAAAAGGAACCGGAACGATTCCCCCCATGGCTGCAATACATGGTTGTGCATTTTTCGGGTATGCGCTATGCAAGTGCGCATAGATCCTGGACCGACCCCAGGGACCTGCTGGTCAGATTGCAGGCTCCAAAAATCGAAGAGGAGATCAAGGCGCTGGATGATGCAACAGTCGAGGAACTTTGCCGGGAAAAAGTCGCAGTTTATGAAACATCGGCTGGGGTCCCGAGACCAAAACTGGCTGACGCACAGGAAAAGGAGTGGCGCGACAAAATCGGCTGGTACCTGCCCAATCTCAAAGGCAACGACCCAAAGACGCGCCGCCAGGGGTTGATAGACTTACGTAAGACCGAGGATGCCTACGAAATAATGAGCAGACCCACCCAGGAGGTGCTTGATACCTTGCGATCCATGAAAGCGACCTTCCCAGGCTGGGCCTGGAAGGAGGTCGTCAGGTTCACACCGCTGCGCGTGACGGAAGTCTCGGACCTGGGTTGGGAAAAACTCACACCGCAGGAAGTGGAAGAGCGCAATGCGCAACAGAGCAACGATATCCGCGCAATCATGGATGCATGGGAGAATTACGACCCATCCGCGTGGCGCGAAGAACATGGGCGCACACAGGAAGTGATCGTTACACGCCTTGTGTGCAACGAAACCGCGGAGCATTGCCAGCACATCCGCGGGCACCTTCCTCCGGGTGGGCTGGCTGCAAGACCGAAGTGGTACCTTGCCAATGAAGCGGAGGGCAAATTACCCGGCGCATATTTTGTCAGGCCAACTTCGGAAAAGGATTACACCCCGGGCGCAAGCGTCCTGTGGCTGCGATTTGTCGATTTTTCTATCATGAACCCATCGCAGTGGCAGATTGCAACGTGGTTGGTGACAAAACAAAAGGTTGGCTTGCTGCCTGCCGAGTTCAAAACGAAGAAGGCGAAGGATGGTGGCTGGGAGTACCAGTTCGGTGAAGTGACCACACGTTCGCGCACCACCGTTACGGCTGATAATCAGAAGGTGGTCAAGAGACAATGGCTGCGCTGGATTCACGAAGCAACGGTGGCTGAAGTGGCGGAAACCGTCGACGGCATGATGGTCCTCACATACGAGACCGCGCTGCCCGGTGGCGACAATGACACGTCCTCCGTCGGGATGTTCAAAACGCCGCTGGACTGGCATCTCTCAGACGGCACGGAAGATCTGTATAACCGCTCGTTTGTGGGATATGTCCCCGAGGGACAGGTTCCCTATGAGCACCTGAAAACACTGCTGGATTGGAACAGGATATTCGGGAGTACCTAACATCGCGTAATATGTGTCTTTCTGAGGGAGCAAAGCGACCGAAGAATCCCGCCGCTTTGCGGCGGAGACCCTTCGCTACGCTCAGGGCGACATCCCTTTGTTTTGTGTTATAGGCACTCTCGGATATTCAGTGTGTAGTTGTATTTCGAGAAAACGATCGTAAAATTCCTGGCTATCATGAGGTGGTGAAAGGATACCAGCTTTGCAAGCGCAGATAAAAACGGGACAGGCTTTTTACGGCTTGTCCCGTTTTTGTTATTCAATCAATGTTCTTTCCCAATAATACCAATTTTTTACAAAAGGAATTCTACGGTAACTATCTCTCCAAGCTTTTTGCTCTTGCTTCTCCTCTGGGCTATATGCAAATCCATAAACAGCGATAGGATACCATATGTCGCTAATCATCTTGACAGTCGTTCCCTCAATCTCAACTCCATATAACTGAAACAATCCAACCCGTTGTGTCTTTGATTCAGCATAAAAACCATCAGGATGCTTTGCGTATGTAGCCGCTGCAAAATCCTCCAACTCTTGCTGGCTGAGTTTAAATCGAATTTCAAATGGCACGGAATAGAAATCCAACAAATAACCGCCAAGAAGACTCAGCAATACAACATAAACGATTGGATGGCGAAATAGGTCAAGTGCGTTCTGTAAGTTCCAGCCTTTTACCCTTAAACGAAGAAATAGAAACATCAGGAACGCGACTGTCAACGATATCAGCCCAAAGCCGTACACGATTGAATCCGAGATTTTTCGCACACCATCGCTCAGACTATAAAACCACAAGAGAAGCCAGGCAACAGATGCTACGATAGTCACAATCTCTATTAATTTTGCAGTTTGAGTTAATGCTTTAGTTTTTTTATTATTTGTGCTGTTGATTGTAAACTCATCCCAATCCTGAACATACTGGTCTTTCGGCTTTTCGATCTTTTCCTGTTCTTTGCGAAGATATATGTACACCTTGCTTCCAAGAAGCAGAACTACAACAAGAAAGATAAGGAACATAATCATGGTCATAAAATGGCCTCTGTGAATTTGCCCAACAAAACTTTCTTTTTTACTCCCTACTTACTTCTACCGCCACCTCGATGATCCTGTCCAGCCGAAACGTCCGCTCGGCGTTGCGGGTGTGACAAAAGGCTTGCAGGTAGATATAGTCCGTCAGCCCGATGACTTCCTTGGGGGTAATCCAGCGCTCGGAGATTTCGCCGTTCTTGTCCATGTATTTGATGAAGAGTCTGCGTCCGCTGTAGATGGCTTCGCTGAGTTCGGTCGGCAGGTACACGCCTTCCTGCGGCCAGGCGGGGGAGTTGTAGATGCCGATGTACTCCTCAAGCGGCTTGCCGTTGGGTTTGAGCGCGTCCATCATGGCGAAGAAAAAGTTCTTCAAGGTCAGCGCGTCGGTTTGGGCGCGTGAGGCTTGCCCCTTGGACGGGACGTTGAACGCCTCTGCCAGATAATTCAAACTGTACGACGGCAGGTCGAAGTAATCGCGGGCGACGAGCAGGGTGTCGATCAGGTTGGGATACTCGACCGTCCGTCCCAGCTTGCGGTATTCGTTGTCGAGGAATTGCAGGTCGAACTTGGCGTTGTGGCAGACGATAACCGCATCCTTTAATGCCGCTTCCAGTTGGTCGGTGACTTCGGCGAAGAGCGGAGCCGCCGCCAGTTTGGATTCGTCCAAGCCGTTGACGTGAGTCGCCGACGGGGAAAGTTCCCGCTCGGGGTTGACGAGCAGGTCAAGGGTGGACTTGACCCGTTTCCCCTCGGTCACGATGACGGCGATCTGGCAAATCCTGTCCCCGAACCAGGTGGAAAGTCCGGTGGTTTCAACATCCAAAAAGGCGAAGCGCGCGTTGGAAATATCAATCATGCCGCCTATCTTACCATGCCGCCCCTCGTCATTGCGAGCGAGCCGCTGCGCGGCTCGCTCGCAATGACGGGTTAATACACTTCTGGCACGAAGGTCTGGTCGGTGATGGGCGGGCGGATGTAGCCTGTGTCCTCCTGACGCGGCGGGAGCTTCATCTTTTCGGGAGTCAGGTCTTCAAAGGGGATCAGGCTCAAGAGGTGGGTCATGCAATTCAGGCGGGCGCGTTTCTTATCGTCGGAGTGGACGATGTACCACGGGCACTGCTTGGTGTCGGTGTAGCGGAGCATGTCGTCCTTGGCGCGGGAATATTCCACCCAGCGTGAGCGGGATTGCAAATCCATCGGACTGAGCTTCCAGCGTTTGGTTGGGTCGTCGATCCGTGCCTGAAAGCGGCGTTCCTGTTCCTCGTCGCTGACCGAGAACCAGTACTTGACCAGGATAATGCCCGAGCGCACCAGCATCCGCTCGAACTCGGGACAGGAACGCATGAACTCGCCGTACTCCTCGTCGGTGCAAAATCCCATCACATGTTCGACGCCCGCGCGGTTGTACCAGGAACGGTCAAAGAGCACCATCTCACCCGCGGACGGCAGGTGCGCCACGTAACGCTGGAAATACCACTGGGACTTTTCGCGCTCGGTGGGGGCGGGCAGCGCCGCCACACGGCAGATGCGCGGGTTCAGGCATTCGGTGATGCGCTTGATCGCGCCGCCCTTTCCAGCCGCGTCCCTGCCCTCGAAGATGACCACCACCCTCAGTCCCTGGGCTTTGATCCACTCCTGTAGTTTTACCAGTTCCAGTTGGAGCTTTTGCAGATGCTTCAAGTATTCCTTGTTTCCCAGCTTCTCCCCCTTCTCCTTTGGCTGGGACTCGTTCTCCACTGACTCCTGCTTTGCTTTATCCTTTTTCTTCTTTTTGGACATGGCTGGCTCCTGCGAATGAGATGAGCAAATCTAAAATCATTATAGGGATTGGGGTGGCGGTTGTCAAATTGTTCTTGTACTACGTCATTGCGAGGAGCGAGCGACACTTGCACCGCACGCAAGTGCAGGTGTAGCGAGCGACGAAGCAATCTCCTCATAACATGGGATTGCTTCGTCGCTCACCGCAAAGCGGTTTGCTCCTCGCAATGACAGGTTTGCGCAACTTGTAGTATATTTCCCCCCTCAAAGGAACAGACTTCATGGCATTGGTCGGCTTACAGGATGTGAGCCTCGGCTTTGGGGGACCGAGGCTTTTCGATGGCATCAACCTCCAGATCGAGCAGGGCGAGCGGGTGGGGTTGCTTGGGCGTAACGGCGCGGGCAAATCCACACTGCTCAAACTGGTCAACGGGGATTTTTCTCCACACGGCGGGGCGGTCTCGCGTCAGCAAAATTTGCGCTCGGCTTATCTTCCGCAGGAAGTCCCCGTGGACGTGACGGGCAAAGTCTTCGACATCGTCGCGGGCGGATTGGATTCGCCGCACGTCCACGACGAAGTCCACTGGCAGGGACAGCTTCAAGTGGAGCAGGTCATCTCGCGCATGATGCTGGATGGGGATGCCCGCTTCGAGACTCTGTCCGCGGGGATGAAGCGCCGCGTGATGCTCGCCCGAGGGTTGGTCCGCGACCCTGAGCTTCTTCTCCTCGACGAGCCGACCAACCACCTCGATATCGCCTCCATTGACTGGCTCGAAGGTTTTCTCAAACGCTGGGGAGGCACGCTCTTGTTCGTGACGCATGACCGCGTCTTCCTGCAAAAACTCACCACCCGCATCATCGAACTGGATCGTGGTCAACTCTACGATTGGGATTGCAGCTACACCACCTTCCTCGAACGGCGCGAAGCCATGCTCAGCGCCGAGGCGGAACAGAACGTCCTCTTCGACAAAAAGCTGGCGCAGGAGGAAGCCTGGATTCGCAAAGGCATCGAAGCGCGGCGCACGCGCAACGAGGGACGGGTGCGCGCGCTCAAACGTCTGCGCGAACAACGGCAGGAACGACGCGAACGCCCTGGAAAAATCAAGATGCAGATTCAAGCCGACAAGCGTTCGGGCAAGCTGGTCATCGAAGCGGAGAACGTCAGCTACGCGTTTGGTGACAAGCCCATCGTCAGCGACTTCACCACCACGATTCAACGCGGCGACAAGATTGGTATCATCGGACCGAACGGCTCTGGCAAGACGACCTTGCTGCGGTTGCTGGTCGGCGAGTTGACGCCGCAAAGCGGCGCGGTGGAACACGGCACGAACCTGCAAATCTCCTACTTCGACCAGCTCCGCGCCCAACTCGACGAAAGCAAGTCCGTGCTGGATAACGTCGGGCAGGGACGGGACAGCATCACGGTCAACGGCAAGGTGCGCAACATCAACGCCTACCTCGAAGATTTTCTCTTTACCAAAGAGCGGATCAACGCACCCATCACCGCCCTCTCTGGCGGCGAGCGCAACCGTCTCATGCTGGCTCGTCTGCTGGCTCAACCTGCCAACCTGCTCGTCCTCGATGAACCCACCAACGATCTCGACGTGGAAACACTGGAAGTCCTCGAAGAACTTTTGCTCGAATACGAGGGCACGCTGTTGATGGTCAGTCACGACCGCGCCTTCCTCAACAACATCGTCACCAGCACGATGTCCCTCGATGGCAGCGGACGTGTGACCGAAACTGTCGGCGGCTATGACGATTGGCAGAGTCAGAACCAGCAGTCAGCGAGGTCTGAGTCCAAGCCGCGCAAAGCAACCGTCAGCGAGACGCAGGCTGAGTCCGCGCCGAAGAAATTAAGTTACAAGGAACAACGCGCGCTCGAATCCCAAAAGAAGGAACTGGCTGAACTTCCCCGACGCATCGAAAAACTCGAAACCGACATCCATGCTCTGACTGTTGAGATGGCTTCCCCGTCGTTTTATCAACGAGACAGCACCGAGATCACGCGAGTTGCCAATCAATTGAAAGAGATGCAAGATGAGTTAACGCAGGAATATCACAGGTGGGAAGAGTTGGAAAATAAATTGTAGGGGCACAGCATGCTGTGCCCCTACCCAAAATCTACTTCGTAATCCCCAGATAACTTTCCATCACGCGCTTGTCGTGGAGCAGGTCCTGTCCCGTGCCTTCCATTTGGATATTACCTGTCTTCAGCACATAAGCACGGTTGCAGACGTCCAGCGCAATCGAGGCATTCTGTTCCACCAGCAGGATGGTCAATCCCAGTTCCTTGTTCAAGCGGACGATGGTCTCGAACATCAGGCTGATGACGATGGGCGCGAGTCCCAGCGACGGCTCGTCGAGCATCAACATCTTCGGCTTGGACATGAGCGCGCGTCCAACCGCCAGCATTTGCTGTTCGCCGCCGGAGAGAGTCCCGCCGCGCTGGTTGATACGTTCCTTGAGACGTGGGAAGAGGGTGAAAACCTCCTCCATGGTGGCTTCGATTTCGTGACGGTCGTTGCGGGTATAGGCGCCAGCCATCAGGTTTTCGCGCACCGAAAGCGGGGAGAAAATCCGACGTCCTTCAGGGGAGAGGGTGATGCCATCTTTGATAACTTCGTGCGATTCCTTCTTGAGAGGCTGCCCGTCGAAGAAGATTTTTCCCGATGTGAAGGATTTGACCGCCACGATGGTCTTCATCAGGGTGGATTTGCCCGCGCCGTTCGCGCCGATCACCGAGACGATCTCGCCCTTGTCCACGTGCAGGCTGACCTGGTTGAGGGCACAGATGCCGCCGTAGTAAACGGACAGTTCTTGAATATCGAGAAGGGGAGTTTGCTCAGTCATTTTTTGGTTCTCCCAGGTAGGCGCGGACCACATCGGGATTATTCTGGATTTCGGTCGGGGTTCCCACCGCTAGCAGCGAACCGAGGTTCAGCACGTAGATTCGGGAATCGCGGCACAGGTCCATGACCACGTTCATGTGATGCTCGATCATGATCATCGTGTATTTCATGGTGGTGTGAATCTCGCGGATGAGGTTGATCAGGTCGTTGCATTCATCGTCATTCATGCCTGCGGCGGGTTCATCGAGCAGGAGCAGTTCGGGATCGGTTGCCATGGCGCGCGCCATTTCCAACCGACGCTGCAAGCCGTAAGGCAGGCTCGAAGCTCGGGCGTGGGAATGTTCCTTCAAGTTGACAATCTCCAACAGTTCCATCGCCTTCTTGCGGGTGTTGATTTCGATCCGGCGGGCGCGCGGGGTTCTGATGAAGGCTTCGGCAAGCGAATAATGCGGGATGCTGTGCAGACCAAGTTCCACATTTTCATAGGCCGTCATCTGTGGGAAGAGACGGATGTTCTGGAAGGTGCGGCTGATTCCCAACTGACAGATGCGGTCGGGCGATTTGCCGAGGATGCTCTTGCCTTTGAATCCGATTGTCCCGGCGGTGGGTTTGATGGCGTTGGTGATCAGGTTGAAGATGGTGGTCTTGCCCGCGCCGTTGGGTCCGATCAAACCGACGAATTCGCCGGGTTCGAGCTGGATGGAGACATTATTGACGGCCCGTACGCCGCCGAAGTCCACTGTGAGGTCTTTTACATCGAGGATTGGACTCATGGCGGCTATCCTTCCTGCGGGGTCTGCCCGTGGCGGAAGAGCTTATTCCACCAGACGCGTACAAATGCAAAGTTCATTTCCACGTAGCCAAGCAAGCCCTGTGGGCGGAAGATCATCACGATTACGAACAGGAAGCCGTATATGATCAAACGCCATTCAGCGAAGGTCCGCAGCAGTTCGGGGAACAACACCAGGATGAAGCCGGTGATGATGGGCCCGATCAGTGATTGAATACCGCCGAAGACCACCGCCGCCAGCAGGTCGGACGATTTCGTGATGGTGAAGAAGGATGGGGTGAGATAGGCGAAGTAGAATGCCATCAGTCCGCCCGCCACACCGGCATAAAAGGCGCTGATAAACAGGGCGGTCATCTTGGTCTTGAGCAGGTTCACGCCCATCATTTGCGCCGCCACTTCGTCCTGGCTGATGGCGATGCAGTTTTTGCCGTATTGCGAGGTGACAAACATGTGGGCAAAGAACACCGCCAGGATGACCGCAACCACCACCACGGATACAGTTGTCGGTCCCGGCAGGTTCATATACCCGAAGACCCCGCCGAGTTTGACCAGCAGGGGACCAATGGGTTTGAAAAGCATTCCAATGCCGCTTTCGGCAGTGTTGATGCTTTCGCCCAGACTCCTGGTGTTGTTCAACAACAGGCGGGTTGCTTCGGAAAACCCCAGCGTGGCGACCGCAAAATAGTCGCCGCGCAGCTCACTGCGAAAGGCGGGATAGCCGATGATGAAACTGGTCAATCCGGCAAAGGTGCCGCCTGCCAGAATCGCAATCGGAAAGGGAACTCCAAGTTCTTTGACGAAGATGGCGCTCATATAGCCGCCCATCGCCATGAACCCCGCATGACCGATGGTGAACAAACCCGTGTAACCGGTGAGGATTGACACGCCCAACGCGGCAATGATATTAATGCCGCCGAGGATGATGATTGTATTGATGTATCCCATGTTTCACCGTCCTCTCTAAAGTTTTTCGCCGCTGCTCTTGCCCATCAACCCATTGGGGAAAAACAACAGGATAATGATCAGGAACATAAAGGAGAACAGGTCGCGATAAGTGGAGGAGATGTAGCCCGAAACCATTGTTTCGAGGATGCCCAGGATCATGCTTCCTAAAATCGCGGCTGGCAGGCTGCCAAGTCCGCCTACTATACTGGCAATCATGGCTTTGATGGTAACAATGCCCATCATCGGGAAGACGGCGTACTTGATGCCATAAAACACCCCAGCCACCGAAGAAAGCACGCCGGTGGCGGCAAAGACGACGATGGCAACCCCGTTGTTGTTGATGCCCATCAGCGAGGCGGTCAGGATGTCGATACTGCTGGCGCGGACGCCGAGCCCCCATTTGGTCCGGTACAGGAATGCCCACAACAACGCCAGGACGAGGAAGGAAATGATACCCGCAATCAGGTCCATCCGTCCGATGGAAACTCCGCGGATAAAGATGGGTTGCAGGGTCTCAACCGGAAACTTGCGGAAGACGCCGCCGAAGATCAGGTTGAGGATGTTGACGGTGGCCAAGTTCACGCCCATGGCGGAGATCATCATGAACAGGCGCGGCGCCTTGCGGGCGCGCAGAGGGCTGTACGCCAGTTTCTCGGTGGCTACCGAAAGAATGATGGTGAGAATAATTGAAATAATCGCGGCAAGCCAGAAGGGCATGAAAAACGAACCGATGGCGGTAAATGCCATGAACGCGCCAAATGCCATCAAACCGTCGAACGCCCAGTTGGTGAAGTTGTACACGCTGTACACCAGCGCATATCCCACCGCAAGCAGGGAATAGATCGCCCCAATCGAAATGCCGCTCACCAGTTGTTGGATGAACAATTCCATAATGTGCTTCCCTTTCCAAAATCAAAGGGGGTGTTTGCGGGCTGCAAACACCCCCGGTGAAGTAGTCGCTGGACTTACTGGGGTTGGAAGGTTTCCGTGAGTTCCCACTTGCTGTCCTTGATGGTCATGATCAAGAGCGGCTTGTTGTGGGGATTGTGGGTATCCGGTTCCATGGTGACTTTGCTGGTGAACAACTGTACATCCTTCATGGTCTCCAGCGCGTCGCGAACAGTGGTGGGGGTAACCTCGCCCTTCTTGGCGGCTTCGCCGATGGCGTATTCAATCGCCATCAGAGCATCCAGACCGTAGTAGGTATAGATGTTTGCCTGAACGCCATGCTTGGCTTCGAATGCCTTGTTGAATTCAGCAAATTCGGGCGCGTCGGTGGTGACACCGGTGGTCACGATTGCGCCTTCGAGCTGTGGTCCGGCCATTTCAAGCAATTCTGGAACGAATACGCCATCGCCAGCCATGATCTGGATATCCAGGCCGAGGGCTTCAGCCTGCTGGGCGGCAAGACCGACATCCTTGAAGGTATAGGCATCAACCACGAGCAGGTCGGCGCCGGAGTCCTTGATCTTTGCCAATTGGGCGCGAAATTCAGCATCACCCTGGGTGTAGCCTTCCTCGGCGACGATTTCGCCGCCGAGCTCAAGGAAATGATCCTTGAAGAACTGATGCAAACCGACGGTGTAAGGTGAGGCGACATCGGTCAGGAAAGCGGCTTTGCGCAGTCCAAGCTTATTGTAGGCGAAATCAGCTTGTGCATAACCCTGATACGGATCGATGAAGCAAACGCGGAACATATAGGGATGCAGTTTGCCGTCTTCGGTTACGGTCACATTGACGTTGGAGGCTGTCGTGGCAACCAATGGCACTTTGGCGTTATCGGCAATATCCGAGAGAGGAATGCCGGCGGATGACCACGATGGACCAATGATGGCGACGGCCTTATCCTGATCCATCAAGCGCTTGGCGACGGTTACGGCATCGGGCACTTCCGAGCGGGTATCGTAGACGACTAGTTCGATCTTGTAGCCGCCAACCCCGCCCTTGGCGTTGATCTCATCCACGTAATCCTGCATGGCAGGTATTGAAGCTGCACCGACATAGGCATCTACGCCGGTTTGCTCGGTGATGTACCCCACTTTGAGCACTTTCTCTTTGGAACCACAACCTGACAGGCTTGAAACGAGCAGAAGACCGATCACGAGCAGAACCAACCACTTACGGAAAAACTGTGCGCTCTTATTCATTACTTTTTTCTCCTTGTGTTTTTTGGGACGACAATCCAACAGGATTACAAAAGCTGAAGGCGATGTTCAGCATATTGTCAGGTAGTAATGGCTCGATTTGTTTTTTAGCGCAGTCAGGCAAGAGCAACCGTCCAACAATCTCTTCCTGCATTTAGTTTTACTCCATCATAATTTTAAGTTCCTGTTTTATGCGCCCCGTCTGTTGTAAATTGTACAAGTGTTTATGGGGCTTGTCAATCATTCTGTTAAAGCAATCCTTCGCTTTTCATTAATTCCGACCTTTATTGTTGAAATTGTCTGGCAAATTAGAAACTTTCCTGCGAACTCCTTGAACGGCAGGGATGATCCGCTGGCTTGTTCCTCTCGTATATTTGAGTTTGTGACTTTTGCCTTTTGTCTAAAAGCGATTTTTCCTTCATTTTTGTGTATATAATGAAAATGTATTACTTATTTGTTTACATGAAAGGAGGCTGTGATGAAAGAGAATTTACTGGTGGTCATCCTTGTTTCCGTGCTGATGATCTCAGCCTGCAGGGCGCAATCTCCCGCGGAAAGCACTGCCATGCCGCCACCAACGGAATCCCCGACCGCAGCGCAAATACCCACCTTCACAGCAACGCCGCCTGTGGAGGCAAGCACCACCCCCACGCCCGAAACACCTGTCCCCACCAACCCGCCTGATTGCACCAACAGCGCCGCCTTCGTTGCAGATGTGACCATCGCGGATAATGAATTCATCAACGGCGGTTCAGACTTCACAAAAACCTGGCGTGTCAAAAATACCGGGACCTGCGTCTGGGGACCGGATTACACATTGGCCCATTATTCCGGCGACAGAATGTTCGCGCCAGCCTCCGTGCCGTTGAGCGTGACTTATCCCGGTCAAACGGTGGATATTTCGATGCAACTGTCAGCGCCCACCACGGACGGAAAATATACCGGCTTTTTTGTGATTAAGAACCCCGCTGGATTGGTCATGAAAGTCGACAACGATTCGCGTCTGTGGGTGATTATCAATGTTTCGAGTCAGGTGGCCGCCGCCACCGATGCCGCAATTCCGGTCACCGGTAATGGACTGGTAAGTGCCGCCTGTGCATTTACCACTGACTCAGCCAAAGTTACTGATGTGATTACTGCCTTGAATGCCTATCGCGCGGACAACGGCCTCCCCGCTTACATGGTCAATGAACTGCTGACCAAAGCAGCCGTCGCACATGCCAATGACATGGCCTGCAATCAACTTTTTGGACACGATGGCTCCGATGGTTCGACTTTTACGACGCGTGTAGCCGCCAGCGGATACAACGCCTCGTCCGTCACCGAAAATGTGTATGGCAGTTATCCTCCGCTGACGGGTCAGGGCGCTGTGGACTGGTGGAAGAACGACAAGACCGATGTCCGTCACAACCAGAATATGTTGAGCGCGGCATACACCGAAATTGGCGTGGGATATTCGTTCTTCAATAATTTTGGATACTACGTTCTGGTATTTGCAAAGCCGAAGTGAGATAAAACACAAAAGCCCCTGATGGGGGTAAACCCTCAGGGGCCTTTCACTATTCTCTATTCCTTGCTCTCCGCCTCACACAACCACACTCACCAGCCGTCCCTTTGCCACAATCACCTTCTTTGGCTCTTTGCCTTCCAGGAACTTCTGGACTGCTTCGCTCGCCAGCGCAGCGGACTTGATCTCGTCCTCCGTCGCTTCGGCAGGAACTGTGATTCGGTCGCGTACTTTGCCGTTGACCTGGACGGGCAGTTCGATGGAATCTTCCTTCGCGGCGGCTTCGTCCACCTGCGGCCAGGCTTGGGTGTGGATCGAATAAGGCTTGCCTAACTGCGACCACAGTTCCTCGGCGATATGCGGCGCGACGGGAGCCATTATCTTCAAATAGATTTCCTGCGCCTCCTTCCACTCGTCGCTTCCAACGGAACCCGCCTCGCGCGCCTTGTACATTTCGTTCAGCAATTCCATCAACGAGGAGACGATGGTGTTGAACTCGAAGTTCTCGAAGTCGTGTGTCACCTTGCGCAGTGTCTGGTGAACTTTTCTTCTTAAGACCTTTAGGGTCTCCACAGACCCTAAAGGTCTGTCGGGAAAATCGTCGGTAAACAGGGTCCACACGCGGCGCACCCAGCGGGCGCTGCCTTCGATGCCATGCGAGTCCCAAGGCGCGCCCATCTCCCAGCGGGCGAAGAACATCAGGTAGGCGCGAACCGTATCCGCGCCATATTTTTCGACCAGCACATCAGGCGCAACCACGTTACCGCGGCTCTTGGACATCTTTTCATTGTCCTCGCCCAGCACCATGCCCTGGTTCCGCAATTGCAACATTGGCTCATCCCCTTTGACAATGCCCGCGTCGCGCAGCGCCTTGTGGAAGAAGCGCGTGTACAGCAGGTGCATGGTGGCGTGTTCGATGCCGCCAGTGTAAATGTCAACGGGCATCCAGTAATCGTATTCGGCGGGATCGAACGGCCCCTTATCATATTTCGGCGACAGATAGCGCAAGTGATACCACGACGAGCACATGAATGTATCCATAGTGTCGGTTTCGCGTATGGCTGGTCTGCCGCAGACGGGGCATGTCGTGTGCTTCCAGGTCGGATGCAATTTCAGGGGAGATTCACCTGTCGGCTTCCACTCCACGTCCTCGGGCAACAGCACAGGTAGTTGGTCATCGGGGATGGGATTCCAGCCGTGTTCCTCGCAGTAAATCATCGGGATTGGCGCACCCCAATACCGCTGACGGCTGATTAACCAGTCGCGGTAGCGGTAGTTAACCGATTCCTTGCCGACACCTTTTTCCTCCAACCAGTCAATGACCGCGCTGATGCCGGGATTCTTGCGTCCCTTTTGGTCGTTGACCTTCGTTCCGTTGAACTGGGCTGAGTTGACCATCACCCCCGCGCCAATATAAGCTTCGGGCATGGTGTCGCCGTCCAACTGTAGGGGCGGATGGCCATCCGCCCCTACTACGGGCTGAATGACCGGGATGATCTTCAAACCATACTTGCGAGCGAAGGCGAAGTCACGCTCGTCGTGAGCAGGGACCGCCATGATCGCGCCTGTGCCATAGGACATCAAAACGTAATCCGCGATCCAAACCGGGATGCGTTCATTGTTGACGGGATTGATGGCATAGCCACCGGTGAACACGCCCGTCTTTTCCTTGTCCACTGCGCCGCGCTGAATGTCGGTCTGACGTGCCGCTTGAATTTTATATTCCTCGACGGCAGCCTTGTTTTCAGGCGTGGTAATTTTCTCCACCAGTGGATGCTCGGGCGAGAAGACCATGAAGGTCGCGCCCCACAACGTATCAGGACGGGTGGTGAAAACCTCAACGTCATCACCTTGCTCAGTCTTGAAAACCACAGATGCACCCTCAGAGCGGTCAATCCAATTTGTTTGCAGGGTCTTTACAGTCTGAGGCCAGTCAATGCCATCGAAGTTCAACAGTTCATCGGCGTATTTTGTCGCCTTGAAGAACCACTGATCCAGGTCCTTCTTGATGACGGGCGTGCCGCAGCGTTCGCAGTGACGGTCGTCGCCCCAGACCTGTTCGCGTGCCAGCGTCGTATTGCAATGCGGGCACCAGTCGACGGGTGACATCTTGCGGTAGGCCAGACCGTTTTTGTACAACTGAATGAAGAACCATTCTGTCCATTTGTAATAGGCAGGGTCGGCCGAGACCGCTTCGCGCTCCCAATCGAACATCGCTCCCATGCTTCGCAACTGCGACCGCATCTTTTCGATGTTCTGGAAGGTGCGCTTCATCGGATGGACACCGTCACGGATGGCGGCATTTTCAGCGGGCAGACCAAAGGCGTCGAAGCCCATCGGGAACAACACGTTGTAACCGTTCATGCGCTTGAAGCGGGCGCGCGCATCGGACGGGGTCATCGCGTACCAGTGACCAATATGCAGGTCACCGCTGGGGTAGGGCAGCATGGTCAACGCGTAGAACTTTGGTTTGCTGTGATCGATCACCGAGCGGTACAGTTGGTCCACCTCCCATTTTTCCTGCCACTTCTTTTCGATGACTTTGGGACTGTAGGATTTATCGTGCCTTGGTTTCTCCTCGGCGGCGGGGGCTTCTTTTACCGGCTTGGGAGCAACCATCACCGCCATTTTTTTGACAGGTTCGATTGCTTTTGTCGTTGCAGCTTGAATCGCCCTAGTCTTCGGGGAGGATTTCTTTGCCTTGGCGGGAGTTTTAACAACTGCCTTCACCGACGGTTTTGCGACGGCTTTCTTCGTACTGACCTTTTTCGCAACAGTCTCCTTTGGGGATGCCTTTGTTTTGCTCTTTGTAGTCGACGGCTTGACGGCCTTTTTCATCGCGACCTTTTTCTCTTTTGCGGAAGTCGTGGTCACAGCCTTTTTGATGACTTTCTTTGCCTTCACAATTGTTTTTTTAGGCGTCACTTTTTTCTTTGCTACAGCCATTCTTACCTCATCATAATAATTTTCATTTTCAACAGACTTTTGATTCCCCGACGAATTTTGGGGATTATCTTCAACATTTTTGCCAACACTCTCAACGGAGGCGTGGAAGAAGAGGCCCCTGTTTCCAGAAGATGTAATTTATCCGAATGTTCATACGAGCCTCCTTTTGATTAAATAAAAAATCCTTCATCCACTCTGGGACGAAGGATGCCTTTGCAAACTCCGCGGTACCACCCGGATTACGTTGAACCTCCGACGCCCAACGTCTCTCATTTGCTGTAACGGGCTTTCCCGTGGATGACTACTCCAGTTCACCATCCAAGTCTCTCAAAAAGAGCAACAGGCGAGTTCGGTCTTGTGGCATTCCCGTTAGATGCCGTTGAAGGGCTTACACCTCGCTTTCCCTTCTCGCTGACGGGATGACCTACTACTCCTGTCCTGACCTTTGATTATTTTTTGTGATTATAGCACAAGAGCGACTAGTTCTTCTAATCGCTCTCGCAGGTGGACCCAGGGGGATTCGAACCCCCGGCCTTCTCAATGCCATTGAGACGCGCTCCCAACTGCGCTATGGGCCCGGATTTCAGTAATCAATTTTTAGTGTTCGATTGTCAGTGTTCAGTGACTGATTACTGGTTACTGATCACTGAACAGTGGACCTGAGGGGATTCGAACCCCTGGCCTCCTCAGTGCGATTGAGGCGCGCTCCCAACTGCGCTACAGGCCCGTCAATAAGGCGAAGGCTATTCTACCTGAGACATTGGTGAATGTCAATGCAAAATCAACAAGGCTGCAGGTCGTTTTTCGGTGTGGAGACATTCTCATGCCGTCCGCAAAATCACCTTGAACGTGGACCCTTTCCCTTCACCCTCGGACTCTGCCCAAATGGACCCGCCCTGAGCTTCGATCAGTCCTTTTGCGATGGTAAGTCCGATCCCAAGCCCGCCATAATGACGGGTATTTGGCGGTTCGATCTGGTAGAACTCCTCGAATATCTTTTGCAGTTTGTCGACCGGTATGCCAATGCCATGATCCCGGACCCAGATCAGCACCCGGTTGTCCTCTTTGACCATCCCGATGGTGATTTCGCTCCCTTCCGCTGAAAAACGAATGGCATTGTTAAGTAGGTTGACAAATGCCAGCGTTGTCTTTTCCGGATCCAGGCTCACATAAACGTGATCATCCTGAATATCAAGAACCAGCTGCATGTCCCGCCGCGCGGCGGAATATTTGATTTCATCGAGGGCGAAATTCAACACATCCTGAATGGAAATTTTGATCGGTCGCATTTCCATTTCATCGGACTGGAGCAGGGTCAAGTTTTTCATCTGATCCAGAAGCGAGCGCATTTGCGATGCGGCGCCGAGCACATGGTTGGCATGCTCTGTTGATTCCCCCCTGGTGCCGCTTTGCAGGAACGTCGCATACCCGATGATGATGCCCAACGGCGTCCGCAGTTCGTGGGATGCAAGCGCCAGGAAGTTGCTTTTGATCTGGTTCGTAACCTTGACCTTTTCCAAGGCCTGTTGCGTCGTCCGCAACAGGCGCGCATTGTTGATGGCAATTGCGGCATGAGCGGCAGTAACAGACAAGATCGCCACATCGCCGTCAGTGAAGCCGCCTTCACGTTTGTTGATCGCCTCCAGTACTCCCATGGTACGATCCTTGATGGGCATGGGGACGCCAAGCAATGAGCCCACCTTGAATTTGACGCGATCCGAGACGAGGGCGTAATGACGCGGGTCCTGACCGGCATTATTCAGAACGAGCGGCTGGTTCGTGCGGAAGATCGTCCCGGCGAGACTACTGTCGATGGGGACGGGAATCTCAGCCAACTGTACGGGATCCGACCCGGTGGCGGCGGCGAAATACAGGCGCGGATTCTTTTCATCATACAGAAGAATGGAAGCGGCTTCACACTCCAGCAGTTCGGTGGCGGTCTCTGTAATCAACTGGAGCAGTTCATCAAGGTCGAGGGTCGAATTGAGTATGACGCTCAATTCCACGAGGCGCATGAGCGATTTTTGCCGTCCTTCGAGAGCCCTTAATTGTCCTGTTTTTGAAAGGGTTATCATGGATACAGTTTAACGTTTTTCATTAGTGAATTCAAGCGCCGTTTGTCCTACGTCGCAGGAAAACAAAACAGGCGAAAGGGAGCCTGCCTTCGCCTGTTGCTGATTACCTCCTTTGCGATTGAACGTCTGCCTGTTTATGGCGTAGCAGGCGGTGTGCCGGGTTGACCACCATGCGGATCGCCAAACCCGAAGCCGGGTCCGTCAAGGAAGCCTTTGTCAAGTCCTTCCAACAACCAATCCGCCTTTTCCTGCGAGATGGTTCCGCCGGCAAGACCAGCTTCGATGCGTGCGCGCATTTCCTCGGCATGGACTTTGCTGATGGCATCCTTCACATTCTGAACGTCGACTCCGGCAGTGGTCGCCAGATCATCCAGCGTTTTGCCTTCCTTCAGCGCGGCGGAAAGTTTGTCAGCGGTGATGCCGAGGATGTCAGCGGCAGCGTTCAGTTCAGCCTCGCCCATGCCCCGTCCGCCGCGATCCGGCCTGTTGCCGGGCTGTCCGGCTGGGGGAGTGGGCGGAGTTCCATCCTGTGCGTATGCGGTTGTCACGCCGAACAGGATTGCGATTGCCAATAATCCGCCAAGTACGATTGAGATTTTCTTCTTCATATTTTTTGCGCCTCTTTTTTCACAATTGGTTGGAGCGCCTCCAACCTTCCCAAATGATAGCGGGGCGGTGTAATCAGGTTATGACCAACTTATAAAGGAATTATGTGCGTCCAGAATCGAATGCGCCCCTGTGAAGGAGGGGCGCATTGTACTTTTGATGTTTGGCACATTGTGCCGATTACATAAAACTATTTGAACTTGAAATAAGCCACCAGTGACGAGCCATCCATAGTAGACATAGTCACCCGATAGCATTTTCCGGCAACTTTGGGTGTCTTCCAGTTGTAGATAAACTGACCATCCGTATAGCGCAGACTGGTGTCGCCTGTTGACGTCGTCTCGATCTCATCCGTAATTGCCGTGGTATCACAGGATGTCTGAGCATAGGTCAGACTCTTGACGGAGGCAACATCGGTCAGTTCAGTAGTGCCAGCAAAGATTTCGAATTTCAGCGGCACGGTGCTTCCGCCTTTGACAGTGTTGTAGACGCCGTTCATGTCCACTGGTTGGTAGAAACCGTTCAAAGTCCAGGGGAGAACGGTTACAGTAGCGGTATCTGTATCGCTTAGACCGCCATCATCTGTCACGCGTAAACCAACAACATGGTCTCCAACTTGATTGAATGATGTCGTAACAGTTACGCCGCTTGCATCATCATATTGACCATCATTATCCAAATCCCACTCGTAGGTCAACACATCACCATCGGGATCAGAGGAGGCGGCGGCGTTTAGTTCAATGATTGAATCTACGTAACCAGAATATGGGCCACCCGAGTCGGCAATTGGGGGGCGGTTACTCGTCACGTCGAAACTGATAATTCGATGATGTTCGAAGCCAAATCGTGGTGCCACATGATGATTGGAATGTACTGCGACTTCATACGTTCCTGGCTGTAGCGGGGGAGGTTGCGCGGGATCCCAATCCGGATTTACATAATTTAGCGTAGTCTGGTCACTCAAGATTGGCCAAACAAAGTAATCCTCATTGGGCATTAAGAGATCTATTTCATACGCCCAGGACTCAACAGGTTGTCCAAGGTAGTAAGAATTGAAGTCTTCCCAACCAAACGTGGGCTGGTCCTCATAAATCAATTCCTGGTGCTGAGGATACAACATGTCAGGCGCATCTTTGGGGTAATCTTCAAGTTGCCCAATGACGAATGGATCGCTTGCTTGCCCAATTGCATTCTCTACGGCTACAACATATTCGCCAAGAAGGGGCAGACCATTAAAGCCGCCCTCTGCTCTGATACGATATTCCTCTCCATTAAATGATGCTCTGGCGTAATCAACAACCAGCGGGTTGCCATTAACAGTGAGGTTTACCTGATTTGGTTCAAAATCTGTGAAATCTCCCTTTGCCCATATGAAAACTTCAAAACCATATTCAGTGTCGGAAGATGACCCATCACCTGTTCCATAAATAATATTGTAAACACTCACACTGGAATCTGTAACTCCCGGCTTGCTGACAGAAGGCAGTTGCTCAAGCCACGAAATTTTCCCGGAATCTTTTTCGTCAACAATGATATCCTCGTCTCCATCTAGGTCAAGGTCGCCTACAAAGATGGACATTACGCCAATAAAATTGCTGCCGACAATCTCTTCGACAAAGGTCATATTGCCATTGTTCAACCAGAGGGAGACTTGATTCATTCCATATATGGCTTCCACTACATCCATATCACTGTCATGATCAATATCCACCGCCCATAAAGTTGTGATTTGTTGACGGTTGGAAGAAATTAGATGTTCTGTGAAATTTTGAAATCCGTCATTTTCCAGCCAGAAAGAGCCGTCATTTGCATCTGAGCCAAGTATGTCAATATCTCCGTCATAATCCATGTCTACTGCAAGGACATTATATGAATAGCTCAAATTTTTGGACGTGTCGTGACGTATGAAGTTCTGACTGCCGTCATTTTCAAGCCAGAACACAGGAGACAAGTCACAGGCTTCGACAATATCGATATCTCCATCCAGATCCAGATCTCTGACGGCTGATTTCTGGCAACCTGCATTCTGTGGCGAATACAAATCGAGGATCTGGTGGGTCGTGAAGTCCTCGTTTCCATCATTTTCAAACCAGTAGGTGTGTGCTCGGCTCCAGCCATTTGCATTGGCAAAAAGGTCAAGATCGCCATCCTCGTCCAGGTCAACAATCTCTACATAGGAAGGGTCTACGCCATACTGGAACAGGGTGTGGCGTGTAAAAACCAGGTTTCCATTATTCTCGTACCAAAACAATTCATAGTGACTGATATCGCCGTTGGCAGCAATATCAATGTCGCCGTCCTGGTCAATATCTTTTGTCGCGATGGAATATATTACATTGTACGTATCTATGACAACCGGCGTAAAATTCTGGTGCCCATCATTGACGAATATATAAAACCAGTGAAGATTCCTGTTGCCAGAAAGAATGTCAATATCTCCATCATTGTCGATATCCACGTTGTGAACGGCAACACTGTTTGGCATGTCGCTCGAAATAATGTGCTGTTCGAAGTCAATGGATGGACTGAGCGCAAACGCTTGCGGAGTGAAAAACGACAGGATAACCAATGTTGAAGCGAAAAGCATGAGACTCGTGGTCTTGAATTTCATTTTATTCCTCCAAGAAATATATGAAAATAGACAGGTCGGTTTCGCTATTGACTCCCCAATGCTCGCCCCCACATTTGCTCATGGGTTAAGCGACCAACACAAAAGCATTGGATCATTGTCGCCATTTGAATATGATGCGGCGATGGAGCATGATGATTAGATTGTCGAACTACAGATATTGGTTTACCTATAAAAGCCCTCTGGATAGATAGCAGTAACTCCACACGTCTATATACTAGCAAAAACATAGTTTAAATACAATAGGCAATATGCCATTTTTCACTTGACCGTCCCCCTTTCCCGTCCTACAATTCAACCGTCAAATGATTCCAAAAACTCAACTCTCATGAAGGAGAATTTAAATGTCCGACCATTTATTTCGCGGCACACTCGAAGAACTCGACCCCGACGTTTACGAACTGACCCAGCTCGAAGCGGAGCGTCAGGCTCGTAAGTTGATTTTGATCCCATCCGAAAGCCAGGCTCCGCTTGCGGTGCGTGATGCGATGGGATCGGCTTTCCAGAATATCTACGCCGAAGGTTATCCCAACGAGACGACCCGCTTCCAGACCCAGGAGGAAATCCTGGACTATGCTTGCCAGTTGACCCATTACCGCCGCTATGCGGACCCGCGTTATTACAAGGGAGTCGAGTATGCCGACCTGATCGAGTCGCTGGCAATCCGCCGCTGCGCCGAAGCATTCGCCGCCAACGGCATCAGCGCGGACCAGATCTCCGTCAACGTGCAGGCGCTTTCGGGCGGACCTGCCAACAACGCCGTGTACCACGCCCTCGTCAAGCCCGGCGATACGGTGATGGGCATGAACCTCTTCTACGGCGGACATCTCTCCCACGGCTCCCCGGTCAACCGCTCGGGCAAATACTTCAACATCGTCCCCTACACCATCGACCCCGTGACCCAGCAGATCGATTACGACGCCGTGATGGCGCTGGCAAAGGAACACAAGCCGAAGATGATCATCGCGGGCTACTCCTCCTACCCGTGGATTCCCGACTGGAAGAAATACCGCGAGATCGCCAACGCGGTGGGCGCCTACCTGCTGGCAGACATCGCCCACATCGGCGGATTGGTGGCGGCGGGAGTCGTCCCCTCGCCCATCGGTTACGCCGACGTCATCACCTCGACCACGCACAAGACCCTGCACGGTCCGCGCGGCGCGATCATCATGACCACCGACAAGGAACTGGGAAAGCTGATCGACAAGGCGGTCTTCCCCGGCGAACAGGGCGGACCTCACGTCCACATCTTTGCCGCGCTCGCGCTGACCTTCAAGCTGGCGCGCACGCCCGAGTTCAAGGTCTTGCAGGAGCAGACGATCAAAAACGCCGTCGCCATGGCAGACCAGCTCAAGAAACGCGGACTCACCGTCCCCTACGGCGGGACGAACTGCCACATGCTCAACATTGATTGCCGCACGATCAAGTCGCCCGACGGCACGACCCTCTCCGGCGACCGCGCTGTGCGCATCCTCGATTTGGTGGGCATCGTCGCCAACCGCAACACCATCCCCGGCGACGCCATCGCCCTTGACCCGTCGGGTGTGCGCATCGGCACCCCGTGGATCACCCAGCGTGGATTCGACGAAACCAAATGTCGCCAACTTGCAGACATCATCGCCGACGTGTTGCTTGCCGCCGCGCCGCACCGCATCGAAGTCCCCAACGTCAAGCGCACCAAGCGCCGCGCCAAGGTGGATTTCAACATCCTCGAAGAAGCGCGCTTGAAGGTTCGCGCAATGGCTGAATCCGCCGGCGTGGATTTCAAACCCACGACTCACGGCTATCCTCATTTCTTCTACGTGGACGACAAGTCCAGCGGCGTCTTCGAAATCTACGGCTTCCGCGTCCGCCAATTTTTGAACTACACCCTCACCAGCGACATCTCCGCGCTCAAAGCTGGCGACACGCAAGCGACCAAAGTCATCACCCCGCGCGGCGAAGTGACCGGCGCACTGACCTGCGTCGACTTGACCCACTTCCGCTTGAGCGTCCCAGCCGAACAGGGCGGACTCGTCGGCACCTGGCTGCGCGACCACTCCGACGGCTACACCTCCGTCAGGTTGGATGGTCAACCCGATTATTCGCCGGTCCACATCCCCGGCTTGGTCGTCGTCGCGGACTCGAAGGAGAAACCCGCTAAAGCCAAGGGTGAACCCGTCAGCGACACCAAACCTTTCTACATCGGAATCAGCAGCGGGACCGGGAAGGAGCTCCCCAGCTTCCAGTGGGAGGAGAAGGAATCGCCCCTACGCCGCACGGCTCTTTATGAAGTCCACAAGGGAGCGGGCGCGAAGATCATCCCGTTCGCGGGTTGGGAAATGCCCGTTTGGTATTCGTCTGTTTTGGAGGAGCATCTCGCCACCCGTCAGGCGGCGGGACTCTTCGACGTCTCGCACATGGGCGTGTATCACATCGAAGGCGCGGACGCAGCCGCCTTCCTCGACAGCGTGGTCAGCAACGACGCCGGCAAACTGCGCCCCGGCAACTCGCTCTACACCCACTTCCTGACCCCCGACGCGAAGGTCATCGACGACACCATCATCTATCGCCGCGCCGACGACAAATATCTTATGGTGGTCAACGCGTCGAACGATGACAAGGACCGCACGTGGCTCGAAGCTGTCCGCGATGGCAAGGTGAAGGTGGACAACGCCCGCCCCTGGGCGCGGACCTTCGGCTACGAAGCCGTCATCCGCAACCTGCGCGACCCGAAAGCTGGTCCCGACATGCGGGTGGATATCGCCCTGCAAGGACCGCGCAGCACCGACATTCTGCTTGCCCTCGGTGTGGATGACATGAACCGCCGCAACATCCGCGCCTTGAAGCGCACCCAACTCTGCGACGCCAAAGTTGGGACAAAGGAAAACGGCATCAGCGAACCCTTCGATCTGATCGTCTCGCGCACCGGCTACACCGGCGAGAAGGTGGCGTATGAGTTGTTCGTCCACCCCGAACGCGCCGTGGAATTCTGGCAGGCGTTGATGCGGGTTGGAGCAAAGATGGGAATCAAAGCCATTGGTCTGGGCGCGCGCGACTCACTGCGCACCGAGGCGGGACTCCCGCTCTATGGTCACGAGATGGGCGACGGCTCGGGCAAGTTCGGTCAGCCCGATCTGGGCGTCGGCGATAGCGGATTTGGCGGCTACGTCAAATACTACAAGCCGTGGTTCATCGGGCGTGATGCGCTCATCGCAAATGAGGAAAAGCGCAAGGGTGTGGTGGTCCGCTTCCGTTTTGCGGAGAAGGGCGTGCGCATGGCTCACAACGGCGACCCCGTGCTCGACAAGCGCGGCAAGGTCATCGGCTGGGTGACATCCTGCGCCGTGGACGCCGAAGGCTATCTGACCGGTCAGGCTTACGTCGAGTTGAAGTCCGCTGAAATCGGCACGCAGATCGCGGTCTATCAGTCCGCGCCCAAGGATGCCAGCAAGGCTCCCGCCGAGTTGAAGAGCGGTGACAAGGTCAACCTGCCCACCCCGGCGGTCGTCGTCAGTCGTTTCCCGATGTAAAGGTTTTCCACCTATGTCTCGCTCAGGCGGGGGCTTAGCCCCCGCCTGAGCTTTCTTTGATAACGGAGGCATTGTCCATGAAGGTCGTTTGGCTGGGATGGGAAGAGATCTACACTACCCGCCGGGTGCAAGAGGCGGCGCAGGCACAGGGGCTGGAGCTGGTCGTTTGCAATATTCACGATGTCAATTTCGATATCGAGGGGCAAAGGGCCAATGTCTGCGGCCTGGGGCAAAACCTGCTGGAAACCTGCGATGGGCTGGTGGTGCGGACCTTCTACCCGTACATCTCCGAAGCTCTGACCGTTGCCCGCCTGTTTCACGATGCGGGCAAAGTTGTCATAGACAAAGGTCTGACGGACGAAGGCTATGCCGTCAGCAAAATGCATGACTATTTGGTGATGGCTGAGCATGGCGTGCCCTGCCCGCGCACCTGGCAGCTCTTCAATCCCATCCAGGTGGAGGCGCTGGCGGAGCGACTGACCTATCCATGTGTACTGAAAGGCGTCCACGGCGCGCGCGGCGAGCATACCTACCTGATTCACAACACCGAGCAGCTCCACCGCCGCCTGTGGCGCTATCCCTACGGCGAGTTGATGTTACAGGAGTACCTGCCTGCCGACGAAGACTACCGCGTGATGGTGGTCGGCTACCGCGCGCTGCCGGTCATGGTCAGCCGCAAACCGTCCAAAGGCGACTTCCGCACCAACTACTCCCTCGGCGGACGGTTCATCCGCCACGACCTGACCGAGTTCCCCGCCTTCCAATCCCTCGCGGAGAGTGCCGCCCGCGCCCTGCGCCGCGAATTCACCGCCGTGGACATCCGCCTCAAAGGCGACCAACCGCTCGTGCTCGAAGTCAACCGCCAGCCCGATTTCGAAGGCTTCGAGCGCGCCACGAAGTTCGACGTGGCGACGGAGGTGGTGAGGTATATTTGTCAGAGGGTGGGGGGGGAAGTGAGAGGGATGCACTGATCACCTCTATGCCTAACCATTTACAATTCCCGTCATGGTCAAATTCGATCCAAAGATTCATCATCGCCACTCCGTCCGCTTGAAGAGATATGATTATTCTCAAGTAGGTGGATATTTTGTCACCATCGTTACGTGGCAAAGGGAATTTTTGTTTGGAGCAATAGAAAATAAGGAAATGAAATTAAGCCGTTATGGGCAAATCGTTCAGAAATGGTGGGGCGAAATTCCAATCCATTTTCCAAATGTGGAAACAGGCGCATTTGCAATAATGCCAAACCATATTCACGGGATTATTTTCATTTTGGGATGTGGAGATATCGAAATTGTGCGTGGTAGGGGCGCGGTCCTCGCGCCCGATGATAATGTGTCTCATGATACACAGGGCGGGGAGACCCCGCCCCTACGGGTGCCAACATTGGGACAGATCATAGCGTATTTTAAATATCAATCCACGAAGGAAATGAACATGGTGGAGAATACGGGCACGGTTACAAAATTTTGGCAGCGTAATTATTATGAGCACGTCATTCGGGATGAAAAGGATCTGCAGAACAAAACGGGGTACGTCGAAGCCAATCCGCTTTTGTGGGATGAGGATGATGAAAACCCTGTCAACTGGACTTAACAACTCGAATTCCCTTTTCTTGCGATAAACTCTCGTCTTCCAATCCCTTGCGGAGGAAGCCGCCCGCGCCCTGCGCCGCGAATTCACCGCCGTGGACATCCGCCTCAAAGGTGACCAGCCGATGGCGCTCGAAGTCAACCGTCAGCCTGACTTCGAAGGCTTCGAACGCGCCACAAAGTTCGATGTGGCGAGTGAGGTGGTGAGGTATATTTGTCAGAGGGTGGGGGAGTAAACGAAGCGAAAATATAAATGGGATTCTGTTGGAAATTGGCTCTCATGGAATAATAATATAGAAGCCAGAATTAGAAAGGTCGCGTAATAATATACGTACCTCCTTATAAGTTCTGTCAATTTTTATTCTGTCAGCCGCATTTGGCCAATTCATATGTCCAACAATATTTCTAGGCAAATGAATTTGCTCAAGTTTAATTATCCATCTATCAATATCGGGAATTATTGGAACAAAAAGGTTGCGTTGTGCTGAAATTATCTTGCTTAAATCACTTAAGTACAAATAATATATGTCATGTGATCCTGGAAGAGTGCTTCCAGGCTGGCTTAAGTAACGATTTTTAGCCTTTTGAATCTCACTGTTCTTTTGGGGATTAATTACATATGTCCACCAGTTAGCGTTGATTTGAACAGTGAGTATTGAATGTATTATGACGCGAAATGAATTTTCTATTGCGTACAATCTCCAATACACTGTCCTCCCAATATATTTACCAGAATCGCTAACTCTATTTATGCTAAAAGGCAGTGTTCTAAAATCAACTGGGACCGGCATAAAGTTTATCACTCCCCTGAGGTCTTTTTTGAGGCTTTCTTTGAGGTCTTTCCTTTACGTGCTTCATAAAGCATTTGTGAGACAACAGCAGCCGTAGTCTCTAATAGATTCGCGATTTCAATATTTGAGAAACCTGCTAAATTTAACTGGATTGCTTTCTCGCGTTGCGATGAATCCTTTAGTTGGTTTAAAAGAATTAACGCAAGCAGGCGTTCTGAGCGCTCTTCAAGATTACTCATTCCTGCCGTCCTTCCGATTTTTTGATGGCTTTGCGCGCAGGTTAGATGTTAGAGTTCTCACAACTGTAACATCAACATTTAGAACTTCAGATATTGTTTTATTGTCCAAGCCTGCGAACTTCAGCGAGCGTGCCCCTTCGGTAATCGTATTCTTTTCTGATACAAGTTGTAAGGCAAGTATTCTTAATATTTGGTCTAGGCGTTCAAGGATTTGCTCTTCAGTCGATGTAGCCATAATTATCTCCTAATCGTCTGCTCAACAGGTTTATTCTTGCTTTGCTGGCGAGCGTTCCGGACAGACTGCACAGCAGAACCGCAGATTATAGCGATATCTTCGTCTGACAGTCCAAATCTGTCGAGAATGTTGACCTTCTCTATTAAGTTGTCTGCACCCTTAATGCAAAGGTAGCCCAGCATAAGGATTTCAGGGCTTGTCTCGGATGTTTTTGGTTTGGTTTTAATGTTAGCCATTATTACCTCCCTTTTTTAATTTTGACTTCAATGTCTTTATAACATCTGGATTTTTCCCACAAATCTTAGCCATATCAGGATTGGAATAGCCAAGTTGAGTTAATACGGATATTTTCTTTTCAACCGTCACTAGATCCTTCGTGGCAATATATCCAAGCACCAAAGCAATATCAACTGGCTGGGCCTTTTCGTTTTCCTTTGTTGCCATTTGTCCTCCTACCATCCAAATCAAGAAATTGACAAGACGATATTGTAACTATACCCTATATTTATTTTAAGGACAATATTTAATTATCTGCTCAGTCTAGTATATGGAAGTCGGCTGTGCCGACTCCGCCCGCAGGGCTTCCACGCGTAGCGCTGAGCGAGGGATTTATCCGACCGTCCACGAATAGGGTCACGAATAATCGAATAAGGCGGCGATTGGTTAATTCGTGGTCCTAATTCGTGGATGGTTTCGGGTGCGGGGGATTGGTCAACGGGGGAATGTCCGCGTGTTGGGGAGGGAAATGCTAAATGAACTAAAGGATGAGGGTATAATTTCATCCATGCAACGAAAGAAGTTCAGGATTCCGCGCAAAAAGATCACCGAATTTTGCAAACGCTGGAACGTGACAGAGTTTGCCATGTTCGGCTCCGTCCTGCGGGACGATTTTCGTCCCGACAGCGATATTGACGTGCTGGTCAGCATCGACCCCAGGGCGCATATCGGTCTCTTCGAACTCGCAGATATGAAAATCGAACTTCAAAACATATTCAAACGTCCCGTCGACCTGGTGGAAAAAGAGGGACTCCGCAACCCGTACCGCAGGAAGGAAATTCTCCGCACGGCGCAGGTGGTCTATGCCGCATGACGAACAGGCGCAATCCTACTTATGGGACATCCGCGAAGCCGCGCGTGAAATCAATGGATTTATGCACGGTGTCAAATTCCACGAGTTCGAAAAGAATAAAATGCTCCGTTATGCGGTGGAACGTCAATTACATGTGATTGGTGAAGCGGCTGTCCACATCTCCCCGCAATATCGCAAGGAACACCCCGAGGTCAATTGGACAAGGCTGGTCGAACTGCGCAATATCCTTGCTCATGAATATGGAGAAACCCTTACCAACCGTGTCTGGCTGGCGGCAACAGAGGGAATCCCTGAGGTGCTGGCTATTTTGGTGAAGTTATTGCCAGATTAGAAAGTGGATTAAAAAAAACGTCTAAAACCACAACCAATTTTAGAGGTAGGTAACCATGAAAACTCTTCGAACTCTCACTATATTGGGTGGTCTGGTCATTCTGGCGCTTGCAATCGGCTTTATCTTTCAACTTCGGCTGGTCACCAGCTTGTGGCCCTGGCCCGACGGGCGGCTTTCATACCTGTTCATCGGCTCCATTCTGGCTGCGGTCAGTGTCGCCGCTCTCTGGATCGGGTGGACAGGGGAATTTGGCGCGCTCCCCGCGGGCTCGCTCAATGTGCTGGTCATCGCAGCGACCACGGCAGTTTACTTCTTTCAACTTGTCTTGCAGGGAGGTCGCCCGGAAATGATCCCGTTTGGAGTTGTAGCTTTGGTCTCCGTGGTCGCCAGCGGCGCTGCATTTCTCTGGAGCCGACGAATTCCGCTTAACGACTCACGTCCCATGCCGTTGTTGGTGCGAGTCTCCTTTGGGGTTTTCATTGTCTCATTGATTATGGCAGGCGGCGCTTTGGCCTTCAGGATACCGGTCTTCCCCTGGGCGTTGAACCCCGACTCATCCGTCATCTTTGGCTGTATCTTCATCGGGGATGCCTTCTATTTCCTGTACGGTCTTTTGTATCCCCGCTGGCATAATGCCGCCGGTCAACTGCTGAGCTTCCTCGCATACGACCTTGTCCTGATCGGTCCCTTCCTTTTGCTGTTCGAGACAGTGAAACCCGAATACATGCTCAATCTGATCGTGTATGTGGCGGTGCTGGTCTACAGCGGCGGGCTTGCGGTCTATTTTCTGTTCGTCAACTCCCAGACCCGCCTTGGCTCCTGAGTTATGCATTGCTGATAGTTGTAATTCGTGGATGATTTCTGATTCCGGGGTATTGTCAACGGGGAATGTCCGCGTGGGGGCTTGCTGTTCGTTTGACTACGCGTCGTCAAATCAGTGAAAATCTCTCATCTCCCCATTGTCATCCTATATCCGTCCTATATCCATCTTATATCGCGTCTTCTTGCTGTCTGAGAGGTGCAGAGTCTGTGGATGGTTTCACGGTGTGGGGAATTGTCAGTGGGAGAGAGGTCGCGACAAATTTCCCAACTGTACACAATTTTTTCCTTGAATTTGTTATACTCGCGTAATGGCTGATGACCTTCATTCGCCTTATGTGGGACGCTGGGTGGCCCGCCTGCGTGGAAAAGTCATTGCGCAGGGAGATACGCCCGAACAAGCCTTGCGTGCCTCGCAGCAAAGCCGTCACAAGGAAAGGCCAGAGATCATCTTCATGTTTCCGCTTCCCCCGTTGGTAAAAAGAGTCATGGATGTCCTGCCCGCTGAACAGGAGATTTATCTTGTCGGCGGCGCGGTGCGTGACCTTCTGCTCTCCCGTCCATCGCCTGACCTTGATTTTGCCCTGCCCGCGAACGGTATTTCTCTTGCTCGAAAGGTCGCCAATGCCCTCGGTGCGGACTTTCTTATCCTGGATGATGAACGCGACACAGGGCGGGTCATTGTCACCGAGGAAGATGGCTCACGTATCTTTCTCGATTTCGCCGTTTATCGCGGAGCCGATTTAACCGAAGACCTGCGCGGACGCGATTTCACGGTCAACGCCATCGCCTACGACTTGCGCGACGAAGTCATTATCGACCCAACCGAAGGCGGCAAGGATTTACGTGCAAAGATTATCCGTGCCTGTTTGCCTACGTCCCTGTCCGACGACCCCGTGCGGATTTTGCGCGCCGTGCGCCTGGCTGCGGCTCTTGACTTCCATATCGACAAGAATACCCGCGAACTGATGAAGCAGTCCGCAAGCCAGCTTGGACGCATCTCACCCGAACGTCTGCGCGACGAGATTTTCAAGATGCTCGGCGGACCCAAGCCCGACGCCTGTATGCGCGCGCTGGAGATGCTCGGTGTCTTCCCGTATCTCATGCCTGAACTCTGCGCCATGAAGGGCGTGACCCAGTCCGAACCGCATGTTTACGACGTGTGGACTCATACCCTGTCCGTGCTGGATTATCTCGACCAGACCATTTCCGCTCTGCGAGTTGGTTACGATGCCGAGAAAACGAATGACATGTTCACGGGTTTACTTGGCTTGCGGCTAGGGCGTTACCGCGAGAAAATCGCCAAACATTTCGCCGAGCCGCTCAACCCTGACCGTTCCCTGCGTTCCCTGCTTTTCTTCGCCGCCTTGTATCATGACATCTGCAAGCCTAGGACCAAAACCGTTGAAGAGTCGGGGCGCATTCGCTTCTTCGATCACGATGAAAAAGGCGCGGAGGTCGCCGCTGAAAGACTGCGTTCCTTCAACGTCAGCAACGACGAAGTCGAGCGCGCGCGGGTTATTGTCAAGAACCACATGCGGTTTCATTTCTTCGCCGACCGTCTTGAAAAAGACAAGCAGACTCCCTCCCGCAAAGCTATTTATCGCTTCTTCCGCGATAGCGAGAAGGCCGGCATCGACCTTGTCCTGCTTGCCCTGGCGGACGTCCGTGCCACCCGTGCCCACGCCCTGACTATTGAGACTTGGACGGCCTATCTCGATATTGCGCGTATCCACCTGGAAAATTACTACGAAAAGCCCGAAGAAGTCATCTCCCCGCCGCGCCTGTTGGATGGCAACCTCCTGATGAAGGAGCTTGGCATCAAACCAGGTCCCATCGTCGGGCAATTGCTGGAATCCATCCGCGAGAATCAGGCGGCGGGGAAGATCGAAACCTTGGAACAAGCTCTGGCATTTGCCCGCGAGGAATTAGAAAAAATCAAATCGCCCTGAGTGTAATCGAAGGACGACGCGTTTCGACTACGCTCACATTGTCCCGATGCTCTTTCGGGAACGCGAAATATGAAATAGGTGAACCATGAACTACATTTTCTTCGACCTTGAAACCCAAAACCTCTTTGACGATGTCGGCGGGCGGGACAACATCGAAAAGTTGAAAGTTGCCTGTGGGGTGACCTGGTCGACGCAGCGCAACGATTTCGCTGTTTACTGGGAGCAGGATGTCCTCGCGCTGGTTCAGGAATTGAAGTCCGCAACCAAGGTGGTCGGTTTCAATGTAAAGGGATTCGACTATCGCGTCCTCCAGCCCTACGCCCCCGACGCGCGTTTTGCATCCATCCACACGCTGGATATGCTCTTCGACTTGCACCAGATTCTCGGATTCCGCGTCAGCCTCGATAACCTTGCCAGCGCCAGCCTTGGAGCAAATAAAACTGCGGATGGACTAAAAGCTGTTGAGTGGTTCCGCGCTGGTGAGTTGGAAAAAGTCGCTGAATACTGTAAAGCCGATGTGGATATCACTCGCCGCATCTTTGAATTTGGGCGTGATAAAGGCTATATCTTTTATAAATCGAAACTGGGCAGCAAGTTGAAGGTCAACGTGAAGTGGAAGTAAAAGGAAGGAAAAATGAAAAAAATTCAAGTTAATGATATTACACTGGCTTATGAACGGTTTGGAAGCGGCGCGCCGTTGATGTTGATCCACGGTTTCCCGCTCGACCACACCATTTGGGATAGAGCATCCGACTTGCTCAAAAACGATTTTGACCTCATCCTTCCCGACTTGCGCGGATTTGGTCAATCCACCACTGTGGAAACTTCATATACCATGACTGACATGGCAGACGACCTGGCAGGTCTGCTTGACCATCTGGGGCTTGAAAAAGCCGCCCTTGCAGGTCATTCCATGGGCGGATACGTAGCACTGGCTTTTGCCAAAAAATATCCCCACCGGGTGAGCGGGCTTGGCTTGGTCGCCTCGCAAGCCGCCGCTGATACACCTGATCGCAAAGCGAATCGGTACAAGGATGCCGATGCTGTTGTCCAAAAAGGAGTGGGACTTATTGCCGATGGAATGACACCGAAACTCTCGGCTGATGCGGGTGTGCAGACGTATGTCCACTCCCTGATGGAACGCCAGACCCCCTCTGCTGTGATGGGCGCGCTTAAGGCCATGGCTGAGCGCGAGGATCAGCTTTTCCATCTTTCCTCTGTTTCCTTCCCTGTGGTGCTGATTCATGGCGACACTGACGCCTTGATTCCTGTTGAACGTGCGCGGGAGATCAAGGCGGTCCTGCCGTCTGCGCGGCTGGTTGAATTGCTAGACACAGGTCACATGCCGATGATGGAATCACCGAAAGGAACTGCGGAGAGTTTGAAGTTGTTGATCGGTTGACCCTTTGGGATGAACGATAAAACAAAATCCCCGTCACTCAAAAGCGGCGGGGATCTCTTTGTCAAAAACGGACGAAGGATTAGGAGGCAATGGGTTGCGTATTGGGCGAAACGAGACTATTTTTTTTTATCGTTATTCTTTCCAGTGAGCCGGTTTGACGCACCATCTTGCGGATGTGGGCGACCAGCACGCTGCTTGGCACCGGCTTGACGAGGAAGTCGTCCGCGCCCGAGTCTAAAACGCTGGCGACCATGGCCGGGTCGTTAATGGCGGAGAGGATAAGGATGGGCACATTGTTGAATGCGCGAATTGCCTTGCTCACCTGCCAGCCGTCCATATCCGGCATCATCAAGTCAAGCAGTACAACATGGGGGTTCTTTTGCTCGACCAATCTGACGCCTTCTGCGCCGCTGTTGGTTGTGATCACTTCGAAGCCGTGAGTCTTGAGCAACATGCTCATCAGCTCGGTGATTGCCAGATCGTCGTCGATTACAAGTATTTTTGTAGCCATAATTTTTTCCGTGTGCTCATTATGCCTGATTTAGAGACAGATTTACTTTGCAATATATTTACAGATTGATATCTAATTTTTATTATGGAAGGCCTGCTGAACTTAGTTTTTTCTCATTTTGACCTGGGCAATTGTCGCGCGGTTTTTACGAGACCTTAAAGATATAATTCTCTCTGTGCTGGTGAATCGTGTCTCTGGGGAGAAGGTGATTTTTGGCAGTTGTGAAATTGCTTCTTTTTGGTAAAATATCAGGCGGTTATTTTCCATAACTAAGGACTTCGGAAAGTTTTGTGGATTGAAAAATACGCAAGCAGGGGTTCCGGGGTTTTCCAAATTCCATCTTTGTAGGAGATTAAAATGAAAAAATGGGTTTACCTCTTCAGTGAGGTCAAGGAAGTCGAGAAGCTCGCTGGCGGCTCATGGGACGGCGTCAAGTCCATCGTGGGCGGTAAAGGCGCAGGTTTGATGGATATGACACGTGCAGGTGTGCCGGTGCCCCCGTTCTTCACGGTGACCACCGAAGCCTGCAACGCCTATCAGGACGGCGGAAAATTCCCCGCCGGCATGTGGGATCAGGAACTGAAGGCGCTCAAAGCCATCGAAAAGGCAACGGGCAAGAAATTCGGCGACGAAAAGAATCCGCTGCTGGTTTCCTGCCGTTCCGGCGCCAAATTCTCGATGCCCGGCATGATGGATACCATCCTCAACATTGGTCTGACCGACAAGGTCGCCGAGGGCATGGTCAAGGCGACTGGCAACCCGCGCTTCGTGTACGACTCCTATCGCCGTCTGATCGAAATGTTTGGCTCGGTTGTCATGGAAACCGGCGATGAGCCTTTTGAGCATCCCCTTGCCGCCTATAAAGCCGAAAAGGGTTACAAAGGCGACACGGAAATGACCGCCGAAGATTGGAAGGCAATTGTCGAGAAGTTCAAGCAGGCGTACAAGGGCAAGACCGGTCAGGACTTCCCCCAGGATCCGTTCAAGCAACTCGAACTGGCGACCGAAGCCGTGTTCAAGTCTTGGAACGGCAAACGCGCCGTTGACTACCGCAACAAGGAAAAGATTTCGCACACACTCGGAACCGCCGTCAACATCTGCACGATGGCGTTTGGCAACATGGGCGATGACTCCGCCACCGGCGTGGCATTCACCCGCAATCCCTCCACCGGCGAAAAGTTGATGATGGGCGAGTACCTTATCAATGCCCAGGGCGAAGACGTGGTGGCTGGCATCCGCAATGCCGACCCGATTGTCCACCTCAACGACCAAATGCCCGCCGCCTACAAGCAGTTCATGGACATCACCGCCAAACTCGAAAAACACTACCATGACATGCAGGACGTGGAGTTCACCATCGAGCGCGGCAAACTGTGGATGCTCCAGACTCGCATCGGCAAGCGCACCGCCAAAGCCGCAGTCAAGATGGCTGTGGATATGGCGAACGAAAAACTCATTACCAAGGAAGAAGCCCTCAAGCGCGTCACCCCCGAACAGGTTGATGCCTTGCTTCACCCGCAATATGATGCTGCCGCGATGAACCAGGCTGAGAAGGAAGGCAAGTTCCTTGCCAAAGGCGTCAATGCTTCCCCCGGCGCGGCAGTTGGTCAGGTGTACTTCGATGCCGACCTCACCGAAAAGATGGCGAAGGAACAAGGGCAGAAGACCGTCATGGTTCGTCCCTTCACCAAGCCCGATGACGTTCACGGCATGATCGCCGCCCAGGGTGTGCTCACCAGCGAAGGTGGTGCCACCTCCCATGCGGCAGTCGTCGCCCGTCAGTTTGGCATCCCCTGCGTGGTCGGCGCTTCCGCGATCAAGATCGATCTCGAAAAACGCGAGATGCAGGTCGGTGACAAGCTCGTCAAGGAAGGCGAGTGGATTTCCGTCGACGGCACCACAGGCAAGGTCTTCATCGGTCAGATCCCGATGACCACTCCTTCGCTCGAAGAACAGACCGAACTGATGACCCTGCTTACCTGGGCGGACGAAATCTCCGCGCGCAAGGGCATCCGCGTGGATTCCAATGGCAAGCCGATGCGTGGTTTGCAGGTTTGGGCAAACGCCGACTATCCCAAGGACGCCCAGCGCGCCCGCTCCTACGGAGCCGTCGGTATTGGTCTCTGCCGCACTGAGCACATGTTCTTTGAACCCGAGCGCCTGCCCATCGTGCAGGACATGATCCTCTCTGAAACCAGCGAAGGACGCACCGCCGCCCTAAACAAACTTCTGCCCTCCCAGCGCAAGGACTTCGACGGTCTGTTCGAGGCGATGGACGGCTATCCCGTCATCATCCGCTTGATCGACCCGCCGCTCCATGAGTTCATGCCCGACGAAGAAAAACTCCTGCGCGAAGTGATCGAGATGCAGGTGAAGGGTCAGACCGACGGTTTGGCTGCAAAGGAAAGCCTGCTCGAATCCATCAAGGGTATGCACGAATCCAACCCGATGATGGGTCTGCGCGGCGTCCGCCTGAGCATTGTCATGCCCGAAATCGTTGAGATGCAAGTTCGCGCGATCATGGAAGCCGCCGCCGACTGCACCCTGCGCGGCATTACCGTCAAGCCCGAAGTGATGATCCCGCTCACGGGTACGGTGAAAGAACTCGAGTGGATTCAACCCCGCCTCGAGCGCATCGCCTCCGCAGTGATGGCTGAGAAGAAGATCAAGTTCGAATACAAGTTCGGCACGATGATCGAAATTCCGCGCGCTGCCGCCACCGCTGGCGAAATCGCCTCCAAGGCTGAGTTCTTCTCCTTCGGTACCAATGACCTGACCCAGATGACCTACGGCTACTCCCGCGATGATGCCGAGCGCAACTTCCTCATCACCTATCAGGAACAGGGCATTCTCGGAACCAATCCCTTCCAGACGATTGACCGCGCCGGCGTCGGCAAGCTGATGCAGATGGCGATCAACGATGGACGCGCCACCCGCCCGAACCTCGAAGTGGGTATCTGCGGCGAACACGGCGGTGACCCGAACTCTGTGGAATGGTGCTTCATGATCGGCAACAACTATGTCTCCTGCTCGCCCTTCCGCGTGCCGATTGCCCGCCTTGCGGCTGCCCATGCGGCCCTTGACCATGCCGTCAAGCCTGCTCCCAAGGCTGCTGCCGCCAAGAAGCCCGCTGCCAAGAAAGTCGTCAAGAAGGTTGCTGCCAAGAAGGTTGTGAAGAAGGCTGTCAAGAAAGTGGCGAAGAAGAAATAAATTAGACAAACCACAGGAAGACTTGATTTCCCAATAGCCATTCACGTTCGGTAAGCCTGTAAACCTCCGAAGTTTTTTAAACCTCGGAGGTTTTTGATTCAAATAAATTCACGCCGCTTTTATCCCCCTTAAGATTGTCTTGAATATTAATTTATGGAGTAGGATAATCTTATTGAGGAGAGCAGGCTATGAATAAAAATAAACGTTTGTACATTTTCGTTGGTATTCTTGTAGTTGTAATACTTGCATGTAACATGCCGGCGGGAATGCCGACTACACAGCCTCAAATTGTGCCGATTGACCCCAGCATTGCGCCATCTGCAACATCTGCACCTGTTGTGGAAGCGCCTACGGTATCTCCCACGGTTGCGGAGATTCATACCCAAACGCCATCCATATCTCCCAGTGGAGGGTCTTCAATCTATGATGTGGAATCATCAGGTACGGCGGCAGAGAGGCGCGCGCCTTACGGTGATTCGTATAACATTAATCGCCTGGAACGGCCTTTTCTGCAGGATATGACCTATGTGTCTGATCTTGATATTGCCAGATTTTCGGTCAGTCAGGATGAGGCCTGGTTTTATGTTTCGATAAAACTGACCGGCAGGGATCCAAATAATTCCCTGGGCATTAATTACGGTGTGGAGATTGATGTTGACCATGATGGCTTCGGTGATTATATTATTTGGGCACACCCCCCTTATACAACCACGTGGGATACGGTCAATGTCAGGATCTTTGCAGATAAAAATCACAACACTGCCGGTCTTTCAGCTGATAAATCAGATGCGCCGTTTGACGCAGATGGTTATGAAACACAGATCTTTAATGGCGGCATGGGCGATGCCGACCCTGACATGGCCTGGGTTCGCATGAATGCTGGAGTAGAGGCAACTATTCAATTCTCGTTTAAGAAATCATGGTCTGGCGCGGTGTTTATGCTGGGTGTAATTTCAGACGGAGACTTGAAGGATGTCACAAAGTTGGATTATGTGGATCGCTTCAAGGAGGAAGAGGCGGGGTCGCCAGTGAAGGATAAGGCATATTATCCGTTGAAGGCGCTTTTCGCGGTGGATAATACCTGCCAGGAAGCGTTTGGTTTCAAGCCGCTGGGATATGAATCAAAATTATGTCCGAAGGAGCCTCCTCCCCAGCAGCCAAGACAGCCAGGAGAAGAACCACCTACCCCGGTTAGTTGTCCGCCTCACCCCACCTGCACGGGGGCATGGTCAGTATGGCATGAAGATGGATGTTGGTGCGAGGAGATTCTTTACTAAGCGGAGTGGTACGACAAAAGTGTAGTAAATAGGGTGCCATTTTTCTTATTCCACAAACCGCAGGAAGGCTTGATTTCCCAATAACCTTCCACGTTTGGTAAGCCTGTAAACCTCCGAGGTTTCAAAGACCTCGGGGGTTTTGGATTCAAGCAACCCCAGGCGGATTAATTCTTCGATTTCCTTTTTGTAGACATCCAAAAGTCCAATCCCAAACCTCGACCTGAAATCTGATCCAAAAATCCCAACTTGGGTCAGACGTAGGTTATTAATCATGTAATCGGAGATGTCATCCTGCAAGGTTTGTTTGTGATGATTGACGGTTGCGGGGGAGAGGGGGAATGGTAAATTGGTAGATTGGGAATTGGTAAGGCGGTCAATGTAAGTTTTGACTCTCAGCGCGTTTGAGTAGCGATAACCATTGGTGTATCCATGCGCGCCTGCGCCGAAGGCAAGGTAGGGGAGGGAACGCCAGTATTGGAGGTTGTGGCGGCAGGCAAAGAAAGGATAAGGGATGAAGGATGAAGGATGAATTTTTTCATCCTTCATAATTCCTCCTTCATCCTTATTCTTCTTCGCCCAATTGGAGATTTCATAATGTACATACCTATTTGCTTCCAAAAACTCTTCCGCGTACTCGTACATTTCGGCAGCGAGATCAGGGTCGGGGATGGGGAGCAGGCCTTTGACTGACCAGCGTCCGAACGGTGTGCCATGTTCGAGGGTCAGGGCATAAGCGGAGATGTGTTCGGGGTGCAGGTCAACGGTGTGGGAGAGGGTGGTTTTCCACGAGGCAAGAGTTTGTTCAGGCAGACCGTAGATCAAGTCCAAGTTTAGATTGTCAAAGCCCGCCTTTCTGGCGTCTGCCACGGATTGGATGACGGTGAAAAAATCGTGAATACGTTCCAACATCCGCAGTTCTTCGGTGTTGGCAGATTGCACGCCGAGGCTGATGCGATTGATACCTGTCTCACGTAAAGCAGATAACTTTTCATATGAGAGCGTGCCGGGGTTGGCTTCAATGCTGATCTCCGCGTCTGCGGTCAAGGCAAAGGCGGAGCGCAAGGCTCGGAGGATGGAATCAAACTGGGGCGCGGTCAGCAGGGAGGGAGTCCCACCGCCGAAGAATATCGTGTGGATGATAGGTTGGTAATTAGGTAGATTGGTGATCTGGCGTCCAACAAATTCGATTTCTTTGATAATCGCATCCACGTAGGCGGGAATCGAATCTTCCTGGCCTGCGTAGGTGTTGAAATCGCAGTAGGCGCAGCGATGTTTGCAGAAAGGGATGTGTAGGTAAATGGAAGTGTTCATGTACGGTGGGGCAGGTTGTTTCGCGGCAAGCCGATGAGCAAGACAAAGGGGCCAAGGAGCAAAACCCAGATGGCGATACCCAAACCGAAACGGTCTGCGAGCAGGCCGATGAGTAAGGGAAGAATTTTTGCAAAGGGTGCAGTGACGGAGCCGATTGCCATGATGCTGGCGCTTTGCCCGGGCAGGGAGGAGTATAACCTGCCTTGCAGGATTGGATACCAGCCTGTGTTGAAGAGGTTGACGAAGACAATCGTGATGAGTTTGGGAATAAAACCTGGAACAATGAGAAAGACCGAGAAGGCAACCAGTTCCAATGCGGCGGTGAGACGGAGATATTTCATGCTGTTCGGCTGCCTGTCAATAAACGGAATGAAGAGGAAATCGGTCAGCAAGCCTAGCGCTAGCCAGATGGTGATGGCAATGCCTGCCTGTGATTCTGTAACTTGTGCCACATCCACAAAATACAGGGCGAGGTAGCTGAGCAGGACATCCAACATCAAATCGGCAAACTCAAGCAGGAGCAGCCAGCGCCAGACTTCGCGACGTTTGAGCGCGGATAATGCGGCGCGGAAGCCATCGAAGACGGAACGGGAGGAGGGGAAGGGCGCATGGGAAGTTGCATCGGGTGGGATCCGACGCATGGCGAGAAGCAGGCAGAGGGTGGAGAAGGAAGCGAGCAGTGCAAACGTTCCGCGCCATCCCAGCCCAAAGTGAACAAACGCGCCAAGCAGGATGGGTCCCGTCAATACACCAAGTGACCCCGCAAAAGTCCAGCGTGCCATGTTTTGTTCATGACGTGCTGTGTCCGAATCCATGAGATTTGCCTGCGAGAGAGTGACAAATGCCCCAGACGCTGGGTTGAACAGGATGAAGGATATCAACAGAAAGAGAAAGGAGTTGCTTACAGAGGTGGTGAAGAGCGAAATGGTAAAAAGCGCGCCGCCAAACAGAATTAGGGTGCGGCGCTTCCACACATCGCCAAGGATGCCGATGAAGGGTTCGATGAAGGCGGCGATGAATCCGGGTAGGCTGAGGGCGAGGCCGATCTGGGTATAGCTGAGGTGCAGGTCGTTCCGTATGAAAGGCCAGGCAGTTTCGCTAACACCGAAGACCAACTCGTCGAGGAATTCGATGAGGAGATAGACCATGTTATTTGACGAAGATTCGATAATCCCAAGGCTGGAGTTCGATTTTCGACGCGGCGGATAATTCGGCTGGCTGTCCGCTGATATACTCCGTATACCTGCCATGAAATAGGCTTTCTTCAAAGGTCACGTTTTGTAGTTCGGTGGAGAAGTTGAAGACCGCAAAGATCTTGTCTTTTTCGTTCTGGCGCACAAAACTAAACACTTTAAGTGGCGCACTGTTCGGGACATGAATCATCCGCGCCCCCCAATGAGCATTCCATAGGGCGGTATTTTTCTTTTTGAGAGCGAACAATTTTTTGTAGAGCGCCCCAATCGGATGTTCCTTCCATTCGATGGGGTCTTTCTCGAAAAAGGACAGACGCTTCGGTTCACCCGCCTCCTGGCTGTTGTAGACCAGCGGCACTCCTTCGCTGACAACTGACAGCGCAATCACGGCTTCGGTTGTGTCACCGAACTGTTCGAACTGTGTCCCGTTCCAGGCGTTCTTATCATGGTTGCTGACGAAGAGCATGCGCATGATGTCGAAGGGATAGGCTTTCTCGTTCCATGAATAGTAGATGAACAAATGGCTGACGTCCCACTCGCCTTTGGCGATGTTCAACATCGTGTCGTACCAGGTCCAGGCGTAGGTCATATCGAAGGCTTCGGCGTGCAGGTCGCGGGCTTCCCATTCCGCCAGCATGAAGACGGGCTTGATGGCATCCAATTCCTTGCGGAGCACGTTCCAGAAGTCGGTGGGGACGAATCCCGCCACGTCGCAACGATAGCCGTCGATGTCAGTTTCGCGCACCCAATACTGCATCGCCGCCGAAACATATTCGCGGACTTCCAACTTCGAGTAGTCGAGGTCGATGATGTCGGACCAGTCCCACCAGGGGGTGGGATGGAAGTCGCCCTTCCAGTTGCGTGAAAACCAATCGGGATGTTCTCCCGCGAGGACGCTGTCCCAGGCAGTGTGGTTGGGGACAAAATCCAGGATGACGTACATCCCCAGTTCATGCGCGGCTTGGACAAAATGCTTGAGGTCTGCGAGCCTGCCGAACTCAGGGTTGACGCTGTAATAATCCTTCACCGCGTATGGACTGCCGAGCGTGCCTTTGCGATTTTTTTGTCCGATCTCGTGGATGGGCATCAGCCAGAGGATGTCCGCGCCCAGATCTTTTAAACGGGGCAGGCGGGACTCGGCGGCTTTGAACGTTCCGTCGGGAGTGAATTGTCGGGTGTTGATCTGGTAAATGACGGCGTTTTTGCTCCACTCGGGGTGGGTGAGTTTGACAAGCGGGGTGGGGGTATAGTCTGGAGACATCGGCAGATTCCTTTGCTAATCAATAAACAGCCTGATGATTATAAAGGAATACAGATTTGGGTCTTGCAATTGGAAGTAGCATCTTTTGCAAGTTTGCCAGATTAGTCACTCCCGATTTTCTTTAAACGATTAGAATCCATCGAAAAGGAGCCAAAATGAAAAAGTTCCCTGTTATATTGACGCTTGCTTTTTTCCTTATGGCTTGGAATTTCAAATCAATGACCTTTGCCCTTGGAGGTAATTCTTCCCTTCAGGCTGGTTCAGACTGGCTTACCTCGGGAACAAACAGCCTGTTTATCCGACAGGATATTTTGGATGAACCGGTTCTTAATTCAGACCCGCAATTATTATTAACTCGTTCTGCTGTGCTTTCAAGAATGGATTTGTATGCAAACATCGAGACTGTTGGTGTGGTTGTGAGTGGCGCCAACCTGCCAAAGACCGCCAACTTGATGTATCAAAAGAAAGGGGAGACCGTTTGGCAGCCCGGTCATCCGCTCGTCCGCATTGACAATGGACGCCTCGTTGGAAGCTTGTTTGGACTTTCTCCGGACACAACTTACACCGTTAAAGTTCTTGACGGTTCCACTGAGATCAGCGGTTCGGTCACTACGCAGACAGACGAACTTCAATTTACTCCATCATCCACTTTATATGTGGACGATAATGCGTCGTCCGGTGGCGATGGTTCCAAAGCGGCGCCATTCAAGACGATACAGGAAGCGGTGAACCACGCCACCCCGGGAACTCAAATACTGGTCGCCGATGGCATTTATCAGGAAATGGTTTCCTTTCCCACGTCAGGTACGGATGGGAAATGGATTCAGGTCAAGGCGGAGGGGAGCGGCGCAATCCTCGATGGTTCAAAAACCGTTAAGGGGAACGTCTGGAAGGTTTATAAATCCGCGGAGAATGTCTGGTTTACCACCGTTACGCCGCCCATCAAATATCTGGCGCGTGACGGACAACGTTATTACATGTACGATAACCTCAAAGGGCTTGTTGAAGGCCGCGGCCATAACAAAGTACCCATGAATGAAGGTTGGTACATTACACCAGACACCACCCGACTATATGTGCGCAGCCTGGACAATCCCTCCAATCACTCATGGCAGGTACCTGTCCTTAATCGGGCGTTCGATGTCAATGGCCGCGATTGGATCTGGATCGAAGGATTCGAAATTCGATACTACGGAACCACCGATAGTTGCGGCATATGTACGAAAAACGCATCTCATGTGGTGATCCGAAAGAACAAAATTCACAACCTGCAGCTGGGTGTCTTCATCAATTGGACTGGGGGGGACAGACAAGGCAATGATACCCGCATCGAATATAACGAGATTTATGATCCCCCAGTGGACAAATGGCCCTGGGATGCGGTCAAAGCCACCTCGATGGAAGGTACGGCAATCGTCGTTAGGGGGCACATTGGCGCGATTGTACGGGGCAATGAGTTGCACAACTTTTTCAATGGAATTTATACGGGCTCATCGGCCGCCCTGGAAAATTCCGGGATTGCATTCGATACTGACATTTACGACAACCACATTCACCATATTAGTGACGATGCCCTTGAGCCTGAGGGCGCCTGTGTCAATCAGCGCTTTCGGAATAACGCCATCGATACGACGCTGGTTGGCGTCTCCCTGGCCCCGATCACCCAGGGACCGGTTTGGATATTGCGTTCGTTGTTTACAAACTACACCGGTTCCAGCATCAAGTGGGACTTGAGTTCCGATGGCGTCGTGCTTATCTATCACAACACAAGCTGGACAAACGCGAAGAATCTAAATGCGATGAGCATGCTCCATCCGGTGCATAATTCGACCATGCGTAACAATATTTTTCAGGGGAACGGATATGCGTTTGAGGAGTCTTTCACGGGTTCCACAGGACATGACTGGAACAATGATAACTGGTACACGACGCGCGGGGTGACCGGTCCCCATTTTAAATGGGAGAAAATATCCTACAGGACCATCAAAGATTTGTGCATAGCGACACGCCTTGAATGTAATGGACATGAAGACCCTCCGGGGTTTGTCGATCCAAATATGGGGAATTTCACACTTCTCCAATCGAGTCCAAATATGGATCGAGGAGTCCTTATTCCAGGCATAAATAATGATTTCGTCGGGAACGCACCGGACGTGGGCGCCTATGAATCGGTGTTCGACCTTCCTCCTGAAGTTGTTTCCGTGGCGCGTGTGGATGCAAACCCCACTGACGCCGCCAGCGTTAATTTCAAGGTTGTCTTTTCAGAGGCTGTGAGCGGCGTGGATGCGAGCGATTTTGTTTTGAACTCAGATGGTGGCATTACCGGCGTATCCGTAAAAAGTGTGAGCGGCTCGCAAAACGCCTACATTATCTCGGCGGATACTGGTAATGGAGATGGCATGCTCGGACTTTCCGTCGAGGACGATGACAGCATCGTTGATGTTGCAGGTAATCCCTTGGGTGGAGTTGGGCGCGATAATGGAAAATTTGAGTCAGGCGAGGCATATACCGTTGTAAAGTCCAATGTGATAAATATCAAAACCACCACCTTTACGTCCAATAAAGCCAACGATGGCTGGATAATCGAATCAAACGAAAACAGCAATTTGGGTGGCGGGATAAATTCCATCTCCGCTACGTTTTATCTGGGCGATAATGCCGAGGATCGTCAGTTCCGCGCCATCCTTGATTTCAATACATCAACCTTGCCCGATGATGCCCTGATTACTGGTGCCTTGCTCAAGTTAAAGAAGTTAAGTGTTACCGGTACTGATCCGTTCATGACCCATGGGAATATTCAGGTGGATATCAGCAAAGGTTCATTTGGCATCAATGCTTTGCAGGATACGGATTTTCAGTCCCCGGCTGGTCTGGATTTGGTAGGTACAATTTCCAATTCTCCCACCGATAACTGGTTCTCTATGGTGTTAGACGAATCGGTCGTGGAGTACATCAACAAAACGGGACCGACACAGTTCCGCCTTAGATTCCAGATGGATGACAACGATGACCTGGGCGCGGATACCATAAAATTCTACAGCGGAGACACAACTGCAGTCGATTATCGTCCCATATTGCAGGTTGAATATTACACGCCATAAGGATCAATAACCGGGCGCAACTCTGGCGTTTCACCCTTTTTCGGGTTCTTGCATGATCTCGGAATGGAGAGTGGTGGTGGCGATTCCTGAAACGGCGTTGCTACGGAACTTTTAATCTCAAAGGCTATAATTGTCCTCCAAACACGGAAAGGTGACATTTATGACCGGTATTTTTATTTCGTACTCCAGAAAAGATTCCGCGGTTGCCCGAAAATTGATGCAGGAGTTCAAGACCATTAATCTGGACGTATGGGTGGACTGGGAGGATATCCCGCCGGCGGTAGGCTGGCTGGATGAGGTTCTACAAGGAATTGAACGGGCTGATGCTTTTGTCTTTCTCGTCAGTCCTGATTCCGCCATTTCCGAAGTATGCAAGGTGGAAGTGGAACACGCTCGAAAGAATCACAAACGTATCGTCCCGATTCTGGTACGCGATGTGGACGCCAAAAGCGTAGTGTCAACCATTCGGGATTTGAATTGGATCTACCTACGAGAACAGGATGATTTTAAAACCGGGCTGGAAAAAGTGACAGTTGCCATTACGATTGACATCGAATGGGTACAGGAGCATCGCAGATTACAGGTTCGGGCGCTGGACTGGGATCGTAAAAAAGATCCCAGCCTGTTACTGCGCGGCGGTGATTTACGGCGCGCCCGCCAGATGATTGCGTCTGCTGAGAAGAACGACCCCAAACCATCCGATCTTCAGAAAATGTTCATCGAATATAGCCGAAGGGACGAGAACCGCAAGACAACCTTGTGGATCTCTGCTGCATTAGCCATTATGGTCATGGCTATTCTATCGGTGTTGGCAGTGAGTCAATGGCGTCTGGCAACTGCAAATGAGAAGCTCGCCCAGGAGCAAAGGTTTCTTGCCGAGAAAAATGCGGAATTGGCAAATCGGAACGCGGATCTTGCGAATGAAAACGCCAAGCTCGCTTTGGATGCCCAGATGAAGGCGGAACAGAGCGAGGTTGTGGCTCGCGCCCAGCGCAGTGCCGCCCGCGCGCAAATTTATCAATCCAGGACCGGCGGCCTGTTCACAAGCACCCTGCTTGCCATTGACTCGTGGCGGTTGAAACAGTCCTATGAAGCGGAGGAAATTCTGCGGAAGAATATCAGCCTGCTGCCGCTTCCAGTTGACCAACTAACACAGGGCGGCCTGATCAATGCCCTGGAATTCAACCCGGATGGAAATGTTTTCATCTCGGCAAGCGCGGATCATACGGCCTGTGCTTGGCAGGTTCAGGATGGAAAACAACAGTTTTGTATCGAAAGCCCCGGTGCGGTAAAAGACGCGACATTCACTCCGGCTGGCGACCTCATCGTTACTGGCGACGAGTCAGGCGAAGTATTGATTGTTGATGCGTTGACCGGCGAGATTCAAGACCGCTTCAATTACCAGGTCGCGATTCGGGATGTGAATATCAGCCCGGACGGCAAATCGCTTGCAATTGCCCGCGATGACGGAAGAATCACCATCATCAACCTGAAAACGCGCGAACTTGGTTTTGAACTGTACACATATGGCAGCCTGAATGTGACGGCTTTCAGTCCGGATGGGGAGTGGATCGCGGCTGGTTCCGCCACCGGCTCGATCACGCTCTGGAATTTGGGCGATGGCAGAATTGTGACTGGTCCTGCGCATCGGGGTCAGGTTTTCGACATTGCCTTCAGCCCCGATGGGAGAAAATTCGTTTCCGGCGGCAGCGACAGTGTTGCCTTTCTTGCATTGACAACGACAGGCCAAACATTGTTCAAAGTCACGAATGAGAACTGGGTGGAGGACGTTACCTTTAGCCCGGATGGTTCGTGGTTCGTCACAGCGTCTGACGATTTTCGCGTGAGGGTCTGGGATACGAACACGGGACAGGAAAAACTTCGTTTGTTGCAGGATAGTATCGTAGTCGATGCAAAAGTCAGCCCGAATGGTCGGTGGATTGCCGCCACTGGCAAGGATCAAACCATTCGCGTTTGGAATGCTGTAACAGGAACGGAAATGCTCCAGGTGCCGCTTGGAAGCGCCGGCAATGTGCTTGCCTTCAGCCCGGATGGAAACTATCTCGTTTCTGGTGATCAAAAGGGCGGCGTTGGCATCTGGGGTCTTTCTGTGCTTCCGCCTTCGATTGGGACACTCCAATTCAGCGGTTTTCTTGAGAATATGCAAATAAGCCCATCAGGGGATTGGCTGGCAGCTTCCAGCGAAGGTCGCGTCTGGCTGCTGAGCCTTGGACGTTTGTCCACCTTCAATGGGATTCTTCAAACCAACCCTGCCCTAACTTTTGATACCGACGTGAAGAAACTTGTCATCAGCCCGGATTCGAAGTGGATGGGATTATCCACTGGCGCCGGGGAAATATACCTGGTTGACATTGCCACCCGCTCGAAGAGACTGGTCGCCAGGGATGGCTTTGGAAAAAATATCCTGTTTTCTTCCGATGGACAATTGCTGATCGCTGTGGATAATGCCTCGAAAGCTCGAACCTGGGAGATGACCACCTTCGCCGAGGGCCCGATATTGTTCGATGGAAGCGCTGAAGTTGCCACTATTGCGGTTAGTGCGAATACACTGGCCCTTGGGTTGACAGATAAAATTCTTGTCCTTGATGTTGGCAGTGGCAGTCAAATTGCTGAAATCCGGTCTCCGGGGAGTCAGCGAATAATGACCTTTAGTCCTGATGGTACTTTGTTCGTTTCAAGTAATTCATCCGGTCAGCTTTCCATCTGGGGGAGCGCCGGAAAAGAGTTTACCCTGCTTTATTCCCTGCCGGGTGTGGAGGCTGTCTCTCTGGCGTTCGATCTGAAGAGCCGCCGCCTCTTTGTGGGCACAATGAATGAATTGTTGATCTACGATCCTCTGACTGGGCATGAACTTTACCGAATCCGCCACCAGGATGCGGTCAATGGAATATCCTTTTCAGCGGATGGAAACACCCTTGCCACCTCATCCTTGAAAGCCGTTCAGTTGTGGGATATTCAGAAACTACCCGGCATTACAACGGATGATCTTGTGACAGCCGCCTGCTCGCACCTTACCCAAAATTTCAGTTCGGCCGAATGGACCGCCTTCTTCGGAGAGGAAACCTATAGGAAACTGTGTGAAAAATTACCCGGTCCGTAACGACACCTGTCGAATGCGGCACACCACCGCATCATTTGGGTCAAAAGGCATGACTGCGATGATTATCATCCACGACGGATTGGCGTAATCTCCAACATGAAATCACGTTAATTCCACCTTGCCGGGCTTTTACATTCCACTCAGATGATGCAAAACCCCTATTGCCCGGCAGGGTTTTATACTTGGGATATCGAGTGCCGCTCCCAATGCGGGAGGAAAAATATCCACATTCGTCTGGTAGAATGACTCAAATTTCGACGGATAAAGAGGATGGTATGCAAACATCAGCGCAGGTTCGAAACAAGGCGCAATGGGGCTGGTATTGGTTCGACTTTGGCAACTCAGCCTATGCGGCTGTGGTCTTGTTGGCGGTTTATTCAGCCTACTTTCAGGGGAAGGTGTCCGGCGGGGCGGAAGGTTCGCGGTTGTGGGGACTTTCGCTTGGGATCGCGATGTTGGTTGTTGCAGTCCTGACTCCCATTTTGGGCACCATTGCAGATCATGCGGCGTCAAAGAAGCGCTTCCTGTTTATTTTTTCCACCCTTTCCTGGGTTTTCACCGGACTATTGTTTTTTGTCCAGGCAGGCGATGTTTTTATTGGAATGTTATTCTTTATTCTGGCGGAAATCGGCTATCGCGGCGGACAGGTCTTCTACAACGCTCTGTTGATGGATGTCGCCAGTCCCGACGAGATGGGGCATGTCTCAGGAAACGGGTGGGCATTTGGTTCCATCGGCGGAATCGTCTGCCTGTTGCTGATTCTCCCGCCAATCGTCCTGACTAGGAGCAACCCGCTTGTAGTCCGTGGCTCGTTCGTGTTCACCGCTCTGTTCTTTGCGTTGTCGACCATCCCGCTCTTTTTATGGGTGCGTGAGAGGCGCGAGGGCAAGCCCCTGCCCGCCGGGGAAAATTATCTCTCATTAGCTTTCCGTCGCATCCGCTCCACGTTCATGGCGGTCAGGCAGTTTCGTGGTTTCATTAAATTCATTGTTGCATTCCTTATCTACAATGACGGCATCCTGATGGCGCTGAATTTTGCCGCCATCATCGGCGCAGTGTTGTTTGGCATGACCCAGACCCAGTTGATTATCTTCATGATCATCGTGCAGGTGACCAGCGCCATCGGCGCTTACGTCTTCGGTATTTGGGGCGAGAAATACGGTTTCAAGCAGACCCTCATCGCCGCCATTTTGATGATGACCGCCGCCGTCGTTTGGATGATTTTCAACCAGACTCTCATCGGTTACTTCATCATTGGCGCGGTGGCTGGCTTCGCGCTGACGGGCGTCCAGTCCATCAGCCGCACCATGGCCGGTCTGTTTGCCCCGCCAAGCAAGAGCGCGGAGTTCTTCTCGTTCTTTGCTGTGGCTGGCAAATCCACCTCTTTTATTGGACCAACCCTCTTCGGCGCATTGGCTTTTCGGATGTCGAACTGGTTCCAAACTCAAGGGTTTGAATCCGCCACCGCCGAGCAGTTTGGTCTTCGTGTCAGTATTGTTTCGATGGCGGTCTTCCTTGTGGTGGGACTTCTCATCCTGTTGACTTTGAACGAAGCCCGCGCCCGCCAGTCCGCCGTCGAGTACGTTAGCGCGGACTGAGATGACGACGGCGAGCGAATATACCAATCCCGGACGCAGGTTGCTGCGGACTTTTTTGCAGGCGTTAACCACGCCGGCTTTCGGAGCATTGACCAACCTGGAAATTACCGGGGGTGAGAATCTGCCCAAGTCGGGTCCGTTGATTGTGGTGGGCAACCATTTTAGTTTCATCGACCCGGTTTGCCTTGTGCGGCTCTCGCCCTGGCAGATCGAATTCCTCGGCGGTGCGAACATGCCTCATGCTCCCCTGTGGGCAAGACTCATCCCGATTTTGTGGGGATATCATCCGCTATATCGTGGGACGGGGGCAGCGGATTCGCTCAAGGCGGCGGTGCAAATTTTGAATATGGGCGGCGTGTTGGGAATCTTCCCCGAAGCTGGAAACTGGGCGACAGTGCTTCGTCCCCCCCGCCCCGGCGCGGCCTTCATCGCCGTCCAGAGCGGAGCGCCGATTCTACCCGTCGGCTTGGTGGGATTAAACGATGTCTTCCCTTCGCTCTCCCGTGGACGCCACGCGAAAATCCGATTCAATATTGGCAAACCGTTTGGTCCATTTACGGCAACAGGTCATGGACGCGAAAGGCGCAAACAACTGGACGAGATCGGCCATGAGATCATGCGCCACATCGCCGAGTTGATTCCCCCCGAAAAGCGCGGACATTACTCCGACGACCCCTCCATCCGTGAAGCCGCCAAAGGAACTGAAATCTATCCCTGGGCGGATAAGGTCGAAGGGGAAGTGGCGGGTGAGGCGAGATAAGCTAAGTTCAACGCAGAGGATCGTTTTTTCTGGCGTAGTGGTTAAGAAGATGGGAACTTTCAATTAGCCACGTTATCTGAGGAGATAGGTATTTAAACCGGCGCCCTGCATGGTATTCTTTCTAGATAAAAGCTTCACTCAGTCACCTGAATAAGAGGATACTCATCACTGGCTTAACGGCAATGCTGTGGCAAAATAAGGAAGTTAAAAAACGAACAGCGTCAGTAGGCTTGCGCCAACCTGTCGCATTACACTTGAAACAAAGTGAGGATGAATCCCATGCCAAAATTTGCCAACCGAATGGCTTATATGCAATCGACAGCGGACGTCATGCGGTATTTGTTTGAATCGATGACCGACCCCGACACCATTTCCTTCGGGGGCGGCGCTCCAGCCAGGGAAGCCCTGCCGGTGGAGCTGATTCACGATATTGCGGACGAAGTGCTTACGCGGGACCAGCGTGGAGTCCAGGCCCTTCAGTATGGCAATCCCATGGGCATTCCCGACCTGCGCCAGGCCGTCATTGACCGACTTCTGGCTCCCAAGGGAATCAAAACCGGGATGGAGAATGTCATCATTGTATCGGGTGGTATAGAAAGCATCAATCTGGTCTGTCAGTTGTATCTGGAGCCGGGAGACGTCATCCTGGTGGAATCCCCCACCTTTGTCCATGCGATTGAGGTTTTCAAGATGTTCGAGGTCAGGTGTATCGCCTGCGAAACGGACGACCACGGGCTGGTCATTGAGGATGTGGAGTCCAAAGTCAAACAATATTCACCCAGGATGATTTACGTCATTCCGACTTTCCAGAATCCATCCGGGCGGACGATGAGTGTGGAACGCCGAAAGGCACTGGCCGAACTGGGCAGTCAATATGACGTTGTCATTCTGGAAGATGATCCTTATAGCGAGCTGAGATACAGCGGAGACAGGCTGCCACCCGTCAAGTATTTCGACGAAACGGGTAATACCGTTTTTATCGATAGCTTCTCCAAGATTTTCTCCCCGGGATCCCGGTTGGGATACGTTTATGCGAACGAAGATGTTATCAGGAAAGTATACGAAGCGAAGACAGCCACCAATTCTCATACCAATATGGTCACCCAGATCCTTTGCGCGGAATTCTTCAACCGCGGTCTGTTCGAGCCTCATTTGAAACTGATTCGCGATATCCACCGCGAGCGCCGGGATGTGATGATGGATTGCATCAAGACCATGTTGCCGGAAGGTGTCAAGTACGTTTATCCGGATGGGGGGTTATTCACCTGGGTGGAACTGCCGGAGCAGGTTGATACAGCGGAAATGCTTGCCGATGCCAAGGCACAAAAAGTGGCTTATGTGCCGGGCAGGGAGTTCTTCGTGGAAGGTCAGCCCATCCGAAACAATGGCATGAGAGTCTGTTTTGGCAGTGTGACTCCGGACAAGATTCGGGTTGGCATGGAGCGTCTTGCCAAAGTCATCCGTTCAAAGTTGTGAAACTCTCCGATGTGAAATCGCCAAATAAAAACTTCCGAGGTCATATAGGCTTCGGAAGTTTACTTTTCTACACTGATGTTCGAATGGGGTTTTCCAAAAGGTCATCACATTTTTTTCAAAGCAAGCCAATTCAAACGGTTTTACAGGCAATTTGTTAATCCAAATATTCGTTACAGTTCAATCCCAAAACAGGGCGCGGACTGCTTTACCTTCCAAATTTATGATTTAATGATTTTGTGAGGCCACTCTCCTTTTTACAGCGCAATCAGCGCAGGAGTTTAGTTGAGTAGTGGGGAAGTAAAGCCTAAAATTTTGCGCCTTCACAAGTGGATATTTATGCTCGGATTAATGAGCGGTCTCCAGATGGACTGTGGAACCCTTGTTTGTCGGTACGTTTGCCGATGGCTCTGCAAGCGGTTCTCCAGAAGGAGAAAATAATGAATCCCAGACACATAAAATATATAGCACGGGTTATTTCCGTAGTGATGATGCTTGCTTTGCTGGCAGGATTAACGCCGGATGCAGTGAAGCCGGTCCATGCCGCCCCAGGCGACATCACACGTGTCTCTGTTGACTCAAGCGGCGCGCAGGCAAACGCCGGTTCTTCCAGAAGTCAGATCTCCGCTGATGGGCGGTATGTGGCTTTTGTATCCGACGCCACAAATCTTATTCCCGATGATACGAATAACGCGGATGATGTCTTTGTAAAGGATCGTCAGACCGGCGCAACGACCCGCGTTTCAGTCACCTCCCAGACCGGGGCGCAGTCAAACGGTGGCTCGGAAACAGTTGCCATTTCCAGCGATGGGCGTTATGTGACATTTTATTCAGATGCCAGTAACCTGATCAGTGGGGATACCAACGGGGTTGGCGATATCTTCGTGCATGACCGTCAGACAGGTCTGACAATACGCGCATCCGTGGATTCGAGTGGAACAGAAGCAAACGACGAAAGTTCCAATTACTATCTTGCAATCTCTGGCGACGGGCGCTATGTCGCCTTCCCTTCCAAGGCTACCAACCTGGTCAGCGGGGATACGAACGGTGTGAACGATATCTTCGTGCACGACTGTCAGACCGGCCAAACCCGGCGTATCTCGGTTGCTTCAGATGGGACCGAAGCAAATGGAAGCTCTTTTGCCGTGAACATATCTGATGACGGGCACTACGTGACATTTTCCTCCAGTGCCACGAATCTGGTAGCTGGGGATACGAACGGTACAAGAGACGTTTTCGTGTACGACCTCCAAATCGGGGGAACGACCCTCGTCTCGGTCAACACGGACGGAGAGCAGGCGGACGGTGGTAGTAACGAGCCGGATATCTCAGGGGATGGGCGCTACGTTGTATTTGTATCGAGTTCAAATAATCTTTCCCCCGAAGGTGATTACTATGGCGGGGAAATGGTATACGTGCGTGACCGCCAAACCGGACAGACCACGCTCGCCTCGGTGCATTCAGATGGGTTTATCCTGGTACCAGGTATGGTAGACCGGCCAACCATCTCCAGAGATGGGCGATACGTAGCGTTCTCTTTCTACGATAAAGGTGACAATAATGGGATCCTGCATGTTTGGGTTCGGGACCTCCAGACGGGCACATCCGTTATGGCAGAAAGCAGCAACGGATCGGGTCATTCATCGCTCTCTGCTGACGGAAAATTTGTTGCCTTCTCATCAAGCTCCTCGATGGTCAGTGACGACACGAATGGAGTCAGCGACGTCTTCGTTCGTGAGGTCGCGTATGGACCTGATCGCAACCCTGTCGTTGTTTCGATCACTCCTAAATGTGGGAAGATTCATAATTTCTGTCCTCACCCGACCCCTTCCAGTGTTTCGTTCATTGTGATTTTCTCAGAGCAGGTTACCGGCGTTGGCATGGACGATTTTTCCCTGGATATGCTCGATGGTATAACCGGTGCTTCCATAACAGGGGTAAGCGGGTACGGCCTTCAATATTATGTCACGGTTAACACCGGCACAGGCGATGGCAAGCTGCGTCTGAATATCGTTGATAATGATAGCATTCAGGACACGACCTTCAATCCACTGGGCGGCGCTGGAACGGGCAACGGGGATTTCGCCGGTCATTCGTATTGGATCGAAAAAAATCCTCCTGTAGTTATGAGCATTGTCCGCGTGGATCCCAGCCCCACCGCCGCCGCAGAGGTACGCTTCACGGTGACCTTCTCTGAAGTGGTCTATCCGGTTGAACTAAGCGACTTTGTGCTGTCAACTACCGGTAGTATATCCGGCGCGGCTGTTACAGACGTTTCTCCCTGGGAGGACGGGCAGCAACACAAAGTCAGATCAATATACATCGTCACGGTGAACACAGGTTCCGGTGATGGCACCCTGCGCCTGGACCTGGTCGACGATGACAGCATCCGCGACGGGATAGACAATCCTCTGGGCGGCGCAGGCGCAGGCAATGGGGACTTCATTACGGGCGAGACTTACACCATCAATAAAAGCATGCCGCCGAGCCCACCAATCGTTATCGGTATCCTGCGCGCTGAAGCCAACCCCACAGGTGCGGCAAACGTCAACTTCAATGTGACATTCTCGGAAGCTGTCAGTGGCGTGGACTCTGGTGATTTTTCCCTGGCAACCACTGGCAATATCAGCGGTGCCCTTGTAACGAATATAAGCGGTTCCGAAAACACCTACACGGTCACAGTTGATACTGGCAGCGGCAATGGTGACCTGCGCCTGGATGTGGTCGATGATGACAGCATCGTGAACACCTCAGGATCTTCTCTGGGCGGACTAGGCGCTGAGAATGGAAATTTCACAACGGGCGAAGTATATACGATCAATAAGGATCCCATTCCAGGCGATACTCTTGCACTTATCTCAATCAGTTCAACTGGAATACAGGCAAATAACATTTCCTTCGGCGACTCCATCTCTAACGATGGGCGTTTCGTAGTTTTCTCGTCTGCTGCCAACAATCTGGTGACCGGCGACACGAATGGCGATGATATCTTCGTGCATGATCGCCAGACCGGTGAGACGATGCTCGTTTCAGTCGCAACGGGGGGAGAGCATGCGAATTATCCATCCAGTAATCCCAAAATTTCCGGCGACGGACGTTATGTCGTATTTGAATCCCAAGCCAGTAACCTAATCCCTAACGACAGCAATCATCATGCATCGGATATATTTGTGCATGATCGCCAGACCGGTGAGACGAGTATTATCTCAGTCGCTACTGGGGGGGAACAGGCGAATGACCAGTCTTATAATAGCTCCATCACCGCCGATGGGCGTTTTGTTACTTTTGAATCAAGTGCCACAAACCTGGTCAGCGATGATACGAATGGTAAGTCAGATGTCTTCCTGCACGATCGCCAGACTGGCGAAACGATTCGTATCTCGGTCAGTTCGAGCGGTGTTCAAGCGGATGACTTCTCCTACATGGCAGACATCTCTGCGGATGGACGATATGTGGCTTTTGAGTCTAGCGCGACCAACCTGATCAGCGGGGACACGAACGACGCGATGGATATCTTCGTGCTTGATCGCCAAAATGGTGAAATAGCACGCGCTTCAGTTACTTCCAATGGAATACAAGCGGATGACGGTTCCTACGTACCTGGAATCTCCGGTAATGGTCGGTATGTGGTATTCGAATCCGATGCAACAAACCTGGTCAGCGGGGATAAATATGGCATGAACCATATCTACGTGCATGATCTTCAAACCGGCGAGACGACGCGTGCCTCGGTCAATTCAGACGGATCTCAAATGATAGGGCGACTGGTAAGCCCCACCATATCTGACGATGGACGCTTTGTTGCCTTTGCATACGCCGATACAGATAACTATGGGCCGGCCTTGTTTGAGTCCTATATACACGACCGTCAAACTGGAACGACAACTCATATCCCCGCTAATTTAGGTAATGATATTGATTGCCCATATAGATGCAGTGGACCAGCGGGTCCAGTTGTTGAGTTTAGAGTGATATTTTCTGAAATAGTAACTGGCGTCGACGCAAGTGACTTTGCTCTCTCTACGGGTGGCGGTATTTCCGGGGCAACCATAACAAATGTTCGTGGGACTGAAAATGAATATATCGTTACGGTCGATACCGGCTCCGGCGACGGTACCCTGCGTCTGGATGTACTTGATAATGACACCATCATGGATCCTTCACAAAATCCATTGGGCGGAACAGGTGTAGGCAACGGTAATTTCACAAGTGGGGAAGTGTACACTGTTCACAAAAGCCTTCCCACGGTAACCAGCATTGTTCGTGCGGACCCTAATCCCACCACGAGTGAAAACGTCAATTTTTTGGTGACCTTCTCCGAAGATGTCAACGGTGTTGATACGAGCGATTTCGAACTTGCAATAACAACCGGAAATATTTCAGGGGCAACGGTGACCAATGTCATCGGTTTCGGGAAAAATTATTCCGTTCAGGTAAATACGGGAACTGGGAATGGTACTCTGCGCCTTGATCTGGTTGACAACGATAACATCTGGGACATTGCCCACCATCCATTGAGCGGGATAGGTATTGGAAATGGGAATTTTGCTTTAGGTGAGAGTTATACAATTAACAAAAATGGATCCATGGTAATCAACAGCTTGCCTAAAGACGCGAATCCCACCAATGCTGATAGTGCCCGTTTTACTGTGACTTTCCCAGAATCGGTTGGTAGTGTTGACGCAAGTGATTTTGTAATTGCCGTTACTGGAAGTATCACGAATGCAACTGTGGTGGAAGTAAATGGCACAGGGAATACCTACACTGTGAATGTAAATACTGGTACAGGTGACGGCACCCTGCGTCTTGGCATTTCCGCCAGTGCAATCGTCGCCGATATTACCGGGAACCCGTTGGTTAGCCTGCCCATTATGACCGGTGAAAGCTATACAATTGATAAAACAGAGCCGGCAGTGGCTTCGAGTGCCCGCGCCAGCTTGAACGATCCCACCAACCTTCCCAGTGTGGATTTCACCGTCACTTTCTCTGAACCTGTGACGGGTGTGGAGGCCAGCGATTTCGTGTCTGGTGCAGCTGTTAGTGGCGGACCAGTCGTCTACACAGTCAGTATCAACACCGATATGGGTGATGGCGACTTGCGTTTGCAACTGTATGAAGGTACAACCATCACCGACCTGGTTGGGAACTCGTTGACCGCTGGTGGGTTGGTATCGATTGGAGAGGTTTACAGAATTGACAAAACTGCACCCGTACTTTCTTCGTTTCTACGTGCCAGCCCCAGCCCGACAAATGCCGCAAGTGTGGATTTTACCGTTACCTTCTCTGAGTCTGTTTCAGGTGTGGATGCAGGCGATTTTGTATTGACCAAGACCGGAACAATCAGTGGTGAATCTGTCGGAGGGGTCAGCGGCGGGCCGACCGTCTACACAGTCACGGTCAATACCGGTACAGGTGATGGTACGTTCCGCCTGGATCTGATTGATAACGATAGCATCGTAGACCTTGCCTCCAATCCTCTAGGCGGTGCGGGTTCAGGAAACGGCAACTTTACTTCAGGCGACTCATACATAATTGACAAAGCCGCGCCTGTGGTCATTAGCATTCTGCGGACTGATCCAAACCCGACAACTGCTAGCAGCGTTCATTTCAATGTGACTTTCTCTAAAGCCGTCAGTAATGTGGACGCGGACGATTTCGTGCTGACCAGAACCGGCAACCTTTCTGTATATATCAGCGATATAACCAGCTCAGGCAATATTTACACCATTACTGTCACTTCCGCTAGCGGCACTGGCAGCGGTACGTTGCGCCTTGACCTGATCGACAATGACTCCATCATGGATTCTGCGATCCAGCCGCTGGGTGGATTGGGCGCAGGCAACGGCAGCTTCACAACGAGTGAGGTTTATACGATCACGATTGCCCCGACCATTATCAGCACCTCCTATCGGTCCACGGGATTTAATGACGGGTGGGTGCTTGAATCGGACGAGAACAGCAATGCGGGTGGTTCAAAGAATTCCAACGCCAATTTTTTCAGACTTGGTGACGATGTCAGGGACCGTCAATTCCGCGCTGTTTTGCACTTCCCAACCTATTATCTGCCTGATAATGCGGTGATTACCCAGGCTATTCTGATGATCAAAAAGCAGGATGTGACTGGAACAAATCCGTTCACCACTCACCAAAACATCTCGATCGACATTCGCAAAGGACTCTTCAGCAATTTCAGCCCATCCAGCCTTGGATCGTTGCAACTGACGGATTTTCAGGCAGCAGCGGACATGTATGCGGTGGGCACGATCCAGAACAACCCGGTCAGTGGATGGTATTGGGCGCTGTTGGATAGCAAAGCATACCCGTATATCAACCTGACGGATATCACGCAACTCCGGCTAGCCTTCCAGTTGGATGATAACGACGACAAGGGTGACGACTACATCAGGTTCTATAGTGGAGATTACAAGTCACAAAAGGACCGTCCACATTTGCTGATCGAATATTATGTGCCGAGATAAATCCGATTAATGAAAAGTCTCCGAGTTCAAAAGAATTCGGAGACTTTCTTTTTATTCTGTCGCTGATGTGGCGTCCAACGGAGATTGTTTTTTTTTATTCGGAAGTCCAGGTTGCCTTGAAAGATGCTTATAATTATCAATATTGAGTATGAAAACCATAAAACGACGAACTGTCCTCTTGCTTTTTGCCGGGCTTTTTACTGTATTATGTCTTGGCTATTTATTTGTGCCGTTGGATTTTCGAATCTCAATAAATGGTACTTCTACAACAACCGTGACGCCAGATCCCCTCGGCGGTGATTTTATACCTGCCTGTCAAAAAATCGCTTTGACGGTGGAGGAAGGAGATACACTGGATGCAATTTCTATGAATTATGCTATTCCAAAGGACTACATCAAACAATATAACAGTATGGAAACTGACGAAGTGTCCCCTGGTATGAAGTTGCTTATTCAGTTGTGTAGGGATATACCAACTCCAACGGCGACTTCGACGAAATAAAAACTGCGACGAATTTCGTCGCAGTTTTTATTTTATACCAACATCCTCGCTAGATTTTCGAGGAAGCTTGCCAGTGCTTGCATGAATTGGGTGGCTTCAGCGCCATCGCTGACACGGTGATCAACGGAGATGGTGGCTTTCCTGCAGAGCGGACAACCCGGTTTGATCTGTCCGTCTTATGCTCTTAGCATATCCATCATCACTCGAAATAGCCCCGCCATGTCAATTTTTTCAGGCTCCATCAACCATTGGATTTGCAAACCATCCATCATTGCAAAGATCAAAACAACCAATGTCTCGGGGAAAATATCCGAACGAACTTCCCCGGCTTGTTGTGCCTGCACAATTACCTGCACCCAACGTTCGCGCTCGCGCTGATAGCGCTCGATGAAAAACTCGTGCGCCGGGTGATCCGGGGAAATACTTTCCGCCACCAGCAGATTGAACAACTGCACCAGACCCGGAACTGTTTGATTGTGTTCGACCAGTTCGACCCCCGCTTCGAGAAAATGATTGCCATTTTTTTGCAGAGTGGTTTGCATCCGCTCACTGTCAATCCGGTCGCGTTCTTTGAGCACCTCCATCAATAGGTGAGTCTTACTGGGGAAGTGGTGTAAAAGTCCCGGCTCAGTCAGGTCGGCAGCTTTGGCAATGTCCGCCATCTTTGCCCCGCGAAAGCCCTTCTGGGCGAATGATTCTGTAGCGGACTGGATGATCTTCTCGCGGCTGGCGCGGGTACGTTCTGCCTGCGTGCGTCGGGGAGTTTGCAATTGTTTCATGTTCCAATTATACATCAAAACTTACTTACCTTATATTAGGTAAGTTTTTGGTGTAAAATGACCCCAAAGTCTCTGATCAACTATTTGAGAGGAAATCGATACATGAAAATCTGGACCAAAGTTAAGCAGTACCCCAAAATTGAACTGGTTATTTTGGCATACGTGGCGTTCATCGCTTTAGGGATGCCCGATGGCTTGTTGGGTGTGGCATGGCCTTCCATCCGAAGCAGTTTTTCCATTCCGCTGGACGCGATTGGGATGCTGCTCACAGCGGCCATGGCAGGTTACATGACTTCCAGTTTTTTGAGTGGACCTGTGGTTACCCGGATTGGCGTTGGCAGAGTTTTGGCGGCAAGTTGTGCAATGACCGGTGTGGCGTTAATTGGCTATACTCTTGTCCCGGAATGGTGGATGATGGTTCTTTTGGGTGTGGTTGCAGGCTTGGGCGCCGGTGCGATCGATGCCGGCCTGAACACCTATGTTGCGGCGCACTTTAGCGAAGGGCTGATGCAATGGCTCCATGCCAGTTGGGGCATCGGCATTACCCTTGGACCGATCATCATGACCATGGGGTTGAAAACCTTTAATTCATGGCATGTAGGGTATCGTGCTGTCGGCATTTTTCAACTTGTGCTGGCGGCTTGTTTTGTGCTGACTCTGGCGATGTGGAATCAAAAAGAGAGGTCGGTTGTGGACGAAAGACCAAAGCGTCTGACCGACTACAAAACCCCTATGGGGGAAACCTTGCGCCAACCACAGGTATGGTTAAGTATATTCCTGTTTTTCATGTACGTTGGCGGTGAAGCCGCACTCGGCACCTGGATCTATACTCTGTTGACCGAATCGCGCGGAATCGACCCGACAGTGGCGGGGTTCTGGGCAGGCAGTTATTGGGCAACCTTTACCGTTGGGCGGGTGGTGGCAGGTCTATTTGCCAAACGAGCAGGGATCAACCTCCTTATAACGGGCGGCTTGACAGGGGCTTTGCTGGGCGCGGGGTTGCTGATTTGGAATCCATCTGAGGCAATAAACCTGCTGGCAGTTGCATTGATTGGCTTTTCCATTGCCCCCATTTTCCCAGCGATGATGTCGGGCACAAGCCAACGGGTAGGCGCGCATTTTGCAGCCAACACCATTGGTATGCAAATGGCGGCGACCGGGTTGGGAACAGCGCTTATCCCCGGTTTGATGGGAGTTTTTGCTCGCCGGGTTTCATTGGAGGTCATTCCCATCTGCTTGTTGGTTGTGTATGCTGGTTTGTTTGGTGTGTATATGTTGGCTGTTAGGTTAAAACCGAAGGCGTAGTTATTTTTGCGCTCTGCATACCTGGAAAGGAATCTACTTTGATCTAAAGGAAACCTTATGTCAAAACAAACTCTTGCTTATCTCAACCCCTCTCTGAGTGTGGAAGAACGCGTAGCTGACCTGCTCGGTCGTATGACACTGGAAGAAAAAGTTGGGCAGATCATTATGTGGGATGCGCGCTCTGATGACCTGTCTTTCATCAACACCCGTTATCCCGGTTCGATTCTACACATCCTTGGTGAAAAGTTGGATCATGCCATGGACCTGGCAGCCAAAAACCGGCTTGGAATTCCTCTGCTCGTGGGCGAAGATGCCATTCATGGACATTCCTTCTGGAAAGGCGCTACCATCTTCCCGACCCAGCTTGCCATGGCCGCCAGTTGGAACCCGGACTTGCTTGAACAGGTCGGTTGGGTGACAGCCGAGGAGGCTGCCCCAACTGGCATTCATTGGACTTTTTCACCCGTCCTTTGCCTGACCCGTGACCTGCGCTGGGGTCGTACCGGTGAGACCTTTGGTGAAGACCCCTACCTGATCGGCGAACTGGGTGCGGCTCTGCTTCGCGGCTACCAGGGGCGCGGGCTCGATGATCCGCACGGAATTCTGGCCACAGCAAAACACTACGCCGGATATTCTGAAACGCATGGCGGGCGCGATGCCTCTGAAGCGGATATCTCGCCTCGCAAGCTACGTAGTTATTTCCTGCCGCCTTTTGAGCGCGCAGTACGCGCCGGGGCCATGACCTTCATGACCGGATATCAGTCCATGGAAGGCGTGCCATCCACTGCCAATCATTGGCTTCTAACCGAAGTCTTGAAAGACGAATGGGGCTTCAAAGGCATCGTCGTGACCGACTGGGATAATGTTGGACGATTGGTGTATGAGCAGAAGGTATGCGCTACCTATGTAGATGCCGCTGTCGTGGCTGTACGGGCTGGCAATGACATCATGATGACCACCCCTGAGTTCTACGAGGCGGCGATTGAAGCGGTACGTACCGGACGGCTGGCGGAAAGTGAAATCGACGCACCCTGTGCCCGGTTCCTCGCGCTTAAATTCCGCATGGGATTGTTTGAGTACCCGCGTCGCCCCGACCTGCAAAAGGCTGCGGTTGAAATCAACCGCCCTGAGCATCGCGCTGTAAATCTGGATGCTGCGCGCCAAAGTCTTGTGCTATTGCAGAACAATGGACTGTTGCCGCTCGACTCGACCAAACTGAAATCCATCGCGCTGATTGGTCCGAATGCCAATGATGACCTTCAGCAACTGGGAGATTGGTCGCTCGGCTCTTGTCAACATCCGCCCGAGGCCGGTAAGCACCCACGCGAGAAAACGACCACTATCCTTGATGGACTCCGCACGCTGGCGCCCGCCAGTTTGAACCTTCAATATGAGCGAGGTTGTTCTATCGTCGACGACGATCTGTCTGGCATCCCTGCGGCAGTTGCGGCGGCACAAGCGGCGGATATCATCGTGACAGTAGTGGGCGACCACTTAAATTACATCGGCGAGACTCTCAGTACCGCCACCCTGGAGCTACAAGGCGGACAGGTCGCCTTGCTGGATGCGCTCGCAAAGACCGGCAAACCCATGATCGTGGTCTTGGTCAACAGCAAGCCATTGGTTCTGCCATCCTCTGCTAAAAGTGCCGCTGCGATTGTAGAAGTCTTCAACCCCGGCATGGAAGGTGGTCGGGCGCTGGCAGAGGCGTTGTTCGGTCTCATCAACCCTTCCGGCAAATTGACCATCTCCATTCCGGTGCATGTTGGTCAGCAGCCTGTGTTCTACAGCCAAGTGCGCGGTCAACATGGTGACCACTATGCCGACCTGACTCAGGAACCGCTCTTCCCCTTTGGGCATGGATTAAGTTACACAAAATACGCATACTCCAACCTGCGCTTGTCTTCTTCAAAACTTGCTCAAGGTGAATCCGTGAAAGTTTCCGTGGACGTGGAGAATGTCGGTCAGTGCGAAGGCGTGGAGATCGTGCAGGTTTACGTCAGCGATGTGGTGACTTCAGTCACATGGGTCAACAAGGCGCTGAAAGGCTTTGCCCGCGTTCACCTGACGCCGGGCGAGAAAAAGTCCGTGCAGGTCGAATTGCCCTGGCAGTCGTTCCAGATTGCGAATGTGCAAGGCAAAAACGTGGTGGAACCCGGCGAGTTCGAAATTCTGGTCGGACCTTCCTCGCGCAACCGGAATTTATTGATGGCAAAATTGATGATTGAGTAAAAACGGCGGCTTTCACGCATACGCATGAATGAAATAAGAACTTCCGAGGTCATATCGTTCTTTTGTCCGACCTCTTGTCCGAAGATCAGATTTCCCCATTTGACTCTCCTGCTTTCGCGACGTAAACTAGGACAAATCTATAAGCGGCCCCCACCCGTCCTCCCCAAATTCGACATGAAAATTCTTTATGAAAATTAGTATGCTTTATTGTCGAATTTGGGGAGGTGCCCCGAAGGGGTGGAGGGGGCAGAAAATGGAGACCCAATGATTTTCTCGAACACGCCCCGCCCCGAGGTATTGAGATCTCTTGCGGATGTGAAATACGCGCCGTTCTGGTTGGATGACCCGGCGCGTCCCGAGCCTGCATCCAAACTGACCGAAAGTATCAAAGCGGACCTTGTGGTAGTCGGTGCAGGCTTTACAGGCTTGTGGACTGCGCTGATGGCAAAGCAAGCCGACCCGGCGCGGGATGTCGTCCTGCTCGAAGCGGGGGAGGCGGGCTGCGGCGCAAGCGGAAGGAATGGGGGTTTTGTCTCGGCCTCGATCACGCACAACTTCGGAAACGGGTTGAATCGCTGGCAGAAGGAACTCACCAAACTCATCGAACTGGGACACCAAAACCTGGCTGGCATCGAAGCGACCATCGAGCAATTCCACATCGATTGCGATTACATCCGCTCCGGCGAACTCAATGTTGCCCTCAAGCCGTATCAACTGGACGGCATGAAAGAGGAGCAGGAGGAAGCCGCACCGTATGGAGAAAACTACACCCTGTACGATGAGAAACAAGTCCGCGCTCTAATCAACTCGCCTGTATTCATTGGCGGGTCATGGAATCCTGCGAATGGGATGGCCAACCCCGCGAAACTCTCGTGGGGATTGAGACGGGCATGTCTCGAAGTGGGAGTCCGCTTGTTTGAGGGCACCCAGGTTCGGGCGTTGGTAGAGGGGGGCGGAGCGGTCATCGTCAAAACCGATTACGGTCAGGTCGGGTCCAAAAGAGTGGCGCTTGCCACCAATGCCTTCCCGCCTTTGCTCAAAACTCTTTCCCACTTCATGGTTCCCGTTTACGACTATGTCTTGATGACCGAGCCGCTTTCAAAGGAACAGCGGGCTGTGATTGGCTGGCAGGGAAGGGAAGGGCTGAGCGATTCTGCAAATCAATTTCACTATTCCCAGATTACAGCGGACGGCAGGATTCTGTGGGGTGGATACGATGCTGTTTATTATCGGAATAACGCCGTTGCACCGCATTTGGAAAGATATCCTGAAACCTTCGCCCGTCTGGCGGATCACTTCTTCCAGGTCTTTCCCCAGTTGACGGGTCTGCGCTTCACCCATGCCTGGGGCGGCGTGATCGACACTTGCTCACGCTACACCGCTTTCTGGGGCAAGGCGTATGGCGGCAAAGTGTCGTATGCCCTCGGTTATACGGGACTTGGAGTCGGTGCATCGCGTTTCGGCGCGCAGGTGATGCTCGACCTGCTCGACGACAGGAAGACTGAGCGCACCGAATTGAGCATGGTCAAGACCAAGCCGTTCCCGTTCCCGCCTGAGCCGTTCCGGAGTCCCGTCATCAACTTCACACGCTGGTGCATGGACCAGGCAGACCGCAATGAGGGAAAACGTAACCTGTGGTTGAAGACCTTGGATGCGCTGGGGTTGGGGTTTGATTCATAACTGAAAAGACCTCGGAGGTCTCGCAGACCTCCGAGGTCTTTTTACTTCTCACTTTTTACTATTCTCTATTCTCTATTATCGGTATTGGTGCATAAATCGAAGAATAAGCGCAATTCACCTGTCTGGAAGCAGGGATTACACAACTGGATAACTTTCTGGCATGCCGAGATGGGTCATTTGGTTGAGTGCCAAGCAACGAATGAGCGCCTGCGAGGTTTGC
>JAUQXA010000071.1 GCA_030834895.1 Anaerolineales bacterium
GCTTTGATCAATCTCCGCCTGATGCAACGAGTACGGCAACGCCTCAAGGCTGAACCATAATTCCTGAAACGTAATCAGTCCCTGACTGGTTACGTTTTTTTTATCCCTTTTGCGTAATCAGTCAGGACTGCTCCAACCCTCGTTGAAGTGAATTAAACTCCCGCGTTGACATCATCCAAACGCGGGGGGTTATTTTACGCATTACTCCTTTTTCTTCCCCACAAGCTTTACCATTTAACCTACGCCAAATCTATTTCTCAACCATTCTTTCTTTTGGCATGGCTGAAATCAGTGCCCGCAAAGCTGTATTCACTTGTTCCGCCGTTGTAAACACCTTTGCCACATCGGGATCAATGACCGCCACAAGCGGCGCGTCTTTCATGCGGGCGGCAAAACGGTTGGGTTTTGCCTTGTTGTAATCGAAGCGATATTCCTTCGCCATTTCAGCGGTTTTACGTGGTTTTGTAACGGGCGTTTTTTTTCATAGTCTCTTATTTCGTCTTTCGTCGCGCTGAGACCTCGGAGGTTTCGAAAACCTCCGAGGTCTGTTTTATTTTTCCAGCGAATCCAAATATATTCTCACATCCTCGGGCAGTTGACGTGACTTCAGGTAATCCAAAACAAACTCTCGGTAGTCAGCGAGGCTATCGAAATACTCGGCGATAAATTCACGGTTGACCAGCGTGCCGTTTCGTTCGCCAACCCATTCAAGGTAGTTGGAATACTGCCATTGGGAAATGTCCGCCACGATCCCATCTTTTACAGGGTTGGCATGGATATAACGGCACAGATTCAATAGGTAGTTTGAATTTACAACAGGCTTGGCTTGAAACTGTCCTTGAAATAAAACACCCGTCCGCTGAAATCGCTTATTGATGGCTTTGGTATAGGAGACGGAAAGTTTCATCATTGCCAACGAGACCTCCGAGGTCTTCAAGACCTCGGAGGTCTGACGAACCTTTGCCACAATATGATAATGTGTTGGCATGAGACAATAAACCAGCACATCTGCAACAGGGAAGAGATAGGTTTTGACTTTTTTCAGAAAATATAGGTAATTGTCAGACTCAAAGAAAATTGCCTCGCGATTATTTCCGCGATTGTAGATGTGGTAATACACATCTGATACAAAGGGGATTTCTCTACGGGGCATGGTACTTTCCTTGTGCAAGAGACCCCCGAGGTTTTCAAAACCTCGGGGGTCTGGGCATTAGACGTTACTTCTTCTTTTTCTTCCCCGCAGGCTTTGCCTTTGCTGGCTTCTTCGCTTTCGCAGGAGCAGCCTTCTTCCCTTTCGCGGGTGATGCCGCAGCAGGCTTCTTACTCTTAACTTCCTTTTTCTCTTCCTTTACCGTCTTTACAAACCTGTCCACATTCCACGCCACATTCACGGACAAGACCTCGTCGCCTGGTTTGATTTCCACGACCACATCACCTTTGGTGGCGGCGCGCTTGCGGACGGCGACAGCGTCCAGCCGTGTAGATTTGGGTGCGGCTTTGCTCAGGAAGATGGTTGCCATGTGATTGGGCTTGCCAGAGACCGCGCCCGCGATGTTGACCTTCTTCGGCAGGCTCCAGGCGACGACACCCTTGCCGTAGCGTCCCTGCTTGGGAAAGTCTTTTTCTGGCACGCGCTTGGCTTTGCCGTCGGAGCTCATGATGAAGATTTCGCCTTCGGCGGGCAGGATTTCCGCGCCGATGACGATGTCGTTGTCGTCGAGCTTCATGCCGTTGACGCCAGCAGCGACGAGTCCCATCGGGCGCACGTCATCTTCCTTGAAGCGGATCGCCATACCCTGAGCCGTCACCAGCAGTACTTCCTTCGTGCCGTCGGTCAGCGAGACGCCAATCAACGCGTCGCCATCGTTGACGCGGGCTAGAGTGAATGTCTGCGCCGAGGGACCAGGCAATTCCGTGATGAGGGATTTCTTGATCATGCCGAAGCGACTGACGGTGAGGACACAGGTCTCCGCGCCGAGGGATGATTTGTTCGACGGGATGGAGAAGACAGCCGCGAGCGGGTCGTCCTCGGTCAACGGCGAGACTTTGAAGTACATCGAGCCGTCGCTGAGTTTCTCCGCTTCGGGGATGAGGTGAATGGCGACAGCGGCAGCCTTGCCGAGTTCGCTGACGAAGAAGATGGTATCCGTCGTCGAAGCCTTGACCAGGAATTTCGGCGCATCGTTGCCAGAATGTCGCGGCGGCTTTTCGTCATGCGTGCGCGAGACCAAGCCTTCTTCGGTCACGCCAACCCAAACCGTCTGTTCGGGAATCAGGTCGGTGGCGGTCAACAGCTTGGCAGCTTTCCCAGCCTTGAGGTTGATGATCTGCGTGCGGCGGCGGTCGCCGTAGGCATCCTTCACTTTGAGCAGTTCGTCCGCGACCACGCCGCGCATCCGCTTGGGATTCTTCAACAGGTCGGTCAGGTCTTTGATGGTGGCGCTGACTTCCTTGTATTCGGTTTCGATTTTCTTGCGTTCGAGCGCGGCAAGGCGGCGCAACTGCATGTCGAGGATGGCGTTCGCCTGGAGTTCGCTCAGCTTGTAGCGCTTCATCAACTTCGAGCGGGCGGCGTCTGCATCGGCAGCGGAGCGAATCAACTCGATGATTTCGTCCAGGTTCTTGAGCGCAACCAGATATCCTTCGAGGATGTGTGCGCGCGCCTTCGCCTTCGCCAGATCGAATTCAGCGCGGCGTTTGATGACCGTGATACGGTGCTCGACGTACACACGCAGCGCCTGTTTGAGAGTCAATGTGCGTGGCTCACCATCGACCAATGCAAGCAGGTTGATGCCGAAGGTGGTCTGCATCGGGGTGCGTTTGTACAGTTCGCGCAGGACCGTTTCAGGTTCGACGTTCTTGGTCATCTCCAGAACGATTCTCATGCCGTGTCGGTCAGATTCATCGCGCAAGTCGGATAAACCTTCGAGATGTCCATCGCGCGCCAGTTCGGCAATGCGTTCGATGAGGCTGGACTTGTTGACCATGTACGGGAGTTCGGTGACGATGATGCGGCTCTTGCCGCGCTCCATCTCTTCGACGTGCGCCTTCGCCTGCACCGTGATTCGTCCGCGACCCGTGCCGTAGGCGGCTTCGATTCCTTCGTCGCCTTTCTCCTCGATGATGAGTCCGCCCGTGGGGAAGTCTGGACCTTTGACGAATTCCATCAACTGCTCGACATCGATGTCGTCGAGTTTGTCCCAACGTTCGAGCATATAGACGATGGCGTTCACAACTTCGCCGAGGTTGTGTGGCGGGATGGAGGTCGCCATGCCGACGGCGATACCCGTCGCGCCGTTGACCAGTAGGTTGGGAATCGCAGACGGAAGCACGCCTGGCTCTTCGAGCGTATCGTCGAAGTTGGGGACGAAGTCCACTGTGTCCTTGTTCAGGTCGAAGAGGATGTCCAATGCGGCGGTGGTGAGCCGCGCTTCGGTATAACGCATCGCCGCGGGCGGATCGCCATCCACCGAACCAAAGTTACCCTGACCATCGACGAGCAAAGTCCGCATGGAGAAATCCTGCGCCATGCGCGCCATTGCTTCGTACACCGCCGAGTCGCCATGCGGGTGATATTTACCGAGGACTTCACCCACGATACGGGCGGACTTCTTGTAAGCCGTGTCCGCGCGGATGCCCATGTCGTACATCGCATACAGGATGCGACGCTGCACGGGCTTGAGCCCGTCACGCGCATCGGGCAGGGCACGCGCCACGATCACGCTCATGGCGTAATCTAGGTACGACTGCTGCATCTCGTGATCAATGTCTATTTTTCGAACGATACCGAGTTCCATAAAATCTCCTGCCCCTCCCTGCCCTCCCCATTTTCTTGAAAATGGGGAGGGCAGGGAGGGGCGAATTAATGTTCTATCGCGGGGCTTATCTTACGGGGAAAGGGAAAAGGCGTCAAGTGCCGATCAACACCTGTAATGCAAACAATGCAATCATCCCTGCGAGGATGGTGATCAAAGTATTCTTCGAGTACCAAGCCACGAGGATGGCGATGACTCCAGCCAGCAAACGGGTGTTGCCGAGAGAAATGTCAAGTTGACTGGAACGATAAAGCAATTCAGGGAAGACAATTGCTGAAAGCACGGCAGGCGGGACGTAATGCAACGCCTTGCGCATGGTTTCGGGAATATGGAATTTGCCGAACAAAAAGATGAGGGAAAAGCGCATCCCGAACGTGATCAAACCGCCGATGAGCATAACCAGCCAGATGTTCATGATGTCCTCCTTGGAGAGTTCCTGCCTTCCAAAACTGTCCCGACAATAATTCCTGTGAACGCGGCGAGGATTAATCCCAGCTTGAAGGGAAGTCCATAGGCAAGCAAGGCAACCACGCCCGCGCTGACGGCTGCCGCAATCATAGGACGATTTTTCAACGCAGGCATGACCATCGCGATGAAGGTCAACGGCAGGGCAAAGTCCAGTTGCCAGCTATCGGGGATTGCCGTGCCGAGGAAAATGCCAAGCGCCGTGCTAATCTGCCAGTTGGACCAGAGCGCAAGTCCCGCCCCGAATACGAACCAATGGCTGAACGGCTTGATACCCGTCTCTTCATATTTGAGAATGCTTGGCGCGTAACATTCATCCGTAAGCAGGTAGGAAAGAATAGCCTTCCATTTCAATGGTAGGTCCTTCAAGTACGGCGCAAGCGATGCGCTGTAAAGCATGTGCCGCAGGTTGACCACCGCGATTGTCAAGATAATGACCAGTCCTGGAGCGGCATCATGCACAAGTTGTGTCGTCACAAACTGCGCCGACCCCGCAAACACAATGGATGACATCATCTGCGAAGCCGCCCTGGAAAGTCCCGCGCCAAGCGCCAGCGCGCCGTAGATCATGCCAAAGGGAAATACCCCTAACAACAATGGGATTTCCGCGCGTACACCCTCCCAGAAAGCTTTTCTTGTCTCTCCCATATAAACCTCCACATTACAAAAAATCCCGTCAACGACGTGACGGGATTTGGAAATGGACTGCCGTCCTCGTTTACTTCAAAGCTGCTTTTGCCGTATTGATGACTTCGTCATAGTTTGGTTCGTCGCCCAATGTGGGCAGGTAGTTGACGTAAGTCAGTTTGCCGTCACGCCCAATAATGAATACCGAGCGCCGCAGGTAACGACGGTCTTTGATCAGGATGCCGTACTTGATACCGAATTCGGCATCGACCACATCGGAGACCACCTTCACCTTATCTACGCCCGCCGCGCCACACCAGCGGGCTTGCGCCATCGGGAAGTCTGTGCTGATGGTGTAGATAACGATATCATCGCTCAGTTTGGCAGCTTCTTCATTGAAGCGGCGAGTCTCGCGGTCACAGACAGCGGTATCCAGCGAAGGCACGGCAGATAGAATGATCACCTTGCCCTTGGACTCCTGCAAAGGGTTGACAGTTGTCCAACCTGAGATAACGGATGTGAATTCAGGTGCAACCTGTCCAACCTTCACTTCATCACCGAGCAAAGTGGCGAATTTATCGCCAAGTTTGAAAACGTCAGTACGAATTGTTGTCATGTTTAATTTTTTCCTTACTGTAAAGTTGTGATAGGAATTTTATCGCAGATCGGCCTATCCCAATCCGCCGCTTGAGCTGCTGCCCGACTCGTTGGTTTTGCTGCTGCTCGAAGTTGGTGAAGCGAGTTTCTTCAACAGGTCATACCAGAAGGAGGAGCCTTGCGATACAGCGACGGCAGTCAAGCCAAGCCCAAGCACTTTCTGGATGACAAACAAAACCCAATCCATGGCTGAGGCGCCGGCTTCGGGGTGTTCCGTCTGCCACCAGCCAATCTTGATTGTCAGGTCACTCAATTCCTGAATCAGGTCATCCATGCTGGCATCCGCCCCCTCTTGGGCCACCACCATTTCCGCCTTGGCAACGGCGAGCGCGCGTAATTCCGCATTTGTCCAAAGAGTTTTCGCCAGTTGAATGCTGTCCGTGCCGAAGAGGATGGTAACGCCAATGGACATGACGATTACCAAACTGCGAGCGTTCGCGCGGAAGGTGGCAGCGGCCTGATCCATCAACCCTGTGAAATAGGCGGTGGTGCGCGTTCGCAAATCCCCGATGCTGGTCACGCCCTGGTTGATCCAACTGATGAATGCCCGCTTGCCTTCCGAGTCGGGGAGCTTGTCAACCAACTCGGCCAGTTGCAGGAGATTCAATTCCTGGTTTGCGGTCAACCCCGCGAAGTCGAAAAACGAATCCACCAATGTGGCGACTGGTATCTTTTCAATCTTCTTTGGTTCGGTGACTGCGCCAAACACGCTGAACCAATTCTTATAGCGAATGGGACGCAGCGCCTGCATTTGCGGCAGGCTGATGAAATCCCCGATCTTTTTGTCCCCGACGATTTTTACCAGGTACCGCTCTAGGGTCTTGCCACGCGTTTCAAAAAACTCATTGACCAGTTGGGTGACCAAAGAAATGATGGAACCCAGAATATAGTAGACGACGATAAGTCCCAAGGCAACTTCGAGAACCTGTGAAATGGACATTGTTTTCTCCTTGTTTATTGCAAAGGTTTTTCCAACTCCGCAAGCCACTCCAATGGCCTGCCCCAGCGCTTCCTTTCGAGGACTCCAGTCTGGTCCTTTTGAGGTCTATCCCATTTTGGTCCGGGCGGCCCCGATTCTTCCACAAGCCAACTCTTGACACCCCACAATCCCTTATATTGTACCCAATCAGGCTCCGAATTCAACAGCACACATTGCCATTCGTTCACCTTTGGATGCGTCGTTTTGCGGGCGGACTTGCTGCGTTTCAGGTAGCTATCCGATTTCAGAAAATGCTCACGCAGATGGGCGGTTTTTCTCCCAATGCGAAAGCCATCGCCTGTCGCCATTTCCAGCGGCAGGCTGACCAAATAATGGTCCTCTTCGTCGCGCAATTCGGCAAAGGCGTCCTCGGTAAGGATGTCAGTATGCCGGGCGGCGATCTCGTTCAGGGCGATCTGTCGTGCCTTTTGACTTGGGTTCAACAGCAGGAATATGTAGTGGATCAATCCATCGATCCAAAAGAGCAGACGCTGGATCACGCCAGTTTTGTATATGTTTGGCGAGCGGATCACCTCAGGCTTGCTATAGTTCGCGTGCGAGCCAAGAGCAACGTATACCAGAGGATGAGTGGTCTTTTCTCCATGTTTCTCCACAACCAGATTAACTTTATCCCACTTTTCGATGTGACCTGCGCCGTGCTGTGAAAACAAAACCACATACGGCTCATCATTCTTCAAATAAACAGCCACCAATTCCCAATCCCCCTCGTGATGATTCATGCCGTTTGCCGCCAGTCGCCAGTCGTTGAAGGCATAGAAGAAATGATATTGCAGGATCGTCCAGTGGTTTGATTCATTGTCGGTTTCGTGCAACACCCGTCCATAGTAAACAGGCTGGGGGTGTGTTTCGAGGATTTTGGAGTATTCGGAATAGGCTTCCTGCGCGATCTTCTCCGTGGCGTGTGAAAGGATGTCCATCACCATTCCGGGTCCCTCGGGGACAACATGCTCCAGGATGAACTTCATGGTGCGAACGGAAAGGTAGAATAAAATAATCAAATAGACTGGCAGCAGGACGAGATACTCCAGCGCAATACCTATCTGCCTGTTGGGATGAAGAAAAAAGCCGATGGGAGCCACTTCGAGCACGATGAAAAATAAAGCCGCCAGCGCAGCGGGAATGATTCTCAAGCGGACTGGTGATGCCAGCATGAAAAGAATCGAACCGGCAATGAGCGATATTACAATCGCAACTTCCACGCCTGCGACTCCCGCAATAAACCATCCAATCAAGACGCCTAAAAGTGAAAGGACAGCCAATGCAACCCATGCATCCGAATCGTTCAACGCCCTGTTGACGAAACGAATATAAAATTGTTCGCTCTTGAGTTTGCCCATTCGCCTGATCAACGGTTCACCATGATGCAAAAGAGATTCCGCCACGCCATGAGGTCCGCTTGCAAACAGGGAGCACCTCTCCACATACGGCTCGACAGCCATGGGAAAAAAACGCTCACTCTTTGCAAAGCGCAGGACGGGCTCATATTTTTCAAGCAACTCAGGCTCGGTCACGATGCCTCTATGGTATAAATGCGTTTATGAAAACAGAGATACTCGAGCAATCTTATGCAACCTATTTTAATGCCAAACCCGAGTTTGTCGTCCGCGCGCCCGGGCGGGTAAATCTGATTGGCGAACACACCGATTATAACGATGGATTTGTCCTGCCGATGGCCATCGATCGCGCAGTGTGGATAGCGTTGACTCCGCGGACTGATTCAACTGTCCGCATTCGCTCTCTCGACCTCGGGGTTGATTCCGTTTTCGATCTGCGTTCCCTTACGCAGGGCGAAGGCTGGATCGAATATATCAAAGGTGTTGCATACGAACTTCAAAGGGATGGCTATCAACTGCGCGGCTTCGACGCCGTGATGACAGGCGATGTGCCGCGCGGCGCGGGTCTGTCCTCTTCCGCTGCGGTGGAACTTGCAACTGCCCGCGCCTTTGCCTCGGTCTCTGGCTTTGAGTGGAATGCGGCCCGCATGGCCCGGATCTCGCAGAAAGCCGAGAACGAATGGGTGGGAGTCAATTGCGGCATCATGGATCAGATGGCAAGCGCGGCATCCAGGGAGGGGTATGCCCTGTTCTTGGATTGTCGCACGCTGGAATATCAACATGCTCCCCTGCCCAAAAACACTGCGGTTGTGATTTTGGATACATCCACGCGGCGCGGGCTGGTGGACTCAGCCTATAACGAGAGGCGGAGTCAATGCGAGGAGGCGGCGCGCTGGTTCGGGACGAAGGCGCTGCGCGATGTCAGCGTGGATGACTTGAAAAAAGGAGATGGATTGAGTGAAGTCGTCATGAAACGCGCGAGGCACATTGTCACAGAGAATGCGCGAGTGCTCAAAGCCGTAGAGGCGATGACGTCAGGCAATGTAAAGCGGTTGGGTGAGTTGTTCAACGCCAGCCACGCCAGCCTGCGCGACGATTTTGAAGTGACCAACGAGGCGCTTAATCAAATCGTTGAGTGCGCGCAGGATCAATCACCCTGCTACGGCGCGCGCATGACAGGCGCGGGATTTGGCGGCTGTGCCGTGGCATTGGTAGAGGGAAAAAATGCACATGAATTTGCCGATGTGGTTTCCACCGCGTATAAGAAAAAATCAGGATTGGATGCGAGTATTTACGTCTGCAAGGCAAGCGCGGGAGCGGGTGTTATTGAGGTTTTTAAAACTTTAGGGACTGGGTTCTGACGTAAAAAAATGGACACGTTTTGTGTGTCCATTTTTGTTTTAGCTGTAAGCCATCTGTTCGAGCTCGATGGCGCGCTTGCGCGGCTGGCGTTTGACCGCTTTTTCCGCGGCGATTCGCGCCTGTCGGTTTTGCCCGCTGCGGATGATCAGCTTCATGAACTTCTTGTGGTCTGTTGGGTCATTGAGCAGGGAGAAGTCCGCCGAACCAGGTTCGTGGGGTGCGTAAAAAATTCCGCAGTTGGGGTTGATCTCCAACATGTGGATCGTCCCGCTGGCATCCATGCGATAGTCACAACGGGCATAGCCGTTGCCTCCCAACTCCTTGAAGACGCGCATGGTCTGCTGGCGCAGAGTCTTCTGGATCTTCGGCTCACTGACGACCGCCACCGACATCCTTTCATAATCAACCCATTTCATATCGTAATGCTTGAAGGATTCACCTGTGGGGAAGATGAATTCAACAGGCGTGAAGGTGAGCGGGTTCTTGGGATCGTCGGGATTTTCCGCGATCAGGCAGGTGAACTCGCGGCCTTCGATGAATTCTTCAATCAGTGCGCGCCCAAACTCGTCGATTTCAACCCGCATTTGTTCACGCAACTGTTCGATATTCTCTACCCGTGAGTTACGGCGAATACCGACACTGGCGTATCCATGCGGCGGTTTGACCAGCATGGGGAATTTCAAACGCTTGGCCACCTTTTCGGCGTCTTCAACACGATTCACAAAGACCCAGTTCGGCGTGGGTACGGACACGCGCCGCGCAGCGTTCTTCATTTCATCGCGCGTAGGGTCGAAGAATTTTGAATCAGCACCAGTAAAAGCAGCGTTATATTTTTCGAGCGCATGTACAAGTGCAATGCCCGAGAGTGCGTCGTCAGGCGTGCCGTCGCATAAATTGATAAATACATCCACGCCTTCAGCCATCAGGTCACGGATTTGTTTTTCGACATCCACTGGCCCTACAAAATGCTGCTTCCAGCGATATCCATTCATGTACGCTGACGGATCGTACGGGACATCGTTTTCGTCTGGATAGCTTGTCAATACACAGATATACATGATTTATCCTTTGTTGTTGTCTTTCTCTTTGTTTGATTTTTATCGGGTTATCAACTCGATTATGTTTATTACCTGTCATTGATTGATATTATCAATCATAAAAACATTATTTACATATCCATTGTATCTAACTATTGATTTATGTAAAGGTTTTTGAGCATATATTTATCTTAAAATATTATCGGCGTATTTAAGTGTCGAGATTATATTTCTTTAAGGTTATTAAGATTTAAACAAAAAAGAGGACGCAGAATACATTCTGCGTCCTCCGACAATCGAAATTGAGGGTCAAATGATTTATTTCCAAAACTGTGGAAGATGTTCCTTGTATGTTTTTAGATAATCATCTAGGATGAGTCTCGCGGAATCGAGATCGCGGATGACGGGATCGAGTAACAAGCAATATAATGCCTTGTCGTAACTGCCTTCCACGGCGGCGTCGATGCCTAGCTGCGCGGTCATCAACTCGCGGCGGCAAAGCTCGGCGACAGGTTCGGGCAAAGACCCAACGTGCACAGGATGTATGCCTGCCCCATCAACCATGACAGGAGTTTCGACAATCGCGCCCATCGGAAGGTTGGAGATTTGTCCCGCATTTGGCAGGTTCGCGGCGAGGTGATAATGGTTACCTGCGCAGGCAACATTCTCGATCATCTCCAGAGCGCCTTCCGAGTCGGTGTCATGCAGTCCTTCAATTGACATGTCTCCATTTGCCATTTCATTCAATCGGTCGAGGCTGAAATCGCGCAGTCCGGCCATCACCTCCCAATCATACAAACGAATATTGAATTTCTCCCAGGGCTTGGTGACTGGGTCGCTCATCCAGGGAAGATATTCGCAGAGATGGGTGTCTCCGGGGACGGGGAACATGCCAAAGTCTTGAAAGATGCGGCGGGTAAGCGGTTCGAACTTTTCATCCAGTTCAAAGAAGCGTTTTTTCAAAAGCGGATATAAATCCTCGCCCGTGCGTTTATCGTGGACGGATACGATCCATGAAAAATGATTCGTGCCGGCCGCACGGATGTCAACCAGGGAAACAGCTTGGCGCTTGACCATCTGTTGCAGTGGATATTGCATCACCTCGGCATGCATACCTTCCAGCCCATCGGGAACTTCGATGCCAAGGTCTTTTGCCAACGCAACGCCCACCATGCCATAGCCCGCGTAGATTTGATGACATAACCCGACAACCTTGATTTTGCTGTGACGATTGACCGCGTCACAAATCCGCACCATGGGATTGGTGAAGTTGATGAACCAGGCATCAGGACATGCTCGTTCCATGTCGTGGAGGATTTCCATCAACGGCTTGACATTGCGTGCTGCGTGGATGAATCCCCCGGGTCCGCCGTTCTCCGCGTAGGGCTGATGAACGCCATACTTCAGTGTGATTTCATAATCGGACTTCCACAATTCCTCGCGCGGACCAACTTCAATGGCAGAGACGACAAAGTCCGCATCACCAAGCGCATCCTTGTGGTTTGCGTGGGCACTGATTGTAAAACCCGAATCCCATTCCCGGTTAAGACGGTTTGCAAGCCTGTGGACGATATCAAGGCTTTGCGCGTTGCGATCCACCAACGCAAGATGTGAACCACGTAATTTCTTTGATTGCATGAGCGCGGCAAGGGTATTCTCCCCAAACGATGCGCTTCCCGCGCCGATAACGGTGATTTTGGTCATGATGGTCTCCTTAAAATCAAAATCTCCGAGGTTTTGTAGTCCTCGGAGATTTATTTTACTTGGTTTGTATTTCCGCTTCAGCGCTCATGCCCCATAATAAGCCTTTGGGTTGTTCGTCCAGCTCAATCGTGACAGGGTAAACCACATCCCCACCGACGGTTTCCGATATCGGCGAGATTTTGATCACCTTGCCCGTGATTGTGATGTCCAATGCTTCGATGTAGACATTTGCGATTTGACCAATTTGTACGTCGGGCACATCGCGTTCGCTCAGGTCAGTGGTCTTGACCTGCATGTTGGTAAGATCCGCCAGTGTGACGACCACCTGACCCGCCTGTGCGAACTCACCGGGTTCGACGCGTATGTCCACAACAGTACCGTCAAAAGGAGCCAGAAGTGTGTCTTGTGCAAGTTCGTATTTTGCGGCGTCGAGTACGGCTTGCGCAGCCTGCAGCTTGGCTTGCATCTCATTGCGTTTTTCGACGTATCCGGCAGCATAAAGTATCTTGCCTTCGCGAACAACTTTTTTGTAGGGGTCCTTCGATCGGTCAAACAATGCTTCTGCCGAACGAGCTGACCATTCCGCCTCCTGCACGGAAAGCTCGAGGTCAAGGGTTGATAAAATCATCAAGGGCTGACCTGCCTTCACCGTATCACCCTTTTTGACCAGGATTTCCTTTACAGGTGCAGATATCTGAAAACTCATCTCCACGTGCTGTTTTGGAAGAACTTTTGCAGAAGCTGCTACAACATCTACAGACGGGGCGACGTTATTTGATTTCGACGCCGTAGGACTTGTAGTGAATACAGGAGGTGCGCTGGGAGATGCGCTGCAAGCTGCCAGCGTCATGGCCAACGCGACACTGGCCGCAAACATTGTCCAAAAGAATCGTCTCATATCGGCCTCTGTCATTCCTGGGCCTGGACTGAAACATCCGCACTCATTCCCCAACGCAAACCTTCGGGCTGACTATCGAGTTCAATGGTGACTTTAAAGACTACATCGCCACCGACAGTTTCGGAGATGCGGGCAATATCAGTCACCTTGCCGCTGAAATCTTGGCCAAGGGCTTCGATAAAAACATTGGCGGTCTGACCAACCTTGATGCCCGGCACATCCTTTTCACTCAGGTCGGTTGTTTCGATTTGGAAATGAGAAAGGTCGCCCATCACAATTACGACCTGTCCGGGGTTGACGAACTCGGCAGGGGAAATATCCACTGACGCGATTGTTCCTGAAATTGGAGCAGTGAGTGTGGCTTGAGCGAGTTGAGCCTTTGCAATCTCCACCAGGGCTTTCATGCGTTCCACATCCGCTCTTGCTGCATCGAGATTTTCCTGTGATGTTCCCGTGCGGACCAAATACGCAACCTGTGTCTCTTCCGTGATGACATTTGCCTCTGCTTCCCTGACCTTCGCTTCAAGGATTGCAGTTTCAAGCGTGGCGAGGGATTGGCCGGCGGCGGCGGTGTCACCTTCGGTGACTTCGACGGTTTTTACCATGCCCGAAACAGGAAAGGACAGTTGGACTTTTGCAACAGGAACAACTTCCGCAGATGCCGTGGCTTTCCCTGATGACGACGACGCAGATGTGGACGGCTGTGCTCCCGAGTCGAGTGAGACGGTGGGTATTACTTCTGGCTTGGTGGATGCGGCGCAGGCAGACAATCCGAGCACGAGGATCATGGTCAACAACAAATACACTTTTTTCATTTATCTATCTCCATGCTAACTAAGGGCAGAGTGATTTTACTTTTGGGTATCTTTCGAAATCAACCCATCTTCCAATGTAACCACACGGTCTGCATAGCTGATGACGCGCGGGTCGTGTGTGGCAAAGACAAAGGTGACGCCTGTTTCCTTGTTCAACTTTTTCATGATGTCCATTACTTGGTGACCATTGGTGGTATCAAGATTCGCTGTAGGCTCATCAGCCAGGATCAGGGTTGGCTTGGGTGCCAGGGCACGGGCTACAGCCACACGTTGCTGTTGTCCACCGGAGAGTTGATCCGGACGGTTGTTGGCACGGTCGGTCAGGTCGACTGCTTTGAGCAATTCCATCACGCGCTCGCGGCGTTCTTTGGCGGAATGTCCGTTGAGCAGAAGAGGCATTTCCACATTTTCATACGCGGTGAGGGTGGGGATCAGCGCAAAGAATTGGAAAATGAATCCAATCGTCCCACGGCGTGTGTCGGCACGTTGGTTGCGATTGAGGGTGGTAACATCCTTACCGTTTATGAATACACGTCCCGATGTTGGCTGATCGAGACAGCCGATCATTTGCAAGAGCGTGGTCTTGCCCGAGCCAGATGGCCCAACCAGCGCAGTGAATTCCCCGTTTGCGATTGACAGATTTACACCGCGCAATGCCTGCGTCTCGACTTTTCCAACTTGATATACACGGGTGACATTCTCGATTTTTACGACTTCCATTTTGTACTCCTATTTTTCAGCGCGCAAGGCTTCGACCGGTTGCATGCGGGAGGCCATCACAGCGGGGTAAAGTCCAGCCAGTATCGTGGCTACAAAGGTCATGATGGTCAGATTGATAAGATTGTCCATGGTCAACTTGGCATAGACAGTATCGGTGATGACGATGCCTTTCAAGCCCATATTACCGACATAAAATCCATTGACGTTGAACCACATGGTTGCCAGCACGCCGATGATCAAGCCCATAATCACGCCGCCAACTGCCAGCAGGGATGATTCGGCGAGGAAGAGCGACATAATCCGTCCGCCGCGCATACCAATCGCGGAAAGGATTCCAATCTCGCGAGTGCGCTCGTAGACCGACATGATCAGCGTGTTGATGATGACCGAGACGGAAATTGCCAAAATGATCAGGTAGAGAAAGCCGATGTAGCTCTGCGCCATCGCTTCCCATTCCATAAACAGGGTATTCAAATCCCGCCACGTTTTGACTTGCAACTCGGAAGAGACGCTAAGGGCGGGTGCAACGGTATCGGTCATCGTCGTATCTTTGAGTATCACAAAAACTGTGCTGGCATGATTCTCCGTCCGTGTCATGGCCTGTACTTTGGTAAGCGGCAGGAAAACGGTCGAGCTGTCAAACCCATATGTGTTGGTGGTGTAGATTCCCTTCACGGTAAAAGTTTGTTCCTGGACGTTACCATCTGCGGTGTTGAGTGAGAGACCAACGTTGTCGCCGACCTTCAAGTTCAACTTTTCGGCCATCGGACTGCCGATCAGCACGGATTCGCGGTCATCAGGTGTCAGGTAATTTCCGCTGATCACTCCTTCGCGGTATGGATCGTTCGCGGACGATAGCGGATCGATGCCCGTGATTTTTGCGCCCGCGGACTGAGTCCCCGACGAGAGGAATCCGGTTGCGTACAGGCGCGGCGTTGCGGCTTTGACCTGGTCGAACGCTGCAATCTTGGCCGCGATTTCATCGGGGTTGGCGACCAGGTCCTCCCACTTGAGACTCGATTTATTTTCGTCATAAGTCGCCGCGCGGATTTGGATATGCCCGCTTTGGAGTTTGATGGCGTTTTCAAGCGCGCCGCCCATCTCGCCTTCCACCACGGACGCCATCAGAATCAACAACGCAAGTCCGACGCCCACGGCCAGCGCGGAAAAGAATGAACGACGGCGGTTGCGTCCCAGATCGCGAAATGCCATTTTTAGAATTTGCATCATGGCTCACCTCATACAAAATGCAGGGCTTCGGCGGGTTCGCGCCGTCCCGCTTCCGCAGCAGGGATGAGCGCTGCCAACGCAGAGATGATCACAATCATCGAGACACGCATCGGTAGCATTTCGATTCCCCATGTGGGATAGACGCGGCTTTGCACAATCGCCATGTAACTCGCGGCCTGGGTCATCGCGCTGCCAAAATCGACGCCAACTTTCATCAAGTAACCGTTGATCGCTAGCCCGAGGATAACTCCCGCTGCTGCGCCGACCAGTCCGATCATCGTCCCTTCGAGGATGAACAGGAGTGAGATCTGATGCGGCTTGAGTCCCATTGCGCCAAGCACACCGATCTCGCGCGTCCGTTCATACACCGCCATCAGCAACAGGTTGAGGATACCCACGCCCGCAATGGCGATGATGATGACGCTAAAGATGTTCATCACACCGCTCTTGGTGTTGATTGTGGATGCAAGTTCGGGATAATTTGCCTGAAACGATTCGATCTCATAACCGGGTAACGCGGGTTGCATAGCGTTGATTACGCTACTTTCCTGCCCGAGTCTGTTAAGGAAGATCGCCACCTCAGTGGAGCCATTCACTTCATAAAGCGCCTGTGCTTCACCAAGTGAAATGTAAACATCCTGTTTCTCCATGTCTGCCAAACCGAGATCGTAAATGCCGACGATGGTCATCGTCCGCTGGCGCATTTGCTCGTGCTGCGAACTCCCGACCATGGTAATACGGTCGCCAACCTTCACGCCCATCGCATCGGCAAGACCTTTGCCGATCAGAATACTATCCAAGTCATCGCTGGTGATATTCCGACCTTCCTTGACATTTTGCCCGATGATATTGACCTTTACTTCCTTTTCAGGCTCGATGCCGATGATACCCACCGAAAATGCGCCTTCGCGGCTGGTGACCAGCCCGCCCGTTTTGATACGTTGCGTGGCTGCCAGCGTCAGTGGATTTGCTTCCGCGGATTGAATCACCGCTTGTGGATCAGTCAGTGGGAACAGCGGATTTGAATTCGCCTCCGCGCGGTATCCTTCCGCATGGACTTGGATGTTGCCGCCCAATACTTTCACGGCGTTGCCATAGATGGCGTCGGTCCAGCCATTGATCAACCCGTCATACCACATCATCAACGCCAATGTCATCGACATGGCAAGGACGATGATGATGGTGCGGCGTTTATGCCGCCAGATATTGCGCCATGCAAGACGCAGGTATAAGGTCATCGGTTTTTCCTTTCCATTATTTCTTGCTCACAAATTGCGACTCTGTCTTTCGCAAGCCATATTCCATCACATACAACATCTTGTCTATTGTTTCCTGCGTTTTTGCGGAGCGCAGCCATTTCATGATGTCTTTTTGTTTCATGCCTTCCTTGATGATGTAAGTGGTGATGGCATTCGACCAGGTGTCCATGATCATGACAGCCAGGTCCACATCCACACTGGGATCAACTTCGCCGTTTTTTATCGCTTGTTTGATCATCGCGGCAAGAGCATCGATTGCCATTTGGTGATATTCTGCAAAATCCTTTCCGTAGTACATCCCCTCGACCAGCAAAACGCGGCTGATTGCCTGCACGAGGCGAGGGTGGGTGGAACTGAACTCCATGCCTGTTTTGATCATCCAGTGGAAGTATCCGAAGGTGTCGAGGTTGGTGCTTGGTGGATGCTTATCCTTGAAGAACACCGTCTTTTCGTTCGCGAGCATGTCCATCAAATACCGAAAGACATCCATCTTATCCTCGAAGTATTGATAGAAACTACCCTTCGAGATTCCACTGTTTGCCACAATGCGGTTGATGGACGAAGCCTCGAAACCGTAATCGGCAAATTCGTCCACTGCGGCGTCGACGACCGCCTGACGTTTCTCTTCGGGAAGATTGAGGAAGGTTCGTTTGGGCATGTTGTGACCTCTGGGTCATGTGACTTGCTGGTCATGTGACCAGCAAGTCACATTTTACGCCAGTTTTCCTGTTTGTCAAGAGGCATAACTTGCGCTAAAAATTTAATAAGTCTCTAACACGAAAACTCTTGCAATTCTGCGAACAAGTTATACAATTAAAGCATCAAGCAAAAATGTCTTGATGCTTCGTCAATTAATTCAAAGGAGAAATGTATCATGGGACTTTTTGGTAAGATTCTGGAGAAACTTGGACTTAAAAAGGGTGAAGAGGAAACCAAACCTACCGCCTCTGCCAAGCCTTCCAATCCCACCATAACGATGGTTAATAAACCCGCTACTGCCGGGCCTGTAAAACCGAAGCCTGTTGCCGCGCAAAAGGATGAGATGGACGACATGCCTAAGTCTGCCATGGCCCAAGCCCCGGCTCCCACTCCGATGTCCGAGGTGGATGTGGTCAAGAAACTCGAGCAGATGGCCGCCGGTTCCGGACTCGATTGGAAGGTTTCCATCGTTGACCTGCTCAAAGTTCTTGGCATTGACAGCAGCCGCGAGGCCCGTAATGAGTTGGCGACCGAGCTTGGTTGTCCCGCAGATCTGATGAAAGACTCCGCCAAGATGAATGTCTGGCTGCACAAGGAAGTTTTGAAGCAGATTGCCGCCAACGGCGGAAACATCCCCAAGAATCTTTTGGACTAACATTCGATTTCGACAAAACAGCGCGGACTCAATCCGTGCTGTTTTCATTATAGGTCATGTTTTCAACGTGGCCACTTGATTGTTTCAAAAACTTTCCCCATATCATCTTTAGCAAAAGTCCCGCGCGCCAAAAGGCGACGGCGGCCATCCCATGTGCGAGGACAGCAAACAGTGGCGGCTTTTGGAAAGTGTAATATGTCCAGCATTCGCGGGTGGTTCCCCAGAGCTCGAGGAAATAGCCAAGCCCAGCACCTGCAGCAAAGGTGAGGAAGGCGAGGCGATGTTCCGTGGGCGTAAAGATCAGCAGAACGCATACCATCAACGACAGCCAGGTATAGGACTTGTCAAAGGTGGGGGAGACGAAGATCAGCATCAGGATTAGGAAAGGGATGAAAACCAACCAGTAAAGGGTAGTAATCAGTGGTCGGTAATCAGTCAATTTGATTCGCATATCAGCCTGTTCAATCGCCCAGTTGAGGAATCTGGTGATGCGGTCAATTGAAAGCGAGGCAATGGGCCAGGCAGGGATGATCCACAACGGCGGACGTTCTGCTGTGTAATAATGCCAGAGATTGGTCTGCGTGCCCCATGATTCGATTGCCAACCCGCCGCAGATACCGACAAAGACAATCAACAAGTCGGTTTTGAGATTTGCCCGCGCCACAATCGTCAGTGACATGAAAAGGAAGACGCCAATCAACAGCCAATCCATGTAAAGCCACCAGGGACCGTTCCAATCCATGTATGCGAGATATTCCTCTGCCAGCGGCCACCAAATGTAAACGATAAGAAAGATGGTGACGAAGAATCCGCCAAGCAGGATGGATGAATCGCGCGTCCAGAAGGGGTGTTTCTGATTTTCCATGCGGGGCATTATATCTGACTCACAACCTCCATTATCATGTAAAATAACCCCATGCTCTCCCGCATCTACTCCTGTGCCGTAGTGGGACTTGATGGTGTCATCGTCGAAGTCGAAGTGGATTACACCAACGGCTTGCCCGGCATGACGATTGTTGGGCTGCCTGATGCCGCCGTGCAGGAAAGCCGCGAGCGCGTGCAAACCGCTGTCAAGAATGCGGGCCTGCATTTTCCCCGTCACCGAATTGTGGTAAACCTTGCGCCTGCATCCGTCCGCAAGGAAGGACCGGCGTATGATTTGCCCATCGCGCTCGGCGTGATTGTCCTTGCGGGTTTCCTTCCGCACGACGCCATCGAAGGCACGCTGGTCATCGGTGAACTTTCTCTGGATGGAATCGTCCGCCATACGCGCGGGGTTTTGCCAATGGCTGCCGCCGCCCGCGCCAACGGCTTCAAGCGGATGTTCGTCCCCGAAGTGGATGCGCCCGAAGCGGCTTTAATTCCAGATCTGGAGATTATCCCGGTCAAAACGCTTGCTGACCTTTACAACCATCTGGCTGGTCGGCAAACCATCGAGTCTTATCTCCCCGCAGGCGATTTACTTGAACCGTTGTTCATCCCCACAGATTTCAGCGAAGTCAAAGGGCAGGAGCACGTCAAACGTGCGCTTGAAGTCGCAGCCGCTGGAGGGCATAACATGTTGATGGTGGGAAGTCCAGGAGCGGGGAAAACATTGCTTGCCCGTGCCTTGCCCGGCATCCTGCCAGAGATGAGCATCGAAGAATCTTTGGACGTCACCCGCATTTATTCTGTTGCAGATCAATTGCCAACAGGAACTCCATTAATTCGATATCGTCCGTTTCGTTCCCCCCATCACACCATTTCACACGCAGGTCTGGTCGGCGGCGGAAATATCCCCAAGCCCGGTGAAATCTCCCTTGCACATCGCGGTGTTCTGTTCCTTGATGAATTCCCCGAATTCGGCACTCGCGTCCTCGAAGTGATGCGTCAACCGATGGAAGATAAAGTCGTCACCATCAGCCGCGCCAAAGGCTCGCTTACTTTTTCAGCAAATTTCCAATTGGTTGCTGCTATGAATCCATGCCCATGTGGATACTATGGCGACTCAGTCAAACCCTGTACCTGCGCCCCTGCGGTTGTAACCAAATATCAGAAACGCATTTCAGGTCCCTTGCTCGATAGAATTGACATTCACATCGAAGTCCCAAGGGTGGATTATGAAAAACTCAGCGGCAACAAAATCAGCGAGTCATCCGAATCGATTCGCTCTCGTGTGCAAGCCGCGCGTGATATTCAACTAGCCCGATTCACGAATCCCAGTTCCAAATCCACCGAAATCATCTGTAACGCTGACATGCGCATCGGCGAGATTAGAAAATTCTGCCAGTTGCAGGATGAAGGGCAGAGTTTGATGCGGGCGGCGATGAGTCAACTCAACCTATCGGCGCGTGCCTATCATCGCATCCTGAAACTTGCACGCACCATTGCAGATCTGGCAGGAAGTGAGGATATCCAATCCGCACATCTGGCGGAGGCACTGCAGTACCGTCCGAAGTCGATGATGGGATGACAAAACCAAGTTGATAGCTTAAATCCTTAGGATGAAGGATATTGTGGGGAATGATTGTATACGGGCATAAGTTTCGTTTAAGAGCGTAGGCGGCACGTAGGCGGCGGAGATAAATCTCCGCCGCTTTTGATTCATGCACTTCAACAACTTTTCGTCCAGGGGAACATCTTGTACAGCGGCGGAAACGGTATAAGAACAAATTATTAAATGAGTAATACTTGTTGAGTGAGCACATCAGGTATAACTCAAATTGGCAACTGTGTTTTTATGACACCTGTTCAACTTCCCCCGGTTTCAAACTTGCAAAATATAATCCCTCAAACTATACTCGAAGCATGGAACAATCCCACCTCTACCAGCAAATTGTCGAATCTATCCGTGATGACATTCTTTCGGGTATCATCAAACCCGGCGAGTCGCTGCCGCCAATGCGCAAGATGACCGAGAAGTGGAATTGCACCACAGGCACCATCATGCGCGCATATCAGGAACTGGCACACCAGGGCTTGATCATCAGCCATGTCGGCAAAGGCACAAAGGTGGTGGACAATCTATCGGGTCAGGATCAATCTCCGCTGCGAAAGGCGACTTTGTTCAATCGCACCGAAGCCTTTTTGCTGGAAATCATCACGGCGGGGTATACGCCCGATGAAATCGAACAATCTATGCGGACGGCGCTGGATCGCTGGAAAACATTCTCTATCAAACAGGAAGAACACCCGTCCAACGTTCTGCGTTTTATAGGAAGTCACGACCCGTCGCTGGCGATGATTGCCGCGCAGTATCATGAAGTCAATCCAGAACTGAGCTTGCATTTATCCTTCAGCGGAAGTTTGGGTGGACTGATTGCACTGGCTGAAAAAAACGCTGACCTTGCGGGCTGCCACCTTTGGGATGAAGCCACCGACACGTACAACGAGCCGTTTGTCCGCAAGTTGCTGCCGGGGCAGAAAGTGGCGCTGCTCACGTTGGCGCATCGCCGCGTGGGATTGATTTTAGCACCGGGGAATCCACTTGGGCTGAATGACCTGACAGATTTGGCAAAGCCAGGCATCCGTTTTGTCAACCGCCAGCAGGGATCGGGGACGCGCGTTTGGCTGGATGCACAACTCCATCGGGCTGGCATAAACACATCAGGCATTGCTGGTTATCAAGACGAAAAAATGACCCACTCCGAAGTGGCGCGCACTATCAGCAAGGGACAGGCGGAAGTAGGCTTGGCAGTGGAAACTGCTGCGCTCTCATTTGGACTTGGCTTCAAATTGCTGACCACCGAGCGCTACGATCTCGTCATCCCCGCCGATAGATGGGAATTGGAATCTGTCCGGGCGCTCAAGGAATGGCTGGATACTTCGCTGGCAAAAACTGAAATCAACAACCTGGGTGGCTACGACACAACAGAGACTGGCTCAGTCAGGTGGGTTTCCTGAGATAGAGGGAGATTACACCTCCTTGATTTCACAACACGCCACAGCGGGACCTTCCTTCTTCGGCGCACTTTTCTCCGCCCTGACCTTGATTAACTCCCCGACAATACTGACCGCCAGTTCTTCGGGTGTTTCCGCGCCAATTGCCGTGCCAATGGGACAGTGAACCTGCGATAATTCCTCCCGCGTAAATCCCTTGGCGACCATATCATCGTAAATCAAATCCCGTTTGTTGCGGCTGCCAATCATGCCGACGTATGCCGCCTCGCTTCTTAGCACCAGCCCAAGCACATGCCTGTCGAATAGATGTCCCCTGGTGACGATGACCAGATAACTGTTATCGTTGATGTCAAGTTGGGGAAGGGTTTTGAACGAGTCAATCACCCTGACCTCGATGGGCTCAGGGAATCTCTCACGGTTGGCAAAGTCTGCGCGGTCATCTATGACAACAGTCTTGAAACCGACGCTTTCGCTGAGCGGCGCAATTTTTTGCGAGACATGTCCCGCCCCAAAAATATAAACCGTCCCGCCCTCGCGCAAAGGCTCCACCAGAAAACGCTGGTCGTCGAAAATTTCAGAGTGCAGGGTAATCTTCGCGGGACCCGCAATCAGTTTTTCCAGCAGGTAAGGGTCGCATGTCACTTCGCCGACCAACGACCTGTCAGGTTTCACCAGACACTGCTGCCTGCTGATTCCCTCATCTGCGGCGGGCTTGCCCAAAATGGTAATCAGCCAGCCGCGTTTGCCGCGCTTCACGATGTCGGCAGCTTCGGCATAAACCTTCAAGTTGTTCCCGTCGCTCGCGTCAATGAAGTCAATCAAAATCTCCCCCACGCCGCCGCAAATCATGTCCGAACCTGCCGCGTCTTTGCTGGTCAGGTTGAACGAATGCACCACCGTCTTCCGCGCCCCAATCATCGCTTTGGCAAGACCAATCGCCTCAGCCTCCAGCCGTCCGCCGCCGATGGTTCCCGCAATCGAACCGTCTACCCGAACCACCATCTTCGCGCCATCACTGCGCGGCGCGGAGCCCGATTTGTCGAACAAAGTAGCCACCACAAAACTCTCATTCTGGCGCAGGAGCCCAACCATAGCTTCATATAGTCTTTTCATAGTGTCCTCGCTCTTGAAAATATCATAATTCGATCAAAACCAACAGGACGTTATGATGGCTTCTTCGATCACAGCGCTAATTCCCATTCGGGCCGATACGCATTGACCATTTTCTCATACCTAGAGAGAAGAGTTACTTGTAAATGGCATTGATTATGGGGATGTCCAATGCACTATCTTTCCTGTTCAGCGCGGATACGATTACGGATTGATAGGTTGATAAAAGCCTGACCGCAAGCTCGCATGCCTGGAAGCAGAGGTCTGGTGTATCTGCCTGATTCAAGAGCGCAATTCTGCGTGCGGATACCGGAATGTTCTTCAAACCTCCGTATGGATGACATAGCACATCCTCCATTGCCTTCACAGAAATCAAATCCCCAAGTTTCAGCCCGGACAAATTGGCATAAATTTCGGGACGATGAACCCATTCTGTGGTGCAGGGTTTTCCCAGGGCAGATAATCCTGTTACAACCACAACAGAATCAACAAAATCAGGGATTGGTGGCTCATGTTGTGCCGGGGCTTTTGCCGGATGACGGCGGGAGCCGTCCGCTTCGATCAAGAGCGGCACGTCTTTCCTGTCAGCCAGTAATAAAACCTGCTGAAGGGCATCATGTCCCAGTCCGTCAACGGAGTGATCATTTTTCGGACCGGAAAACAAAGTTACTCCAGATATATCTTGCGGCAAATTTCCACCCCAACCCAAAGGATCGTCACAATGGAAGTGCTGATCTGCATATTGTGTCTGAAAAATTTCCAGGCGCGATGTGGCAGTTACAATGACCGACAATTGGTATTCGCGTGCCAGGCAAAAAAGGGCTGTCGTCTTTCCCCCGGAACCTACAAATGCCACTCGCGGAATATCGCTTAATCCCAAAGCCATCTTCAAACTGGAGGTCATGATCGGCAAAGGTACTTGGGAATCACTTAGATGCATACATTGCATTTTCAATCTTCTCTTGGTTTCGCTTATCTATAATGATTCGTTTGAGTAGGTTGCCTGACTCTTTTGGGCCATGGTAGCAGTGAACAATTACTTTTAGGTTTTTTATGGATGAAATAAGACTTAGGGACCTTTCCACCTCACGGATTGAATCCTCGTCTGTGAGCATGTGCGCCTCGACCAGCAGAAATTCATCCCCGCCCGAGCCTGACACTGTTACCGAGAAATTCAGCAACCCTTGAATGGGGAACAACGCCTCATCGAAGTCGGGGAGTTTCAATGTCTCATCGCCCACGCGGACAAACCCGCTGAACCGTCCGCGAATCTTTTCCATCGTCCGCAACTTCGTCCCGCATGGACATTTGCCAACGAGGAACCTGCTTCGGTCTCCCATGCGGTAGCGGATGAGCGGCATTCCGCGCCGAGTCAGCGTGGTGAAGACCACTTCGCCGTATTCTCCATCGGGGACGGGTTCACCCGTTTCGGGATTCACAATTTCAAACAGCATGTCCGCTTCGCGCAAGTGATAACCGCGATGTGCCTCACATTCCACGCCACCGCCTAAGCCCATCTCGGTGGTTCCGTAGTGGTTGAAGACCTTGCAGCCCCAGATATTTTCCAACACGTTGACAATCGCCGCAGGGACATAATCCGTGGAAAGCAGAATCGTGCGCGGCGCTTTATTATGTGGATTCCACCTCCGTGCCAGACTCAAAATCTGAGTCGGTGAACCGACAAGGCAATCCGCCTGCTGGCTTTCCATCACATCCAACGCGTGAAACGGGTCTTTGACCATGCCGTACGGGATGGGCTTTCTGCCCTTGCGCTCCAAACCCATCCGCAGCAGGTCGCCCACGCTTCCAGGCGTTTCGCCAGGCAGGAAGATCAAAACGCGCTCGTCAGTCTCCGTCAGCACAGACATGCCCACGCCGAAGAAATCAATCGTCAACTGCTGGTCTTCGGCGGTGAAGAAGATTCGCTTTGGCTCACCCGTCGTCCCCGACGTTTGCAAGGTCACGATCCGCTGAATATTACCCTGTGGCACGCACACAAACCGCAGCGGATTCTGGCGGATGTCTTCTGCCGTGGTGAACGGGAATTGCCGCAGGTCATCCAAAGACGAGAGCGTTTCAGGCAGTCCCTCGAAATGTTTTTTATAAAACGCGCTCTTGCCCCGCGCCAATGCCAAAGTCTCATTCAACTTTGATAATTGCCATGCCTGAAGGTCAGCGCCGTTTATCTTTTCTTTTACCCAAGAATCAAGCGGGGTTATTCTCATATTATTTCTCTAAAGACTTTTGACCTTCGACCTTTGACCCTGCATTTCGATACAACGATTTCCCATTTTTATCCGTCAAGTTATACGCGCAGAACGGAACCAGTCTTCCGTCGCGGCTGGCAATGTGGATACAGCAATCGCGCAGGCGTTCCAAATCCAAATTCCAGGCGTCCTGAAACGCCATGCCAGAGACGAAGAAAGAATGCGTGCGCTTCCGCTCCAGAAAGACATCCCACTCGCCCAAACTTTGACCGCCGAAGACAGGCAGTTGCGTGATGAGATTCGGCGCCGACCAATTCTCCGCCACGAAAGCCCGTGTCCGCGCCGCGCCCTCTTCCGCGACGATGGGCTTGCAACCGCAGGAGTCCTCCTTGTGTTGGGTGATGGCTTTGAGGTTGCCGTTGGGCATGAGCACGAAATTGCCGTGAAATGAACACAGCGCATTCTCACACCCAGGCGGACAAAACACATCGGTGCGAATCATGCCGTCGGTTTGAGATTCGATTTCCCGCAGTGTTTCGGGGATGGTGATTCGCGCTTCGTCGGCGGGAGATTCGGGGTAGCGTCCGAAGTAACTGATGGGTTGAAAATGCACGCCGCGCACGTTGGGCGAATGTTCCAGCGCCAGGCGGATGATATTCCCAATGTCGTCCGTGTTGACTTTGGGAATCAGGGTCGGCACAAGCACAACGCCAACGCCCTGCTCTTGGCAGTGCATGATGGTTTTCAGCTTTTGGTCGAGCAGTCCGCGTCCGCGAATGGTTTTGTAGATTTCGTCGCGCGTGCCGTCGAATTGCAGAAAGACCGTCGAAAGTCCCGCCGCTTTGAGTTCAGTCAGATATGCGGAGTCACGCGCCAGCCGCAGACCGTTCGTGTTCAATTGAAAATATTTGAATCCATATGAAAGCCCAACGCGGATGATTTCGGGCAGGTCGTCGCGGACGCAGGGTTCGCCGCCCGAAATCTGGATGTTGAACGAGGTACTTTCCGCGCTCAATCGCTTGAACCAGTCCTCCACCTCCGCCAGTGACCAGTCGGCTGAATCGTCGTTCCCCGAATCTGCAAAGCAGACGGGACAATGCAGGTCGCAGCGCTGGGTCACTTCCAGCAGAACCGAGCAGGTGTGCTGGCGATGTTCGGCGCACAAGCCGCAATCGTAGGGACAGCCATCTTTGACTTCGGTGGTTGGATTTTTGGGAAAGGATGGGGTTTTGGGTCTCACCCAATTTTTGAAACTGTCCGCGCCGCGCCAGACGACCGTGCAAAATTCCCCGTGCTGTGGACAGGTCTTTTCGAGATAGACGTCGCCGTCATGCAGAACACGCGCGGCAGGAATCCGCGCAAGGCATTCGGGGCAGACGCTTTCGGTGTGGAAAAGGATTTCGGTAGGGGCGACCCGCTCAGAGTTAAGTTGCGCTTCGCTCATCATTGAAGGGTCGCCCTTACTCATCGTCCAACCCCGAAAGGTCGAAGCCGTTTTCCACCAGCAACTCGTTGACCTTTTGAAGCACGCCGCTCACCATCAGTGGACAGCGTGTCATCTTGTTCTGGTTGTTTCCAGCGAGAATCTCCTCACAGCGGACGCCGCTGAATTGCTCGCCGTATTCCGCTTTGAACCATTTGACCAAACCTTGAATCATGAAATCGAGTTTCGGGTCTTCCTCTTGCTCGGGTGTGCCTTTGCCCGCGTACAGCCCCAGCAGGGATGCGCCGCCCGTCAACGCGCCGCACAGTTCGCCGCTGAATCCAAGTCCGCCCGCCAAGCCGTGCATGGCGCGGACTAAATCGGGGTTGGTCTTGCCCATCTGCTCCATGCCTTGCAAGAGAATCATCTGGCTGCAATAAAATCCCTGCTTGCGAAGGGTGATGAGTTGTTCCATGTTATCCATGTTTCACCTATTTGTCTTCGAGCTGCATTTCGACTTCGGCAATGCGGCTCTTCGCCAGTTCTTCGGGAATGTACACCTCGCCGCACTCGGGACATTTGAGAATGTCGGCGGAGAAACTGTGTCCGAGGTAACTCAGGTACGTCTTGGTCGGCACTAGTTCCTTTTGGCATTTGTAGCAGATGACGGGCTTGGTCTCTGTCATTAGTTGAGCCTCGTTCAATTCATGTGATTCCCTGAGCGTAGCGAAGGGTCTCTACCACTGAAATGAGAGATTCTTCGCTCCGCTCAGAATGACACAACGAAGATTACTTCTTGAATTTTACTGGATTCGCCTTGATGTTATCCAGTTCATCATACAAATCCGAGCCGAGGAAATATTTCTTCGGCGGTTGGACTTTGCCGCCTTTGGCGATGATTTCCAAGCCCGCCTTGACCTTCTCTTTGGTGGCGGGCATTTCGTAGATGCGGACTCCGCAGGCGTTGTTGATGGCGTTCAGCACTGCCACATGTCCCGCCGCCTGGAACGCTTCGGATGCGCCCGAGGAGCCGAAGGGTCCGTCTGGGTCGGCGTTTTCGAGGTGGATGACGGTGATGTCGTCGGGGATGTCTTTGATGTAGGGGACGCCGCTGTTGGCGATGTTGGTGTTCTTCTTCACGTCGTCGTAGTTCTCGGTCAACGCAAAGCCGATGCTGTGCGAGATGCCGCCGTACGCCTGCCCGTTGACCGCGTCGATGTTGCCGACTTTGCCGACTTCATCCACAACCGTGAAGTGGATGACGCGGGTCTTGCCCGTCTTGGTGTTGACTTCGACTTCCGCCAGATTCAAGGCGTAGGTGTAGGCTGGGGTCGGGTCGCCGACGCCCGTGTTCGGGTCGAGGCGGCAGAGTCCCGCCGTGGCGGTGGTCTCGTAGATGCCTTCGTATTTCGTCGGGATGCCTTCCTTGACCATCTCGTCGTAGGTGCGATATGTGCCGTCAGGCTTGCGCATGGCGTTCATCAGCTTTTCGGCGGCGATGAGGGTGGCGTTGCCGTTCATGTAGTGCGAGCGGCTGGCGGCGGACATGCCACTGTCGGGGCAGAGTTTGGTGTCGTTTTGCACAAGGCGGATGTGGTCGGGAGTCACGCCCAACGGTTTGAGCGCTTCAAGGGTCACCATCAACGAGCCGATGTCTCCGCCCTGACCGACATCCTGCCAGGTGTCGAATTTGGTGAACGTGTTATCGGGGTTGAGTTCGAGCGCGACGGTGGCGTTGTCAGCGTAGCCTCCCGCTCGGGTCACGTTGAACCCGCCCCAAGCGAGTCCGATGCCGCGCCGCAATTCGGGCGTGTCCTTCTCCCGCGCTTCCTTCATCACCCGCTCGTAGTGTGGCTTCATCTTCCGCATGATTTCTTCCATCGGATAGACGCGATAAGGATAACTGTTGATGTTGGTGTCGCCAGGGCGGGCGATGTTGCGCCAGCGGAACTCGAAGGGGTCGATGCCCGCTTTTTCCGCGAGCATGTCCATGAGGGCTTCGCTGAGGGTGTAGGCTTGCGGAGAGCCATAGCTGCGATACGCCACGCCGAAGTTGTGGTTGGTGTTCGCCACGCGGACAAGCCCCGCGGCGTGGGGAACCATGTATGGGAAGAAAACGAAGCGCGCGGGCTTGGTCATTTTGTCGTCGCCGCCCCACGAGTACGCGCCGTGATCCATGCCAAAGTCGAATTCGGCGGCGGTGATTTTGCCGTTTTCATCGCAGGCAACGCGACCATTCGAGTGGGTGGGACTGCGCTTGCCCGTGAAGTGCTGCGACTCTTCGTAGGTCATCGAAAGCGCGACGGGCATTCTCGTGACGACAGTTGCGGCGGCGGCGAGGGCGACATCGCCAGGGTTGGTTGACCAGCCGAAACTTCCGCCCGTGGGATTCATGATGATGCGGATTTTTTCCTTCGGGATGCCGACAGGATTGCCCATGCGGCTGATGGATGCGTACACGCCCTGAGATTTGCACTGCACCGTCAGGTTGTCGTCTTCGTCGAAGTAGGCTTGGAGCGTCTCGCCTTCGATGGAAAGATGCGGCTCACGCGACGAGAAGAAACTGCCCTCCACGCTGAAAGCGGATTCGTCGATAATGTCCGCAACTTTGGATGGTTCTTCCAGCCCCGCGCCTTTCAAGACGGGTTGCATGGAAAAAATGTTGGGCGTGTCTTCGTGGATACGCATGGCGTCGGGCATGACCGCGTCGAGGAAGTTGAGATATTCGGGCAACTGCTCAATCTCGACCTTGACTTTGGCAGCGGCGGCGCGAGCATGGTCTTTCGTGTCGGCGACTGCCAGCGCGACGATGTCACCCCAGCGATAGATTTTATCTTCGGCGAGGACTTTGCGGCTGGGAACCATGACCGTCGTCCGCTCGTGGAATTGTCCCTCCGCCATGATGTTGGAGCCGCCCGCCGCTTTGAGTTCGACGTGGGTGATGATTTTGACCACGCCAGGCATTTTCTCCGCTTCGGCAGTGTCAATCTTGAGAATCTTGGCGTGGTGCGCGATTCTCGGTTGGACAACTGCCGCGTGCAAACTGCCCGAAGGCATGGTGAGTTCCTGGTCGTCGCCGTAGTCCGCGAGTCCGCAGACTTTGGATAACGCTGACGGACGCGCGATGGGCTTGCCGTAATATTCCTTGTCTTCTGGGAGTTGATAGGTGATGTCTTCGATGGTGGCTTCACCGCGCATGACCTTCGCAGCCGCCATGACCGCGTCCACAATTTGCTTGTAGCCCGTGCAGCGGCAGACGTTGAGATTCTTCTGGAACCAGTCGCGGGCTTGTTCGCGGGTTGGGTTGGGGTTTGCCAGTAGCAGGGCATAGGTCGAGATGATGAAACCTGGCGTGCAGAATCCGCATTGCACCGCGCCAAGATTCATGTACGCGACTTGAATCGGATGCAGGTTGGTTGGCGTGCCGATGCCTTCGATGGTTAGCACTTTGCTGTATTCCTCGATGGCGCGGATTTTCTTGAGGCAGGAGCGGACGAGTTTGTCGTTCAAGATGACCGTGCAGGAACCGCAGACGCCTTCGTCACAACCGACTTTCGTCCCCGTCAATCCGATGCGGCGCAGGACATCCGCGAGGGTGTCCTTTTCGGGGTCGCACATGAACATGCGATTCGCGCCATTGATATTCAGCCACATTTTTCTAAGTTTCATAATGGTTCCTTTATGTTAGTGGACTTCTTTTTATCCGCTAATCTGCGCTAATACTCGCGAATGAAAAAGATTGGCGTAGATTAGCGAGGATTAGCGGACTAGCCTTCGTCAATGCTCATGCGATGACTGTAGGCATTGAATAACTCGAATCCGTTCTCGGCGGGAGCGTATTCAGCCCAATAGGTCATGTTGCCAACTTGCAGATGCCCGATGAAATGTCCCGTGTTTGGGTTGAGCATTTTTCTGCCGCTGGCTTCGCAATGCTCGATGACCGCTTCGATGTCGGTTTCCAGAATCATCTCGTTGCTAATCTTTTGCCTGACTTCGGGAGTGGCGATTAAATGAATGGGGCGTTTTTCCATTTGAATTTCATCCTTCCAAAATTCACCCAGCGCCTGATTTTTGAGCGCGATGCGATTCTCCCTGCGCTGAGTCCAGGTGGGCGGTTTGCGGTTCGAGCCGTGCAAGCCAAACACGATGTCCAGCAGGTGATAGACGGGTTTTTGCGCTGAGGCAAAATTATCGCGGCAGTTGACACAATATGTGACGTAGGGATTTTCATTCTGCGTAATCCGCGCCGAAATCACCTCACGGGCATAGCGCGGATTGGTGGTGGAGACTTGTCCGCCCCAACTGCAACACGCGGCGAGTTTCCCCTCAAGCGGAAGCGGCTCGTGGATGAATCCCGCTTGCGCGACAATCTGGCGGGCAGCCTGCTGTAACCCAGGCTCGTGCCTGCTGGCGCACGGGTCAAAGACCGAGATGATTTCTCCGTCCCCAGGCTTGGACGGTGAAGCCCCCCAGTCTTGAATCAAATTGTAGAGGAAGACCCGTTCGATGTCGGGCAGGTAGCGCTCGAACATCTGATTGCAAGTCGGGCAGGCAAGGACGGCGGCGGGTTTGCCGAGGGCAATCCACTGCTCGCGGATTTTGGCGATGACCTCGCCGTGAAGTTTTTGGTCGCCAGCCCATTCAGCGGGAGCGCCGCAGCAATTGAGGAAAAGCGCCGTATCGGGTTGATGCGACAACAGCCAGCGATAACTCTCGGTCACATATTGCGGGTCAGACGCGCCGAGTTGACAGCCAGGGAAAAACATAAATTTGCTCTGGCTGTATCCGTTGGGCGTGCGCGCCAAATGCGCGGATTCGCTGTTGGTGAACTCCATGTCCCTCAGCCAGAAATCGTGGAACGCCCAGGGCATGGCTCCCTTCTCGCGCATGATGCGGTGGTTCTGGAGCAGGAGGTCGCCCACGTCAATGCCGACAGGACAGACCTCACCACACAAGCCGCACTGATTGCACGTCGAGATGAGACGGGTCGCAAGCGTGCCGTTGCCATCCAGCGTACCAGGGTGGATGGTCACTTCAACTTCTTCTGCTATTCGTTTTGGAAATTTTTTGAAATACCGTATGAGGTCAGAGTAGCGGATGCAAGCGTCACAGGAGCAACGCAGGCAACGCTTTGCCTCAAGAATGGCTTCGTCTTGGGTGAAGGTGATTCCGTCTTGAGGTAAAACAGGTTTGGTAACGGTAATCAACTTTGGGTCGAGAGCCAGTTTCGTGCTGACCGTTTCCATCGGCTGGTTCATGCTTCCGACTTTGATGTAGCGTTCCATCGCAGCGGTGACGTTAAGTCCGTCCGCGATGGCGGTCATGCTGGTTCCGCCCATGAGCGAGCCGCCGAGGAAGACGCCCGCCCTGTTCGAGGCGTAGGCTCCGCCTGGGTCGCTGACCAGCCCAAAGTCCGCGCCGCCCGCTCCCGTGGCGACGTAGACTGCGTAGAAGTTCAAGTCGTCAAGACTTGTAATTTCCGTGTTCAGGTGCAGTTCGTATTTTTCATACATGAACTGCCGTTCGAATTCCTTCAAAAAAATTTCGGGCGGCAGCATATCCCAAAGATGTCCGCCGATGCGGTCGGAACGCTCGAAGACGGTGACATCATATTTTTTGGATGAAAAGCGCAGGGCACAGGCAAGTCCGCTGGGACCCGCGCCGATGATGGCGACTTTCTTGTTTTTGGTCGGGACGTTGTAGTTGTTGGGGTTTGGGTTGCGGGCATATTTCAGCGCGGCGGCTTCGAGCAGGCGCAGGGAAATTGCGCTGTCCGTTTCCCGCCGTGGACAGACCGCCTTGCATGGCTCGTCGCACAGGGCAGAGACAATGGCGGGAAACCCCACGGTGTTCAAGTAAAGCCGATATGCGGCATTGAACGCGCCGCGCTGCATTTTTTCGTTGAAGTCGCGCACGTCCAAATGAAACGGACATGCCGCCGTGCAAAAGGCAGGCTCATGTTGAAGACAGTCTTTGATGTTTCCTTTTGCTTTTTCCAAAGTCAACTCGCTTGATAAAAATTCTGTCTAACCACGGAGGCACGAAGACACAGAGGAAAAAATTAAAAACTCCGTGCCTCAGTGTCTCCGTGGTTCAAGGCTTTCTGTAGGTCACGCTTCAAGCGTGACCTACGTTTTCATTCACAGGCGTTTAGAAGAATCTCTCCGCATCTGCGCCGCCGAGCGGGATGAACAGGTCATCGCCGCCGAACGCGACAGGATTTGCCTTGATGTTCTCCAATTCATCATACAGGTCGGAGCCAAGGAAGTACTTCTTGGGTGGCAGGACTTTTCCGCCTTTGGCGAGAGTCTCCAAGCCAGCCTTGACCTTTTCCTTGGTGGCGGGCATTTCGTAGATGCGGACGCCGCAGGCGTTGTTGATGGCGTTCAGCACTGCCACGTGACCCGAAGACTGGAACGCTTCGGATGCGCCAGAGGAGCCGAACGGACCAGCCACATCGGGGTTTTCAAGATGGATGACGGTGATGTCGTCTGGAATATCCTTGATGTAGGGCACGCCACTGTTCGCAATGTTGGTGTTCTTCTTGACATCGTCATAATTCTCACTGAGCGCAAAGCCGATGCTATGGGAGATTCCACCGTATGCCTGACCGTTGACCGCGTCGATGTTGCCGACCTTGCCGACTTCGTCCACGCAGGTGAAGCGGATGACGCGAGTCTTGCCGGTCTTCGTATCCACTTCCACTTCCGCCAGGTTCAGGATGTAGGTGTAGGCGGGATGCGGGTCGCCGATGCCAGTGTTCGGGTCGAGACGGCAGAGTCCCTTCAAGACAGCGGTCAGGTATTGACCTTCGTATTTTGTGGGGATGCCTTCCTTGACCATCTCGTCATACGTGCGATACGTGCCGTCCGGCTTGCGCATGGCGTTCATGAGTTTCTCGGCTGCGTTTATGGTCGCGCCACCGTTCATGAAGTGCGAGCGGCTGCCGGCGGACATGCCGCTGTCGGCGCAGAGCTTGGTGTCGCTCTGGACGAGGCGGATGCGGTCAGGAGTCACACCCATCGGTTTGAGCGCTTCGAGAGTCACCATCAACGAGCCGATGTCGCCACCCTGACCCATTTCCTGCCAGGTGTCGTATTTGACGATGATGTCGCCGGGGATGAGTTCAAGATGAACAGTGGCTTTGTCAGTGGGTCCTTCCGAGACGTTGAATCCGCCCCAGGCGAGTCCGACTCCGCGGCGCACTTCGGGGGTATCCTTCTCCTTGGCTTCCTTGACCGCCCGCTCATAGTGGGGACGCATCTTCGTCATGATCTCTTCCATCGGGTACTGACGGAAGGGATAGCTGTTGATATTGGTGTCGCCTTGACGGGCGATGTTGCGCCAGCGGAATTCGAACGGGTCGATGCCGGCTTTCTCCGCCAGCATGTCCATCAGCGCCTCGCTCATGGTGTAGGCTTGGGGGGAACCGTAGCTGCGATACGCCACACCCAGGTTGTGATTTGTGTTTGCAATGCGGGTGAGCCCGGCTACATTCGGCACCTTATAGGGGAAGAAGGCAAAGCGCACCTGCTTGGTCATGAGGTCATCGCCGCCCCACGAGTAGGCGCCGTGATCCATGCCGAAATCAAACTCGACCGCCGTGATCTTGCCGTCCTTGTCACAGGCGGCGCGTCCGTTGGAGTGGCTCGGGCAGCGTTTGCCGGTGAAGTGCATGAACTCCTCATAGGTCATGGAGAGGGCGCAGGGCATCTTTGTCACCACGGTGGCAGCCCCGGCAAGAGCGACGTCACCTGCGTTGGTAGACCAGCCGAAACTTCCGCCCGTGGGATTCACGATGATGCGGGTCTTGCTCTTGGGAACACCGAGGGCATTGCCCAAGCGTCCCAAGGATGAATAAACGCCCTGTGATTTGCACTGGATTGTCAGGTTGTCGTCTTCATCAAAGTAGGCTTGAAGCGTTACTCCTTCGATGGAGAGATGCGGCTCACGCGTGGAGTAGAAGCTGCCCTCGACGCTGAAAGCGGATTCATCGATCATCTCCGCCACTTTGGACGGCTCTTCCAAGCCCACGCCCTTAACGACGGGCTGCATGGAGAAAATGTTGGGCGTGTCTTCATGGATGCGCATGGCGTCGGGTACGACGGCGTCCAGATAGTTGAGGTATTCCGGCAGCCGTTCGATCTCGACCTTGACCTTGGCGGCGGCGGCGCGGGCGTGATCCTTCGTATCGGCAACTGCCAGTGCCACAACGTCACCCCAGCGGTAAATCTTGTCTTCCATCAAAACCTGGCGGCTGGGGACCATGACCGTAGTCCGCTCGTGGAAGTGAGCTTCCGCAAAGAGGTTCGATCCGCCTGCGGCTTTGAGGTCTTTGTAGGTGACGATCTTCACCACGCCGGGCATTTTCTCGGCTTCGCTGAAGTCGATGTTCAGAATCCTGGCATGATGCGCAATCTTCGGTTGGACGATTGCAACGTGCAGGGTTTCGGCGGGCATTTTGAGTTCCTGGTCGTCGCCGTAATCCGCGAGACCGCAGACTTTCGCCAAAGCTGTCGGGCGGGTAACTGGTTTGCCGTAGAATTCGCCATCGGCGGGATTCTTGAAGGAAATCTCTTCGATGGTGGCTTCGCCGCGCATGACCTTGGCTGCTGCCATGACCGCGTCCACGATTTGCTTGTAGCCCGTGCAGCGGCAGACGTTGAGGTGCTTCTGGAACCAGTCGCGGGCTTCTTCGCGGGTGGGGTTGGGATTTGCCTTCAACATGGCGTAGGTCGAGACGATGAAGCCTGGGGTGCAGAATCCGCATTGCACCGCGCCCAGTTGCATGAATGCCGCTTGAATCGGGTGCAGGTTGGTCGGTGTGCCGATGCCTTCGATGGTCAGCACTTTGCTGTATTCTGGAATCTTGGCGACTTTTTGCAGGCAGGAGCGGACAAGTTTGTCGTTCAAGACGACCGAGCAGGAACCGCACACCCCGTCATCACAGCCGACCTTCGTACCCGTCAAACCCAACCGTCGCAGGACATCCGCGAGGGTGTCCTTTTCGGGATTGCATATGAACATGCGGTTCACCCCGTTGATGTTCAACCATACTTTTCTCAGTTTCATGATTTCTCCTTTTGTTTTGATATTTACAATCAACCGCTGCAAGCGGGTAAATCCACATTTTTATCTGTGTCACCCTGAGGGAGCGCGCTTTTCGCGACCGAAGGGTCTCTGCCTCAATCGTAGAGATACTTCGCTTCCGCTCAGCATGACACAAACCATCTACGTTTTCTGCGCAACCAAAAGATGGTAGCCAAGTTTTGCTTTGCCGACTGCAATTTGAAGTTCCATCGGGTCGGTGCCAGGCTCGGATTGGCTCCAGAACTCGCGCATGGAGCCGTGGGCGAGAATCATCTGCCCGACGAGTTGCTTCAACATCTCCGAGTGGTCTTCCCAGACGGCGATTTCAAAACCGTGCGCTTGCAAATTTTCGGTCAATTGCTCACGGGTGACGGCGTGCCGCAGTCCGCAACTGAGCGGGAGGGAATGCAGGGCGGGCAAGCCTTCGGCGTTGCGGGCGTAGATGTCGCTCAGCGCCAGCCGTCCGCCAGAACGGAGGACGCGATGAAATTCGGTCAAGGCTCCGTCCAAGCCTGCCATGGCGGAGAAACTGCATTCGGCCAGGATGGCGTCCGCGTGACCAGAAGCCATCGGCAGGGACTTGCTCCAGGCGCAAGCGAGGGGCAGGTCGGGGCGGCGGCAGATTCCCGTTTGCAGGAGCAGCTCCGAGCGGTCGATTCCAATCGCGTGGGCGAATCCAGAATCCCGCAGATATTCCACCGTTCCGCCCGTGCCGCAGCCTACATCCACAATGCGAGAGTCGGCGGACAACTCGCAGAGAGTCAGCAGGCGGTCGGTCAGGTCGAAGCCGCCAGGGCGCAGGGTCTTGTCGCCTGTTGCCTTGCTCAGGGAGCCGTTTTCGTACATCGGTTGTCGGGTGGGACAGTTGCTCACTTGTCCTCCAGCGTTTTTTCCACTTCCTGAATTTTGCCGAGGGCGAGTTCTTCGGGAATCAGAACCAGCCCGCAGTTGGGGCATTTGAGTAAATCGACGGGGAAGGAATTGCCGAGGTAGGAGATGTCTGCCTTGCCCATTTCCAGCGGGACGCCACAGTCGGCGCAGACCCAGCCTTCGTATTGGGTGGGGTCGAAGTATTGCGTCATTTGCCAATCTCCATGCGGTGACTGTACGCCTTGTGGACGAGGAAGGAGCCGTCAGCTTGCGGCGTGTACTCGACCCAATAGGTGACGCTGGCGGGTTTGAAGTAGGCGAGATAATGTTTGGTGGAGCTGTTGAACATGCGCTTGCCCGTGCGCTCGGCGTTCTCGATGACCTTCTGCATGTCCTCGACCAAAATCAGGCGGTCTTCGACTTGCTTCTGCACATCGTCGGGCAGGGTCAGGCGGATGGATTCAAAGGCGGCTTGCTCAGGCATGGTTTCGCTCCACAGTTCTTTGAGAAATTTTTCTTTCAGGCGGGCGCGGTTCTCGTGATTTTGCGAGAAGCCGACAGCGGGAACGAGCGCCAAATCCGCTTCCGTTGCGCCGAAGATATAGTCGAAGATATGCGTGGTGCGTTTGCCGCGTTTTGCGAAGAAGTTGCGGCACATGGCGCAGTAGGTGACGTAATCCAGCGGACTTTCGTGGATGCGGCGCTGGACGACCTTCTCCGCGACGGGTTTGTTTGCCAGCCACATCGCGCCGCCGAAGGAACAGCATTCGGTCTTCTCGCGGCTGAGTTCCAGTTCTTGAATCTCGCCGCCCATCCTGGTCAGGATGCTGCGAATTGAATCTTGAATATGATTCTCGTAGCGGGTCGAACATGGGTCGTGAATTGCCACGGGCGCGGCGAACTCGCGCTTGGGGAATTGTCCGTGCTGGTCGTAGACATCCCAGAAGGAAAGAATATCCACTTCGGGGTAATGCTGTTGGAAAACCTGATAGCAACTCGAACAGGTGAGGATAACTTTGGGCTTGCCCAGTTTTTCATGCTCTGTGCGGAATTCGGATTGGGATTCGGCGAATAAATCCTTGCGTCCAGCCCAGTCGGCGGGAGCGCCACAGCAGCGCAACATCAAACCGACATCGTGGAAGGTGTCACGCAAAAATCCGTATGCCTTTTCGGTGTAGTCGGGCGAGGAGCCGCTCAACTGACAGCCAGGAAAAAAGACGTATTCGTTGTTTGGGCGACCCGTCGGGTCGCCCCTGCAGCCAACGGGCGCGTTTTTTGCCATCGCAAATTTCTCGCCGTTGCTGAATTCCATATCCCGCAGCGCAAAATCATGAGTCGAGGCGGGCATTCTCGAAGTCTCGACCATCTTCTCGCGCGTCTCTTTGATGGGTTGCGCCATGTTGAGGTCGGTTGGGCAGACTTCGCCACACAAGCCGCACAACGCGCAGGAGTTGATGAAGTTGTTGGATGTCCGCGCCCGCACGAGCATGGACATGTTGTTGTAAATCTCGCGGACGTATTTCTTGGGATAGCCACCGTAGTGCTTGAGATATTCGCAAGACTTCACGCATTCCATGCACTCGCATTGCAGGCAGCGCTTTGCTTCCGCCTGTGCTTCCTCTTTTGTGTAGCGGATTTGCTGCGGCAGAATCGGAGCAACGGATTCAAGCCCCGCGAGGTTGGTGTAGAGCCGAGTCTCGTACGCGCCTTCGTTGACGCGGGAAGCGGTGAGCGAGACGTTTTGCAGGAAGCGGTCAATGGAGATTGCGGCGCGGCGTCCGTCGGAAACGGAGAGAACGGAGGAGTACGGATGAAGAAGACTGCCGCCCGCGAAGACTTTGGGGTGTTCGGTTTGGAAGGTGATAGGGTCAATGGCGTGATTCCCTGAGCGGAGCGAAGGGTCTCCCGCCTGAACTTCGAGGTTCTTCGCTTCGCTCAGAACGACACTGCCGATGCCGAGGTAGATGGCGTCAGCTTCATTCCAAATTGGGTGGCTCGGTTCTACTTTTTCACCCAAGTGGATTTTCACCCCAACCTGCGAGATGATATTGGTTTCTCGTTCGAGGATGTCTCGCGGCAGTTGGCTTTCGGGGAAGTTCCATAGTTGCCCGCCGAGTCGATTCGTCTGCTCGAACAAATCTACTTGATAGCCTTTGCGCGCCAAGTCGAAGGCGGCGGTCAAGCCGCTCAGTCCGCCGCCGATGATGGCGACGCGGGATTTCTTTTTTGGGAGGACGGTGATTTTGGGAAGTGGCTCTGTCGAAAATTCAACGCAGGCGCGTTCAATTTCTGCAACGCGAATGACGCCGCCCAAGGTCTCGCGGTTGCATTTTGCCTGACAGGGCTGGTCGCAGGTGCGGGCAATGATCTCAGGGAACGGAACCGACTTACGAAAGACCTTATATCCGCCCGAAAAATCTCCCGCGCCGACTGCCAGAGTCATCTGGCGGATGTCCACATGGATTGGACACAAGGCGGTACAAGGCGGGGCGGAATCCTGAATGCAACGGTCTTCCAGTTCTCTAAGGCGACTCTGTTCCATAAAATTCGCTAACCACGGAGACACTAAGGCACGGAGTTTTGAAACTATTTTGTCTCAGTGTCTCCGTGCCTTAGTGGTTCAGAATTGTTTTATTTCACTTCCGCCAGCGCAGCCAAAACCTTGTGCGGATACGCGGGCAGTTCGCGGACGCGTGCGCCCGTCGCCCAGTAGACCGCGTTGATAATCGCCGCGTGTGGCGCGGTGTTGGGCAGTTCGCCCACGCCCGAAGCGCCGAAGGGTCCCGTCTTGCGCGGGTCGTCGTAGTAGATGATTTCGATGTCGTCGGGGACATCCTTGGCGAATGGGATGCCGCACTTGACCATGTTGGTGTGCTTGTGGATATCTTCAAAGTCTTCAGTCAGCGCGTACCCGATGCCCTGAGAAATGCCACCGTAGATTTGACCGTCCACCACGGCTTTGTTGTTGATCTTGCCGACGTTGGCGACGATGGTCATCTTGTCCACGACCACCTTGCCCGTCTTGGTATCCACCGTCACTTCGGACATGAACACGCCGTACATGTAGTTATCAATCGGGTTGCCCTGACCCGTGTCGGGGTCGCCGATGGCGGCGGGTGAGGTCCAGCGACCAGTGTAGTGGGTCGGGAGTCCAGCCGCGACGACTTCATCGTAGGTCATGTAACTGCCATCGGGCTTGCGAATTCCATCCAGTAAGTTATCACAGCAAACCTTGATGGCATTGCCAATCACCACCTGACTGCGGCTTCCGCCAGCGGGTCCGCCGTCGGGGGCTTTGCCTGTGTCACACAGTTCAAGGCGAATCTTTTCGGGGGCAACTCCCAGCGGGAGCAGGGCTTCGTGGGCGGTTCCCAACGCGCCAGCGTCCGCGCCTTGTCCGTGGTCGCCCCAAGTGGTCGAGATGAGCACGCCGTCTTTCAGCATGTCCGCCCAAACTTCGGCGGTGTCGGGTCCATCTCCGCCCGCGCCGTAAATGCCGATGGCAACGCCCACGCCCTTCTTCTTTTCGGGAGTGGTCGCCTGGGCAGCCTTTTCCTTCGCCGCTTTGTACTTCGGGCGCAGGAGGTCGATCATCGCTTCGAGGCTGTGGGTTTCGGGAGTTTGTCCCGTGGGGGTGGTGCAGCCAGGACGGTAGGCGTTGAGGTAGCGCAGTTCCAGCGGGTCGGCGCCAATCTTGACCGCCAGTTCGTCCATCAGGCTTTCGGAGGCGAACTCGCTTTGCGGCGAACCGTATCCGCGATACGGAGCGCCCCAGGCATGGTTGGTGCAGACCGTCCTGCCGAGTCCGCGAATGTTCGGGATGTCGTAGCCCGCGCCCATGAACTGCGCGCCCTTGTGGGTCAGCAGGTCGCCGAACTCGGAGTACGCGCCGTGGTCAACGGACCAATCGGTTTCCATGGCGAGGAGTTTGCCGTTCTTGTCCGCGCCGAATTTGATATTCATGAAGAAAGGCGAACGCTTGCCCGTGTAGGTGATGAATTGTTCGTAATCGTATTCGAGGTATACGGGACGGTTGGTCGCCATGCAGGCGGCGCCGAGCAACGCTTCGATGGTTGGGCAGAATTTATAGCCGAAGGTTCCGCCCGCCGTGTTCTGCACCATGCGGATTTGAGCGGGGTCGAGTCCCAAGCCTTCCGCAATCATGATAGCGTGCAGGTACACGGCGATGCTCTTCGAGTGGATGGTCAGGCGACCGTCTTCGTCGTAGTAGGCGAAGCCCATGTCGGATTCAAGTGCGAGGTGCGGCTGGCGTTGGGTGTAGAACGAGTCCTCGACCACGTAGGCGGCGGATTCCATGATGGGCTTGGTGTCCTCGCCCTTGACCACGCCCTGCTCGAAGTAAACGTTCGGCGTGCCAGGGTGAATTTCGATGGCGTCCTCCGCCATCGCGGCGGGAGCGCTCATGTAGGCAGGCAGCACTTCGAGTTCCACTTTGACTTTTTCCACTGCCGCCAACGCCTGTTCCTTCGTGTCGGCACATACGATGGCAATCGCGTCGCCGTATTGGAAGACTTTGGTGTCGCACAGAATCGGTCTGTCCCAACCGTCGCATTTGTTGGTCGGGAAGGTCACCAAGCCGTTGATGCGGTTCCTGCCCTTCACATCTTTGTAAGTGACGACTTTGGCGACGCCTGGCATTTTCTCCGCTTCGGAGGTGTCGATGCTGAGGATGTTGGCATGACTCACCTTAGCCTGAACCAGCGCGAGTTGCAGAGTCCCCGCTGGGAGTTGGAGCGCCAAATCCGCGCCGTATTCCGCTGTCCCCGTGACCTTTGCCACGGCAGACGGGCGGGGATATTTGGTTCCCCAAATGCGTTTGTCTTCGGGAAGTTTGAACTCGATGGAGTCGGCGGGCTGGTCACCCCGCATGACGGCGGCGGCATCCATCACAGAATCGACAATCGGCTTGTAGCCTGTGCAGCGGCAGGCGTTCAGATTCTTCTGGAACCAGGTCCGCACTTCTTCTCGGGTGGGCGATGGATTATTGTCCAGCAAAACTTTCGAGGAGACGACAAAGCCTGGGATGCAGAATCCGCACTGGGCGGCGCCGTGGAAGACCATCGCTTTCTGAATGGGATGCAGGTTTTGCGGAGTCCCAACTCCTTCAACGGTTGTGACGTTCGCCCCGTCTTCGACTTTCTTCATCTTGACGATGCAGGAGCGGACGAGTTTTCCGTCCAGGATGACCGAGCAGGCTCCGCAGTGCCCCTCGTTGCAAGAAACCTTCGTGCCAGTCAGGAACAACTGCTTGCGTAACACGTCCGCCAGCGTTGCCTCAGGATCGACGACCACCGTTTTGTTGATCCCATTGATGGTGAGTAACTTCTTCAGCATAGCGTCTCCTATTTCTTCTCCATTATTTGGTTGGTGAAATTTGTGTGGAATGGTGTGGAACCATACGTAACGCCAGGTTAAATGCAAATTGCAGGGGTAAAAACTCCCTTTCCATCGTACCATACCCCCATGATTGTTTCAATTGTTTCATTACAAATGTCATATTCAAATGGTGTTTTTGGCACTTTCGAAGTTACATTTGCCTCTCTTGACGCATTTTATCAAATATATTACTATTCCATATAGTAAAACATTGTTTTGTTAGATGAAACATTTTTACATTTACAATACACGGATTAGGAAACGCGTTTTCAATGCTCAAGCAAAAGATTAAAGAGTAAAAATGTAGCGCTACAACCTTCACAAAAATATAAAGTCATCTTGGTCATATGGAAAGGATAAAATGCCAAAAATCACATTGACAATAAACGGAGTAAAACAGCAAGTCGAAGCAAGCCCGGATATGGTACTGATCGATCTCATGCGCAAGGATTTGCATCTGACGGGGACGAAACAGTCCTGCGACCGAAAGGGGCAGTGCGGCGCCTGCATGGTCATCGTCGACGGGAAAGCAGTCCTTTCCTGCATCACCAAGGTGGCAAAACTGGAAGGTGCCGATGTCATCAGCGTCGAGGGGCTGGGCACGCCGGAGAATCCTCACCTGATTCAAGAGGCGTACGTCCTGAGTGGCGCCATCCAGTGCGGATTCTGCACGCCGGGTTTGATCATGGCTACCAAAGCCCTACTGGATACGAATCCCGACCCCGATGTGGCGACCATCAAAAAGGCGCTGGCGCGCAATCTCTGCCGCTGCACGGGCTACAAGAAGATCATCGAGGCGGTCCAGCTTGCCGGGCAGTTCATCCGCAAGGAGACCACCCAGGACGAAGTTCGCGCCCAAATCGGCAAGAATGCGATTGGCGAGTCACACATCCGCCCAACAGCAATGATCAAGGCTTGTGGGTTGGCGCAATTCAACGACGACGTTCCGCTCCCTGCGGATGCGTTGGAAATTGCCGTCGTTCGCAGCACCGTGCCCCACGGCATCATCAAATCCGTCGATACTTCGGCGGCGGAAAAGATGCCCGGTGTCGTTGGCTTCGTATGGGCGAAGGATATCAAGGGGACGAACCGCCTGCGCCAGGTTCATCCAGACCAGCCCGTCCTGTGCGAAGACAAGGTGCGGATTTTGGGCGACCCGATTGTGGCGGTTGCTGCCGAAACACGCGAACAGGCTCGCGCAGCCGCAGATGCGGTGAAAGTGGAATACGAACTTCTGCCAGTCCAGATGACCCCTGCGGAATCGCTTGCCCCCGGTGCGTATGTGATTCATCCTCATGCACCGGACAATATCTGCTGTTCGCAGCCGATCATCAAAGGCGATGCCGAGGCTGCCTGGAAGGAAGCGAAATGGGTTTACGAAGCCGAATTTGGCACCCAGACCAATCACCAAGCTCCCCTTGAGCCGGAGGTTTCTTCAGCCTACTTCGAGGGTGAAGGGGAGAACCGCGAGTTGGTGGTTGTCGGACGGAGTATCAACATCCACTTCCATCTCAACCAGCTCAAAGAGGCGCTGGGTCACGAAAAGATGCGCTACAAGGAAGCCTTTTCGGGCGGACAGTTCGGCATCAAGGTGTGGATCATCACCGAGGCGATTGCCGGCGCGGCGGCTCTGCATTTCAACCGCCCCGTGCGCTATGCCCCCACCATGGCTGAATCGATGCTCATCACCACCAAGCGGCATGCTTATCCAAGCATGAAGGTGAAGCTCGCCGCCGATGACAAGGGATACCTGACCTCCTTCTTCTGCGATTTCACGATGGACAAGGGCGCCTACACGGTGAATGGTCCTGTCATTCTGGGTAGGGCAATCTTCATGATCCAGGGTTCCTACCATATCCCCAACCTCAAGGTCTACGGCAAGTCTGTTTACACCAATAATTCCTTCGGCGGTTCGGCTCGCGGAGCAGGTCCCCCACAGACCACCTTCGCCTCGGAGTCGGCTATCGACATGTTGGCGGAAAAGATCGGCATTGATCCGCTGGAATTCCGCCGGATGAATTCGCTGAAACCGGGTCAATCGAAATCAACCGGGATGGTGGTCAAGGAATGGTGTTTTGTCGATGTTTGTGACGCCATCAAGCCGGCTTATGAGCGGGCGAAGAAAGAGGCTGCGGACTTCAATACCCGCGGCGGCACCATCAAACGCGGTGTGGGGATCGCCGCCCATTCGTTTGGTGTCGGCGGCGCGGCGGATTCAGCCAAGCTGGCGATTGAAATCGACCCCGATGACGGCGTCACAGTTTATGCCGCCTGCGCTGACCCGGGTGAAGGAAACGATGCCATGCTGACCCAGATTGCAGCCCATCAATTGGGTCTCCCACTGGAAAAGGTAAGGTTGTATACCCGAGACACAGACAAAACGGCGTTGATGGGACCCTCGGCAGGCAGCCGCATGACCTTCATGGCTGGTCATTCTCTGTTGAACGCTATTGCCAGTCTGGAACAAGCGATGAGCGAGGCCGGGACCGGGACGTACGAGGGCTTGGTCAAGGCTGGAAAGCCGACACGCTACGAGGGATCTCACAAGAACGAAGGACCCGCGGGACTCGACAAAGTCACCGGGCAGGGCAACACCCAGGTCTCGGAATGCCATAACATTCAGATGGCTGAAGTGGAAGTGGACACTGATACCGGCAAGACCAAAGTCCTGAAGATGACGGTCGCCGTCGATGGAGGAACGATCATCAATCCGCAAGCCTTCGAAGGACAGTTGGAAGGCGGCATGGATCAGGGCGTCGGTTATGCCCTCCGTGAGGAGTACATCCTTGGCAAGACGAAAGATTATGTCTCCTTCAAGTTCCCAACGATCCGCGACATCTTTGATGTTGAGATGATCACATTGCAAACGCCCCGCTCGAACGGTCCGCTGGGAGCGACTGGCGTCGGAGAAATGACGATGGTCTCGACCGCCCCGGCGGTGACCAATGCCATCTACAACGCCTGTGGCGCAAGGGTTTACAGTCTGCCCGCCACACCTGACAAGGTCAAAGCAGCGCTAGCTGGGAAATAGTGTGATACAACCAATCGGCAAGCCCACATGGATGAGGGCTTGCCGATGAATTTATTTAACAGGTATCGGAAAGTTCTCTGGATAGGCGAGTTATGAATCACCAAACTTTGCTGGAAACATGCCGGGACGATTTCCCGTCACTGAAAAGACAGCGGAACGAAAAACCGCCTGTCTACATGGACAGCGCCTGCACCACGTTGGTTCCGCGACAGGTCATTGCCGCCATGAACGAGTATTACACAGACTATCCCTCCTGCGGCGGCAGGAGAAGTCATCACTGGTTTGCCGAAGAGGTGACCAACCGCGTCGAAGGGAATTCTGAAAAGGGAATCAAAGGCGCGCGACAATCAATTGCCGAATTCATCAATGCGGAGTCTGAAAAAGAGATTGTCTTCACGTTGAATACGACCCACGCCATCAATACAGTAGCAATGGGTTTTAAGTTTAGACCGGGAGATGTGGTCCTTCTGACCGACCGGGAACATAACTCGAACCTCCTCCCCTGGCTGAGGTTGCAGAAATCGGGTCAGATCAAAGTCGAGCATACTACGGCAGATGATGGAAACGGCTTCGATCTCAATGCCTTTGAAAGTCATTTCAAGGAAAAGCGGGTGCGCCTTGTGAGCATGGCCTGGACGTCAAACGTCACCGGTGCCACACTCCCAGCCAAAGAGATTATCACCATCGCCCACCGCTACGGCGCGCGGGTTCTCCTTGACGGCGCACAAACGGTGCCGCATCAGGCTGTTGATGTCCACGCTTTGGATGTGGACTTCCTTGCGTTTTCCCTGCACAAAATGTGTGGTCCGCGCGGGGTGGGCGTTCTCTACGCAAAAAGAGAACTTCTGGGACAGGGAGCTGGGGAATGGGAAGCAGGAGAGGATGTTATCGAACCATCAACTCTGGGCGGAGGCACTGTTGAGGATACAACCTACAACTCCTATCGCCTTTTGGAGGGACCAGAACGATTCGAAGCGGGGATTCCCAACTACTCCGGGCTAATTGCTTCCGGAGCGACAGTTGAGTATCTCCGTCAAATCGGGATGGAGCGCGTCACCGCCCACGAAGGACAGTTGAACAGCCACTTGACCAAGGCACTGCTGGATCGTTACGGTGACACGGGTTGGTTTAATATCCTGGGTCCACAGGAGGCAAGCCAAAGGGGAGGAGTCCTGACTTTCGAAGTTCGCAGGCCCAACGCCGTGGGATTTGCCACCGAGTTAAATGCCAGGAACAACATCATGATTCGAGACGGCGTCTTCTGCGTTCATTCTTATTTCAACGAACGTTTTGGCCTGAACTGGATCCACCCCAAGTCCCACCGCGACCACCGCATGATCTATCGAATATCCCTTTACCTGTACAATACGCTCGAAGAATGCGATGTCTTTATGGAAACGCTCGATGAGATATTCAAAGAGCGGAGTTACGTGGAATAGGCGCGGAAGGCAGTGAGTTGCATGGACGAGGCAGTCATCAAATATTACCGCCGTTTGCTGAGGGAGGATTTTCCGAATTCGGGCGCATTGGACAACCCAACCATTTTCGTGGAAGCTGTCGGCGAAAAACTGATCAATTGCGGTAACACCGGCAATTACATGCAGCTCTATTTGCTGGTGACTGACCGTCGGATTACCGACATCAAATACCTCTGCGCTTGCGAACCCGTAGCCAACGTGGCGGTTGAAGTCTTATGTTCTATTGTGCGGGGAAAAACGCTGGACGAAGCCGCAGACCTTACGGTGGAGCCTTTTTATCAATCCATCGAAAGTCGGGACGAAAAGCTGCGCGGGAAAGTTTTGGGGCTTCTGGAACTCCTAAAAGTGGGACTCACGCCATACCTAACCGGAGTAAAGAAAATATCATAAAGTATGGTGATGAACAGAGCGGCAAACTCAGTTGGGACGGGACGCTGTCTACATGATGGAAACGATCATTTTGTCCTTTGGCGGTTCGGTTTCAACTCAACCCTGGTTCATCGTTCGGGCAGGAAAATGCGCTTAGGATTATTCCATCGGGCGTAAAATTCTGCCCATCAACTCAGAAGTCGGAGCATGGATGATGGGAAGTGACATGAAATAGGGAATAGCATTGAGAATCGGGCCGGTATAAGCCAGAAACGACGGTGGTGAGGGGGAGGCACAGGTATGAGTAAATTTTTCCCAGAAGAGAGCGGTACATATTTATATTGTTTCAATTGTTTTGTTACAAATGTCACAATAAGTCGTGACGTTAATTTGCCCCACCCTTTGTATAATTGCCCTGCTACAAATCCCACTTCTCATGGCTTTCTGCAATAAAAATCAGTACTACGCAGGAAAATAATAGAGGAAACTATGGTGCAACTAACAATCAATGGAAAACAAATCGAGGTTCCCGAGGAAACAACGGTTTTGCGTGCCGCAGAGATGGCTGGGATTCACATCCCAACACTGTGTGACCATAAGGAATTAGTTCCCTATGGTGGTTGCCGCCTGTGCAATGTGGAAGTGGAGAAATATCGTGTCCCAATGGCATCATGCACATTGCCAGTGAGTAATGGGATGGTGGTCAACACCGAAACCGATGCGATCAAGAAATCGCGCGAATTTATTCTTTCATTGCTCTTCAGCGAACGTAATCACTTTTGCCCTTTTTGTCAGGTGAGCGGCGGCGATTGTGAACTTCAGAATGCCGCGTACCACGAGGAAATGACGCACTGGTCCATCCAGCCGAGCTGGAATAAATTTGTGGTGGATACTTCGCATCCATACTATGTACTGGATAACAACCGCTGCATCCTGTGCCGCCGCTGTATACGTGCCTGCGGCGAACTGGTGGGCAATTTCACGCTTGCAGTTGCTGAGCGTGGCGCTGCCAGTATACTTATTGCCGATACGGATGTGCCCCTGGGTGAAAGCAGTTGTATCAAGTGCGGCACATGTGTTCAGGTTTGCCCCACCGGCGCATTGATTGATCGCACCAGCGCCTATCAGGGACATGATGAAGACCTCGAGGAAATCAAATCGGTCTGTAGCGGATGTTCGGTGGGTTGCTCGGTAAAACTAAGGGTACGCAACAATCGCATCGTACGCATCGAAGGCGATTGGGAGGGCGCAGTCAATCACGGTTTGCTCTGCGAGCACGGACGCTATCATCCAATGGACGAATCGCGCGATCGTATTACCACTCCCCAGATGAGGAAGAACGGTAAACTTGAGCCTGTTTCGTGGAATGAAGCTTTAAATGCCCTGACAGACAAATTGAAGCCTCTTGCTGACAAAAAAAATGGTGTTGCTGCGATAGCCTCCACCCGCCTGCCCGCAGAAGCCCTAGCCATGTTCAAGGGATTGTTTGCAAATAAATTCAGGAGCGAGATGGTTACCAGTCTTGAAGAGGGTGTGCCCACGGCGGCTGTTACCCGCTTTGCAGAAAAGAACGGCGCTTTCGAAGGCAAACTCGACGTTTTGCGAAATGCCGACACCGTGTTGTGCATTGGCGCAAATATTCACCGCAGTCACATGGTTGCCGGATTCCTGTTTAAACGCAACCTGCAAAAAGGCACCCACCTGATCAATATCGACCCCGAAATCAGCGACCTGAATTACATGGCTAATGCCATACTCAAAACCAACCCCGGCTCGGACCTGGCACTCATCAAGGGATTGCAGGCAATCATAGTGAAGCAGGGTTTGGGACGTTCGCCTCTGAAACTTTCAAACGTTGAAAAACTTATTGAACAGGCTGTAAGTGCTTCCGGTGTTTCACACGAGGAACTCACCAAGGTGGCGCAAATACTGGCACGATCCATTTCGCCGGTCATCCTGTTTGGCAAAGGCATTACTGCCCAGCGTAATCAAACCCTCGTCAAAGAACTTTACCGTCTGGCTGTTTTGGTTGGCGCGGTAGATGGCGAACGCTTTGGACTGATCTCCGTCAAGGGAGAATCCAACAGTTTGGCTGCCAGCCTGCTGGGTCTGGATTCAGCTTTCAAACTGAACGGTGAAAAAGCCGTCTATGTTGCCCTGGGAGATGATTACGTTTCCAAGTCACTGATGAAGCGGGTTTCCAAGGCTCCCTACCTGGTGGTGCAGGCGTGTTACGAATCCGGCCTCACCGAAAAGGCGGATGTCGTCCTACCCGTCACCATCTGGTCGGAAGAGGAAGGTCACTACATCAATCTCGACGGGCGTACACAAAAAGCCCAGAGGGCAGTTACTCCGCCTGAAGGCGTGCGTGACCATGTGGCTGTTTTTAGCGAAATTGCCAAACACATGAAAATGAAAGTGGGAACAGATTGGCAAAAAGCCGTTCTGGGGCGCAAATCAAGCACGACTTTGGAATTAATGGTAAAGGAGAGTGTTCAATGAACAAACCAAAAATTGCATCTGACTGGATGTGCGGTTGCGCGGGATGCCATATGTCCCTGCTCGATATGGATGAGCGTATTTTGAAAGTTCTTGAATTGGTAGACCTGCGTTCCACCCCGATCACTGACCTGAAAGAACCCGATGAAAGCGGTGTGGACGTGGGTGTGCTGGAAGGCGGCATCAACAACACCGCCAATGAAGAGGTCGCCCACAAGATGCGTAATCGCTCCAAGATACTTGTGGCGCTCGGCGATTGCGCCGTGTTTGGCGGCGTGCCCGCAATGCGTAATTTCTGCGGCGTGGAAGCGGCGCTCAAGCAAGCCTATGTGGATGCCGATAGCAACGAACCTGACAGTCAAATTCCCAACGACCCAGAACTGGCAACCATGACCAAAACACGCGCCCTCCACGAAGTTGTCCCGGTGGATTACAACGTCCCTGGCTGTCCGCCCGATGCGGATGTTATCTACTACGTCCTCGCGGAACTGGCTCAGGGACGCAAGCCTGAGCTAAAAGACGAGTTGTTGCACTGGCATTAGAGGTCACCATGAGCGCACAAAAAATTACTATCGAACCCGTTACCCGTATCGAAGGTCACGCCAAAGTGGTCATCCACATGAAGGATGACAATTCCGTTGACCATGCCTATATGCACGTCAACGAATTTAGAGGTTTTGAAAAATTCTGTGAAGGTCGCCTGTATTTTGAAATGCCCGAAATCACCCCGCGTATTTGCGGCATTTGCCCGGTCAGTCATCACCTTGCCGCAGCAAAAGCGGGCGATGCGCTCACAGGTCAGACTCCGCCCCGTCCAGCCAATCTTCTGCGCGAATTGATGCACATGGGGCAGATTGTACAAAGCCACGGGATGCACTTCTTCGAACTTGCAGGACCCGATCTGTTGCTCGGTTTTGATTCCGCGCCCGAAATACGCAATGTAGTCGGGCTGATTGGCGCAAACCCCGAGTTGACCGTTAAAGCAGTGATGTTGCGCAAGTTCGGTCAGGAAATCATCAAAACTCTGGGCGGACGAAAGATTCACCCTGTCTTTGCCTTGCCGGGCGGCGTGAACAAAGCCCTAACCAGCCAGGAACGAGATGGTATCCTAAAAGGTGTGGACACAGCGATTGAAACCATTCAAGTCGGCTTGACGATTATGAAGGACTGGGCTGAAAAGAATATGGGGGATATCAACAAGTTCGCCGTGTTCCCCACCGGCTATTTCGGATTGATCACCCCGGAAAACGGCTTGGAATTATTCGATGGCAACGTCCGCCTGATCAGCCGCGAAGGCAAGGAACTGGAACGCTTCCCAATTGCCAATTACCTGGATGTAATTCAGGAACACGTTGAGCCGTGGTCATACCTCAAGTTCCCCTTCTACAAGAAAATGGGATATCCCGATGGCGTTTACCGCGTCGGTCCGCTTGGACGACTGAACATCGCTGACAAAATTGATACGCCGCTGGCAAATGAAGAACTCGAGGTCTTCAAGAGTTTGAACAACGGCAAACCTGTTGAGAACACACTGTACTACCATTACGCCCGCCTGATCGAAGCCCTGTTTGCGGCTGAACGGGTGAAGGTTCTATGCGACGATCCCGACATCCTCAGCACCGATATTCTCAACACCCGCAAAGACTTCAAGGGACGCGGCGTGGGTGTGATCGAAGCCCCGCGCGGCACATTGATCCACGATTACACTGCTGACGAAAACGGCAAACTGCTAAAAGTGAATCTGATTGTCTCCACGGGTCACAACAATTGGGCGATGAGCAATGCAGTTGACAGTGTGGCAAAGACCTATGTAAAAGGACCAGAAATTCACGAAGGCATGTTAAACCGCGTCGAAGCCGCCATCCGCGCCTATGACCCGTGCCTGTCATGCTCCACCCATGCGGTTGGACAGATGCCCATCCAAGCGGATGTGATGAATCCCGACGGTTCCCTGCGCCAAACCCTGAAGCGCGGTTAATTTGAATACAACTTTTGCACTCCATCGGGGATTTGATCCCCGATGGAGTTTTTTATTAAATTGGAGGCAGTATTGAAGCGTATCCTGTTACTCGGCTATGGAAACCCGGACCGGGAGGATGACGGCGTCGCTTGGCATATACTATGCGCGTTCGCAGAAAAATTGGGGTTGGAAATACCTACATCCTATGAAGAGGAATTTACGCAATCTGCCAGTATTGATTTTGCCTTCCAACTGCAACTGTCTCCTGAAATGGCGGAGGATATTTCCGCCTATGAGTACGTCTGCTTTTTTGATGCGCACACCGGCAATATTCCAGAAGCAGTACGCCTGGTTGAAGTGGAAAGCGACTTCCAACGTTCCCCGCTCACGCATCACCTCACACCGCAGTCACTCATGTCCATTTGCGAAACGCTCTACGGGAAGAAGCCGGATGCCGCCCTGCTTTCTGTACGCGGATATCATTTCCGCTTTTCGCGCAACCTTTCCGAAGAAACAGTGGCACTGGTTCCGTATGCTGCTGATTTGGTTTGGAATTGGTTGAATACAAAGGCTGCTCTGTAAGACATCCGATGCTTCATGTTTCAAGGTGTAATTTAAAAACATTATACAATGCCCATGTCTGGCAAATTCGGCTATTTTAGAATTTAATTCAAAGCGAAACACAACGCCCCTTGGGATATAAAAATGGCGATGACATAGATAGCTAGATTATGCCGTGCAAGAAGTTTCAATTACTTCACAGTAAAATTACCTTATGACAACTTGTTGTGAATATTGCAATTCTCATACGGAAGACCTTTTAAGAAAACCTTTGTCTTGATTAGTAAACATATTCATCCACACGAATAAGGTTTCAAAGTTGGTTTTTTCGACATTTCCAGACGCTTCACTTCCTTTTTATAGAAGCGTAGTTGCCTTAATAATTCACAACAATCAATTTGCAAAAATCCATCTACCTAATACCGACCAAGTGCCGCGTTTGCCAAAGCTAAATTTTTCAAAGAATACATTGTAATATTCTCGTAATGGGTCTTTTTGAGTACCGACAGGTCAATTTCGACTTGAAATTTAACAGTTTTTGGGGCCCGACATGACTATCCCAAGTCCATAAAACAAATGGTGAAACATGTGGTTGCTTTGTGTAGTTTGACCACAAGATACTTCAGTGCATACTTTGGCAAGCCTTATTTCGACCAAGTACTTCATTCGCAATCTCCAAATTTTCCATACTGTACAAGGTTTGCATTTCATATCGGGCATTTTCGATAAAATAAGAGCCAAAATCGAAGTGAAATGCGACGGTTTTTTGGGCATAACGTGTTGATGGTGGGAAGTCCAGGAGCGGGGAAAACATTGCTTGCCCGTGCCTTGCCCGGCATCCTGCCAGAGATGAGCATCGAAGAATCTTTGGATGTGACTCGCATTTACTCGGTGGCAGACCAACTTCCAGCGGGGACTCCGCTCATTCGTCACCGCCCGTTTCGAGCGCCGCATCACACCATTTCCCATGCTGGCTTGGTGGGTGGAGGAAACATCCCCAAGCCCGGTGAGATTTCGCTTGCTCATCGCGGCGTTTTGTTCCTCGATGAATTTCCCGAATTCGGGGCGCGGGTGCTCGAAGTGATGCGCCAGCCAATGGAAGACAAGGTTGTCACCATCAGCCGCGCCAAAGGCTCGCTGACCTTCTCCGCGAACTTCCAACTCATTGCCGCGATGAATCCCTGTCCTTGTGGTTATTATGGTGACTCACTCAAACCCTGTACCTGTGCGCCCGCGGTTGTGACTAAATATCAGAAACGAATCTCCGGTCCACTGCTTGACCGCATTGATATTCACATCGAAGTTCCACGCGTGGACTATGAAAAACTCAGCAGCAATCGAGTCAGTGAGACCAGTGATTCAATCCGTGCCAGAGTGCAAGCGGCGAGGCAGATTCAGACTCAGCGATTCAGCGAGTCATCGAATATTGTCTGCAACGCCGACATGCGAATTGCCGAGGTTAGGAAGTTTTGCAAGTTGCAGGATGAAGGTCAAAGCCTGATGCGGGCGGCGATGAGTCAACTCAACTTGTCGGCGCGCGCGTATCATCGCATCTTGAAACTGGCAAGGACCATTGCGGACTTGGCGGGGAGTGAAGAAATCCAATCCGCGCATCTGGCGGAGGCGTTGCAATATCGCCCGAAGTTGATGATGGGGTAGATAATTTGACAATTTCAAATTCGGTTGTGGTTTTTCTTGAACTGGCTACTTCAGTCATCCGCTCGTATTTATGGGGTAAAACAAATTAAAGGAGTCCCCTTGATTGTCTGGCAAAATTTCCATCGCAGACCTTCCTTGCATAAGTAGCCTGCACAATGCCTTCAAATATTGCCCAGTGTGATCTTTTACTTTACAAATCTGGGCGGATGATCGATGTAGCCAACACAGGTACTTCACCTATTTCGTTGACGGAGGATTCCTGCTGATGATCTTTTGGTTGATCGTGATTGAGTCAAGTTATCTTATGAGGGAACGCGGCGTAATCAAATGGAAAGTCTGTACCACCTTCTTTGACAGTTTCGATGGCTAAGGCATTGCCAACCGTGCCACATTTTAGCTGCTTTGCACATGACTGTGGTGAGATTGTATTCGTTGATGGCTGCTTCTGCGGAACCGATACAATCTAACATAATGCCTGCCAAGGGGTTACATTCTTGAGCGGAAAGCAGTAATGACCAGGTTTCCGCTTGCAGATGGATCAAAGGCTGAACCAGTCAGTCCGCCGAACAGGGTTACAGCCTCAAATCCTGCGGATTGAAAAGCATCCCGTAACTCCACAGCCAGGAGGGGACGTAACGAAGTGCTTTGAATGGATTGTTTCCAATCGCCGCCATTTTCTCTACGCAGTGTGATGATATTGAAGGTCAGCGATCCGTCAACCTCAAAATCATAGAACCGCTGGAACAGCCATTCAACTTGACCCTCACACGCAGCCTGTGGTTCCATCCAACGCTGGCGGGCAGCCATTACCGCGTCGAAGTTGCGGTTTTGGATAATTACTAATCCTTCGGGCTTCAAACAGTGCGCAAAATCCGTGAGGGACTGGGATAAAAGTTCTGCAGTGAGCAAGTGGGGCAGGGAATTTCCCAGGCAAAGGAGCGCGTCGAAAGATTCCGGTCCAAATGCGGCAGTTAAATTGCCAAAACTGGCAGTTTTGAATGGGAGATTTAACCCCGCAGTTTGCGCGTTTTCCCAGGCACGAGATATCATCCCGTCACTCAAATCAGCGCCGGCAGTCTCAAATCCAACCTGGGCAAGAGCGATGGCGTGCATGCCCGTGCCACAAGCAGCATCCAATACACGACGCGCCCCAGACTCATGCAATTTGCGTTCGAGGAAGGGCATTTCAATGGCGAGACGTCCTGGCCAACTCACAAAACGATCGTAATCGGAACTAAAGTTATCGTAGAACATGTGTGACTCATATCTACCCATGCATGAACGTACCTTGAAGATTGAGGGAAACCCCTGAGGAGCCGCTGAACAAATTCATTCATCATGGGTCTTTATCAGGTATTTACCTCACGCTCCAGTTTTTCCGCCAGTGCTTCGTATTTTTCATGAACACCTTCCCCGGTCTCCTCGCGTTCCATTTGTTCGAATTTCTCCCAAATAACCGACTGTTTTTCAGTTGACACAACCCGATCTGCCATTGGGAAGAGGATGTTGTTTTCTTTCTGGATATGCTGACGCAGCAGGGCCACATATCCCATGCCATTTACTTTCACAGTTTCAATGGCTGAAGTGTCTCCCGCTTGCCACGTTTCAGCCGCTTCGCGCATGAGCCGCGTATATTGGCGGCCTTGTTCATGTTCGGCAAGCATCACCCCAATCGGACCGCCCTTCACAGGGACACCGCTTGCTTCCATTTCCACGAATAACACACCCTCCTCCTTTGCATGATGGCAGCCATCGGCAAAGTTTTTTATAAAATCCGCAGCATTCAGGAAAAAATTGGGACCCAACTTTCCGTCTGGAACGTTGGACAACGCCTTTTCCAAGGTGGTTAGAACACGCAAGATAACTTCATGTTCTTCCATTAAAACTTCAGTTGCTTTCATTTTTATCTCCTTTCGGAAACTACACTTTTGACCAGTTGATAAGCCAGCCCAATGACGGTGGTCAGCCAGGCGATCAGGGCTATATAGATAAAAAACTGCGGGATTAACAGGAGAAAATCCAATTTCATAACTTGCGCCAGGCGGAAGGTGGCAACCGTGTACATGCCCATCGGGAAGACCAATCCCCAATAGACGGGGTGATAGGTCAACGGGTAGCGCTTGTAGATGTGTCGCCACGCGCCGAGGAGGAAGAGCAGCGGAATCCACCATGTTCCCGCAGCCCAGAAGAAGAGCGTGAAGCCTTTGATGAAGGGAGTCAGGTCGGCAAGAAACGGCGCGGTACCCTTGAGCAGGAGGTTGTCACCCGCCAGGGTGGTGATGGCTACCGCACCCATGTTGATCCAGTAGGGAGGCGCCATTTCGTCGGCGCCGATCTTGAAGAACATGAAGCGGTACAGTATGAGGGAAATGAGCACGATGTAGAGCATACAGCCGAGCAGGTAGAAGCCCAGCATGGCAAAGGTGAACATTTCTTCGTAGGGAGAAAAGCGGGAGACGAGCAACATCCCAAGCACGACGATGGACTGCGTGGACACGACGAACAACATCCACGCGCCGTTGATGCCTGATTCCAGCGGCGGCTTTTCTTCCTTGACCGTCAACACTGTGAAGAGGGTGTAGATGAGGAAGAGCCAAAGCGCCAGTCCCAAAATCCAGAGGGCAAGGGCGGTGGTTGTGTTCGCGATCAGGATGACAAACTGACTGCCCAGCACGTTCGTCCCAGCCACGAGGGTCAGGAAGCCCACGCCGAGGCGGTGATTGGACAGGTCGTCCAGTATCCGCTTGGGGTGGCGGATAAGGCGGGCAATCGTCATCAGCCAAAGGATGAGGTAGAAAAACAGATTCAGGTAAAACAGCGGGAAGGCGAGGAAATCCATCGTCAAAAGATGGCAGGCGATGGAGACGATACCCGTCGCCATGACCAGAGCAAAGTAGGCGGGGAATAGGTCGCGAATCCCATTTTGGATCATGCTGGTTGTTTTGTTCCACATGGAAATTACCCTAGATCACTTTGCGTCGCGTCCAGATCACCAATTGGAAGCGGCGCCAGAGATACTCGACCGGAAAACTGACCATGTGTACTAACCGTCCAAACGGGAAGATGGCGATCAGCAAGGTGGCGTTCAGGAAGTGCAGTTGGGGAATCAGGGGCAGGGACGCGATATACTGCGGCGCGGGCTGGAAGGTCGCCAGCGAAACCACCCATGGCGTGACCGTGTGGAGGAACCACGTTGCTCCCCAACGATAGCCGAAGGCGATCCACATCCCAAGGAACACCTGGAAGAATAGCAACACCAGAATGACCCAGTCGACGGGCGTGGTGACCATCCGAACCTTGGAGGAGGCTGCCCGTCGATAGAACAATGCGCCTGCGCCAACCAGTGCCATGATCCCGAAGACCTTGCCTGCCAGCTCCGCCAGGTAGAGTGTCTCGGGCGTGCTGTGCATGAGAGCCATCAATTTAGGGACGGTAAATCCCATCACGTGGATGACCAGCGTGGGAATGATGCCGTAGTGCCAGAGGGTCGAGCCCCAGAATTGAATGTCGTTTTCGAGAAATTGCGAAGACAGGCTGGTGAACGAAAACTGGTTCGTGAAATAGCGGTACAGCGTCCCGCCGAGGGCGAGGGCAACCGCCACGTAAGGGAACACAACAAAGAGGAGGATATCAAGCATGGTCGAATTCCTTTTCAGGAGCGTAGGTAAGAACCGATCGGAGCGCCGTGAGAAGTCCAAAATAGGGATTTTCAGATTGTGGCTCGAAGGCGCGAAGCATTTTGTCCAACGCAGGAACAACGCCTTCATTCAGCAACGCTTCGCAAAACTCACCCTGACGATTGGCTGAATCCAAACCGAGGAAGCGCAGGATTACGGACAGGTGGTCTGGCAGTTCCCGTCCAGCGGAATAACCGAAGGCGTGATAGGCTTCATTAAGTTGCGCCATGAATGCGCCGCGTTTATAGCTCTCGCCGAACAGTTGGTAGCCGACATAGGGATAGCAGACAGGCTGCATGTCGAAAACGACGGTGTACAGCTCTTCCATTTGTTCCAACGTGTGCTGTTGCAAGTTGAGAGAAAGCATCTCCAATGCTAGGGCGGCTTCGGGATGGGACTCGCGCAGTTGGATGAGACACGTTTCAGCCTGCTGCCAGATGGACGAGGTGGGATACGTCAGCAGGTCCGCGAAGGAATCGTACAGAAGGCAAGTTGAATCTTTTTGCATGGCTTACAGACCTCGATGCGGACTCTGGCGCCTGCCAAAACCCGTCTCCGCTTTGCGCTGCTGCGGGTCGTGGACTTCTTCGATATCGCCTTCGCGTCCCGTCGGCGGGATGACGAAGCGTTCCTGATAGTTGGGCAGGGACGTCAGCCGGTAGATGGCTTCAGCCTCCTCTGCACTCATGCCCACTTTGGCGAGGGCGGCATTGGCTTCATCAGCGGTCACATCGCCAACAGTTTCGGCGCGCTTGTAGATGCGGACAGCGATCATCTTCTGGTAAGCCTTGGTGACCAGTTCATCGTTGCCAGCTGCCAACATGCGCGACATGTAGCGGACAGGCACACGCGCATTTTCAAGCGAACTGAACAGGTCATTTTCCACGCGCTGTGTTCCGCTTTCCTGAGACGCCGAAAGGACAGGCAGGAGCGGCGGGACATAGAACAGCATGGGTAGGGTGCGATATTCGGGATGCAGAGGCAGAGCCAGCTCCCATTCTTTGACGTAACGATAAACGGGCGAACGCTGCGCCGCGGTGATCACGCCGTCGGGGATGCCGCTCTCCTTCGCCGCGGCGACAACTTTCGGGTCGAAGGGATCGAGGATCATCTCGCGCTGACGTTGGACCAGTTGTTCATCTGAAACTTTGACCGCGGCTTCGATCTGGTCGGCGTCATAAAGCAGAACGCCCAGATAACGGATGCGTCCGACACAGGAGTGGAAGCAGGCGGGGGCTTGTCCCGTTTCGAGGCGCGGGTAGCAGAGAATACATTTTTCGGATTTTCCGGTCGACCAGTTGTAATAAGTCTTCTTGTACGGGCAAGCCGAGACGCACATGCGCCAGCCGCGGCACTTGTCCTGATTGATGAGCACGATGCCGTCTTCGGCGCGTTTGTAAATGGCGCCGGAGGGACAAGCCGCGACACAACCCGCGTTCAGGCAATGATTACAGATGCGCGGCATGTAAAAGTAGAAAAGCTGCTCGATGGAGAAGAGACGCTGCTTTTCTTCATCGGTCATGTTCTCCAATAAAGGGTCGTTGACGGCGTAGATGTTGGAGCCGCCCAGGTCGTCATCCCAGTTGGGACCGGACTCGATTTCGATAGGCTTGCCGTCGATGCGCGAGATGGGACGCGCGGTCGGCTGGTCATCGCCGAGGGGAGAGTTGAACAGATCGCCATATTTGTACGTCCACGGCTCGTAGTAATCGTCCATCGTAGGCAGGGCTGGGTTGGAGAACAGGTTGCCCAGCGCCTCCACGCGGTTTTGGAGTTTGAGATGCGGTTTGCCATTCTTGAGTTCCCAGCCGCCTTTGTATTTTTCCTGGTCTTCCCATTGCGTGGGGAAGCCGACGCCGGGCTTGGTCTCCACATTGTTCCACCACATGTACTCCGCGCCCTGGCGGTCGGTCCAGATGTTCTTGCAGGCGATGCTGCACGTGTGACAGCCGATGCACTTGTCGAGGTGGAATACCATTGAAACTTGCGATCTTATTTTCATAATTGAATCCTTTTTTCACCACGAAGGAGAAACTTTTTTTCTTTGCGAACTTGGCGCTCTTCGCGGTGAAAGTTTTCTAGAACTCTGGCTTGCCAGGCAGTTTGCGGACCAGCACAAACGTGTCGCGGTTGACGCCCGTCGGCCCCCAGTAGTTGAAGCCGTAGGTGAATTGTCCGTAACCGCCGACCATCAGCGATGGCTTGAGGTGGATGCGCGTGGGACTGTTATGCCCACCGGCGCGCTTGTTCCCGCGGATCGGCGACTTTGGCACGCTGATGGTTCGT
>JAUQXA010000072.1 GCA_030834895.1 Anaerolineales bacterium
GTAGTGCCGTTTGTCTGTCTGGTATTCCACGTGCGCGATGTTGATCGTAATGCCGCGCGCCTTTTCTTCCGGCGCGTTGTCAATCTGGTCGTAGGCTTTGAAGTCTGCCTGACCTGAAAACCCTGCCACCTTCGTGATCGCCGCTGTCAATGTCGTCTTCCCATGGTCAATGTGCCCCATGGTCCCTACATTCAGATGCGGTTTGCTGCGATCAAATTTTGCCTTCGCCATTATAGTAACTCCTTGAGTTATGAAAAAAACTTATGCTTTCAAAATTTCTTCTGCCACTGACTGCGATACCGGCGCATAGTGGTCAAATTCCATGTTAAAGACGCCGCGTCCCTGGGTGGCGGAACGCAACTGGGTTGCGTATCCAAACATTTCCGCCAGCGGAACCATTGCTTTGACAGCCTGCGCGTTGCCCATGCGGACTTCCATACCTTGGATCAAACCGCGGCGGCTGTTGATCTGTCCCATCACGTCGCCGAGGTATTCTTCGGGGACAACGACTTCGACTTTCATCATCGGTTCGAGCAGGATGGGCAGACCCTTCTGCACGCCTTCCTTGAAACCAAGAATGGCAGCCATCTTGAACGCCATTTCGCTTGAGTCAACTTCATGGAAGGAACCGTCGAACAAGGTGACTTTCACGTCAACAACGGGGTAGCCAGCAAGCACACCGCCTTCCGCCGCTTCCTTGAAGCCTTTCTCGACAGGTCCGATGTATTCCTTGGGAATGGCGCCACCGACAATTTTGTTCTCGAAAATAATACCGCTGCCGCGCTCGCCGGGTTCGAGGGAGAAAATGACATGACCATATTGACCCTTGCCACCGGACTGCTTGGCATACTTGTAATTGACTTCCTTGACGGGCTTGGTGATCGATTCACGAAACGCTACACGCGGAGCGCCCACATTCGCCTGCACGCGGAATTCGCGCAACAGACGATCCACAACAATATCGAGATGAAGTTCGCCCATGCCCCTGAGAATGGTCTGGCCGGAGTCTTCGTCTGAATTGACATGAAGTGTTGGGTCTTCCTCCGACAGTTTGCGGAGGGCTTCCCCCATTTTGTCCTGGTCTGCGGTGCTTTTCGGTTCGATGGCAATCGAGATCACCGGTTCCGGGAAGGAAATAGTCTCGAGAACGAGATGCTTGGAATCACAAAGCGTATCACCGGTAAAGCTTTCCTTGAAACCAAGGACCGCGCCAATATCGCCAGCGCGGATTTCGGTCACATCTTCACGATGATCGGCATGCATACGGATCAAACGTCCGATGCGTTCCTTACGCCCTTTAGTGCTATTCATCACCGACTGCCCCTGGGTGATAACACCAGAATAAACGCGAATATAGGCAAGACGCCCAACGTATGGATCGGTCACAATCTTGAAGACCAAAGCCCCCAGAGGAGCATCGTCACGGGTGGCAATCTCGAAGGTATTTTCGGGATTACCCGGTTCGGACACGGTCATCGTGGGTTTGTCAGCCGGGGAAGGAAGGTAATCCACTACGGCATCCAGCAAAACCTGAACGCCTTTGTTCTTGAGGGAGGAGCCACAAAATACAGGAGCGGCTTTATTCGCCAAAACACCCTTGCGGAGAGCAAGCTTCAACTCATCAATGCTGATTTCATGACCCTCAAGGAACTTCATGGTCAGTTCATCGTCGAGTTCCGCGATCTTCTCAACCATCCTGGCACGCAATTCTCGAGCTTGATCTTTCAAGTCTTCGGGGATTTCGACCACCTGCGGCTCTTTGCCGAGATCATCCTGCCAGATAACAGCCTTCATCTCGAGAAGATCGACAACGCCCTTGAAGGTTGCTTCGAAGCCGATGGGGATCTGCATGGGAATCGGGTTGGCGCCAAGACGATCGATGATCGTCTCGATGGTTCGTTCATAGGATGCACCGACACGATCCATCTTATTCACAAAACAAATGCGGGGAACGCCATAACGGTCTGCCTGTCGCCAGACAGTTTCAGATTGCGGCTCCACACCCTGTACCGCGTCAAAGACCACCACCCCGCCATCCAAAACGCGCAGCGAGCGCTGAACCTCTGCCGTAAAGTCAATATGGCCGGGCGTATCGATGATATTGACTTGATAGCCCTTCCACTCTGCCGATACAGCCGCGGAGACAATTGTGATGCCCCGCTCCCTTTCTTGTACCATCCAGTCAGTCACTGTCGTGCCGTCATCCACGGAGCCGATGCGGTGTGTCATGCCGGTATAGAACATGATACGCTCGGTCGTCGTCGTCTTCCCGGCGTCAATGTGGGCAATAATGCCAATATTTCTAAACTTCTCCAATGGATGCAAGCGTGCCATTCTTCCTGCTACTTCCTAATATTCCTATACCAAAATAATACTAAACACGATAATGGGAGAAGGCGCGATTCGCCTCAGCCATCTTGTGCGCTTCATCGCGCTTGCGGATGGCGGAGCCAGTCTCGTTAAACGCATCAATCAACTCGGAAGCCAGTTTGTCCGAAAAGGACTTGCCGGAGCGGTCGCGCGCTGCAGACAGAATCCAGCGCAACGCCAGCGTGGTGCGGCGGTCGGCGGAAACTTCCATCGGCACCTGGTAGGTGGCGCCACCCACACGACGGGGGCGGACTTCCATGACGGGACCAACATTCTTGAGGGCGCCATCGAAAACTTCCATGGGATTCTTTTCGGTGCGTTCCTTGACCAAATCCATGGCATCATAAATCAAGCGAACGGCAAGGCTTTTCTTGCCGCGCTTGAGCACATGCTGGACCATGGTCTGCAAGTTGATGCTGTTATAACGGCTGTCGGGAAGGAGTTCCCGTTTCTCAGGTTTAGCTCTACGCATGCTTTACTCCATCTATAAGTTACTTCGGACGCTTCGCGCCGTACTTGGAACGACCCTGTTTGCGATTGGCAACGCCGGTGGTATCGAGTGAACCGCGCACAATGTGATAACGCACACCGGGCAAATCCTTCACACGTCCGCCACGGACCAGCACAACGGAGTGTTCCTGCAACTGGTGACCTTCACCGGGAATGTACGCCGTGACTTCGATGCCATTCGTCAGACGCACACGCGCGATTTTGCGCAGCGCAGAGTTCGGCTTCTTGGGCGTTGTGGTACGGACAACGGTACAGACGCCGCGTTTCTGCGGGGCGCCCTTATCCTGTCGCACGCGGCGCTGCTTAAAACTGTTCAGTGTGAACTGTAAAGCGGGCGCCTTGCTTTTGCTTTTGCTGTTTTTGCGTCCTTTGCGGACCATTTGATTTACTGTCGGCATCGTCTTCTCCGATTACAAATTTTTCACAAATCAATTTGAACATTCGCAATAAATGAGACCATCACAACAATCCCTGATGGCCTCATTTGTAGCTGCCAATGAGTCGAGCGGGGGTAAAGCCGCTCATTGTTTTCCGGGCAACGGCGGATTAGTTTATCACGCCGTACCCTCCACGTCAATAGAAAACGCTACTTTTTCCTGGATTGATTCTCGCCAAGACTCAGCAATCCGGTATCGTGTTTTGGTGGATGGGCCTTCTCATCATCCTTGCCAAACTTGACCACATCGCCGCCTTCGCTCACAGCTTCGACCGCAAGTCCAAGGGATTGCAACTCCTTGACGAGGACTCGGAACGATGCTGGGATGCTTGGTTCTTCGATTGGCTCACTCTTGACGATTGCCTCATACGTATTTACGCGGCCCTGGACATCGTCCGACTTGACGGTGAGCATTTCCTGAAGAGTGTGCGCCGCGCCATAGGCTTCGAGTGCCCACACTTCCATTTCACCGAAGCGTTGACCGCCAAACTGCGCCTTACCACCGAGAGGTTGTTGAGTAACCAGGCTATATGGGCCCGTCGAACGCGCATGGACCTTGTCCTCGACAAGGTGATGAAGCTTGAGAATGGTCATCACACCGACAGTTACAGATTGATCGTAGGGCATGCCGGTCTTGCCATCGCGAAGAGTTTGCTTGCCAAGAATGGGCAGAGGAATGCCTCTTTCTTTAGCAAGTTCCTGCGCCGTTTCATAAACCTTGTCTTCTGCAACACGGCGGGTAACACCATTGGTTTCCATCCACAAGCGCAAGCAGGCTTTAATGGTCATGTCATCCACTTCAGGATCGTGGTTGGCAACATCGCGGTCATCCAGCAGAATTTCCTCCGGCTTGGCATAACCTTTCTCACGCAACCATTCCTTGGCGGCCGCATGACGAGCATAATCCGGGTCGTTCAGGTCATATACATCGTACTTCCGCTTGCCAAGCCAGTGTTCGAGATACAAACGGCGGACCTCATCGTCGTCCTGAATGGAGTTGGGATCATATTCCTGCTCCTTGATCCATTCCCAGGCACGGTCTGCTGCTTCTTTCCAAGCCTGATCCATAATCCAGGCGCGGGCAAGTTCAGCTTCGATCTGCTCTTCGGTTGCACCATCAAACACCGGGGTGAGCGCGCGGAATCCCATTCGCTTGGCGGCCCAACCAAGATGCACTTCCAATACCTGACCGATGTTCATACGACCAGGCACACCAAGTGGATTAAGGATGATGTCAACAGGGGTACCATCTTCGAGGAAGGGCATATCTTCCACAGGTACAACCTTGGAGACAACACCTTTATTGCCATGACGTCCCGCCATCTTGTCCCCTGCTGTGATCTTGCGGCGCTGCGCCACAGAGACACGCACCATCATATCCACGCCAGCCGAGAGGTCGGAGTTGTCTTCTCGGGTGAAGACTTTCACATCCACAACTTTGCCGCGCTCGCCATGAGGCATCCGCAGCGAGGTATCTTTCACATCACGGGATTTTTCGCCAAAAATGGCGCGCAACAAACGCTCTTCGGGGGTGAGCTCTTTTTCGCCTTTGGGTGTGATCTTGCCGACAAGAATATCGTTCGGCCCAACCTCCGCGCCAATGCGGATGATACCGTTTTCGTCCAAGTCTTTGATGGCGTCATCGCCCACGTTAGGAATGTCACGAGTGATTTCTTCAGGGCCGAGCTTGGTGTCACGAGCTTCTACTTCGTGCTTTTCAATGTGGACCGAAGTGAAGCGGTCTTCCTGAACCAGACGTTCAGAGAGCAAAATAGCGTCTTCGAAATTCCCCCCCTCCCAAGAGAGGAAGGCAACAACTACATTCTGCCCGAGAGCAAGTTGCCCGCTGTCGGTGGATGAGGAATCGGCAATGATGTCGCCGGCTTTGACCAGTTGCCCCTTCACCACAGATGGACGCTGATCAATGCAGGTGCTTTGGTTGGAACGCTGATATTTGCGAAGCTGGTAAACGTGATTACCAGTCCTCTTTTCCTTGATCGTAATGGTCGAACCCGTAACCGAGACGACTTCTCCATCTGTATCGGCGACCACAACCTGGCCCGAGTCAAGCGCCGCATGACCTTCCATGCCTGTGGAGACCAACGGGATTTCGGGGCGCACCAACGGGACAGCCTGCGCCATCATGTTCGAGCCCATCAACGCGCGGTTGGCATCATCATGTTCAAGGAAGGGGATCAGCGCCGCGCTGATGCCAACGACCTGATGCGGAGCCACATCCATGTAATCAATGTTTTCCGCATTCGAGAACAGGAAACCCGAATGGTAACGGCAGGAGATACGCTCGCGAGAGAATTCCTTGTTTTCGGTCAGATGGGAATTTGCTTGAGCAATAGTATATTTGTCCTCGGCATCTGCAGAAAGATAAACCACTTCATCGGAGACAAACGGGACAATACCAATGTCGCCTCCCGCTTTTGTAGTCTTCTTCAAAGTTTTAGAGTCGAGAACTGTGCCAGATCTAAAAATCAATTCTTCCGTCTTTGCATCGTAAAGATCCTCGCGTAGCGTGCGTCCTTCGAGGCGTTCATCTCCTGCAGGCAGGGATTTGTAAACCTTGCGATAGGGAGTTTCAATGAAGCCGTACTCGTTGACACGGGCAAACGACGCCAGCCGCCCAATCAAACCGATGTTTGGACCTTCAGGTGTCTCAATGGGGCAAATGCGGCCATAGTGAGAGTGGTGAACGTCGCGGACATCGAAACCGGCACGCTCACGTCGCAGACCACCAGGTCCCAGTGCAGAGAGCGTACGCTTGTGGCGCAACTCCGCCAGGGGATTTGTCTGATCCATGAATTGGGAAAGCTGGGAGGAGCCGAAGAACTCGCGCAGGGCGGCAACCACCGGGCGGATGTTGACCAACGTCACCGGCGACAGTTGTTCCTGGTCGCGAATGGACATACGCTCCTTGATGACGCGCTCCATGCGGCGCAACCCAATCCGCAGCTTGTTCTGGATCAACTCACCCACCGTCTTCACGCGGCGATTGCCAAGATGATCAATGTCATCGGGTCGTTCAGCGCCATTGTTAATCTGAATCATGCGACGGATCAAGCGAATCACATCGCTCTTGGTGACAGTACGATGTGGGATAGGAATATTCAGGTCGAGCTTTTGATTAAGCTTGTAGCGTCCCACGCGCTCGAGGTCGTAATGCCGCTGGTCGAACAATTGCTCTTCCAGGAACTGGCGGGCATTATCGAGGGTTGCAGGGTCGCCGGGGCGCATCTTCTTGAAGAATTCGATCAACGCAGCATTGGGAATCGTCTGATTGGATTGACTCCAATCAGGCTCCTGCTTGAGCGAGGAGGCGATGAACATGCGCTCAGGATTGTTGTCCACATCCTTAAAGATGGAAAGGATTTCCTCATCCGTTCCATGTTTGATGGGAGAATCCTTGGTGCCATCATTCACTGCGGCCAAGGCGCGCAGGAAAATGGTGATTGGAACCGTTCGCTTGCGGTTGAACTTCAAAATTATATAGTCCGACTTGCGCGTCTCGAACTCCATCCACGCGCCACGGTCGGGAATGAGTTTTGCCATCGCAAGCAGACGCCCTGTTGCGCGGTCGGCAGGGGCTTCAAAATACACACCGGGCGAACGAATCAACTGGGAGACTACGACACGTTCGGTTCCATTAACGATGAATGTGCCCTTGTCGGTCATTTCGGGAAAATCACCGAGGAAGATATCCTGTTTAATCGGTTCGGGGACGTCGGGACCAGCCAATAGCACGGAAACATAGAGCGGGCTGGCATACGTAAGGTCACGCTCAACGCATTCTTCAATCGTATGTTTGGGTTCTCCAAACCAATACTTGAGGCCCCACTGCTGCGACTCGGGACTGCGGCTGGGGAAGAACAATTTCATCCCCTTGTTGTAGGACTCAATGGGAGAAATTTCATGGAAGAGGTCGTTCAATCCCTCTCTTTTGAGCCTTTCAAATGAATCAAGTTGAACTTCAATTAAGTTGGGAAGGTCTAATTTTACTGGGATACGCGCGTAGGTTTTTTGGGGCAAAGAAGATGCCATTCTTCTCTCCTGACTTCTGGCTGGGTTGGAAACGATTTTAACTGTCCCTCTTGGACAGCGACCTAACATTATATCGAAACGGATATAAAAAGTCAAGAAGATGTTTCATGTCGGATTTGGCAAACATGAATCGGCATGCTTTTCTTGACAAACCATAGTAGTACGTGTAAAATCACGCACGCTTAACAAAGATATACATTCGCCGAGATAGCTCAGTTGGTAGAGCACGCGACTGAAAATCGCGGTGTCCCCAGTCCGATCCTGGGTCTCGGCACTCCGGTCAGATGGTTTGACCGAATTTGCGGGCGTAGTACAGTGGTAGTACGTCTCCTTGCCAAGGAGAAGGTCGTGGGTTCGAATCCCATCGCCCGCTCAAACATGGAGGGTTGCGGATTGGAAGGTGTTCCGTCAGCAATCCTCATTGTATATATATGGCGTCGTGGCCAAGTGGTAAGGCAAGGGTCTGCAAAACCCTCATCAGGGGTTCAAATCCCCTCGACGCCTCTTCAAAAGCAAACTGGAACGGTTTGCTTTTTTGTTTCGTCACCAGTATGAAAAAATCGTGAAAAAGTCTATAATGAATTAAGGACATACTTTCCACTTACCATGAAAAAGCGGATCGCCTCTTTTGCGCTAAAGGTATCCTTGATCTATGCCTTTATAGGGTGTCTATGGATTCTGCTTTCTGACCGGATTGTTGCCTTATTATTTACCGATCCCGTCCGTTTGCTGACCGTCCAAACTTATAAGGGGTGGTTTTTCGTCGCGATCACAGCGTTTATTCTTTTTATATTGGTAAGAAATGAAAAAAATATGCTGAGAAGGGTGGAACGAAGCTTTTCAGACCTCTTTGAGTCGGCAACAGAGGGTATATTTCGTTCGTCTCCGGGTGGGCGTTTCATCAATGTCAATCAGGCAATGGCATCGACCTACGGGTACGACTCCCCCGATGAGATGATCCGGGAAATCACCTCCATCAGCAACCAGATTCACCTGTCCACTGAAAATCGCGGTCAGTTTACTGAATTATTGGAAAGGGATGGCCTGATCGAAAAATTCGAAGCAAGAAATTTAAAAAAGGATGGAAGCATTATCTGGACATCCACAAATGCAAGGGCCGTCAGGAATGAAAAGGGAGAAATTGTATATTATGAGGGGTTCGTTACCGATATCACAAAACAAAAGAATACAGAAAATGCGCTGAAAGGTGCAGAAGAACGTTACCGCACTTTGGTCGAAAATCTGCCCGCCGTGGTCTTTATGGACAAGTTTCAGCAACCCGATAACACGCATTATATGAGTCCGCGCTTAATGGACTTACTTGGCTACACACCGGAGGAATGGGACGCGGGCGATAATCCATGGGAAAATTCCATGCACCCCGATGATAAAGAGCGAGTCCTTGCCGAAGACCTCCGAACTGATGAAACCGGTGAGCCATTCCGCATCGAGTATAGGCTGAAGCATAAGAATGGTCATTATGTGTGGATCAAAGAGGACTCATCGATAATCCGCGGAGAAGATGGCGCTCCCCTTTTTTGGCAGGGCATTTTATTGGACATTACAGACCAGAAACAAGTTGAAGAAAACTTACAACGTCACGATAACATTCTTAAAGCGGTGGGATTTTCGGCCGAACAATTTCTAAAATCAAATGACTGGGAAGATTGCATCGACCGGGTGCTCGAGAAATTGGGCAGGGCAACACAAGTCAGTCGTGTTTACGTTTTCAAAAAACAACCACCATCTGAAAGCAAAGTTGTTGCATCCCGAATCGCCGAATGGTGCAAACCGGGAGTGGAACCGCAAATCACCAACCAAGAATTACGAAACATGGACTTTGCGGCAGACGGCTTTTCACGCTGGATCGATCTTTTCGATAAAGGGATGCCTGTCCATGGCACCATCAAGGGTTTTTCCGAAGCGGAAAAAAACTTTTTGGCGCGGCAGGATATTCTTTCGTTGATCTGCATTCCACTCCAAGTGGGAAATAGCTGGTGGGGGTTTATCGGCCTTGACGATTGCGCATTCGAACGCGAATGGAGCCAGGCAGAAGTGGAAGCACTTAAAGCAGAAGCCAACACACTCAGTACAGCCATTAACAAAAAATTGTCGGAACAGGCTCTACTAAATAGCGAGACCAGTTACCGAGGTTTGTTCAACAGCATTCAAGATGCAATATATATTCAGGACGCAAGCGGGGTTTTCCTGGACGTAAACGACGGCGCGGTTCAAATGTATGGATATCCAAAACAGTATTTTGTCGGCAAGACGCCCTCCTTCCTGAGCGCGCCAGGCAAAAATGACATGGATGAAATCCTGAAGACCGTCCAGCATGCCTTTAACGGCGACCCGCAACAATTTGAATTTTGGGGGATGCGCAGTAATGGAGAGACTTTTCCAAAGGATGTGCGATTATTCAAAGGGACATATTTTGGGCAGGATGTGGTCATTGCTGTGGCACAGGATATCACAGAGCGCAAACGCATCGAGGATGAGACTCAAAAACAACTGAAGGAATTGACTATCCTGCATGCGGTCGCATTGGCGGAGTCAACTTCCCAAACCGTGGACAAACTTCTTCAACAAGTCACGAATACCATCGGCGATATGCTGTATTTTGAAGTTTGTGGAGTTCTTTTACTCACCGAAGCTGGTGACAAGTTAAGACCCCACTTTTCCTATCGCGGCACAAACGAAACAGACTTGTCCCTTTGTATACCGTTGACAATGGGCATTACCGGAAAAGTTGCCGCCAGCGGACAGTCGATCTGTACGGGAAATGTTTTGCACGAACCGGCTTATTACGAGTCAACGGCCGACATTCGCTCAGAACTTTGTGTACCCATCAGCAATGGGTTAAAAATCATCGGCGTCCTAAATGTGGAAAGCACGAAGCCAAACGCGTTTACGGCAAGCGATGAGAGGCTGTTAAGCACCATCGCAGGTGGAATGTCAAAAGCGATTGAAAGGATCCAACTTTTTGAGCTGGAACAAAAACGCCGCAAGCAGGCCGAGGTTTTACGCGAAGCAACAGGAGAACTAACCTCGTTATTCGAAACCGATAAACTCTTCGAAAATATCTTCACCACGCTGGCAAAATTAATCGGTTATGACAGCGCCTCTATCGAAATGTTCAATCATGGGTACTTTGAGATCGTGGCAGGTCGAAACATTCCACAGGAGTTGATTGGAACAAAATACATATCCGACCTCGAAAAATGGGGAGGGTTGCACAGCCTTCGCAAGCCCGTCATCGTTTCGGACACCCAAAGCGATGATCGCTTCACACACTTCGAGGAAACCAGTTACATCCGCGGTTGGATGGCAATCCCACTGTTCGTAACGGATGAAATCATCGGCTTCCTGAATCTCGATAGCCGGACACCAAATTTTTTCAACGAGGAACATGCGTCCATCGCCCAGACCTTTGCCAACCAGGCCGCAATCGCCATGGAAAACGCCCGCCTGTTCCAGGAGGAAAAGCGCAGGTCAAAAATTATTGAAGCCATGGCAAATATCGCCAACGAAATTGCACTCACTCAAGAACTGACCCCTGCCCTGGAAAAAATCGCTCAACACACGCTTACTTTGCTTAATGCGTTATCGGTAGCAGTTTATTTACTTCAGGAAGATAAACAAACCATAAAAATCATCGCCGCGCAGGGCAAATACCGCGAGGAATTATTATCGCACACCATAAAAATAGAGGAGGGCATCACCGGCAATATTATCGCCATTGGCAAGCCTGAAATTGTGAATGATATTTCCAAAGATACGCGCAGAGTAACTGTGCCGGGCACTCCAATAGAAGAAGCAAGTTTTGAGACAATGATGTCTGCCCCGCTGATTCTGCACGGCACATCTATTGGGGCGATTAATGTCTGGAGATTAAAAACCAATGGATTATTCGATAATTCGGAATTGAACTTCTTGGTGAGCATAGCACACCAAGCGTCCATATCGATAGAATCCATGAGGCTTTTCGAGGAAACAAAGCGCCGCGCCCAAGAGGCGGCCGCCATTGCGGAAGTCGGGCGTGACATCTCCGCAACACTTCAACTTGACAATGTGCTCGAGCGCATTGCAATGTATGCAAAGGTGTTGCTAAATACCGAAACCAGCGCGGTATATCTATCCGAGCCGGGTATTTTGCGGGCCATTGCAACGATTGGTATGGAGGCTGACGAAATCAAAAACGACCCTGTTCAAATAGGGAAGGGTATTCTCGGACAGATTGCCTTGCACCAAGCCGGGGAAATCGTAAATAACAGCATCGACGACCCGCGCGCCACTGCAATTAAGGGGACCGAAATTGGGATGTACGAGCACATCATGGGCGCGCCAATACTCTCAAAAGATTACCTGACTGGGCTGTTGGTCGTTTGGAGAACCGGAATTGAGAAGGAGTTCAAAGAGGCGGACCTGATTTTCCTGAGGAGCCTTGCCCAACAAGCCGCGGTCGCGATTGAAAATGCCCGTTTATTCGAACTGGAATATCACCGGCGTAAACAGGCGGAAATCCTCAGTCAGGCAACGTCGGCGTTGGCCAACACCCTCGACATAAACAGCCTTTACGAGAATATCCTGGACTGGCTGCAAAAGATCGCCCCATACGACAGCGCCTCCATCATGCTGCACAATGGAGATGTGGAAAGACTTGTTGCAAAACGCAATCTGCCGGAAAGATTTCAAATCGGGCAGGTTTTTCCAATGACCCCAAAATGGCAACAGGTTGCTGAAAGCAGAAAACCCTATATTCTTGAAGACGCGCAACAAAGTGAATATTTTGAAAAATGGGAGGGCAGCGCCTATATTCACGGCTGGATGTGTCTTGCAATGTACACCCAGGAAAAGTTGATCGGCTTTATCAACCTCGACAGTGAAACGCTGGGCATATTCACAGAAGAACATGGAATCCTTGCCCAGACCTTCGCAAACCAGGCGGCAGCAGCCATAGAAAACGCCCGCCTCTTTCAGTTGGAACAAAAGCGCCGTAAAGATGCTGAGATCATCAGGCAGGCGGCCACCATACTCACCAGTTTGCTTGATCTGCCATCCCTGCACGAAGCAATTCTCGAATGGCTTTATAGGATCACGCCTTATGACAGCGCAACCATTTTCGAGTTGGAGGGAAATCGAGTCCACATTGCGGCTGCAAGAGGTTTGTCTCATCTTGAAAATCTGCTGAGTCAAACTTTTTCGGCGGATAATATCCTGTGCAGGATCATGAACGAAACATTTGAGCCACTGATTATAGAGGACTGTGAGGTTGACTCGCGCTTCGAAAGATGGGGAGATATCGAAGGCGTGCGGGGGTGGATGGGCGTCCCCATGATCGCGCGCGGACAGGTGATCGGCTACATTACATTAGACAGCCATATCCCTAACGCTTACACACAAAGCGACGCCATTGCCGCGCAGACCTTCGCCCATCAGGCGGCAACCTCGCTGGAGAACTCCCGCCTGTTCACGGAAACAAAACAAAGGTTGGAGGAACTGGAGGTCGTAAGCCGCATTTCCTTTTCACTGCGCGCCGCGCACGACACCCAGGAGATGCTTCCCATTTTGCTGGATGAGATCAAAACCAGCATGGATACAGACTCGGCGGCGATCTGGCTATATGATATTGGGAATAACGAATTGGTTTCACAGGCGACAGCCGGCCATTTCGATGTCCTGCGGAATCAAAACTTCAAGCCGGGGGATGGTATCGTTGGAACGGTTTACTCCAACGGGGTAATACACGTGAGTCCCAGTCCATATAATGACCTGTTAGCCGTCCCTGAAGACAACAGGTTTTTTGGAGACAACAGGAGCGGGATTGTCGTCCCAATTCGTACAACAACCGAGATCATTGGCGCGCTTGCTATCGCTTTAACCGCCCCGCATAAAATCAAGCCGCACCAAACCCGTTTATTGACCACTATTGCCGAGATCGCGGGCAACGCCATATACCGTTCCAATCTTTATCAGCGCAGCGAAGAGCAGATCCAACGGCTCACCACTTTACGTGAGTTGGACACGGCTATTGCTTCCAGTCTGGACCTGCGCATCACCCTCAGCATCCTCACAGAGCATTTGATCAAGAAAATGAAAGCAAGCGCTGTCACAGTTCTCGTATTCAACCCACACAGTCAGACGTTCGATTATTATGCGGCGGCAGGATTTAAAAACCGCGAGAACTTGCGTGCACCGTTGAACCTCGTGGACGGCATGGCGGGACAAATCCTCCTTAGCCGCAGGGCCCTTTACATCAAGGATGTCGACGAGGAAACCAGCCTGATATCGTTCAAGCAGCTAAAATCCGAACAATTCCGGAGTTATTATGCCATTCCTCTTTTCAGCAAAGGCGTCACAAGAGGAATTCTGGAAATCTACTTCCGTCAACCATTTTCCCCCAGCACGGAATGGATCGAGTTTGTCCATACGCTTGCGGAACAGGCCGTCATCGCAATTGACAATGCCCAATTGTTCGAAAATTTACAGCACACCAACCAGGAACTTTCGCTCGCCTACGATACGACTTTGGAAGGATGGGGCAAGGCGCTGGAACTTCGCGACAAGGAGACTCAAGGGCATACCCAGCGCGTGACCGGTCTAACCCTTGAGCTGGCACGGCAAATGGGCATTCCCGAACCCGAATTATTACAGATTCGCCGCGGCTGCCTATTGCATGACATCGGCAAGATGGGCGTGCCGGATAACATTCTGCACAAGAAAGGTACTCTAACAGAGGAAGAACTGAGTGAAATGCGGAAACATCCGCAATACGCCTACGATATGCTCTATCCGATCGAATACCTGCGTCCCGCACTAGACATCGTCTATTGTCACCATGAATGGTGGGATGGGAGCGGCTACCCGCAAAGCTTGAAGGGTGAAGAGATTCCACTCTCCGCCCGTATCTTTGCCGTTATCGATGTCTGGGATGCGCTGTCATCGGATCGTCCATACCGTCACGCATGGGATCGAGAAAAAATCATCGAATACATTCGCGGGCTTTCAGGCAAACAATTCGACCCGCAGGTTGTGGATGCATTTTTCGTAATGCTCGAAGATGACGAGAAGTAAAAAGCGATGAGTTTGCCGCTCATCGCTTTTTTGTGTAACCTACTTCACTCGCAGAAAGCGTCGCTTTCCAACTTGTAAAACTCCAGGATGAGGGAACGGCGCATCGCGTTCGATCACCTGCCCATCGAGTTTGATACCCTTCTGGTCGATCAGGGAACGCGCCTTGCTCTTGCTCTCCGCCATGCTCGCCGCCATGATCACCTCCACGACGGTCTGACCCGCTTGCAGGGCGTACTCGGGCATTTCATCGGGCATTTCCCGTTCCTGGAAGACACGTTTGAAATGTTCTTCTGCCTTGGCAGCATCGGCATCTCCATGAAAGATACTCACAATCTCGCGCGCCAGCTCCATCTTCACGTCACGGGGATGGCGCGTTTGCTTTGTCAAAGCACTTTCAATAGCCTTGATCTGGTCCGGCATATATCGCGTGACCAGTTTGAAGTAAATTGGCATTACATTGTCGGGCAGACTCATCACCTTGCCATACATGTCTTCCGGGGCGGCAAGGATGGGAATATGATTGCCCAGCGACTTGGACATGCGTATGACGCCATCCGTACCGGGCAGGATACCCAGCAGAATGCCGACCTGGGGACGTTGGCCAAACATTTCCTGCAACTTGCGTCCAGCCGTTATGATATTGAATAATTGATCACTGCCGCCAACCTGAACATCGGTTTTTAAGGCAACCGCGTCATAGCCCTGCATGAGCGCGTAAAAGGTTTCATGCAAATAAACCGGTTCTCCCTTGTCCCAACGCAGTTTGAAATTTTCGCGTGAGACGAACTGCTGAATGGTAAACGCCGAGCCAAGTTTAATGAGGTCCGCTAATTTCAGGTCAAGCAACCATTCGTGATTGAAACGAACGCGGGTTTTTTCGCGGTCAAGAATGCGGTACGACTGTTCAGCATACGTACGCGCGTTATGTTCGGTCTGATCCTTCGTCAGCACAGCCCGCAGTTTATCCTGATCCGACGGGTCACCGACCATGCTGGTTCCTGTTCCAATTAGGAATGTTACATCATGACCCAGATCCTGGAACTGGCGCAGTTTGCGCATGGGAATTGTGTGCCCGAGGTGCAGGTCTGAAGTGCGCGGGTCGAACCCACAATACACGCGCAGCGGTCTGCTTTCCTTCTGCGCGTCAAGCAGACGCTGGCGCAATTCATTGGCCATGGCCTTCGTCAATTCCTCATCGCCATATTCAGTACCCTGCATAAGCAGTTCAACTTGTTCTTCAATGTCCATAAGCTCTCCTTCGTGCATATCTTAAGACGTGGCAGGTTTTCACAAGGTTTCGACGTTCCTAAAAGTTTTTTATAAAACCTGTCACGTCTATGATGTTTCGTGAATTTGACAAACAAAAACGCGCCCGCGATGATGAGGGCGCGTTGATAGCACACCATCACTGCGATTTATGGGCGGACGCAATAATAATAAGCGGCAGAAAAAACGGTAAACATGCGCGTATTATACAACAAGATTTTTATTGTGCCAAATTGAACGAAAAACTCCAGGGACCTTTTACAGAATAGAACTCGTCGCTGTAGACGATCTCTTCCGCCTGCGCCTGAGTCATGTCTGCCGGGATGCTGAGAATTTGCATCGTCAGCGCACCGTTCACATCCACGCAGTCAATCGTGATGCCGATTCCGCGCGCTTGCAACGCTTGTTGAATCTTGGGCATGTAGACGGAGCAATACTCGTCATTACGCGGAGTCGCGCCAATGGCATCGATCATCACGGTCACATTGGAAAGATCGGCATCGGGTGGGACGATAAAGGTCAGAGTGTCACAGCGCAAGCCCGCAATACCGTCCGCTGGCTCCTGCACGCTGACGAGGGTGGTGCCATATTCCTGGACCAGAATCCCGCTATAGGTCAGGCTGGCAGATGAGATTCCCCAGTCAGACGTATCGGGCAGGGTGAAGCACACGTTTGCGTTGACATTCTTTCCCTCCACCCAGGCGCGATCCATACGGACTTCGATTCCGCTCGCGGTTTGATTCGGCGCCGCCAGCTCCACCTGTGCGGTGGGATAGGAAGCGGCATCAATGTAAGGCGTGGCAAGAATCGGCAATACGACATTCTGTTGAGAAGGCGCACATGCTGCAAGCAACATCACCAGCAAGAAGATCATTTTTTTCATGGACTTTTCTCCTTTGACTTAACCAAATAGATCAGACAGCGCTTCGCGCGCGCCCTCAAACTGGAATCTGTACCCAGACTCAATCAACCGTTTGGGCTTGGAAAACCTGCCTTCCACCACAAGGACGCTCATTTCGCCCAAAAGGATCCGCAGTAAAAAGGTGGGAGTGGGGAACCAGTATGGACGATGCAAAACACTCGCCAGCGCACGGTTGAACTCTGTATTGGACGTGGGCGTGGGCGCAATCAGATTATAGACGCCGCACGCATCCTGATTTGACATCAAATGACGCACCGCCCCAACCCAATCGTTGACGTGAATCCAGGGTACGGCGAACTTTCCATCTCCCATCGGCCCGCCGACGAACAACCTGACAGGTAACGCCATCAACCCAAGCATCCCCTCCCCTTTTCCAAGCACCACCGCCGTGCGAATGACGATCCGCCGCACGCCCAACTCTTCAACCGCTTTGGTCGCGTCCTCCCATTTGACCGTTAACCGCGCGAGGAAATCGTCTCCGGGCGGCGTGGACTCGTCGGCGATATCTCCTCTCAAACCATAGTGGTTGATACCCGACTGTTGAATAAAAAGCCCCGGGCGGTGACTCGCTTCCCGAATGGCTTGAGCAAGCGCGAGACCGGGTAAAACCCGCGAGTCGTGGAAAGCTTGTTTTGTGGCGGCGGTCCAAGGCCAGCTGGCAAGCGTTTTCCCGGCGAGGTGAATCATCACATCCATTTCGTTGACCAGATGTCCCCAACCGCGGGTGGTTTTGGCATCCCAGCTGACGGCTTGCGCTCCCGCCGGGACAGCCGCTCCACGGGTGAGGACGAAGACCTTGTGCCCGTCGGCAAGCAGGGATCGGGTCAGGGACTTGCCGAGGAACCCCGAACCGCCTGCGATCATAATATTCATTCAAATTCTCCTGTAATTTGCAATAAAAGTGAATTACCGAACTTTCACAATCTGGAAGTATAATCACGCAGATTACCGAGGCAGTATGCACGAACCGGTGCTTGTACTCAACGCGAACTTTGAGCCGATTCACGTCTGCTCAACACGTCGGGCAATAGGCTTGATTCTCGATGGAAAAGCCAACCTGATCTTGAACGGTCGCGGATACATTCACACCATATCACAGACGCTTCCGCGCCCGTCCGTCATTCGGCTGGAGATCCAGATTCATCGTCCACGCCCGCACGTCAAATTAACGCGCCGCGAAATATTCAGGCGGGATAATTATACCTGTCAGTATTGCGGCAGGCGCGACATCCCGCTGACGGTGGACCACGTCATCCCGCGCCACATGGGCGGACAGCACAACTGGACAAACCTGGTGGCAGCCTGCTCATCGTGCAACCACCGCAAGGGCGGACGCAGGGTGGAGGAAGTCCACATGCATCTGGCGCACATCCCCAAGGAGCCGCCTGCCAACGCCTCTTATATTTTTGGGCGGCATCTCTCGGACAACGGTGAGTGGGAGCCATATATTTTGGGTTGGTAAGAACACAGTTAGGGACACGGCGACGCCGTGTCCCTGCATTTTAGGAGAAGACATGGAAAACAAAAAGCCTTTTACCACGATTAATGAATATATCGCCGCTTTTCCCGCTGAGACGCGGAAACTGCTGGAGGAAATGCGGGCGGAAATCAAAAAAGCAGCTCCCGACGCTGAGGAAAAAATCAGTTATCAAATGCCCACTTTCTTTTTGAAAGGTAACCTGGTTCATTTTGCGGCGCACCAGAATCACATTGGTTTTTACCCAACCCCAAGCGCAATTCAGGCGTTCGAGAGCGAGTTATCGAAGTACGAAAGTTCCAAGGGCGCGGTGCAATTTCCGATGGATAAGCCACTGCCGCTGAAATTGATCGCCAAAATCATCAAGTTCAGGGTGGCGGAAAACCTGAAAAAAGCGGAAGCAAAATCGGGTAGGAAAAAATAATGCAATGAACTACAGGAGATTCCCTCTCAACAGAGGGAATTTTTATTCTCGGGACTGCCAAATTCCAACACCATGAAATCCTTTGCCAGCGCCACATCTCCCTGGAATGCGGTGCGCGCCTCGGCAACGAGGTCGCCGTTTGCATATTTCCCCGTCGGGTAATGGATAAGGATCAGCCTGCCGACCTCGGCTTTTCTGGCAACCTCGGCCGCCTGCCTCGCCGAGGAATGTCCCATACCCTCGCCTGTGGCCTCATGGATTAACACATCCACCCCTTCGCTCAAGCGAATGACTTCGTCACATGGCTCCGTGTCACAGGAATAGGCAATGCTCTGTTGCGCCTGCTTGAACTGAATCCGCAGTCCGATATTTGGAATCATGTGATGAACGGGTGAGGCATGAATAATGAAATCGGGACAATCCAGCACAGGCGACATTTCACGGGTCGGGATGCGGTAAAAAACAACGGGGAAGAAATCAGGCCACTCCGACCAACTGTACAGCCCCATCATTGTTTCGATGCGGTCAAGGGTGTAATGCAGCCCATAAATGTTGAGCGGACGCTGGCGTCCCATCAGCCACATGTCCATCAGCAAAAGCGGAATGCCCGAAACATGGTCGGGATGGAAATGGGTGACGATGATGTCGGTCAGGTCGTTGAAATCCAACCCTGCCTGCTCCAGCCGCAAAATGGGGTTGCTGACCGAATCGACCAGCAGCATGCACTCCTCCCCCACAATAACCATGTGCGTGTTCTCGTTATCCCTTGTGGGGATGGCGTTCGATGAACCGAGAATGATTACCTTTGGCATAATTTACCTTAGCATAACTTTCGGCTTGAAATAATCCCATATCGGTCTTACCCGAACCCTAGGTTTCACTTTGCGGCTTTTATTTTGTCATTACATCGAGCAGGAGTCCAGGCGTGATATAGGCTTCGATGACGGCAGCGACAGCCAACAGGGGAACGACTACGCCAATGAAAATCTTCGCCCAATCGGCAAACAGTTCAATCAACACCTCGCCCATTGACTTGCCCGTCTGCGGAGTGACAATAGCCGCGCCCATGTAAAGTGCAACGGCGCTGCCAATCATCAAGGCTGGGATTTCAAAGATGCCATGCGGCACAACACCCGCAATAAAGATCGGCAGGGGACTCATACCCAGCAATTCGAACAAGGCATACAACCCGCCAATGATGCCAACGTTCAACATGTAAAGCAAAATACCCAGCACGCCAAACGAAAATAAACCCGCGAAAAAGATGGCGGCCACCGCGCGAGTATTGTTCATGAACAAAAAGGGCGCGCTGAGGCTTCCTTCCAAGTTCGTCAAATCTGGCAACTGACTGATGCTCGATTCGATTCTATGCAGCCGATCAGGAGTTGCAGTGTGAATTACATCCGCCACATTGACCATGACCAAATCATAGCCCATCCAAACGCTCACAATGGCGACCAGGGTCACTGCCAGAAGAGCAGGGGCAATCCGCCGCATGGCGCCACCCCAAACACTTCCATACCATTCCCAAAATGATTCGGCCCCACCGATGAAATTTCTCCAAAAGGTGCGCCAGATCCAACTCAGGTTGATGACATCGATTTCACGTCCCAACAGGTATTCGCGTTGAAAGTGGGCAATCCCCACGCGGATCAACAGCAGGGAGATGATCATCACGCCCGCAATCGCCAGCCAGAGGACGCGTTCGTTTCCCCAAAAAAGCATCACCGCCTCGCCCTGCATCAAGATGGCAACAGGGATGACGATAAAGGATGCAAGCAGGTTCGCGGCTTTAACCGAAGTCGATTGCACCGAGATCACAATCGCCGCGCTAACCATCAAAGTGGCATGGGCCGTGGTAAGCAGAATCAACTGAACCATCACCATCGGAGACGGCATGTTTAAATTCTGCCGCGCAACCAAAACCAGATACAAAATAATGGACAGGTAGCTGGCAACCAGCGGAGTCGCCACACCCACCAGCAATTTGCCAAAATATAGCTGCCAGTCATCAAGGGGCGCGCTCAGGATTGGCTCGATGGTGCCGCGTTCCTTTTCACCCACAAATGACTCCAGAGCAACCACCAGTGAAATCGTGATCGGGAAGAAACCGATGATCATGATCGAGAATGGAACGAACCGGTCAAGGATGAGATTGGCATCGTATTGATTCAAAAACTCCACCGTTTGTTTGGCAAACTCATTCATCAGGAACGGAAAACAAATCAGGAGAATAAGCATCGGCGTCAACACACGCCAATCACGGAATTGGTCTTTGAGTTCGCGTCCCGCCACAAGCCAGACGAGTCTCAACTTATTAGTGAACATTTTCGCTCCCCTTTGCATCCGCCATTACTTTCAGATAAACCTGTTCCAGCGAGCGCGGCTCCTCCTGGAATGCCATGACTGGCGCGGCCGACAGACTTTTGATAATCTGCGGGTTGGACTCCTGCGGATTCTCCACGCGGACCTTCAAACTGGTCGCCGTCCGAGAGAGCAACTCCACGTCCTGGGGCAATTCCACCCTGCTGGAATCCCATTCGCCGCTGAATTTGATCTCATATTCGGGAGCGCCAAGCACGGACCGTTTCAATTCATCGAGCGTGCCTTGAATCAAAATCCGTCCGCGGTAGATGATGGCGATTTGGTCAGCCAGTGCTTCAACTTCAGTCAGGTTGTGGGAACAGATGACAATTGTCCGCTGGGATGATTTCAGACGGGCGATTTCATCGCGCACCAGCCGTGCGGATTCGGGGTCCATGGCGGAGGTTGGCTCATCCAGCAAGAGAACGCCAGGGTCGTGCATCATGGCGCGGGCGAGAGCCAGTTTCTGGCGCATCCCTTTCGAGTATTCGCCGATCCTGCGCTTCGATGCTTCGGTCAAACCGAAGTATTCCAACAGTTGACCACTGCGTGATTTGCGTGCCGACGGGGAAAGGCTGTACACCTGCCCAAAGAAATCAAGGTATTCGACGGCGGTCATACGCATGTACAAGCCATGCTGTTCGGTCAATACCCCAACCGAAGAACGGACATCATGTCCGTTTTTGACCACGTCATAACCGGCCACTCTTGCCCAGCCGCGAGTTGGATTGAGCAGGGCAGTCAACATGCGGACGGTGGTGGTCTTGCCTGCGCCGTTTTGTCCGAGAATCGCCAGGATGTGACCCGCGTCCACTGAAAGAGTCACGCCATCGACGGCCAGGAAATCATTAAATTTTTTGGTTAGCTCATGAGTTTCTATCACGGGAATTCCTTGCTTTGCAAAATGGAAGAAGACGGGATTATTGTATTCCCGCCCATGGAGTATTTCTCTTCACAGAGACCTTACAGTTTCTGGACGGCGCGACGAAGCAAAACCATACCAAAGAAACTCTGGAATCGGACAGCTTGCTGTCCATTTCACCAATTTGCTGTCCATTCCATCAGCAAGCTGATTGAGTCCAGAATCGCCGCCTTGCAAGTTCAATTCCAACGACGAGAAACACGAGTGCAAAAAACACCTGATTGACGTTGACGCCGTTGACCAGCGAAACATCGAGACGCAGGAATTCGAGCAGGAAACGGACAAAGGAGTAAGAACCAAGATAGACGAGGAACAGGTCGCCGGATTTAAGGGCCCCGACCAGGCGACGGGAAAGCCAGAGCAGAAATATCATATTCATCAGACTCAACAACGATTCGTAGGCAAACAACGGTTGGAAAAAATTCACTACTTCGAATCCGTTCAAGCGGTGGACGGGGTCAATGAACATCTTCAAGGGGAATGTGGTCGGCAAGCCGTACAATTCCTGGTTGAAGTAATTTCCGAGCCGCCCGATGGCTTGAGCAAGGGCAAGTCCGGGAGCAAGGACATCGGTCAACTCCCAAAATGGATATTCATTTTTACGGGCGAAATACAGCAAGGCAAGTGTCCCGCCAAACCATGCGCCGGGAATGCCAAAACCACCCGTCCAGAATGAGACAAAGTCAACCGGGTGGGACAAATAATATGAGGTGGTCAATCCCAATTGAATGGAGGAAATCGACGGGGTGAGAACATGCCAGAGGCGCGCGCCCAAAGTCCCCCAAATCGTCACAGGCAGAAAAAGGTCGTAGATGATCTCAGGGTCGTAATCGCGGCGTTTCGCTTCGCGGGCGGCAAGCAGGGCTCCCATTGCAATGCCGAGCGCAATCAGCAGTCCGTTCCAGCGGATAAGCAGGGGACCGAGAGAAATGCCTTCCATCGTCTACTGTACGTACTCTTTTTTGGCTTCGCGGACTTTTCTCATGCGTTCATGTCCCTGCACGCGGACGTGAAAGATACGCTGCAAGGCCGTGAAGTTTCCAAGCACGGCAATAATAATAACGGCCAACAATGGCTGGTTGAAAAGCAGAAGCGGAATCAAAACTATGTACCGTTCCACACGGGAGAGGAGTCCCACCTTGGCAGTGAAGTTCAGACCCTCGGCACGGGCCTTGACATATGAGACCAGCACCGAGCCGGCGGCGGCGGCAAATGTCATCATTGCACCGAGCATATCTCCATGGGTGAGAAAATAATACAAGAGTCCGCCAAAGGTGATGAACTCGGCATAGCGGTCGCTGACCGAATCAACGAACGCGCCGAAGTCACTTGGCTCACCGCGCAGGCGCGCCATGGTGCCATCGAACACATCAATGATCACAAACAGAAACAGGACAATTGCGCCGAGAGTCATGTTTCCCTGCGAGAGAATGTACGCGGCGACGGTTGTGCCGGCCAGCCCCAGCAGGGTGATGGCATTGGGCGTCAGTCCCGTACCATTCAGAAATGTGGCGATGGGGTCAATGATCCACTTGAAAATAATTCTTAGTCTATCGCTGAAAGTTGGTTTTGGATTCATGGGCGGTTTATACCATCCTTCTACAATATGCAGGTCACGTTTGAAACGTGACCTGCCCCGGCTCCTGACAAAGACTGGAGCATCAATTTATTCTTCGCTCTTTTCCTCATCCTGTTCTTCTTCGCTGACGAGGACTTCGCGCTCCTTGCCGCCACCCTGTGACGGGCCAACGACACCCATCTCCTCGAGTTGGTCAAGCAATCTTGCAGCGCGCGGATACCCGATCCGCAGACGGCGCTGGAGCAATGAAGCCGAGGCACGCTGGCTGCTGCGGACAATGGATACGGCTTGTTCCACCAATCCTTCATCTTCATCACCATCGGCGGATTCCTGCAAGAGTTTTTCCCAGGGCGGAGTATCTTCCACTTTGATCTCGCTCTTCTGCCAATGAGCAATGATACGCTCGATTTCCATGTCGGTGACCATCACACCCTGCGCGCGGACAGGGTTGCCCACTTCGGGATTGAGGAAGAGCATGTCGCCACGCCCAAGCAGGGATTCCGCACCGGTGTAATCCAAAATCACACGGCTGTCGATGCTGGATGCAACTGCAAACGCCAGACGTGCCGGGAAGTTGGCTTTGATTAGACCCGTCACCACATCGGTAGAAGGACGTTGGGTAGCTACGATAAGATGAATACCTGTGGCACGGGCCATTTGCGCCAGGCGAACAAGGTTGTGCTCAGTCACATCCGGCGCGGACATCATCAGGTCGGCAAGTTCATCGATCATAACGACGATACGCGGCAGTGCCTTGCCGTCCGCTTTGCGGGTCACCTTGCGGTTGTACGATTCCAAGTCACGGGCATGCAATGACTCAAGCAGGCGATAGCGATGCTCCATTTCGAGCACCACCCAACGTAACACGCCGAGGATGCGTTCGATGTTTGTCTCTACCTTGCCGTAGAGATGCGTCAAGCCATTGAAGCGGATGAGTTCCACCATCTTGGAGTCAATCATCACCATCCGCAGGTCTTCGGGAGTATTGTTCATGGCAAGGCAGACCGCAATGGCCGTGATGCAAACCGATTTGCCCGAGCCGGTGGAACCGGCAATCAACAGGTGCGGCATCCGCGCCAAATCCGCAATCAACGGATGACCTGAAACGTCACGTCCGAGGGCAATGGTCAAAGGTGCGCCCACTTTATGAAAGGCTTCCGACTCGAGCAGGGTTTTCAAGCGGACAACGGAACTATGCGTGTTTGGCACTTCGATGCCCACATAGGGTTTGCCCGGCACAGGCGCTTCGATGCGCAGGCGCTGAGCGGAAAGGGCCAACGCAATATCTTTTTCGAGTGAGGCAATCTGCGCCACACGAACTTTCATCTGCAAGGCATCCTCTTCATCCGAGCCGGGTTTCTTGATGAAGCCGGGCTGGACGGCAAACTGAGTCACGGAAGGTCCCACACGATAACCGATGACGGTGGCAGGAATGCCAAAATCGGCAAGGGTCTTCATGATAAGCCCTGCCGTTTGGTTGATGGTGCGCTCGTCCGCGCGGGCAGCGGAATCAGCCAGCAGGATGGTCAGGGGCGGCAGGTCTTCGCCGCGAGGCAAAGGCTTGGCAGGTTTCTCTTCCTTCTTTGGCGTGGCTTTAAAGGAGGTACGAAACTCGGGCGGGATTTGCGGAGCCTTCTTCTTTGAAGCAGCCGCTTTTTCAGGTTGGGATCGTTTTTCAACTGCGGCGGGAACGGAGTCCGGGTTTGGAGTCGCCACCACGGGTGGGGTTTCACCTGCAAAATGGAGGAGCCAGGTTTCGAGTTTCGCCCAAAACCCAAAGCCGGTGGACACCATCAACAGCCAGAAGAGAAAGATGACCAATGTGCCGAGGAATTCGCCCATGTAGCGCCAAGCCAGCATGACCATTCCCCACCCCAGGCGTCCGCCATACATACTGGCATCCGCCAAGATAAGGTCATTGCCGCTTGCAACAGAGAGCAGACCCAGCGTGAAGAGCGCGGCAAGTTCGAGGGTGATGATCCGCCCCCAGCGGATTTCCCCACTTCCGTGTCGCAGAAGAGCATATCCCAAATATGCGATCGCAAAGAGAATGATGTAACTTCCCCAGCCAAACCAAAGGGAAATGAATCCCGCAAAGGAAACAATCAATGCGCCGTCGGTGAATTGCCAGATGGCAAGCAGGGAAATGAGCGCAAACGCAATTAACGCCACGCCGGTGATGTCGCGCAGGAATCGCCCAAAACGCAAATAGAAACGGGCGAGGTTTTCAAGCCCTTCAGGCGGCGGAACGGAAGGCTGGGATTCAGGCATCGGGTTTACGCTTCGTGAAGCCTCATGCTAAGTCCCATGCGTTGGTGCGCGGAGTCGAGGTGTAATATCCGCACCTCCACAACCTGACCTTCGGAAAGGACTTCCTTCAAGGGTTTGCCGTCAGCCATCGGGATCTCGGAAGCATGGATCAGTCCTTCAACACCGGCATCCAACCTGGCGAAGGCGCCGAAGGAAAGCACGCTGGTGATGGTGGCGGTTTTGATGCATCCCTTTGGAAAATCAACGGCCGCACTCTGCCAGGGGTTTGGAAGCAGTCGTTTGAGACTCAAAGCCACACGGCAACGCTCCGGCGCAAGGTCGAGAACCTGCACGTCGATGACATTGCCCATCTTCACGATATGGCTCGGATGTGAAACACGTCCCCAGGACAGTTCGGAAATATGAATCAAACCTTCCACACCGCCGAGGTCGACAAAAACGCCGAAGTCGGTGATGTTGGTGACTGTGCCTTTCACATTCTGACCCGGACGCAGAGCGCTGAAAAGTTCTGCGCGTTTGCCCGGCTCCGACTGCGCGGCGCGTTCAGAGAAGACCACGCGTTCATCCTCCGGCACACATTCGATCACCTTCAGCGAAAGCGAACGCCCGACGTAGGAGGCAAGGTCAAGGTCGCGTTTGTCCGCCTTGTCGGAAATTCCCACAAGATGTGAGAATGGTACAAACCCATACAAACCATTGCCCTCCACCAAAAGCCCACCGCGGTTATGCCCGGTGACGGAAAGGGAGATGATCTGATCGTGCATGTACATCTCCTTGACCTGCTCCCAGTTGGAGATGAGCTTCCCGCCATCGGCATCCTGAGATTCAGGCTTCTCTGCCACAGGTTTCGTTTCATGGCGAACTTCAGACTTGTTCCCCGCCGCGCGTGGCAAGGGATGCGGCGCATTGCGCCCCTCCTCTGCCAGCACCGACGCCCACCAGCCCTCGTCTATGACAGGCATCGGATTTTCATAATTGTTCTTTTGTCCAACCATATGGACTCCTTCCCATTCCTATAAATATGAGCGCTGGGTTTTTCTCAACTTGAGACGGGCGCTCGTAATGGATAAAACAACATCGCGCTGAGCGTAGTCGAAGCGCATGTGTCCTTCGACTGCGCTCAGGATGAACTACTGCTCCTTATGGTTTGCTTCCATCTCAAGGATGGCTTTGGCTACCACTTCCACGGCAATACGTTGTTTGCGGTACAAATCCGCTTCGGACATGGCAAGTCGCGAAGCCACATCGCGCACCTTGCGTCCTTCAATAAATTTCATTTCAAGGATGTTATACAGAATCCATTCCGTGGTGAACTTGCGGTCACCTTTCGGCTTGACCTGGTCAACAGCTTTTCGCAATAAAGCGCGCAGGGCATTTGCCGAATTACCATCATCCTGTTCGGCAAGCTCCTGTACCACCTGGAGTTGCATCAAGGGGTTATTGGTAAGTTTTGGCCCGCCCCAATAATGGGTTAGCGCATCGCGCACCCAATTTGCAAGGTCAGCTTCCTGCAGGAGGGTATCGTCAAGAAGATTTGTACGCGTGTCGTAGCGTCCGGCGGCGCGCATCCGCTGGATCATTTCCACTTGTGGTTGCAGGTCAGCCACAGAGCGGAAGACACGTTGCTGTAATTGGCGATCCCGCAAGGCAAGCGCGGCACGGTCAGCCAAAAGCCAGAGCGCTTCACGTTGATCGCGCTCGATGATCCTTTGCTTTTCACGACGCGCCACGCCGAGCAATCCAAGCAAGGGCGGCAGTTCATCCTGATCCATGTCGGGACTCCTGCGGCTATATAAGGGCAATATCCAGAAGCTTCCCCATTGGAACTCGCGGCGGTTATCCCCTTCCACTTTTTCCAGCGCCTCGGTCAATCCCTCCTGGTCAAGCATGGCGCGGTTGCCCGCCACAACAATCGGAGACAGGGTTTCATCGTCCAAGGCAGCGACAAAGGCGGATGGAGACTGCATATGGTCACGCACGGCAGCGAGGACAGCTTCGAGGAATTGCTGCAAGTCACCCTGAGTCAGCAGGCGCTCTTCGAAATTTTGGAGTAGCTGCAATTCGCCACGATCCTTTCCAAAGAACAACGACCGCTCCCAAAGAGGCGCGGCAAAAGTAATGGCATGTTCGAGTAATAGAATTGTCACAACCACGATGAGCGGGACGAAGGCATTGTAGGGCGTGCCAAGCAATTCCCCACTGCGGCGGACAATGGTCATCAACGCCAAGGTCATGGAAGCGGTTACAGGTCCGCGCATGATCCACTTGAAGAGGCGGCTCTTGATGACGCGATCCGGCCAGGAGACACCAAAAAAAGCAACTGCATATGCCATCAGGATGACCAACGCCCCGACCAGTACATTGATTACCGTGGCCACACTCCAGAACAAATAGGTATGCCGGGCGGCAAGTCCATAGCCGAACAAAAGATAAGGATAGGAACCCAGCGCCGGGGCTGTAGCGCCAGCCATCAGGTATAACATGCGGCGACGCCCTGAGCGGGATAACATGCGCATGTAGGCGCGGGCGAAATTAATTCCCGCCCACACGATTGCTGTAACATAGAACAGGGTGAATAACTCAGTCCACGCCGTCCGCTGAAGATGAGGGGCGGGTTTGCCGTCAATGATAATCGGACCGAGCAGGTATCCAAACGCCAGAAGGGCGAGGAAGAATGCCGAGACGCCATAAATGCCGCGCACGGCAAGCCGCCTGCGTCCGCGCGAAGGACGCCCCGCTGTAACAAGCAGGGCATCTGATAGGTGCAGGTAAGCCGCGGGGAGAAATACAATACCAAACCACTGCAAGCGCAAAAGCAGTTCAATCGTCTCCGCCGTCATCGATTTGTCCTGCAACGCTTCAGTGGTAAAGACAATCACCACGCACAGCAAAATAATGGCAAACGAGCGCGCTACCCTGTCCCGCAGGTTAAAAGAAAGCGCGTACAGGAACAGCGAAAACGCTGTGATGGCAATGCCTGCCGTCAGAATTTGATTGAGCGCCTGGAGCCCCGCCAGAAATGGATCAAATGGATCCGTCCAACCGTTAATCATGCAGCCCTTCCGATAAAGTCTTGTAACTGTTTACGAGGCAGGTCACAGCCTGCCTAAAATTCATTCCAATAAGGTTATCTCAACGATTTTCCAAAGAACAACGCCACATCCTGGGTAAGGTAATACTGGTCATTATACCCGCAGAATTCATACCCGAACTTTTGGGCCAGACGAATGGCCGGAAGATTCTTGGATTGAGTCTCCAAAATGATTCGGCGGTATGACCTTCCCACGGCCCACTCCTGCGCAGCAGACAACAGAGAGCTTCCCACACCCTGGCGCCGGTTCGGCGTGTTAGCCACCAGATCAGTAACGTAAACTGCCGAATCCATGCCGCGCTCGACCAAGCTGACATAACCCGCAGGGGTCTGGTCAAGCAGGGCGGTGTACATCATGGAACGTTTTGACCAGTCGTCGGCAAGAGCAAAAGGGTTACGCGGATAGGCAACCGGAATGGAACGCGGCAATCGCACTTCGCGGAAGATCGCGGTGGTCTGCCCTGCTTCGCGGCGCAATTCCAATTGCCAGACGGATTCGCTATTGGTGGAATGGTCGAATCCCATCAGGCGGGGAAGGTCGGCAGCGACAGTGGGGCGAACTTGAATTTCAGGCATAAGTTTTCCAAATGTTTTTGATTCCATTCATCAGCAAGCTGATGGACAGATTTTATTGGATCGGGACAACCCGTACAGGCACAATACAGGCGGGCAATGCCTGACCCTGATTATCGATGACAACCAGCCGCAATTGATAGTCACCCGGGGTCAAGGCGGTTGTATTCCAACGTCCCAACAAGCCATCGGTTACCGAGTTACGGTCGGCCGAAATGGTCGCCCAGGTGTCGCTGCCAATCCGCGCAACTTCATACTTGTAAAAGCCAAAGTTTGGCGTATTGGCCGTACCGATCAACTCGACTGTGCCTTTGATTTCATCCCCCGCTTCGGGAGATGTAAGCATAATCTGGTTGGGGGTGCAACCGGTCACATTTGCCGCCATTGGCTGGGGCGGGAGGTTCGCAAACTGGGTCATCATGTCAGGAGAAAGTGTGCCTGTGGGCGTCGAGATCAAATCCAGCGTGGGTGTGGTAAGAAAGACATCCGAGGGAAGCCCGGGAATAACAAAGGTGGCCATGAAAAACTCAGCACAGAACAAAATGACAATCAAAACCGAGATCGCAGCGGACTGTCCCAGGCGACGGGACGAGAATTCACGCTCCATGGTGTAAACAGCAGTCTGTGATTCGCGCCATGAACGCCACAGCCAACGAAAGGCGAACAAAGCCGCAATCGCCAGCAGGATATAGATCAGCGCTTCAAAGGAAGCGAGAAACTTATAAAATTCGGCCATGGCAAGCTCTGGTTACAAACTGCGCAATACGCCGCGTATGATCTTCTCGACCCTGGGCGTAATCACCTTTCCTGCCTCGATCACCTCTTCATGGGTCGTGATGGTTGACCCATCCAAATTGGCTTTGTTGCTGATACCAGAAAGTCCCAGTACTCGCATATTTCCATGCCGCGCGACAATGACCTCAGGCACAGTGGACATGCCAACGGCGTCCGCCCCGGACAACCGGAGGAAACGCAAATCAGCGGGGGATTCAAACGAAGGTCCGCTCAAACCGGCATACACACCTTCGCGCAAAACAACGTTGTTTTCCTTTGCCACCTTGCGCGCGAGGTCGGCATAAGTGCGATCATACGCCTGGCTCATATCCGGGAAGCGTGTGCCAATTTCATCCAGATTAGGGCCCATGAGCGGATTCAATCCGGACATACCCATCAGGTTGAGTTGGTCAGTGATAAGCATGACGTCGCCGGGATTAAAATCCGGATGCACGCCCCCGGCGGCATTGGTAACGATCAGGCTGGGGATTCCCAGTCGTTGCATCACACGTATGGGCAGGGTGATCTGTCCCATGGTATAACCTTCGTAATAATGGATGCGTCCCTGCATGACGAGCACAGGCTTGCCTTCCAACTCGCCAATGACAAAGCGGCCGGCATGTCCATGCACAGTGGAGACGGGGAAGTTGGGCAGATTGCTGTAAGGGATGCGAACCGCCTGCTGGACGGAATCAGCCAGATCGTTAAGGCCGGAGCCGAGGATGATTCCCACCACGGGCTTACGAAGTGTGGATATTTGTTTCCTGATCGCCTGAGCGGCTAAATCGATTTGTTCAAGGGAAATAAAGTTTTGCATTTACATTTACCTATCCGATATTTATGAAAGTCTGCATCCCCTGTATACAAAGCGATTATATCAGAAATCACAACCGGCTTTTCAGGTAGAAAAATTCCGGCTCTTATGCTATGCTAAGCCAGTTATGAGACAATCCACCGAAAACGAACTGAACGCACTCTCCTCGTGGCTGCTCGGTATTACAGGGGTAAGCCTGATTTTGGTCCCGTTTCACTTTGGATTGGAGAAATTGGGTTTGCCGCCGTGGACGCCGTTGGTTTTTGGGGGATTCTGTTATCTGACTGCGCTGTCCAATCAGTTGATGTTCGTGGTGAACTACAGCCGCAGACGTGCCTTGTTCCAGCGAAGCATGTCAATCTTTCTCTTGTTTGGTTTGACGCTGTTCATGATTGGCGCGGGATATTTTATTGAAGGTTCGATTTTGGGATACTTCACAGTGGGACAATTGATCATAAATTCACCTTTGAAAAAACATTTCGAGCATACCGACCCACTGCAGTTGATCTTTGTTCTGGCCGGACTTTCGAGCGGCATTTACCTGGCAATTTCAGGCAATCAATACGACCGACTTGGTGTGGGATCCATCAGAAATATCCTGGCTATTTTGTTCCTGGCCGCTTCCATTGTTGAAACAATCAGGCGGATGTTTTTCGGCGGGAAACTTGGTCCAAACTATTCGCGTTTGCAGGTCATCCCCTGGGTGGTATGGTGCCTATTTTTCCTGCCAACCTTGTCCGTCGCGCACTTGATCGCGCCTGGTCTACTCGCTGCAGGAATATTATTCAACAAACTTTTTCCGTGGAACCGTCTGCAATTGCCGGAAAATGACATCCTTGGGAACCGGGCGGTAAAAATCACCAGCACCCTGGGAACCACCCTGCTGATATTCCTGAGCGCATTGCTTATTATGATGGATTTCACACTCAAGGTCGAGGGATCATCGCTTGTCGTGGCACGCAATGCGGCATTTATGTTCTTTATCCTTAGTTCAACAGTGCTTTATTATGAAGCTATTACGATTATCATGACAATCAATGGCTTGATGAGCGAGCTGGCACGCACAGAGGAGGAAATTGCCCCCCCTGCAGATCCAAACCTGGAAGCATGGAATACCAGGCTGACACGTTACATCAGACCATTCACCCGCGCGCGGGAGCTGTCACAAGCCCATCTTATTAATGCCCAAAATGACCAGATCAGCATCCTTGCCCGTCAGTTGACAAACGAAAAGAAACGGAATTCACAAATTACCATGCTGATGGAATTAAGCCAGCAGCTTGAAAATCAACTTGACCAACCAGTGGCCGCCCAACTGGCAGTCAATTCACTGGAACGCGCCCTGAATTGTGACCTGGTCTGTCTCTTCCTTCATGAGCCGGACCAAAAGGAATTCATGCTGCTTGCAGCAACGGGGAAGCAAACCAACGTCGTTCCTTCCGGTTTCCGTCAAAGCAGTTCCACAGGCGCGCTGGGGCGCGCCGTCCGTCAGAGAAAAACACAGATCATACAGGATACCAGAACAGACGCGGATTACATCCCCTTTGAGGGACTGCGTAATCTCTCGGCAGTGATAATTCCCCTGATCTTCAACGGATATGTCAATGGCGCGATTACCCTGGACAGTGAAAGACTCAACGCCTTCAACAGCACCGACGTCTGGCTGTCCGAAGCCGTTGCGGCGGAATTAACCCGCGCGTGGGAACGCTCAAGGTATCATCAACGTTTGATGAACCTGGTTCAAACCGGAAGCCAGTTATCGGCTATGGTGCAGCCTGAAACCGCGGTATCGGAGGTGGCTTCCATATCCAGAGAGATCCTTCAGGCCAGGTTTACCTACGTGCAAATTCACCTGGGTCAGGAAAGAAACTTCATCCAAAGCGCCTCTTCCGGTAAAGCCCCAAAGTTGTTGCAATCCCTCGAAAACTCCGACAGCTCCGAATCTTTCATCCAACTGGCTTTTCACGCCGTTCAACCTTTCAGGATACGCGACATAAGAAAGTACGCCCCCACGTCACACCTCATCATCGACCATGCGGGACTAAGGAGCATGCTCGCCATTCCAATTCGCTGGCACCGCCTCAGCATCGGGGCCATCCTCGCTTTTGGAAAGCAGAACGAGGTCTTTTTCAATGAGAACGACCAATCCCTTGCTGAATTGCTTTCCATTCAAGCCGCGGGCGCATTTGAAAGCACCTGGCTTCAACAGGAATTACGCGGCTCCCTGCGGACAACCTCCCTGCTTTACCGCCTGAGCAACCAGATCATCCAATCGGATAATTTACAAAACGCGGCAGAGGATATCGCCCAAACCGCACACAAGATAGCCAAAAGTTTCACGACGGGGATCATGCTCTTCGATCTGGGAGGCCAGTCCATCGCCGAAGTGCAGGTCGACGCATCGGGCGCACATATCGGGCTGGAACATCCAATGGACATCATCAGCGATGTAATGGAATCGGGACAGTTGATTTATATCTCGCAGGGGAATTCGCTGATGCGAGCCTGCCTGCCCATCCAGACCCCCACCCTCAAGTATGGGATCCTGTGGATGGACATCCCCGAAGAGCAGGGGCACAAATCCGTAGCCAATCCCAACGATTTGCAGGCGCTGGTCAATCAGACTGCTATTGCATTGGAGCGCTCGGTATTGCTGGTGGAATCGCGGCGACAGGCGGCCGAGCTCAAGATCGCGTATGACAAGCTCGAAACAACCTACGATCAAACCCTCGCCGCATTGATGTCCGCTTTGGACGCGCGGGATCGCGAAACGGAAGGTCACAGTTCGCGAGTCAGCAACCTGACCGCAAAACTGGGCAGGGCCCTTAACTTCTCACATGAACAACTTAAAGTATTGGAGCGCGGTTCGCTGTTGCACGATATTGGCAAGATCGGCATCAGCGACACGATCCTGCACAAGCCCGGTCCCCTCAGCGAGGAGGAATGGGTTGTGATGCGCCGTCACCCGGACATTGGCGCAAAAATTGTAGAGGGAATTCCCTTCCTGGAGGACACAATCCCGCTTATCCGTCACCACCAGGAAAGATGGGATGGGACCGGCTACCCCGACGGACTGCGCGAAGGGGAAATCCCAATCCTGGCACGCATGTTTTCCATCGTGGATGCCTTCGACGCCCTGACAAGCATTCGTCCCTACAGAAAGAAAATTTCGACCCAAGAGGCGGTTGAATACATACAGAGTCAAGCCGGCATTTTATTCGACCCGGAAATCGTAAAAATATTCGAGAGACTGATAGCTGAAAACCTAAACGAGTTTTCGGAATAGAAATGAAAAACAGCGTCAAACGCAGCGGCTTCACCCCCCAGGAGAATCTGGTATCCATTCTGCCTGCCATTGTCATAGGCATGGTAATTATGTTTGCCAGTATCGCCTCGGCCCTGATCAGTTTTCCGCCACAAAACCCACTCCACCGAATCTGGCTTGTAATTTGTGGTCTATTTGTAATCCCGCACCTTGCCCTCTATTACTTTACCTACAACATTGCCCAGCACAAAGCGCTTTATGTCTGGATCAATGTGATCCTTGCGGGGGTCATGTTCTGCACCTTGAGTTATTTCCTTCCCATCGAGGTCAAACACCTGATCTATATCATGGTTTTTATCTCCGCACTGCCTGCTTCATTGCTGGCCAATCGCGGTCCCGCTTACTTCTTGCTTTTCAGTGTCACCACCTTTTATTTCGTCCTGAATCTGTACGATGGAATGCTGCCCCACGAATTGATCACCCACATCGGTTTCACCGTTGCCGCATTCATCGGAATCGAAACCGTGCAAAAATTGAGGGATTCCGCCCTGCAGCATATCAAACGGCTCGAAATCGTAAACGAGCTTAGCAAACACATCGTTTCCACACTGGAAACCAAACAGGTCTTTGCCCTGCTCAGCGCCGCTCTTCAAGGCGCGCTGGAGGCAGACGCGTACTATGTTGGCACTGTACATGGCGACCAGATTCATCTGGAACTGCTTTACGACGATGGGGAATATTTTCAAGACCAATGGGTGGAGAAAAAAGGCACGCTATCGAATTGGGTCATCACCCACCAGCAGGGACTCTTCCTGCCCGACCTGCGGAAGGAAATCGAACTGGATGATGTGAAGGTTGTCACGGTTGGAAAGGACAAACGCACCCTTTCGTGGATGGGCGTTCCAATGCGCGGAAGTCATGTGGATGGCGCCATTGCAATCTCATCCTATCGTCCCAACGCCTTTGACCGCGGAGACATGGAACTGCTTTATAACATTGCCCAGCGCGCCGCCCTCGCCCTCGACAACACCTGCCACCACGAACTGGTCGAAAAACAGGCGCAACTCGACAGCCTGACCAAGGTTTACAATCACGGTTGTTTCATCAAGATATTGAAGGAACAGGCACAGACCTGTCGGGGACAAAACCAGCCGCTCAGCCTGATCATGCTCGACATCGATTTCTTCAAACAATACAACGACACGTTCGGGCACCTTATCGGCGATGAAGTGCTCATCGGACTCTGCAATGTCGTCCGTGGTCACATCAAAACCACCGACGCGGTTGGACGCTGGGGCGGTGAGGAATTTGCCATATCGCTGCCCAACGCCGACGCCGGGCAGGCGGTTCAGGTCGCAGAACGCATCCAACAATCCATGGCTTTGCTAAAAGTGGGAAGCGCCGAGCGCATGGCCATCCCCGTCCCAACTGTGAGTCAGGGAATTGCGGTTTTCCCCGCCGAGACAGACGACACCACAAAACTAATCGACCTTGCCGATAAACGTCTTTATATCGCAAAGAAACGCGGACGCAATCAAATCGAAAGTGCGTCCGCAGTCGTGGGACAGGTTTTGTAGGGGAGATTTGAAACCTGTCCCTACCTTAAAACTTTGGCAAACGCCTCCAACGTTTTTTTCACCCCCACATCGTCCACCCAGTAATGTGTCACCAGGCGGAAACGGCGCGGACCCGCCCAATCCACCAGCACGCCATGCTTCTTGATCTCATCCACAATTTGATTGACGCTTAATTTGACTTCATCCAGCAGGTCGAAATACACCATGTTGGATGCAGGACTCGCATCTAGTTTCAAACCCCGCACCTGTTTCAGTCCCTCGTGCAGAATCCTCGCCCGGGCATGGTCCTGCCCAAGCCGCCCTGTCATCTTCTCCAGTGAAATCAGTCCAGCCGCCGCCAGCACACCCACCTGACGCATCCCGCCACCCAGCATCTTCCTCAGGTGACGCGCCCGTTTAATGAACTTCTGCGACCCGACCAGCATCGACCCAACAGGCGCGACGAGCCCTTTGCTCAAGCAGAACATCACCGAGTCGGCGGGCGCGACCAATTCTTTCACATCCACATTCAGCGCAGCTGACGCGTTGAAGATCCGCGCGCCGTCGATGTGCAGGGACAGGTTGTTGTTGCGGGCAATCTTCCCAACTTCCTGCGTGTACTCTGGTGAAAGCACAACACCGCCGCAAATATTTTGGGTGTTCTCCAAACAGATCAGCCGCGTGATGGTGTGATGCACATCCTCGGTTTGGATGGCGTTACGGATGTCATCCAAAGCCAGAGTACCGTCTGTTTGATTCTTGACCGGATGCGGATGAATTCCACCCAGTGCAGACATGCCCCCCGCCTCGTTGACATAAATATGCGAGCAATCCCCCACGATGGCTTCATCCCCCCGCTGACAGTGGGACAGCAAAGCCAGCAGATTGCCCATCGTCCCAGACGGGACAAACAGCGAATCCTCCTTGCCAAGCATCTCGGCGGCTTTTAATTGCAAAGCATTGACGGTCGGGTCATCCATGTAAACATCGTCGCCCACCTCGGCAGTCGCCATCGCCTCCAACATTTCGGGCGTGGGCTTGGTGACGGTATCAGAACGAAGATCTGTGTATTCCATGTTTCTCATCCTCTCACTTCTTCCAAAACTTTCTTCAACTCCTCCGGCAATTCCGCATCAAAAACACGTGGCTGCTTTTCATTCGTCAAAACAATTTTCAACCTTGCGGCATGTAAAAAGTGACGGTTGATTTCAACAGTCGGATTCTTCCTGCCATAGATCGCATCTCCTACAATCGGACAACCCAGGAACTGGCAATGCAATCTGATTTGATGTGTGCGTCCCGTGTGCGGATGGAATTCGAGCAATGTGTGGTCTTTGAACGACTCAAGCGTTTTGTATTCACTGACGGCTTCGCGTCCCTTGCCAGCCTGGACAATTGCCATCTTTTTGCGGTGACCTGGGTCGCGCCCGATGGATGCCTCCACCCGTCCCGTCGGTGTGGGCGGTTTGCCATCCACCAGCGCGAGATAAGTCTTCTCCACCTTTCGCAGACGAAACTGGTCTTGCAGCCAGCGATGGGCGCGTTCATTTTTGGCAAGGATGATTAGTCCCGAGGTTTCCTTGTCCAACCGATGGACCAATCCGGGACGTTCCTCGCCACCGATGCCTTCCATCTCGGGGTCATATCCCAGCACGGCATGAACCAGCGTGCCGGAGTTATGTCCCGCGGCGGGATGCACCACCATCCCCGCAGGCTTGTTGACGATGAGCAGATCGTCATTTTCAAAAATAATATCGAGCGGAATATCCTCCCCCACCAAACCCGTCGGCACGGGCGGCGGCACGCGCACTTCGATTTCCGTACCGGATTCAATCGACTGTCCCGCCTTTTTTGCAGGGGCGCCATTTACGGAAACAAACCCGTCAGCAATCAACCCCTGTAAACGCGCCCGTGAAAATTCAGCAAAGCGGCTGACTAAAAATTTGTCAAGCCGCTCCGCCTTCTCGCCTACGTATACGAATTTTTCGACTCGGTCACTCATGGGAAAGCACACAGGTGGACAGGTAAACAGTGAAATGAATAAACATTATCCTTCGACCCGGGACGATTGTTCGCCTCCGCCCGAAGACTGATCACTGCCTATTGACGATTGATTACCAGCGGCTTTTCGCTTCGCGTCCTGCCGTTCCTTCCACCAAACACCGAGCAGTAAAACGATCACACCGATTGTGATGGAGGAATCTGCAACGTTGAAAACGGGAAACGACCCTACGGAAATAAAATCGGTCACTTTACCCTTTAGCAGACGGTCGATTAGATTCCCGGCCGCGCCAGCCAATTGCAGACCCATCGCGACTTTCAATGTCCAGTCTTCAGGCTCGACCTGCGGAAAATAATAGATGATGGCAATGATCACAAGAATGGCAAGGATGGTAAATACCAAATTCCCATTTTGGAACATGCCAAACGCCGCGCCGCTGTTATGCCAATGCACAATCCGCGCGTAGGGGCTGAGCCACATCAGCCATTCAGGAAGCCACTGCGCGCCGAACTCGATATTTTCACGCACCAGCCATTTTGTCCACTGGTCAAGCGCTATGATCGCACCTGCCACACCAAACAAAACCAAATAATCTTTTACCTTCTGATTCAAAAGTCACCTCTCCAAAATTAGTCCGCCTATTGTACCCCACCCACAAACACCCTCGGCACACGTGCGCTGATGTTGGTCATCACCTCGTACTCGTTCGTACCAGCCCAATCCGCCAGTTCCTCAGGGGTAATACCATTGCCAAGCAGGGTGACTTCATCTCCAACCTGGACATCGTCCGCACCGACATTGGTCATGAACTGATCCATGCAGACACGTCCCACCTGCGGATATGATCTGCCGTTGATAATGACCCGCCCTTGATTTGTCATGCGACGGAAGTAACCGTCGGCATATCCACACGGGATAGTGGCGATTCGAGTCTCCGCCTCGGCATGCCACAACGACCCATAGCTGACCGAACGTCCCGGTTTAATGACCTTGCTGTATACGACTTTCGACTTCCACGTCATGGCAGGCTTGACATCAATCGTCTTTTCGATGTCGCGCGCGGGATACACACCATAAAACAAGACGCCAGGACGCACCATGTCATAGTAACTTTCCGGCAGAGACAAGGTTGCTCCCGAATTTGCCATGTGGCGGATGGGAGGATGCGGCACGCTGCGTTTTTCGTAAATAGACAACACTTCCTGAAATCGTTCCAGTTGAAGGGAAGCAGGGACAATATCTGTGCGAAGAATTTCTTCCTCTTCTCCAGAAGCCGTCTCTTCAATATAAGAAGGCGAGACCTCAGAATTCGCAAAGTGGGTAAATATCCCCTCGATTCTTACAAATTGGCTACACGCCAGGGATTTTTCGATCAACGGTTCGGCTTCATACTCACGGACACCGATGCGTTCCATACCTGTATCTATCTTGAGATGCACTTTGAGTTGCTTGCGGGTTGACTGAGCCAACTGGTCAACGGCGGTCAACAGGTCGAGAGAAGAAGCCGCGAGGGTCAGGTCATAGTCAAGGAAGTCGGGCAATTGCTCGCGCAGAGTCCCACCCATCACCAAAATCGGTTTTGTAATCCCCATCTTCCGCAGGTGGATCCCCTCCTCCACAATCGCCACGCCGATGTAATCGGCAAAGGGAGTGATGAAGGGCGCAACACCATCCACGCCGTGACCATAGGCATTGGCCTTCAGCACGACAAGGACTTTCGCAGGCGCAACTTTCGCGCGGATGTTATCGAGATTTTGTTTCAGTTGGGAAAGGTTGACTTCAAGATATGTGGGACGCATGCCGCTATTGTATCGCACCTCACAAAGCGTGACATACACGCAGGAATATATCTCATCTCAGTCTCTTGCTAATGCATCGCCAAGGAGGGTGTGGGGTATTGGTAAGGTTGGAGTGATTTGTAGGATAGTGAGAAAATGATAGCCAAACTTGTTGTATACAAATATCGAAATTGTGACAGTCAAAATATCGTCAAAAATGGACACAATGCAAGTGGCAGTCAGCAATACCTGTGCAAAGACTGTAGCAAACGCGGTGTGCTGGAATCCGCATCCAAATGGAAAACAAACCAAGGAATGGTTCGATGAGTATTCCACAGCCGAAGTTCTAACATTTAGGCAAAAGGATATTGTGGAAAATTGGACACTTTATCGGGATCGTTTCTTGAAGGAGATGAATTTATGAAAGAATTCTATCGCGCCAAGCACAGCGAATTATTTGTGGAATTTACGCGCTATCTCACGACGCATCCAAAGTTCAGTGAAAAAATCCCCGAAGGCGCGGAAGTGGTCCTGCTGGACAGCCGCGACAAGGGGTACACACGTTTTATGCTCAAAAATACGCCAAAGGGCAAGATGAAGGTTGTATTCGTGGATGTGGGCGAACTGGCTCCCATTCGGTCAAGATTGCGAAAACCGAAGATCATCGCGCGTCCATCCGCTGTGACAAGTGGGTAAAAAAGAGACGGTCGTCCGCTTTGCAAGATGACCGTCTCTTTTTCAAACACAATTATTTGGGCGGTGTGTACTTCTCCAAATCCACCACGCCGACAAAATCCAGGTTGCGGTGGTATTCGTCGAGGTCGAGCCCGTAGCCGAAGACGAATTTATTGGGGATGGTGAAGCCGAGATAGTCAATGGGGACATTGGCTTCGCGGCGTTCGGGTTTATCGAGCAGGGCGCAGACTTTGAGTGACTTCGGCTGGCGGGTCTTCAACAGGTCCAGCACGGAAGAAATGGTGTGACCGCTGTCCACGATATCCTCGACCAAAAGCACCTGTTGTCCACGGATATCCATTTGCAGGTCGAGGGTCACGCGGGCGGAACCAGTTGACTCGCGCTTGCCCACGCCGTAGGACGAGACCGCCATGAAATCCATCTTGTGCGGCGAGGTGATATTGCGGCTGAGGTCCACCATGAACGGCACTCCCCCACGCAGGATGCAGATCAACAACAGGTCGCCATCGGGGTAGTCCGCGCTGATTTGGGCGCCAAGTTCCTTCACGCGGGCTTGCAACTTATCTGCGTCGATCAAAACTTCGGCGAGAACTTCTTTATAATTTTGCATGGTTATGGTTCCTTATGAACTATGTCATTGCGAAGGAGCCGCGTAGCGGCGACAGAAGCAATCTCCCCATAATTTGGAGGTTGCTTCGGACGGAAAAACGCCGTCCTCACAAAGACATCTGGTTATCTTGGCACTTCATGGTGACGGCGGCAACGCGCTTCGTACAGTTCCGATGCGCCGACGATCACCACAGGGTCATCATACCGCGCGGGCTTGCCGTTGACCAGTCTTTGGGTTCGGGAGGCTTCGTCACCGCAGGCCATGCAGATGGCGTGGAGCTTTGAAACGTGCTCCGCCACAGCCATCAGCGTGGGCATCGAACCAAACGGTTCGCCGCGGAAGTCGGTATCCAGCCCGGCGACCAGCACCCGCACTCCGCGTGAGGCAAGTTCCTTTGCCACGTCCACCACTTCGGGGTCGAAGAATTGGGCTTCATCGATGCCAACGACGGTTGTGTCCGCATCCAGCCTGGAGCGGATGTCCGCCGCCTTTTCAACTGGAATCGCATCAAAGGTCGAACCCGTATGTGAAGCGACCTTCTCCACTGCATAGCGAATGTCGATGGCGGGCTTGAATACCTGCACCTTTTGCCTGGCAATGGTTGCCCGAACCAGTCGTCGGATCAACTCATCCGTCTTGCCGCTAAACATCGAACCGCAAATGACTTCAATCGAACCGTGTGTGTGACGCATATCCACTCCCAAAAAAGAATATAGAATACCCGCGGTCAAAAATTGCGCTTTCCGCCCTCTAAAAAAGCGCAGTTTGTGACCGAGTGCGGTATAAAAACAGGCAGATGCTTTTGCATCTGCCTGTCTAGTTTACCTGAGAAATCTTTACCTGACAAAGCGCTGAAAGCCTATCCTTCGGCTTCAGGAGTTTCAGCAACTTCCGCGGATTTGGGAGCCTTGGGCGCTTTGGGAGCATCTGGAACTTCGGGAACTTCAAAACCCAGGGCACGCAGTTTCTTCTTGGAAGCGGTCAGCGAGGATTGCCCAAAGCCCGGGATTTCCAGCATGGCGGCATTGCCTTCGCCGAGTTTGGCGAGGATTTGACCAATGCTCAAGATGCCAGCCTTCTTCAGTGCATCGGTTGCGCGCGGGGAAAGGACAAGGTCGTCAATCGAGCGGTCGGGCGAGTTCGCGGACTCTTCCTTGGCTTTCTGCTGTTCCACGTAGGTCTGGCGGGCGGAAAGTTTCTTGTAGAAGCGATCCACCTGACCTTCGACATCGAGGATGCGGGCGGATTCACCGGTAAAGAACGGGTGACAATTCGAGCAAACGTCCACGCGCAGTTCCTTCTTGGTGGACATGGTGGTCCATGTCTTGCCGCAGGAGGCGCAGGTGACCTTGGCTTCAAAGACGTTGGGATGGATTCCAGTTTTCATGATTATTCCGCCTCGACAGGGACGATATTCACGCGCTTGCGTCCATGCACCACATCGAACATCACGATCCCGTCCGCGATTGCGAACAGGGTGTCGTCCTTGCCGACCAAAACATTAAGACCCGGCTTGATCTTTGTGCCGCGCTGGCGGACAAGGATGTTGCCTGAAAGAACAAATTGACCGGCGTAACGCTTCACGCCCAAACGCTGGGAGTTGCTGTCACGACCGTTGCGGGTTGAGCCGCCGCCTGTTTTATGTGCCATATCTACCTCTCACTTTACTATCGGGCTAGCCGATGGACTCGATCATCAGGCGCGTGTAAAAGTGACGATGACCGCCCTTGACGCGGATGCGTTTCTTGGGGCGATACTTGAAGGAAGTCACCTTCGGGCCCTTGACATGGTCCACCACCGAAGCGGAAACCTTCACCCCGCTGACGGTGGGTGTGCCAACCATTACATTGTCTTCATCGGAAACGAGGAGGACGCGCTCGAAATCGAACTTTTCGCCCACTTCACGGGCAAGGCGATCCACATCGATGGTGGAGCCTTCGACGGCACGGTATTGTTTGCCGCCGCTTTCGACGATAGCAATTTTCATTTTTTCTCCAGTCATCACTTCGCCACATATCCCGCGGACACTTTCAACCCTTCGATTTTGCTCAGGGCAAGTCTACGCCGGACTGCGGGGAAGCTGGGTTAATTTAGCGGGCGGTATTATACATGCGGGAAGGCAGACCTGTCAACGATTCTGGAGAGGGGATTCGGCGCGATTCAGCGATACAACAAGTCAGCGAATCAGTGATTCAGCGGGGTGGGGAAAAAATAAGCCGTTTCCTTTTGGGGAGAACGGCTTGTGTCCTCGCCGCTGGGACGGCGTTGGAGCAACTCCAATTTACTTTGGCAACATGCCCGTGATGGTCCTCGTCACAGACTGAAGCTGGGCTGCGTGTCCCTTGATCTTGTTCACATCGCCGGTGTTGAGTCCAGAGCGGACATCGGTGATGGTCTTGGAAGTAGTCGCTTCATTGTCTATGATCTTCTGAGTCATGGTTTCCAGGTTGACAAGCAATGCCATCACGTTCTTGGGGACGACGGGCAGGTTCTTGAGGATGGGGAGCAGGACGTCCAAAATCTGGTTGGCAATACGGGCGTACTTGACCGTCAGCGTGTGCAGCGACCCGATGGAACTGGTCAACTCGATGGCGATCTCCTGGATCGAGTCGATCATCTCCTTGTTCTGCTCGATGATCTTGGTAATGTCGGTGATCGAGTCTGTCAATTTGTCCGAAAATTTGACGAAGGAAGCGGGCTGGGCAGACGCAACGCTGCCTTTGGCTGTTGTTGTTGCTTTAATTGGGGCGGGCATGAGGTAATCTCCTTAAAACAAGTTTTTCCTACGTAACATTGCACGGCGAACTTGCGTCAACTATACAACACTTTATTTCCAAAGACAACCTTATTCGCAAACTTGACCATCTCGAGAGGAGAAAAAATGAATAAGCTCGTTCAACTGGGTTCTATACAGGGACATCTCGCAAAACCCAATGGAAGCGGCCCTTGGCCTGCGGTGATCGTCATTCAGGAATGGTGGGGCTTGGACAGCCAGACCAAATCCATTGCGGACCGTTTTGCACAGGAAGGCTATCTCGCTTTCGCGCCCGACCTTTACCACGGCGAACTTGCGCAGACCGGGGACAGTGATACTGCGATGAAACTTGTGCAAAAATACGGACCAAACGCCCATCTTGACCTGCAATCACTTTTTGACGCGCTCAAGGGACACCCCGATTGCAATGGCAAAATTGGCAGCGTCGGCTTCTGCTTCGGCGGACGCATGTCACTCACCCTCAGCTTGAGCCGTCCCGTTGACGCGGTCTGCACTTTTTATGGCGGCGGGATGCAGACCATCTTCGACCAGTTGCGGACGAGTCTCCAAGCTCCCGTACTTGGATTATTTGGCGACGCCGATGTTTCCATCCCCAGGGGCACAGTGGAGCAATTCGATAAATTGCTCGATGAAGTCGGCGTGGAACATGAGGTCATCATGTACCCGAACTCAGGTCACGCCTTCTTCCGTGACAGCGACCCAAACGTGTACATCCCCGAGGCATCAAGGGATGCATGGGAACGGGTAAAAAAATTCTTCAAGAAACATTTGATGTAAAAGATTAACTGTGGACGATCGACCACTGACGATGGGCCATTGTCAGTGGTCTTTTTTATTGACAAAACTCCCCGCATCCTTTACCCTCATGGCATGATAAGTCTCAGTCTGCTCCAACGTCAGGTGATAGAATCTCCGCTTGACAAGCGGCTCTTCGTCGCGGGGCGGGCCGGGACGGGGAAAACAACCGTCGGTGTGGAGCGGATGCACTACCTGTTGGCACAAGGCGTCCCGGCGGATTCCGTCCTCCTGCTCACACCCCAGCGGACGATGCAGGAGCCATATCTCAACCTGCTCTACAGTCCCGAACGCAGCGCGGGCGGCGAAGCAACATCCGCAACGATTGGCGGCCTCGCCAAGCGCATGTGCGATTTGTTCTGGCCACTTGCAGCGGAAGCGGCAGGATTCAAAAATCCCGACCAACCGCCTGTTTTTCTCACGCTGGAAACCGCACAATACTACATGGCGTATCTCGTACGTCCGCTGTTGGAGCAGGGCTACTTCCAATCGCTGACCATCGACCGCAACCGCCTGTATTCCCAAATTCTCGATAATTTGAACAAGTCCGCAGTGGTAGGTTTTCCACACACCGAGATCGGCGCGCGCATGGACTCAGCGTGGTTTGGCGACCCCGTCCAGCGCCGCATCTATCAGGACGCGCAGGAGTGCGCCAATCGTTTCCGCGCGTATTGTCTCGAACATAACCTGCTCGATTTTTCCCTGCAACTCGAGATCTTCGCAAACATCCTTTGGCATGAAGGTCATGTGCAGGATTATCTCAAACGGACCTATCGCCATCTGATTTACGATAATGTGGAAGAGGATGGTCCACGCTCACATGACATCATCAACGCATGGCTTCCAGATTTTGACTCGGCGCTCTTGATCTACGACACCGACGCGGGCTATCGTTACTTCCTCGGCGGGGACGCGGTCACAGGCTACGCTTTGGCGGATGCCTGCGACGAGAGAGTTCAATTCGCCGACAGTTTTGTCTCATCTGAAAATATCGCCAATCTTTCGAACATGCTGGTTTCAGCAATCACCCACCGCGAAACCGAAACCACCGACACAAGCAGCACGCTGGATTTCATCCTGACCCATTACTATCCCGAAATGTTGGATCAGGTCGTTGCGCGAATCAAATCGCTAATCAAAGACGATGGAATCTCGCCAGCAGAAATTGTGGTGCTCGCGCCCTATCTTTCGGATGCGCTGAGATTTTCAATCACAAATCGTCTGGAGGCGGCGGGGATTCCCTGGCGTTCGCATCGCCCGTCGCGCTCGCTGCGTGACGAACCCGCCAGCCGAACCCTGTTAACACTGTCAGCCTTGGCACACCCGCAGTGGAATATCCGCCCGACAAAGTTCGACGTGGCGCATACTCTGATGTTTGCATTGAATACGGACTTGATCCGCGCCCAATTGCTGACCGAAATTGTGTACCGTCCGCCCTTCGACTCGCTCAGGGCGTTTGATGAGATCAAACTCGAAACGCAGGAACGCATCACCTACGCCCTCGGTGAACGCTTCACCAACCTGCGGAACTGGCTCGAAGACTACCGCCAGTCCGCGCCACAACCATTGGACTTCTTCTTGCGGCGGCTCTTCGGCGAAGTTTTATCGCAACCTGATTATGGTTTCCATGGCAACATGGACGCTGTCCGCGTGGCTTCGAGTTTGATCGAGTCGATCAAAAAGTTCAGGCAGGTGATGGAGCCTACAATGAGAGACCTGTCAGGTCTTACGGAAAGACACGACGACATCAGACTCGCCGATGAAGACCTGGCAGGTCTGGGACGTGAATACATCGCCATGCTCGAAGACGGTGTCCTTGCCGCGCAATATCTGGAATCGTGGCGCAGTGAGAATGTTGACACAGTTCTGGTCGCACCCGCGCATACTTTCCTAATGATGAATCATCCCGTGGCTGCGCAATTTTGGCTTGACCCCGGCTCCAGCGGATGGGCGCAGCGTCTTGCCCAACCTTTAACCCATCCTTATGTATTGTCACGTCATTGGGAAGCGGGTCGCCTGTGGACAGACGCCGATGAGGTCAATGCCGAAACTGAATCGCTTGCGCGGCTTACGGGCGGATTGCTCAGCCGCTGCCGCGAAAGAGTCATCCTGGCGCTGGCAGACTTGGGCGAGACCGGCTTCGAACAGCGCGGCTCGTTGCTCAGGGCATTTCAAAAGGTTCTGCAAGAATCACAGCCGGGATGAAAAAATTTCGGACGCCCAAACAGGAAGAGTCCGGCGCGCTGATTGCCATGATTGCCACAATTTTCGGCGGCTGGGTACGGCTGTTCGCGCCCTGGGTGGCTGGCTTTCCTCTCAATGACGGCGGATTATTTCATTCCATGATCCTGACTGTGCGGGAGAATCAATACCGCCTGCCGCAATATGTGGAATACAACGGACTGAGCATCCCATTTGCATATCCGGCGTTTGGGTTTTACATCGGGGCGTTTCTCTCTCAAATCACCGGCGCAAGCCCGGTTGAAATTTTGCGCTGGCTTCCAGCCATTATCAGTGTTGGAACCATTCCCGCGTTTTACTGGTTGGCAAAATCACTCCTGGGTTCATCGTTCAAGGCGGGCATCGCGACTTTTATTTACGCCTTCATCCCCCGCGCCATGAGTTGGGCGTTGATGGGCGGCGGACTGACGCGGAGTTTTGGTCTGCTCTTCCTTTTGCTCACTCTCGCAAGCATTCATGCGCTATTCAAAAACCCAAACAAAAAATTCCTGTTTGCCTCCATCCTTTTCAGCGCATTGACCATCTTGAGTCATCCCGAAGCCGCGATCCACACCGTTGCTTTTAGTATTTTGATTTGGATATTCGAGGGACGAAACAAACAGGGGATTCTAAACGCGCTATCGGTTGGTCTTGGGACATTGATCCTCACTGCCCCCTGGTGGCTGACTCTGCTCATCCGCTTTGGGCTTGACCCAATCCTGGCTGCAACAGGGACAGGCTTTCACTCCGCCATTGCCCTTCTCATCCCATTCGTCTACATTTTGACGGACGAGCCTTCCACTACTTTCATCGCCGTGCTGGGAGTCATCGGGTTGGCAATCAACCTTCGGCAAGGTAAATTCCTGCTTCCGGTGGCATATCTGTTACCTTTTGTCGTCGAGCCGCGCAGTGCCCCAGTTTACGCGATGATTCCGCTGGGAATGCTGGCAGCAGCAGCGCTTTCGGATGTGATCCTACCAGTGTTGACACATCTGCCCGGACGAAACCTGGTTCTGAAAATCTTTGTCCCCTACCTCGCCTTGTACATGATCGGCAATGCCTTTTATTTCGACACTCAATTTGCAGGGACAAGCGTCTCACCGGCAAACCGCGAAGCTTTTGAATGGATCAAGACAAACACCCCTCCGAAAAGCCGCTTCCTGATTCTGACCGGGGAAACGGATGTCTTTTGTGACGGCATCCCCGAATGGTTCCCGGCATTGACGGGGCAAACCAGCCTGACGACAATTCAAGGGACGGAATGGCTGCCCGGTAAATTTGCGCCTGCTTCACAACTTCAACGGGACATGCAAGGTTGTCTCAATGAAATGGATTCTTTTGCCTGCGTTGAGGAACAGGCGAAACAGGCCGGCATTCAATATGACTATCTTTACATCGCCAATCAATCCACGCTAAAGAGCATGTGCCGGGTCATCCAGCCGATTTCACGCGGCAGTGAGCTTATCCGCGCCCTCGAAAGCGACAAAGACTTTGCCCCCGTTTACCAAACGGACAAAGTCTCCATTTTTCTCCGCAAACGCTGAAAGGGGATTTGATGAAAACTCGCGATATCTTATGGGTCGTTTGCCTCTCCGCCATCCTTGTGCTGGGACTTGACCTATTGACGAACGCCATCGACACGAAAAAATATGCATGGGACTTCGTTTACTACATCGCGCTGGCGAAGGATGGCTTTGATGCGAAGCCGCTGGCAAGTCCGTTTGTGTATCGTTATCTTACTCCATTCATTGTCAACTTAATATCGAAGGCGTCGGGACTTTCCATCGAGCATGGATTTTTGGCCATTGCCTATTTTGGCGCAATTGCGCAACTGACGGGTGTCTTTCTCTTCACCCACTGGTTGACCAGGTCACGCAAAGGCGCGGTCATCGCCATGGCCGTGACCGCGCTCTCGTTGTTCAACATCAAATTCCTGCTCTTTGACATTTACCGGCCGGACCATCTGGCGTACGCGCTCGTCCTCCTGCAAACTTATTTTGCATTCGAGAAAAAATTCCTGCCGCTACTCATCACCACTGTCATTGCATCGCAGATTCGTGAATTCAACATCGTTCCGCTTGTTGCCTATTTGATTGCAGTTTCACGCACGGAGGAACGTCCCAAATTCATCGGGCAGGCTTCCTTGTCCGTGCTGTCCCTGCTCCCCGCCATCATCCTGCCGCGATTGCTCATCCCAGTGACGGAGAACTACCAGATCGCGGGCTTCTCCCCCGAAGCCATTCTCACCACGCTGCTCCTGCCCTTCATGCCGAGCGTGAGCATCAATTTCATCTTCTCGATCTTTGCCTATCTCCTTCCAATCCTCTTTCTTGCTGATCTAAAGACCATCAAGGCGACTCTCGCAGGCTTGCCCGATGACCAGCGCGTCTATCTGTATGCCTACGTCATCCTCGTCCTCTTCCTGAGTTTCCTCGGCGGCACGGACTTTTTCCGCTTCGCCACATTCCTGTTCCTGCCGCAAATCATTCTGCTCGGATTCATCGCGCCGCAAAAGTCCAACCTGCACGTTGGATCGATGCTCACGGTCACCTTCATCTTCAACCGCATCTGGCTGCCCTTCCCCATGGCAGACAGGGATCAATACCGCGATTTTTACGGCGGACATTCCCTGCGATTGAGCTGGGCAACCCTATATCGCGCGCTGGAATGGCTGGCTTTTATTTTGGTTGGGGTTGTTCTGCGCGCGAAAGCAAAAGGAACATTTCCCCCATCTAGTTTCCCTGACTAACCCACTCACCACCAAACTGACTACTTACAATCCCCGCCAACTCCACAAACCTCACCACGCTCTCCATTCCCTTCGCAATCGGCTCGATATCCACAAACTCATTCAGGGTATGCGCGCCGCCGCCAGTGGAAACTCCCATCACCACAGCCGGGATACCACGGCTGAGCGGGATATTGGCATCGGTGGAACCTGCGGTGAGGGAGGCTTCCAACCCCTGCTCGCTCAGACACTGCAACCCCAACGTCACCAGCGGATGGTTGGATGGGATTTCGCCCGCAGGACGCTCACCAATCACTTCCGCCATGACGCGCACGCCTTCACGGTCGGCGTCCTTCAAAATCTTCTCCACCTGATGAATCAGCTTCAACAACGCCTTTCTATCCTCAGAACGCAAATCCAATTCGCATTTGGCTTCGGACGCCACCACGTTGACCCCCGTCCCGCCTTGAATGGTGCCGACATTTATCGTGGTACGCGGACTCTTCGGCAGGCGAATCGAGGTCAATTCAGTGATGAGCGAGGCCAGTTCATGCACCGCCGACGGCTGCCCATAGTCCGCCCACGAATGTCCGCCCGCAGTTTTGGTGGTGATGCGATAACGTTGTACTCCGATGGCGCGGTGATAAACGTGGCCGAGCGCCAACCCCTCCAAAACGAGATAGCCGATGACGTTTGAATTGAAACGATCCACCACGCCGCGCATCCCGCGCAAGTCACCAAGTCCCTCCTCGCCCGTGTTTGCCACCAGCCAAAGGTCGTGTTCCAGGCTGACGTTTTTTTCGCGCAATGACCAGAGAATGCCAAACAGCGCCGCCACACCCATCGAGTTATCGCCGATACCCGGACCGAAGACCTTGTCCTTCTCCCGCTTCACTTGCAGGTTGACGCTGACGGGAAAGACCGTATCCAAATGCGCTGAGACGATCAACGGCTTGGACTTCCTCGGTCTGCCCGGCAGGCGCGCGTATACATTGCCAAAGGAATCCATCGAGACATCTTTCAATTTTTCCTTTTGGAAGAGTCCGCGCACGAATTCGCCGCGCGGTCCCTCGGCGAACGAGGGCGCGGGGATTTGTTGGATTTGGATGGCAAGGTCGAGAATTTCGTCTGTCGTTGGCATGGTTGGGTTCCCTAAATTTCGCGCGCCGCCTCTTTGAGCCAGTGCAGGCGCGCTTTGGCAAGTCCTGGCAAAACGCCCAAGGCGTAGAAAGGTCCGCTGCCCTCAATTGTAAGCGAAGCCGAGACGCTCCCGTGCAAGGCTGCCAGTAACGGGTCATTCGTTTGTTGAAAGCCGGCGAGAAATCCGCCGCAGAAGGCATCCCCAGCCCCGGTCAGGTCGGCGATGCGGGACGGGTAGGCGGGAATCTCATAGCGGTGATTTCCCGCCACATCGCAGAGCAGTTGCCCCTGCGCGCCGCGTTTGACCACCACGATCTGCGGGCCGTATTCGCTCACCTGTCGCATCATTTCCCACAGGTCGTTGGTCTCGCCCCAAAAGAGCGAACGCAGTTCCTCCTCCGACGACTGGAAAGCGGTGACGCCTTGCAGAACGAGTCTCAGGTCGCGCCAAAAGCCGGGGGACATGTACCCAGGTGACGGGTCGAGGCTGACAGTCTGCCCGCTTCCACTGCGATACAAATTTACCATCTGGCTTTGACTCACAAAGTCAAACGGACAAAGATGCACATACGGCGCGACGCGATAATCTTTCGGGGTATCGAGCGCGGAAGGAGAAAGGGACTCCGGCATGCGCAGGTCTTTGCGCGACTCATCCGGCGGCTGGTAACCAAGCAAAGACTTGGGAAAGGTCAACTGTCGGCGGGCAAAATGTGAAACGGCGCTGGATAAACTGCGTTCATTGACATCATTGAAGGCGGCAAAGAAGCGCAGGTCGGCATTTTGCAGTTCGGGCAGGGCGCGGATGCCACTCGTGTCAAAACCGCGCTCTTCCAGGTCTCGCAGCCATTGGCTTGGATAATTTTCATCCACACGTCCAACCAGGCCGGCGTTCGTATTCCAGACCGCCAGTCCGCCCGCAGCATAGAGCAGGCTGCCGCCCGGAGAATCCAACAATGGCGGGCCCGAATAAGGCAGGATATATTCGCGGCTTAGTTTGCCGGCGATGACGAAAGTGGGCTGCATACCCCAAGTATACAAGGAAATGATTCAGGCCGTATAATGCAATATACAAAAATCAAGCATCCAAGGAAAATAAACATGCAACTCAGCGAAGACACCCGCAAAAAAGTAATTCTATTTCAACAGACGGAGATCACCGAATCACACATCTACAAGCGACTCGCAAAACGAATCAAATCGGTGGAAAATGCAAAGATCATCGACCAGATCGCCGACGACGAACTGCGTCACTACAACATCTGGAAGGGTTACACCAACGAAGAGGTCAAGCCGCGCTGGTTCCTTGTCTGGTTCTACTACATCATCAGCGTTGTCTTCGGCTTTACTTTTGGCATCAAACTGATGGAAATGGGTGAGGAGGGCGCGCAAAAGAATTATGCCGATATTTCAAAGGAGATCCCTGAAGCTGCAAAAATCCAGCGGGAGGAAAACGAGCACGAACAACAATTGATCGGCATGTTGGACGAGGAACGACTGCGCTATGCAGGCTCGGTGGTGCTCGGTTTGAACGACGCCCTTGTGGAGCTGACCGGCGCCCTCGCTGGTTTGACGCTTGCTTTGCAGGACGTGAAGTTGATTGCCCTTTCCGGGCTGATCACCGGCATCGCCGCCTCGCTTTCGATGGCGGCCAGCGAGTATCTCTCCACCCGCTCGGAAGACACAGGCAAACATCCTGTCCGCGCCGCAGTATATACGGGCATTGCCTACATCATCACGGTCACCCTGTTGATCCTGCCCTACCTACTCTTTACCAACTATTATCTCGACCTCGTCATTTCACTTACAACTGCCGTCCTCATCATCGCCGTCTTCAACTACTACATCTCCGTCGCCAAGGGCGAATCCTTCCGCGCGCGGTTTGTCGAAATGGCCGGACTCAGCCTCAGCGTAGCCGCATTCAGTTTCATCATCGGCTATTTCATCCGCATCTGGCTGGGTGTTGAAGTGTAATTTACGTACAAGACCCTAAAGGTTTCGGAAACCTTTAGGGTCTGATTGTTGTATACTTAAAGTCATGAAAACAAAAATCTTCCCCACCATTGCATTCCTGATTTTAGGGGTATTGCTCTTTTCATGCGGGACGAAGGAACCGCCTGTGGATGTGGACGCGATCCGCACCGAGGCAGTCAAAACTCATATCGCATCCCAGACTGAGGTGCTGGTCGTTCTGCCTACGGTCACTTCCACGCTGACGGCTGAACCGTCCGCTGCACCAACACTTGACGTGACCGCCACGCTCGAAACGCCCGCCATCGCCAACCCCTGCTACAAGCTGCTCTGGCTCGAAGACCGATCCATCCCTGACGGGACGCAGATGAAACCCAACGAAGTCTTCACCAAGACCTGGTACGTCCAAAACAGCGGCGGATGCGCCTGGGCGCCGGGCTTCAGCTTTGTCAACGTGGGCGGCGACCCAATGCGTGGAAAGCCGCTCGTACTGGAGGAATCCATCCCTGCTGGCGCAAAACGAGAAATTTCGATTGAACTGGCTGTCCCCAGCGGAATCAACGGGCTGATTCAAAGTTCGTGGCGCATGACCGACCAGGACGGTAACTATTTCGGCGACACCCTCACGGTCAACATCACGGTTGGAGACGTTATCACACCCACTGCCACCACAGCGCCGTAAATCCTTCAAGTGCTATAATGGATATGGAAAGAAAGGAGTTCGCCATGACCACCAAAAAAGATGAAAGCGAAAAGAAATTCAAACACGAAATCCCCGAGGAGACCCGCGAACATTATCGCAAAGCCCGCAAGGAAATGCGTGAAGCGGTCAAGGGACTGCTACCCGAAGGATTCCTCGAACATCACCGCGCCGCCCGCAAGGAAATGATGCTGGCATTCCGTAGTATGCTCGATGCGGCAATCGAAAAGATGGATGAGAAAGAATAGTCGTTACCCTTGCACCACAGAGAGCACAGAGTCCACAGAGATTTTAAAAAGTTTTTTCGGTGCTCTTTGTGACCTCTGTGGTAAAAAGCATTAATTCCTGCCTCTTTCTCCAAACCAAACCCACAACAGGGTCGCGCCTGCGGCTCCCAATAAGCCTCCCCCAAGTTGGCCATTCCCCGCATTCAATAACGTCACGCCGCTGACCAAAAGCGCGGCGAAGATTACCCCGCCCGTCAGTCGGTTCACCGAGCGCCCCAAAGCGCGGACTTCGCGACTCACCTGTGGAGATTGCACCGTCAGCCCGCCCGATTCCACTTGCGCCAGCAAACGGCTCGCCTGTGACGGCAAAGCGACAAAGGCTTGCACCACATCCCCAACCTGTTTCAAAATATTGTCCAGACTAAACGCGGACGAAGCCTCTTCTTCAACCAGTTTGCTTGCATATGGCGCAAGTTGCTGCCAGAGATTGAAGTTCGCATCCAATCCCGTGCACATACCCGAAAGAATGGCCACGGTCCTCACCAACATCAGCAGGTCATTCGGCACCTGGAAGGGCGTCTCCACCATTACGTCACGCACACGATGACCGATCTCATGTACATCACTTGGCTTTACATTCCGCAATTCGCCCATGGACATGCCCCAGAAACGGTCAAACACCGCCGCCGAAGCCTGCTCCAATGCCTGGGTATTTGCACCTGGCAATAAGAATCCTAACTCTTTATAAGACCTTATTAAACGCCCCGCATCCCTCGTGCCTACGGCAATCACTGTCTCGCGTAACCCCTTGCGAAGATTCTCAGGGACATGCCCCACCATGCCAAAGTCCACAAAGGTCAATTGCCAGCGGGGGAACTTGCGTTTGCTGTTTTTCGCGGCGCTTTTCGTGGGCGGCAAAGACGTGACAAATAAATTCCCTGGGTGTGGGTCGGCGTGGAAAAAGCCATCCTCAAAAATCTGTTCGAGATAGACATCAAGCAACTTGCGCGCCACTTCGCCGCGGTCAATGCCTGCGGCAGTGATGGCATCATAGTCGGTGATTTTGATGGCGAACACGTCTTCGAGAGTCAGCACACGCAGGGTGGACAAGCTGCGCACCACGCGCGGTACATTCACCTTTTTGTCATCCTTGAAATTCTCGAAGAAAGTCTCGGCGTTACCCGCTTCTTTTATGTAGTCGATTTCTTCGTACACCGTCGCCGAAAACTCGCGCAACAAGGCGGGCACATCGGCATGTTCGCGGATGGGACGGTAGTACATCAGCCACTTCCCCACCCGTTTCAAAGCGGAGAGGTCGATATCCACAATGGCGGCGATGTTGGGACGCTGGACTTTGACGACGACGTTGACGAAATCCAGATTCTCGTCTGCTCGTAATTTGGCTCTATGAGCCTGACCCAGTGATGCCGCCGCAAGCGGATTCTCGTCGAACCACTCGAATTTTTCGGAAAGCGATGCGCCGAGTTCCCGCTCCGCCAGTCGACGGATGTCAGCAAAACTTTCAGCAGGGACTTCATCCTGCAAGTCGGCGAGGGTGTCGGTGATCTCAGGCGGGAGGATGTCCAACCGCGAGGAGAGGAACTGCCCGACCTTGATCATCACGCCGCCCATGTGGATTGCCAACGCGCGGAAGCGTTGCGCATCCCTGCGAAAACGCTCTGGGCGAGTCCGCCTCACGAGTGGACGAAGACCCAATCGAGACAGAATCAGCTCCCAGTAGATAAAGCGCAGGATGACGCCCGCAAAGAAGGTCAGGATGCGGAGATAACGTCCGCGAAGGCGAGGTTTTTTCATTCAGGCTCCCATGATGTGGTGATGGGATTGTATCACTGGTGAAAGAATGGTCAGCGGGGATTTGCATTTCAGATAAAATAAGGTAAATTTGCTTTTAATTCAGGCTTAAGTATTCCTTCAAAATGTGACAAAAATCACAACGCTTTTTAGTCGCTTCCTTTATATTAAGCCCAAGTTAATCTTATCCAAGGAGAGCCAATGTCGAAATATCCATTCATCATTGCTGTTGCGGTTGCGATTCTGGCGCTGGGATATTTTGCCTTTGCGACAGATGCCGCCGCCTACGGTGGAAGCGACCCCGAAACCTGCGCCAACTGCCATACCATGGATTCTCAATACGAGAATTGGTATCACGGCGGACATGAAGGGGTCGCCAAATGCACCGATTGTCATCTGCCCCATGACAATTTCGCGGTGTATTACGCCGAGAAGGGCAGGCAGGGCGCAAAGGATGTTTACGCTTTTGTTTCGGGGGACATCCCCGTGGCAATTCGCGCGAGCGACAAGACAAAGGAAATCATTCAAGAGAACTGCATCCACTGCCACGAAAGTACGGCGGAAACCGTCGTGATGGGCGCGCAGCCCTTCGACCGCTATTGCTGGGACTGTCATCGCAACGTGGCGCACGGCGCTCGCGGCGCTTCGAATGTCCCCTATCAAGATTCGACACTTTACCCGATCAAGTAAGGGCGACCCTTCGTGGTCAATTGAGCACCTCTTTCCCGCTGAGCGGGTCGCCCCTACAATGAATTGCGTAAAACTAACTAAAGGAGAATGCATCCATGAAAAATTACACCACTCTGATTTTGGCGGGACTCGTGATCGTCCTGGCTGTTGCGCTGGTGGGCGTGCTGGCCTATGTGAAGAATCAGCCCGCCGAGACACGCTCCGTCCAGCCGCTGGTTGAGATCGCGCCGATGGAGCCTGATTCAACCAAATGGGCGGTCAACTTCCCCAATCAATATGACACGCTGTTGAAGACCAAAACCAATAATCAGGACACCAAGTATGGGGGCTCTTCACAATTCTCGTGGCTCGAGCGTGACCCACGCCAGGTGATTTTGTTCGCGGGGTATCCATTCAGCAAGGATTACAACGACGACCGCGGTCACATGAACATGCTGGAAGATGTCCGCGCCACCAAGCGTTTGAATCTGGATGACTCCGATCCCAAGCATACGCCCGCAACGTGCTATTCCTGCAAGTCCGCCGATAACCCCGGTCTATGGGACAAAATGGGCATGGAAGCCTATGACAAGATGACGTTCAACGAAATGACGCCGAACATCAACAACACCATCGGCTGCGCCAACTGCCACGAAGCGGGGACCATGCGGTTGATCGTCACCAACCCCGCGCTGAAGGAAGCGCTCGAACGCCAGGGCAAGGATTGGACCACCTTCACCCGTCAGGAAATGCGGACGGTGGTCTGCGCTAACTGCCACGTTGAATACTATTTCAAGGGCGATGGCAAGTACCTCACCTTCCCGTGGGACAACGGCACAACCGTTGACGAAATCCTCACCTACTACGAAGAAGATGGCTTCAAGGATTGGGTATATCCTGAAACTGACACACCCATGCTGAAGGCTCAACACCCCGAATATGAAACCTTCACCGCTGGCTCCACCCACTATAACGCGGGCGTTTCCTGCTCCGACTGTCACATGCCGTACATGAGCGATGGCGCGACGAAGTACTCCTCACACGATGTTCACAGTCCGTTGCTCAATCCCGAACAATCCTGCGGACAGTGCCATGCTGACACTAATTACGTGGTTGAGCGTGTTGGCATCATCCAGGATCAGGTTGCAGACACCAAGATCACAACCGAAGACGCCATCATCGACGCGGTCAACGCCATCAAAGCCGCTGTCGCCGCTGGGAATGCAGATGCAGCCATGCTCGATCAGGCGCGCAAGCTCCACCGCGAAGCGCAATTCATGTGGGACATCGTCTCCGCTGAAAACAGCACGGGCTTCCACAACCCCGAATACGCGCTGAAAACTCTGGCGGAAGCCACCAACCGCGCGCGCCAGGCACAAATGCTCGCCGCGCAGTCCATCGGTGACACTAGCCTGCTGGTCACTGGCACGTACTACGAAACCGCGCCCGCTCAGTAAAGAACACCAAATCGTTTGGAACACAAAACTCGGAGGTCCGCTCGACCTCCGAGTTTTTATTTTGTTTACTTCCCCGCAAGCGTTCCAATCGTCTTCAAAAAGGTGACCGTCATCCGTGCAGTGGCACCCCAAAGCAACTCGCCATCAAAGGGATGGTAGGTAATCAGCGAGCGATCCGAATCGCGGAGGAGGAATTCCCAATAATTGTTTCGGTCAGAGAGCCACAACAAGGGGATGGTAAACACGCGCGCCACTTCAACGCCTGCGACCTTGAAGGCATACGGAAACGGGATGACGCCCACCACAGGCGTCACGCGATAACTGGTGATGGTAATTAACTGACTCAGCCGCCCAAGCACCGTCACATCTTCGCGCCGCACTCCGATCTCCTCCTCGGTCTCGCGCAGGGCAGTTTGTTCGGGCGTGGTCTCGCCGTTGTCACATGCGCCGCCGGGGAAGGAGACCTGTCCCTTGTGGGATTGGACGCGGTCAGTACGGCGAGTGAACAGCAAGTGCCATTCGCCGCCAGAAAAAGCCAACGGAATCAACACCGCCGCGCATTTCAGACGGGTATCGGGCTTGACGGGGATTTCTGCGTAGCCGTCCGACTCGTCGGCGTTTTTTCGAGACTCCGCTAGTTTTTGGGCAATGTATTCCTGAGTTAAGTTCATAGATATTTTTGGGAATTACAACAGCCTACCCAAAATCTCTACCAGCGCCTGCGCGAGCAAAATCTTGAAGATTAACGCCACGGGATAGGTGCTGGCATAAGCAATCGACGGCAGGTCGGTTTCGGTCTGGTTGTTGGCGGACGCCAGCGCGGGCGGATTGGTCATGGCTGCGGTCAGAGAACCCATCGCCGAGAGCAGGTTCAACTTATAGACTTTGACCATCACTGCCAGTCCCGCCAGGGCAGATAGCAAGGTGATGACCGCGCCCGCAAGTAAAAGAATCCAACCTTGGTCCTGTAAAACTTCCACGAGATGCGCGCCCGCGTTCGTGCCGGCACCCGCGAGGAAAAGCATCAGACCAAGTTCACGGGTCAGGTTTTTGGCAGCGGGGGGAACATAAAGCCTGAAGGGTCCGATCCGCCCGAAGTGACCGATCAGCAGCGAGGTGAGGAAAACTCCACCCGCCATGCCCAGTTTCACCGTCACGCCCTGTCCAAGCGGAACGGGAATCAATCCCACAAAAACGCCGATCAACAAACCGATGAGATACGTCGTCATGCTGGTTTCGGATACGCGGCGCGGCGTGCCTTGCGCCACTTTTGCAAATGCCCTCACCGCCGATTTCTCGCCGACCACGCGGATACCGTCGCCCATTTCGAGAGTCACGCTGCCATGCGGCGCGATCTCCAATCCCTGGCGGCGGATGCGGGTGACGACCACCGTGAACTGTTCCCAAACCTTCATGCTTGCCAGCGTCCTGCCCGTCAGCGACTCGTCCATCACTTCAACGTCGATACTCTTGACCTCGGCATTGACATCCATGCGCTCATCGGTGCGCTCGCCAAGCAGGAGGGTCATCTTATCGAGTTCCTCCGCCGCGCCGACAGCCATCACCACATCGCCGAGATGCAGGATGGACTCGGGCGTGGCGGCAAAGACGCGGTCGCCATGTTTGATGCGCGAGAGGTTGACCTGTGCCAGCCGTCGCGGGTTGACCTCCGCCACAGTGCGCCCCTCGCAGTTGGGATTTGTGACACGAAACTGGTGCGCCACCAAACCTGGTGTCTCGATGGCTTTTTCCTCCAGCCATTTTTTCTCTTCGACTTTCACGGGACGTTTGAGCAGGCTCGGCAAAAATTGAATCAACAACACCATGCTGATCATGCTGAACGGATAGGCAATGCCGTATCCAACCGAAGCAAGCGGAGCTGCATCGGGCGAGACGCGATGCAGAACGTCCAGCACGCCTGCCAGCGCGGGAGTGCAGGTCAGCGCGCCTGTGTAAAGTCCAGCCGCGAGGGCGGGAGATAGTTTGAGCAGGAAGGCGATCAACGCCGTGAGAACAGCCCCCGTGCCGACGATGACCAGCGCAAGAATGACGAACTGCATCCCCCGCCGACGGAAGGTGCGGAAGAAGCTCGGTCCCGCCGTCAACCCGACAGCGTAGACGAAGAGAAGCAAACCGAAGTCCATCACTTCCTTGGGGACACTCATCCCGAAGTGACCGAAGACCAGCGCGGCAAACAACACGCCCGCCGTCCCCAGCGAAATTCCGCGCCACGACCACTGACCGATCCACGCGCCGAGGGTCAGGATGGCAAATAAAACAAACATTGATTCAGTAAATGGGTTCATAGATGGGGCGATTGTAGCGCAGAAAGATTCAAATGCAAACCACGGAGACATTGGAACACAGAGATAAAAACTCTGCACTTCCGTGTCTCCGTGATTCGACTTACCGCTTTGTCGGGGGCTAAGCCCCCGACAAAGCCAAGAAATTCTTACAGCGCCCTTACCAACTGCCAGCAGGCTCGGTTGTACGGCGTCTTGATTCCATGAACCTCGGCGCGTTGAGTGACCGCTCCGCAGATGGCGTCGATCTCGGTGGGAGCACCACGTCGTACATCCTGAAACATGGAAGAGATATTCCTGGCGGTCTTGCGCGCCACATCCTCCGCCGCGCTGATGGGGTTGCTGAACGGCAAATGCACGTGCTCGGCGGCAGCGACCTCGGCGGTCTCGCTCGCGAGCGATGCCATCATTCTCCGTGTGGCGGGACGCGCCAGCAGTTCGCCGTTTGGGACTTGCAGCAGGGCGGTCAGCGGGTTGATGGCGGCGTTGATGACCAGCTTGCCCCAAATGAGCGACTGGGCATCGTCCACAACCTGCACGTTGAAATTCGATGACTTCAACGCCATCTTCAACGGGTCGAGAGCTTCGTTCTGCTCGATGGAGACAACGCCTTCGCCACCTGTCCGCACCAAGCCTGGACCGAGCAATGTCGCCCCAGTGGTGGTCACACCCAACGAGACCCGACCAAACCCAAGGTCACGGACAAGGGTCTCGCGGTTACCGAGTCCGTTCTGGAGTGTCAGTGCATGTCCGTCATCTGCAAGTGCCAGTTTGAGTTGACGCGCCGCGCGTTCCGTCTGCCACGACTTGACCAGCACGATCGCAAATTTCGCTCCGTGCACTTCGAGCGGATCATCCGTCGCATGGACTGGATAAGCCTGTTCGCTTCCATCCGTTTCCTGAATGCGCGCGCCAGTCTCACGCAAGGCTTGAAGTCCCTGCCTCCACGTGCCAAGCATCGAAACCGAATATCCCGCCGCGCTCAGTCGCGCCGCGAAGAGAGTTGCCAATGCACCAGTACCGACCAATAAAATTGACTCTTTCATTGCATCATCCTTCTACGCATTGCGTAGGAATTCGTTCCACTCCTCGTCGCTCATTTCGACCGTGTGCTCAACGGCGGGGAAGCGTTTGGTCTCCACGTCGTCGATGTATACGGTGAAAGCTTTGTTCATCTCCGTGTGGAAGTTCGCATACTTTTTGACGAACTTCGGCGTGAAGCGGTCGAAGAGTCCGAGCAGGTCATGCGTGACCAGCACCTGACCGTCACAGCCTGCGCCCGCGCCAATGCCAATCGTCGGGATGGAAATCTGCTTCGAGATATATTCCGCCAGCCGTGCGGGTACAGACTCAAGCACGAGGCTGAAAGCTCCCGCTTCTTCGAGGATTTTCGCATCTTCAAGCAGGATCTTCGCCGCCGAAGCGGTCTTGCCCTGGGTGCGGAATCCGCCAAGCTGATGGATGGACTGCGGCGTCAGGCCGAGGTGCCCCATGACAGGAATTCCCGCGCCAACGATCCTGCGGACTGCATCCACTCGATCTCGTCCGCCTTCGAGCTTGACCGCATCCATGCCAGCTTCTTGCAGGAAACGTCCCGCGTTGCGAAGCGCTTCCTCCGCTGTAACCTGGTACGACATGAACGGCATGTCACCGACGAGCAGGGCGCTCTTCGCGCCGCGTGAGACCGCGCGCGCGTGGTGAAGCATTTCGTCCATGGTGACGGATAAGGTGTTTTCGTAGCCCAATACCACCATCGCCAGCGAGTCGCCGACGAGGATGGAATCGACACCAGCCTTGTCCATCGCCACCGCGGTGGGATAGTCATAGGCTGTGAGCATGGTGATCGGTTCGCCGCGTTCCTTCTTTTGGCGAAACGTCAGCGTGGTCACCTTCTTGCGCTGTGACGTGCTGGTTGAGACGGGTGTAACTGTTGACATGGGTACCCTCCTGCCTTTCGGCAAAGGTAGAGTCCGCTTTGGCGCCGCCCCCATCAAGTTTTGCGCCTTGCGTACTAAATTGGGGATGTGTCGTCACGTTCACAAAGATACATGCGACATCGGTATTATCACATATTCTGACGGGTTGGAGAAGGGGTTAATTACGGGATAAAGACGATGGACGACGGACCATGGATCGTGGTCTTTCATAGTCCATCGTCTATGGTCAATCGTCTAAATGCCTTTACCGAACGGATCGCGCTCATCCACCAAAATCGTCCCTTCGGACATGACCCAGGCTTCGCCGGTGATCGTCGGGATGATTCTGTCCCCGTCGAGTTGGACGCTGCCTTCAAAGATACTTCCAACGACGCTTTGCTGTCGCCAAGTCTGACCGACTTGCAATTTCCCATCGGCGTACAGGCAGGCAAGTTTGGCGCTGGTGCCTGTCCCACAGGGAGAGCGGTCATACGCTTTGCCAGGGCAGAGGACAAAGCTTCGGCTGTCCGCTTCGGGTGTGGATGCGAATAATTCCACATGATCGATCTCTGCGCCGTTCGCGCCAGTGATACCGTTGGCAGTTAACTGCTCACGGACTCGCCATGAGAAATCGGTCAGCGCTTCGAGGTTGCTCATGTTCACGTCCATGCCGTGGTCGTGGACGAGGAAGAACCAATTGCCGCCCCAAGCCACGTCACCGTGAATGGTTTTGCCGTCAACGGTAACAGGGACATGAGTCAAATGACGATAGGCGGGGATATTTTTGACGGAGACTTTATTTGGATATTCGTCATTGCGAGGGCGCACTTGTACTTTGCCCGAAGCAATCTCCCGATTGACGAGGGGGTTGCTTCGTCGCTCACTATCGTTCGCTCCTCGCAACGACATGGAATGTAGCGTTGCCTCCACAACTCCAACGGGAGTTTCAACGCGAATGACTCCGGGTTGAACTTTGCCGAGATATGCCAGCGAGGCAATGAGACCAATCGTGCCGTGTCCGCACATGCCGAGGTAGCCAACATTGTTGAAGAAGATGACTCCAAACTCGCAAGTCGGGTCGGCAGGCGGGACGAGGTATGCGCCCACGAGCACGTCCGACCCACGGGGTTCGAGTAGGACGGTGCGGCGCAGGTCGTCGTGATGCGTTTTCAGCATGGATAATTTGTCAGCAACGGAACCAGTTCCAAGGTCGAAGGGAAGCGAGGTAATCAGTCGTGTGGGTTCACCGCCAGTGTGGGAGTCCAGGAAAGGGATACGTTTCATTTTGTTGATTTTTGGAGTCCGAAGTCTCCCGACTTCGGCATTCCAAAGTCAGGAGACTTTGGAGTCCATTAACTGTTCGAAAATCTTCTCAAACTCCTGACGGTTTTCGCTGGTCAGTGGCAACAGCGGCTGTCTTGGTTTTCCAACCGGGATGCCGCGCAGTTCGCAGCCGAGTTTGACCTTTTGGGTGTAGCCGCCGCTTTCCATGTTGCGGAGGAGCGGGAGGAGTACCTCCATGTGTTTGCGGGCGGTGACGAAGTCATCCTTGAGCGCGGCTTCGAGGACGTTGTAATGCTCAAGTGGAACGCAGGAGGCGGCGCCGCCGATCCATGCAGTTGTCCCCCACAGGAAGTAGTCGAGCGCCTGGTCGTCGGAGCCGCAGATCATTTGGTAGCGGTCGCCATAACGCAAGCGCATTTCGTAGACGCGGGACATGTCGCCGCTGGCTTCCTTGATGCCGATGACGTGGTCGTATTTGGTCAGACCATCCATCACTTCGTAGCCCACTTCGGTGCCTGCGCGCCAGGGGAAGTTGTAGAGCACGATGGGAATTTTGACGGCTTTGGCGACGGCTTCGTAATGCGCGAGCAGTTCGCGTTGATTGGGGCGCGAATACGGCGGGACGGCGACCATGAGTGCGTCGTAACCCATCCCCTCGGCGATCTGCGAGTAGCGGATCACGTCGCGGGTGGCTCCGCTGTTGGTGCCTGCAATGAGCGTCACCCTTCCGTTGACCTTTTCTTTGACGAATTTAAAAATCTCCAGCCGTTCCTGTTCGCTGAAGGCATAGACTTCGCCCGTGGTGCCGCCGGGGACAAGCCCTGCGATCTTGTTTTGAATCAGGTATTCGATGAGTTGTTCAAAGACGGGGTAGTTGATGCTTTCGTCCGCATTGAAGGGGGTGACGATGGGGGCGTAAATTCCTTTAAGTTGCATAGGTTCTCCAGTTGGAAGGTTTGAAGGTTACAGGAATGTGAGTTTACTTCCCCCAAGTAGAAGTGGGCAAGAGTTATTTGGGGAGAGGTGGGCATAAACAAAGTCTGGTGTCACAGCAGTCAGTTTAGTTTTACTAGCCTATATCATTAATTTAAAAACTAGATGACCAAGAAAAGCAAGATCAACAACATCAAGAGTATAATCTGAAACGACAAAAATTATGTACGGGTACTATCTTTCTCAGGCTTATGACAAATACTGGAGCAGATTTTCTAAGAGAATCGCTCCAGTAATTTACACTTTTTACAAAAATGAACCTGTGTCAAAAAGGAATAAAAACTTGCTCGATCTTTGCTGTGGAACTGGGCAACTTGCATGCTACTTTTCTAAACGACGTTTTAATGTTTTCTGTTTAGACCGTTCTATGCACATGTTGAATTGCACACAAAAAAATCTTAAAAAAATTATTAATCGAGGAAGTGTAAATTTTATTAATGCGGACATGGTTTCTCTAGCAACTTCTTCCTGCTTTGGGCTTGTAGTTTGCACTTGTGACTCAATAAATTACATTGCCAACAAAAAATCGTTACATCATTGTTTTCAGAGAGTATATTCTTCTTTGATTTCAGGGGGTGTTTTTATTTTCGATATGCAGACGCCATATGGCATAAATAAAAAAGCCAAGGAAATAGAGATAATTGACAATGACGAGATGTATATAGTTAATAAGCAAGAATTCAATGGAGACAATGTTGGCCGAATTATCATTACTGGATTCGTGCGCGATGCTAATGGGTTGTTACACAGATTTGATGAAAAATTCATTAACAAAGCCTTTGAATTAAAAAGTGTATTTTCTTGCCTCCAGAATGTCGGGTTTCAAAAAGTGCTTATAACTGACGAATCTTTACAAAACCAATCTGTCAATCTTGAGACACTTGAGTGGGCATATATTGTTGCAAAAAAGATTTAAAAATAAAGATACTTTCTCCCCTTCTTTTTTCTAAAAACTTGACTTTAATCTTTGAACAACTTAAAATGAAAAAAATGATTTTATCTCATTCATTGTGGAGGCTACGATGACTGCACAACTCAACAAGCCAAAAAGAAAAATCAAGCAGGTTTTCGAAGGGGAAAATTACGCTAACGTCCGTTTGTTTGCAACCCGGCGGGGAAGAAAACAATTGACAAGTAATAAAGCTTGTCAATGCTCTTGTAGGTGTTTATGCGGCCCCCACAATTGGGCACACGATTCAAGTCATGATTATGGTCCATCCTTATCATATTCAAAATAACCTTTGGCGCTAGTTTGGCGTTTTGACCACAATTTGCGTCAAAAACGCCTTTCTGCACAGCATATATGGTGGTCAGCGCGTGGCTTTACCGCCATATAGAACTAACACTATTGGATAAATAACTAAAACAGCTTCCAAACACTTTCTGGTTGTTTTACTCACTTTTAAGGAGATAGACTAATGAAAAAAATATTCAAACCAAGAACCATAAAGCAAGTATTTTTAGGTGAGAACGTGAAACGCGTCAGTAGCACTCACCATAAGCGTGGTAAGGCGGTACTTGCTCACTCTGCCCGATCCTGTTTTTGTAGCTGTCCTTGCATATGCGGTCCCCACCATATGGGTGTGATATCTGGATGGGATTCTGGACGGTCATCGGGCAATAATAGCAAAAATTAGAAAAAGTAATAACATGTTAATCTTTAGGGAGAACTTATGGGAGATAGAAACTTCCAATATATTCATCTGTTCCGAACTTTAAATCATCATTATTGTTATGTTGCCCACACAAATGCGCTCATTGAACTAGATATAGAAACATGGGGATTGTTACGTCGAAATCAAATCAACGAAGAACATGGGGCATTTCTTGAAAATGAATCTGTATCCGTTTTGCGCACAGTCTTATCAGAGGCTGGAACGGTTTCACTTGATACACCAAAGTTAATACATTCTCCTTGGACGCAGGAAGAAATAGTAAGTCAATTAGAGAAGAATTTGTCCCAATTAACCTTAGTGGTAACCGAATTTTGCAATTTGCAATGCGACTATTGTTTGTATGGTGATTTATACCCAGCATTTAGAAACAATTCCTCGAGACGCATGAGTCGAAATGTTGCTAAAAGCGCGATTGATTTTTTCTTCAAAAGGTGTAAAAAAGATATTGTTACTGTGGGTTTCTATGGAGGGGAACCTTTGACAAACTTCAAATTAATTGAATACTGTTTGCGTTACATTTCGCAGATTCGTTCACCTAATCTTGTGCAGTACAGTATGACCACAAATGGGACATTATTAACTCCTGACAAGGTTAGGGTGTTACATGATTACGATGTGTCGCTTCTTGTTAGCCTTGATGGACCTAAAAATATTCACGATAGACATCGTGTTGCAAAAAAGAAGGAGGGGACATTTTCAAAAATATTAGAAAATATTACTTGGATAAAAGAAAATTATCCAGACTATTATTGTACCAAGATTGGTTTTAATGTTGTCAGAGCTCCTGACACTGATATTCGCGAGGTCTATGCTTTTTTCAGAAATCACCCGTCTCTTTTTATAAATAACTCGATAACAAGCTCAAACATTATTTCATACCCAGAAACTATATTCGATCATTTTGTTGAATCTAATAGCCATCAAGGAATTAAGAATTTGAGAAAACAATTTATCGAATCGGGCAAGAAAATGCATTTAGAGCAAGACACATTTCTTAGGGCTATATTCGAAAGGCCTCTTATACAGATTCATAAGCGACAACATTGGGAAGGCTTTTCAAACTGCTACCCGCCTAATGGAATTTGTCTGCCAGGTACTCGCAAATTGTTGGTAAACATTGACGGGGGGGTTCAAATGTGTGAGCGAGTATCTACTACCGACACAATAGGGAATATATATGATGGTTTCAACTACAAGAAAATATATTCCTTGATTGATGAATATATACAGTTAGGCGAGAAAGCATGCATTAATTGTTGGGCAATTCGCTTGTGTAGTATGTGTTTTAGTGATGTCTATGATGGAGTGCTAAGTAGCACGAGAAAAAAATGGGCTTGTAATCGAATGAAAAATATGCTTTCAGAGAATCTACGGCTATACTGCGAAGTTTTGGAGAAAAACCCTAATGCATATGACTACATGAAAAATATCTTCTTATCATAAGAATGATTTTTCGGCACGCAGTTTTTGGTACAACACGCACGGCGGGTTTGTCATTGGAGGAGTGGCAGAGGAAAACGCGGAGTGGGCGATCAGTGGTCATGAGTTTTGTCCCCGTCGGGGATTTATCGAAGATTTCAATGAATTCTACAACTTATCTTGAAAGTTTGCGAGTAACTTTTTTAGAATCGGAATAATCGGCGGACTGATTTCGGAGGGAATTTCTGACAAGACAAAGTATTTCCAATCGGTATGCTCATGGCTGATGCGGACTTGTCCGCCCTGAATGTGGGAAATGTAGACGATGGTCACGTTGTGGACTTCGTCCCCGTTTGGATAGCGGTAGAACTGGTCATCTCCAGAGAAGACACCAAACAAGGATAACTCGCCGAGTTCGAGTCCGGTCTCTTCGAGGGTTTCGCGCCGGGCGGCTTCCTCTACCACCTCACCCGGTTCCACCGCGCCGCCGGGCGGACCCCAGCAGTGATTGTCCCGCCGCTTGAGCAGGAGCAGACGGTTTTGTTCATCGAAGACAAAAACCGTCGCGCCCACCATCAACAGCGGACGATGCCCCACGTATTTTCGCAGCTCGGTCAGGTATTCCATGTCCCAAATTATACCTGCCCCAATCCTCTGCAAATCCCATTCATCTGTGTTCATCTTCGGTAAAAATCCCTTAAACCAAAAACGCCCCTCCCGCAATCACTCTGAATTCAAAATTCTGAATTCCGACTTTAGCTCCGCCCCCTACTCCACATAAATCTCCACGTGTTCCCCGTCTTGTTCATCCACCACGTCGATGATCTTGCCTGTCACGCCCATGCGGATCGAATCCATCACATTCGACATGTCCACGCCTTCCACTTCGGGAGCGAAATGCGCGCCGATCTTCATCCCCGCATCCACCAGCGCCAGCGGAATTTGCACCGACGCCTTCGAGCGTCCCGTGCGCACATCCGTCACGCGGATTCGCAGCCAGCGCGCCGAACCACCCATCCCCGACGGACGCGGCGGTGTGGGAATCCCCTTCCGCGCCCCGCTCAAAGCAGCCAACAGTTTCGAGCCTTCATCCGCGCTGATTTTTCCTTCCTCGATCATCTTCAAAATCTTCATTCGTTCTTCGCCATTCGCCATGTTGGCCTCCTATCCTATAAATACTTGAACCCGCTCGCCGTTATCGCTTTCGTCCACGTTGACGATCAATGGCTCGGCGGTAGTCTTCGCCGCCGAAATTGCCGTCAGAATTTCATCAACGTGATCCCATTGCAAATGCGAGCCAAAGTTTTTCAAAAACCAGCCTGCCAGTCCAAGCGGCAATGGCAGGGCCAGTGTAATATTTTTAGGCCAATCATTTTGACGCGAACGATCCACATTCACATACAGCCAGCGCAAGGAACGTCCCCCTGCTCCCAGCGCGATCAACAAAATTCCAAGAAAGAACGGCAGGGTCATGCAAAAGAACCAGAAGTTCAAACCCGCCTTCTGTAGGATGGAAAACATCCACCACGAGGTCAAAATCGTAAGGATGATTCCCACCCCGAGCGGAATCCAGGCGAAAAGCTTTGCCCGCTCACGGACCTGGTCGAACTCCGGAGCCGAAACCCGTTCCCCGCCCGAAGCTGATTCGGCTTCGATGGCTTGAATCTCCTCCTCAGCCGACTCCTCCAGCGAACGCATCAGCGTCGCCGCCTCTTCTGCGCTGATCTTTCCATCAGCCACCATCTGCAAAATCTTTCGTCTTTCTTCGGCTGACATTATTCGCCTCCTTCGAGCGCGGCGAGCAATTTCTCCGCTTCTTCTGCGGTAATCTTCTTTTCCTGCAACATCTTCAAGATTGCCAGTCGTTCTTCATCTGACACAGGCGGCCTGGGCGGCATGGGAACGCCCTTCGGCGACAAGTCCCAGTTCCAGCGACCCATGTTCACATTTACCTTTGGTCCATGTCGGGACATTTTCTGATCCAAGCGGCGTGCGGCTTCCTCCGCCTGTTTGGCGGCACGGTTCACCTGACGTGAAATCCGCTCGCCAAATCCTGACCAGTCCATACCAATGCCTGCGAAGTTGCCGAAGTCTTCGGCAGTCTCGCCGGCATTCGGCTGGTTGCTCACGCGGATGTCGCCGCCAGCCGTCAGGTTTACAATGGCGGAACCATCTCCGAGCGTGATGACCCTGCTGGTGGCATCCTCACCGTTTTGGACACCTTTCCATTCAATGTCAATCGAATCGGCAGTCAACGTCAGCGTGGCGTTGGCTTTGGGCGGCATGACGAGCAAAATATCATCGCCCGCATTGACCGAGTAAGCATTGCCAGATTGCGGGGTGAGATACAGCACCACATCCCCCGCCACATTCGCACTGAGATTGCCGCGCACGTCGCGCAGGGCAAGGTCGTCGGCAACCGACTCCAACGAAACGTTCCCATCCACTTCACGGATGGACACGTCGCCGTGTGCGCTTTTGATAGAAAGATGTCCCTTCGCGCCGCGCAAACTGAAATCAGAGTGGAGCGTGCCAAGCGCAGCCGAATCCATGTCACGGATGGACAGGTCGCCTTCGATTTCCTGCACTTCGATTCCGCCGATCACCCCGCGAATGGATGCGTCGCCAACGATTTTCTTCACAGAAACAGAAGCCGCTTTCGGCACGCGCAGCGAAAGGTCATCCTGACATGAGATAGTGACCGTCTCGCCGTTCTGGTTGAATTGCATTTCATCGTCATCGCCTTTGAGTAGAATATCCTCCCCTTCCCAGCCAACGAGGCTGAGGTCCCCCCCGATAAACTCGACCATGATTTTGGGCGTTCGCCCAGCAGAGATCGTGTGGGACATCTCTACTCCTCCTCGCCGCGCAGCAGGCGGGTTGCTTGCTCGGCGGTGATCTTACCTGCGCTTAAATCTTCCAGAATGCCGTTGCGTCGCTCCTGCGTAATTTCGACAGGTTCCTCCCTGCCAGGTTCATATCCCAGTTTGCGGATGACTTCGTTCAGTCGGTTGCGGATGGTCGGGTACGAAACGCCGAGTTCCTGCTCCATGCGGTTGATCTTGCCTTCGCAACGCACAAAGGTAAAGATGAATTCCAATTGTTCGGGGGTCAGGTTTGAAAACTGTCCTGGTGAAAAATTCCCCTCGATGGATGTGTCACAAGACGGGCAATGCAATCGGACAACGGTCAACTCAGACTGGCAGATCGGACAGCGTGCAGGCGCAGGGCGCATATTTCGTACCTCCAAATTATCTTTTGCTCTGTTGGGGGCTAAGCCCCCAACAGAGCGTGAAGTCGGTAAAACTCAGGCTACAAGACCGCAGCCTCGGGCATGGCATCCAGGGTCTTCTTTTCCTTTTCCCGCACCCGGTGCAAGGCGAGGAAGCCAAGAGTGGACAGTATACCTACAAATCCAGCGGCGTACCACAGCAGGTACGGCTTCGGACCGTCGATAATCAAGCCTGCGAGGTAAGGTCCCACCGCGAAGGGGATGCCCCATGAAAAGCCGGAGACTGCCATGTAACGTCCGCGCATTTCTTCGGGGGCAAATGAAGCCACCAAAGCCTGCGCCACAGGCGAGACCACCATTTCACCAACGGTGAGGATGACCATCGCTGCGACGAACAGCGCGTAGGTCGAAACGAAACCATACATTGAGAAGCCAATGACATAGAGGAAGGTCCCCAACGCCATCATCAGCATCGGCGGATACTTCGTGATACGGCGTGTGATCGGGAACTGCATGAACACCACCATCGCGGCGTTGATGCTCAACAAAATTCCATAGGCTGATTCAGGTGTGCCGTGTTCATTCCGCAGGTAAACGCCCAATGTCGTATTCAGGTTCATATAGGTGAAAACCTGCAACATGACTGCACCCAAAAACAGCATGAAAGCCGCATCTTTTAGAACCTTTCCATAACCTGCAAAGGTTCCAACCATGCTTACTTTCGGTGCATTAGGATGAGCTTCAGGCATGGTCTCTGGCAGGAAGATGAAGACCAGGGCGGCCGTTAGCAGGGAAACAACCGCATCGGTCAAAAACAGTGACAGATAGGAATAGGCGGCCAGAATCCCACCAATGGCGGGGCCAATGGTCACAGATAGATTAAATGCCACGCGCAGAATCCCATATCCATCCGCCCGTTTTTCTTCAGGCAGGATATCGGCAACCATTGCGTCATGGGCAGGTCCCGCCACGTCTGTTAAAATCCCGACGAAGAGCGCCAGGAAGAAAAAAGCCTGGAAGGAGCCAATCAAACCCATCGCCACGGTACTTAGAGATGAAGCAATCAAACCAAAGATTATGATGCCCTTCCGCCCGAAGCGGTCAGTTAATGCACCACCGATGGTGGAACCTGCAAAACCCGAAAGCGAAAAAGCAGCAAAGAGCACGCCCACATCGGTCATGCCTACCTGGAATTTGCTGGTAATATAGAGAGCAAAGAATGGAAAAAGCAAGGCGCCGCCAAGGCGGTCAATGAAGGTGATGAGGACCACGAACCAGAACGTGCGTGGATACTCGTGATAAAGCGTTGAAATTTTTTGTTTGGTGTCCTTGAACATTTTTATGCAACCTTGTTTGCCAGTTTTGCGGCAGATGACTCCTGCGAAGGATGATGTTGTTTTCGCAGTTTCTCACCGTTGGCAATCATCCACTTGCCCAGAAGTGCCAGGCTTTTATCGAGAAGGGTTTTGCCTCTGATGGCTTCCTCCTCCAGACGAATGGCATCCATTTCTGCCTTGATTCTTTTGCGCTTTAACTCAGACTCAACTTCAGGAAACCTTGTCATGGAAACTCCTTTCAAGACAAATCAAATAAATTAAGCGGCGCCTCAAGAAAATCAATGTTTACTGGCTAATTTCTAATAAAATTATACTAAAAAAATAAATTTTGTCAATAGTAAAATAAATAATATCAATATTCCCCTCAAGATAATCAATCTTTAGCGCCAAAACCTCAATTTTCGTCCATTTTGGAGGCAAAACTCATGATCCGAGCAATCTTCTTCTCCCCCGGCAAGCCCGCCCGCACAGATGTCACCCCTGTCGAGTTCCATCGTCTCCTGCGTGACAAGCGTGGACTGCTTTGGGTGGATTTTACGTCCGAACCGCCAGAAACGTCACAGCCTATTTTGGAAAGTTTTAATTTTCACCATCTCGCTATTGCTGATGCATTGGAACAGACTCACGCCCCAAAAATAGATGACTGGGGCGATTATCTATACGTCGTTCTAAACTATATGCACCTGGTCAAAGAGTCCGAACCCTGGGACACGGAAATTGACGAGCTGGATATTTTCCTCGGGCGCAATTATGTCATCACCCATCACGATAATCCCGTATCATCCATAGATGAAACATGGAATGCAAGTCAGCGCGATCCGCGTTATTCGCAGGATGGCGCAGACCATTTGCTCTATAAGATCATCGACGCCATCGTCATGGACTACATGCCCATCATCGAAAAAATTGATGATGAAATCGATATGGTCGAAGACCAGGTCTTTGACCGCCCCAGTTCGCAAACTCTCGCCAGACTGTTCACCTTGAAGCGCGTCCTGCTTGCCATGCGGCGCATTCTGCTCCCCCAACGCGAAGTGCTTAACAAAATGGCGCGCGACGAGTACCAGGTCATCGACCGCAAAGACCGAATCTTCTTCCGCGATATTTACGACCACCTCGTTCGCCTGCACGACATCAACGAAAGTCTGCGCGACCTCGTCGGCGGAGCAATGGATACCTACTTGTCTGTAATCAATAACAGATTAAACGATGTCATGAAAACCCTGACGCTGATCACCACCCTCTTCATGCCAATCAGTTTTATTACAGGTTTCTTCGGGATGAACTTCTTTGAACCTGTTGCGGGTCTGGTAGGCTGGACGAGCAGGCAGACGTTTACAGTCATGTTGGGCATCATGCTTGGTCTGCCAATCGTCATGTACTCATGGATGAGACGACGGACCTGGGTGTAGTAGTCCCACAGACCTCGGAGGTTTTGAAACCTCCGAGGTCTTTCTATCTCCAAGCCTTGACACAGAACAGACGTTCGAGTATCATTCGTAGCACAAATGAGCGAAGAATGCTCATGTCATGTCGCCTTTGGCGGCAGGAGGTTCAAATGATGATGGTTCGAAAAAGCAAAGGTCTGGGCGAACGCCACCAGAAAATTCTCGATTTCATCGCGGATTACCAGCGCGAATATAAACACCCGCCTTCGATCCGCGAGATCGGTGAGCACTGCGACATTTCCTCCACCTCGGTGGTCAATTACTACCTCGATCAGCTTGAAAAGTCCGGGAACATCGAGCGTGATCGAAAGATCTCGCGCGGCGTGCGGCTGACCCACTCCGCCCCCATCGGCGACATGTTCCGCGTTCCAATGATGGGCGTCATTCAGGCTGGTGAACCCATTCCTGTCCCCTCCAATGCGGACTTCGGCGCATTTACCCCGGAAGACTCTGTCGAAGTTGCCATGTCCCTCATGCCCACAAAGGAAAAAGGCAAGGACTTGTTTGCCCTCAAAGTACAGGGAGAATCCATGATCGATGCGATGGTCAACGACGGCGACATCGTCATCCTCAAACCGGCGCAGGAAGCCCGCAACGGCGAGATGGTCGCAGTCTGGCTGTCCGACCGCAACGAAACCACCCTCAAGTTCTTCTTCAAGGAAAAAGACCGCTACCGCCTCCAACCCGCCAACCCCACCATGAAACCCATCTACGTAGACAAAGGCGAAGCCCTGGAAATCAAAGGCAAGGTGGTCATGGTCATCCGCAAAGTGGAAAAATACAACTAGAAATACAGACAACAAAAAAGACGACTCGCGCGAGTCGTCTTTTTTGTTGTCTGTATTTCTAGTTGTATTTTTCCACTTTGCGGATGACC
>JAUQXA010000073.1 GCA_030834895.1 Anaerolineales bacterium
GGTGAAGGCGAAAGCCACAGCCTGCTCTTGTTGATGGAGTCGCTCGTATGAGTCAGGCTTCATCGCTCGTCAAAAGCCGCCGCGCCATCCAATGGATTGGCGTCGTCGGCACCTTCCTGCTCGGACTGCGTCACATCATGCCAGGCGAAGCCTCACGCGGCGGCGCCTTCGACTCGTTCTGTCCCTTCGGCGCGGTGGAAACTTTTCTGCCGTACCTCTTCATGGGTCACACGCTCAAGACTACCAACCTGCTCAACTTCTCGGTCATGCTCGGCGTGCTAGGCGTGGCGCTCGTAGCGGGACGCGCCTTCTGCGGCTGGATGTGTCCGCTGGGGACGATTCAAGACTGGCTCGCCACTCTGGGACGCCGAATCAGCGGGGAGAAAAAGCACATTCGCGGCAAACAGGCTAAGGCGCGGATCCCGCTTCACATCCCCAAAGCGGTGGATAAAATCCTGCGCTATGCCAAGTATCTGATTCTGGCTCTCATCCTCGCCGCCAGTTTGTACGCGGTCTATCCGCCCCTACATGATTTTTGCCCCGTCCGCGCCGTGTTCAGTTTCAAGATGACGCCGCTCTTGTGGAGCGTTCTCGCCGCCTTTCTCGTTACCTCGGTTTTTGTGGAACGTGTCTGGTGCAAGTATCTTTGTCCGCTTGGGGCGACTCTGGCAATCTTCAACAAAATTTCCCCCGTACGGCTGGTCAGCAGTTTAACCTGCAACCAATGCGGGCGCTGCGATATCGAATGCTCGATGGGCATTGAAGATGTGCCGTCCAATTTGGCAGACACCGAATGTATCCGCTGTTTGGAATGTTTGGATGTTTGCGCACGGGATGGTTCGCTGGAATTAAAAATCATCAAGTGAAAGTCCACTATATTCCAAATCAAGGAGAAACCAAAATGAATGCACAGTTTTCATCCAAAGACAGGTCTGGTATGGCTGTCGTTGCAGCGATAGCAGGCTTGCTGAGTTTCACCGTCCTGCCATTCATGATCGCACGGGCAATGACGGCAGTCCTGGAAGGCGCGGCGGTGAAGATCTCAACTGCTGGCAATCCTCTGATCGCCACAGCGCCGCGCATTGTGATCGCCTTCTTCCCCGTCTGGGGCGGATTGAGCATTGCGGCGGGGATCGCATTGTTGCTCGTTGCATGGGCGATATATAAAGGAGAAGCATGGGCGAGACCCACAGCAATTGGGTTGCTTGCAATCCCGTCCATCACGGGTGCATACTACTCTGGTCCAGTGATGTACTTTGGGAAAAGCGCCCTGCCCATTTTCATTCTCATTGCCCTGCTCGGATTGGTCCCATATTTCACGCTCCTTCTCTGGGGCAAGGCGTCAGCGGGCGGAAAGACTGCAAAATTCTTCGTCTTCCTCATGCTGGGCGTGACTGCGGCATGGAGTTTCAGCAATGGCGGTTCTTCCCTGCGCATGTTTTGGGCGCGTCCTGAATATTATCCCCTGGATGCGTCCAACACTGGCTTCATCATGGGCGTGCCAGTCATTTGGACGGGCGTACTCGCAACCATCTTTTCAATCCCTTTCCTCGCGGCAGGCAAACGGGCAGGCTGGAGGTTGGGGCTTGTGGGAGTGGGCATTATCTTCATGGGCAACCTGATGCTCTTTGTCACCCACACAGGGACAAAGGAATTCATGATCGGGATGATTATGGCGATCATCAGTCTGGTATTGCTTGCGATTCCCTCCATAGGCAAAAAATTGGTCGGGGAGCCCGCATAGATTCCTGACGCGACAATTCGCCCCTGCCCTGTGCCTGCGACAATACAATCCGGGCGAACCCGCAGCGGGAGGAAATGAAACCGGGACAGAAATCATCTCCGTCTTGGTTTCATTCGCGGTAGAATCATGACATGCCTCCATTAACCCGCTGGTTTGTCAAAACATCGTTTCTATATCTGGCTGTTGCTCTAATCCTCGGACTGCTCCTCACCCTCCAGCCGATTCTCAACCTCGGCTTTGTCGGCAGTCTCTTTCCGATTTACATCCATCTGCTTGTGTTTGGCTGGCTCTCGCAACTGATCTTTGGCGTGGTCTTTTGGATGTTTCCAATCTTTTCAAAGGAAAAGCCGCGTCGAAGCGAATCCCTCGGTTGGTGGACGTATGTCTTGATCAACACTGGACTGATTCTGCGCACAATTGCCGAGCCAATCAACTCGATTCAGCCCAACCCGGTCAGCGGATGGACGCTTGTCGTCTCGGCCATCATCCAATTCCTTGCGGGACTGGCATTCGTGGTCAACACTTGGGGGCGGGTCAAGGAGAAGTAGATGCCTCGGCTGAGTTTCTGGTTTATGCGCGCTTCGCTGATCTACCTGCTGCTTGGTTTTGCCTTCGGGTCGTTGATTCTTGCCCAAAAGGGAATCTCCTATTACCCGTCCGTTTGGAATCTCTTCCCGGTCCACATCGAGTTCCTGCTGGTTGGCTGGCTTGTTCAACTGGCAATAGGAGTAGCCTTTTGGATCCTGCCCCGCTTTGGAACAGGACGGGGGAATGAAAAATTGATCTGGGGCGCTTTCGTTTCACTGAATTTTGGAATCCTGCTCACCGCTTTACAGTTCTCGCTACCATACGCCCTGCCGGTGGGACGATTTTTGGAGACGGCCGGAATACTTCTGTTCATCGTTGGCTCGTGGAGACGAGTCAAGCCGGCCGGGGCCAAATGAAAGACAGCGACATCAATCAGCCGCTTCAAGTCAAAAAGGTTTTACAAGGCATCCGCCATTTCAGTGAATTGCCCGACGAAGTTCAACAAGCGATTGCGGTTTCCGCAAGCCGTCGTCACTTCAACGCAGGGCAGGTCATCTACGTGGAAGGCGAACCAGCCGAATCGATATATATTTTAGAATCAGGCTGGGTCAAAGCCACGCGCATGACGCGCGAAGGACGGGAGCAGGCCATGATGTTCCTGCGTCCGGTTGAAGTGTTCGGCGACATCGCCGTTTTCACTGGCACAACCTACCCTGGGACGGTAATGGCTTTGGAAGATGTGGATGTGTGGATCATCCCCGCGAAGACGCTTCTCGATTTAATCCCACGTCACCCAGAGTTGGCAATGGCGGTCATCCGTCACCTGGGCGAACGTGTGCTCCATTACATCAACCTCGTGGAAGACCTGTCCCTGCGAAATGTGGAGGCGCGGCTGGCAAATACGTTACTGCGGAATGCGGAACTCCACGATGGACAACTGATTGTCCCGCGCCGAGAGTGGACCACATTTGACGAAATGGCAACCCGCCTCGGCACCGTGCGCGATGTGTTGAGTCGCGCCCTCAAAACACTTGAAGGCGAGGGGCTGCTCAAAGTGGAGAAGCAATCTATCACCCTGCTCGACCCGAAGGGATTGGAGGAACGCGGCAAGGTGTAGCATACGATAAAAGTCGTACCGAAATTTTCGACCAGTCTGTAAACTGTGAGCAGACTGGTCTTTTTATTTCCGAGAAAGTGCAATGTGCCAACCCCTTCCCCCATCCGATGAAGACTTGCGTGCGACGATATTAGCCGCCTTCGCCGCCGACACCTGCACCGCGTCCGCCGATTTGCGCGTGGGCGTGTTGAACGGCGTTGCTCATCTGGCTGGAGCGGCGGCTTCGCTGGAAATCCGCGAGAAGGCAGAGGAACTTGCAAAAGCCGTGGGTGGGCTGCGCGGCGTAGTCAACCGCATCGAAGCGCCTGGCGCGCCAAGTCCCGCCCGCAGAATTGACATTAACAAGGAGAATGAAACATGAAGAACAATTACAAACTTGGGGCGGCGCTGTCCATCCTCGGCATTGTGGCGGGGCTGCTGTGCCTGTATTTTCTGGCAGACACCTACAACGCCGTCATCCACACCCACTTCAACGATGGGGCTTGGGAGGAAAGCAACACCGTGCGGATCGTCTATGCTGTGCTCGGCTGGCTGGGAACCACCGCAGGCGCGCTCTCCGTCGCTGTCTTGTGGGGATTTTTGAACAAGCAGAATTGGGCTTGGTTTTGGGGAGCAGTGGCAGGGACGATTCTTCTGCTGGCTGGATTCTTCCCAATGATTCCCGCCGCCGACAGCGGGTTGCCCACCCCCACGCTTTGGGTCTTCCTTTTGGCGGCTGTCTTATGGTTCGGGATGCTTTTCATCGGCGGCGTCAGTGGAAAGATTATCACGCTCACCTTCGTCGCAGGGCTGGCGTACGTCCTGACCTTCATCGACGGCGTGGCTCCGATCTCGAAATTCCAGACCACCTTCCAATTTCCATCGGAATTTGCTGCGAACCCAAACACCTTCTGGAACGGAATCTACATCATTTCCCAGCAAATCAATTGGTGGGGCGCGGCGGCGTGGGCAATGTTCATCTTCGGCGCAGTCAAACGGAAGTCGTGGTCAATTCCTGTGGGCATCTTCGCCGCTGTCATGTCGATGATCGGCGGCTACCCGATGGGCATCCATAACGTGACCGAAGTGCAGCGCTTCTCGATGTTCCTGCCCGCCCCGATCCTGAGCACGGGACTGCTCATTTATCTGCTGCTCCCATCCACACGAAAAATGATCGAAGGATAGATAATGCGGGCGGGTGGAAGGTCGAACTGTGATTTATGTCACAGAAATTGGATTGGATTTGTGCAATAATTCACTAGACAAACAGACTCTGAAAGTCTGACATAAAAAGGAGAATGCACAAATGGCACCAATCAAGGACATCATCTTCCTGTTGTTGACTGGTGGGCTTGCCGCCTACCTTTGCTGGTATTTCTACCAGCGGTACAACCTCCACAAGGCACTGCATAACATCTACTACCTGATGGGATTTGCAGTGCTTTTGGTTTCGGGGCTTCTGCTCATCTTCCTTGGACTTGGCATCCTGCCCTCGCCCTACGTCCTGACCGTCGCCAGCCTGATCCCGCTCGGCATTTCGATGGGATTGACTGAAGAATACTTCCCTGCGTGGAAGAAATACTTCAAGTGGTTCGCTCTGGTCGGCTTCCTTGCCATCGCCATCACCAGCGTCGGCGGCATGGACACGCTCAAGAAGATTGCCGTTCCGCTCTTCCACGGCGTCGCGGGTCTGGTCATTTTCCTCGGACCATTCTACGCCAAGGGCGCACCCAAGGGATTTTGGTGGGTCGGCATCGGCGGTTTGTTGATCGGACTTGGAGGTATTGCCCTCGCCTTTATCTCCGTCGGCAAACAGTTGCTGTTCTTCAGCCCCGAATTCGTCATGCTCATCCTCACCCCCCTGCTCTTCCTGATGGCGGGTGCGTTCACGTTGGGTTTTGCAAAAAAGGGATAACAATAATAGACCTCTTGCATAAGTATTTTCTGGAGTTCGGAAGTTCCACTTCCGAACCGCAAAGGCAGAGCTTTTGCACTCCATCTTCCAACTTTTGCAAGAGGTCAAATATCGTAGGGGCGACCCGTTATGATTAACAAGAGCTACAAGCCGCTCTGACGGGTCGCCCTTACATTTGCCATCATTTGTCTTTTGTCAAAGACGCACAGCCTGAGTTGTGATATTTTTGGGCTGAATTCATCGAGGAGCACCTCCTATGCAATTTGTCAAGGAACGTTTCAACTATCTGTTCAAGTCCACCAAAGGTTTGATTTTGGTGGCAATCGCCATGATCGGCATTGAGACCGCCATTTGGGGCATGTTATCGGGTCCGATGGCTGAGATGGGCGTGCGCGAGGTTGTCGTCAAACTGCTCGGCATGGACATCGTTCAAGCGGAGCGTGAGGGGCGCATCATCATCCTCTATCATTCCATTGCCATGGCTGTCGTCGCCATCGAGACCTACATGGTCACCAGCCTGTTGAAGATGAAGGAGTTCTTTAAGATGGCTGTGCGTGTGCTCATCACCGTCGGCTACCTTATGACCATGATCTTCGGCATGGGCTTTGCCTACTTTGGTCACAACTGGGCTTTCCACGGACTGTACATCACGGGACTTTCGCTGATTTTCTTCGCGGGTGTGTTGCTCTGTGTGGCGCTGTGGCCCTGGGGTAAGGAATACTACATCACCGACACAAACTACGCCCGCACGAAAAAAGGCGTTGACCTTGAGCGCGTGGCGTTTTTCACCACGGCCGTGACGACGGTTCTCTCCGCCCTCTTTGGCGCGGTTCCTGGCGCCTATTTTGGCAACGGCTTTGAAGTGTTTCTCGCCGAGAACGTGATTCGCTATCCCGAAAAGACCACTATGGAATACTCGGTCATCGGTCACCTGCACATCATGCTGGCGCTGATCGCCATCATGATCACGCTCATCATCGGGCGCTGGCTGAACTTCAAAGGCATCTGGCACAAGATCGCCATGCCACTGATGATCCTTGGATGTATCGTGCTCAACCTCGGCGTTTGGGGCGTGGTCACTCCGCTTGAGCCCGTCGCCCACATGATCATCTACGTCGGCGCAACTCCGTCCATGCTGGCGGCGCTTTTCCTGCTCATCTGGAGTTGGAACAAATTCATCAAGGAAGGCACGGCGCATCTCGCCAAGCCGACCTTCCTGCAAAAGTTGGGCGCCCTTATCCGCGACCCGCTCAAGTTTGGTCCCACCTGGCAAATGCTATTCATGAACTTCACCACCAGTGGAATCGGTATTTTCATGGCAATACGCCTCGACGAAATCTTCCGCCTGTGGCCCGCTCGCGAGGAACGCATCGAGTTGACGGGACACTGGCACGCCCTCTCCGCCATCATCGCCACCATCATTTTGATGTACTACGGCGACATGCTTGGACTGAAGGGCAAAGTGCGTCAACTCTACGGTTGGGCGCTTATCTTCTTCTCCGATGTTGCCCTCGGCGCAGTGACAGTCTTCGAGATGAAGCGTCTCTTCATTGACGAAGCAACGCAGCAGCCGCTCGTCAACGGCTTGATGTACGCCATTGACTTTGGTCTCGGCATGTTGCTGGTTCTGCTTGCAGTGGTCATGGTCTGGCGCTTGACCGACCTCTTCAAACCGAAAGGACGCTGGACGGAAGAATTGACTCACGAACTCTCCGAGGAGGTGGCGAAATGAAACGCTCATTCACCATGTCATTGCGAGGGCGGCGCTCTTGCGGAGCAGCCCGAAGCAATCCCCATATACTAAGAGATTGCTTCGTCGCTACGCTCCTCGCAATGACATTCGTTCTTTCTTCCTGCACCCCCGTGGACTTGAACGCCCCCATGCCAACCTTCGATACAGGTATCGACCCGACCGCCTGGGCGCAAATCCCCGTAGGTGAGTTTTACTTCGGTCAACACGAAGATGTGGAATCCACTGCCGCCTACGAAATCATGGTTACAGACGTGACCACACAGCAATACGCGGACTTCCTCAACGCTGCCGTTGCGGATGGCACGCTCAAAGTCGAAGGCGACTCCGTCCTCGGCAACTACCCTGGCGATGAGTTCCGCGCAGTGAAGCACGAACTCGAAATCAAAGCGGGCGACTGGGAATACATCCCCCTTGCCGACCCGTCGCAAAGAGTCAAGTTCGACGGCTCCAAGTTCACGGTTCAGGCTGGATATGAAAATCACCCGATGACCAGCGTCACCTGGTTCGGCGCGTGGGGCTACTGTCAGTATTACGACGCAAGCCTCCCCACCGAAATCCAATGGGAGAAAGCCGCACGCGGCACTGATGAACGTCCCTTTCCCTGGGGTGATGAGATCATGCGCGAGAACGCCAACTTCTACGCCTCGCGCGACCCATTCGAGGACATGAGCAGTTTCGGCTCGCGCACCAGTCCCGTCGGCTTCTACAACGGCAAGAATTACGACGGCTACCAAACTCTCGACTCCGCCTCTCCCTACGGACTTTACGATATGGCTGGCAACGTCTGGCAATGGGTCGGCGATGTGACCGAAGGATTCAGCGACCGCTTCATGAAAGGTGGATCGAAGGACACCTATGACATGAACCTCCGCATCTGGACCCGCAACAGTGCCCCGCCAATGTATTTCAGTCCTGGCGTTGGCTTCCGCTGTGCAAAGTAGTAAACAGGTAGACACGTAGACAGGTACGCAGTTATACTTCCACCTCATTTACTTGTATGCCTGTTTACTGTCTACTTTTTAGGAGCATCGAATGACCACCACCCAATCGTCAACATCGTCCCCGAAAGGGATCGTCAATCGCAAATCCAAACTCGCTTACTATTGGTCGCTGACCAAGCCGTTGCAATCGGGTCTGTTACTCGCAACGGGTCTCGCTGGCTACATGAGCGCACGCTGTCCCATTTTTAGCATCCCAACCATGCTTGGGTTATCGCTGAGCCTGTTCCTCTCAATCGCGGGTAGCACCATCCTCAACATGTGGTGGGACCGTGACATCGACGCCAAGATGGGTCGCACCCAAAAGCGCGCCACGTCAGCGGGGCTGGTGGAAGGAAACGAAGTCCTGCGCGTTGGTTTGCTACTCTCGGTCGTCGGCGTCGGCTGGGCGGTTGCGATGGATGCTCTCTATGGGCTGGTTGTGTTTGCAGGCCTGTTCTTCGATGTAGTGGTCTACAGCATGTGGCTCAAACGTCGCACCTGCTGGAGTATCGTTTGGGGAGGCATTTCAGGAGCCATGCCCATTCTCGCGGGACGCGCTCTCGGACTTGGCTCGATAGATTGGATTGGCGTTATGCTGGCGTTGGGCGTCCTGCTTTGGATCCCCACCCACACCCTGACCTTCAGCATGAAATTTGCAAAAGACTACGCCACTGCCTGCGTGCCGACCTTCCCCTCCACCTACGGTCTGGAAGCCACCCGCGCCACCATTGCCATCTCGTCGGTGCTGGCAGCAATCGCCATGATTATCGCAGGCTACGGCATCGGCATGGAATGGGGCTTCCTGCGCGTACTTGGTGTGCTATCGGCTGGTCTGCTCATGCTCGCCTTCGCCATCACCTTCAAGCCATCCGAGCGGGTCAACTTTGGATTGTTCAAGTACGCTTCAGTATACATGCTGGCGGCGATGATTTTGGTTGTGCTTGAGGTAATGTAAATCAGGCTTAAGCCTAACCTACGAAATGCCTATGAAAATGTCCCCCCTTGCCCGCGTTCTACTTTTGCTGACAGGCATCCTTGCCGCCTATCAGGTCTCTTCGGGCATAGATGGCTTTGACACCGTTCCCATCATCGCCTACACCATCGGCTTTGGCGTTTTGCTCGTGGCTGGGATTTTGCTCATCATCTGGGGATTTGAAGTGCTCGACTCGTCTGCGGTGGTGATTGTCTCGACGATCGTTCCCCTCAGCCTGGCGACGGGACTCGTCTGGCAGCACCTCGCTTCGCTGCGAACCCCATACCTGATCTTCGCCATCATCAGTTTCCTCGCCGTGACCTTGACCCGCACCCTCCCCATCCCAGGCAAGATTCCCACCATTGTGCTGGCTATCGTCCACGGCATCGCAGGCATGACGATTTTCCTCCTCCCGATTATCTTTTCGATTCGGGGGAACGCGCACCCCATGTTTTCGCTTGTTGGCATCGGCGGGGCACTGATCGGCATCGGCGGACTGGCGCTTTCCTTTCTCAAAGCGGGCAAGCCCATTCTCTCGAAGGAACTCATCCTTAAAATCCTGCCAGTCATCCTTTTTCTGATGACGCTCTGCTTCGTGGTAGGATTCAGGTATGGATAAAATCTTTACCTTTCTCAAATCTTTTCGTGGCGAGATGAAGAAAAGCCGCTTCAAGATCTGGCTGAGGGCGTTCCTTTTCATGCAGTTTTCAGCCATCTTTTTTGTTTACTTTTTCCGCGATGTCGGACATGGCTATTTCAAGTGGGAATGGGTTGCCCTGGTGTTCGTCTCTTTTATCCCGATCGGTTTCCTCCTCAGTCTTATTGTCCCGATGAAAGCGGATGTGGAACTGGGGGCGGTTACTTTTTCGCTGGATAAGTTCTACCTCTTCTTGATCTGGTTCCTTGTCGTTGCCAAACTCATCATCGGGCGCATCCCGTCTTTTACGCCCGAAGCGGACTTCATCATGGCGGCGATCATGGGAGTCATGTTCGGGCGGCTGGGCGGAATCGGATTGCGCGTACGCCATCTCAAAGTTCAGCATGGCTTTATTTTGAAATAACAAGAATGATGGCCATGCTTTAGGTATGGGCCAATTCCTTTACGTTCACAAAATTCTAATTGTCACAATCCATCTAACTAATACCGACCGAGTGCTGCGTTTGCCATTACTAATTTTTTTTTATAATTCCTCGTGATATTGTTGTAATGTGTTTTTTCGAGTGCCAAAGGTTCAATTTTGAACTGAAATTTAACGGTTTTTTGGTCCCGCATTCTATATCCCAGGCCCAAAATAAACAAAGGTAATTTATGCGATTGTTTTGGTAGTTTAACCACAAGATACTTCAGTATATATTTTGGCAAGCTTTATTTTGACCAAGCGCTTCATTCGCAATCTCCAGATTTTCCTTGCTGTACAAGGTTTGCATTTCATATCGGGCATTTTTGATAAAATCGGAGCAAAACTCGAAGTGAAAAGCAACGGTTTTTTTGGGCATAACATGCTGATGGTGGGAAGTCCAGGAGCGGGGAAAACATTGCTTGCCCGTGCCTTGCCCGGCATCCTGCCAGAGATGAGCATCGAAGAATCTTTGGATGTGACTCGAATCTACTCGGTGGCAGACCAACTTCCAGCGGGACTCCGCTCATTCGTCACCGCCCGTTTCGAGCGCCGCATCACACCATTTCTCATGCGGGTCTTGTCGGCGTGAGCCTATCATCGTATCCTCAAACTGGCGCGTACCATTGCAGATTTGGCAGGCAGCGAGGAAATCCAATCTGCGCATTTGGCAGAAGCACTACAATACCGTCCGAAGTTGATGATGGGATAATCGTAACATTGAAAGGTTTTATGCGGGCAGCATTTTACGAGTGTACAGGATTGGCAAAAGATGTTCTGGTAGTGGGCGATTTTCCAACGCCTCTTCCCGGTCCTGGAGAGATTCGGGTCAAAGTGACTTGGTCGGGAGTAAATCCGTCAGATGTGAAATCACGCGCGGGGAGCCGCGTCAAGACTCTGCCGTTTCCTCGCATCGTTCCGCACAGCGACGGCTCCGGGATGATCGATCAGGTTGGGGCGGAGGTCGATCCTGCACGGGTTGGCGAGCGCGTTTGGATTTGGAATGCCGCATGGATGCGTCCGTTCGGCACAGCCGCCCAATACGTTGTTCTCCCGTCCAATCAGGCGGCGCTTTTACCGGATAATGTCGAGCTTGCGGTTGGAGCCTGTCTGGGAATCCCAGCCCTGACGGCGTATCACGCCGTTACTGTCGATGGCGGCGTGGACGGGAAAATTGTGCTGGTGGCTGGCGGGGCGGGAGCGGTGGGACATTACGCCATTCAACTGGCGAAGATAAAAGGCGCCAGGCAGGTGATTGCGACTGTAAGTGGACCGGAGAAAGCCGCGCTTGCCCGTGAAGCGGGTGCGGATGTCGTCCTGAATTACAAGACCGACGACCTTCCATCAGCCATTCAAGATGCCACATCCGGACAGGGCGTTGACCGCATTGTGGAAGTTGACTTTGCCGCGAATGTCAATACGGACATTGCCGCCTTGCGACCCAACGGCGAGATTGTTGTCTACGGCAGTGGCGCGGCGGAGATCAGCGTTCCGTTTTCCCCCGCGATTCGCAAGGGCGCGCGCATGACCTTTTTCATCGTATACAACCTTGACCCACATGTCCGCGAACGCGCCATCGCAGACCTTACCATATTGCTGAAAGAGAACCGCTTGAACCATAACATTGCGGCGCGCCTGCCTCTTGAAAAAATCGCCGAAGCTCATGAAATGGTCGAAGGAGGGCGGGTTATCGGAAATGTTGTCCTTCAAATCGAGTGAATGAAAATCCGAGATCACACGCATACAGCGGAAACGCGCCCGACCGGGCGCGTTTCCGCTTATTAAAACAATCCAGGGAGTTTCATGGGTTCGCTTTCCCTGTGACTTTCGTAACATCTTCGCATGACATTAATCACAAAGCTTTGAAAATACTTGACAAGCATACATCATTTTTGATAATCTTATCACGTAATGAAAAAAATATTGATTTTAGATATTCTGCGAAATAAGTTCATGTGTTTCCTGAAAAGTAAAAATCCAATTATGAGAGCCAAATCTCAAAGGCTTGTCAAATGAGCCAACATCGAGGTCAAATCGAATTATGAATTCTACACCTTTGCTCCAAATTGCCATGGATTACACCTCCCTGCCGAAAGCGCTGGAGATGGCTGTCCTGACCGCCCCCGAAGTGGACATTATCGAAATCGGCACCCCTCTTTGCAAGGCGGCTGGCATGGAAGCGGTCAGGGCAATGCGGGAAATTTGTCCAGATAAGCTGATACTGGCGGACGTGAAGACACCCGATGTGGGCGGACTCGAAGCGGCCATGGCATTCGACGCCGGCGCGGACATGATGACGGTCATCGGTGGCGCGGCAATCCCTACAGTGAAAGAGGCGCTCGCCGTCGCCAAAAAGCGGGGCAAGGAAATGCTGATGGAACTCACCGGCGTGCGCGATATCATTGCAAGGGCAACCGAGTGGCGGCAGATCGGCGTTGAGCGAATCGTGTATCACCGCGAGTGGGATGCCCAATCTGCGGGGCGCGAGTGGACGCAGGAGGACAAAGACGTTGTCCGTAGGATTATTGACATGGGTTACAAAGTTACGATTACCGGGGGAATGACGATTGATCTTCTTCCGTTTTTTGCTGATCTTCCAGTTTCCGTCCTGATCTGTGGACGTCACATCCGCGAGTCGGCTGACCCGCGAGCCTCTGCCCGTCAGATGCGCCTGGCTCTCGCCGACTTGTGGTCCCGCTCCTCCACCAGTATTTCTTCATCCCAAAACCTGTCTCCTGTTTCCGCCCTGCCGGATCTCGCGGCAAAGGCTGTCCGCTGGGGCATGAGCGAAATGGGACTGCAACTGGTCGTGGACGGACGCGAATGTCCCGGCTGTGATTCCCCCCGCCGCTTTTGCCTGGGAACACACACCGAGATCTGTTGCCCGAATAATTTGCGCTCGGACGATGTTGTCCGCGGGCTGGCGCAGGTGTTGACCTCAAACGGCGCGTTTGGGCGCGTCAACGACAATGTCTTCTTCCTCGACCCGGCGAGGTTTGGCGATCTCTCGCGCAACCGGGTGATCGAATTATTGAACGCCACCGGGAATGTTCTCAGGCAACTGGGAGCGCCGGTCGATGTCAACGCGGGCATCCAAACCGCGAATCAAGTACTTGGAATATCCTAGGAGGCATGAACGAATATGACTACTGAAAATCTGCAAAAGACAGCTTTGGGAATGGTCGAAACAAGGGGACTGGTGGCCTCGATCGAGGCGGCTGATGCGATGTTGAAAACAGCGCATGTGACGCTTACAGGGCAGGAGGACGCGGGTGGGGGTTACACCACAATCTTTGTGCGGGGAGAGATTGGCGCGGTTCGTTCGGCAGTGGATGCCGGGGCTGCGGCAGCAAAGCGCGCAGGAGAATTGGTGGCGGTGCATGTGATTGCCCGTCCCCAGGCGGCAGTTGAACCATTGCTGCCGAAGAGTGTACAGGCCGGCCGCCTGGAATCCAACTAACTGGAGGAGCCTGCAATGCAAATACGAACTTATCTGCTCATTGATCAGATGCAGCCGCAATATGGGGCGCTGACGGGCAAAACCATGCAAGGCGAAATTCCAGTGGAAGGGATGGCGGAGATTTATATCGAGACCGCGCCAGCATCTGATATCTACCGCGTGATGGATATTGCGCTGAAGACCACGGATGTGCGGGCCGGAGCACTGGCAGTGGAACGCGAATACGGTTCATTGGAAATCCACGCGTATCACCAGGAATCTGTATTGGAAGCCGGGCGTTCCGCATTGGAGGCGCTGGGGCTGACAGAGAACGATCGGCAGAAGCCTGAAATCCTGTCTTCGTTCCTGATCCCGAATGTGGATGCATTTGAAGCGCAGTTGATCAACCGCACCGCTTTTGGTGGATTGCTCCTGGCTGGACAGACCCTTTGTGTGTTGGAAGTAATGCCGGCGGCTTACATTGTGCTGGCGGCAAACGAGGCGGAAAAAGCGGCCAATATCACGCTGGTGAATTACACTCCGCGTGGACGCTCCGGACGCCTGTATTTCTCCGGAACAGATGCCGAGGTGCGGCAGGCTCGCGATGCGGCAGTAAAGGCAATTGAGGCGCTGCCAGGGCGAAAGGCAAAAGGTAGCTAGTCATGCGGACTTTCTATACGGGAAGTGATATCGAGGACATGGCTGCCAGCGGCATCCGGCAGTTGGAAGTGGGTCCAGGGGTGGTATTAACCGACGCGGCCAGACAACAGGCTGAAGAATTGGGTATCGTTCTCGTTGTGCCGGGTGCCACGCCAGCTAATAAAACCGGAATGCCAATTGCGGCCGCAAAAAGCGGAACCCTGCCAGGTAAACCGCGTGGTTGCCAGCATGGACCGTTATCCGCAGTCGCCAACCGGGACCAATCCACCACAAGTGGTGGTCCCGTGGTGGATCAACTGGTGGAGGCGGTAAGCGCGTTGAAGAAGCGAGGAGACTAAGATGCGAATCGCAAAAGTAGTGGGCGTGGCGGTTGCCACAGTCAAAGATCGAAGGCTCGAGGGCGGCAAGTGTTTGCTTGTAGCAGCTACCGATTCAACAGGCAAGGAACTGGGGACCCCGTTCGTGGCGGTGGACATGATGGGCGCGGGCGAAGGCGAATTGGTCATGATTGCAGAAGGCAGTTCTGCCCGTGTGGCGACCAAGGATACTAGCAGCCCGGTGGATGCAGTGATTGTGGGAATTCTTGACTCCTTGCAGCACAACGGCAAGATGACGTACACCAAAAGTTAACCAGGAGATAGGTACTATGGCTCAAGACACAGTTGAAGTAATTGGAATCCAGGCGTTGGGAATGATCGAAACCCGTGGACTGGTGGCAAGCATCGAAGCCGCTGATGCGATGACAAAAGCCGCAAACGTGACCCTGCTTGCAAAACGGAAAATTGGCGGGGGCTATGTGACAGTGATGGTTCGCGGTTACGTTGGCGCAGTCAAGACCGCGCTGGCGGCTGGTCGTGAAGCGGCGGGACGTGTCGGCGATGTAGTTTCCGTTCGGATGATCCCCGGTCCGCACATGGAACTCGAAGCCTTGCTGCCTTCAGCGGCAAAGTAAAGGCGGCCGGGAATGAGCGAGCCGGCAAAGATGACAGTGGCGCGCTTGCAGCGCAAGAAGCGCGGCAGTGAAAAGATCACGCTCCTGACAGCCTATGATTACCCAATGGCGAAGTTCATCAACGACGCCGGGGTGGATATGGTGTTGGTTAGCGATGCTGTCGGCACGGTGGGTTTGGGACGTTCCGAAGCGGTGTCGGTCAGCGTGGAGGAGATGATCTATCACACACAGGCGGTTGCCCGCGGAGCGACCAGCGCGATGGTTGTGACCACCCTGCCCTTTGGCTCCTACGAAACCGTCGAGCAGGCGGTTGTCACGGGCGTGCGATTGATGAAGGAAGGTCATGCCGACGCTATCCACATGGAAGCCGCCGCTGTAGACGCGCCCAAGTTGAAGGCGCTGGTTCATGCGGGTGTGCCGGTGATGGGTCACCTGGGAATCACCAAACAGAAGATCGTCCGCACGGGGTCGATTCAAATCCAGGGGCGGACGGCGGCCAGCGCGGCAACAGCCGTGGCGGACGCAGTAGCCTTGGCAAATGCGGGAGCCTTTGCCTTGATCCTGGAGTGCATCCCCGACCGGCTGGGGCAGATCATCACCCGCAGCCTGGAAATTCCCACCATCGGCATCGGCGCGGGGCCCGATTGTGACGGTCAGGCCCTGGTCACGCAGGACATGCTGGGAATGTTCAAGGAAATGTCTCCGAAGTTCCTCAAAGTGTATTTGGACTTGACCCAGATTATTGTTACAGCCCTGACGCAATTTAGAACCGAAGTGGAGCGGGGAAAGTTTCCGACACCGGAACATTGTTACGCAATCGAAGACGAAGAACTGGGCAAGCTGTTAACCCAGTTGCGAAGCAAGGCAATCCAATAAATAAAAAAAGGAGATACGAATATGGCTGAGTCTCTAAAAGGAAAAGTAGCGGTTATCTCAGGGGTCGGGTCTGGATTTGGGAAAGCCACGGCGGAGTTGTTCGCGAAACTCGACCAGGTGGGACTCGTCTTGATCGACTTCAACGAAAAGGCTCTCAACGATACAGCCGAGGTTTGCAAGGCAGCGGGTTCGAAAGTGGTTGCCATCGCAGGAGACGTGACCAAACTCGAGACTTTCACACGCGCCTTCAAGGAAACGATGGATACCTTTGGCAGGGTCGATTTCCTCCTCAATTATGCGGGTGGCGCGCTCAAAGTGGCACCCATCGAGGAAATGGACGACGAGATCAACCGCCGCATCATCGACCTGAACCTGACCAGTGCCATCATGAGCTGCCGTACCTTCACTCCACAGTTCAAGAAACAGGGGTTCGGCAAAATCATGAACGTCTCCAGCGCATGTGACCGCCGTTCGTGGCCGGGTTGGTCGGTGTACTCCGCCGCCAAAGCCGCTGTCAACTCCTTCACAAGATGCCTTTACACAGAATTGCGCCCGCATGGCATCGCAGTCATGCTCCTTGTGCCGGGTGGATCCAATACCGGTTTCCAGGCTGCCGCGGCAGGCGTCAACAAGTTCGAGTGGGATGAGGAACTTGCCGTACGTCCCGAACATTTTGCGGATATGGTGTATCAAACCTGCGCGCTGACGAAAGGCGGATGCGTGACTGAATTAGTGTTATACGGACTTGCGCAGGATGTGAGTGGGTACTAGGGGCCGGATGAGATAGAAAAATACTTTTGTCCCGGAGGGTTTTGCGAGGGTCGACCTGGAGGGCAGGTGCCGGCCTTGGCGGAACGTTTTCTCGGGTGCGAGGAGGTGGCAGGATCCGAAATTTTTGTAAAGCAGAATCCGTGTTGTGCCAATAATCCTTTTGATATTCATATTGAGGAGAAAACTTGAAATGAAAAAGAATCTATTTGTTCTAATGGCTGTGCTCGTACTCGCCAGCATGATCTTGTCAGCCTGTGGTGGCGCTGCCGCTCCCGCCGCTGATGAACCTGCTGCTGAGAAGCCCATGAAGATCGCGTTCTTCGTCTCCGACCTGAGCAATGTGTTCCATCAGGCGCAGGCGACCGAAGCGCAGAAATACGCCAAGGAAAAATATGGCGCGGAAGTGTTCGTTTTCGATGGCAAGTCTGATGGCGCTGTCATGACCCAGAACGTGGACCAGATCCTGGCCCAGGGTATGGATGCCGCGTCCCTGCACATTTGGGATTATGAAGCCGTGAAGCCCGCGGTGCAGGAAGCCCTCGGCAAAGGAATCGTCCTGACCTCGTTCTTCAGTCCTTTGGGCGACAGTGGTATCCCGACCGCCCGCAGTGATGAGGCTGGAATCTCCTTCGCGATGGGCGCAGAAATGGCCACGCAGTGGAAGGAAGCTCACCCCGACAAGCCGATTGTCATGGTGCAA
>JAUQXA010000009.1 GCA_030834895.1 Anaerolineales bacterium
TTGTCGTTCTCGGGATAGCCCTGTTCATCGTGTGGCCGCTCCTGGGGATGCCCTTTGCCCCGAAGTAGGCGGAGGGAGGCAGGGCAAACGCACGAAAAGAGCGATGCAAGGGAAAACAACGGGATTGCTTCAGGATACGACCCTTCGCAATGACAAAGACAGGAGGCGAGACAGAGTAAGGCAGAGTGAAGCAGAGAGAGACAGGGTGAGGCAGAGAGAGACAGAAGAGAGGGATCATTTCCCTGTCATTGCGAGCCCCTGATCCCCGGGGCAGCAGGGATTCTTTCTAAAAGAAACTGGTCACCGGAGGGACAAAAAGGTATGATAAGCAGGGGATACGCTCTGGAAGGAGAGGCCGACAATGCAGTGGAGCCGGGAGAGCCCGCTTGCGAGCCTGGTCCGGGGTTGTTTCGATTCTTTCAGTGGTGACGTGTAGAGCACGATCCCGTTTAGGAGACTTTCGAATGCGATCAACCCTCTTTTCAGCAGCGTACCCACACTACCTATCGGTGAGGGGATACATGGGATATCATACTGAAAAGTCGGGCAGAGGACAAGGCAAGGGGAAGCAGAAGAGCACAAAGAGCGTATTTGACCTGATCAATCCCGATGCAGCAGGGATCGACATAGGGGCGGAAGAGCACTGGGTCGCCGTGCCCGAAGGACGCGATGAGCATACGGTGCGGAAGTTTGGCTGTTTCACTGCGGACCTGCAGGAGATGGCAGAGTGGTTACGGCACTGTGGGGTAAAGACCGTGGCCATGGAGTCAACGGGGGTGTTTTGGATAGCCCCGTTTCAGATACTGGAGAGGCATGGGTTTGAGGTCAAGCTGGTCAATGCCAAACAAGCATACAATGTTCCCGGAAGGAAGACGGATATCTCTGATTGCCAGTGGCTGCAGCAGTTACATACGTTTGGCCTGCTGTCGGGGTCTTTTCGTCCCGAGGATCAGATCTGTGTGGTACGCAGTTACTGGCGGCATCGGGACACTCTGGTGCGGTACGCCTCTGCCCACATACAGCATATGCAGAAGGCCCTTACGGAGATGAACGTACAGATTCACAAAGTACTCAGCGACATCACCGGAGTGACAGGCATGCGCATCATCAGGGCCATTCTTTCAGGGCAGAGGGAGGGGGAGAAGCTTGCCGAGATGAGGGCGCCGGGAGTAAAGAGGACAAAAGAGGATATAGTAAAGGCCCTTGAGGGGGACTATAGGGAGGAACACCTGTTTTCCTTAGAGCAGGCAGTGGAGCTCTATGATTTCTATCACCAGAAGATCCGTGAGTGTGATGAGCAGATTGAGCGGTGTTTGAAGAGCTTTGAGGGGCAGACAGACAAAGAGCTCAGGGGCAGTGAGCGGCCCAACAAGAGCACCCGGAGCGTTCGGAAGAATCAATGTCACCTTGACCTGCGTACCGAACTCTCTCGTATCACCGGGGTGGACTTTACGGAAATAGACGGGCTGGATGTACTGAGCGTCACTACGATTCTCTCTGAGGTGGGCCTGAGGCCTGAGGCGTTTCCCACGGTAAAGCATTTCACCTCATGGCTTGGCGTATGTCCGAACAACCGGATTACGGGAGGGAGGATAAAGAGTTCCCGTACCCGGCGCGTAGTCAATAGGGCGGCTACGGCGTTTCGTGTTGCGGCACAATCGTTAGCCAACAGCAAGAGCGCTCTGGGGGGCTTTTACCGGAGACTCCGTGCTCGTCTTGGGGCTCCGAAGGCGATCACCGCCACGGCGCATAAACTGGCGCGCATCTTTTACACTCTCTGGACAACCAAACAGCTCTATAGGGATAGCGGAGCAGAGTATTATGAACAGCAATATAAAGAGAGGGTCATACGAAACCTCAAAAGAAAGGCTCAGGAGCTGGGGTATACCCTTACCCTGCAGGAGACCCCTGTCCCAGGAGTTTCTTAGGAGC
>JAUQXA010000010.1 GCA_030834895.1 Anaerolineales bacterium
TCTTTTTCCTTCTGATGCCCTGTCGGGTCGTTGAAGTTGATGGGTCGGTTGGTAACGTAGGCATAGCGGTTGAGGGATTGTGGGTTGGCGAGGTCCGGGATGATGATGTCTGGTTGAATGAAGTGCATTATACAAGACGAATAAAAACGCGCCTTATAATCCATCAGCCCGCCCATGTCTTCATCGAGCGTTCTTTGTCCAGTGTAACCGTAGTCGGTGGTATTGGTAATTGGTAAATTGGGACTCGGTATATTGGCGCGTTGTCCGCCGAAGGGGAGATAGCGTTGTTGGGTTATTAAGGTGCCTTCGTCATCGGTGACGGCAACCACAGAGCCGAGGTGGTCGGTGAGAAGATAAGAAAGTGTCGAAGTTTCAGGTGTCGAAGCATCGTATTCGCGGACGGCGATGGTTTGTCCTGCGAAGGAGTAGTACTTCCTGATTTTACTACCGCTCACTTCATACGCGCCGCCGAAGTAGTAGGCAGTAAGTTCCGCGGGCTGGGGTGACCCATCCACGTAGACAGTGGTGAGGGTGGCCGTGCGGGTCCCGTCGCCGTCGTAGGCGAAGTCCCATTGGGTATCGATTCTGGTCACGGAGTCACAGTCACCTTCGGCGATCTTCTGAATCGAGGAGATGCGGTTCTCGGTGTTGTAGGTCTGCTTGTAAAGCGTGCCGTCTTCTTCCATGCGGCAGGTCATGTTGCCGTTCTCATCATATTCATACAAGCCGAGGATATCCGATGTCTCCGCGTCTGTGAGCGAAGTCACCGCGTGGGGCTGTGGATAGGGTGTGCCGTTGATCTCTGTCCCATTATAGGAGTAGACCTTCTCCTTCCATTCCGCAGTGGGCATGGCAGTTGGGGTGGGGGTCACATACGTCCCGTAATAGGCTTCAGTAGGCGGGGTGAAGTTCGCCGTCCAGCGGGCAATGCCTTTGCTGATGCGGAGTTCGTCGATCCAGCCATTTAGTCCATAGTGGGCACCTGTGGTTCCCGTATACCTTCCAATTTGTACCCCTCCCGCCAAATTCGGTAGTACATCCGTGTCTGTTTGAGTTGTGCCAACTTGTATGCCGTTTATAAAGATTTTATATCCTGTTGTTCCCTGTTTTGCCAAAGCTATGTGATACCAGGTATCTCCCACGGGATTCCATGAAGCACTCGGTTGGATTATGACAGAACCGGAAGAAACCACGGTGAAGTAAAGCGTGTTGTTATTCAAAACCCACGCCCAGAAGTTACTGTTGTCGACACGTTGTTGTATAAAGCCCATTACAGCAGTTCCGGGATCCCCGTTGAATCTCACCCAAAAATCCATCGTCCATTCATTTGAATTTGAACCGCCATCCAGCCTCCAATCATCACTGTCTTCTGCGGTGATGTAGTCACCTGTGCCGTCAAAGTACGCGGATGCGCCGCCGAATTTGAATTGCGTCGTGTCGGTTTTTGCTTCACCTGTTGGAGACCACACCTTACCGGTTTCATCGGTAAAGGCTGTGGGGGTGGCGGCGCGATCCATGTGCAACAAGGACTTGACATACCCGTCAAAACCGGGGGTGGAAGTCACTGTGGGCGTTGGGGTGGGCGTGGCGTTCGGGTCCACTTGTTGGAGGGTGGTGTAACTGTTGGCGGTCAAACCGCTCGTGAGGCTGGTGTAGTAATAAACGGCAATACGTCCCTTGCCGCCCGAGCCGGCCCCGCTTCCCCCGCCATTAACGGTTACAGTATTCAATGTAATCGTGTTGCCCTCAAGGCGCATGCTACCACCTGCACCTCCGCCACCGAGACTGGGAACGTCACCGCTCGATTTTATCGAGCCTGTAAAGGTGATTGTATTACCTGCAATCCAGAGGATTCCACCTCCCCTGGCTCCCGGATAGGGAGGCGTGCCTTCGCCTTGGGTTGTATATCCAGAGGGTCCGCCGCCCGACCCCATATAGATCTGGTCAAGAGAACTTATTCCAAACACAGCCCCTCCGGCGCCTGGCGCACCCTGGCCGTCATACCCCCCTCCTCCTGCTGCCCCAGCTGTGCCATACCCGCCGCCGCCGCCGGCGCCAGGCTGTGTCCAGGCTGGTCCGCCTGTGCCCCCGGCTCCATACCCCTGCCCACTTGGGAAACCAAGGTAATTGACGTGAATCACGCCAGAGCCATTTAACTCTCCTGCCACGCGGAAGGCAACCACGCCATATTTATATCCATTGAAGGCGCTGGCAGTCAATGCACCATTCACGGTCAGGTTGTTGTAATTCGGTACACGCTGCAACAGGACGACCTGGGTTGACCCCACACCAGTATCGCTGTCTGCACTATTTCCATAGTTATTTGTCTTTGGATTAAGGAAATAAACAGTATCACCTACAACACCGCCTACCTTCAGAAACTCATACTTGCCAGTATTGGGTCCGGAGCCTTTGAGGTGCAAAACCAAAACCTCATCGCCGGCCGCCAGGCAGGTGATTCCCGGATATTCAGTCAATTGTGCGGTTGAATCGGTCAGTACCTTGATGGAATAAGATACGCCATCGGCACAAGTGCGCGAGGGGTTGTAATTTGAGTTTAGGTTGAAGGTAATGCCTGAAGCGACGGTAAAGTTGCCGTCTCTGCCAGTGCCCCACGGGTTGACAGGAGTGGGGGTAAGATCGATCGGTGTGGGCATTGGGGTGGCTGAGGGTGCCTGTCCCAGCACGGCTGGATACGCCTGTGGGTTGCCGCTTTGTATCGACTGACTGACAATGTAATAAACAGCCACTCTTCCAAGCCCGCCTGCGCCTCCATTCACATTAGACTGATAACCGCCAGCCGCGGTAATTGAAGGAATGGAGATGGTGCCACCTTCGATCCGAATACTTCCACCGGCACCTCCACCGCCGGTGGGATATAACGTATCTTTATTGCCATTAGCTTTAATGCCGCCATTACCGGTCATACTAATTGCCTGGCTTGCAAGTAGAACGATACCTCCCCCTGAAGAGCCGGGTTGGCCCGGGTTGCGGCCGCCCTCACCATCAGGTGTGTCTCCTCCCGGGCCGCCGCCCGATCCCATGTAGATCCGATCAAGAGGCTGGGAGCCATAGATAAGTCCTCCTTGCCCGCCGGGAATCCCGCCATACCCACCAGCCGCTCCATCTGAACCAGCAGTTCCATAACCACCGCCGCCCCCACCACTTGGATTACTCTGGGCGCCATTGCCTGGGTAACCCATGCCATACCCCTGCGAACCTGGGAAGCCAAGCCCATCAGCATTAATCACGCCAGAACCATTTAACGTCCCTGCCACGCGGAAGGCCACCACGCCGTATTTAGATCCATCAAAGGGGTAAGCAGTAATCGCGCCAATTAAATTTACATCGCTGTAATTTGGCACACGCATCAACATCACACGGATTTGACCTGCCCCTATGCCAATGTTGCTATCGCTGCGCCAGTTCACTCCATACCAACGAGTCTTTGACGTTGTAAAAGTAACCTGGTTATTAACCACCGTCGACACGCGCAGGAATTCATAACTGCCGGAGTTGTAATCTTCGGCCCACCCGCCAGCAAGGCGGATGAGGAGGACCTCATCACCCTGGGTCAGGCATCCAGTTGCAGGCGTGGCACTCAATACTGCCATCGTGCTTCCCAGAGTAGTGACACTATAGGCAACGGCATCCGCGCAAGTGCGACCAGTATTATTGGGATTGGCTTGCGCGTTGATGTTGTAGGACCCATTAATAGTCAGGTCTCTGTCAATGCCTGTACCCCATTGCTGTGCACTCATGGGTAGTGGGGTGGGAGTGGCGGTTGGAGTGGCGGTGGCGTAAATTTCAGCATAATAGGCCTGCCTCGGCGGAATGAAGTTCGCCGTCCAGCGGGGAATGCCCTTGCTGTACCTGAATTCATCGATCCAGCCGTTGAAGGAATTTGTGGCATTGTAGGACCCGACGGCAAAACTTCCGTTGAGGTTGGAAGCCGTCTTGCCCGAAATGGGGAATGATTCGGTAACTGTCAGGAAGGTCCCACCAATCGCGATCTTCGGCGTATTGCCATTCCTTTCCACTGCCACGTGGTACCAGGTATTGACAGCGGGTATCCAGGGGGCCGAGAATTTATAAGTATAGGCCCCCCCTGCATAGTGACCGACCTGGAGAGTGTTCGAGCCCCACCAAATATCAAACCAGTTATTCGCATCCTGGTATTGTGACACAAGGTTCATGGTTGAAGCTGTGGAATTGAACTTTATCCAGAAATCAATCGTCCAGTCTTCAGAGCCCATGTGGAAATCGTCGCTGTCTGTTGTGGTGATATAGTCTCCAGTGCCATCAAAAAGAGCAGAGGCCCCGCCAAATTTGAATTGCACCGCATCGATTTGTGCATTACCTGAAGCTGTCCAGGTCCTGTCTGTCTGGTCTGTAAAGCTGGTGGTACCATCTGTGCCGTTCAGATGCAGTAGCGATTTAGCATATTCATCGAAACCCGGCGTGGGCGTGACCGCCAGCGCTGGGACGGGGATAAAGAGGCCATATACGCCTTCAACTTCACTGCTCGTTAGGGCGCGATTATAGAACCGCACCTCATCCAGTCGTCCATAATATACATTCCCAACAGTGCTAGAACTAAACTTCAGACCACCGGTGCCCATGCTCACAGTACCGGTCACTGTCTGCGAAGCCACCAGTTCGCCGTTTAAATAGAGTCGGGTCTGTCCGGCAGAGGCATCATATACCCCTGTCACCATCGTCCACGTATCCACAGGGAGAATTGGCCCATATAGAGTGTTCGGGGTCAAATCGCCCACTTTGAAAGCGATGCTTCCGTTGGCGTTGGTGTTTGGGGAAGCTGTGGGAGTGGGGGTTCCCTGAGTGGAAACTGTGATGAGTGCATAATCATTACCCCCATCCTTTTGGACGATGTATTGGGTGCGTCCGCTGACCATGTCTGCAGGGTTGACCCAGGCCGAGATCGTGAAACTGCCATTGTTTTTTATATCGGGGTGATCTGCAACACTGGCATTGTGATTGGCGCTGTAGAAGAAGGCCCACTTGTCTTGTTCGCTCACGGGCTCGATGACAACGCCGTTATTTAAAGTTGCAGGGTTGGCAGTCGCTGCCAGGTCGGGGATGACTGTACCTGTTGGCGCATTGAAGTTCCAGTAAGACTTCAAGCTACTGCTTGGTTCCGGAGTTGCGGTGCCAGTGGGGGTGGGGGTGTATACAGGTGTCGGGGAAGGCGTCAGGGTCGCCCATTCGCCGTAAGGGTAGTTTTGCGGGGTGAAGTCGCTTGTCCAGCGGGCAATGCCCCTGCTGATACGCACCTCGTCGATCCAGCCGTTAAGGGGAACAGAGCCACCGCCACTGGCACCAATTGTAACGGGTGCGGAGTTTATCATCATTGTGCCTGTAACAGTAGCACTGGCGACAGAGACGCCATCCACGTATAATTTCCACACGTTTCCATTACGGACTATCGCTATGTGCTGCCAGGTATTGGCTACGGCCGCACCTCCTTGCAGGGCCACAGCCCAGGTTGAACCGTTCTGACTGGAGCGGAAACTCCACTTTCCCGACGCAGTGTCATACCAAAGCGTGAAAGGTCCATAATTGGACGGGGATGCACGCTTATCGAAAATCACCTGCGATGTCGTGGTAGCGGTGAGCCGCACCCAGGTTTCCAAGGTGAAATCACCACTTCCGAAGTCAAAGTCAGCATGATTATCGGTGCTGATGTAATCCCCTATTCCATCGAGCTTTGCGGAGGCTCCACCAAACCTGCTTTGGTCTATGTCGATTTGCGCATCTCCGTTTTTATACCATATCTTCCCTGTTTCATCGGTAAAAGTTGTTGACCCATCTGTGCCGTTCATGTGCAGCAGGGCGGAGGTGGAGGTATCCGTTCCCGGCTAGGAAGTGGGAGTAAAGGTAGGTGTGGGCGTCGCCTGGGGGGTATTAGTGAATATCGGCGTGCTGGTTGGGGTGGGGGTATATGTAGGTGTTTGCAACGGAGTATTGGTTGCAGTTTGTGTTGGCGTGGGAGTCGGCTCAGCCATCAAATCTGAAATCTCGGTTTGTGTCAATGCCCGGTTGTAAATGCGGGTTTCATCGATCACACCATCGAAGTACTCGCCCCAAATATCGTTGCCTCCAATCCATACTTCCTCCCCTCCGTCGGGGATTGTTCCCCCGGAGACGGAAGTGATGTCGCGAAGCGTGCCATCGATGTAGAACTTCAAATCCGACCCGTCATACGTGCAGGTCAGGAAATACCATGTGTTGGGTTGCAGTTCGATGTCACCCTCGACCTGTTCATCGGTCCATGTGCCGCCCAGACTCATCCGGCAGACCGGGTGATATGCCGTCGGCGCGTCAGATGCCCTGGCATAGATCTGCCATTCATACCATGTGCCCGCGGCATTGGAGCGCTGCATGATCGTGGACCAGTCAGAAGTCAGGCTGTCCGCGTAGACCCAGGCGGCAAAAGTAGCCTGGTTTGTGTTGAGACTCAAACTGGCGCTATCTGGAATCTGGACACGATCATTCGAACCGTCAAAGTTAAGTCCGCTATTGAACTTTCCTGTTGTCCAGGAGGCTCCACTTACTGCGCCATGATTACCGTTCCCGGAAGAGTCGCCGGCTGTTGTTCCCGCGCCTTCATCGAAATTCCAGTATCCTGCAGATGAGGCAGAGGGAGTTGGGGTCTCCGTACCGCTTTGCCGCATGGGCGCGGCGAGATGTCCGCTGGAGGAGGCGCTCAATTGTGGCGGCTTGTATACCACCGGCGCAATGACGGAATTATTCTCCTGGAAGGCAAGCGGTGTGGAAATCACCCAGTCGTTCATTTGCGTGATGTTCCCCGTCTGGTCGTAATCGAATTGCTGGTCGTATTTAATAACCTGGTTCTGATCTTCAATGGTATATGCCCTGGCGGTCTTCAAACGGTTCAGGAAGTCGTAAGTATATTCATGGGTCTCGGTTAGCTTGCCGTCTGTAATGCCGGTAATGTTGCCTGCAAGGTCATAGGTATAGCCAAAATTCATCAGTGAAGTTGCGTCTTTAGAGGCCGTGCGTGAAGACAGGCGGTTGTTATCAGTCCTGTACTGGTTGTTGACCGTCACACCATTTCCCAATGCCTGTGAAGCAACCTGCCCGAGCGTGTTATACGTCAGGTCAACCAATGAATTGTTCTGGTCCGAGCTTAAATTCTTTGGGCGTCCAAGTGCGTCGTAGGCATAGGTCAATATCTCGCCATCCGGGTATGTCACAGAAATCGGGCGTCCGAGCCAGTCGGTATGGGTGGTCATGGACTTTGTCTGCCCGCCAATTGCGCGGTTTTCGGTCACGCTGCGGCCGAAGTTCGCATATGTCCACAGGGTTGTCCCCCCCGAATCAGACATCGAAGTACGCATCCCGATGCTGCCGGCGGAAGCACTGTAAACATTCTGTGAAATCAACGAGTTGTCCCCATTCTTCTTGTTCAATAAACGTCCGAGCGCGTCATACTCGAACTTGAGGACAACGCTGCGCGCGTCCGTCTGCTGGGTTAAGTTCCCAAGCGCATTGTAGGTATAGCTCCACTCTCCCATATCCGGGTCTTGCATGGCGGTCTTGCGTCCCAGCCAGTCATATTCAATCTCACTCTGTGTGCCTTTCGCGTCGGTCACAAGCACTAGGCGGTCGCCCGCATCGTATGAATAAAGGGTAGTTGCATACAAAGTGGTGGAATTCGAATATTCCTTTACACTCACAAGCCGGCCAATGCCGTCTGTGGTGCGCGAGATCTTGCTGCCATTGGGATCGGTAACTGCAGTCGTTAGGCCGTCGTATGAAGTGGTCGTTGTTATGTTTCCCGGCTGTTTTGCTGTCAGGACGCGTCCCAGCACATCGAAGGTGGATTCCGTAAATTGCTGGCCCGATGGGCTAATGTAATGTCCACCCACAGCGCTGCTGTAATACGGCAAACTTTGCTTGAAAACAAGTCCCTGCGGGTTAAAATAACTATCAGTGACAAGGATTTGGTCATCGCCAGCGGCAGGCGTGTTTTTATTATCCGCCACCTGGGTTTGAAGCGTGCGCCCCATTCCATCATAAATTCCCCAAACCGAGCGGTACTGGCTGGCAATCGTATCCAGAATTTGCATTTCGACAGCGTAAGGCGCCGGAATCCGCCCGCTCCCGTTTACCTGAGGGTAGGTGTAATACACCCCCGGCTGTATCAATCCGGGCGCGTGTACAGACAGAGTCCGCCCCAGTCCATCGTATTTTGTCGTCGTCACCCAGCCGTTTGGATCTGTCGTTTGGTATGGCAATCCAAGCCCATAAATGTAGTCCGTCGTACTGGATTGACCGAGCGCATTCGTGGTTTGAACTGCATATGTATAGGTTTTCGGATGGTCATTATCATCGTCTAATTCGTATGAGATACTGGTCGTATATGGGGTGTTATCTTGGATGCTGCCTGGCGCGGTATTTACTATGCCATATTTCATGAAGGCTTGTACTGAAGTTACATTTCCATAATCATCGTAGTCAGTGGCCGAATCAACGGTTTGATCTCCCTGCCCGGTGAGGCGCTGTGTAAGTGTCAAAACGCCTCTTTCAAGTGTCGCCGTTGGATCATTATTTAGCTTATGATCGTAGTGATAACGCGTGTCACCTAACACCTGATTAGAGCTGTTTACCAACAGCGCACGCGAGACCTTATCCAGGATGTATACACTTGGGTCGGGATTGGTCAGGTACTCATAATAGGTTTTTCGTAATACCGAATACCCAACATAGTCCGTCTGCATCAACAGGTTGCCCGTGCCGGGATCTCTGGTTGTGATGGTCTTTGATGTTTGTATCAGACTTCCGCCGCTCAACTCGTATCTTGCCGTGCTGTACAAGTAACGGAAATTCCAGCCTGAGAAGGGCGCCTTGCTGTTATCGGTGACATAGGTATTCAATACCCGTCGATAGGTGGTCGTCCCATTTAGCCATTCCGTTTTGGTTTCACGGCCGGTGTCCAACCCGCTGGTGCCGAAGGTATGTGCGGTTGAAAGGATCACCGAATCGTTATTGGTGTAATCGAGTTGGTTTTCCGCCGAGGTGGTGTAGCCAATCAACGCGCCAAGGTTGGGGTTCCCGCCCGAGCCGGCATAGACAGGGGTTGTGTATGTATAAGACTGCGAAGCCGCGGTTTCAACCCCGCTATTCACACGTACATTTTTGACACGGTAGTTGTACCAGGAGTCTGTGCCCCGTCCATCGGTCTCGTATGTGTAGGTCAACAAACCGCCTGCGCCGTTATCGATGGAAATAAGGCGTGGATATGTGTATTTATCGTTGGTTCCTGTTACGGCGCGGTTGTCCATGTTTTGATAGATAAAACGGATTGTAGGCGCATCCACAACAGAAGCAGACTGTTCGCTTTCAGTGAAACTACCTGATGTCTTTATACTGGTCAGGGTCAACGTGCCGTTCGTATTGGGCACGGCGGCAAGTGAATAATCAAGATCATAGGTCCGGACGATGCCGGACCCGGAACAGTTGAGGTAACAGATTTCGATTTTGTCCAGCAATTGCGAATCCCGATTATCCCAAACATTGAAGTTGACCGGGACGTCGCCAACAGTCGAACGATCGTCGTACTCAAAATGTATGTTGTAAGCTGGGGAGAGTCCGCCGTTTGGGTGTTCCGGGTTCTGATATCCCGTGTATGCAATCGTATACAGGTAACTCTCACGGTCAAAGGGTGCAATTGCACTGGATGGTTGTTTTTCATCGTATGTGTAGGAAATGTAATTTCCATGTGTGTCTGTAATACGGTCCACACGCCAGCGCAATGCCACAAGGTTGTTTGCAATCCCCGCATAGCCAAGGGAGGCGTAGACACCGTCGGGTGTGAGGCAGTCGAGCCCATCTGTGGTGCAGGCATAGCCATACATCAATGCAAGCTGTTCCGAATCCTGGTTCCACCCGAGGCGATAGCGAGTCCCATCTGTGGTGACTACCTCCCACCATTCGCCTGTGGTATTTGGTGGATTATCATTCCCGCTTTTCTGATTGCTGAAGGCATAATTGTGTCTCTCGATGTAAAGGAACGCATCGTGATCAGTGTAATATCTCTCCGGGTGGAGGTTGTCCTGCACAAGGTTGTACACCACACCGTTCAGCGTTAGTGCAAAATCGTTGATGTATCCATATCCTGTATTGCTTGTGGTGATCTTGCGCACAATTTCGATCCCATCGATGTTCCAACCCACCCCCACCCAGGGAGCCTGCACGTCACCCAACACGCCATCCACTGTGGCACTTGAATAGGAAAGGGAAACATCCGGTGACATTCCGGCGCGCCCGGGAGGAGTCCAGATTGGGACACTATAACGCGAGGCGCCTGTAAACAACGAAGTGTATGGTTGGTCAAATAGGAGGACATTTGCGCCATTTTGTGGCAATGAGCTACCCAGCCCAGCTCCCCAAATGGAAAAATGCGCAGCCTTTACTGTTACCGAATTAGAGTCTGCGTCCGTTTTGACAATGGGTACTTTCACCCAGATGTTATGTTCATCATCATATGTCGCCACATACGGTTCCTGCCCGGCGGGAATCTGCTTCAAGTCCATCACGCCATCGAGATTGATTTCGAGGAAAGCCGGACTTTCGAATGCCGTATCTACTATCTTTGTAAGGGCAATTTCCTGTTCGCTGAGATCGCCTCCGGTAGTGGCTGCCGGTGTTGTGGTTTGAATCAATTCAAGATTAAATTGAAGTTCCGGTCCGTTGCCCGGAATTTCAGCAGGTTCAATGGAGACAACCGCTTCCTGCGGCAAAACCTCCTTATCAAGGTAAAGCGAATACCGTCCTGCCGTTTCCCATCCATCTCCTGTCTGGTCCGGTACCACGATCAACGAGTTCGGGTTAACCAACGAACTGTTATCCGCAAAGCCGAGGGAAGCTGTCTGGGTACGCATCTCCCCATTGAATTCATACTCGATCTTCGCGTTATGAATGGACAATACCCCCGTTTTATTATTTTTTACCTTGAGTGCGTATGAAAAGGCCGCTTCCTCCCCCACAATAAGTTTCTGGACGTTGTAGGTGATTGTACTATTTTTGGAGTTGTACTTGACTTGTTTGTCTGAGGAGGAACCAAACCCCAATCCATTTTCCAATGCGTCATAATAAACAATGTTATTAATCTGCGACTTGGAATTATTCCTGATTACAACATTGATTACGATGTCGCGATTACTCTCAACTTCACCCTTGCTGGTCGAGATCGAGAATTCAACAGGATCCTTTTCAGGCGTTGCGGGTTGTGGTTTGTTCGCCTCTGCCGAAAAGCGACCGGGGGACGGGAGCGGTGTAGCCGGCTGATAATAAACTGGCTTTGAATCCGGCGAAGCAGGATTTTTTTCGGCCTGTGGTGTTGGAAAATCAGAAGGGGAAAATGGCATTGCGATTACAGGGATTGGAATCATCGCATTGAGCAGGATGATAATTGCCACAACCACTCGAACAAAGAATTCCACCTTCGATTTGACGGTGTGTGCCATAGTGCCCTCCAAAAGCTGTTTGGTAATCTTGTTTATTTTTTATTGGGATTTATTTTCATACCCTGTAAATACAAACCCGAATATTTTCCAAGGATAGCAAAGGAAATATTTTTGGAACCATTTCCGTCCGGAACAAAACAGTAAGAATGCTTTGTGGGAAATTTCGAGAATAACTTTCCCGTGGATACTCGGCCACAAAAAACTGTCGATCAGCAGATTAATGGATTTTAATTTTGTGCAGGTGCATATCTTACTTTGAATCCCCGATTCTGTAACCTATTGTTAACTATGGGTATTCGGAAAAATCCCATCCGAAATATCAGTTATCCCCGAGGTTTTCATTTGCCCATTTGGTTGCCTGTTGACGCGAGGTGACTTCCAGCTTTTTCCGTATGTTGGTAATGTGGAACACTGTTGTTTGGTAGGCAATTCCAAGTTCGTTGGATATTGCAGTATCGTCCAAACCGCGATTCATTAAAGTAAGAATCTCCTTTTCCCGTTGTGTCAATTTTTTTCGCTTGTTGCTGTTGTTCTCCTCCCAATGTTTCACCCGCTCCTTTTGAGTTTCGGTAATTAAATATTCCCCTTCAACCGCGCGATGAATTGCCTTGATCAGGGTTTCCCCTCGCACCGATTTTGAGAAATATCCGCTAACCCCAGCCTTGACCATGTCGGCAAGGTATACGTCCCGGTCATGGGCGGTCAGGACAAGAGTGATTGTCTCGGGAAAGTTCGTTCTCACATAGCGTTCGATATCGGCAGGCCTGGGTCCCGGCATTTTCAAGTCCAGCAGTAGGATGTTTGGGCGTAATTTTTCCACCAGTTCCTGCGCTTCGATGCCATTCTCCGCCTCACCGATAATGACCAATTCGGGGTCGGAACTTAAAAGGTTATGTATTCCTGCACGGGCAATTGGATGGTCATCTGCAATAACTATAGTGATCATAACTTTTTACCCTTATCGTCAAATGAAGAATTGAATTTTGGATGAAATTGCCTGCATAACCCAGTGGCAAGGCAAAATGCCATGATCTTCCCATCGGCGTTCAATCCTTAGCCTACTGTGAAGTCTCGTTTTAAGTATAGACCAGTAGATCAAAATTGTGAATATGCGCCATTCTCAGGGAACGGGGACGCATATTCTGGCATTTGTAATTCTTGGCAATCCTCCTGGATTTATTTCCAGAGAACCTGAAGCCAACCATTTATATATGTGAACTACAGGGGTGCTATCTGTGGCTGATTGGAGTTAGAATATCATCTCAAGAAAACATGTCAGCAAGCCAGCGCCAATACAGGAGTCGAGGCAATGAAATTATTGGAATCAAATCTTCCTAAGCCCCTTATTGAGGGACATCGCGCCGCCGAAGGGCTGGCTGTCGAAAATAGTTGGGAGGCCATTCAGTTAGGGTTTGAAGCACGCGCAGATATTTTGGAAATTGATATTCATCGCGCGCGAGATGGCAGCCTGGTAATTTTTAATGGTTATATGATGCCAGATGGCCGATGGATTCGGAACATGAGTCGGGAGGAATTGGCGAAAATCAAGCCCAACGGCCAGGATCTTCCATTTCTTGACAAGGTCCTTGCCTGGGCGGAGGGTTGTGAAATTGGACTGGCGCTGGATATCAAGAACGGTTTTGGTTTCGACCGGCAGGTATTTCTGGATGTGTTGAAACTTGTAGAAGAGGCCAATCTTGTTGACAGGGTTACCATGATGGGCTGGGACCACGCCGGGCTGCGGCTTGTAAAACAACTGAATCCATTAATCACAACGCGTTTGTTGATGAGGGGAATGCCGGTTGACTTGATCCAAATGCTGGATCAAGCCGGGGCGGACGGTTTAAACCTTGACCTGGACATGGTTACACAAAAGATCACTGACCAACTCCATTCGGCCGGCAAATTCATCGCAGTCGGCATGACCCATCACGTAGATGCATCCCTGGCTGTAAATTGGGGGGTCGATATCATCCAGGTTCAAAACCCGGCTAGTGCACGCGCCTTAATCCAGGCAGCCAGATCGACCTAATGCAGATTTTCGGAAAGCTTGGCTACGCTCTGATAAGCCTGTGACATGTGAATATATTTGCATTTTTCCGTCGCAGCCAGTACTGCGAAGTCTGCGGCCGCTTTCAAGAGTTCATACTCATCCCTTACATTTCCAGATTTTCGAAGCAATGCATAGCAGAATGCGCCCCGAAACACATCGCCCGCGCCGGCTGTGTTCATGATGGCATCATTTGTTCCTTTTGATGAAGAACTAAAATATGCCATGCCGGAATTCAGGTCCATTGCAAAGGCGCCAAACTGATGAAGGGTCACAATCATCCATCTGCGGGGAAGATCGCGTCCGGCCCAATGTCTCCCTCCCTCAATCCATTCATCAGGTGGGTCAATTTCCCTGGACATGGGGCGCTCCGGGTCAATGTCTACGACAGATAGCAGTTCTTCAATCGCGAGTGACTCGTTTGTGAAATCAGTGTCGAACCAGCGCTTTTTATTGAATTTTTTCAATCCATGACCGGTTTTCCGTGAAGATCTGGACACGACATTGCGCACAAAAAAAGGAAAGCCGGCGGTCAGGATGTTGACGTACTTCCCAAGCGAGGATTCCACAATCAAATTCTGACTTCCCGCTCCTCCCGTCTCATAGAGAACATCCACGTCCGGACGGTTATCAACAAGCTTCTGCAGGACATCCTGTTGTTTAATCAGCATTCCGCCCTCCCCCTTCCGGTCTGGTCTATATGGATATGGCAGGGCGAGAAACTTGTCGAAATATACAAGTTTTAATTGTCGGGAGGCTGGATTCAATTGTTCTTCGAATTGCTCATGGCTGGCCGGGCTGAGAATCACTTCCTCGTTAAATCCCTGATCCAGAAAGATTCTCTGCCCTGAAAAGACACGGCCGGCACGAACCACATCATGGAGTAAAACAGTGGACCGCCAGGTGTTGGAGACTACGGCACTAATTCCATCCGTGTCAATCCCATTGGCTTTGCAAAAATCAAGGATTGCCGTCTTGTAAATATCCTCTTTTCCGATCACAGAAATCAAGGATGGATGGTATTCCCGTTGCTGGTCAAGATGGGAAAACGTACCCAAGGCGGTGAGGGCGGAGCCACCCGGACTTTCCTCCGCATCAATGCGAAAATTTCTGCGTCCCTGCTTGGGCAGGGTATAGAGAATGGATTCGCCTTCCGTTCCACTTGCATGATGCACTCGTCCAACGGTGTTGTAGGCTGCCAGCCCGAGCGCCACAAACGAGGGAGCACGGATCAGGTCATATTCCTGAATGAAGTTGTCTATTTCCTTCAGATAGAAGTGAGGCAAGTCAGGCAGTATACACGCCAGTGCCTTGGCCAGGGAGGCGTAATAATGACCATCCTGCGGCATGGCTGGCATATTCAAGAGAATAGGCTTGATCTTCAAATTGCCAAGATTCAACGCCTCTTCATCACTTAGGGAGGGGGTAATCCAATAGGACCATGGTCGTTCATGGCGTGTGGCGCGAAGTGCATATAAAAACGAAAGATCCTGCCAAACGAGTCCCTTTCCGATGATAAGACAGGGCCGGCGCAGATATTCCAGAAAATATTCGGCAGAGGACGTTTTCAGTTCAGCCAGGCATTCATCATAATCACTTTCGGAAATGACCACTGAACCATCAGGCCGCCGCTCCCATGAACCACTTGTATAGATGTACTTTTCCGATTGCCCTTCATCCGGCTCCAGGGTACCGTGCATCTTGAAGATACGGGTTCCATTGAATACATCATTGATTCTGCGTTCCCCACCGTTCCGAATGATCACACGCCAGGGCTTATGGTGTTCTTCAAAAACCCGTTCGATTTGAAGGTCGTAGTTTGTTGTAACGATGGTTGATGGTGCGATTTCCGCCAGCATGTGGTGAATCAGGGTCGCCTGAATCGGTCGGCGAAACTCGTTGCGAATTTCCTTGAGGAGAACCTGTCGTGCCTCGGTTTCATGGCTCCGCCCAAAGGATTCAAACACTGCTTGAGCCAAGGCAAGCAGGTTTTGATTGGCATTCAAGAGATGGGAAGGAACACCTGCCTCCTGTGCCGCGCGTAAAACTGCGCTCTTCCACCCAACCTTAATTTCCGTCTCATCTCCTGCAAACAGGGATTGCAGGTAAGATGCAGATTGGGATGGTCCATTCCCAACAATCACGGTAAGGCTATTCTCCGACAGTGACTTCGCAACTTTCGACTTCATCCCATCTATTTCTTCCTTTGAGGTCTGAAACACCTTTTTCTGAACCAGCCACATATTTTCTCCCTTCGATGTGATTGCCCATTACCCATGATTTTTGTATAGCACTCTACAATAACAGGAAAATTTAATATCCTCATTGTATTCGTATTTACTCAAAACGCAATATTCCATTTTAGCCATCGATTATTAATGCCACATTCGGCAAATTCACTTGTTTCAGAGAATCCTAAAAAATTTTGTGAGGGTGTGTCTCACCCCTAGGGAATAGGGGCGTAACTCCTGCCGCCTACGTACTTTGACAGTTCCCCAATCCTTCCCTATAATCCCCAACGTTCAATCTCCCACAATCTGTTTCCCTTTTTTCGAGAAGCCTGGCACACGCCGGGCTTCTTGCGTTCCCCCATTCAACCGATAGAAAGGAAATCAGACCAACAAATCCAAGCCCGTTTTCCATCATGACAAACCCAACTGTAACGAATTCACACCCTACGGGAGAAGGGAACACATCCGTCACAATCGGGTAATTTGCCGACACCCATCCCGATACACCCCAAAAAATCAAGGCGTATCGGCTTTGCAAACCTAAAAGGAGGCTCTACCAACCTAATCCACAACTAAATATCCCCCTTAATACAAACGGGCGCTGTCCTGGGAAATCCCCAGGCGGCGCCCGTTTTCGATTCTCAGCATTCCAGCGAGGACTCACCGGGGTGAGAGGCCCGGTAATAAAAAAAGCGAGACCGCCCAGCTGTAACTGGACGATCTCATAGGTGGAACAAATGTTCACAACCGATAATATCACAATCTGCAAGACTGTCAAGATTTCCGCTCCATTTCCGCTCAAGGCTCATCAACGCATGGTGATCGTAAACGGCAAGGCGCTCAATGTGGCCGACTCCGCAGGGCGACAGCAGGGAGACTACCTCTACTCCGCCGTCGTTACACTCCTGCGCGAGGATGCAGCCGTGTACACCAGCGCCCCAAGTTGGGCAAGTGTGGAGGTGGAATGAAAGGATACCGCCATACCGGACTGCGCGGATGCGTGATCATGACTCCCGCCTGGAAACCATTTTTTCCAAGAAAGGAGTCCGGTCATGAGAACCTACGCATTTCTCCTCATCCTGATCGCCATTGCTGCCAGCCAACCGCATCACTGGCTGTTGGTGGTCATGGCGTTCATCGCCCGTATCCTGGGCGCATAACCCACTTCAAAAAAGGAGTCCGCAGAAAAGCTCATGGACAACATCTTATCCTCCGCCGAAGAGAATTTGGGCGCGGCGGTTCGGGTGGAACACCACCGCGACTAGGCCATTTTCTGGTGTCCCTTCCATGACGACGCGAGCCGCGAGGGGCAGGGCGGACATCCCAACTTCGGCGTCAACCTTGCAAGCGGATACTGGAAATGCCTGCGCTGCGGCGCCACGGGTGGATCGCTTGGTGCCCTGAGCAGGAAGCTCGGACAGAACTGGAAGCCGCCTGTATCGGCTGCCTCGCCGACACGCTCCACCAGACCGCCGACACAGGTCGGGATGCTGGATGAAGCCGTATCGGAAGCGCGCTCCGTGGTACAGCGTTCTCCCGCCTGGAGCTATCTTGCCGGGCGCGGCGTGCTGCCCTACACAGCGCTTGTCTATGGACTGGGATATGGCATCCCCGTTCCGAGTGTTCATCGCGATGTACTTGAGGCAGCCACCCAGTCGATGTTCTATTCAGGAACATAAAACTGCCGTGATGCTTGCACGCGAGACGTTCGACCCCAAGATCGCTCCTCTTCGCGCCTGGGTTGCCCAGATGGAATTAGATGGCATGAAGGAGCGCATGACAATGGGTGTAAAAGCCCGTCTTAAGGCTGGTAAAGCAAATACCGGGCAGGATCGTTATGGCTATCAGAGGGTCGGAGACCAGATTGTGATTGTTGAAGAAGAGGCAAGATGGGTCAGAGGGATATTTGAGTGGTATCTCAATGGATGCCGGCTAATGGAAATCCGTGACAGACTTATTGCATACAATGCTCCGCAAAAAGGCAGCAGCATTCCTCGAAGAATTCAATGGGCGCGATCCAGTATCCAGTCCATTCTCATTTCAGCCAAGGAATATGCATACGGAATAAAAATTCAAACCAGAAAAGGGAAGAGGTTCGAGATACCGGTTGAACCTATTATCGATTTGGTCACATATGAACGTTTTGTTCAGATGCGTGCAAGCAAAAGGACGCACCCCGCGAACCATGTGGAATTTGATTACTTGATCGGTGGCGTCCTATATTGTCCGTGTGGTTTAAAGTGGGGAGCAAAAACTCAAAAAACCCGAAAGAACAAAGATGGTGTGGTAAGGGAACGTAAGACTATCGTGGGCATATATTATTGCACGCAAAACCATTTGGATTTGGTTTCACCGGATTGTCCTAGGCATATTGGCGTGAAGAAAGCTGAAGCCCAAGTTTGGGAAAAAGTATGTGAGGTTATAAATAATCCACAGTACCTAATTGCACAAGCTCACCAATTGGTTGACGACTTACGTGCTAGCGTAGCTAACATTCATGAGGAGCGAGCAAGGATTGAAAAGGAAATAGAAGCGCTTACAAACGAACGGCAGGCATTAATTACCTGGGCTAGACAAGGAAAAATTACCACTACAGACATGGAAAACCAATTAAGTGCGATGACCTTACAGGAATTGAGCTTAAAGCATGAACTTTCTTCATTGGGTCAGCGAATAAATATAAATTCGCTCAATGATTGGGAAGAAAGGTTTATGGAATATTTGGTGGATTTGCAAGTTGGCGTTGAGGAATTAAAAAGTGCCGTCCCTCAGAATAAAGAGGAGCGACACAATGTTTATTTGTTAAAAAGGCAGATTATAGATACTTTGGTGTATAAGGCGACAATCAACAGGAACCGCGAAATTATGGTTGATATTCGCCTAAACCTTCTTGCGATCCTTGATCAGGACGCCAAGTCAACTATGCTTGATTTGGCATATATCGGTAAGGGCGAAACTTATACCCATACACAATGATCCCCCGCTCATCCCCATCATTCCGCATTTTACGCGTGACCATTTCCACGGGCATGCCGATTTCGACGGGCTGGTCGCCGAGGTCGGTGAGTTGCGCGGTGAGGATGGGACCCTCTTCCAGCTTGATCAGCGCCACGGTGTAGGGCGCATTCGAGTCGAAACCTGACGGGGCTTCGTAGATGGTTGTAAACGAATAAACTTCACCCTTGCCGCTGAAGGCAAATTGTTCCTTTGCCTCATCGCCACAGTTGGGACAAACATCACGAGGCGGGAAGATTTTATGGTCACAGTGGGGGCAGACTTCCCCAACCAAACCGTATCTTTGCTGTTTCAGACGCCAGTGTCTTGGGATTTCCATGATTAATGATTCCTTTCCAGGTTCGATTCTATCCTGCGTGTCTCTCAATTTCTATCAGGGTTGGCTACTCCAAATCGGGAGAAGGCTGTGACTCGATCTCACGGCACGAAGCTCCCTCGCAGTGTCTGAGCGCATCCAGCCAGGCTTGTAGCTTCTCCAGCAGACTCGGCGATGCGTTCCCCGCGATGTTCTCCAGTTGATATGGATCCGCTTTCAGGTCGTAGAGTTCCAGCGTGCCGTCGCCGTATTGGACAAAGGTGTAATCGTCCGTCCGCAAGCCGCGATAGGCGCGGTCTTGTTTTGCCAGGTAGGGCGAATCGAGCGGCTCACGCAATCCTGACATGTAGCCAGCCGAGACAAAAACATCGGGCGCGTATGCGGCTTCATCCAGCAGACCACGCTCTAGCAGGAACGCCTGTCGCCAGTTGGCGGGGACGCCGCCAGTCAACAGCGGCATCAACGAGCGACCATCCACGAAGTCGGGAGTGTCGATACCTGCGATGTCGGCAAAGGTCGAAGCCAGGTCCACGTTTCCGGAAAGGGAATCAACCGTCAGCCCAGCCCGGATGTTCGGTCCGCGCACCAGCAGCGGCACGCGGATGTCCTCCTCGAAGGCGGTGTTTTTTCCAAGCAAAAGACGGTGCTCTCCCATGTGGAAGCCATTGTCTGAACTGAAAAAGATGTAGGTGTTTTCGAGTGCACCAAGCGACTCAAGAGTCTTGACGATGTTCTCCACCATCTCGTCCACAGCCTGCATGGACCGAATCCGCTCAGGGTAAATCTTCTCCATCTTGGCGATGTTGTTGACGCTCAACGGGGGTTCTTCGCTATATACCCAGGGTTTGTCGCTGGTATCCTCTTCATCAAAGGACGGCGAGCGCGGCATGATTAGGTTGGTAAACAAATTTGCGTGACGCGGCGCGGAGACATATGGACCATGCGGCGCATACACCGAAATGTGGGCGAAGAACGGGTCGCCGCTTTTTACACTCCGCTGAATAAAATCAATTGCCTTCGCCGCGTAAACGTCGGTGCCGTAATCTGCGGGCGCATCGCCGTACTTCACCAGCTTGCCGTTTTCATTCAGGGTGTAATTGAATTGTTCGTATGGGTCGCCGTCCGCGGGGCTGTACCATTCCGTCCAGCCTTTGGGAATATAAGTCTGCTTCGCGGTGTTGGGATACCCGTTGAGATATTTGCCGAACAAGGCCGTCTTATACCCCGCGTCCTCCAGCCAGACCGCAACGGTGGACTTCTCCCCTTTCAGCGCGTAAAACTTTTCGAACCCGCCATCGGGCAATTCGGTTTCGAAGATTTGCGTGTTGTGCGCATACTGTCCGCGCAGGATGGAAACACGAGACGGGCAGCAGGTCGGCATGGTGATGAGAAACTGGTCGAAAGAAGCGCCCTGCCCGCCAATCAATTCCCGCGTCTTCGGCATGAACTCCAACAGCGGCATATCCATGTCGTCGGTGAGAATGAAGACGATGTTCGGCAGATTTTCCTTTTTTGGCGGACCACCTGCAAAGCCACAGCCCGCCGCAAGAATTGCCAGCAGGCTGAAAACAGCAAACAATCTGTGGAACTTCATGTTATGCCACGCTCAGGACATGTGAAACAGCAGTGGATGCGGGTCCGCCGAGCGATTGGATCAACCCGAACTTTGCTCCCGCAACCTGATTTTTCCCTGCCTGACCCCGAAGCTGGATGATTGCTTCGACAGCCTGATACACGCCCGAAGCGCCTCCCGCGAATCCACGGGCTTTCATGCCGCCCATCGTCGCGCAGGGGATTTTGCCTCTTAATCCGATCTCGCCGTTCTCGGCAAATTTCCAGCCTTGACCTTTGATCGCGAATCCCACCGCTTCGAGTTGCAGCGCGGCGTAGATGCTGAACACATCGTGATATTCAAAGAAGTTGATCTGATCCAGCACAATCCCCGCCTGCTTCATGGCTTTGCCTGCGGAGACCTGTGCGGTGTCGAAGAAGAGCATGTCCTTGCGGTCATGCATCGCCAACGTGTCGGTTGACGATGCCGAGCCGGCAATCTTCACGAGTGGACTCGCCCAATTGGATGGGATCAACTCGCGGCGCGTCAGGATTAGCGTGGCGGCGCCGTCTGCGTTGGGAGCGACATCGAACATGTTCAGCGGCGGGCTGACTGGTTCCGCTTTGGCATAGGTCTCAGCTTTGATGGCTTTGCGGAACATCGCGTTCGGGTTTCCTTCGCCGTTGGCATGGGCAATGAGCGGGAAGTTCGCAAACCCGTTCGCGGGGACGTTGTACTCGTGCATGTAACGCCGCATCAGCATGGCGGCTTGCGCGGTGGTGGTGAGACCCTGCATGGCTTCGAAATCCGAGTCGGTTTCGGTGGCGATGGCTTCTTCGATGTCCGCGCCGATCACGTCGGTGAATTTTTCCACGCCGACTACGAGCGCCACATCTGTCATGCCGCTTGCCACGGCAAGGTAGCCTTGACGAAGCGCCGCCCCGCCCGATGCCCCCGACGCTTCAAGAGTCATAGCTTCGATACCTGTCATCCCAGCGTAGTCCGAGATGAGCGCGCCGAGGTGCGCCTGATTCGAAAGAGTCGGCGCGAGCATGTTGCCGACAAAGAGCGACTGCGGCTTGAGTCCGCCCGCGTCTTTGAGCGCGGCTTGAATGGCTTCCAGAGCCAGGTCGCGCAAGCTGATGTCCCAATGCTCGCCGACGGGTGTTTGTCCAATTCCTGCGATAACAACTTCTGTCATATTTTTCCTTCTTCGTCATTGCGAGGAACGCTCTGTGCGACGAAGCAATCTCTTGCATTTTGAAATGAAATTGCTTCGAGTGAACCGCTTTGCGCACGCCCTCGCAATGACGGAAAATTTTTACTTCCAAATACTCTTCAAAAAGTTCAACTTTTCGATCTTCTGGTAACTTTCGCCGCCTTCGTGACCGTTGTATGGGTAGACTTTGATATCCTTTTCGCCAGCCCAATGGTTGTAAGCAGCGTAGATCGTCGAAGGCGGGCAGATCTGGTCCATCAACGCGACCGAGAAAAGGGCTTTTGCTTTAGCTTTCGCGGCGAAGTTCATTCCGTCAAAATAGGAAAGCGTGTTGAAGACGGTCTCCACCTTATCGCGGTGCGTATGACAATAACTAGCGATTTCCTTATACGGGTTGCTATCCACAATTTCGGTTGCGCGGCGGCAGTGACATAGGAAGGGCACATCTGGCAGGGCGGCGACCACGTCTGGGACGAGTCCAGCTACCGCGATGGTGATTCCTCCGCCTTGTGAGCCACCCGTCACGGCGATGCGCGAAGCGTCCACTTCGGGGTGACTACGCGCGGCTTCAATCGCGCGGACGGCATCCGTGAAGACACGGCGATAGTAATAATGCTTCGGGTCGAGGATTCCGTTCGTCATGTTACCAGGGAAATGCGCATTGCCGCCGTCGGCGTACAAGTCGGGTGTGTCCCCTGCCGACCAGGAACTCCCCTGTCCACGTGTGTCCATCACGAAATTGGCATAGCCCGCACTTGACCAAAGCAGCCAGTCAATGGGGAAGCTCCGTCCGCCGCCGTAACCGATGTATTCGACCACGCACGGTAGGGGCTGCTTCGCCCCTACGGGCAGAATCAGCCAACCCTTGATGGGCTGTCCGCCGAAACCAGAGAAGGTGACATCGAATGTTTCCTGCGCGGTGAGACCGAAATCCACGCGCTCGAATTTCGCATCGAGCGGATACATCCGCGCTTCCTCCAGTGTGGACTTCCAGAACGAGTCAAAGTCCGCGGGTTCTTCGCGCGGAGGGCGGTAGGTTTTAAGTTCGTCGAGAGAGAGGTCGAAGAATGCCATGGTGCATTTCCTGTAGGGGCGCAGCAATGCCGCGCCCCTACAAATAATTTATTTCATCGTAATCTTGCCGCGATACCTTGCGTACATCGCGTAATCGATCTCGGTGCGGCGGGCAATGTATTCGCGGGTCTTGGTGGCGCGTCCTGCGCGTTCGAGAATCTTGTCGGTGACGGTGAGGTCGAAGGCGTCGGAGCCAGCCCCAGAGCCGAAGGAGACGCACAGGATTCTGTCGCCAGGCTGGGCGATGTCGAGGGTGGCGGTCAGACCGATTACCGCCGCGCCCGCGTAGGTATTCCCAATCACGGGGACGAGGAGTCCAGGCTCGATCTGTTCCAGCGAGAAGCCCAACATGCTCGCCACTTTCTGCGGGAACTTGGTGTTGGGTTGGTGGAAGATCGCCCACTTGTAATCCTTGGCGGTTGTGCCGCTGGCTTCCATCAGATGCTTGGCGGCTTCGGTGATGTGCTTGAAGTAGGCGGGTTCGCCTGTGAAGCGCATCCCGTGTTCGGGGTACTTTTGATATTCGCGCCGCCAGAAGTCGGGGGTGTCGGTGACGTAGGAATACGCCGAGTTGAACACCGCCAGCGACTCGTCGGCGGGACCGAGGATGTACGCCGCGCCGCCAGCCGCCGCCGTGTATTCGAGCGCGTCGCCTGGCTTGCCCTGCGCCGTGTCCATGCCGATGGCAAGGGCGTAGTGCCCCATGCCAGAGCCGACCATGCCCATCGCGGCGACCATGGCTTCGGTGCCAGCTTTGCAGGCAAATTCCATGTCCGCGCCCTGGGTGCTGGGAGCCGCGCCGATGGTTTCGGCGACGACGGTTGACGTCGGCTTGACGGCGTACGGGTGCGACTCAGAGCCGACCCAAACCGCGCGGATTTCCGTTGGGTCGATTTGCGCGCGCGCCATCGCATTGCGCGCCGCTTCGATGGACATGGTGATTACGTCTTCGTCCAGACCGGGCACGGCTTTCTCCTTGATGGGAAGTCCGCTGGTTTTGCCTGTCCAGACGCGAGCGATCTCTTTTGCCTGGATACGATAACGCGGCACGTAAGCGCCATAGCCGACAATGCCAACAGGCTTGAAGGGTTTGAGGAGGGTGGGGGAGGAGGGTTGAGGGGTTGTCATATAGTTGCCTATTAATTAGAAGATAAACGTAGTTAGATATGCTAGAAAGACGCTAATTTCCAATTAGCGTAGGAGTTCAAAAAATAATCTTGTTGGTGTTCCTTTGTTGTCAAATAATTCTAATCTCTTTACAGAAAAAACATCTTCAGGGTCATCGGGATTAAATAGATTAAAAAATATTATTCCTTTTAAATTGGGGTCGTCCTTCAAAGCGGAAATAATATCTTTTATAAATTGTTGTTGTTGTTCTGTTGTACCGAATGGATTAACCTCCGTCATTAATATGCCGCCTAAATTTGCAAATTTATTAGATAAATTTAGAATTTGGTCTTTGGTTGGAGCAGGTGCGAAAGTGCCGTTGTCTATATTTTGCCCTAATTGGGTATGCGTTTGAGCGCCCAATAATATATTTATATCTTCTGGTTTATGGACGCCCATTTGTATAAGTTTTTTTGCCATATTGGGGTCAGCCGTTAAACTATTATATGCATTTAATCTAGCCTCCGAGAGCGTCTTATATACTAAATCTTGTTTATTGGGGCGGTTGTACAAATTGGCGTCGTTGAAAACAATTACATAGTCTTTGTTAGGGGATAATCCCTCGTTTGTGAATTTTAACAAAAGTTGGGAAATATATTCTTCAACCCATTTATTCCTATATTTGTCCCTTAATGGGTTTGCTTCTTCGTTCCATTCGTTTCCTTCCCATGCTTCATTAAAAACCACATACATTGGATGTCTCTCTGTTTTGTGGTTTTTTAATACTTGAATAATTCCTTCAAATCTAGTTTCGAGCCAAGAATCAACATTTGTAGAATTTACATCAGCTGGAAATTTTCCAGGTTCTACTACATAATGAAAAAATAAACTCATATTATTTGAACTAGCGTAAGCGGCTACGCCATTAGCATTTGATGGGGGTCTGTTGGCATTAGGTCGAACTTGCCCACTCAAACCTATTACCCCTTCTTTGAAGAAAGTACTCAACAATTCTTGATTACCTGGATGCTTGAATTCATTACCATCCATAAAAACGCCAATCTCTTTTCCTTGTGCGAACCAATACCCTCCTAGCGTTGCTTCTTGCCATGTCCATTCTTCATTTACTCCCCGTTGAGCCATAAGTAAACTAACACCGTCGGAGGTTCTTAAAACAACAAAGGGCATATTTCCATTTGCGGATGTTGCTGTTTCAGCATGAAGCCCAGCAACAACATCTTCTGGCTTAGCCCCAAAAGCGTTAGCAAATTGAACAATGGGCGAGTCAGGGTTTTTCAAGTCGAATAACTCGGGATTTGTAACCTTAGGGTCGGGAACTTTTACTCCATCAATGTCAATCATTGGTATGGCGGAAGTTGGGGTTTGTGTCACAGTGGGGACGGGTGTGTTTGTCGGCGCAGAAGTTGTAGTTGCAATTGGCGTGGGTTGAGAACTGCCACAGGCAGACAAGAGTAAGGTAAATGCTATGATGATGAAGGTTGTGTGTTTCATGGTGAGTTCCTTTTGTAGGGTGGCGTACCGTCCACGAATCGGACGCGGCGAAGGTTTCAGACTTCCGAAGTCTCTCTTCGGGACGATGTTGGAGACTTCGGAAGTTTGGAGGCTATTTCACTACGCCGCGCTCATCCAAAAGTTCAACAGGCGCGTTGTCCCTGCCGTTTTCCCACATCAGTGAGAAAAACCAGATGCCGCTTTCGCCAATCCAAAAATCGGCGGGGGTGAAGGTCATGGCGGAATCTTCGGGCTTTTGTCCGCTTTCGGGGGTGTATTCAGCCTGCCAGCCAAAAATCTCTCCCTGCCAGCGCGCGCCAAGCGCATGGAGGTGGCTTGCAAAAGAGCGAACTTCTTTCAAGTCGGGTATGGCGAGCGGCAGAATGGGTTCGTAGCCTTCCTGCGCGTGAATTTTTACTTTAACCGTTAACATGTTTGTCTTTCTCCTCGTTCCAGGCTTTCAAAAGGAATTCCAGATTGTCGTCGATAATCCGCTCGATGTTTCTTAACTCGACTGGTCGAAACCTTCCTTCGCGGGCTGCCTTTACAGGCGTGAGCCAAAACTTGGCTTCATTCCCGTCTTTGCCGACATGCACATGCGGTGGTTCCGCAACATCTGCCATGTAAAACCAAAACTTATAACCTTGAACGCGTAAAACAACGGGCATGAGGTTTCTCCAGTCGAACTTATTTCAAATACTCATAATATGCGGGTTCGGTATAGCTTTTTCCCATTCGTACGTCTGTCAGCGACCTCAATACCATCATATTGATTTCTGGCATGGGCAATTCGGGAAAATCTTTCATGAGCTTGTTGCGAAGGTCGGCTCGAATTGCTTCGGTTTTACGATGTCCAACCAGCCAGCGTTGATTTGGCGGTAATTTTGCCATCATCTCCATCTCATCGAAGTCAATGGGGTCGAATCCATCCACAATGGCGGAGATTTCTTCGGGAGGGAGGAGTTTTCTTTCGGGCATGTTTACCTGTCTACCTGTTTACCTGTTTTCCTGACTACCTGCATACTCTTTCAATATCTCTTCCGCTCTGCTGACTCGAATCGCCTTCTCCGCCACCATTTGTGCCGCGATCTTCTCAATCATATCGCCAGTGGCTCCAGCAGCGAGGGCAACCTGCCTCGCGTGCAGGGACATGTGTCCGCGCTGGATGCCTTCGGTGGCGAGGGCGCGCAGGGCTGCCATATTCTGAGCCAGTCCCACGCTGACGATGATCTCCGCCAGTTCGGAGGCGGTTTTGACGCCCATCAGCTTGACGGCGGCTTGCGCGGCGGGATGTACCTTGGTCGCGCCGCCGACGATTCCCACCGCCATCGGCATTTCCAGCGTGCCGACAAGGTTTCCGTCCGCGTCCCTGCCCCAGGTGGAGAGCGATGTGTACCTGCCAGATCGCGCCGCGTAGGCGTGCGCACCCGCTTCGATGGCTCGCCAGTCGTTGCCTGTGGCAACCACCACCGAGTCCACGCCGTTCATGATGCCCTTGTTGTGGGTCGCGGCGCGATAGGGATCGGTGGCGGCGAAAGCCCAGGCGGCGATGATTCCGTCGCGGACGGTCTCGCCTTTGAAGGATTCAAACCCGACGGTCAACTCGCTGACGGGGATGGTGCAACGGGCGCGGGCGAGGCGGCGATCCGCCAGGTTGGACAAAATCCGCAGGTGGACCTTCCCGCCCGTGATGGATTCAATCTGCGGGGCGAGTTTTTCGCAGGCGGTGTTGACCGCGTTCGCGCCCATCGCATCGCGCACGTCATAAATGAGGTGGATGACGATGAACGGTCCAATCGGCGACTCTTCGATCATGCGGACTTCGAGGTCACGCGCCCCGCCGCCGAATTTTTTCAGGATCGGATCAATGGCATCGACGGTGGCAAGCAATTCTGCTTTGTGCTCATAGAGCTTCATCCGCGCTTCGTTCATGTTGACGACGTTGATCAGTTGTATCTGTCCGATCATCTGCGGCTCGGTGGTCGTCGCTGTGAATCCGCCGCCCGCGCGGGCAAGTTTCGCCATGAACGACGCGCCCGCCACAACCGAAGGTTCTTCGATCACAAATGGAACCAACACATCCCGCCCGTTGACCATGAAGTTCAAGCCGATGCCCACAGGCAACGCATACATGCCAATCACATTCTCGATCATGTGGTCGGCGGATTCGGCGGAGAGTCCGCCTGTAGTAAACGGGATCAGGCTTTCGGGAGTCTGGTTTGCGGCGTCTGCCAGTTTGGCGCGGCGTTCTTCGATATTCAGGTTGTAAAATCCGGAAATGCGGGAGTTTGTCATAAAAGATTGTCCCAAGTTTAGTATTGGCGTTCTTCCAAATCCTATCAAATTGATTATAATGGCAGTGAGGTGTCTGTGTATGCTATTAACTCGTGAACAATTACAGGAGAGATTGTTTGCGCTTCATCGCGCAAGCTTGGAGTTGGTAAAGGACGTTTCGCTTGAGACCCTGCTGGAGCGGATCGTGTCCACTGCCTGTGAACAGGCGGGAGCGCGTTACGCCGCGCTGGGGGTTTTGGATAGTGAAGGCAAACTCAAACAGTTTGTGCATGTCGGCATGTCGAATGTGGATGTGCAGAAGATGGCGCACCCGCCGGTGGGTCTTGGTCTGCTTGGCGAATTGATGAACTCGGAATTTCCCATGCGTGTGCCTGTGATCAGTGACCACCCAAGTTCGGTGGGATTTCCGAAGCATCACCCGCACATGACCTCGTTTTTGGGTGTGCCGATCCGCGCGGGGGATAAACAACTGGGACAGCTTTACCTGACGGATAAAATTGACGCTTCTGAATTTACTGCCGATGACGAGATGATCATCCAGATGCTGGCAACCTATGCGGCTACAGCCATCACAAATGCCCGTTTGTATGAGCAGATGAAACAGCGCGACCTGACGTTGACCCGCCGCAACGTGGATATGGGACTGCTAAACGGAATCGCTTCCGCCCTGACCTCCAGCCTGGAACTGGACGAGATTCTCAACAAGACCCTCGGGCTGGTGATGAATTACATGAAGGTCGAGGCGGGCGACATCTTCCTGCTGGAGGACGACAAGACCACCCTGCGCATGGTTCTGCACCGAGGTCAAGCCGCCGAGGCGTTTTGGACGCAGAATATTTTCCATGTTGGCGAAGGTTACCCCGGTCTGGTGGCAAAGAGCCGCAAATCCATGATCGGCATGCATCTGGCAAACGATACGAACTTCCTGCGCGATGCCGTGGTGCAGGCGGGATTCCAGCAAATTGCCTGCATTCCCCTGCTTTCGGGCGAAAATCTTATCGGCGTGATGAGCGTTGCAACCCGCGACACCGAACCCTTTGACCAGCGAAGCGTTCAATTGCTCACGGCAGTTGGCACTTGGGCGGGACTTGCCATCGAAAACGCGCGTTTGCACGCCAATGCCCGCCGCCTTGCCGTGTTGGAGGAGCGTGACCGCATCGGCATGGACTTGCACGACGGTATTATCCAATCCATTTATGGCGTAGGTCTTGGCTTGGAGGGCGCGCAACTGATGCTGGATGAGGACCCGAAAGCCGCCAAGGAACGAATTCACCATGCAATTGACGGCCTGAACCAGGCGATTCGTGATATTCGTGCCTATATTCTTGATCTCAGACCTCGTCAGCTGGGAAATGAAGGCTTGGTCAATGGAATCAACCGTCTGATTACGGAATATCGGGCAAATACGTTCTCGGAAGTGAATTTTACAGGGTCAGAGGAACTTCAAGACCTGTCACATGCCCAGTCACTGGCTTTATTCCATATCTGTCAGGAGGCCTTGGCGAATATAGCCAAGCATGCAAACGCCAAAAATGTGCAGGTTGCCGTGTGGACAACGCAGGACCGCGTTCTTTTGGAGATCAGTGATGATGGCAAAGGCTTCGATGTCGAGAAGATAAAGACATCCATCGGGCATGGGCTTGCAAACATGCACACGCGCGCTCATGCTGTTGGCGGTGAAGTGGATATTTCTTCGACTTTGAATGAGGGAACGACCATATTGGTTTGGATTCCACGGATAGCCAAGCACTAAAAAGCTTGAATCAACGAATCGTTGCCGGATGAATCACAGGAAATCGAGTCTCGTTTGATACGAATCAAAAATGTTGACTGTTGAGATTTTTTAAGATGGATACGGGCCTTGCCTGAAAAATACCCTCCATACCCATATGTGGGGGGGTATGGCAGGCGGGCTGGCGCTTTTGGCTGAAACACGTGTTCTACAGAACAATGCGGGTGAAGTTGTAGCGCACAAGGTTTCTTTAAGATGACCAAACCTTAACAAAACAAATCTTTTTAACTTAACGTAGGTCTAACGCCTTGTTATTCAAGGAAAGTATCTGCTAGAATGACAGCACGCTGATACAATGGATGTATGTCTCCACATCCTAATTCCTGAAATATTTTTATAGAAACATATAATTTTACGAAGCCGCGAAAAGGCGGGTTATTCAATGTACCTAAAATTTAACATCGAGGATTGTTTATGAATGCAGAGCAGACTTGGCAGTCAGTACTCGCACAACTTCAAATGGAAATGCCCCGCGCATCTTATGACACTTGGGTGCGCGATACGCGTCCCATGGCGTACGAAAATGGGGTGATTACGGTTGGCGTGCGTAATGCATATGCGCGTGACTGGTTGGAAAGCCGCCTTGCAACTACAGTCAGCCGCTTGTTGATCGAAATTTTGAACTCGAATGTGACGGTTCAGTTCGTTGTTTCCCAATCTGGGGAGAGCGAATCGCCTACCGACGCTGACACAGAGCATACACCTGGTTCGATCGAGATTACCCCACCCGGTCCGAAACCGCGTCACATCAGTTTGAATCCGCGCTACACCTTTGATACCTACGTTGTTGGCTCTGGGAACAGGCTTGCACATGCCGCATGTCAGGCGGTGGCGGAGAAACCCGCCCGTGCTTACAACCCGCTTTTTTTGTATGGTGGTGTGGGATTAGGCAAGACCCACCTGCTACACGCCATTGGCAACGCCTGTCATGCTGACGGTTTGAATGTTTTATACGTTTCCTCCGAAGAATTTACGAATGACATGATCAGTGCCATTCGTACGCATACCACGCAGGCCTTCCGCGAGAAATATCGCTCAGCCGACGTTTTGCTGGTGGACGATATTCAGTTCATTGCTGGCAAGGAATCCACGCAGGAGGAATTCTTTCACACCTTCAACACCCTGCACGGACAGGATAAGCAGATCATTGTTTCGTCGGATCGTCCACCCAAGTCTTTGATCACGCTGGAGGAGCGCCTGCGCTCCCGCTTCGAGTGGGGGTTGACCGCCGACATCCAAGCGCCCGATTTCGAAACCCGCCTTGCCATTTTGCGCTCCAAAGCCGAGCGCACGGGTCGGCAGGTTTCGGATGAAATTTTGGAAACCATTGCCAAGCAGATTCAGTCCAACATCCGCGAGTTGGAAGGCGCGCTGAACCGCATTATCGCTTTTGCAGATTTGAGCGGTTCTTCTTTGACTCCAAATTTGGTCGAGGTGGCTTTGGCAGATTTATTGCCTCAGCGGCGCAATATTCAACCTGCCAGAGTAATTGAAGCGGTCGCAAGTGCATATGAAGGCGTTCGTGTGGATGATTTGATTGGACAAAATCGGGCTGCGAAGGTTGCCATTCCCCGTCAACTGGCGATGTATATTTTGAGCGAATTCAACGAGGTTTCCTCGCCTCAAATTGGGGACCTGCTCGGTGGGCGTGATCACACCACAATTTTGTATGGGATAAAGAAGGTTGAAGGCGACGAAAAGCTCAAGAGGCGGGCGGAAAGCATCTGGCACAACCTGTTGAACCAACCTGCAGCATGATGCAAATTGAATTTTTCCCAGGACAAGAAATCAGCCCCACGTGAAGGGCTGATTTCTTGTCGAGAATGCTTTAGGCGCTTATGGTGTCTTTACGGGGGTGTTTTATCAGCAGTAATATGAAAAACAATCCGGAGGCCGCCATCAGCAGGTAGGATTGCAGGATGTTGAAATAAGACTCCGCAACGAACTTGGCGAACGGAAAAACGTTAGCCGCCACCAGATAAAAAATAACGAAGGCAGCCTTGATCCAGCTACTCTTGAATGGGGAATTGCCAAACCATAAAATCAGCCACACGCAAACGAAGATCGGGAAGAGAATGCCGTAATGATGTTCCCATGCAATGGGGGACGCCAGTGTTGCGCCCAATCCCATCAAAAGGAAATCGGCAAGTTTCGACTCTATGCTTTTGCTCTTTGTCTTCATCAGTGAAATCAGCAGGATGGCAATGGAGGTTATCTGGGTAAACAAAAATATCCACTTGTTGTATGGTGGGAAATAATATCCGCGCCATTTAAGATTATTGAATAGGTCGGGGTACTTTATGCTGAAAAACCTGCCCGCCAGTCCATTGAAGGATTGATTGGAATAATATGACTCACCATGCTGCGCAAGGAAACTCAAACCGCGAAGATAATCCATGTACATGGCGAAACCAAATTCGCGCATGCCCAGCAGCAGACCCAACAGGCCCGTCACGATCATGGCGATCACCAGCCGCCTGTTTCCACGAAGCAGCCCCCAGATTACAAATAATGCATATTGCGGTTTGATGGAGGCCATGAGCCCGAGCAGGATTCCTGCGGCGGTTTCGTAGCCGGTGATGAAGCACAAAATCGCAATGGCGAAGAATGCATTTAGCCACACCTGTATTTGCCCAAGGGTGCCGGCTTTTACAGCGGGATAAAACGTGAAGAGCAGGAATACAAGCAAGACTCCTGTTGTCACTTTTTCTGTTGTGGAAAGTGGTGGCGTTTTGTATTTCTCCAGCCAGTAAAGCGCTGTTCCCATCATGCCGGCCATCATCAGAAACAGAAATATAAATGTCGTTGCGGTTGTAAAACTTAGAAGGTCGATATCGTTTCTTTCCATGAGCTGTGTGAGCAGCAGTGCCGTGGGAGGATACTGGAACTTTACCTTTTGGGTGAGTAGCAGATCGGAGTAAAGCAGGCTTTGTCCCTCGGATTCGATCCAATGTTCATAAGCCAGTTTCATCGGCCGCCAGGAATCGTCGCCAATTTCGTCGGTGAAAATCCAGATGGCATGGTCGAATGCCATCTTGTTGTTTTTTATCCCATAATGGCTTGTGACTCCCTTGATGACGAAGGCGAGAACCAGGTTTAGCAGGAATAGAAAAAGGAGTTGTTTGGTGATCAATTTCATGGACGTTGCCTGAGATTTTTGTCCAAGTATAGCATTGTGCAAAAGATCCTGTGGTATAATTTTTCCGTGGCGCTAAAAGCGCCACACATCTTGCCTGGGACGGGCAACAAGCGTCCCTGAGCGGGTTTTAGCCCTTCAGGCGTATCCCGCTAAACTCACCCTGTTCCACGCCAGCCTGCGCGTTTGGGAACAGCAAAAGTTAAGGAGTAACAAATGGCAGTCATTTCCATGAAGGCCCTGCTTGAGAGCGGCGTCCATTTTGGGCATCGCACCAATAAGTGGGATCCCCGTATGAAGCCGTATATTTTCACTGAACGTAACGGTATTCATATCATCGACCTGCAACAGACCGTCAAGCTGTTGAATCAGGGATATAACATCATCCGCGACACTGTTACCGCTGGCGGTACCATTTTGTTTGTCGGTACCAAACGTCAGGCTCAGGAAACAGTGGCGGAAGAAGCCATCCGCTGTGGCATGCCCTATGTCACCGAACGCTGGATGGGTGGTATGCTCACCAACTGGGATACCATGTACAAGCGTATCCAGGAGTTGGAACGCCTTGAAAAAGTTCGCGACTCCGAGGAGATCAACCGCCTGACCAAGAAGGAAGGCTTGCTGATCGAACGCGAAATTACCCGCCTGACAACCCGTTTGTCCGGTGTCCGCCACATGAAGCGTCGCCCCGACCTGCTCTTCATCATTGACGTAGGACGTGAAGATGCCGCAGTACGCGAGGCAAACCTCCTCAAGATTCCGATTGTCGCCTTGGTGGACACCAATTGCAACCCTCAGAACGTGGATTATGTCATCCCCTCGAATGACGACGCCATCCGCGCCATCAAACTGCTGGTTGCCAAGGTCGCGGACGCCGTGCTGGAAGGTAAGGCCATGCGCAAGGAAGAGGAACCTGAACAACCTGAGGAAAACAAGGGAGAGGCCAAGCCCAGGACACGTGGTCCCCGCAAGCCCGTTGTTGAAACCGAAGATGAAAATATGGGCGAAGACATCCTGCTGGGTGAATCCACCCTCGCGAAGCTGAGCGTTAGTCGCAAGGCGGACGAAACAGAAATAAAAGTGGAAGACAATTCCGGCGCTGGCGAACAGCCGATACAAGGATAATGAATTATGGAAATAACAACACAGATGATCAAGGAGTTGCGCGCCGCAACCAACGCTCCCATGCTTGACTGCCGCAAGGCGCTTCAGGAGGCGGATGGCGACTTTAACAAGGCTGTTGACTGGCTGCGCGAGAAGGGCATGGCGACTGCTGCCAAGCGCTCTGACCGCCAGGCCTCCAACGGTGTGGTGGAAATGTACTCCCATGGTGGCGGACGGGTAGGCGTGATGGTCGAAGTCAATTGCGAGACCGATTTTGTGGCCCGTTCCGAACAATTCCGCACCCTGGCTCATGAAATTGCCTTGCAAATTGCCGCCAGTTCCCCCAAGTACACCAAGGCGGAGGAAATCCCTGCTGAAGAACTCGAACATGAAGCCGCTATTGCCCGCGCCCGCGCTCTCGAGGAAGGAAAGCCTGAAAACGTGCTGGCCAAGATCGTGGAAGGCCGTGTCGAGAAGTACAAGGACGAGGTGTGCCTAATGCGCCAGACCTACATCCGCGATGAAACCATCACGGTTGAAAAACTGGTTTTGCAAAACGTCGCCGCGATTGGCGAAAATGTGATCATTCGCCGCTTCCAGAGATGGGAACTGGGCGAAAGCACGAAAGAAGAATAGCTTTTAGAAAGCCAGCCTGCGGGTTGGCTTTTTTTATAATTGACGTACAATGGTCCGTAACAACTTGGAGGTATCAATGTCTCAACTAAAATATAAAAGAATTCTTCTCAAACTGAGTGGCGAGGCACTTGGCGGCGAATCAGGACGCGGGATAGATGTGGACGAAGCCGAATCCATTGCCAGCCGAATCAAGGAAGTCCGGGAAATGGGTGTGGATGTGGCGGTTGTGATCGGCGCGGGCAATTTGTGGCGTGGAAAGCAGGGACTTGAACATGGCATGGATCGCGCCACAGCCGACTACATGGGCATGCTCGCCACAGTGATGAATGCCATGTCCTTGATGGATGCGCTGGAGCGCCAGGGTGTGTTTACCCGTGTAATGTCTGCAATCGAGATGCGTGCCATCGCGGAACCTTATATCCGTCGCCGCGCGATTCGCCACCTGGAAAAGGGACGCGTCGTGATCTTTGGCGCCGGGACAGGCAACCCTTATTTCTCCACTGATACCGCTGCGGCTCTGCGGGCGACCGAGATCGATGCGAATGTTGTCATCAAGGCCACCAAGGTGGACGGTGTGTACGATTCCGATCCGAAGAAGAATCCGGATGCAAAGAAATTCGATCAGTTGAGTTATATTGAGGTGCTAAACCGCCGCCTCGAGGTTATGGACAGCACTGCGATTACCCTGTGCATGGAAAATAATTTGCCAATCCTTGTGCTGAATTTATGGGATTCCAAAGCACTGCTTGCCGCTTTGCGCGGCGAAGCCGTAGGCACCTTGGTGAACGGGGAAAACCTTTAGTTTTGGATACGTCCCTTTGCCGCTCATTCTTCAGAAAAAGGTGAAGGGCAAAGGGATTTTTTTCTGAGAGACTCTCAATTTTTTACATTTCCCCTCATCTTATCTGCGCTCCCATAGCATAAATCCTTGTTTTAAGGTATCCTTGTAACGTAATCATCTTTTAGGAGGAAGATCGTGAGTACCGACGAAATCAAAGACTTGTTGAAAGATGCTGAAGCACGCATGCATGGCGCAATCCAATCCCTCTCGGACGATCTCGCTGGAATTCGTACCGGGCGGGCCAGCCCTGCATTGGTGGAAAGACTTCAGGTCGATTATTACGGCAACCCGACACATCTTATGCAACTTGCCTCCATCAGCATCCCCGAGCCGCGTTCCATATTGATCAAACCGTTCGACGCGGCATCCATCAAGAATATCGAGAAAGCGATCCGTACCTCGAATCTGGGTCTGAATCCAAACTCCGATGGAAAGGTCATTCACCTGAATCTGCCCCCGCTGGACGAAGAGCGCCGCCGCGCCCTGGTCAAGCAGATGCACCACCGCCTGGAGGAGGCGCGTGTTGCCGTGCGGAATATCCGGCGCGACCTTCACAACGACATCCGTGATTATGAAAAGGAAAAATTGATCACCGAGGATGACCGCCTGTATGGCGAGGAGGAACTGCAAAAGATAACAGACAAGTTCATCGAAGACATCGCCAGACACGGACAGGTCAAAGAAAAAGAGATCATGGAAGTGTAGCTGCTTCGATGGTGTGTCTGACACATCGAAAAGAGTTAATCCTAATGACTGAGACCTCTTCTTCTGTTTCCCTTGAAAAAATTCCCCGACACGTTGCCATCATCATGGACGGCAATGGACGTTGGGCGCTTCAACGCGGCCTGCCGCGTTTGGCGGGTCACAGGGCGGGTACGGAAAACCTGCGTCGTGTGATTCGTTCCACTGTTGAGTTTGGCATCAAATATTTGACCATCTATGCCTTCTCCACGGAAAATTGGGGACGCCCGGCAGAGGAAGTTCAGGGGCTTCTGGGAATACTTCAGGATGTGATCGATCGCGAATTGAACGAGTTGCACAAGGAGGGGGTTCAATTGCGCCACATCGGGCGTCTGGAACGTTTGAGCGCCAATCTACAAGCCAGGGTGTTGAAAGCCATAAACTTGACCAAGAACAACGACCGCTTGATTCTTAATATCGCCTGGAATTATGGCGGCCGTGACGAAATCGTCTGCGCCATCCAAAAAATCATCAAAGACGGCATCAAACCCGAAGATGTGACCGACAGCCTGGTCGGTCAATACATGTTCACGGCTGGCGTGCCCGACCCTGACCTGGTCATCCGTACTTCGGGGGAACTGCGTGTAAGCAACTTCCTGATCTGGCAGACGGCTTATTCAGAGTGGTATGTCACTCCCACTTATTGGCCCGATTTTGATAAGGAAGAATATCGCCGCGCGTTGGAGGCATTTGCCCAGCGTGATAGGCGCTTTGGAAAGGTGTCTTCGGGGGAGCTTCAGGAATCAAATGCTTAAACGAACAGTCACTGCTTTAGGTCTTGCTGCAATAGGATTGCCCGCCATATTATTTGGCGGCATCTTTTATTATTTGCTGATGGGTACTTTTTTGGTTGGCGCTGCGCATGAATATGTCAATCTTTTTCGCGCCGCGAAATATCAACCAAACTTCCATGTGACTGTCGGCGGCGTAACTCTCGTTACCGTCACCCGCATGTTCTTTCCGGCGTATGCCCAACCTGCCTTTGCCATGAGTATCCTTGTGGCGTTGGCCTATCACCTTCTTGCCTACGAGCGCGGACGCGACCAATCCGCCGTTGACTTTGGCATCGCGGTCGGCGGGATTGCATATATCGGCTGGATCGGCTCATACCTTCTGGACTTGCGCAACCTTCCTGAAGGCGGCTGGTGGTTCATGCTCGTGATGTTCTGTGTCTGGTTTGGCGATACCGGCGCATATTCCATAGGCAGGGCTTACGGCAGGCACAAAATGGCTCCGCGCCTCAGCCCAAAGAAAAGCTGGGAAGGCTATGCCGCCAGCGTGATTACCGCCACGTGGGGAGGGATTTTCTTTGCCTACGCTTTCACCACCTATGGAAATCTGGCGGGTCAGATCACTCTCTGGCAGGGCGCGATTCTGGGATTTATCCTCGGTTCGCTACCGCCGTTGGGCGACCTTGGCGAGAGCATGATCAAACGTCAGTCCGGTATCAAGGACTCAAGTGACATCATCCCCGGTCACGGCGGATTCTTCGACCGCATCGACTCGTGGCTGTGGGGTGCGGTGATCGGTTATTATTTTCTCGTCTGGTTCATCCTATAGATTGGAGGCAAAAATGGCTGTCCTTGGTGCTACCCCTACTCGTAACCTTGCGCTTGAATTGGCTCGTGTCACGGAAGCGGCGGCAATGCTGGCCGGCCGTTACATGGGACGCGGCGACAAGGAAGGCGCGGATCAAGCCGCCGTGAATGCAATGCGTCTCGTGCTCAGCACATTGGATATGAATGGCGTCATCGTCATTGGGGAAGGGGAGAAGGATCAGGCCCCGATGTTGTTCAATGGCGAGAAAGTGGGTAACGGCTCCGCGCCCGATGTGGATGTGGCTGTTGACCCGGTTGATGGAACCCGTCCCCTGGCTTTTGGGCGTTCGAACGCATTGGCAATGGTGGCGCTGGCTCCGCGCGGAACGATGTTTGACCCCGGTCCCTTCCTCTACATGAACAAACTGGCGGTGGGACCCGAAGCAAAGGGTGTGATCGACATCGAAAAGCCGATCACCGACAACCTCAAAGCAATTGCCAAAGCCAAGGGTAGGAACGTCGAAGACTTGACCACCATCATCTTGGACCGTCCGCGCCACGATGCAATGATCGCGGAGATCCGCAAGGCTGGGGCTCGCATCCGCCAAATCCCTGATGGTGACGTGGCGGCTGCGTTGATGACCGCCTGGCCCGATTCGGGCGTGGACGTTTTGCTGGGCATCGGAGGCACGCCGGAAGGGGTGATTGCCGCCTGTGCCTTGCGCGCCATGGGCGGAGAAATTCAAGGCAAGCTTTATGCGCGTGACGAAAGCGAATTACAGCGGGGCCGCGACGCGGGTTATGACTTCGACAAGGTGTTGACGATGGACGATCTCGTCTCATCGGAGGATGTGTTCTTCGCCACCACAGGCATCACGGACGGTGAATTACTAAAAGGTGTGCGCTATCAGGGCGACCACATTACAACTGAAAGCCTCGTCGTTCGTGGACTAACTGGCACCATCCGCCGCATCACTGCCACACACAGCACTGAAAAACTGGACAACCTGAGTTCCATCCGTTATTGATTTTGTGGGCATGTCAATTTGATTTAGCCAAACTTTACGGATTTCACCTTGACATTCCCCCATGTTATCCGTATAATGTCGGTCGCTTTCCTGACTAGCTCAATCGGCAGAGCGAGCGGCTGTTAACCGCTAGGTTCTAGGTTCAAGTCCTAGGTCAGGAGCCAAAAGACCTCCGAGTATAAATTGCTCGGAGGTCTTCGTTTATCAATCAGGATTTGTATCCAATCATCCTCAGGAAGTCCTTGCGCCACTTGATACCCTCGTCGTCCTCGACGCCTTTGGGCGAGAAGCCGTCCACAACGCCGAGAATACCGCGTCCCTGCCCGGTTTCGGCGACTAGCACCTCGGTGGGATTGGCTGTGGCACAAAAGATACGTGCCACCTCCGGCGTCGCCTTGACCGCGTTTAGTACGTTGATGGGGAAGAAACCTGGTCCAAGAAAAAGGATGAAGGAGTGTCCCGCGCCAATTGCCAGCGCGTTTTTCTTCGCCAGTTCGATCATTTCGTTGTCGGTCCCAGTCCAGCGCACGAGACACTTCCCCGAAGCCTCGCAGAAAGCCAGTCCGAACTTGATGCCCGGCACACTTCCGACCAACGTCTCGTGGATGTCTTCCACGGTCTTGATGAAATGTGATTGCCCAAGAATAAAGTTGATGTCTTCGGGTTTATCGATTTTGACGGTTTTGATTTCCATGATTTGTTCTCCTTTTGTCGTTTGAAAAGCGATTCCTAGATCAATCCTCCGGCCAGGGGATGTCGGCAGGTCCCGCAAAGCCGTGTTTCTCCTGGAAGAATACCCGTCCATGCGAGGGGATATCACAACCGGCCTCGTCAATGAAAGTCACTTCGGGATAGTTCGACGCCAGCGGGTCGAAGACCGTCTTGCTGCCTTCGCAGCGCCAGACCTCGATGATGTAGATGAACATGTTTTCATCCTCTTCATCGCCTGCGCGGAGGGTGATATCCGTCCATTTGACGGTGACTTCGTTTGGATTGTTTGGATTGCGGGTGGCACTCAATACGGTTGGTCCGGTGTAATACGGCGAAACAGGGAGTCTGTATTCGCTGGGATAGGTGACTCTCAAGGTCTGCGGGTCGCCTTTGATCTCGACGAATTTGGCATTGAGCCAGCACAGGTTTTTGCCTTTGACCATCACCCAGTTGTTTCCATCGGTTCGCCCGATAAGTTGGATGTTTGCGCCTTTCTTCAAGCCGTACAAATATAGATATTCCGCGCCGGGACCATAGCGACAACTGAGCAGGTCAGCGGTGACGGTGGCGTCCAGGCTTTCAACAACAGGAATGGGCGTGTTTGTGCTGGTTGGAGTAACTGTCGGGGGGACGGATGTTTCGGTAGGAGGGGCAGGCGTCGGGTTGGCGGCGGTATTTGTCGGTAAAGCCGTCGGCGGAACAGAAGTTGGCTCAACGGGTGTGTCAACCGTCGGGCTGGATGGCAGGTTGCAGGCTGTCAGCAGGAAGATCAAAACAGCTGAAGTGTGGAGAAAGTTCTTCATATCCTTTTTCCTTTATTCAAATTATAGTCCATGTCTTTACAGAGGGTGCGTCGCACTCTGCACATTGGGACAACTTCATTGATGAGTAGTGCGACGCACTTCATCATTACTCATCCAAAACTCATGGAAACCTTAGCTACGAAGCCGATTTTTTCGTTATAATCCCTCCCATGAACAGGTTTATTTCGCGTCTGAACCCGTTGAAACAAATAATTGCCGCGCTTATCGGTGGTTTTATCCTCTTTGCCGGAATTGTTTTCGCGTGGACAGTTGGTTATCAACTTGCGTTTGCGGGACGCATTTTTCCTGGCGTATCCGTTGCGGGGGTGGATGTCTCCGGGCTTTCCCCAAACGACGCCGCGCTCAAATTGAGTCAAACTCTTTCCTTCCCGATTACCGGCAAAATACTCTTTCGCGCGGGTGACAGGGTTTGGGTTGCTTCGCCTGCCGAATTGGGCATGGTCTTCGATCCGTCTGCAAGCGCGTTGGCTGCTTATAACTATGGGCGTTCGGGCGGTCTATTCAAGGCACTCGCAAGGCAGGTCGGTGCGGGTGGAATTGGGGCGGATGTTCCGCCTGTTCTGATCTTCGACCAGCGGGTGGCTTACGCTTATTTGCAAAACATCGCCGCCCAGGTCGATCAGCCAGTTGTGGAAGCCAGCCTGCAGGTTGATGGCACGAATGTGGTCACTCAACCCGGTCAGGTGGGACGTTTGCTCAACCTCGATGCAACTTTGGTCTACCTCGGTGCCCAGTTGCAATCGTTTCGCGATGGGGAAGTGCCGCTGGTGATTCATGAAGCCAAACCCAAACTGTTGGATGTTTCTTCGCAGGCCGACGCCGCGCGTCGTATCCTCAGCCAGCCCCTAACTGTGTTCGTGCCGAATGCAGGCGACAGCGATCCCGGCCCGTGGACGTACGATATCCCTGTGATTGCGAACATGCTCAAGGTCAACGTGGTAGAAAATAACGGCGAATCCGAAATGCAGGTTGGGCTTGACCTTGCCGCATTGCAGCGATCCCTGGGCGAGCTTAAAGTGTATGTGGACCGGTATCCTGCCAATGCCCGTTTTGTCTTCAACGATGATACAGGTCAGATCGAACCGATTTCCGCATCGACGGTGGGGCGTGTGATGGACGTGGATGCCAGTATGAAGGCCATCAATGATGCGCTTTTGCGCGGCGAGCATAACGTTCCTCTCGCGGTTGTCGAGCAACAGCCGGCAGTGTCAGATACAGCCGTCGGCGCGGACCTCGGCGTCACGCAGGAAATCGCGGCATACACCAGTTATTTCTATGGCTCCAGCAGCGAACGTATTCAAAACATTGTGGCGGCGTCGGAACAATTTCACGGCGTGCTGGTTGCCCCCGGAGAGACCTTCTCGATGGGCAACTCGCTCGGTGACGTGAGCCTTGAAAACGGTTTTGCCGAGGCTCTCATCATTTATGGTGGGCGTACCATCAAGGGCGTGGGCGGCGGCGTTTGTCAGGTCAGCACTACGCTATTCCGCACGGTGTTTTATGCGGGCTTCCCCGTCGTCGAAAGATATTCCCATGCCTACCGTGTCTCGTATTATGAAAAGACCAGAAGTGGAGACGTCGATCCTAACTTAGCCGGACTGGATGCGACGGTTTATTTTCCGCTCGTTGATTTCAAATTCATAAATGACACACCCTATTGGATGTTGATGGAAACGTATGTTGACGTGGGCGCGCGCACTCTTACCTGGAAATTGTATTCAACCCCCGACGGACGCAGTGTTACGTGGGAAACGACAGGCCCTACAAACGTTGTCCCGCCGCCCAATCCGGTGTTTGAAGAAAACTCCGAATTGGAACCTGACCAAATCAAACAGGTGGATTATCCTGCCCAGGGCGCCGATGTTGATGTGACCCGTACGGTTTGGCGTGATGGACAGGTATATTTTACTGATGAGTTCAAGACCCATTACCAACCCTGGGCGGCCGTCTGCCAGTATGGTCCCGGCACCGAAGACCCAATCAAATCGGCAAAGCGTGAACAGTTGTGTGTTGTACCAAAAACATAGCATCGAAAAATCTGATGGTACAATTTTTGTAAGACAGGAGAATACATGGTAAAACCGGAATTGCTTGAAATTTTGCGCTGCCCCAATTGCGTGCGCGAAAAGGAAGGCTTGCTGAAATTGCACAAGGATGCCTGGCTCATCTGCCAGGATTGCGGACGCAAATATCCGATTGTGGATGACATTCCCGTGATGTTGATTGACGAAGGCGATAAGTGGGTCAACACCGCACAGGAGGCGCTCCCCGTCCCGCCGCCTGCCAAATAGCCATGCAGGATTTGTTGAAGGAACTGACCAGCGGCGACGATGTTCGCGCCGAGGCTGCCATCCCGGCGCTTGTCGATTTGGGAGCGGAGGTGATCCCGTCTCTCTTGGATTTGACCCAATCTACTGACGTTGATTCCCGCTGGTGGGCGGTGCGCGCCCTCGCCGCTTCGCCTCACGCTCGAGTTGATGACTTGATTCCGCTGTTGGCTGATTCCTCTCCCGAAGTGAGGGCCGCTGTTGCGCTTGCCCTGTGCAATCATCCGCACGAAAGCGCAGTCGAGGCGTTGATCCACACTCTTGCGGACGAAGATCAACTCACAGCAGGGTTGGCTGCGAATGCCCTTGCCTTGATTGGGAGCGCATCAGTTCCCAGCCTGTTGGAAGTCATGGGTAAAGCGCCAACCAGTATCCGAATTTTAGCTATGCGTGCGTTAGCTGAGATTCGCGACCATCGCGCAATCCCAGTCATGATGAAATGTCTCGGCGAAGAATCCGCAATTTTGGAGTATTGGGCGCAGGAAGGTTTGACACGTCTTGGGCTTGATATGGTATATGTTAAGCCCTGAGGTACTATAAAGAATGAACAAACTCGAGTTTTTGAAGAAAATTAAGTTTCCGAAATTTGGTTTTTCTCTGGTGGGGAAAATTCTCTTTTGGGGAGTGACACTGGCCCTGGCGGTTGTCGCCTTCTTCTATGCGCGTAATTTCACCGCATGTTGGAATCTAACGGGTTTGCCTGGTATGACCCCAGCCAATTGTGGTAATTCGAATACCCTTACCCAGTTTAATCCTGAAGGGACGCCGATTGCAACCGAAGATGCCGCTGTAGTTCCTGCCCCGCCGGTGACCGCCCCCGAGGTGGAACTGCCCCCTGCCTGGGATGGCGCCAGCCGAATCAACATCCTGTTCATCGGGTTGGATTATCGCGAATGGCAGGAGAATGAGGGCCCGCCGCGTTCTGACACAATGATTCTTTTCACCGTTGACCCGGTTACAAAAACCGCCGGTATGCTGTCAATTCCACGCGATTTATGGGTGAACATCCCCGGCTTTGGATACAGCCGCATCAACACAGCTTATCCCAGTGGTGAAGGCGCGCAATTGCCTGGCGGCGGACCTGGGTTGGCCATGAAAACTGTCGAACAACTGTTGGGTGTGCCGGTTCACTATTATGCCCAAATCGATTTTGGAACGTTTGTTGACCTTATCAACCTCCTTGGTTGTATCACCGTTGTTCCCGAGGAAAGGCTTGTGCTGGACCCGGTTGGTTCCGGACCTGACCATGTTGTAATTACACCCGGCGGCGAGCGTGAACTGTGCGGCTGGAAGGTGCTGTCTTATGCGCGTACCCGCAAAACCCAGGGCGGTGATACGGACCGCTCACGCCGCCAGCAGCAGGTGATCTTCGCGCTCCAGAAAAAAATATTCGACCCCGAAAATTTCCCCACGCTAATCTCAAAGGCGCCTGAGATGTATGCCCAGCTTCAAAACGGTATTCACACCAATATGCCGTTTGAGGATGCCATAAAATTGGCCATGCTTGGCAAAGATATTGCGCCGGAGAGCATCAAACCCGGCATTATCGATACAAGCATGGTAACGTTCGAGAATACTGTGCTTGGCGGAGAGGCTGCCAGTGTCATGAAGCCGATGGCGGATAAGATTCGAGTTTTGCGTGACGAAATCTTTACTTCCACCGGGCCGCTCAGCCCAATGTTTGTCCCTTCTGGAAGTACTGATGTAAACCTTATTGCGCAGGCGATGCGCGCAGAGGAGTCCCGTGTGCGAATCGCGGATGGGACTTTCACTCCCGGGCTTGACCAGCGGGCGGGCGCCTTCTTCCAATCCCAGGGCATGAACGTGACCGAAGTCGGCGCGGCGGATACGGTTTATAGCGCAACCACTGTGATCGTCTATGGTCCCAAGTTATACACGGTGCGTTTCCTGCAAAGCGTGTTTGGCATTTCAAACAACCAGATTAGATTCAACCCCGATCCCGCCTCCACGGTGGATATTGAGATCCGCCTTGGCTCCGATTTGGCGGGAGCAATACCGTAACCTGTTTTTTGTGAAACCAAAACCTCCCGACTCTTTGTGTGAAGCGGGAGGTTTTACTTTTAAGAACCGCTCAGCGTGTTGCGCACCCAGTCGCCGACCAGCCAGTATTTGAAGTCCTGTCCCTGACTGGTTTGAATACCGCCGTAAATTCCATAGCCGAGAGCCACCAGCGGCATGGCGCTAAAAATACAGGCAATGGGTATACATAGCAGCCCAATGATGACCGCGCTAAGCACACCCGTAATTGCCCAGGAAACGCCGGCAATAACTCCGCCGCCGACCCACCAGATGAGTTGAAAAATCAACGCCTGCAAGGATTGATAGGCAACATATCTTGAACGATCCTTATAGATCATGTAAATTGCCAGCGGGACAACGGGACCCAGAAAGCCTGAAACCAAATTTGCCAGCACACCCAGATGGGCGAGCATTGCCCACTGCCGTTCCTCCTCTGGCTTGAGGGGCATAGGTGGGGTTTGTGATATTTGTTCGTTCATTTACTTCTTCTTTCTATGCGGTCAAAGAGTGTGTTGAAATTAAAAAAGGCTCGCGAGTATTTGCGAGCCTTTTTTACAGGCGAAAAAATTATGCCCAACCCTGATTCTTGATAAAGTCCGTTACCACAGGGACCTTTACTTCCTGACCCTGGTAGGCTAGGTAGGCAAGATAGAACATGTAAAGACCGACAAGAATACCTATGCATAAAAACGATGTAATCCATGCAATGAGTCCCATTGCAATGGCCTGGATGGCGTTGAATTTGATATATGGGCGATTTTTCTTGTCTTCCATCAGTAGAGCGATCACAGCGGGGATGGGCCAGATAATGGGAAGGTATGACAGCATTGCCCACAGTTTGTCGTCACTGGTGACGTCGGGTGACATTGGTTCTTGAGACATGATTTTTTCCTCCGGATAAGTTGGTTTTGGATTTATAGTATTTTACAGCCAATCCCACCAACATGCAACCGGCATATTTCACCCATGGGTACTGTATGTGCTAAAATGAACGCATGTCCGTTCGAGTGGTGTTCATGGGATCGCCCGATTTTGCATTGCCCAGTCTTTCTGCGCTGGCGAAAGTGCATGATGTGGTGGGCGTGGTCACACAGCCCGACCGCGCTTCGGGGCGCGGGCGTGAGTTGAAGCCGCCGCCGGTAAAAGTGTTGGCGACTCAATTGAACATTCCTGTGATGCAGCCTGAGAAGCTGCGTGAGGGAATGTATCAACTTCGAGAATGGAATCCTGATTTGATCGTCGTTGCGGCGTTTGGGCAAATTCTAAAAAAGGATGTTTTAGATTTGCCGCGATACGGTTGCATCAATGTTCATGCCTCATTGCTTCCACGCTGGCGCGGGGCCGCGCCGATCAATGCCGCGATATTGGCCGGCGACGAGCAAACCGGTGTGACAATCATGAAGATGGATGTGGGACTCGATACGGGTCCAATGCTCGCTGCGAGGTCCATCCGCATAGAGTGTGACGATACAGCTGGTTCCGTCTTTCAGTCTTTGTCCATGCTCGGAGCGGACTTGCTCCTTGAGACCCTGCCCGAATATCTTGCCGGAAGCCTAAAACCCGTTCCACAGCCTGAGGTAGGTGTAACCTATGCACCGATGTTGAAAAAGGAAGATGGCTTGTTGGATTTCACTCGTCCCGCCGTGGAGTTGGAGCGCCGTGTGCGTGCAATGAATCCATGGCCTGGAGCGTGGTTTGAGTGGAACGGCAGTCCACTCAAAGTGTTGCGCGCATCAACTGTCAGCGGAGACAAAATATTGGTCAACGGAACCAGGCTCATGGCCGAGGGAAAGCCGGCAGTTCAATCCAGTGAGGGTGTGTTGGTTTTGGAGGAAGTCCAGCCTGCGGGTAAAAAGGTCATGTCGGGCAAGTCCTTCCTGATGGGTGCGCGGGATTGGCTGGCGTAGCGAATTCAATCCGCAAGGGTTGTACTTTCAAATCATATCTTTGGAGAAGAAAATGTTCAATTCAAAAGCTTTCCTTGCCGAATTCATCGGCACATTTGCGCTGGTGTTCATCGGCACAGGTGCAAGTATCGTTGTTCAGGGGGATTTGGTGGGTGTCGCCCTGGGATACGGGCTTACAATGATGGTTTTTGTGTATGCCTACGGACATATTTCGGGGGCGCATTTGAACCCCGTGGTGACCTTTGGGCTTGCGCTTAACGGAACCGTCAAATGGATCCAGTCCGTGTTTTATTGGCTTGCCCAGTTTGCAGGCGCGATCCTGGCGGTGTTTTTTCTGAAAACACTTATAGAGCCTTTGGGTGCTGATATCGGTCAAATTATAACGAGCGGCATTTTGACCGAGTCCCAGCCCATCCTCGCAATGGTCCTTGAAGCCATTCTGACATTTTTCCTCGTAAATACCATTTTATACACAATGGTCGAGGGAAAGAGCGGCGTGTTTGCCAGTTGGGCCATTGGCGCGACCCTGGCTTTCACCACCATGATTGGCTTTTTATTCATGGGCGATGCGATGAATCCTGCGCGCACACTAGCCGCGGCTATTTTTGCCAACCCAAGCCTTACAAGCGTCTATACCTACGTGATTTATTTCTTCGGCCCGTTGCTCGGTTCCACGCTGGCCGTGATCGTGTTCAATTTCTTGAACGAGACGCGGGATGCGGATGAGGGCGACGAAGAGGAAATGGATGAAGAGGTTGAGGAGCAAGGCGCCGAACCTGTTGGCAAATAACTCCGAAAAATTGTAAAACCAAAAGGGCAGTTCCCGCCGGGCTGGCGAAAACTGCCCTTTTGGTTTTTGGGAAGGATATTTATCGTACCAATTGTATGACCAAAGGCAACCAACTTTGAGGGTAAAATCATGGTTAACAAAATTTATCCCAAGGAAGGTTGCCATGTCAAAATATGTTGCCGCAATAGATCAAGGTACTACGAGTACCCGTTTTATTATCTTTGACCATGCGGGAAACATTGTTGCTGTTGACCAAAAGGAACATGAGCAAATTTACCCCAAGCCAGGCTGGGTGGAGCACGATCCGCTGGAGGTGTGGGTGCGGACTCAGGAAGTGATGAAGGGGGCATTGGAAAAAGCAAGCAAACAGCATTCAGTGAACAGTGACCAGATTGCGGCGATTGGAATCACCAACCAACGCGAGACAACCGTCGTGTGGGACAAGTCCACGGGTAAGCCTGTCTATAATGCGATTGTCTGGCAGGATACCCGCACCGATGGCATTTGCAATGAACTGGCAAAAGATGGCGGACAGGATCGCCTGCGCGACAAGACGGGTCTGCCGCTGGCAACTTATTTTTCGGGACCAAAGATCAAGTGGATTCTCGACAATGTGGAAGGTGTCCGCGCTCGGGCGGAAAAAGGCGAACTGGCTTTCGGTAACATGGACACCTGGATTATCTGGAATCTGACCGGTTTGCACGTTACCGACGTCACCAATGCCTCGCGCACACTTTTGATGAACCTGCGAACCCTGGATTGGGATGATGACCTGTTGAAGTTGATCGGCATTCCACACGCGATGATGCCTGAGATCAAGTCGTCGTCGGAATTATACGGCATGGCGAAGATCATTCTGCCGGGAGTCCCCGTCTCTGGTGATTTGGGTGACCAGCAGGCGGCGTTGTTCGGTCAAACCTGTTTCAGCGCGGGCGAAGCCAAGAACACCTACGGAACAGGTTGTTTCATGTTGATGAACATGGGCGAGATTCCCGTACCTTCAAAATCCGGCTTGCTGACCACGCTTGGCTATAAGATTGGGAATCAAAAAGCAGTGTATGCCCTTGAGGGCTCGATTGCGATCACGGGTGCGTTGGTGCAATGGCTTAGAGACAACCTGGGTATTATCCAAAGATCGCTAGATGTGGAAACACTGGCTGGAACAGTTGAAGACAGCGGCGGGATTTATTTTGTCCCGGCATTTTCCGGTTTGTATGCCCCGTATTGGAAATCCAATGCGCGTGGTGCGATTGTGGGTATGACTCGCTACGTCAATAAAGGCCACATAGCACGCGCGGCGCTCGAAGCCACTGCCTACCAGACTCGTGAAGTGCTGGATGCGATGGAGAGCGACTCTGGCGTCAAACTCACCGCGCTGAAAGTGGACGGCGGCATGGTCTTCAATGAATTGCTGATGCAGTTCCAATCCGATATTTTGGATGTGCCAGTGGTGCGTCCCAAAGTGGCGGAGACCACCGCCTTGGGTGCGGCTTATGCGGCTGGACTTGCCGTTGGCTTCTGGAAGGATTACGACGAACTCCGCGCCAACTGGGGCAAGGACAAGGAGTGGACGCCGAAGATGGATTCTGGCTTGCGTGAAACATCATACGCGAGCTGGAAGAAGGCGGTCACCCGCACGTTTGATTGGGTTGAATAAAGAACGTTCAACGTTTATAACATTGAAGGATAATATGAATCGAAGTGAAATTTTGAATTCCCTGAAAACCAACCCCGAAATTTCCGTGCTGATCGTCGGCGCGGGGATTAACGGCATCGGTACTTTTCGGGACCTGACCCTCAACGGCGTGGATGCGTTGCTCATCGACCGCGCGGACTTTTGTTCGGGTGCGAGCGCGGCTTCCTCGCACATGGCGCATGGTGGTATCCGCTATTTGGAGAATGGCGAGTTCCGGCTTGTCCGTGAAGCGGTGCGCGAACGCAATCGCATGATCCAGAACGCACCGCACATTGTCAGTCCACTGCCGACGACCATTCCCATGTTCAAGTATTTCTCAGGTTTGTTCAATGCACCGCTCAAGTTTTTGGGAATGCTCACCAAGCCCTCGGAGCGCGGCTCGGTCATCATCAAACTCGGCTTGATGATGTACGACGCTTATACAGGGAAGACGCGCACCGTGCCCCGTCATCAGTTCATGATGAAGGCGGAATCATTGAGGCGCTGGCCAAAGTTGAATCCCGACATTGCCACGACCGCTGTTTATTATGACGGTCTGATTGCCAACCCTGAACGTCTTGCGCTGGAAATCGCGCTGGATGCCGAGGCCGAAAGCCCCAAGGCGCGGGTGTTGAACTATGTCAGCTTGGTTGGTGCTGAAAAGGACTCGGTAACGCTGAAGGATGAATTGACGAACGAGACTTACACCGTCCGCCCGAAGTTGTTGATCAATGCGACCGGGCCTTGGATCGATACTGCCAATGGCAAGCTAGGCTTTTCGACCCGTTACATCGCGGGAACTAAAGGTTCACATGTGGTCGTGGATCATCCCGAACTGCGCGCCGCCATCGGCTCCAATGAGTTCTTCTTCGAGAACAGGGATGGCCGTATTGTGCTTATCTTCCCACTCTATGACCGCGTGCTGATCGGAACGTCTGACATCAAGATCGAAGACCCCGACGACGTCCATTGCACCGATGAGGAAGTGGAATACTTCCTCGAACTGGTGACGCGCGTCTTCCCATCCATCAGGGTCAGCAAGGAACACATCGTCTTCCACTTCACGGGTGTTCGTCCGCTGGGTAGCAGCGGCGAGGCAAAGACCACTGCGCAGTACAGCCGTGACCATCACATCGAGATACTGGACGAAGCGAAGACCAAACTATCTTTCCCGGTGTATTCGCTGGTTGGCGGCAAATGGACCTCCTTCCGCGCATTCTCCGAGCAGGTGGCGGACAAGGTGTTGGCATTCTTGGGCAAGTCCCGCCAAAAGGAGACATCCAGCCTGCCGATTGGCGGCGGACGCGGATTCTCCACTGACCCCGCTGAACAAAAACGTCAGATTGATGGTCTCGTCGCATGGACGGGACTCAGCAGGGAGCGGCTGGAGGTCTTGTATTCCCGCTATGGCTCTCGCGCTGAAGCCGTCGCCCGTTTCATGAATCTCGAAAAGGACGCGCCGCTCAAATCCCTGCCTGATTACACCCGCCGCGAGATTATGTTCCTAGTCCAGCACGAAAAGTCCATGCGTCTCGATGACATCCTCCTGCGCCGCACCATGCTTGCCATGCTCGGACACCTGTCAAAGGAAAGTGTGCAGGAACTCGGCGAGGTGTTTGGCGATTGCATGGGATGGGACGCGAAACAGAAAAACGCCGAGGTCGAGTACGCGCTTAATTTACTCAGGAACACGCACGGAGCGAAAATTTAGGTGGGTGGTAAAATACATCCCCTATGAAGTGTTCCGTAGTCATCCCTGTCTATCGCAGCGAGCATACTCTCGATTTTCTTATTGAACGCTTGGGGGCGGCCCTACCATCTTTGGCGGCCGAATACGAAGTGGTTTTGGTCAACGATGGCAGCCCCGACAATAGTTGGGGTGCCATCGAGAGACTTGCCAGACAAAACTCCTGGGTGCGCGGTATCAATTTAATGCGGAATTATGGTCAGCACAATGCCACGTTGTGTGGGATTCGCGCGGCGCGGTACGAAGTCATCTTCGTCATGGACGACGACCTGCAAAATCCGCCTGAGGAAATGCCGAAGTTGCTCGCAAAATTGAACGAAGGCTATGACGTGGTCTACGGCGTGGCGCGCAAACGTCAGCAGGCTTGGTACAAGAGTCTGGTCTCGGCGTTTTTGAAACGCGCCATTGCATACATCATGGGACAGCAAGCCGTGCGCGACATCGGCGCATTCAAAGCCTTCCGCGCGGACCTGCGGAAATCTTTTGACTCTTTCAACGGTCCCGATGTGCTGGTGGATGTGTTACTTTCGTGGGGGACAAACCGCTTCGCTTCGGTGACGGTTGACGAAGCGCCGCGCACGGTTGGAAAATCCAACTACAACCTTGTAAAATTGATCAAGGTTTTTCTGCTGGTGCTGACCAGTTACACCACTGTCCCGTTGCGCTTTGCAAGCATCCTGGGCTTTTTATTTACCCTGTTTGGCTTCTTCGTTTTGCTGTACGTTTTGGTCACGTACTTCACGGCAGGTTCAGTGGAAGGCTTTCCATTTTTATCGTCCATCGTTGCCATTTTCAGCGGCGCGCAGTTATTTGCGCTGGGAATCATCGGCGAATATTTGGCGCGCCTGTTCGACCGTTCCAGCGGACGCAAGACCTACACCATCAGCGCAACGACCGACGGGGAATCCCGATGAAGGTTGGCATCATCCAATCCAATTTTCTGCCGTGGCGCGGATACTTCGACTTCATCCGCGAAGTGGATTTGTTCATCATCCATGATGATTTGCAATACACAAAGGGCGACTGGCGCAACCGAAACAAGATCAAGACCCCGCGTGGCTTGGAGTGGATCACCGTCCCCGTTAATTACAAGACGACCAGCCAGTTGATCGAGGAGACGACGATTGACCATTCCACCCGTTGGGCGCAGAAGATGTCCAACCGCATTTGGGAAGTCTACCGTCAGGCTCCGCATTTTGAGCCGTACTTCACCCAACTCAGCGGACTTCTGCTCGAACCCGCCGACACCATCTCGGAGTTGAATCTGCGTCTCATCCATTGGGCTTGCGGACACTTGAGCATCGATACGCCCATCCGATTTTCGCGTGAGTTCCATCCGCAGGGGACCAAGACCGAGCGGCTGGTTGGAATCCTCAATCAGGTGGACGCCACCGTTTATTTGTCGGGTCCCGCCGCGCAGGCATATCTCATCCCTGAGTTGCTGGAAAACGAAGGTATCCGACTGGAATATAAAAAATATAACTATCCCGAATACCCGCAGCTTTTCCCTCCCTTCGAGCCATACGTCAGCGTGATTGACCTGCTGTTCATGACGGGGGAAGATGCGCGGTTGTATTTGGAATCCCCACAGGAGTTACAAGCATGAGCATTGACGAAACACAGAAAAAACTGAACGAATATTTCACCGAGAAACTGGAGACCTTCGGCGCGACCGCCAAAGGCGTGGACTACAACGGCGAACAGGCGCAGCAAATCCGTTTTGCAGAATTGGTGAAGGTCATCAACCCCGTCAGCAAATTCTCGGTCATTGACTACGGCAGCGGCTACGGCGCGATGTTCGAGTTTCTCAACCAGCGCGGCTGGGACTTCGAATATTACGGCGTGGATTTGATCGAGAAGATGGTCATTGCGGGACGCGAAAAATACAAGGCATTTCCAAATACTCATTTCACGACTGACGAAAAAGAATTACCCATTGCTGATTACCTTGTTGCGGCTGGCATTTTCAATATTAAACTCGAAGCGCCATACGACGAATGGCAAAACTTCGTCTGCGAAACTTTGCCGCGCATGAACGCGCTCTGCTCGAAGGGCTTTTCCTTCAACATGCTCACCAAGTATTCCGATGCCGACCGCATGGCGCAGCGCCCCGATCTGTTCTACGGCGATCCGCTCTTTTTCTTCGATTTCTGCAAGCGCAACTTCTCGCGTAACGTGGCTTTGCTCCACGATTACGGCTTGTACGATTTCACCATCCTCGTCCGCAAGGATGTGTAAAAACGTTTACCACAGAGAACACGGAGTCTACAGCGATTCGTAAAAGGTTTTCCTCCGTGCTCTCTGTGACCTCTGTGGTGAAAAACGCATGCATCTCATTCAAGCTCCGCGCGCTTCGGCGATTTTGTATAATCTCCTTCTCGATCGCGCGGATTCCCGCCCCTGGCTGCTGCCAGCCAACATCTGCCCCATCGTCCCGATTACCTTTTTGAAGGCGCGAGTCCCCTTTGAGTTTGTGGATATTTCCCCCGCCACTCTTCACATGGATTTGGAACAGGCAGGGGAACGAGTCAAGCGCGGCAAACTTGGCGGACTGTTGTTTGCTCACACCTACGGGGAATCCTCCACGCCGCTGGAGTTTTTCTCCGCGATCAAGAGCCTCGCTCCCGATTTGCTGATTCTGGACGACCGCTGTCTCTGCGTCCCCGACCTTGAGCCGATCCATACTGGCGCGGATGTGATTTTGTACAGCACGGGCTATGCCAAGATTGCGGAACTCGGCTTTGGTGGATACGCCTTCCTGCGCGATGACCTCGAATATCGTTCTGTCAGCTTGCCGTTCAATCCAGCCCATCACGACGAGATGGAAAAGAGTTATAAACGAGCCATCCAAAAGCGTGAAAGGTTTGTATATCAAGACCGCGACTGGCTGCAAATTGACCCGCCTTTTCCCGCATGGTATGATTACTCCCGGCAAATCGAAACGAAAAAAAAGGCTTCCCTGATTCAGCGTCAATCGCTGAATCAGATTTATGAATCCAGGCTGCCGAAGGAAATACAACTGCCTTCAAGTTATCAAACCTGGCGGTTCAATGTCCGCGTAAAAAATAAACCGCAAATTTTGACCGCAATCTTCGACGCGGGTCTCTTTGCCAGTTCACACTATGCTTCGCTGGTGGGCATCATGGCTGAGGGTTTCGCGCCACACGCCGAAGTATTGGCAGACAAAGTTATCAATTTGTTCAACGACGAGCATTTTGACGACCAAAAGGCGCGGCAGACTTGCGATGTTATTTTGAGGAATCTATGATCAAAGTTGATTTCAATAAACCCGTCACTGTTGGCAACGAGTTCGAGTATATGCGACAAGCCATCGCGAACGTCAAAATTTCCGGTGATGGCGTCTTCACAAAAAAATGCCATACTTTTCTTGAAAGTGAACTTGGGGTGACAAAAGCCCTGCTGACAACGTCCTGCACGCACGCACTGGAAATGTCCGCCATTTTGTTGGGCATCCAGCCTGGTAACGAAGTTATCATCCCTGACTTTACCTTTGTTTCGACGGTCAACGCCTTTGTCCTGCGCGGGGCTAAACCCGTTTTTGTGGATGTCCACCCCGATACGTTGAATCTCGACGAGACCAAACTCGAAGCCGCGATCACGCCGCGCACGAAGGCGATTGTCCCCGTGCATTATGCGGGTGTGGGCTGTGAAATGGATGCCATCATGAGCATTGCCCGCCGCCATAACATCGCCGTTGTCGAGGATAACGCGCATGGACTGTTTGGCAAATACAAGGGGAAGTTCCTCGGCACCTTTGGCGCGATGGCGACCCAGTCCTTCCACGAGACCAAGAACTTTTCCTGTGGCGAGGGTGGTGCGCTACTCATCAATGACCCAGCTTTGGCGGAGCGCGCCGAGATCATCCGCGAGAAAGGGACGAATCGTTCGCGTTTCTTCCGTGGGCAGGTGGATAAATACACCTGGGTGGACATTGGCTCGTCTTACCTTCCTTCCGACCTGCTAGCAGCATTCCTTTATGCCCAATTTGAACAACGGGAAAAGATTCAAAGTCACCGCAAAAATGTCTGGGACATGTACCAAACCGCCTTGAAGGATTGGGCGAAGAAACATGACGTGCAGTTGCCCACCGTCCCTGCAGACCGCGAGCAGGCATATCACATGTTCTACATGCTCTTGCCCAATCTCGATTTGCGACAGAAGTTCATCATGTATTTGCGCGAGCGCGGAATCTACAGCGTGTTCCATTACCTGCCGCTCCACCTTTCGGATATGGGACAGGGCTTTGGCTATCGGGCAGGAGACTGTCCTGTAACCGAACGCGTCAGCGACCAACTGGTCCGCCTGCCGTTTCACAACGAATTGACCAGCAGCGACCAGGAGCAGGTCATCGACGCCATCATGGAGTTCCAGTTTTGATGAATCCTTCACCGACCAAGTCTCGCCGCGAATCGATTCTGGCAATCCTGCTGGTTATTTTTACGACCCTGATCACCTATGGCACGCAAATCCGGCAGTTGGGTTTTTACCGCGACGACTGGTATTTGCTTTGGGGTGCACAGTCGAAAGGGGTGGAGGGTATACTGAGCATGTTTCAGGGGGATCGTCCCTTTGTGGGTTGGTTGTACGTGTTTGACTTCTCGGTCATGGGCTTGTCGCCGCTAAACTGGCACGTGTATGTTTTGTGCATCAAGATTATCTCCGCCTTGGCGATGTTGTGGCTGGTCCGTAGTGTTTGGCCCCAGCGCAAGGTCGAGACTCTGTTCATCACGCTTTTATTCGTCGTCTACCCCGGGTTTTATCAACAACCCAACGCGCTGACTTACAAGCAACTGTTGCTCGCTTATACCGCTTCCCTGCTTTCCCTAGCGTTGACCGTCAATGCGGTGAAAGCGGAGAAAATGGCAATCAAAACTTTGCTCACCATTCTCGCGGTTGTTTTGAGCGCATTTTATATTCTCATTTACGAGGCGTTGGTTGGGATGGAGATAGTCCGTCTGTTTTTCCTTTGGTATCTTTTCCATCGGCAGGGCAAAACCTGGAAGGAAAACATTCGAGCAACCCCGTTAAACGCAATCCCCTATCTTTTGTTTGCGGCGTCTTTTGTTTATTGGCGTCTTTTCATTTTTGAGAGCACGCGCAAAGCTGTCAGTGTGGAAGATGTGTTTGGGCAGTTCACCAACTTGCATGGGCTGATTGGTCTGCTGGTTGAAACGGCAAAGGACCTAGTCGAGACCCCCATTTTTGCGTGGGTGGTTCCCTTCCAACAATACTCCAACCAATTGCCTTACGAGGAATTGGGAATTGCATTGGGATTGGGGCTTTTGGTTGTCCTGTCAGGCGCCGGATATTATCTCTTTGCGCGGAAACAGGTTGGAATACAGGATGAAGATAAATCGCCGCGTGATTTCTTAATTCTTGGCGCCTTGATCGTTTTTGTCACCACTATCCCGATCACTGCCTCGGGCCGTAACGCACATTTCTGGGGATGGGATCGTTATACCTATCAGTCGGTTTTGGGAGTGGCGTTGTTCATAGCCGGGCTTATTTTTTATGTGTTTAGGGGCAGGATGCGTTGGGTTCTTTTGGCAGCCTTGCTTATATCCGGCGTGCTGACACAAGTCGGTAGCGCCGTTTATTACCGTGATTTTTGGAAGGTGGAACGCGAAGCCTGGTGGCAACTCTCCTGGCGCGCCCCTCAAATTGAGGATGGAACAACGCTTGTAGTTTCCCTGCCGGGGGGATTTGGGCTTGCTGAGGAATATGAAGCTTGGGCACCCGCCAACCTGGTATACCAGCCCGGAGGTCCGCTCAGGATACCGGGACAGATTATGTTTGACGATATCTGGATTGATCTGCTCCAACAAACGCAGGAAAAGAGGCTCGTCCGTGGCACATTTACCATTCCGCGCGATTACGGAAAGGTCATCATTTTGTCCCAGTCTTTGCCGGGCACCTGCCTGCACGTGCTTGACGGAAAACGTTTCGACCAGGCCGTGACAGAGGCGCGTCCCGATGTTCGTTTTATTGCCAAATATTCCAACGTCGATCTGATAAATGTCTCCGGTCCACAGGCGGTACCGCCTGCCGAAATCTTTGGTGTTGAGCCGTCGCGTTCCTGGTGTTACTTTTACCAGAAGATGGATCTTGCCCGTCAGACAGGCAACTGGCAAAAAGTGGTTGACCTAGCCAATGGAGCGGATAAGCTTGAAGTTTCCCCGGCTGATGTCACTGAGTGGATACCGCTTTTGGAAGCATATGTTAATTTGGGCGATATCGAAGGCGCGAAGCAGGTTGCCCAGCTAATCCGTGATGACAAATACTCTTTCAATAAAATGTGTTCCCAGTATGAGATACTCAGGGATCAGCCGGCTGAATATGACCGCGTTTCGGTTTACGAAACTCTCTGCAAGAAATAACCGACTTCAGGCTCTAGGGGTTTGACAAAACTTCCAGAGCCTTTCCAATGCACATGGTAGAATCCAACCAATGAATCTTAGCAAAACGACCATTGACCTTGTCATCCCCGTCTTCAATGAAGAGGGAGTTGTCGGACATACGCACAAGCGGATTTGCGGTGTGGTGGATTCGCTGGGATATGATGTTCGTTTTATTTATGTCGACGATGGTTCGCATGATGGGACGATTGACGCGCTCCACAGGATGGCAGAAGCTGACCCGCGAGTAACCCTGCTTCAACTCAGCCGTAACTTTGGTCACCAGGCTGCGCTGACGGCTGGTATGGATGCCTCCACCGCCGATGTGGTCATCACCCTGGATGGCGATGGTCAACATCCTCCGGAAATGATTCCACAGATGTTGTCGCTGGTTGAGCAGGGATATGATATTGTGCAGACCCAGCGTATTGATGAGGCACAGCCAGCATCCTTCAAAAAGTGGACTTCGGGGTTGTTCTATCGGTTAATTAATATCATCAGTGGCACACAAGTTTTGCCGGGCACGGCGGATTTTCGGGCGCTCACGCGTCAGGCGGTTGATGCGCTGAAAACCATGCCGGAATATCATCGTTTCCTGCGCGGTATGGTTTCTTGGATCGGCTTTTCCACTGTGATCCTGCCTTATCAACCCGAGGAACGAATTAGCGGTGTTTCGAAATATTCTCTGGGCAAGATGATACGCCTTGCAATGGATGCAATTTTTTCGTTTTCACTGATGCCCCTCTACCTTGGGTTAAGTCTTGGTGGACTCTTATTCTGTCTTGCGGCGATGGAAATGATATACGTACTCTCCTTTTGGATTACGGGGCGTACGTCCAGTCTCGAACCAGGCTGGAGTTCATTGATGTTTGTGATCCTGATCGTGGGCGGAATCCTCATGACCCTGTTGGGCTTTATCGGTGTGTATGTAGGGTACATCTTTCAGGAAGTGAAACACAGACCCATCTATCTGCTCAAAGGGGAGAAGAATGACAGATGACACCCGCCCTCAACCTTTTTATATTACCTTGCTGCGACACGGCGAATCGGTGGGGAACGCCGAGGCGCGCTGGCAGGGACAGTCTGATTTCCCCCTCACCGATGTGGGCCGCGCCCAGGCGCGTGCATTGGCCGAACGCTGGCAGAGGGAGCATGTAAGATTTGATTTTTTGATTAGCAGCCCGTTAACCCGTGCCAGGGAAACAGCAGAAATCATTGCATCTGTGTTGAATGTCAATATAGAATATGATCCACTATGGCTGGAGAGGGATAACGGAGAGTTTTCCGGGCTGACTGCAACCGAGGTCCGCGAGAATTTTCACCACCCACCTTTTTATACACCCTATGACTCGGTCGGGGGCGATGGGGAAGGCGATTGGGAATTATTCCTGCGCGCCGGGCAGGCCCTCCATAGCTTGCTCAAACGCGAGCCCGGCCGGTATTTGATCGTCTCGCACGGCGGCATGCTGAATCAGTTAATGCATGCTGTTGTTGGATTGGCGCCACAGGCAAACAACGCGGGGACTCGTTTCCGTTTTGACAACACAGCCTTTGCGCAATTGATATATTTTCCGCACCAGCATCGCTGGGTTATTGACAAGCTCAATGACCATGCTCATTGGGTGGATGCGGGGTAATCCGGTTGAGTGAGCTGTGTCTCTATCGCTTTTTTCGCACAGTCCATAAGAGAAGCAAACCAGCCAACAGGAAGGCAATTCCCGCACAAGGTAATTGCCATTCCAATGAGCTTTGGACACTGTTGTTTTGCTCTTGCTGAATAGAAAGAGCTTGGACCTCTGGCGAGGGTGTTGTTGAATTTGCTGGTTGGGTAGTTGTAGGGCTGGGGGCGAGTGTGGAGGAGTCCAACGTCAGGGATGCTGTTGGCGTATTTGTGTTTGTCCCGATTGTGTTTAACGGGGTGGCACCAGGCATGAAAAATGATTCATTGATATTGGCTGGGTCTCCTTGAGAGGACACAAACTCTTGAGTGGGCGTTGCCATTGTGGGAATTGCCATTTTTATGGCAGAGTCCATTTGAATCAACCCGAATCCGTGATAAACATCAAAGCCTGCCGGACCAAGGTCCAAAGCTGATGATTCCATTTGGGACGTCACAAGGGCAGAAGAACCGTTTCCCGGAATCCCGTATAAAATTGCTGCCAGACCAGAAACATAGGGAGCGGCCATGGAAGTGCCGCTGTCATATCCATACCCGCCAATCGTTGTGGAATAAATATTCACCCCGGGGGCAACCAAATCCAATTCAGCTCCATAGTTTGAATTCCATGCTCGATTGTTCAGGCCGTCCACTGCGCCAACTGCAACCACGTTTGGATATCTTGCCGGATAACGGATGGTTCCGTTGTCATTCCCTGCTGCTGCGACTAGAAGAACCCCTTTTCCATACGCATAGTCCACTGCATCCTGCAAAACCGTTGATGGAGAAACCCCACCTAGGCTGAGGTTGATGATTTGTGCGCCGTAATCTGTTGCCCAGACGATTCCGTCTGCGGTGTCGGCAAAGAAGCCTCCTCCACCTGCATTGAGAACCTTCACCGGCATGATGCGCGCGCCCCATGAAACACCAGCCACGCCAACCCCGTTGTTGCCGATCGCCGCTGCAATGCCAGCCGCATATGTCCCATGTCCGTTGTCGTCTTGAGGAACTGAGTCGTCATTGACGAAATCATAGCCGGGGACGATCTTGCCAGCTAAATCCGCATGACCGAGGTCAACTCCGGTGTCCAGAATGGCAATGGTTACAGAAGAGGAGCCTGTGGAATAATCCCAGCCCTGCGGCGCGCGGATATTGACCAGACCATATTGCGCGCCTAAACCCGGGTCTGAGGGGATGGTGTCCGCGATGGATACGGTGTAGTTAGGCTCTGCGTAACGGACTTCCGGGCAGGATGAGATGACAGCTATCGACTCCGAGACTTTGCCCGATGAAACTTGTACTACCTGTACGTTAAGTTCTTCGATGGTATATAGTGTTACCGCGCCCCACGAAGAAAGACAGCGCAGAATACTTTCTTCAGAAGCAGATTTCTTGAAACGGACCAGAATTTCATCTGGTGAATATTCACCTGGCAATCTGGCTGTGTGCGGTAACGCGGCAAGCACTGGTGCTTCGAGACTCTCGGGAGTGACCGCTGTAGCAGGTGTAACTGTAAAAGTAGTAGTTGCCATTTCTGTCGCAGAAACTTCAAGCGTTATATCTACCTCTAGTGTACTCGTAGCAGTTGGTTGAATATTTTCTGGCGACTGTGTTGTTGTAGATGTCAGGACTGGTTCCGCTGTTAATTCGCCGCCCTGATATGCTGAAGCAAGGGTAATTTGAATGGACAGGCTCCAGACAAGTAATGAAACGATAACCAGCCAATAAGTAGGTTGACTTGTATTTGGGAAGAGGGCATGTCTTCTCATACCTGTTGGTATTATATAGCACAATACCAATTCTGAAAGCCGGTGTAAAAACTCCCGCCCCGCGATTTATGGTATGATAATTATACTTATTAATAGGAAAGGTGCACCATGAATTTCTTGCAAAAAAATAAATCAGTTATCGTGATTGGTTTAATGGCTGGTTTCCTTCTTATCATTGTGACCATCTTTATTTCTGGCATTTCCGGACCAGATACCAATCCATTGCCGACCGGTGACTCCCCCTTGCAGACATTGGGATTGGTAACCTCAACCAGCGATGTAACACCGTTAGCCCCTCCTTCAGGACAAAACACGAAACTAGGAACACCTGTTACTGTTTCTCCAACGCCCACTGAGTTGACTTCTCAAGATACTGGGTCTCCGTCGTCCCCTGTAACTGAGGTCTCCGTGACTGAGACACCTCCTGGGACGTATGCCCCTCCACCTCCCGCAGTTGACTTTGTAGTGACGGACGATGGCCCTCCGGGAACTGATTTTCCGCCTCCTGCTGTGATTGAAGATCTGCCCACAGAGACCCCGCCCCCTGGAAATGGTCTCCCGCCGGGATCCTAACGGTTTTTTGATATATAATTCGCCATAATATCCTGAACGTCCCGCAGTTTGGTAGTTGGCTTGACTTAATTCAACCTGCTGGACGTTCCTGTTTTGAATCCTTCAAAATTTTCTGAGGTTATCTTGCAATCATCCGTTCCCAACTTGAGACCATCTGAAAGATTGAACATTCTCGTTTTTGGCGCAGGGGCAATTGGAACATATTTTGGCGGTTCCCTGGTTCTTGCCGGCCATCAGGTCGTTTTTGTAGAACAGCTGAAAATGGTCAGCGAATTGCGTGAGCATGGACTGAGACTGGAACTGCCGATTGACAAAAAAAGAAAGACTCACGAGGTATTTATAGTTGAACCGCGCTCCTTTGAAGTCGAACCTTCATTGGAGCAAGCTCTGAAATTCGCACCCTTTGATGTCGCCCTCTTTGCGTTGAAATCCTTCGATACTGCTTCTGCTCTTGAAGGGATGAAACCCTTCGCGGGGAAATTGCCCCCGATTTTGTGCCTCTCCAATGGCGTTGATAATGAACAGGCCATCGCAAGCGTGCTTGGATCGGGTAAAGTGATTTATGGCACTGTGACTTCGGCTATTGGCCGTCGCGGACCGGGTGAGATTGTGCTGGATAAATTACGCGGAATGGGTGTCGGAGCCGGACACCCCCTTTCTGAAAGACTCGTCGCCACTTTTAATGCCGCACACCTCAATTGTTGTTTATATCCCGACCCGCACAGCATGAAATGGTCGAAGATGCTGACGAACCTTGTCTCCAATCCGACTTCCGCCATTTTGAATATGACTGCCGCCGAAGTCTTTGCAAACCCGAAATTGTACGAACTCGAAATTAAAATGATAAAAGAGTGCCTGGCGGTGATGAAGGCAAAAGGGCTTGAGGTAGTTAACCTGCCGGGTGTGCCTGTCAACTTGCTGACTTTGACTACCTGGTTGCCCCTTTGGGCCTCCAGACCTTTCCTTTCCCGTATGGCAGCCAGCGGACGCGGTGCGAAGATGCCTTCCTTTCACATTGACCTGTATTCCGGGCGTGAAAAAAGCGAGGTGGGATATTTACACGGCGCGGTAGTGCGGGAAGGTAGGAAGTACAATATCCCCACACCTGTCAATGAGCTGCTCACGAACACCCTCTTGGCGCTGACTAACAAGGAAATTCCATTGAGCGAATACGATAAACAGCCGGAGAAACTTCTTGGCAAGTTAAACGTTAATCGTTGAAAACGAAATCATGTCCATTCAATTCGTACAACCCAATGCGCTGGTCGAACTTCACCTTCCTGATGGCCGTGTGTTATCTGGTCCGCGTGGCACACAAGTGGGGGAGTTTCTCAAACAGGTAAAGGACGATTTTGATGCGCCGGTTGTAGCGGCGATTATAAATAATGAAATTCACGAACTGACCTTTCCCATCGAGGTCGAATCTTATTGTCATCCGGTCACCATGCAGACGGCGGATGGGGCGCGTATCTATCGCCGCTCGCTCATCTTTCTGCTTGAGCTTGCATTTGCCGACCTGTTCCCAAAGTCCAAGCTCACCATTGACCATTCCGTCTCGTCCGGCGGATTCTACTGTCAGGTCACGGGACGTGATGAACTTACTCCCGGTGAACTGGGTGCGCTAAAAACGCACATGCAAAAATTGGTCGAGGAGGATTGGCCGTTCGAGCGGAAGCAGATTCCCATTCAGGATGCCATTGAATATTTCAGGAGACTTGGCTACGACGACAAGGTTCGTTTATTTTCGCATCGCCAAAAGACCTATCTTACAACTTATAGTCTTGGACAATATATGGATTACCTTCACGGGTATATGGTCCCGTCCACCGGCTACTTGCGTTGGTTTGGTCTCAAGCCCACGGGAGGTGGTTTCACGCTTCAGTTTCCACGTCGTCATGCCCCCACGCATCTCGAGCCGATGGGCGATTATCCCAAATTGTTGAACACCTTCCGCCAATACGGCGACTGGCTGAAAAGACTCGATATTGATAATGTTGGTGCGCTTAACGACGCAATTCAAGCGGGACGCGCCGATGAAATCGTGATGGTCTCCGAGGCGCTTCATGAACAGCACATCGCGGATGTTGCCCAGCAGATTGTGCAGAAAAATTCGCGAATTATCCTGATTGCGGGTCCATCTTCTTCGGGCAAGACCACCTCGTCGCGCCGCCTTGCAATTCAACTGCTTGCCCGCGGTGTCTCTCCCTTTCCGCTCGAACTGGATAATTACTTCGTCAACCGCGATCAAAACCCGCTCGACGAGAACGGCAAACCCGATTTTGAACGGCTGGAGGCGCTCGATCTTGCCCGCATCGAACAGGATATCGAAAGACTTCTTGCCGGGGAGAAAGTTCAACTGCCACGATACAACTTCAAGACCGGGATGAGGGAGACCGGGGATGTGATTCAGTTGACGGAAGGTCAACCTCTCATCCTTGAGGGGATTCACGGACTCAACCCGAAGTTGATTTCCGACCATTGGGCTGGTTCTGCCTTTCGGGTTTATGTCTCCGCTCTAACCCAACTCAACCTTGACCGCCATAACCGAGTCTCGACAACTGATACACGCCTCATCCGTCGCATTGTGCGTGACGCCCGCGAGCGCGGATATTCCGCCGCGCAGACCATCGGTGGCTGGGAATCTGTCCGCCGCGGCGAAAAGCGTCACATCTTCCCATATCAGGAAAATGCGGACGTGATGTTCAACTCTGCGCTGGTCTATGAACTTGCCGCGCTCAAACCGCTGGCGGAGCCGCTCCTGCGCCAGGTTCCGCATCGTGTGCCGGAATTCATCGAGGCCCGCAGGCTGCTTGCCTTCCTCGAATGGTTCCTGCCGTTGGATGCGAGTTTGATTCCCGCCAACTCCATCGTGCGTGAATTTCTTGGCGGCTCCAGTTTAAAGGATTTTAAGATCTGGCGCGGATAGCACATGTCTCAACCGTCTTTTTTCTCCACCCTTCATCTCACTGTCTCCCAAATCACCCTCCACATCCGCAGGCAATTGGAGAATGATCCCACCTTGCAGGATATCTGGGTGGAAGGGGAGATTTCCAATTTGTCGCGCCCGGCTTCGGGACATATCTACTTCACTCTCAAAGACAAGAACGCCTCGCTTCGCTGTGTGATGTGGCGGATGGACGCCTCGCGCCTGCGGGTCAACTTGCAGGACGGCATGGCAATCGAAGCGCATGGCAAGATTGCCGTCTACGAGCCGCAGGGACAATATCAACTGGTCGTCAACATCATCCAGCCCAAGGGCGAAGGCGCGTTGTATCAGGAATTTCTGCGTTTGAAATCCATGCTTGAAGCCGAAGGGCTTTTCGCCCCTGAACGCAAGCGCCCCATCCCTGTACTGCCGCGCCTGATTGGCATTGTCACCTCTGGAACGGGGGCGGCACTGCGCGACATACTCAACACGCTTCGTCGTCGCCTGCCTCTTGCGCGGGTCATCCTTGCGCCTTCGCCTGTTCAAGGCGTCGAAGCCCCGCTTGCGTTGGCCAATGCGCTTGCTTCTCTTAATAAACAGAACCCTGATGTTATTTTGCTGGCACGTGGCGGCGGCTCGATTGAAGACCTGTGGGCATTCAACGATGAGCGGGTTGTGCGCGCCGTTGCAGAGTCAACCGCACCCGTGATCTCTGGCGTGGGACACGAGACCGACTTCACCCTCTGTGATTTTGCCGCCGACCTGCGTGCCCCAACTCCGACTGCCGCCACTGAACTTGCCACGCAAACGACAATGAATGACCTGCAAGAACTTCTTGCCTCTCACTTCTCGCGCGTTTCTTCTTCAATCTTGAACCTGGTTGCTGAGCAAAAGATATTTGTTTCCAACCTGGCATCTCGCCTGAAGTATGTTTCTCCCGAACGGCGTATTCAAGCTGAATACCAGCACCTTGACGAACTTTCCCGTCGCGCATTTTCCGCATTGAATCACCGCATCCAATTGCAGTCTCGATTCGTAGATGGAATGTCCAAGCGCCTCTTGTCGCTTAGTCCTGAAGCGGTGCTTTTGCGTGGATATGCCATTGTCACGCGAACGGAGGATGGTGTGGTGGTTTCAACTGTAAAACAGGCGCAGGGCGGGATGAAGGTCCGCGTCAGTGACGGCGAATTTGATGTGACGCGGGACGGGTAATGCCCTCCATTTGGGTATTTGCAAAATATGCCCCTTGTTCTAAAATAGGCAACGCTCATTTTTTTGAATTGGAGTTTCCATGCCAAAAGCATCTGCAAAAAAATCAGAAAGACCCGTCGAAGAATTGTCCTATGAAGAGGCGATGACCGAGCTCGAAAGCATCGTGGAATCTTTGGAAGGGGAACAGAATCCGCTGGAGGATTCGATGAAGCTCTTTGAGCGTGGACAGGCGCTGGTCGCGCGCTGCGGTTCCCTGCTTGAGGCGGCCCAACTCAAGGTGCAAAAACTGGTTGGTGACATAGTGGTCCCATTCGAGGAAGAATCCGAATGAACCTGCTTGCAATTTTTCAAAACAAGGTTTTGGTCGCTGTCTTGTCTGCCTGGTTGCTGGCGCAGGTGCTCAAAATCCCCACTGAGTATCTCAAATCCCGCCGCTGGATGTGGGCAATGTTCTTTGCTCCCGGCGGGATGCCTTCGTCACATTCCGCGCTTTTCGTCGCAGGCGCTCTTTCCGTTGGGCTGTATTACGGCTTTGACAATCCTCTTTTTGGAATCGCGATTGCCATCACCATGATCGTTGCTTATGATGCTTCGGGTGTCCGCAGACAGGCAGGGATGCATGCCGAGCGTATCAACCTGCTTTTTGAGGAATTATTGCAGGGTCATATGTGGGATGAAAATGAATTGAAGGAAGTCCTCGGGCATACCCCGCTGGAAGTGATTGGCGGGATTCTGTTGGGCATCTTCGTTGCCATCACACAATGGATCATTTGGCCGTGATAAGCAGACTTCCGAATTCTTCAACGCTTCGCGTTCGGAAGTCTTTTTTTTATCCTTCTCAAAACCCCATTCACCAAATACTGTAACTCAGGCACGCGCAGAATCCACAGCGCGGCTAAATACACTCCGCCTCCGGCAACAACGCCAATGGGAACGAGAATCCACGCATTGAGGTCTTGACCGAGAGACAGCCATCCATAGATTAGGACGGACATTCCCAATGTGGCAACCAATGAGGGGACAATTCCACGCAGAATATGTTTTCCTTCGATCCCATTTATTCGTTTTCGCATCACAACGAACAATGTGGTAGCTTCGAGCGCCGTCGCCAGTGAATTCGCCAGCGCCAGCCCGCCGTGCGGCATCCAGCCGACGGCTTCGAAAAGTCTGATAAACGCGAGGCTAAAAACCACGTTCAACCCCATTGCCACCGTGCCGATAATGACAGGAGTCTTCGTGTCGTGCTGGGCATAAAAAGCGCGGGTCAAAATCTCCATGATGGAATGACCGATCATGCCTGCCGCATACCACAGCAATGCCCAGGCAACGATTTGCACAGCACGCTCGTCAAATTCGCCGCGCTGATACAGAATCGAAATCAAAGGCTGACGAAGCAGGATCAATCCGGCACTGGCGGGCAGAGCCAGCAGAATCACAGAGCGCAGAGTCGCTGCCAGCGAGGAACGCATCTCATCCTGTTGACCGAGCGCGTGCTGCGCCGAGAAGGTTGGCATTACTGCAATCGCCGCCGATTGGGCGATGACCGCCTGCGCCATCAGCATCAGCGAAAATCCGTAGTACAAGCCGCTCACACTTCCGCTGACCATTTTCGATGCCAGCCAGGTGTTGACCCAAAAATTTAACTGCACCACTGCCACACCAAGCAGGCGGGGACCCATGAGAAGGAAGACTTGAAGAACGTTGGGGTCGCGCAGTCCAAGACCCCCACCCAGCCTCCCCCAAATCCTCTGGGATTTGGGGGAGGAGGCTCCCGAAGGGAAACGGAGGGGGCTGGCAAGTTTGAACAATGAAGGGATTTGCACCACCAAATACAATGCTGCGCCGACGACCACGCCCCAGGCGAGTCCGTAAATTCCCATCGAAGGCGAAAGGACGATTGCGCCGAAGATGATTCCCAGTTGATACAAGGCAGGTGTGAGTGCGGGGACGAGGAATATCTGATGTGCATTCAAAATCCCGATGATCAATCCACCCAGACCGAACAGCACCGCTGAAATCAGTTGAATCCTCAGCAGGGAAATGGTCAACGAAAAAAGATGCGGGTCGGTGGAAAGACCGGGAGCCAGCGCGTAACGGACCACCTGCGGGGCGAATAAAGCCACCAACAGGGCAAGCAGGCTGAGGGTTAGTGTCACCGCGTTGGCGATGGCAGTGGCAAGTTTCCAGGCAGCGGACTTTTCATCCCGTGCCAGCAATCCCGTAAAGGTGGGAATAAATGCCGAGCCGAGCGCGCCACCCGCCACCAGCAGGAACAGAGTTTCGCTCACGCGGTTCGCCGCGAAAAAGGCATCAAGTTCCGGCGACGCGCCAAACGTTCGCGCCACCACGATGCCGCGCAGTAGCCCGATTACCTGTCCGAAAAAAATGGCGGCCATCACCGTGCCGGTTGCGCGCGCGATTTGTTTATTTGCATTTGATTCTGTCATAGAGTGGCGGGATTATAATCTCTTTGGAGACTCTTTATGAAGAAGACACTGACCTATCTTTTTGTTTTTTTGATCTTCTCTGCCGCATGTGACTTTTCCGCGCCGACAGCGAATCCCGCGCCGCCGGCCTCTGTCACCGCCCCGGCCGTGACAACGGGTGAGGCTGATTCTGCCACCGAGGCTCCCATTACGCTGGCGGAGATTCCGCTTGAAGCAGGCTATGGCGTGGACGGCGGTTGGTTCGAGTTGTATTTTACGAATCCCCAAAGTCCGCTTGCCTCGCAACAAACCGGTGGAGTGGATGGACCTCTCACCGCTGCAATTGACTCCGCGCGTCTCTCGGTGGATGTCGCTGCTTATAGTTTAAGCTTGAATAGTATTCGCGATGCTTTGATCCGTGCCCACAAACGCGGGGTGCGTGTCCGCATGGTGATGGAGAGCGAAAACCTAGACCGATCCGACCCGCAGAAATTGAAGGATGCGGGCATTCCCATTTTGGGTGACCGTCGCGAAGGGCTGATGCACGACAAGTTCATGGTGATCGACAGTTCTGAAGTCTGGTCCGGTTCGATGAACTTCACCGACTCCGGCGCGTATGCCGACAACAACAACCTCGTCCGCATCCGCTCGGTGAAAATGGCGGAGGATTACGCCAAGGAATTCGAGGAAATGTTCGTGGATGACAAGTTTGGCGACGCGGTCGTGGCCGAGACCCCGAATCCGACATTCGATATTAATGGCACACAGATTGACGTGTATTTCTCCCCCGATGATGGTGTACAGTCCAATCTTATGGGTTTGCTGGAAAACGCCCAGGAAAGCATTTATTTCATGGCTTTCTCGTTTACAGCGGATTCGCTCGGCGAGACCATCCGCGCCCGCGCACAGGATGAGGTGGTGGTGGCAGGCGTGATGGACGACGAACAGGTCAACTCCAACGTTGGCACCGAGTTCGACCCATTCAAACAGGCAGGCTTGGACGTTTTACGCGACGCCAACGAAGGTCAGATGCACCACAAGGTCATGATTATTGACGAAAGCATTGTCGTCCTCGGCTCCTATAACTTCACCAACAGCGCCGAAACCCGTAACGATGAAAACCTGATTGTCATCTACAACGAGCAAATCGCCGCGGAATTCATGAAGGAATTCATCAGGATACATTCGCAGGCGCAGGAAGCGAATTGATTCCTTGGTAGCTTTCCTTTCGCCTTTTGTCTTGTTTCGGCGGAAGGGGAACTTCTTTTTTTCACCCATAACTTTTTGAAGAGATTTGCGACTAATAGGGTGTAATCACTCCAAATCGATAGAAAGAGGTGAAAAAATGAAACGAATTTCTCATGTTCTTGTCCTTGTTTTGGCGATCTCAGCCGTGCTGCTCAGCGCTTGCGGCGGGGCGGCGGCCGTTTCCGCACCTGCCTCTGGCGGTGGAGATAAGCCCCAGGCGTCTCCCGTGGAATTTACCGGTGTGATCGAAGCTATTAGCGGCGACCAGTGGACCATTGCCGGGCAGACCGTCACAGTTGACCCCTCCGTAGTGCGCGACGGCCCATTCAAAGTAGGTGACACGGTCAAGGTTGAGGTGCAGGTTCAGGGTGATGGCTCGATGGTTGTCAGCCGTGTGGAATTACCGAGCACCGATCCCAATTCGAACGATGTCAACGGCAACGACGTCAATGCAAACGACGACAATACCAATAGCTCCAATTCGAATGAAGTCAACAGCAACGACGACAATTCGAATGACTCCAACAGCAATGACGCCAACTCGAACGACGATAATGGCAACGATGCCAACTCCAATGACGATAATGGCAATGATGCCAACTCGAACGATGACAATGGCAACGACTCGAACTCCAACGACGACAATGGCGGCAACTCAAACTCCAATGACGACAGCGGTGGTGACGATCACAGTGGCAGTGGTGGGGGTGGTGGTGACGACAACAGCGGCGGCGGCGGGGGGGACGATCATGGTGGCGGCGGAGATGATGATAGCGGTGGTGGCGGTGGCGACGACTAACCATCGAGCCGGTTCCAGTCGATAACTTTACGGGTCGCCTGAATGCTTCAAAGTTTCAGGCGACCCATCTGTACCACATCACTTTTTGGAAAACTTCGATGATAAAACGCTTTCTGATGCCCATCCTCCTCTTTGCGGTCTTTTTCGCAGGCATGTCCGCTATCCAATTTGCTACGCCCGATATGCCCGATAACGACGGCTTCTATCACATCAAACTTGCCTGGCTGATGCGGACGGAAAGCCTCAAGCCCGCCTTCCCTTACCTGCCGTTGAGCATCCTGAACGAAAACGAGTTCTACGATCATCACTTTCTTTTTCATGTCGCACTCATTCCTTTTACTTTTGGCGATCTGCGTTTGGGAGCAAAATGGGCCGCGGTTACTTTTTCCGCCCTCGCTTTTTTGAGCGTCTGGTATTTGTTCCACCGGCAAAAGATTCCACTGGCGTGGCTGTGGGCAATCGGCCTGCTCGGCATTTCGGATGCTTTTCTCTACCGCATGTCAATCACCCGCGCCCAATCCCTTTCGCTGGCAGTTTTAGTTCTTGGTCTCACATGGATTTTGGAAGGAAGGTACAAACACCTGGCGGTTTTGTCATTCTTTTATGTCTGGATGTACGACGCCTTTCCGCTGATTTTGGCCATCGCCGGATTGCATTTCCTCTCCATCCTGCTGCTGGAAAATCGGCTGGAGTTTCGTCCCCTGCTGTGGGCGGGGATTGGTATTGGGCTTGGACTGATCATCAACCCGTACTTCCCCGATAACCTGATCTTTACCTGGCATCACCTGTTGCCGAAACTTCAGGATGCGACCTCAGTCAGCGTGGGCAACGAATGGTATCCGTACGACACGGCGCAAGTATTGAGAAATTCTTCGCTTGCACTGATCGCGTTTGCCAGCGGAACGTTAGCCTTGGGTTTATCCGGCCGAAAAATAGATTTGCGGACAACGCTTTCATTTTTGCTTGCCCTACTCTTCGCCGTGATGTTGTTCAAGGCGCGCAGGTTTGTGGAGTACTTCCCGCCATTTGCCTTGATCTTCTCGGCTTTTGCCTGGGCTCCGCTTTTCAATGTGGAACGTCAACCCGTTTTGGCTGAGTCAAAGCTCTATGGGAAGTTGCAGACCAGCCTTCCCGTGATTTTGCTGGCGGTGGCTGTGTCGGCTGGAATTGTAAAATCCATTCCCGTCGCGCAGGAACGCATCATCGACTCCAAACCTTACACGCTATACGAAGGAGCGTCTAACTGGCTAGTAAAGAATACCCCGTCCGGAGAGTTGGTTTTCCAAACTGATTGGGACGACTTCCAGCGGCTGTTTTTCTACAACACCCACAACACTTACTTGGCGGGACTCGACCCCACGTATCTGCAACTGTACGATGGTGACTTATATGACTTGTGGGTTGACATCACGCGCGGCAGAGTGGAACAGCCTTCTAAGATAATTTTGGAACGCTTCTCCGCCCGTTATGTGCATACCGATCTGAAGCACGGAAATTTCCTGCGGGAGGCTGCGGACGACCCTGGACTGATCGAGGTTTACCGCGATGAACAGGCGGTTATTTTTCAAGTTGCTGAACCATGATAAGATGTGTTCGTTGATTTTTGAAAGACATACTTTGAAACCAGGGTTAACCAAAACAATGTCAACAACGGATGCACAGCAGGAATTGAATCGCCTGCGCGAATTGGATGTGAAGACGATAGGCGCGGTATACGACCAGTATTTTTCCGAGGTCTATCGTTATGTGCTGTATCGAGTCGGTGACCAGACTCTCGCGGAGGATATTGCCAGCGATGTGTTTGTACGGCTGCTCGAAGCGGCTCAAAGCGGGCATGGTCCACAGTCGAATTTGAAAGGCTGGTTGATCGGGACGGCTTCGCACGCTGTGGCGGATCACCTTCGCCGCAAATATCGCCGGCGTGAAGAGGAGATTTCCGATGCCATGCCCGACCATGGTCCCGGACTGATTGCCGAAATCGATCAGCGGGAACAGAACCGGATTGTCAACGACGCCTATGCCCAGTTGACAGATGACCAGCAACATGTGCTTGCCCTGCGTTTTGGACAGGGATATTCCCTGGAAGAGACCGCGACTTTTATGAATAAGAATGTGAACGCGGTCAAGGCTCTCCAGTTCCGCGCGCTGGCTGCCCTTCAGCGCGAACTTGGCGAGGTGAACTATGAGTGACATTTTTGACGTATTGGAAACTTGTTTACAGGAACTCGAAAACGGCGCGGACATGGAATCCGTCCTCGCACGTTATCCGAATCATGCCGGCGAACTGCGTCCGATCTTGAAGGCTTCTGTTGTTGCACGTTCGATGTCTGCGCCCGCTCCTTCAACTGATGCTGTCCGGCGCGGACGCGCAATGGTTTTGCAGCACGCCGCACAGATGCGGGAAGCAAAGTCTGCCCCACGGAGTAAACGTGTAATTCCCCTCTTTCAACGACTTGCCATTGCTCTTACTTTGGCTGCGCTGTTTCTCACCAGCGGAACAGGACTGGTAAGCGCGTCGTCTTCCGCCCTGCCGGGTGAGAATCTATATCCTGTAAAATTGACCTGGGAAAACATCCGCCTGTTCTTCACCTTTAATGAGGAGGCTCGCGAATCTCTTGAACATTCTTTCAAGAATGAGCGTCTGCACGAAGTCAACGAATTGCTTGTGGAAGGCAGGGATGAAACGATTCGATTTGCCGGAATTTACATGGAAGTGAATGGCGCGACATATGTGTCGGGTATTCGTGTTGTGGTTCTGGAAAATTCCATTCTTCCCGCAGAGCCTCTGTCAAGCGGTGCGGCGGTTATGGTCACCGGTCATACCAATGCCCAAGGCTTTGTGGATGTTGAGTCGATTGAACTACTGCCTGCTGGGTCCGTTGTCCCGGAAGGGCAGCCTGTTGAAGTTGAATCGGGGCAGGATGTCAAAAATAACGAAGATAATAAAGTTGGCGACCAGGAAGATGCAAAGGACAACGATAACGCGAACGATCATGGTGATGACAGCGCGGATGACAGTCACAAGGTCAATAACAACGATGACGGGGATGATAACTCCAACAACGACGGCTCGGAAGATAATTCCGGGAAAGACAATGGTAATGACAGCAAGGATGATGGCGGCGATGACAATGGCAGCGACCATAGCGGAAGCGGTGGCGGAGACGATAATGGAGACGGTGGAGACGATGGCGGGGACAGCAGTAGTGGTGGCGACGATTGATACCAATCTCGCTCGTTGCTTCTTGAGATAAATGCGCCAGTGGATTTCCCGCCTCCTGATCGGACTCGTCACCGCTTGGAACTTGCAGGCCGCCTTTGCCTTCATTTTCTCCCCCGACGGATTTGTCCGCGCCTACGAGCTTTCGGGTGTCCCGGGCGAAGCCGCCATCCGTGGTGTAGGCGTCCTCTTCCTGATGTGGAACATGCCATATCTTTTCGCCCTAGCGAACCCAGTCCGCTACCGTCTGGCGTTGACACTGTCCCTGCTCATGCAACTGACGGGACTCATTGGTGAAACCTTCATCTACTTTACCCTTCCGGCAGGTCATGATCTGCTGGGAAATTCCATTCTGCGCTTTATTGCTTTTGATGGGGTGGGACTGATATTGCTGACGATTGTGTGGATAGCAGGGAAAGACAACACAAGTTAGCGTAAATTCGTGCAAATTGGTGGACAACAATTGGGCTATATTTTTCCATTATCATTGCCTTTTACGCTAAAATGGATTAAATTAGACCCATAGCACGCACGTTCTACTCAGGAGAGAATCACATGTCAGACTCAAATTTTTACCTCGGACGTTTGGTGGACGCGAAAACTGCGAAGCCCACGACCACCCCAGTTGAATATGATCCCGCCGACCTGACGACTCACGCCGTCGTCACAGGCATGACAGGCTCAGGCAAGACAGGTTTGTGCGTGGCGCTGCTTGAAGAAGCCGCTTTGCAGGGCATCCCCGCCATTATCATCGACCCCAAAGGCGACCTGACCAACCTGCTCCTGCATTTCCCGAATTTACTCCCGCAGGACTTCCAGCCGTGGATCGATCCTGAAATGGAACGGCGCACAGGCAAGTCAATGGAAGCTATTGCAACCGAGGCGGCGTCCTCATGGCGCACGGGATTGAAAGAGTGGGGCATAGGTCCCGATAAGATTCAACTTTTGCAAGAGATGGTCAAATTTGCTATCTACACCCCAGGCTCCGACTCAGGTATTCCCGTCAGCGTGCTTTCTTCGCTTGCCGCGCCGAAGATCGATTGGGAGTCCAACCGCGAGATTCTGCGCGAACGCATCACCAGCACCGTCACTGCGCTGCTTGGCCTTGTTGGCATGAACGACCTCGATCCCATCCGCTCACGCGAACACATTTTGCTCTCAAACATCTTTGAAACTCACTGGAGCGAAGGGCGCGACCTTGACCTGACCGAACTCATCCTGCAAACCCAAACCCCGCCTTTCGACAAACTCGGCGCTTTCCCTGTGGATACCTTCTTCCCGCCAAAAGACCGCATGGAACTGGCGATGGTCTTGAACAACATCCTTGCTGCGCCCGCCTTTGAAACCTGGCGTGAAGGTGAATCACTTGATGTGCAGAACCTGCTCTTCACCCCCGAAGGTCAGCCACGCCACAGCATCTTCTACCTGGCACATCTCTCCGATGGCGAGCGCATGTTCTTCGTCACCCTGCTTCTCTCCGCCGTTGAAACCTGGATGCGCACCCAAACGGGCTCCACTTCGCTTCGCGCTCTGCTTTACATGGATGAAATTTACGGCTACCTTCCGCCTACCGCCGTGCCACCTTCAAAGGGTCCGCTCCTGCGGATGTTGAAGCAAGCCCGTGCCTTTGGTTTGGGACTTTTGCTTGCCACCCAAAACCCAGTGGACATCGATTACAAGGCCCTCTCCAACACGGGCACATGGCTCATCGGTAAACTGCAAACCGAACGCGACAAGAACCGCCTGCTTGACGGCCTCGAAAGCGCGGCGGGCGGAATTCCCCGCGCCGCGATGGATAAACTCATCTCGTCGCTTGGCAAGCGCGTTTTTGTCATGCACAACGTCCACGAGAAGGCTCCCATACTGATGCAGACCCGTTGGGCGATGAACTTTCTCGCTGGACCCATGACCCGCGCCCAGATTCCCGCCCTCAATGAATTGGTCGGGGCAGGGGAACCTGCGCCCGTAGCTGCTTCTGCTTCGAGGAGAGAATCCAAACCCCAGCCTTCCGTCGAAGCCTTCCAGCCTGTCTCGGTTGCCTCGGCGGCTCAACCTGAAGCTCAGCCTGTCGCTCAAGCCAATCGTCCGTCGTCCATCGTCAATCGTCAATCGGATGGCAGTCTCACCAAACCCACTCTCCCCGCTGGCATTCGCGAATACTTCCTGCCGCAAAATTATTCCCTGCCTGAAGCCTTCCAATCGGCAAAGAAGTCCATGCCTTCGCAAGCCATGATTCAAGGCGTGATGTATCGCCCGACACTGCTCGCTGCCGCCCAGGTGCGATTACTTGACCGCAAATATGGTGTGGATAGCGAAGTCACCAAAGCCGCTCTTGTTGACGTTTTAGATCGCCGTGGTGTTGTTCGCTGGGACGATTTCCCCTACGTCGGACCCTCACTTGAAAAAGTGGAAAACATGCCTGTAGCGAGTGCGCGTTTTAGCAGCATGGAATCCCCGCTCAATGATTCCAAGATGATGACCGCCCTGCAAAAGGATTTTACTGACTGGTTGTTCCGCAACACCGAAGTCATCGCCCGCGCAAATGCCAGACTGAAAGTGTTCGGCGGACCCGATGTCAGCCAGGCGGAATTCATGAAAGCCTGCTCGGACGCTGCTCGTGAGGGGCGCGATGCGGAACTTGAAAAGAAAGCCTCCGCGATTGATAAGAAGATCAAAAGCGTGGAAGATAAGTTGATAAAAGAGGAACGTGAATTGCGCCAGGATCAGGAGGATTTGCGAAACCGCAACATCGAGACGGGACTCAGCGGCGTTGAAACGGTTGCCAGCTTTTTGGGTCTTGGCCGGAAGAAGAGCCTCTCCACTTCGGTTTCCAAATATCGCATGGCGCAAAATGCCAAAGAGGATGTGCAGGAATCGGAAGACGCCATTACGCAATACAAGCGGGAACTCGCCGACTTACAGCGTCAGCGCGAAGAAATTGAATCCGTGGTCAATGACAGTTGGGGCAGCGTTGTCAATGACATCAGCGAAGTGAGCATCAAGCCGAAGAAGACCGATATCTACGTAAATCTTTTTGGCGTGGCTTGGAAGCCGTATTACATCGTCCAGTCTGGAGATGAGACCATCGAACTTCCCGCCTTTGGTGCGGAATAGTATGTCGTTGCGAGGAGGGCGTTCTTCCCGACGACACTTGCACCGTACGCCAGTGCGGTGAGCAACCTTTGCGTAATAGGGGATTGCTTCGGGCTAGCGCCCTCGCAATGACATAGGATGATGTAAGGTAGTGACGACTTCAAGTCGTCACTATGCTTTAAAGGACAAATCACATGAGCATCTTCATTCTTTTACTGGCACTGGCAATTTGGGGTGTCGTGCATTCCTTTCTTGCTTCGCACATGGCAAAAGACCTCTTTCGCTTGAAGATAGGCAGCATGAATTTTTACCGTCTCGCCTACAACATCTTTGCGGGAATCAGCTTCCTGCCCATTTTGTATTTGATGACAACTCTGCCCAATCGCATGGTGTACGAAGTTCCGTCGCCATGGAATTTGGTCATGTTTGGCGGACAACTGCTTTCGCTCGTTTTACTTGTGCTTGCCTTTCTGCAAACGGATGGGCTTTCCTTTGTGGGTTTACGGCAGCTGTTTGAAGAGGAAAAGTCGGGCGCTCTGGTCGTGCATGGACTGTACAAAGTCGTGCGGCATCCGCTTTACACGTTCAGCCTGCTTTTTCTTTGGCTATCTCCCAGCGTCTCGCAGAACTCCCTCACGGTGTATATCGGCGCGACGCTTTATATTTTGATTGGAACCTACCTCGAGGAACGCAAACTTCTGAGCGAGTTTGGCGAAGCGTATGCCAATTACAAAAAGTCCACGCCGATGTTGATTCCTGGATTGGTGTTTGGAAGAAAATAACAAAAATTCCCGACCGAAATCGGGAATTTTATTTTTCTCACTAGGTCGGCATTGCCTGACCGAAGAGTTGGGTGTGGACGACCTCTGCGTCTTCCATGTCCAGCATCGCAATACCTTGTTGACTGTAAAAGTCGTGCTGGTCGAACTCAAGCGAAGACTGGAACACGGAAAGAATCGCTTCAGGGTCATCGTCCGCGGCGATGCGGTTGATCGAGACAGTGGCGCAATCCACGCAAGCGTGGACCAGCATCAACTCGCCGCGTGCGTCAGCCTGATACTTGTTCCTGCTTCTTTTCAAGGTCAGCCCGATGGGCTTCATCCCAGCCTTGCAAGCCGAGAGTCGGTCGCCCGCCGAATACAGGTCGAGGTGACAGGACCACAGGCAGTAGGGGCAGTGATTGCGGTTATTGACGCCCGAAAGCATGTGCAGGCTGGAAACAAGCGCGCCGCAGTTGGTGCAGCGGAAGTCCCCGAAGGAGGAGAGATGATTTCTCATAACTCCTCCTGCAGACGCATGTAACTTTGATAACGATACGGGTTGATTTGCCCATCCATCACTGCCTTGCGAATAGCGCAGCCCGGCTCGTGGTCATGCTGACAGCTCAAGCCGAATTTGCATCCTCCCACGTATGGAGCCATCTCCCGAAAATGGGAGGCAAGCTCTTCGCGGTGGATATTCCACAAGCCGAACTCGCGGATGCCGGGCGTGTCCACCAGCCTACCGCCGAAGTCCAGTTCGAACATTTGCAGGTGACTGGTGGTGTGACGTCCCTTGCCGACTTCGCCCTCGCTGACGGCTTTGATTCGCAAGCCAAGTTCAGGTTGGATCGCATTCATCAGCGAGGTTTTTCCCACGCCAGATTTTCCGACCAGCACAGATGTGCGTCCGCTCAGGGTATGGTTCAAATCATCCAAACCTTCGCCTGTGGAAGCACAGACCAGGTGAATCGGGTAACCGATGCGGCGATAAATTTCCAGATCGCTTTCGAGCGAATCGTTGTCGGCAAGATCCATCTTGGTGACGATGATCTGCGATGGCAGTCCAGCAGCCTCGGCAGCGACCAGATACCGGTCGAGCAATCCCCACTTTGGGGTGGGACTGGCGGCGGCAAACACCGGCAGTATCTGGTCTACGTTTGCCGCGATGACCTGTTCAACGACGCGTTGTCCCGGTAGCGGACGCGAGAAGCTGGAGCGGCGGGTCAGGATTTCGGTGATGATGCCGCTGCCCTGTCCTGTATCCAAAAAGCGGACTTGGTCGCCAACTGCGATTGGGTCAGCGGTGTGTTGATGTGATTGTTTATGTAAGCGGGACGAGAGTGCGCAGTCGATCTCCCGACCGTTTGTGTGGACCGTGTAATGTCCAAGGGATTTTCGAAATACGACGCCCTGGTCGTTTTCGTCTGTAGTGTTCATTGCTAAAAGTTCCTATGTTGATTATTTTGTGGAAGTGCGATGTGTGCTGTCCATGCTTGCGGACAGAAAATAATTGGACTACTTGTGCTAATCGGGCCGACATAAAATTCTCCTCGTCTGAAAAATAAAAAAATCGCCACGGAAATTTCCGTGGCGGTTTGATGATTGAACGTCCAACGCTGGTTGCTTGCGATGCAAAAGGACGCAGCTCATTAAATTAAAAGCCACGGACATAGGAACGTCCGTGGCTGTGGATCTAAAAGATCGATCTTCGCTTATACAGGGACGTGCCTATGGGATTCTTTGCAAACAAGAACCGATGCTGAATTAAACAAAAAAATACGTGTTTCCTTTTCTTTGAAAATATGGCTGGCTTTGACCAGCCGCCCCGTAGTTTATCAGTGTGGAAAACGATTGTCAAGTGAACGGCAACGATAATGTATGGTGAATGAAAGCCGGAAGGTTTTTGCTCATGTTACAATTTCAACACTTGTATTGAGGACACGCCATGACCAAAATCCTGCTGGTTGAAGATATTCCTGATAACGTTACCCTTGTTCGCAGGGCATTGTCTGCGAGAGGTTATGAGATCATCCATGCGCCCGACGCTGAGACGGGGTTGAGTCTCGCGTTGGAGCATATCCCCGATTTGATCCTGCTCGACCTCGGATTGCCCGATTATGACGGTCAAACACTGGCGGGCTGGCTGCGTGCAGAGCCTGTTTTGGATGCCACGCCGATTGTCGCCGTCACCGCCTGGCCTGAAGAGACGGCAAAGACCATGGTCGAAAGTTATGGCTTTGCCGGTTATATCTGCAAACCGATTATTGACATCGGCGAATTTCTTTCCAGAGTCGATTCTTTTCTGAAAGCTAAATAGATGTTGCCTGCCGATACTAACGTCAAGCTGATTCCAGTCAGCCAGTTTACTGATGAACAACTCGCGGCGATCTATAACCAGACCCGCGTGGATTACCTCGTGCCAATGCCGATGAATGCAGCGCGCCTCGGCGAGTACATCAAGACTTATGATGTAAGCCGTGAAAATTCACTGGTTGCTCAAACTCAAGATGGGGAAATGCTGGGCGTTAACATGCTTGGGTTGCGTGACAGCCGCGCATGGATCACACGGTTGGGCGTGATTCCCAACACGCGGCGACACGGAGTGGGAAGGCTTCTCATGGAAAGCCTGATGCAAAAGGCTCTTGACCAATCCATTCATTTTTTCATGCTCGAAGTCATCAAACACAACACGCCCGCTCATCAATTATTTTTGAAACTCGGATTTTACGAAGTGGGCGAACTGCTTGTCCTGCGTCGTTCCCCGCTGACTCCCGCGGTTGACCCCGTTGTGGCGGATGCCCGGCGGTTGGACCGCATGGATGCCCTTGTACTGGTCGGTTGGGACCGCGGCACACAACCCTGGACAAATCAGTCCGAATCACTGTCCAATGCCTTCGAGGTTTCGGGTCTCTACCTGACATTGGCAGATGGCAGTCGCGGTTGGCTGGTTTACCAGCGACAGAAATTTTTGCTCACCCGTTTTGCCTTCAAAACCGAGGTTGGTGACCCGGCCACGGTTGCGTATGCCTTGCTTTCGCACTTGCACAATCAATATCCGCGTCTCGATACACAGGTGGAAAATATCCAGGTCAACGATCCGCACCTGCCCGGCTTTTATCGGATGGGATATGTGGAAGCCTTCCGTCGCATCGAGATGTGGCATGGGACTCCGCCTCCCAATCTCCAAAAGAGAATCTCCAAATCTGAATAATGAATCGTGTTGCTGTTTACATCATTCTGACCGCCCTGCTTGCTGCCTGTGCTCAAAGTGTGATTCAGGATCCCGCAGCAGTACCCAGCCCGACGGTGAGTCCGACCGTAACGCCAACAATGACGGTGGAACCGTCCGCAACGCCAAGTCCAACATCCACGGTAACTGTCACCCCGTCCTGTTATCCAATAAAAATCATGCCGCTTGGGGATTCCATCACCTATGGCGAAGGGATTGTCGGTTATGGCGGTTATCGAAATTTGCTCGGTGCTTTGCTGGAAAGCGATGGCATTCCATTTGATTTTGTCGGTTCACAAAAGAGCGCTGAGGATGTTCTTCCCGACCCCGATAACGAGGGACACTCAGGCTGGAGGATTGCAGATATCCGCGATGCAATCGAAACAGAAGGATGGCTTGAAACTTATCAGCCGGATATTATCCTGCTGCATGTTGGCTCGAACGACCTGCATCATGTTGGTCCCAATCACCGGCAGGATGTAAATCTGGCGGACACCATTGAAAACCTTTCAGCGCTCCTGGGCGCTATCCTTGCCCGTCGGCCTGAGGCGCATGTTATTGTTGCCTACATCATCCGCACACGTTGGGGTTCTGACTCGAATCATGTTCTATACAACGAAGCAATTCCGGAGATTGCCGCATCCAAGGGGGAGCATGTTTCAGTCGTGGATATGCAGGATATTCTCTTGAAGAATGATTTCATCACTCTCTATCATCCCAACCCCAGAGGCTATGACAAGATGGCACACGCATGGGAGAAAGCCATCCTCGCGTTAGGTTTGAAATGTTCCGCTTCCAGATGACCCTGCTAACCGCGCGCTTCGTTTGATTCGATTCCCAGCACCGAGGTCAACCCCTGAAAGAACAAACTGCCGCCAAACAGCAGGACTGTGTTTTTCATATCCCCGCTGACGATGGACCAGTGAATCCCCCACGCCACTGCCGAGACGCCGACTACGATCAGCAATAGTCCATTCAACAGAACGCGACTCTGGTGGACTGGATAAACACTGTCTTTGAAAGTCAGGATGCCGGAGCCAATCGCCAGCATCCCCGCGCCGCTCTTGAAGGATATCCACCCCAGTGACTCGCCTGCCGATACGCACGAAAGAATGAGCAACCCGCCGATCAGTGAATTGAGAAACGCCAACAGGATCGAAATGACTTTCATGGCAGCCTCCTTGTCTCGTTGCTTCAAGGATAGCCAAACCGGGCTGACAAATCCTATTGAGAGTCTCTCAGATGCCCACTGAATTCCGTCTCCTGACATCGCCAAAATCCATTTGACATCCTTCCCCTTTTTTGCTACACTATAAGTTGTCAGACAATTAAGTCTAAGGCTAACTGCTAAAGTCCAAAACCAATGACAACTCTTCTCATAAAAAATGCGTATCTTGTAACTATCGATGACCACCAGCGGGAAATTCCCGAAGGCGGTCTTTTTATTCGTGACGGGGTTATCGAGCAGATTGGTGCAACCCATGATCTTCCGTCCACTGCTGATGAAGTGCTTGACCTCAAGGGCCATGTCGTCCTGCCGGGGTTGGTTAACACGCACCATCATTTCTACCAGACCCTCACGCGCGCTGTCCCTGCCGCGCAGGATGCAAACCTCTTTAATTGGCTGAAGACCTTGTACCCGATTTGGGCACGGTTCCAACCCGATGACATTTTCGTCTCGACACAAACTGCGCTGGCGGAACTGGCGCTTTCAGGGTGCACCACTGCGTCAGATCATCTCTACCTTTTCCCAAACGGTTCGAAACTCGATGATGAAATTGCCGCCGCCCTCGAAATTGGGGTGCGGCTCCAGGCTTCCCGCGGTTCGATGAGTCTGGGTGAATCAAAGGGTGGACTCCCGCCCGACAGTGTGGTGGACACCGAGGAAAACATCCTCAAGGATTCCCAGCGCCTGATCGAAAAATACCACGATGCCAAGCCCGGCGCGATGACCCAGATCGTGCTTGCGCCGTGTTCGCCATTCAGCGTTACCTCGGACTTGATGAAACAGTCCGCAAAAATGGCGCGGGAATATGGTGTGCATCTGCACACCCATCTTGCGGAGACCGAAGACGAAGACCAGTTTTGCCGTCGGATGTTCGGTCATCGTCCGGTGGGCTACATGCAGGAAGTGGATTGGGTTGGTGGTGACGTCTGGTTCGCGCACGCGGTTTGGGTTAATGATGAGGAAATCAAAGTCTTTGCCAAGCACCACTGCGGCGTGGCGCATTGTCCCACCTCGAATATGCGGCTTGCCTCCGGCATTGCGCCGGTCAAGGAATATCGTGCGGCTGGCGTCAACGTTGGTTTGGGCGTGGATGGCTCCGCCTCCAACGATGGTTCGCACCTGCTGGCGGAAGTCCGCAACGCGATGCTGGTCTCGCGTGTAAAGGAAGGACTGACGGGTTTCTCCGCTTCACCCTCTCCCTCTCGGGGAGGGCAGGGTGAGGGGCGAAAATTGATGACTGCCCGCGAGGCTTTGCATCTCGGCACGCGCGGTGGAGCAGCGGTGTTGGGCCGTACCGATATTGGAAGTCTCGAAGTTGGTAAATGCGCCGACTTCTTCGCTGTCAACCTGAATAAACTGTCCTACACTGGTATGCACGACCCCGTCTCGGCGGTGGTCTTTGCTCAATCTATGAATGTGGATTACACCGTGGTTGGCGGAAAATTTGTCGTGAAGGAAGGTCAACTGGTGACGGTGAACGAACACAAGCTGATCGAAAAACATAACAAGGCGGCCAGACGCCTGCTGGCTGGATAAAGGAGTTTTCATGGATCTTGTGACAAACGTTTTAATTGCGCTTTCCAATGGAATCCCTGGCATGGTGGTCGCGGGCATAATAATGATTTTGATGTTGCTTGCCCTGATTAGAAAGGATCCCGGCCTGATGGTGGCTGCCGTCTTCCTGCTCATTCCCTTTGCCTTTGCAAGGGGTGCATGGACAGGATTCCCGCTGTTTGTGCGATTGATGCCGTTGTTTGCCATGGGATCGTCCTATTTCATTGGCAGGGACGACCCCATCTTTGCCTGGTCATTGCCGATGCCGGTTTTTGGATATCTGATTTATGTTCTTTTTCAAATTCTTGCCACCCGAGCCTAAGCCCCAAATACACAGGAGATGGGAATGACACCTTCCACGAAACTTACCCGTTCACTTGTCGATGTGGCAATGGGGCGCGCCTCGGCCGACCTTGTGATCCTTGGTGGAAAATGGGTCAGCGTGCAGTCCGGCGAGATCATCCCGCATACCGATGTCGCCATCGTCAACGGGCACATTGCCTTTGTGGGTTCTGACGCCGGCCATACGATCGGAAAGAAAACAAAGGTCATCGAAGCCAAGGGACGTCACCTTGTGCCGGGCCTGCTCGATGGTCACATGCACGTTGAGTCGGGCATGCTCACTGTCACCGAGTTTGTGCGCGCGGCGGCAGTACATGGCACCACAGGCATGTTCATCGATCCGCATGAAATTGCCAACGTTTTTGGCTTGAAGGGTGTCAAGTTGATGGTGGACGAAGCCGCCAAACAGCCCATTCACGTCTGGGTGCAGATGCCCTCCTGTGTGCCGTCGTCTCCAGGGTTTGAAACACCAGGCGCTTCGATTGGTCCCAAAGAAGTGGCCGAAGCAATGAAGTGGAAGGGGATCATCGGACTGGGTGAGATGATGAATTTCCCCGGTGTTTTTATGAGCGATAAAAAGATGCTCGATGAGATGAACATAACCCACGCGGCAGGAAAGGTTATTGGCGGACATTACCCCTCGCTTGATTTGGGTCTGTCTTTTCATGGTTATGTGGCGGGTGGGGCTGAAGACGACCATGAAGGCACGCGAATGGAGGATGCGGTGGTTCGTGTACGGCAAGGGATGAAGGCCATGCTCCGGTATGGCTCCGCCTGGCATGACGTCGCAACGCAGGTGAAGGCAATCACTGAAAAGAAACTGGATTCGCGTAGGTTCATCCTTTGCACAGATGACTCACATGCGGCGACCCTTGCCCAGGAGGGTCACATGGACCGGGTACTGCGTCACGCCATCTGCGAGGGACTTACCCCAATGATCGCCATCCAGATGATGACCATCAACACAGCGGAACATTTCGGGCTTACTAGGGAAATGGGTATGATTGCGCCCGGACGTTGGGGAGATGTCCTGCTTGTAAATGACCTGATGAATTTCAAAGCGGATGTTGTAATTGCCAGGGGGCAGGTCATTGCTGAGAATGGGGAAATGAAGATCGATTTGCCAACAGTGAAATATCCTGCTTGGGCGAAGAAATCCGTCCGCTTAAAGAGACCACTCAAAGCGGAGGACTTTGTCCTTCGGACACGGGCGGTCGACGGCGTGGAAGTCGAGGCGCATGTCATCGGCGTCATCGAGAATCAGGCACCCACGCGTCATCTCAAGATGAAGGTCAAGGCTGAAGAGGGCGAAGTCAGGGCAGATTTGACGCGTGACCTCGCCAAGATCGCGGTGGTGGAGCGTCACCGTGGGACAGGCAAGGTGTCAGTTGGACTGGTGAATGGATTCGAATTCACAAGGAAATGTGCGATTGCTTCGACAGTGGTGCACGACAGCCATCATATGATTGTAGTTGGCACCGATGACGAGGACATGGCGATTGCCGCGAACGAACTGGCGAAGTGCGGGGGTGGACAGATTGTGGTGTTGAACGGCGAAGTAGTTGGGCAGGTGGAGTTGCAGATCGCAGGCTTGATGTCCAATGAACGTGCGGAAGTAGTTGCCAGGAAAGCGGCGTCGGTGTTGCGGGGCTTTATGGCTTGTGGTAGTGAGCTGAATAATCCAAACATGCAGTTGAGCCTGCTTGGGTTGGTGGTGATTCCCGAATTGCGGATTTCGGACAAGGGTCTTGTCGACGTAACCAATTTTGATTTCATATCCGTCCTGGATGATTGAGGAGCCATGTCGAATTTTCCTTTTCAACGCTTGCAGGCAGACCTGGCGCAGTTGATCGACCACACGCCTGCGGGTCAGCGTCTGCCTTCTGAGCCAGACCTTGCAAAGCAACTTGGCGTATCCCGCGCAACTTTGCGCGATGCCATGCGGACATTTGAGACGCAGGGACTTGTACGGCGCAGACAAGGCTCAGGTACTTTTGTGGTTGGCAAGTCGCCGGTGTTGGACACCGGTCTTGAAGTGTTGGAGAGCCTTGAGACGATGGCAAACCGCCTGGGGCTTGCGATTTCGGTCAGCAACCTGAGCGTGGAACAAATAACTGCCGATGCAAACACGGCGGGAAATTTGAGCGTTGCTGCAGGCACACCTTTGTTGCGTGTCCGCCGTGTGATCTGTACCGATGGACGTCCCGTGGCATATTTTGTAGATACTCTGCCTGAGTCTGTCCTGTGTATGGAAGACCTGCCGGCTGATTTTCGTGGTTCGGTTTTGGATGTGCTGCTTCAGCGCGGCGATGTGTTGAACGTTTCCCGGGCCGATATCAGCGCCACGAACGCTGTTGCCGATGTCGCGAAGGCGCTTGAGATCCAGCGCGGTGACGTGTTGTTGCAGTTCGTCTCCAAGCTGTATGCGGGGGATGGGCATGTTCTCGATTATTCGACGAGTTATTTCATTCCCGGTTATTTCCGTTTCCACGTGGTGCGCCGTGTGGGAGGCAGATAGGTTTGCTTACACTCCGTGGTCTTTACAGGCTTTGTGGTGAATTTAAAAAATGAGGTGAAAAATGAAAGTTCAGGAACTAAAAAAGAGAGTACAGGAAAATCGTGAGAATATCATCCAGTTCATGCGCGACATCGTTGCCATTCCCAGCATGGACGGTCAATTGAAGGATGTCGGTGATCGCATCCAGGCTGAGATGAAAAAACTTGGCTTCGATGAGGCTCGCTTCGACAAAATGGGCAACACCGTTGGACGCATCGGCAATGGCAGAAAAGTGATCGTCTTTGACTCGCACATCGATACTGTCGGTGTTGGCGATCCCGAGGAGTGGGAATGGGACCCGTTCGTTGGCAAGGTGGAAGACGGTGTCCTGTACGCACGCGGGGCTTGCGATGAAAAAGGTAGTACGCCCGGCATGGTCTATGGTTTGGCGCTTGCCCGCGACCTGGGTCTGCTTGACGGCTATACCGCCTATTACTTCGGCAACATGGAAGAATGGTGTGACGGCATTGCGCCCAACACCTTCGTTGAAGTGGACCCGAAGGTCAAACCGGATTTTGTAGTCATTGGCGAGCCGACCAAGATGCAAGTCTATCGCGGACACAAGGGACGCATCGAGTTGAAGGTCACTGCCAGTGGACGTTCGGCACACGCGGCATCGCATTACCTCGGTGACAATGCTGTTTACAAGATGATGGCGATCATCACCCAGGTCCGTGAGTTGGATCGACGCATGCGCTTCGGCATGGGCTATCATCCTGTGCAGGGCTTCCCTTCCATTGCAGTGACGGATGTGTCGGCGCGTACGGCTTCCCTTAATGCGGTGCCGGACCAGTTCACGATCTACATCGACCGCCGTATCACTTCCAATGAACCGCGCGAAGAGGTGATCCAGCAGATTAAGGGTTTGATTCCCGACTATTTGCAGGATGAAATCGAGGTTGAGGAACTGTTCTACGATGCGCCTTCCTATACGGGCTTTGTCTTCCCTGTCTCGAAATACTACCCGGCCTGGCTGTTGGAGGATTCGCATCCGTTGGTAAATGCGGGGCAGGGCACGATCGAGGCGCTGTGGGGCGAGAAGCGGAATCTGGGTACGTGGGACTTCTCGACCAACGGTACCTATTGGGCTGGCAAAGCGGGCATCCCGTCCATTGGTTTTGGCCCCGGCGACGAGAAAACCGCGCACATGACCAATGAAAACGTGCCGCTTGACGAGGTTGTGGCCGCCACAGAGTTTTACGCATTACTGCCGCAGATGCTGGCAGAGAAGGTAAACAAGTAATCACGTAGGAAGGTACACGGAACCTGTATCCGTGTGTGCCTACCTATATAAAATCTTTTTGATACAAGGAGTTTCAAAATGCGTAGTTTTGCAGGTCGTGACATTCTTTCACTCAAGGAATTCGAACGAAACGAATTCTTCCATGTTTTTGAGGTGGCCCAGAAGATGGAACCCATTGCACGCGCCAGGAAGAATGTGGATTTACTCAAGGAAAAGACCCTTGTAACGGCTTTTTATCAGCCTTCGACGCGCACGCGCCTGGCTCATGAATCCGCCATGCACCGATTGGGCGGCCACGTTACAGGTTTCTCGGACGCCAAGATGACCCGCGCTGGCGACTTCTACCAGGAGTCCATCAAGGATACGGTTAAGATGCTGGAATACTATGGCGATGTAATTGTCATGCGCCACTTCCAGCAGGGGGCACCACACGAAGCCGCGAAGTGGGCGAGCATTCCGATCATCAATGGCGGCGATGGCTGGGGTGAGCACCCGACCCAAATCCTGACCGACCTTTACACCGTTCTGCGTGAAAAAGGTCGTATCGACGGTCTCAAGTGGCTGGCTGTTGGTGACATGCGCATGCGTACCATGCACTCGCTTGGCTATGCCCTGAGCCAGTTTGATTGTCCAATCACTTTTGTCTCTCCTCCCGATATGAGCTTGACAGACGAGTTCAAGAAGGAACTCAAGCAATACAGCGTGGACTTCAAGGAAGTTGACCACGTTGAAAAGGCGATTGCAGATGCTGATGTGATTCTCGTTGAGCCGGTTGTCCAGCCTGACTACACCAAATCCCGCGATGAGCGCACTGGCGAACTCAGCCTCACGCCTGCCAACTACAGGATTACGCGCGAACTGCTCGAGAAGAAAGCCAAGTCCGATGCGATCCTGCTTCACTCGCTGCCGCGCATGGATGAAGTCCCCCTCGATGTGGATATCACCCGCTGGTCACGCTACTGGCAGGAAGCCTTCAACGGTGTCGTCATGCGCATGACCCTGCTGGCGCTGGTGTTGGGCGCGATGGAGTAAAAAAGTTTAATAGTTCGATAGTTTAGTAGTTACATGGTAGACAAGTGGACATTTATATATGTGACTTGTCTACCTGTTTACTGTATTCAAATTACACAAGGAGAGTAAATTATGCAGACCAACTTTAGAGGTCGCGATTTAATTGGCGACCTGGACTTCACGAAAGAGGAAGTCGAAACCGTTCTGGATGTCGCCTGGGATTTGAAGCGCAAGCGCGCTCTTGGCGAGCCGCATGCCTACCTGCGCGACAAGGTGCTGGCGATGTTGTTCTTCTTCTCCTCCACCCGCACCCGTGGATCGTTCGAAGCGGGCATCGCCCAACTCGGTGGACACGGCGCTTTCATTGACAGCAATACCACCCAGATTTCTCACGGTGATACCCCCGTTGAAATCGGCGAAATCTTTGGCCGCTACTTCGACGGCATTGCCATCCGCCACTGTGACTTTGGCGACGGCAACAAATATTTGCATGGCGTCGCCGACAACAGTCGCGCCCCGGTTCTCAACATGCAATGCGACATCTACCATCCCTTCCAGTGCCTTGCCGACCTGATGACCATCATGGAGAAGAAGGGTCGTGATCTGCGCAAGAAGAAGATCGTGGTTTCCTGGGCGTATGCTGCTTCCTACCTCAAGCCGGTTTCGGTTCCCCAATCCCTTATCCTTCAGATGCCGCGCTTTGGTATGGATGTGACGCTTGCTTATCCGCCTGGATTCCAACTCATGCCCGATATCGTCGAGCAGGCGAAGGAACAGGCGAAGATTGCTGGTACGTCCTTCGAGATCATCGACAGCAAGGATGGCATGACCGAAGCCTGCAAGGATGCGGATGTCATCTACGCCAAATCCTGGGGACCGCTCCTCACCACCAACGACAAGGTCGAGGGCAAGAAACTTCAGGATTCCTTCAAGAACTGGCTCATGGACGACGCCAAACTCCAAGTCGCCAAGAAGGATTGCATCTACATGCACCCGCTTCCCGCCGACCGTGACATCGAAGTCACCAGCAGGGTGCTGGATGGTCCCAACTCGGTTGTGTTTGATGAAGCTGAAAACCGCCTGCACGCGCAAAAGGCCGTGATGGCGCTGACGATGGCATAGGAGAGCTCATGACAAGCAAACTCGCTGTAATTGCCATCGGTGGCAATTCGCTGATCAAGGACGATAAAACTGTCACTGTTGACAGCCAGTATCAGGCCGCGAAGGAAACCTGTATGCATATCGCGGATATGATCGAGCAGGGATGGGATGTGGCCATCGGGCATGGGAATGGTCCCCAGGTAGGCTATATCCTGCGCCGCTCCGAGATTGCCGCCAAGACCGCTGGGATGCACGAGGTCCCGCTCGATGTCTGCGGCGCGGACAGCCAGGGCGCGATTGGCTATTCCCTCCAGCAGAACCTGCAAAACATCCTCTATCAACGCAACATAAAGAAGAAGGTGGTGACGGTTATCACCCAAACTTTGGTGGATAGGGAAGACCCCGCTTTCAAGAATCCCACCAAGCCCATTGGCAGTTTCATGGAAGAGGCAGATGCCAAGCGTCGTCAGGCAGAGCAAGGCTGGAGCGTAGTGGAAGATGCCGGGCGTGGCTGGCGGCGTGTCGTTGCCTCCCCGCTTCCCAAGGAAATCGTCGAACTGGAAACCGTTCAAACCCTGCTCGAAAAGGGTATTATCACTATTACGGTGGGCGGCGGCGGAATCCCCGTCATTGACCCTGGTGACGGCAACTATGAAGGCATTGCCGCTGTGATCGACAAGGATTTCGCTTCGTCGTTGCTGGCGCGGAACATCAAGGCGGATTTGTTCGTCATCTCCACCGCTGTTGAGAAGGTCGCCATCAACTTTGGTAAGCCCGAGCAGAAGTGGCTCGACACGATGACCCTCGCCGAAGCCAAAGCCTACCTTGCCGAAGGCAAGCACTTTGCCAAAGGTTCGATGGCTCCCAAGATTCAGGCCATCATCTGGTATCTTGAAGCCATGCCCAATGGTAAAGCCCTGATCACCAATCCCGAGAACATCGGGCGCGCTCTCAAGGGCGAAACAGGGACCTGGATCGTTCCGTAAATTATCTGATGTAGGGGCGGGGTTCCCCGCCCCTACGGTATCTCCATGAAGCGCCTTCATCCCGCTCTTACCTTGCTTGTCGCAGCAATCCTTGCCTATGGCTTGCTCATCCCGCAACTTGGCTTTTACTGGGATGACCTGCCGATGTCGTGGATTCGCTATCAGTTGGGCGCGGATGCGATGATGCTCTATTTTTCCACCAACCGACCGGTGTGGGCGCTGCTCTATCAAGTCACCACGCACATCCTGCCGCATCAGCCGGTTCACTGGCAGATCTTTGCCTTGTTCTGGCGCTGGTTGGGCGCGGTCATGTTATGGGCGATTGCAAAGCAACTTTTCCCGCAACGTGAAAAATTCGCGCTCACTCTCAGCCTTTTGTTTTTGCTTTATCCCGGTTTCAACCAGCAGTGGGGAAGTTATCTTTATAGTCATTTTTTCATCGTTCTCTTTTTCTTTCTTTATTCTCTCCATTTGATGCTGCGTGGAAAGACGATTCCCGCCATGATATTTTCCGCGCTCAATCTTTGGATGATGGAATATTTCTTCGTCCTCGAACTGATTCGTCCCTTTTTGATTTGGACTACGCTCCAGGCAGAATTTTCCCCAAAGGAACGCTTTGCACGCACCCTCAGGCTGTGGACTCCGTACCTGGCAGTTTTCATCCTTGCGGTTTTATCGCGCATCTTCGTTTTCAATAACCAGATTTACGGTTTTAGCCTCAAGGAGGAACTGGTCAAAGCCCCACTTGATACTACCCTCTTGCTTCTCAAAAATGTTCTTTCAAGCCTGTGGACGGTGACTGTTGCGGCATGGTCGCAGGCGTTTCAATTCCCCAATCCATTGGTGGATGGCCCGCGCACGGTATTGATATATGCCGTGGTGGTGATCGCCGTTGCCGGGTTGATTCTGTTCGGGTGGCGGGATCAGACCGAGAGTACGGGAAAAAATCAGACTGGTTGGCGGGTCATTGCCTTGGGCGTTGTCATGCTCCTCCTCGGCGGACCTCCTTTCTGGCTGGTCAATGTCCCCGTCTCGCTTGGTTTCCCCGCCAACCGCGCCACTCTTTCATTTTTGCTCGGCGTGAGTTTTGTGCTGGCCGGCATATTGGAATTCATTCCAACAAAAATCAGGCTTGGGGTTGCAGTTGTTCTTATCTCCCTTGCGGCTGGACGCCAGTTTTTGTGGGCGAACGAATTCCGCCGCGACTGGACCGATCACAAAAATCTATTCTGGCAGATGACTTGGCGCGCGCCCGGGCTGGAAAAGAATACAATGGTTTTAATGAATGAGGAGCTGAAGTACTACGCAGACAATTCGCTCAGCCCTGTGGTGAACTGGATTTACTCGCCGGATAACCATACCGACGTTTGGGATTATGTTTTGTTCTATCCGACAAATCGTGACGAACTTCCGTTGACCGCGGATACTCCCGTCGATTATGATTTTCTGGCCGGCGAATTTCATGGGAATACTTCACAGACGGTGGTTTTCTATTATGCGCCGCCGCGTTGTTTGCGCCTGCTCGACCCGGAGATCGACGCCGATAATCGCCTTATCCCTGAAGATTCCTTGTTGCGTGAGGCAACCCCGCTTTCGTCCACCGCGCCGATCTTGAGCGAACTGATTGCGCGGATGCCGGAAATCTATTACCCCGAACCTGGGCATGGCTGGTGCTATTATTTTCAAAAAGCCGATCTTGCCCGCCAGATGGATGACTGGGAAACAGTGACCCAATTGGGCGATGTAGCTTTTGCCCTCGGTGATTATCCTAACGATCCCATTGAGCGCTTCGTTTTCATCGAAGGCTACGCCCATGCGGCGGATTGGGAAAAGGCGGTAGAATTGTCGCTGGCATCTTACAAGGTATCTAGGAGTTACGTGGCCCCGCCGCTGTGCAAATTATGGGAACGCATCGAGCGTGAGACTGAAAGTACGCCAAAGCAGATAAACGCGCTGGAAAAAGCGCGAAGCAAATTCGAGTGCAAGCCTTAGTGGTCTGACTTGAATTCTGGTAAAATTGTTTAGACAACTTGAAAGGAGGTGGTTGCTGCGAATCATCCCTGCAAGTTTTGTTGTCGGAAAACTCAAATTTGATAAGGAGAAGAAAGAATGCGTAAGAATTTTGCTCGTCTTGCCATGTTCGCCATGGCGCTCATGCTTGTCCTTTCGGCTTGTGGCACTCCCGCCCCTGTTGCAACAGAGGCTCCCGCCGCGCCTGCCGCCACCGAAGCCCCCGCGGCTGAGGCTCCCGCCGCCACTGAAGCCCCTGCAGCCGAGGAAACCGGTGGATTCCAGATCCCTGAAGTTCAAGAAGGCATGTTCAATGTTGCCGCTGTCTTGATTGGACCCCACGACGATGGCGGCTGGTCACAGGCTCACTACGAAGGTCTTGAATACATCAAGGCGAATGTGGACAATGTGAACATTGCTTACATTGAAAACGTCCCCGAAGGCGCCGACTCGGAACAGGTCTTCCGCAGCCTTTCTCGCAAGGGCTTCAACCTGATCTTCGGTACCTCCTTTGGTTTCGGTGATGCAATGGCTGCCGTAGCTGAAGAGTTCCCTGATGTGATGTACATCCACCTCACCGGCATTGCCTCCAATGAAACCAACTTCGGCAACCTGATGGGCGCGATGGAAAACATGAAGTACCTGGCTGGCATGCTGGCTGGCGCGCGAGCGAAAGCTGATGGCAATCCCAAGCTTGGTTACATGGCTACCTTCCCCATCCCCGAAGAAATCCGCCTCGGCAACGCCATCGCCCTCGGCATGAAGAAGACCTGCCCCGAGTGCACCATGGATGTTCGCTGGATCAACACCTGGCATGATCCGATCATCGAGAAGGAAGCTGCTGCCTCCCTGTTCGACGCTGGCGCCCAGGTCGTGTTCACCGGTGCGGATACCCCTGCCGTCGCCGATGTTGCCCAGGAAAAGGGCAAGTGGGGCGTCACCTATGACTGGTACGGCTCCTGCAAAGTCGAGCGCTGTCTGACCGCCCCGTACTGGGTCTGGGGTCCCGTTTATGCCGAAATCACCGAACAGGTGATCGCCGGCACCTACAAGCCCGGCTGGCAGTACTTCGATGCCGAAACCGGCGCCCTGGGTCTCTATGGCTTCATGGAAGGTCAGGAAATGCAGCCCGGCGTGAAGGACCTCGATCCCGCAGTCATCGCCGAGGTGCAGGATATCCTCGCCAAGATGCTTGCCGGTGAATTCACCCGCTTCGACGTGTTTACCGGACCCATCAACGACAATCAGGGTAACGTGGTTCTCCCCGAAGGTCAGAGCCTGCAACAGGTTGACCTCGACGCGTTCCCCGAATATGGTCTGCCCTGCAGTGTGAAAGTCTGCATGAAGTGGTGGGCTGAAGGCATTACCGCAGAACTGCCTCAATAATCGTTTGTTGTATGGGCTGGGACTCTAATCGGGGTTCCAGCCCTCTTTATCCTTGCGGCCTGTTCGATTAACAGAGAACAATGGCTTTATTGCAGGAGTGATTCAGTGACACAGACCACATCTTCCACATCTGAAATGCTTGCCGTTGAAATGCGCGGAATCGTCAAGAAGTTTCCTGGCGTGCTTGCCAACGACCACGTGGATTTCGAATTACGCGCGGGCGAGATCCACGCATTGCTTGGCGAGAACGGTGCGGGGAAAAGCACCCTTATGAATGTCCTTGCTGGCTTATACCGGCAGGAAGCAGGAATTATCAAAGTAAAAGACAAACCCGTGGAATTTTATTCACCGCGGGATGCAATCAAATCCGGGATTGGCATGATTCACCAACACTTCATGCTGGTCCCCTCACAAACAGTCACGGAGAATGTGCTCTTGGGATTGGATGATCCGCGTTTTTTCATGCGCCTGCCCCAGTATGACGCCAAAGTGTTGGAGGTCGGTGAGCGCTTTGGATTGAAGGTGGACCCAAAAGCCAAAATCTGGCAGTTGTCTGTTGGCGAACAGCAGCGCGTTGAGCTGCTCAAAATGCTATATCGCGGCGCGGACGTTCTCATTATGGACGAGCCGACAGCTGTCCTTGCGCCTCAGGAAATCGAAGGCTTGTTTGAGATTTTGCGTTCCATGGTGGCGCAGGGTAAGTCCATTATCTTTATCAGTCACAAATTGCAGGAAGTGACTGCCATTGCCGATCGCGTGAGCGTGTTGCGCCGTGGCGTTTCTACCGCGATGGGCGTTCCTTCCAAGGGCGTCACGCGGCAGGAACTGGCACGCTTGATGGTTGGGCGCGATGTGGTCTTTGCGTTGGATAAGAAACCCAGCAACCCCGGTGAGACTGTGCTTGAAGTGAAGGATGTCCACGCAGATAATGACAAGGGTCTGCCCGCCCTGCGTGGATTTTCACTCAACGTGCGCGCGGGTGAAATTGTTGGCGTGGCAGGTGTAGCGGGAAATGGACAGTCCGAGTTGTCGCAGGTGATTACCAGTCTCCGCAAATGCAAGCAGGGACAGGTGATTTTGAATGGCGATATGCTTAGCACTCACAATACCTTGTTTGGCATTCAACACGGCATGGCGTATGTCCCCGAAGACCGAAACCATGTAGGCAGCGCTCCTAACCTGAGCGTGACCGATAATGTGATCATGAAGAAATATCGTCAGCCACCCATTTCCCGCGCGGGTATGCTGGATATGAACGTGGCGACAAAACTCGCCAACGAACTTAAACAGGCATATGACATTATTGTGCCGAATGTGTCCACGCCGGTGCGCCTGCTCTCCGGTGGGAATTTGCAACGCGTGATCCTTGCGCGTGAGATTTCGGGGTTGCCTAGTTTCATGGTCGCCGTGCAGCCAACCCGTGGGTTGGACGTTGGTGCAATCGAAGGTGTCCACCGTCTGTTGATGGCGCAGCGCGAAGCGGGCGCGGCAGTTCTTCTTATCTCCGAAGAGTTGGAGGAATTGCTTTCGCTGAGCGACCGCGTGTACGTGATTTACGAAGGGAAATCCATGGGTGAGGTTAAGGTTGGGGGAGTGGAACCGGACGAGAAGTTGATCGAGACCATCGGCTTGATGATGACAGGCACCCCACTGGATCAAATCCACAAGGAAGGAGTCGGCGCAAATGGCTGAGTCCACAACTTTGAAGAAGAAGAGCGCAGGCTATAAGATTCGTGTCGAGCCGCGCCTTGACGTGCCGCCCGCCTGGTATCCGCTGCTGGTATCACTTGGCGCGCTTGTGTTTGCGCTGATTCTGGGTGGAATTTTGATTATGTTCGCAGGTGGCGACCCGATCCGATCCTATCAGCACATTGCAAAGGCTTCGTTTGGCGATGTTGGCGTGCTGTCAGATACGATCGTAAAAGCGACCCCAATTTTGCTTGCCGCGTTGGCCTGTTCAGTGGCGTTCCGTATGAAATTGTGGAATATTGGCGCCGAGGGACAGTTCATCATGGGCGCGTTTGGCGCGAGTGCAATTGTGCTGGCCCCCGTGCTGCCTGAGGAAACTCCCCGCTGGCTGTTCCTGACCGTGATGGCGCTGGCTGGCATGGCGGCAGGCGCGCTATGGGGATTCATCCCCGGCTTTCTCAAGGCGAAGTTCAACGTGAATGAAATCATCAGCACCTTGATGTTGAATTACATCGCCGTCGCATGGATCAACTTTTGGATTTTTGGCGTCTGGTCTGAGGGTGGATTCCAGATGTCTCCCAAGTTTCCGCTCAGCGCCTGGCTTCCGCGTCTGGCGGAATACGCAAAGAACATTCCAGCCTTTCGCGGGCTGACGACCCATGCAGGCTTGTTGCTTGGAATTGTTGCGGCAATCATCCTCTGGCTGATCGTGTATCGCAGCCGCTGGGGATATGAAATTCGCTTGATTGGTGACAACGCGCAGGCGGCGAAATATGCAGGTATCAATATCACCAGCAACATCATTTACGTCATGATGCTTTCGGGTGCGCTGGCTGGTTTGGGTGGGATGAGCGAGGTCTCGGGCGTGGTTCACCGCTTGCAGACTGCGCCCCTTGCTGCTGGTTACGGTTTTACAGGCATCATTGTAGCATGGCTGGCGAAACTTAATCCACTGGTTATTATTGTGGTTTCGGTTTTGTTTGGAGCTTTGATTTTGGCGGGACGTGAAATCCAGCCTTCGGGTGTGCCGAAGATGATTCAGGGCATCATTCTGGTCTCGCTTATCGCCAGTGACTTCCTGCTACGCTATCGTGTCCGCATTGTGCGTGGGGAGGAGGAATAATCTATGGATGCAATCATAATTCTTCAGGCTGGCGTGGCGACAGGCACGGTATTGTTATTTGCCACGATCGGTGAGATTTTTGCTGAACGTTCTGGTGTAATGAACCTTGGCGTGGAAGGCATGATGTTGCTTGGCGCCATGACGGCATTCAGCACAACTATCGCCACAAGTAACCCTTGGGTTGGCGTGTTGATGGCGATGTTTGTCGCCGGACTCATCAGCCAGGTGCATGCCTTCATCACCATTACTTTGCAGGCTGACCAGGTCGTCAGCGGATTGGCGCTTACCTTTCTCGGCACGGGCATCAGCCTTGTGCTGGGCGAGGGCCTGAGCAAGGCCGGCACGGTTTCCCTTCTGCCCAATTTTTCAATTCCCCTGCTTTCGCAGATTCCTTTCCTGGGTCCCATCCTGTTCACCAGACAAAGTGTGTTGGTTTACATCGGATACCTGTTCACACCGCTGGCATGGTACTACATTAATCATACCCGCCCCGGACTCAACCTGCGCTCGGTGGGTGAGTATCCATCCGCTGCAGATTCATTGGGCATTAGCGTTTTTGGACTGCGTTATTTCTACGTCTTTGTCGGCGGGATGTTGGCGGGTTTGGCGGGAGCCACCATCAGTCTTGCGGTTTCCCCGGGCTGGTTCAGCGAGTTGACCACCGCCGGGCAGGGTTGGATTGCTGTCGGTCTGGTCATCTTTGCCCAGTGGGATCCGGTCCGTGCCATGTTCGGTTCGTATGCTTTTGGTGCGCTCCGCCGCCTGATTCTGGATATTCAGGGACCGACCATTTTGTTCGGTTTTAACAATCCCTTTTATTACAACCCGTATTGGGGCTTCTTCCTGCAAATGCTGCCGTATGCCTTCACCGTCATCGTGCTGGTGATTGGCTCACGCGAAGCCATGCGTAAAAGACTGGGCGCACCCGCCGCGCTTGGCAACCCGTACATTCGCGGAGAGCGCGGAAAGTAGGAAACCTTTCATCGGGACGGCGCATACCCAGCCGCCCCGGTGCTTTATGTCGGACAATTCACTTCAAAAATTGCCTCTTGAATTTCCATGTGAAATATGTTACAAATAGACAAACGTCAGACGACTGCCATTTGAAATACCATATCATGCGCGTACTTCAAGCAAGGTCAATTGCGGATCAAGTAGATGAAATCCTCCTGGAGCGGATTCGGAGCGGGATATATTCGCCTGGGAATCGGATTCCTTCGGAAAGCGAATTGTCTGACGAGTTGGGGGTCAGCCGTGCCACCGTGCGCTCCGTCCTTGCCAAACTAGCAGCCAACGGATTTATCATCCGCAAACAGGGGGATGGGACTTACGTCAACGAGCATGCACACCGCGCGAGCGCGCACTTCGGTAATTTGTGGGATTTGACCGAGTTGATTGCCGGCAACGGTTACAACCCGTCCATCCGATTGATTTCCATTGCGCAGCGTCCCGCGACAGAAAAAGAGTCCCTTGTCCTAGGCTTGGAAGCGGGCGATGAGTTGATCTGTTTGCGGCGGTTGTTCCACGCTGACCAGCGGGCCGTTATTCTTGCGGACAATGTGATCCCTGCCTCCATGTTATGCGAACCGATGAAGAACATTGACGGGGGACTTCATATTCGCGAGATTTTCGAACTATACTTTCACAAAAAGATTGCGTTCGTATTGACCAATATTCGTTCCGTTGTGCTTGACCCGGGTGCGCATAGATATCTGGCTGGGGAATCCGCCCGCCCAATCCTGCAATTGCAAACAACATTTTACGAGAAGAATAATCTGCCCCTTGCCTTGGGCGTGAATGTTTTCGACGATTCTTTTTTACATTTGAGCTTGGCGCAGGCATGGAATTGAGACGCCTGTTCCTTTTGTATCCCGAACACCGAATCCGACCCCCGAGGAGGGTGATGTCCTGATGCGACAAAAATTAGGTTCTCTTTTTGATGCCTTATTGCCAGTCATTGCCACACTTGCCGCGCTTGCAGTGGGAGCTGTGATGCTTCTGTTCTTGAAGGTCAATCCCATCGAGGCATATGCCGCCTTGTGGGATGGCGCATTTGGCAGCCCCAATGCCTTTGCCGAGACTTTGGTCAAGGCGACACCACTGCTTTTAGTTGCGCTGGGAATCTGCATCTCCTTCCGCGGTGACGTAATCAACATCGGCGGCGAAGGACAGATGATCGTTGGCGCGATCTTGGCAACATGGGTCGGATTGAATTTCACTGGCCTGCCCGGCTGGCTGACGATTACACTAGCTATGCTGGCGGGATTTCTGGGTGGGGCAATTTGGGGCGGCATTCCCGGCGTGCTTAAGGCATATTTTCGCGTAAACGAAATTTTGAGTACAGTGATGATGAATGCCATTGCGGTGCAGTTGATGAACTTCCTGTTGCGTGGTCCGATGATTGACCCGGCGCAGGCCCAATTGGCTTCACAGATTCCCCAGACCGCGCGTTTGGAGGAAATCTTCCGCCTGCCGCGCCTGGCTCCAACCCGTCTGCATCTCGGCGCATTGATTGCCGTCATTCTTGCAGTTTTGGTTTATATCCTGTTGTGGCGCACCACACTTGGGTATCGTATTCGCGCGGTAGGACAAAACCCGTATGCCTCGCGTTATGCGGGAATCAAAGTCCAGCGTTACATGGTGCTTGCCCTCCTGCTTAGTGGTGCGTTTGCCGGACTGGCTGGCGCAACCCAGGTCTTCGGTGTGAACTACCGCATGATTACGGATGGCTCTGCTTCGGGATTTACAGGCAGCGCGGGTTTCAATGGGATTGTTGCCGCGTTGTTCGGTCAGTTGCACCCGCTTTGGTCAATCCCCGCTTCGATTTTGTTCGGCGCGCTCCTCGTCGGCGCAAACAAGATGCAGCGCATTGTGCAAGTCCCCTCCGCGCTGATCATTGCCTTGAACGGCCTGGTGGTTGTCTTTGTTGTCAGCAGTGAGATCATACGCAAGCGGCGGCAACGCAGGCGTGAGGCTGTTGCCAAACGCGAGGATGAAACTCCACCGTCTGTGCCGGGTGTGGGTGATAAACAAAATCAGCAAGTGGAGGCAGGCTCATGATTTCCGATCTCTTTTCCGTCACTGTTTTGATCGGTATTCTCGCCTCCGGAATTCGCCTTTCCACCCCGTATTTGTTTGCGGCAATCGGCGAGACCTTTGGGCAAAAAAGTGGTGTCCTCAATCTGGGCGTCGAGGGACAGATGCTTTTGGGAGCCTTTGCCGCCTTTTACGTTGCGTTGACCACCGGCAATCTGTGGCTGGGATTGTTGACAGCCATGATCGTCGGCGCATTGATGGGGCTGGCGATGGCTTACGTTACCGTCAACCTGCACGCGGAGCAGGGAATTAGCGGCATCGGGTTTTACCTCTTCGGACTGGGGATGAGCGACCTGCTCTTTCAAAAGTTGATGGGAACCGTGGAAACGGTCAAAGGTTTTTCTGAAATTTATATCCCTGTTTTGAGTGATATCCCCGGCATTGGAAAAATTTTCTTCAGTCAAAACATCCTGGTTTATTTTGCGTATCTGCTCGTTCCCATTGCATGGTTCGTGTTGAACAAAACCACGCTTGGGCTGAAGATTCGCTCGGTGGGTGAGAACCCGGATGCGGCGGATTCTCTCGGCGTCAGCGTGGCACACATCCGCTACTTCACCATCATCCTTGGCGGGACTCTTTCTGGCGTTGCGGGCGCGTCCATGTCCATTGCCTTGCTGAACGTCTTCCAGCAGAACATGACCAGCGGACTTGGCTTCATCGCCGTTGCGTTGGTGTACTTTGGCGCGTGGCGTCCCATTGGTGTTTTGGGTGGCGCGCTGTTGTTTAGTTTGATCAATTCACTGCAATTATGGATACAGGTGTTGAGCATCCCCATCCCGTCTGACCTTGCGGTGATGATGCCGTACGTGGTTACGATTTTAGTGTTGGTTGCAACAGTTTCTAAAGTCCGCGCCCCATCTGCATTGTCGAAACCCTTCGAGCGGGGCGATTAATCCATGAAAAGGAGGTGGTGTATCGGCTGAGTGAATGTCATTTTTGCAAGAGATTGCATGTCAAATAAAAACTGTCCATTTATAAAATCAAGGAGAAGAATGATGAAAAAAGTTTTTTGGTTTGTCCTCACCCTAGCTTTGGTCTTGAGCGCATGCGGCGCCCCTGCCCCTGTCGCCACTGAAGCCCCTGCCGCCACCGAGGCTCCCGCTACCGAAGCGCCCGCTCCCACCGAAGCCCCCATGGCTGAACCCTTCCGCGTTGCGGTTGTAATGCCCAGCGCCACCACCGACCTGGCGTTTGGTCAGTCCATGTACGATGCCCTCGTCCGCGTTCAGGAGGAAATGGGTTCAGAGAATTTTGAGTTCGTTTACTCTGAAAACATGTTCGTTGTGGACGATGCCGCTGCCGCCATCCGTGACTATGCCACCCAGGGTTTTGACCTGGTGATTGCGCACGGCTCGCAATACGGTTCCTCCCTGCAGGAAATCGCCCCCGATTTCCCCGAGACCAGCTTTGCCTGGGGCACCACGGTGGACACCTTTGGACTCCCTAATGTCTTCGCCTATGAAGCGGCCTCCCAGGAAGGCGGTTATGTCAACGGCGTTTTGGCTGCGAAACTCAGCAAGAGCGGCGTGATCGGCGTGGTTGGACCCATCGAGACCGGTGACGCAAAATTGTATGTCGACGGTTTCAAAGCCGGTGTATTGGCGACCAATCCCGATGCCCAGGTCAATGTGAATTATATCGGTTCCTTCTCGGATGTTGCACTTGCCTCCGAGGCGGCCACCACCCACATTTCCGCTGGTGCAGACGTATTGACCGGCTCCGCCCAGATGGTTGTAGGCGCAATCGGCAAGGCTGAGGAAGCAGACGTGCTGTGGTTTGGCACCCAGTCCAACCAGACTTCGCTGGCTCCTTCCATCGTGGTTGCCAACCAGGTATACCACTGGGAAGTTGTCCTCAAGCAAATTATCGCTCTTGTCCAGGAAGGCACCCTCGGTGGACAGTCCTTCACTGCCAACCTTGAAAACGGCGGCGAAGTGATCGAGTTCAATTCCGATTACGCCCTGCCCGACGACGCCAAGGCTTTGGCCGACGAAACCATCAAGGGCGTTGTGGACGGAAGCATCACCATCACCCTGCCGTAGTTTTGTAAATAATTTTTACCCCCTCCCAACCTTCCCCCAATTTTGAAAGAATTGGGGGAAGGCAAGGGTGGGGCAGGATGTCACCCATGAGCGAAACCGACAAACTCCCTTCCGGAAGAACTCGCATTAACAGCCTGGAGATGCATGGCATCACCAAGCGATTCCCCGGTGTGCTTGCCAGCGATCACGTCAATTTCGACGTGAAGTCCGGCGAAGTCCATGCCCTGTTGGGCGAGAATGGCGCGGGCAAAAGTACGTTGATGAAAATCCTCTATGGGTTGTACCATCCCGACGAGGGCGAGATTTTGATCAACGGCAAACCGGTCAGGATTTCCTCGCCGACGGATTCGATCAACTTCGGCATTGGCATGATTCACCAACACTTTATGCTTGTGCCGACCTTGACCGTCGCGGAAAATGTCGCGCTGGGACTGCCATCCTCCCGCGGCTTGATGACCGACCTCGATCGCGTCTCGAAGCGCATTGTTGAACTGGCTGATATCTACAGCTTGCGAATGGACCCGTCTGCCTACGTCTGGCAGTTGTCGGTGGGGCAGCAGCAGCGTGTTGAAATTATCAAGGCTCTGTATCGCGGCGCGGCTTTGCTTATTCTCGATGAGCCGACAGCCGTGCTCACCCCCCAGGAAGTGGACGAGTTGTTCGCCATCATGAAGCAGATGGTCAAGGACGGTCACGGACTCGTCTTCATCTCGCATAAACTTCATGAAGTGGTTGAGATCAGCAACCGTGTTTCCGTGTTGCGCGATGGGCGGATGATCGGCACGCGACCCACTTCCGAGATCACCAAGCAGGTGCTTGCCAACTGGATGGTCGGACGCGAAGTTGGCTTCACCCCCGACCGCGGACAGGTGGAATGCGGCTCTCCCCGCTTGCAGGTCAAGAATGTCTCCTGTGGCAGTGACCGTGGCACGCCCGGTCTACGCAGTGTCAACCTCGATGTTTGTTCAGGTGAAGTATTGGGCATTGCGGGTGTCTCCGGCAACGGTCAGCGCGAACTGGCGGAGACCGTTGCGGGCTTGCGCAAGGTTACAAGTGGACAGGTCTTGCTCGAAGGGCAGGATGTGACCAATCTTCCGCCCGCCGAACTCACCGAGCGAATGCTTTCCTATATCCCCGAAGAACGCATGCGCGACGGCATGATCAGGGAATTTACCGTTGCTGAGAACATGGTCTTGCGCGAACATCACAAGGCTCCGTACTCGCGTTATGGCTTCCTCAACCTCGGCGAGATTTCGCGCCACTCCGACGAACTCATCAAGCAATTCCGCGTGAAGACTCCCTCGCGCGATACCCGTGCTAAAAATCTTTCAGGTGGCAACATCCAGAAGATCGTTTTGGCGCGTGAAATCTTCCGTACCCCGCGAGTCATCATCGCCGCCCAGCCCACCCGTGGACTGGATATCGGCGCGACGGAGTACGTCCGTGAGCAGTTGCTGGAACAACGTCGCAAAGGTGTGGCGGTCATGTTGATCTCCGAAGACCTTGACGAAATCCTCGCGCTCTCCGACCGCATTGCCGTTCTCTACGAGGGACAGGTCATGGACATTGTCCTGCGTGAGAACGCCACGCCTGAGAAACTTGGTTTGCTCATGGCGGGTGTTCATCCTGAACACCAGGCGGGATGATGTAACGAAAAACACCCGCTAGTTTGCGCAGATCGACGTGGATTGGCGGATGAAAATAATAATCCATCGGTTCGGTGGTCGTGGCGCGGCACGCGCCACGGCGTTGGGTTGTGCGAAGCAGCCCATCGAAAAGTTCCGCCGCCCAGTCAAGAAAGGACACCACTTATGAACCTTTGGCAGGAATATGTACGACCTTCGTCTGTTACGGAGGCGGTTCAAGCCCTCGTATCGGCATCCGGTCCCGCCATGCCCATTGCGGGCGGAACGGACCTATTGCTCGACCTGAAACAGGGACGCCACGAGCCCGTTCACACCTTGATCGATTTGACCTTCGTCAAGGAGATGACGATGCTCGAATTGAGAGGGAATGAGCTTTTCATCGGCGCCGCTGTGGCGGTCAACCGCGTTGCAACCGACCCGCTGGTTGGGACGCACGCCCAGGCTTTGGTCGAAGCCTGTAATTTGATCGCAGGACCGCAAGTCCGCAACACAGCCACCATCGGGGGGAATGTGGCGCACGCCCTCCCCGCCGCTGACGGAACCATCGCCCTGACCGCGCTCGACGCCCAGGCGGAAGTTGCCAGCCCGGCCGGGAATCGCCGAATGCCTTTCACCGCGCTCTTTGCAGGTCCCGGCAAATCGGCAATCAACCAAAAAGAAGAAATCATCGTCGGGTTTTACCTTCCTCAAGTCCAAAAAGGACAAGCCTCCTGCTTCAAGCGCATCATGCGTCCGCAGGGAGTTGCGCTTCCCATCCTGAACTGTTCTGTCTGGCTTGAACGCGAAGGGAATATCGTAAAGGATGTTCACATCGCCGTTGGACCCGGCGGCTCGACTCCATTCCGTGCCACTGAAGCCGAGGCCTTCCTGCGCGGAAAACTCCTCAACGAAGAAAATTTCAACCGCACGCTCGAGTCCCTGCTTGGTCAAGCCAAATTCCGCACCAGCGCCCGCCGCGCCAGCGCAGACTATCGCCGTCACATTGTCGGCGGCTTGTTCAAGGATGTGCTGGATACTGCATGGGGAAGAGCCTCCTAACCACTTAGGCACATTTCAGGATAAATTATGAGCGATAAACCTGAGTATTATGTCTATGTATATATTGATCCCCGAAACTTTGAAGAGTTTTATTACGGAAAAGGAACTGGGGACAGAAAACATGCTCACCTTGGCGATGATGGTGATTCTGAAAAAGCTAAAAGAATAAATGAGATTTATAAATCTGGGCTTAGACCGATAATAAAAGTAATCGCCAAAGAACTTACTGAGCGTGAAGCGTTTTTGATTGAAAAGACTCTAATATGGAAACTTGGACGCACTTTGACGAATGTGTCTTCAGGACATTTCGCTGACAAATTTCGCCCTCACAACACAATGCATATAAACCTATATGGTTTTGATTTTCAAAACGGCGTTTATTTTTTCAATGTTGGCGAAGGTCCCCATAGGACTTGGGCGGATTGCAGAAAATATGGTTTTCTATCTGCTGGTCAAGGAAAAATATGGGGAGAACAAACTCAAGCCTTGCGTCAAGGTGATGTTGTTGTAGCATACTTAAGTAGGAAAGGTTATGTAGGTGTTGGTGTTGTACTTGAAGAGGCGATAATGGCGAAGGATTTTAGAATAAACGGAAAAAGATTAGACGAGTTAGATTTGATTTGCAAACGAATGATGGAAAATGCAAGCGATCCTGAAAAGGCAGAATATCCTGTTCGAGTTGAATGGAAAGCAAGTTGCGACTCCAGCGAAGCTAAATGGGCTAGAAATAGAGGACTATTTACTGCTCGAATGGCAAGAGCTTCGTTACAAAATCAAAAAGGAACGATGGATTTTATTTCATTGGCTTTCAAGATAGACTTAGAAAGTCTTTTGAAGAAAGAAGAAGTTGTAAAGGTAAACCAATCATGACTAACAAAATCAATCTTACAGTTAACGGTATCAAACAAACAATGGAAGCCCGCCCCGGCGAGACTCTCTCCTCCCTTCTCCGTATGAGACTTCACCTTACGGGTACAAAGATCGGGTGTGAAGAAGCGGAGTGCGGCGCGTGTACTGTCCTTGTGGACGGCGAGCCGACCATGTCCTGTGTTTATCCTGCCGAGCGGGCCGATGGCAAGACCATTGTCACCATCGAAGGGCTGGCGCAGCGCGTCCACGAAGAGATGAAACTGCACCCTTTGCAGGAAGCCTTCGTGGAGCAGGGCGCTGTCCAGTGCGGATTCTGCATCCCCGGACAAATCATGACCGCATACGCCCTGCTCAAGCGCAACCCGAACCCCGACAGCGAGGATATTCGTTTTGCGTTGAAAGATACGCTCTGCCGCTGTGCGGGTTATCCATCCATCGAGCGGGCGATTATTTCTGCGGCACAAGCTCTTCGCACCGGTGAACCTGTCCAGAAGCCGACCCACATTCTCGATTCAGCGCGAGGCGGCGCTCACAAGGCTGTCGGGCACAAGTTCCATCGCCCCGAGGCGGTGGAGAAGGTGACAGGCGAAGCCATCTACACCGACGACATCGTCCTCGATGGCATGTTGTTTGCCAAAGTCAAACGCGCGATGATTCCGCACGGCTTCCTGACCAAACTCGACATCTCCAAAGCCCAAGCCCTGCCTGGTGTGATTTCAATTCTCACCGCCCAAGACATCCCCGGCGAAAAGACTCACGGACTGGTCATCTACGACTGGCCCATCCTGGTGGGACTCGGCGAGCGCGTTCGTTATGTCGGCGACGCGCTGGCAATTGTCGCCGCCGAGACTCAGTCGATTGCCGAAGAAGCCGTAAGTCTGATCGAAGCAGAGTTCGACCTCCAGCCCATCATCACCAACGCCGTGATGGCAAAACAGGACGGCGTGCCGCAAATCCACGAGAAGGGCAATCTGCTCAAGCACATCAAAGTCCGCAAGGGTGACATGGACAAGGGCTTTGCCGAAGCCGATGTGATTCTCGAACACACCTTCCACACGCCTGCAACCGACCACGCTTTCATCGAGCCTGAATGTAGCATTGCTGAACCACTCCCCGATGGACGCATGAATATCTATGTTGGCTCACAAATCCCGTACCAGGATCGCACGCAGGTTGCCCGCGCTTTGGGCTGGGACGAGTCCCGCGTCCGCGTGATTGGTCAATTGATGGGCGGCGGCTTCGGCGGTAAGGAAGACATCATGGGGCAGATTCATTCCGCCATGCTTGCCAACGTCACCAAGCGCCCCGTCAAACTGCTCTTCGACCGTCAGGAAAGTTTGCTCGTTCATCCGAAGCGCCATGCCACGCAGATTCAGGTCAAGGTCGGCGCGAAGAAGGACGGGCGCATTGTGGCAATGCAGACCGAACTCTACGGCGACACGGGCGCGTATGCGTCGCTCGGCGAAAAGGTGATGACCCGCGCCACCACGCATTCGGCTGGACCTTACGACATCGAACACGTCCGCGCCGACTGCTATGCCATGTACACCAACAACCCGCCCGCGGGCGCGTTTCGCGGCTTCGGCGTGTTGCAATCCGCCTTCGCGGTGGAATCGATGATGGACATGCTCGCCGAAAAACTCGGCATGGATCGAGTCCAACTGCGGCGCATGAATGCTTTGCACGTCGGAAGCGTGACCAACACGGGACAAGTCCTGCGCGACTCTGTCGGCTTGACCGAATGTATCGACAAGGTCGAAGCGGAAATGTTGAAGCATGACAAAGACCCCTTCATCCCGAAAGCTGACCCTGCCAACCCGAACCTCGTCCGCGTTTGGGGTTATGCCTCGGCGTACAAGAACACGGGACTTGGCGGCGGCGCGCCCGACATCTCCGGCGCGGACGTGGAACTCTACGAAGACGGAACTTTCCAGGTTCGTTCTTCCGCCGCCGAACTCGGTCAGGGGCTGGTCACGGTCATGCGGTTGGTTGTCTCCGAAGAATTGGGCGTGACACCCGACAAGGTCAGCGTCCTCGTCATGGACACCGACTTGACCCCCAACGGCGGACCCACCACCGCATCCCGCCAGACCTTCGTGACGGGCAACGCATCGCGCTATGCGGCAAAGACCCTGCGTGACGAAATCTCCGCTTCGATGGCTGAGAAGTACGATGTGCGCCCCGATCAAATCCGCTTCGAGGACGGGGTTGTCCACGTCAACGGGCATTCGTTGACCTACGCGGAAATCTACAAGGAAATGACCGCCGCCGGGCAGAAGCCTTGTGTCCGTTACGAGTATGAAGCGCCGAAGACCCAGCCCCTCGGCACAGGCGGCGACATGCACTTCGCCTTCTCTTTCGCCACGCAAGCCGCGCAAATCGAGCTCAACAAACTGACTGGCGAAGTGAGCGTGTTGAAGGTCATCTCTGCCAACGACGTGGGCATGGCGATCAACCCGCTCGGTTTGCAGGGACAGGTCGAAGGCGGCGTGATGATGGGCCTGGGTCACTGCCTGACCGAAGAATTCATCGTCGAGAACGGACAGGTTGTCACCGACCACCTTGCCCGATACCGCGTCCCCGGTATCATGCTCACGCCTGAGATCACCTCCATCATCGTCGAACATCCCGTCGAGGCGGGACCCTACGGCGCGAAGGGCGTCGGCGAAGTCTCCAGCATCCCGACCATCCCCGCCATTACCAACGCCATCTACAACGCCGTCGGCGTGCGGGTGGACAAGCTCCCCGTGGATCAGGAAGTGATTGCAAGGGAGATTTGGGAGAGGGAGGGGAAGTAATCAGAGGACAGTAGCCAATAATCAGTCAGCCCTCCGAGTTTGGAATTCGGAGGGCTGTGTTTTATCCTATTCAGGTCTTACCCAGCTGTTGCATTTTACGCAAAGAACGAGACTTCTACATCTTGTTATTGATAATTTCGATTGCCGCTTTCCCTGTCATGTGTTCAATTGTGACTTCCCCCGCACATACCCTGTTCCAATCGCGCTCGATTTCGGTTCGTCCTTCGGCGATGTAATCGGGGGAATACTTCTCTATCAGGCATTCGAGGGCGTACTTCTTCTCGCTGTCCTCCGTGAGAATTCTTGCCCTGCCAAAAACAATTGCGCTGCGGAAATGGGTGGTGAAGGATTTCTGTATAACGTCATCCGTTTTTATAACGCAAAAAGACACCTTGTTGTTCTTTTCTATACCATCGATTTTATGTCCCTCTTTCGCAAAGTGAAAATACAGTTTCCCGTCCTTATAGGCAAAACTCAAAGGGACGGCATAAGGATAATCGTCGTCGCCTGTGACCGCCAAAACTCCCGATGTGCAGGATTGTAATATCTCAATCGTTTTCGCTTCAGACAATAACTGCTTCTTCCTTCTCATTTCTCTGAACATGGTTTCTCCTGTAATTGAAAACGACCGGCGTCCAACCATTGTGTCCGACGCCATTTCACCGTCGAAATTATACGGCTTTTCTGATGCTACGGATATTTAACTTCCACGTTATCGAATGCCACCGTCACGGGCTTGTCGTCAATGGCAAAGCGACCGGCTTGCAGGGCAAACCCACCGGCGGTGAGACTGGCATCCTGTGACGAAATCACCAATTGATCGTTGGCGTAAAGTTCCAGCGTGCTACCGGAGCAGACCACGCGGATGCGATTGGTCACGCCGCCGCCTGGTTGGATGGCTGTCGAGGCGGCCCAGTCAACGATGGTTTCCGCCATCCCGTTGACCTTTTTCTTCAGCGTGTAGTAGGCATCGCCATCGATATGGAAGGAATAATGGTTGTCATTGTTGACGTAGCGGCAGGCGGCCCCATAACTGACATTGGCTTGTGTGCCTTCCTGAATGACGACATCGAAAGTCATGTCCACATCCGAGAGCGCCAACTGTGGCCAAACCCTGTAGACTGTATCCGCATCCTTGACCTTCATCACCAGTTGACCATTCTCGATCTGGGCGCTGTTGCCGTTTTCATCGAAGAGGTCCCAGTTGTTGTGATTGTCCTCGAAGGAATCGGTCAGCGGGGATTCTGTGGGACGTTCCCATGCCTGCGGCTCCAGCGCGATCAAATTGGAAAAACTCACGGCGACGGGGTTCTTGTCGTTCAGGTTGTTCGCGTACGCCCCCACCATCAGGTTGAAGGAACCACCCGAAAGGGATGTGTCCGCTACGTCGGCCGTGAGGACATCGTTGATATACAGGATCAGGCGTCCTTCACTGCAAATGGTTCGTATGCGGTTGTCCGCGCCGATACCTTGCTTGATTACGCCTGATTTTGTCCATTCCGCAAGGTAGGCTTTTTCTCCATTCACGCTTTTATCAATGGCGTAAGTGCCGTCCGGGGCGACGCGCACCCGGTGATAGTTGTCCCCATCGGTGAAGTGGCAGAGGAAACCGTAGGCGATATTCTCAGGCGCGCCCTCGGTAAATTCGGTATCCACGGAAATATCAACCTCTGAAACCGATACGGGTGGTGTGAACCAGTAAAAGCTATCATTCGGGACAAGGACGCGCACCTTGAATTTGCCATCTTCAATCACGGTCTCGGTGTCGGCGTCTGCGCCGACATGCCAGTTGTTCGAGTTGTCGGCGAAGCCATCGGTGAAAAGAATGCCCTCCAGCGCAGGATCAGCTGTCGGTGTGGGAGAGGGGGCAACTGTCGACGTGGGTTCGGATTGTCCTGTCTCCGGCATGGACGAGAACTGCGAACAGGCCAGTACGGCGATTAACAGGAAAGCCGGCACAAAGAGGATATGTTTCGTACGGGTAAGTTTCATGTCCATTCTCTCCTGGTTGACTGGTATGAATAAACTCAACTACGGTGTGCAAGGTGATTTTCGAGAGTATACCTTGCCTGTCCTTATATCGGGTAAAATCAGGAAAAAAAGAGGAGCCTCATGAATAAATTCACCGGCTATCGTTGTTCACTTTGTGGGACTGAATACCTGCCTGGCCAGGTGACTTACACCTGCCCTAAGGATGGCGGCAATCTCGACGTCATCCCCGATTACGATTTCATCAAGAAGAAATTTCACCCGGAGGATGTTACCTCGCGCAGCGAGTCCTCGCTTTGGCGATACCTGCCCTTACTGACTGTAAATGAACCCGCGGGCGATTCCACCCCCCTGCACGCCGCAGGCTGGACTCCTGTGTTTGCCATGCCGCGTCTCGCGGATAAGCTGGGTCTCAAACATCTCTGGCTGAAGGATGAGTCGCGCAACCCGACCGCTTCATTCAAGGACCGCGCCAGTGCTGTGGTTGTGACCCGCGCGCATGAAATCAAAGCCGAAATCGTGGTCACCGCTTCCACCGGTAATGCGGGTGCGGCGTTGGCGGGCATGTCTGCCGCAGTGGGACAAAAGGCTGTCATCTTTGCGCCCAAGTCCGCTCCCCAGGCGAAGGTGGCCCAATTGCTCGTCTTCGGTGCAAAAGTTATCCTGGTGGATGGGACCTACGACGATGCCTTCGACCTGACGGTAAAAGCCGCCGACGAATTTGGCTGGTACTGCCGCAATACGGGCTACAACCCGTTTACGCTTGAGGGCAAGAAAACTGCCGCCTTTGAAATTTGGGAGTGGTGGCTAGAAGCCCATCGCGACTGGCACAAGAAGGACAGCCAGTTGGACAATCATTCTCCTTTGACTATTCTTGTTTCCGTGGGCGACGGCAACATCATCTCCGGCATTCACAAGGGTTTCAAGGATTTGCTGGCTTTGGGCTGGATTCCCAGCATGCCGCGCATCATCGGTGTGCAGGCGGAAGGTTCCGCAGCCATCGCCAACGCCTTCTTTGCAAATACCGAGACTATTACGCCTGTCTCTGCAACCACCCTTGCGGACAGCATCTCTGTGGACCTGCCGCGTGACGGCGTCCGTGCGGTGCGTGCCGCGAAGCAAACCAACGGGACGTACATTACCGTCTCCGATGACGAGATCATCAAGGCGATTGCCGAACTTGGAAAGATGGGTGTCTTTGCCGAACCGGCCGGGGCGACGGCCTACGCCGGGTTGGTAAAGGCGGCAGGCTCGGGCGTGATCGGAAGCGACGACCCGGTGCTGGTTCTGAATACCGGCAGCGGACTCAAAGATGTCCGCGCGGCGATGCAGGCGGTCCAACCTGCTTCCACCATTGAACCGACTTTGGAGGCTGTCAAAAAGATTTTATGAAAGATACTCCGTGGAGCATGACCGCCCGTTACGTGGCGGGAATCATTATTTTTGCGGCGGTGGTTACCCTGCTGATCTATGCGCGGCAGGCGGTGAAAATGCTGGTCATTGCGGGATTTGTTTCGTATTTGATCAGCCCCGCTGTGGCCTTGCTGACTCAGAACACAAAACTTTCCCGCATGGCGGCGGTGAACATCGTCTATTTTTCCGCGCTGATCGTGATGGTTGGGCTTCCCGCTACATTTACCCCGATTTTCTTCGACGAAATAAAGATTGTAGTCAGCGACCTGCTTGATCTTTCCCGCCAGATCGGCGATTTGCTTTCAAAGCCGGTGCAGTTCGGCAACATGGTTTTTCATTTCAAGCAGGTTGGGGAAAGTTTTGCGCATTTGCAGGAGTCGATCCTCACCCCATTGCCGGAAGAAGCTTTGGCATTGCTTGAATCGACCTCGATCAGCACTTTGTGGTTTTTGGTGATTCTGGTCAGCGTGCATTTGTTTCTGAGCGAATGGCCCCGCATGCGCGACTGGATGATCAACCTCGCGCCACAGCCATATCATCATGATATGCGCGAGTTATACAAACGTCTGCGCGAAGTTTGGATGGCGTACCTGCGCGGGCAGATCGTGCTGATGCTGGTGGTTGGTACTGTGTTTACCATTGCCTGGGCGATCATCGGAATCCCCGGCGCGCTGGTGCTGGGTGCAATTGCCGGGTTGTTCACTCTGGTTCCTGATGTTGGACCTTTTTTGGCAGTAGCGCTGGCTTTTGGCGTTGCCCTCCTCGAAGGGTCGAATTGGATTTCACTGTCCAATTTTTGGGTGGCGGGTATTGTGGCAATAACCTACCTGGTGTTGATTAATCTCAAAAATTTTTTCCTGCGCCCGATCATCATGGGTCGCAGTCTCCGCATGAATGAGGCGCTGATATTTATCGCGATCATGATTGCCACCATTCTGGAAGGCATCATGGGCGCGTTGTTGATTGTGCCGCTCATGGCTTCGGTGGCTGTCATCGCGGAGTATCTGCGCCGCCGTATATTGGGACTGCCGCCTTTTGACCTTGATGATGTAAATCAGGATGAAATTCTTGGCGAAAAAGCGAAGAACAAGTATAAACCGCGCATAACCTCACGAATCTATTGAAGGCATCAAAATATGAAAATCACCTACTCGATTGTCGCCCCCATTTACAACGAGATTGACAATCTCCCCGAGCTGCATCGCCGCGTAAAGGAAGTAATGGACGCCACGGGCGAAACATGGGAACTCATACTGGTCGATGACGGTTCCACCGACGGCTCGACCGACAAAATCCGCGAGCTGGCTGCGCAAGACGAATCGGTGCGCCCCGTGATCTTTGCCCGCAACTTCGGGCATCAGGTGGCCATCACCGCCGGCTGGGACTATGCGCGCGGCGACGCCATTGTCATCATCGACGCCGACTTGCAGGACCCACCTGAAGTGATTCTCGAACTGGTAAAGAAGTGGAAGGAAGGCTATGAGGTGGTCTATGCCGTACGCGGTGAGCGCGAGGGCGAGACCTGGTTCAAGAAGTTCACCGCCGCCATGTTCTACAGAATCATCTACAGCATTACCGACGTCAAAATCCCTGTGGATACGGGTGACTTCCGCCTGATGGATCGCAAGGTGGTGAATGTGCTCAAGCAAATGCAGGAGCGTCATCGCTTCCCGCGCGGCATGTCCGCCTGGGTGGGCTTCAAGCAGGTTGGAGTCACGTATAGACGCGCCGCCCGCGTCGCCGGTGTGACCAAGTATCCCTTCCGCAAGATGCTCAAGCTGGCTTTGAATGCGATAACCGGTTTTTCGTATTTTCCCTTGCAGGTGGCGACCTATGTTGGGTTCTTCTCGGCGGGCATTGCCATCCTTGCGATTCCCGTTGTCATTTATATGCGTATGATGGGATCGGGAGCTTTCTTCGGTCAAGCCACTACTTTGATCGCGGTTCTGTTTTTGGGCGGTGTGCAGTTGATCTCGCTGGGCATTCTCGGCGAATATGTTGGACGTCTATATGACGAAGCCAAGGGGAGACCATTGTATATTGTCCGCGACGCGCCGGAAGAGTAGTCGGTATTTTAGGATAAATTGCGCATGGCGGCAGAAGTCGATTGGGATTTCTGCCGCTTTTTATACCCCCTCTCCTAAACCATTATTCGCGATAACTTAGGAACTTGGTAATGGCTTCAATATCTTCTGGCATCAACAACGGATGCACCCTGATGACCTTGGGGTTGCCGGCATACTGACGCGGCAGGGGGACGGTGGTAAGGATCAGGTCGGCGGAAAGCACCATCGCGGAGGTCAAGTCACGCATGGATACCACTTCCAGCGAATTGAGGTAGGGAAACCGCACGCCCAAACGGGCCACCAACAGTTGGGCTGTCGCCATTCCGCTCGGGCAGACCACGATTACATGCTCCAAATAGGAACGGTTGCGAATATAAGCCGCCCGTAATAACATCGCCAGAATGTTTAAATCATTTTCGCCCAATACAACGCCAGTGTTTTCCCGCACAATATTCACGATGCCCTGGGCAATGCCAAGCTCGCGTTCAGGCTGTTCGGGCATTTCAACCTTGGTGAGCGAATCAGGGAACCATAGATTGAATCGCTGGCGGAAACAAGCCGGGATGATGTTGTTTAACAGGCCATTTTGCAGGGTCTGGTCATGTTTCAACTTGGAAATATTAAAAGCCTCCCCAAGGTAATCCATGATGCGCCTGATATCGAGGTTGAATCCCTGGCTTTGCACCAGCTCACCCGGTAATATTTCATTGCGCTGGGCGGACAGTAATTCCATGGCGATGCCCGCAATGTCTTCGCTTTTCCAGGACGAGTTCGAGGTTTGTCCCAAACGTTGAGCGACAAAACCAGCCACCGGCCAGATGGGCATGGTCTCCAACTCGCTCACAAGTTGTTTGTCAATACCAAGATGGTGTCCACCCTGTACCCGGTTCGCCATGATCGCAAATATCAACGCCAGGTTCAAAACAGCATCGTCGGTAAAACGCCCGCCCAGTTGTTCCTCAGCCTTGGTTACCAGTCCAACCGTGCGGCGGATATTGATCTGGGAAAGGAAGGTGTTGATGTATTCGAGAATGGGTAGCAGGCGCACATACCCTTTCAAATCAAAGACCAATCCGTCGGCATGTGTGACTTCGGTGATGGGATCCTTGCTAAATGGCGTCTCTCCCCAGATCAACTTTGCGATGGTCTGCCGGCGGGACGATTCAGTGCATACAGCCTGTATGCCAAAATGCGGCTTGCGGGTAAGCGTGATTTGTTCCCCTAAAAACCAAACCTCAACCTCATCCAGGTCTTTGGAAACGGTCATGCGCGAAACTTGCAGAATTTTTTCCAGTTGGGAGAGAATAAATGGTCCGGGTCTGGTTAATAAAAACAACGCCAATAATTGCTGGCGTTGACTGATCGATAAAACGAGCTGGGTGCTGGCATTAACGTCGATTTCCTGCTGTAGAGCCAGGGCCTGCTTGCGCGAAACAGTCGTGGAAAACCCGATACCGGAGTGAATATACAGGTCTTCGTTGTGTTGCTTCAGCCACTCCCTGACGGCCGGCATGCTGTAAATCACCTGATGCGGACTCAGATGTAACAAACCCGCCAGTTCGACTGAACTGATCGGTTTGCTCGCCTCCAAAAGGATCTTTAGAATGTCACGCTGGCGGTTGGTTAGGGCAGGTAACATTTTTCACAGGTGGAACTGTAAGAAAAGAATGCCGGACATGTCGATAAGATTACTTTGGATTAATGGATTATCAACACTCACTAATTTTAGCATCTTTTGTCCAATACGTATCGTTTCATCGGGAATAAAGTGCGGACAAATCGCCCATCAACCCGCGGGTTTGCTCGTATAGTTCGCGGTAGATTCGATAAAGCGGCAGGTAGCTTGACGTGGCTTTGGGATCGGGGGAAATTTGATGGGTATACCGTACCCATTTCTTGATCTCGCCCAGACTTGTGAACAAACCAACTCCCACACCGGCTAAAAAAGCATCGCCATAGGATGAGCCGATTTGCTGGTCAGGGATGGACATTTCGATATTGGCAATGTTGCTAATAATTTGCATCCAGGCCAGGTTTCTAGATCCGCCGCCAACCGCCAGAATGCGTTTGGGATAAATGTATTCCGCAATCATGCCATCGAAGTTGTGACGGATCCCAAAGCCAATACTTTCAAGCAGGGCGCGATAAATATCCGCACGGGTGTGCTTGAGAGTCAACCCGAACAACACGCCTTTTGCATTCGGGTCATACATCGGTGTGCGTTCACCTTCAAAATAGGGCAGGGCTATCAGTCCTCTGGCGCCTGGCGGAGAGTCATTCAATAATTCAGATAAGGCGGCATAGGCGTTTTTGCCATGTGTTTTTTGGTCGGCCAATTCCAAGGGGGATAGGTTATCTCTGAACCAGCGCGTTAGACTCCCAACTGTGGACATGCCGCCTACGAATGCAAAGGTATCTGGCTCCAGCCAGTTGAGAGCCCAATAATTATCGGTGGGCACCAATCGGTCGGTTTTCAAGATGAAGGAATTGCTGCTGCCAAACATCATCATCATGTCGCCAAATTCGGCGACTCCAGCGCTGATGGCTTCGGCTGCTGAGTCCAAAGTGCCGGCGATGACTGGAGTCCCCTCCTTCAATCCTGTCTGCCGAGCGGACTGGGTTGTAACATAGCCGGCAATTTCACAACTCAAGGACATATCGGGAAGTTTATCAAAGGGGACAATCAGGTCATCCAGGTCTTCCCGCCACCGAATGTTTTCCACATCAATAAGCGGCGCGTAGGTACAGGCAGTGTAATTATCCATCACCGCCCGCCCAGTCAGTTTAAAGACAATATATGACTGACTGGTTAGGAACCATCTGGACTTGGAATAAACCTCAGGTTCGTGGTTCTTAATCCATAAAATTTTAGGTCCGTTTGCGGAGGATGAAAGGTGGGTGGCGCTGTGTTTGAAAATATTCTCCCTGCCAAGTTCTTTTTCCAGGTACGCGATCTCATCAGATGCTCGCGTGTCAATTCCATAAAGGATTGCCTGGCGGAGAGGATTTCCAGAGGAGTCGACCGGCAATACACAGGGCCCAATTCCGGAAACACCCACACCTGCGACATGTCCCGGCTGAATGCCTGACCTTTCCAAAACCTCGCGGCAAATGGACACAAATTCACCCCACCAGGTCCGGTCAGGATCATGCTCCACCCAGCCGGGTTTGGGCATGGAGAGAGTATGTTCAATGACATGTTCAGCGATTACGTCCCCTGTCTCCGTCTCCACCAAGACTCCTTTGGAGGAGTATGTGCCAATGTCTACGCCAAGCAAGTAGGATTTAGCCATAGCCTGTCTATTGTCTCGTGAAGAAAGAAAATCCCAATTTGATTTTGCAGACAAGCTTAACCAAATTGGGATCCAATGGAATTACTTCTTTAAGTCACTGATGGTTTCGATAAAGGCTTCAGTGATCTGTCGAGGGCGGGTAATTGCGCCTCCAACCACCACCGAAACCGCACCGTTTAGTAAGGCCTGCCGCACTTGTTGCGGAGTGTGATAGCGTCCCTCAGCGATAACCGGAATGGAGCTGCTGGCAGCCAGTTTGGTAACCAGATCCAGGTCAGGTCCCTTTTGCTGCGGGCTGTATGGCGTATAGCCTGAAAGCGTGGTGGAAAGCATGTCCGCGCCGGCATCAGCCGCTGCCATGCCCTCCTCATGTGTGGAAATATCCGCCATGACCATACACTTGGTCTGTTCGTGGACTTTGGCAATCAACTCCTTGATGTCACCCTCAGGGTGTGGACGTTTGGTGCAGTCAATGGCGATGATGTCCGCGCCTGCCTCGGCGATTGCCAAAGCGTGTTTCAACGTTGGGGTAATGATGACATCGTAGCCGGGCATGACTTCCTTATATAGTCCGATCAGAGGCAGGTCAACTGCCTGACGGATGGCTTTTACATCCACAGGGGTGTTGGCGCGGATTCCCCTGGCGCCGCCACGGGCTACTGAAATTGCCATTTTGGCCATGATGTCCGAGCCGAAGAGGGCTTCATCAGGTAAAGCCTGACAGGAGACAATCAACTGTTTTTCAACTTGTTCGATAAATTTTCGAAGGCGTTCTTCACGCAGGTTTGCCATTGGAATACCTTGCAATGTTTTCGAATGTTTTCGGATTGGGTCTACAAATTAACCGGCTGACCAGTCTCGATTGATTTCATGGCAGCCAGAACCATGCGCGTCGCGGCTAATCCATCTTGTCCGGTGACCGGGACTGTCTTGTTATCCAGGATGCAATCCACGAAAGCGCGGTCCTCATCCACCAGTCCGGCGGACACCGAGGGGAATTTTGCGCCGTTCTGGGTGTAAATTTCGATTCCCTGGCGCATCTGGTCGAGGTTCAGACTGCCTTTGTTGCCAATGATATCCAACTTAAAGTCGCGCCCAGCCGGGTGCTTGTCCTGCAGGAACCAGCCAATCTGGGCACAGCCAACCACGCCGTTTGCAAAGCGGATGATCGAAAAAGTCTCATTTTCGATGGGATATGCGCTCGGGACACTGGTGGCAGCCTGGGTATAAACGCTGACAGGTTCGCTGCCGATGATCCAGCGCATGGCGTCAAAGTCATGAGGTCCGAGGAACATCAGAACGCCGCAGCGCCCCTTTAGGCGGTCAGGTTGGGAAATGACATTCTCGCGTCGTGTGTAAATGCTGACCATGTCACCGAGGGTGCCGTCGCTTGCGGCCTTCCGGGCCTGCATGTAATGCAGGGAAAAGCGCAGGGTAAAACCGACCATCAACTTTACACCGGCGGTTTCAGCGGCATCGATGATAGCTTGCGCATCTTCCACGGTGGTGGCAATAGGTTTTTCAACCAGGATGTGCTTGCCAGCTTGGGCCGCCAGCACACAGGCATCGCGATGCAAATCGTCGGGGGTGGCAATCACCACTGCATCCAGTCCGGGGTGCTTGAGCATTTCTTTTACATCTGTGTATGGGGTGGCTCCGAACTGCGCGGCAGTTGAAGACATGACTTTATCGTTTATGTCTGCCACTGCGCAAAGCTTGGCGCGCTCCAGGACAGCGATGGCGCTGCAGTGTTTCTGACCAATGGCTCCCAGTCCAATAACGCCAATATTTAGTTTTTCCATTTTTGTCCTCGTTTTAAACTATTTTTAGAAAGAGTTTTTATTTGTGAAGGCTTTTCAGCGGGGTAAATATAACATGTCTAAAAAATAATATAGTATACATTTTTGACGCTCGGGTTCCAAAATATATATCATTTTAGACTTGAAACGTTATATACTATTTTCAGTAAAGTACTCCAGTCCGGGAAGAGTGTCAAAGCCGGTTCGCTATGGCAATATCTTTTAGAGCGGCTTGGGCTTGATTTTTTTTATTAGCGATTGACCAGAGGCAGTCGTGTTCTGAGTGGGCTGACTGCAACGAAAAACAAATGCACCATCAACAAACTGTGCAAGGGCAGCAACAGTGAAAGGATGGTGAAACTATTTTAATCATGTTGTGTTGTTTAATTTGTGACCGAACAGTCATATAAGCCGCGCCTCATGGTAGACGACTGTACCATCATAAAACTGTGGAGTGTTAATAAGACAGAGAAAGGATGGTGAGACCAAATCAATCATACTGCGTTCTTTGACTTATTGATCGGAAAAAATAGTAAAAAAGGAGATGCATTATGAAGGAAAGTATTCAAAAATGGGGAGGCTTCATGGCCGGGATGGTGATCCCGAACATCGGCGCCATCATTGCCTGGGGTCTGATCACCGCGTTCTTCATTCCGACCGGCTGGATTCCAAACGAGAATTTTGCCAAGCTCGTTGGCCCGATGATCCTGTACTTGCTCCCAATTCTGATCGGTTACATGGGCGGCAAGCTTGTCTACGGTCACCGTGGTGGCGTCATCGGCGCTGTGGCAACCATGGGTACCGTTGTGGGTTCAACCGTCCCGATGTTCCTGGGCGGTATGATCATGGGCCCGATCTCGGCCTGGTTGCTCAAGAAACTTGATGAGGTTCTTGAACCGCGAACCCCGATCGGTTTTGAACTGCTGATCAACAACTTCTCGTTGGGGATTTTAGGAATGCTCCTGGCTATGCTGGCGCAGATCGCTGTTGCCCCATTTGTGACCGGACTTAGCAACGCGGCAGGTGCCGTGGTTCAGGCCTTGATCAATGCTGGCGTTCTTCCATTGGTCGATCTCATTGTTGAACCTGCCAAGATCCTGTTCCTGAACAACGCGCTTAACATCGGCGTGTTGGCGCCTTTGGGTGCCGCGGCTTCGCAGGCTACCGGCCGCGCAATCCACTTCATGCTCGAGAGCAACCCGGGCCCCGGCTTGGGCTTGTTGCTGGCCTACTGGTTTGCCGGTAAGGGCATGCTCAAGGAATCCGCCCCGGCTTCAATCATCATTCATTTCTTTGGCGGCATCCATGAGATCTACTTCCCATACGTTCTGGCTCACCCGATCATGTTATTGGCCATGTATGCTGGTGGCATCTTAGCTGACACCTGGTGGATGATCACAGACGCTGGACTGGTGGCTACACCCTCGCCCGGCTCGATCTTCGCCTACCTCGCCATGACACCCAAGGGATGGCACTTCCAGGTTTTGACGGGTGTTCTCATTGGCGCGCTCGCCTCTTGGGGAGTGGGTTACGTCCTTCTCAAGCGCTTCCCGGTCAAGGAAGAGGAAGCCGAAGTTGAAGAGCACGCTGTGTCGGTTCCTGGTCTGAGTTAATTATTAATTGGAAGAGTCCCCTTATATACAGGGGACTCTTCTTTTTCGTATTAATGCAAGATACGAGTTCTTAAGAACCAATATAAGAGGATTTGACATGCCAAAATCAATTAAAGCTTCAGATGTCTCTACCATCATTTTCGTTTGCGAGGCTGGGATCGGTTCCAGCCTGATGAGCGTGAACGCGCTGAAGAAAAAACTCAAGGCTGCCAAGATCGAAAATATCAATGTTTTTCATTTGGCTTCGTCCCGCCTGCCTGCGGACGCAAAATTTGTGATCTGTCACAAGGGAATGACCAAGCTGGTCCGCTCACGCGCGCCCGAAGCTGTAGTGGTTGGGTTTAACTTCTTCTTCAATGACCCCGTATTCGACAAGGTGGTCAAAGCCTTGGCCGAAGGAACTGAGATTACAGAAGAAAATTAATTGTTCTCATTAAGCGTCGGTCCAGCCTCCCACCTCCCAATTGAAAGGTGGGGGCCGGTTGGACAGTTTTTCGGAATCCGTGCACGGATGCCTGTTTCTGGCTTGCATAAAATGTTCGGTCTGATGGATTTTACAGGCGAAGGTTTTGGATAGGAGCCGTTGGATGTCGACCAAAAAGTCTGCCTATGAAATTGGGAGGATGCAACGTTATGTTCTAATTGGCGCTGGGATTGGGTTGTACTATGGTATTTTTTACAAATCATCCGGCGTGGATCCCGATTATGGGATTGCCATTGTTTTAAGCATTTTTGCCGCCTTGATTACCGCGGTGATACGGTTTTGGAAAAAGCAACAACCCTTTTCGGTTGTCCTCAAATATTATTTTGAGATGTTGTTGCTTTATTCTGTGTTTCTGCTTACCTTGGCTGGCCGCCATCTGGCAGAACAACTTGGAGGCAGATTTGCGGTTGCGGTGTTTACAACGCTGACCGGGACCTTCCTGGGTTATTTCATGGCAACCCGCAAAAGCTGAATTAAGAGGACTGTGACATTTATGAGTTATGACCGTCAACTGAATTCCGAGGATATTGTCATATGCTGCGGCTAGTTCTAGTGCGTCATGGACAAACGGATGCAAATCTAAACCGGGTGCTTCAGGGACAAAGTGATGGAGAGCTGAATGCCGCAGGGCGTCGGCAAGCCGAGGAATTGGGCAGATACCTGAAGGACTTCCATGTTGATCAGGTCGTTTCCAGCCCAATGCGTCGGGCCCAGGATACTGCCGCCGCCATTGCGCGATACCACAGACTTACGGTAAAAACCACGCCTCTGATTGTCGAATGGAACTGCGGTGTTTTGGACGGAGTATCCGCAGGGGTGTTTAGAAAAAAACTGCAAGAGTCGGGTGTTCCGCTTTCCTCCTTTCGCCCGGAAGGCGGCGAAAACCTCCTGGAGGTCCGGCAACGCGCGGCAGCGTTTTTAACCGATGTGATTGCGAATTACCTGGGACAAACTGTTTTGGTATGCTCGCATGGAGATTTTATGCGTGCTTTAATGAGCCTTATCCTGCAAATCAGTATCGAGGAAGCCTCTGGAATTCATTTTGATAATGCTTCCTACAGTATCCTGGAATTCGAAAATGGACATTGGAGTCCGGTTGCGCTGAATCAATCTCCTGAAAAAAGCGATCAAGTTGTGACAATGTAGCTTTGTTATTTTTGTTAATCTTTTCCCTGATATTCAGGGAGCAAAACCAAGAGGTGACCAAATGGGCATTCTTTCCAAAGACCGAATAACACTTCGATCGAGCGCCGCCGACAAGGTGGATGCCATCCGCAAGGCTGGTGAACTGTTGGTAAAGTCCGGCTGCGTTTCGCCTGAATATGTTGACGGAATGTTGACACGCGAACAATCCATGTCCACCAGTTTGGGAAACGGGGTTGCCATCCCGCACGGGATGGACGAAAACCGGGCCCATGTCCTGAAAACCGGAATTTCCGTCCTGCAATTAACAGAGGGCGTTGACTGGGATGAAGGCGAAATGGTGTCCTTGGTCATTGGGATTGCCTCTTCGTCAGATGAGCATGTTGGCGTCTTATCCAATCTGGCGGAGGTGGTTGAGAATGAAGAGTCGCTTGCTGAATTACTGCAAACGGACAATCCCGACGTTATCATGAATTATCTGGGCGAAAAGGAATCGTCCTAAGATTTGGCTTCGTTGCGTGGACATCTGATGCCCCGCAGGAAATGACAGGTTTGCCATGAAACAAATCGAGATTGTCGTCCAAAATCGGACTGGCTTGCACGCCCGCCCTGCGAAGGTGCTGGTCAATCTGGCAAAGAAATTCAAATCGGATATCCATATCCAGTATAACAACAAACGCGTGAATGCCAAGTCCATGGTTTCAGTGTTGACCTTGGGAGCAGCTTGCGGCAGTGAAATCACCTTGCAAGTCGACGGCGCGGATGAGGAAACAGCACTTGCTGAACTTGAATCAGCCATCCGCGCTGGGCTTGGCGATGATATTTCTCAAGCTGAACCCAAGCCGGTACCTATTAAAGTCGAAGCGCCAGTTGAATCTCCTAAAGTTGATGAAATTTTCGAACCTGGTGTCATCAAAGGTGTAGGCGCTGCACCAGGAATTGCAGTTGGACCCATCTTCCATTTCAAACAAACCGTGTTTGACCTTGAAAAACTCAACAAGCTTCCGACTGAAAATCAGATCGGACTGGACGAAGCCCTGAATTGCGCAAAAGTTGAACTTGCCGAACTTTATCAGCAGATGACGGAAAAGAAACTGGGCGCGGAAGCTGCCATTTTTGAAGCGCACAGTGAATTGCTTGATGACACTGAACTGACTGATGTGATCCGGGCACGTATTTCCGCTGGCGAGATTCCTGCAAAGGCATGGAAAGCTACCATTGACGAACGTGCCGCATCCATCGCTGCACTTGACGATCCATTGTTGGCAGCGCGCGCTGACGATCTGCGCGATGTAGGGAAACGAGTTCTGCGCCTGATGTTGGGATTAACCGAAAAAGGTGCCACGCCAGAGACGCCTGTTGTGATTGTGGCGCGGGAGCTATCTCCATCGGATACAGCCTCCTTCGACCCTGAGCATGTGCTTGGCTTTGGCATTGTCGAAGGCGGACCGACCTCACACATTGCCATCCTTGCCCGCGCGCTTGGGCTTCCTGCCATAGTTGGTGTAGACGAATCAATGCTTGCATTGGAAGAACAGACTCCTGTCATTTTAAATGGCAACGATGGCACGTTGACTGTCAACCCGGCAGCGGATGTTTTGGAACGCGCCAGGCAGTCGCAACGCCGCTGGCTGGAGTACCGTCGCTTTGCCCAGGAACAGGCATCACAACCGGCCATCTCACAGGATGGTCAACGGGTGGATGTGACTGCAAACGCAGGTTCGGTTGCCGATGCCGCCGAAGCCTTGCACATGGGCGCGGATGGAATTGGTTTGCTCCGCACGGAATTTCTCTTCCTCGAACGCACCACCGCTCCGACCGAAGACGAACAGTTTGCAGTATACAACGCTATTGCCGAGACGATGAGGACCCTGCCGGTGATCGTCCGCACGCTGGATATCGGCGGAGACAAACCCCTGCCGTACATTCACCTAAAGCCTGAGCTGAATCCCTTCCTCGGTGAACGAGGCATTCGCCTCTGTCTCAATCGCCCCGAACTTTTCCGTGAACAATTACGCGCCATTTTACGTGCCGCACCTTCCGGTAATTTGAAGATCATGTTCCCGATGGTCAGCGATATTGCTGAGTTGCGACAGTCCCGCGTTCTGATCGAAGAGCTATGCCGCGAATTGAATGTCCAACCCGTTCAAATTGGGATCATGGTTGAAGTCCCCTCTGCCGCGCTGATGGCGGAAATCTTTGCCCCCGAAATTGATTTCTTCTCCATAGGTACCAACGACCTGACGCAGTACACCCTGGCAATTGACAGAGGTAATTCCACGCTGGCATCCAAGCATGATGGACTTCATCCTTCCGTCCTGCGGTTGATTGCCCACACAATCGAATCGGCCCACAAGTTTGGCAAACGTGCGGATATCTGTGGCGAACTCGGTTCCGACTCTGCCGCTGTCCCGATTTTGCTCGGACTCGGCATGGACGAATTGAGCGTCAGCATCCCATCAGTGCCAACGGTCAAGGCACAGGTGCGTTCGCTTACCATTGCAGACTGGCAGCCTTTGGCAAAACAAGCCCTCGATTGTTCCACCGCGCAGGAAGTGCGCGACTTGGTCAAAAAGCATATTGGTTAGTTAGCATGTCATTCTGAGCGCAGCGAAGAATCTTTGATTTCAATGGTATGGACCCTTCGCTGTCGCTCAGGGAATCAAAGCAATATTAGAAAGGAAAAATCCCATGGGCGATAAATATCAAGCTTATCGAAAATTGAACTACACCCTGCCCGAGAAAAACTGGACATGGAATCTATACGGTGCCGGGCTCGAAAATATGGGACGCGGTGGACAGCCCGAACCCTTTGACATCCCCGAACCCAACGACGACCAGTTGCTTGTTCGTATCGACAGTATAGGCGTGTGTTTCTCCGATGTCAAAATTCTCAAACAGGGCGGGGCGCATCCCAAACTCTATAACCGCAACCTGGCTGTTGACCCCATCCGCCTTGGACACGAAGTTTCCCTCACTATCGTCAAAGTTGGCAAGAATCTACAGGGAAATTACAAGCCCGGACAACGTCTCGCCGTCCAACCCGATATTTATCAGCAAGGCAAAAGCACGGCGTACGGTTATACCATCCCGGGCGGCTTTATCCAATATCATCTCATCGGCGATGAAGTCCTCAAGACCGACGCGGGTGCTTGTCTTCTGCCTGTCGAAGAGGAAATGGGTTATGCTGAATCGTCCCTGCTCGAACCGTGGGGCTGTGTGATGGCAGCCTACACTCAACGGCGGAGACTCACCATCAAACAAGGTGGTGTGATGTGGATTGTTGGTCAGCCGGGCGACACAACCTCATTTACTTTTTCGTCTGGTTTGAATCAGCCCGCCACCATCGTTCTGACCGATGTGCCTGATTCTGTTCGAATGGCTGTTTCCAAGACCCAAGCGAAAATCATCGAGCGCAACGGCTTGACTCCTGCTGACTATGAATCTCTCAGCAAGGAATTGACCAATGGTGTCGGCTTCGACGATATCGTTATTCTGAATCCGACATCCGCAACCACTGTCAGTGCCATTGCGCGTTTCATTGCGCGACGCGGAACATGCAACCTTGTTGGTACCAAGCCGCTCGATGGACTTCCGCAGATCGATCTCGGTCGTCTGCATTATGATTACACTGCCTATGTTGGCGCCAACGGCACGGACATAGCTGCCGCCTATGGCGAAGCCCGCAATCGTTGCGAACTGCGCGCAGGCGGTACAACGGTCTTCATCGGCGCGGGCGGACCAATGGGACAAATGCATGTTCAACGTGCGCTTGAACTTCCCGATGGACCAAAAGTGGTGATTGCCACTGAAATCAGCGATGACCGCCTGCAAACCCTGAACGACATGTTCAAACCATTGGCAGACAAGAACGGGCGCAAGCTTTTCTTCTTTAACCCGAACACCTCCAAACATTCCTTCCATGATTTCGTGATGGAAGTCACTCAGAATCAAGGTGCGGACGATGTCGTGGTCAGTGTGCCCGTTGCCTCCCTGATGGAAGAAGGCGATACGGTGATGAAGCCCGATGGCATGATGGTCTTCTTTGCTGGAGTCCCGAACGGCACGATGGGCGCATTGAATCTCAGTAATGTGTATCTTTCCAACGCGCAATACACAGGCACATCGGGTTTGACCATTGATGACCAGGCTTCCGTGATGCAGCGCAGAGTCGCGGGGACGTTGTCGCCAGGTCGGTCAGTGGCAGCCATCGGCGGGTTGGAAGCGGCGGCTGAGGCGATTGAATCTGTCATCGAAAGCAAATATCCCGGCAAGGTCGTCATTTTCCCACAAATCCACAACCTGCCGCTGATGGGACTCAAGGAACTCAAGGAACGTCTGCCTGAAGTCGCCGCCAAACTTGGTGAAGACCTGATGTGGACGAACGAAGCTGAGGTGGTGCTCATCGAAAAGATGTGGGAGAAGCCTTAGTCTGGACTCAAACGTCTCCCGACGTTTGACATTCAAAAATCGGGAGATTTTTGAATCCAAATTGGAGAAACCATGATTTACACTTTGACCCCCAACCCCGCTGTTGACCGCGAGTTGGCTGTACCCGCGATGGAATTTGACTCCGTCTTGCGGGCAACCGAGTCGCGGATCGACTTCGGCGGGAAGGGCTTCAATGTTTCGCGCCTGCTCAAAGGCATGGAAACACCCAGCACTGCCATCGGCTTTTTGGCGGGGAACGCGGGCGAGTTGTTGCAAAACGGTTTGCGAAGCTTGGACATCGGCACGGACTTTGTCTGGGTTCCGGGCGAAACGCGCACGAACGTCAGCATTGTGACGCAGTCGCACGACCACTACATCAAGGTCAACGAAAAAGGTCCGCTGGTGGATGCCACCAAACAGCAGGAATTGCTCGATAAAATCGACTCGCTTGCCAAACGTGGCGAGTGGTGGGTGCTGGCTGGCAGTATGCCTCCCGGTGTCGCTGATGATTTTTACGCCCGCGTCGTGAATGTGCTCAACAAGCACGACGCGCTGGCGGTTTTAGACACCACAGGCGAGTCCCTGCGAATTGGTTGTGGCGAGAAGCCTTTCCTTGTCAAGCCGAACGCGGAAGAGGCGCATGTGCTTACCGGTCTGCCGATGAACACGCCTGTTGAAATTGCCACAGGCGCGGAAGCGATCCGTAAAATGGGTGCGCAGAATGTGGTCGTTTCGATGGGCAAGGAAGGCGCCCTGCTGCATACTGCCAGGGAAACATGGTTGACCCACAGCCCGAAGATTCAGGAAAAGAATCCCATCGGTGCAGGTGACTCAATGGTCGGCGGCTTGGTCTGGGCTTTATCCCAAGGAATCCCTCTGAAGGAGGCGCTGGGCTGGGGTGTGGCCAGCGGAGCCGCAACTGCCAGCCTGAGCGGAACCGAAGTCGGCACACGTCCATTGATTGAGAAGCTTTTCAAACAGGTTCGCTTTGAAAGGCTTGAACCGGAGTAAAAGCCTCTCCGCCAGGACGAGAAAAGATGGAATTCATAACCAGTCCAACCTTTGCTTATTTGCTTGTTGTTGTAGCGCTTATGCTGGTTTTGTTGACCATTCTTTTTTCTGAATCTGCCGCCCTGAAGGTCGTTACAGTGTTGTTGTTGGGAGCGGTTGGATATGAACTTATCCATCTCGAATGGAGTCCGTGGGCGTTGGCTTTGGCGGCGCTTAGTCCGCTGCCCTTTTTTGCCGCAATCCGCCAGACACGCTCTTCGCCGTCCCTGTTGATTATAGCGATCCTGTTGTTTGCAATTGGGTCGTTCTTCCTTTTCGTCGATCAGGATGGACTCCCGACCGTCAATTACATTTTGGCTGGGGCTGTTTCCATATTCTGTGGCGAATTTATCTGGCTTGCGGTCGGACGCAAGCAAAACGCCCAAGGGATAAGGCTTGCCGAGGCTCCCGATTCCATGGTCGGGTTGACCGGGACAGCGCGTACAGAGGTCGAGGTACATTCAACAGGCCTGGTGGAGGTCGAAGGCGAACTGTGGACGGCTCGCAGTAATACCTTTGTTCCCGCTGGAAGCACGGTCCGCATTCTCAGGCGCGATGGGTCTGTTTTAACTGTCAAGAAATTGGAAAAATTAAACAAAGAGTAAGAGAGGTTTCCCATGCCATTCGAACAACATCAGGAAAAGAATTATCCCAAGGATGTCCAGGACATTTTCAAGGCGGCCTTAAAAGCCACCGAAAGGCTGGGCGGAAAAGTCATTTCATACACGCCGGAGCAATTTAAGTTCACAGCCCGATTTCCCAAGGTCATTTTGGAAAAGACCCTCGGTGAACGCACCGAACTTTCATGCGAAATCCGTGCGGATGGTGAAGGCGGCATGGTCGTCGTGGATGCCTTTCCCCTGGACGCTGTGGAGCGCAAACTGATGTTTGGCGCGCGCAAAGGCGTCACGTTGACAGTGGTCACGTGGTTTATAGCTCACTTGGAAAATAATCTCGGCTTATTGCAAACCAAATAAAAAATGCCCGAGCAAAAAACGACTCGTATTTACATGGTCCGTCACGGCGCGACTCAACTCAGCGCCGAGGATCGTTTCGCCGGTGCGGTGGATGTTCATCTCTCTGACGAAGGGAAATTTCAGGCCGCGCAACTTGCGGAACGTCTGGCGGATGGTTCGATCACAGCGGTATATTGCAGTCCGATGACCCGCACGATTCAGACTGCGACCATTCTTGCCAAACCGCACGATGTTTCGCTTATTCATCGCGACGGTTTGCGCGAAATCCATCATGGACACTGGGAAGGGATGCGCCGCGCCGATGTCGAGTCGCAATTTCCCGAAGAATACGCCGCGTGGGAAGAAGACCCGTTTACCTTTGCGCCACAGGGCGGAGAAGCGGGTGTCAACGTGATTGCACGCGCCCTGCCTATCATCCGCGAGATCGTACTGGAACATCGCGGGCAGAACGTGTTGGTTGTCTCGCATAAAGCGACCTTGAGACTGCTCATCAGCAGTTTGCTCGGCTTCGATGCCCGCGGCTATCGTGACCGCTTGGACCAATCCCCGGCTTGCTTGAACGTCCTCGATTTCAAGGACCCTGTCCGCGCGAGGTTGATGCTTTTCAACGACGTCTCACACTATACAGACCAGCCCAAGCGTTCCGATGGCCGCCTGTCAAAATGGTGGGACGCGGGACAAACCTAGCCATCTCTTGCGAGACCTGCACTGTACCAGGCGGTGTTGGCGAAGCAATACTCCTTTTGTCGAGTGACTGTCATCTCACAGGTGGCAGTCACTTCATATTTTATATCGTTTGATACAATACATCCCCTATGAACCTCTCCTTTCTTCATGACCGTTCCTTTTTGCGCGAATTGCTCGTTATTGCAATTCCCATTTCCTTCCAGCAGCTGATCAATGCTTCCCTCAACATGATCGATGTCATCATGGTCGGGCAGTTGGGCGAGACAGCCATCGCCGCGCTTGGTTTGGCGAACCAGATCTTCTTTGTGTTGATCCTGATCCTTTTTGGCACCACCAGCGGCATGGCAATCTTCACCGCGCAATACTGGGGCAAGCGGGAGGTCGAACCCATCCGCAAAGTGCTGGGCATGAGCCTGATTGTATCTGTCGCTGCGGCATTTCTTTTTACGCTTGTGGCTTTGCTGATTCCTGAAACTGCCCTTGGATTCTACACCAGGGACCTTGCGGTCATCGAACTTGGGAGTAGTTATCTGCGGATTGTCGGTTTTACTTATATTCCCATCGCAATTGCCACTGCCTACATTGCCGTTCTACGGAGTGTTCAATTGATTCGGATGACAGTGATCGCCACAGTTACAGCATTGGTTTTCAAGACGGTTTTGGGATATGGATTGATCTTCGGTATTGCGGGACTTCCCGCCCTCGGTGTGCGCGGCGCGGCCATTGGCACTGCCGCAGGCTGGACGCTGGAACTGGTCCTGCTCCTCGTCCTGATCTACGCCCAGAAGACCCCGCTTGCCGCCAACCCGTTGACTTTCTTTTCCTTCGACATGTCCTTCTTTGCCCGCGTTTTGAAAACAGCCATGCCTGCCACCGTCAACGAATTGTTCTGGTCGCTGGGCATTACCACCTACAATGCCATTTACGCCCACATCGGCACAGACGCGATTGCCGCGATCAACGTCAACGCCACAATCGAAGAATTGGGTTTTGTCGTCTTCCTTGGTCTTGGGAATGCCTGCTCGGTGCTGGTGGGGAATCGCATTGGGGCCGGGCAAAAAGAGGAGGCATACGAGATTGTCCGCCGCGTGGTCATTCTGGGACTGTTTTTTGCAGTGGGAGTCGGGCTGTTGGTCATTCTTTTACGCAGCGCCGTCATCGGACTGTATGAACTATCTCCAAGCGGAGAAAACAATGTCCGCTGGCTGCTGACAGTGATGGCTGCCTGCCTGTGGATTCGCATGTTAAATTTCTCGATCTTTATCGGCGCGCTACGGGCGGGCGGCGACACGCGCTTTGCCCTTCTGATGGAGCTTTGTTCCATCTGGCTGATCGGAGTCCCCGCCGCGTACGTGGGCGCTTTTGTGCTGCATCTTCCCGTGTATTTGGTCTATCTGATGGTCATGCTTGAAGAGGTGGCAAAGGCTTTTGTCAGCGGTTGGAGGTACAAATCAAGGAAATGGATTCACGACCTGGTGAACATTTCCGGCATTCCCTCTTGACGGTTGATCTGTGACAGGTGTTGAAGAAGAAATCCCAGCTTTTCCGCCGGGATTTCTTCTTTCATGTATGGCTTACGGTCCCACTGGGATGATGGGGAGGGGGAAGATAAGAATGAATGTTGGCGTTGGCGTTGGCAATACAAAGATAGGTGGAAGCAAAAGGATTCCCAGGGTGGATGTTGGGATGGGAGTAGGAGTGTTTGTAGGTAAGATGGGTGTTGGCGGCGCTGCGATAAGCGCAAGTGTATCGGGGATACAAGTTGCATTCGTCACTGAGCCGGCAATCCATGCGAATCCACTGTCGCCGCCGGCGAACTCGATGTACCACCACGTGCCATCGTAATTCTTTCCTGCAACATTTGCCGTACCGCCTTGTGGAATCGAACCGATGACGTTATATACCTGTCCCGGCCCATTGCGAACGTTCGCGTTTGTGTTGGATGTGACGGTGGGCTTGCACAAAGTGGCAGTGGGGACAGGCGTTTCGGATGCGGTGACTGTAAAAACGGGCGTCGCGGTCTCGGTGGATGTGGAGACGGAGGATGGGGTGTCTGTCAGGGAGTTCGTGGTCGGCGCTTCGTCAGGCGGTGCACTCGCAGGCAGATTACAACTGATGATTGCCAGGCAGATGGTAAGAATCGAAAAAAAAGCTCTTCTCTTGTCCATAATCTCTCCTTTGGGTATATTATCCATTGAATATAAAGTCCATTCAATAGCCCTTTAGAGCCACCACCTGTGGTACAGATCGTTCTTATTTATATCTTCTTCGCTGCCTTTACCGCCTGCTTGAGCATTTCCTTCAACACCTTGACATCCACATCCGCCAGCTTGTCGATGTACAAACAACCGACACCTGTTTTGTGCTTGCCGAGTTTTTTCAACAGGTCGGTTTGCTTCCAACTTCCCATCCCATAAAGGGTCAGGTTTTGTTTGCGCGGTGAAAAGCCCGTGACAAACCAATCCAGTTCACGTCCGCTTTCATATTTGAGGTGAACATTTCCGAAGCCGACAATGCTCGCCCCCCACATCTTCGGTTCCTTTTTGGTGACCTGCTGCATCATCTTCAAAATCTTGAAACTGTCTGTTCGCTTCGTTTCATCTTTGATGCCGTTCAGGAAATCGGTGACGCTCGCGTCGTTGAGTTTGGTTTTCAGTTCTGCCATGTGGGGTCTCCTGTCTCTAAAAAAACTTCGGAAGTCTGCAAGACTTCCGGAGTTTAGACGCTTACAAAACCTTGTAATGTACCTGCGGCTCTTTCCTTTCGAGAACCTGTTCCGCGTTGACCGCGAGCCGCAGCAGGGAGTTTTCCTGCCAGGGACGCCCGATGGCTTGCATCCCGATGGGCAGACCTTTCGTTGTATAGCCAACGGGGAAGGAGATGGCGGGCAGACCGGTCAAGTTGCCGGCGGTGACGAAGCGCATGATCTCCACTGTCACCGAGAGGTCGGAGTCGCCGTCGGGCAGGGCGCCAGGCTTGATCTCAGGCGAGGCAATGGCAGTGGTGGGGGTCAGAATCATATCCACATCTTTGAGGGCATTCATGAAGTTGCGGATGATCCGCGTGCGGGCACGTTGTGCCAGCAGGTAATCTCCCGCGTTGAAGGCGCGTCCCAGCGCCAGGTTAATGCGGACGTCCAGCCCGTGCTCGCGGTGATGTTCGGGGTAGGTGTAGCTCATCGCCTGCACCATCTCGCTGACGATGGTGATGGTGTGCGCGATGCGGTTCAATTCCAAGTCTGGGATTTCGATTTCGACAAGTTCCGCTCCCATCTCCTTGAATTTTTCGAGCATGGCTGCGCAGGTACTGGCTACTTCCATGTCTGCGTGCATGAACCATTCCCTGTAAATCCCAAGCTTGATGCCGCGCAGATCGAGTTTGTCCCAACCTTTGAGCGTGGGCATGGGCTGGTGGAGCGAGTTCGGGTCACGCAGGTCGGGACCGGCGATCACGCCGTAAGCCAGAGCCATGTCCGTTGCCGTCGCCGCCAGCGGACCGACGTGAGCGACGCTCCAGCACAGCGGAGCCGCGCCAAGTTCACTGACCCGCCCAAAGGTGGATTTGATTCCGAAGACGCCGCAAAATGCAGCGGGGATTCGAATCGAGCCGCCGCCGTCCGCGCCGATGGCGACGGGGACAAGTCCCGCCGCGACAGCCGCCGCCGAGCCGCTGGAACTTCCGCCTGTGTAGTGATTGATGTTGTAGGGATTCCGCGCCGTGCCGTGATGCGGGTTCAGCCCCGTCACGTTGATTCCAATTTCGTGCATGTTGGTCTTGCCGATCATCAGCGCTCCCGCCGCCCGCATCCGCGCCACAACGGTTGCATCTTCCGCCGCTGGTGACTGACCCAAAAATGACGTGCCGACCTTGGTTGGGTAGGGCGTCATGTCGAGTTCATCTTTCACCGCCACAGGCACGCCGTCGAAAATGCTGAGCGGCTTGCCCGATTTAATTCTCTGCGTGGCTTCGCGTGCCTGCCGCATCACGTCTTCGCGGTCGCAGAAGATCACAGCCCGCAAAGGAGGTGTGGCTTTGTTGCTGGCTTCGATGGCGTCCAGCAGTTTTGCCGCCACTTCTTCGGGCGTGGTCTTGCCGTCGCGGTAGGCTTTGGCGTAGTCGAAGATTGTGGCGAAGTGAAAGCCGCGAGACTCCACTGCTGCCGCTCGCGGCAATTCCTTTTCTGGCACAGCCGCATCTTTTGTGGCAAGTTCGCCCGTGTGATAAATCGGGTGATGGGTTGGCGCTTCGTCAATGACTTGCTTCCGCATCCAGGCGATGCCCGCGCTTTCGAGCAGGCTGGGGATGAGCAACCCACCCAACGGTCCCTCCACCAGCGAAGCAAACAGTTTCAACAGCCCGCCCGAAAGATAAGGCAGTTTGACAGATTTCAAATCGTACACGCTTTTCTTTTCCATGTTTTCCTTTTCCTTCGCGCTGAGCGCAGTCGAAGCGCTTTCTTTATACGTTGTCCTTCGACTGCGCTCAGGACGAGTTTAGATTCTCAAAACTTTCGATCCATGAATTTTTCCTTGCTTCATTTCGAGCAATGCCGTGTTGGCATCTTTCAATTCGTATTCCTGAAATTCGGGCTTGATGCCTGCCTCCGCCGCCACCTGCAAGAACTCGCGCACGTCGGCGCGGGTCACGTTGGCAACCGACTTGACTTCCTTTTCCATCCACAACTGCGAAGGGTAATCCAACTGACTGAGGATGGACTTGTCGGACTCTTCCTTGCGAATGGCGTTGATGACCACCCTGCCGCCTGGTCGAACCCGTTTGAGCGCTTCGCTGACTGCGCCCCAAACTGGTGTGGTGTCGATGACCGCGTCCAACCCTTCGAGCGGACTCTGGTCAATGCCGCCCGCCCAAGCCGCTCCCAGCAACAGGGCGAACTCGCGCTCCTTCGGGTTTCTGCTGAACACAAAAATCTTTGCGTTGGGGAACTTGTACCGCGCCAATTTCAACACCAGATGATTCGACCCGCCAAAGCCCATCAGCCCCAACGACTGACCGTCCTGCAAATTGCTCAGCCTCAGCGAGCGATAGCCGATTGCGCCTCCACAAAGCAGCGGGGCGGCTTCGGCGTCAGAAAACGAATCAGGAATCGGGTGGAGAAAGTCCGCGCGGACTTTCATGTACTCGGCATAGCCACCGTCCACATCCCGCCCCGTCGCCTTGAACTGCGGACAAAGATTCTCCTGTCTGCTCTTGCAGAAGTCACACTCGCCGCAAGCCGAAGCAATCCACGCCACGCCCACGCGGGTATTGGAGTCCAAAGTCCCCAGACTTTGGACAGCCAACGACGGGAGTCGTTGGACTCCTTTGACCACAGTCCCCACCACCTGATGCCCCAACACCACAGGCAAACGCGGCGGGGGTGTGCGTCCCTCGATCTCATCCAATTCGGTGTGACAGACACCGCAAGCCGTCACGCGCAAGAGAACTTCCCCCGCTTCGAGTATCGGCTCTGGGATTTCGTTGTAGGTCAGCGGTGTTGAGTTTTGCGGGAGTTGAATAATCTCCCGCAGGAGCATGGATTTCATGTTGCTTCCAGCCGCTCGTTCGGGGGCTTAGCCCCCGAACGAGCATACGGGTTAGAAAACATATGGAATGAACATCTTTGACCGCTTCATGTAATCCTGATATTGACTGCCGAAAAAGCGGATGCATTCGGCTTCGTCCGCTTTGGCGGTGAAAACCAAAAAGACGGTTGCGGCGATGGCAAGCGTGGCAACGGTCAGTGTGATGTGTTTGAAGAAGATGCCCCAAGTCAACAACAGCAGGGAGCAATATAACGGGTGACGGATGTATTTGTAGATTCCGCTGGTCACGAGGTTGGTGGTCTTCTCGAAGTCGTAAAGCGACGGATCGCCTTCGCGCTTATCAGCCTGCCTACCCTGTGTCCGCAAGAAGTGGACGCCGAAGCCAAGCGGGATGAAAGACCCAAATAACAAAACCCACGAGGCGAGTTGATTCCATGCCAGTGGCTGGACAAACCAAAACCTCACGTTGAGCAAAAACAAACCCAGAATACATTCCCATGCGAGGAAGCGGTAAAACCCATGTGACTGCGGCGAGGTCAACGACTTGCGCGAAATGTAGATGATGAGTACAGACCCAAGCACAAAAATCCAGGCTTCCATGATTAGACTCCTTGCGTCAAAAACTTTTGGAGCGAAGCAAAATACTCGTCGAATTTCTCATACATCGGGAAGTGACCACACTGGTCGATTAGCACGAGTTGCGCGGAGGACAATTGCTCTTTGAAAAGATGAGCCTGCTTGACGGGCACTGTCCCATCCTGCTTTCCAAAAATAACCAGTGTGGGCGCGGCGATGTTTTTCAGTATGGGCGTGAGATTCGTGGCGTTGAGCGATTCCCATGCCTTGATGGTGGAATGGATAATGTTGGGATTCATGGCGTAACGCCTATCTATTTCCCAATCAGCGAAAGGCAATTCTTCGGGCTTATAAAACCAATGATCGAACACCCAACAAGCAAAAGTCTTTGACCTGCACAATATCCTCATAAGTTGAAGCAGTGAAGGGATATACTGCCCCACAACAATCAGCAGGCGTTTGACTTTTTGCACGACATCTGAGAGCTTTCCCGTCACCACGCCGTCCATGCTGACAAGCTTGCTCACGCGCTGCGGCATAAAACTGGCGGCGAGGTAGGTGGCAATCTGCCCGCCCATCGAATGTCCAATGAGGATGAATCTGTCAAAGCCGAAGTGATCGGCGACTTTCAACGCGCGTTCGGCTTGTTTTTGGATGGAATAGTCCGCATCTTTGGGTTTGTCGCTGTCTCCAAAGCCCAGATGGTCAATCGCAATGCAGTGAAAATCCTGCTGGAGCCTTACCAATGTCCGTGACCATACGCCGCGATGGGAGGTAATCCCATGCAGGAGCAAAACAGGCGGATTCGAATCCGAACCCGCCTCTGTGTATGCGATTTGACAACCTTCGATTTCAATCTTTCCCAGCACCATGGTTCTCGCCTCACCGACCACTAATTACTGTTTACTGATCACTGAATTATCCCGTCCCAAATTGCCTGTCTCCTGCGTCTCCAAGCCCGGGGACGATGTAGCCTTTCTCGTTGAGATGGTCGTCGATGGCGGCGAGGTGAATGGGGATGTCAGGATGTGCGGTCTGCATGGCTTTGATTCCTTCTGGCGCGCCGATCAGCCCGACGAATTTTATTTTCTTTACGCCCCAGCGTTTGAGTATGTCGGCTGTTGCCACGGCAGAACCGCCTGTCGCAAGCATCGGGTCGAGAATCAGACAAACAGAGACAGTTTGTTCAAGCGGGAGCTTGTTGTAGTATTCCACGGGACGCAGGGTGCGCTCATCGCGGTACAGCCCGATGTGCCAGACCTCCGCAACGGGCATCAGTTCCCAGATGCCTTCGACCATTCCAAGTCCCGCCCGTAAAATGGGAATGAGACCGATTTTTTCCTGTAGTTCCACTCCCATGGTTTTTGCGAGCGGAGTTTCGACTTCCCGCGGCATGACGAGAAGGTCGGCGGTGGCTTCATAAGCCAGAAGCGCGGCAATCTCGCGCACCAACTCACGAAACTTTTTGGGTTCGATATTTTTTCCACGCAGACGCGACAACTTGTGGGCGACAAGCGGATGTTTGGATGCAAAAACGTTTGACACAATGACCTCCGGAAATGGGTTACTTTATTATAGTCCACAAGTGATTTTTGACCCGTGACTCGTGTCCCGGTTTTTTATACAGTTAAGCATGAACAAGGAGAGCGACATGAGACTCGAAGGCTTGCACATTCTTCTCAGCTATCAATGTACGTACGAATGCGACCACTGCTTTGTTTGGGGGAGTCCGTGGCAGAAGGGTACGCTGACATTCGAGCAGATCGAAGATATTCTTTCACAGGCAAAGGAGGCGGGCGTCACCTCGATTTACTTTGAAGGCGGTGAGCCGTTCCTGTTTTACGCAATTTTGGTCAAGGCGGTTCGCACGGCAGCGGATATGGGCTTTTCCGTTGGTATTGTCTCCAATGCGTATTGGGCAAACTCTGTCGCGGATGCTGAAGAGTGGTTGCGTCCGTTTGCAGGGCGGCTTGCTGATCTCACTGTCAGCAGCGACCAGTTTCATTGTGGGGAATGCTTGGGCGAATGTCCACAAAATGCAATGGTTGCGGCGAAGTGGATGCACATCCCAACAGGCATGATTAGCATCGACCAGCCCGAAGCCGCGGGAGAGTCGTCGGTCATGTATCGAGGTCGGGCGGCGAAAAAGCTCACTGAAAGAGCAGCCAATCATCCGTGGGGAGGGTTTGAGCGCTGTCCACATGAGGATTTGCGCGAGCCTGGTCGCGTTCATCTCGATCCGCTGGGCAACATCCACATCTGCCAGGGTGTTGTGATTGGCAACCTTTTCGAGACTCCGCTCAGGGAGATTTGCAAAAATTACGATGCGGATGTCCACCCGATTTGTGGACCTTTGCTCGCGGGCGGACCTGTCGCGCTGGTGACGGAGTACAATCTCCCGCATGAGTCTTCCTATGCTGACGCCTGCCACCTGTGCTACGAAGCGCGGACGATGCTGAGAGGGCGGTTCCCGCAATACCTCAAGCCAGATCAAATGTATGGGATGATGGACTGAAACAAAACGCCCAGCCAAAAGAGGCTGGGCGCGCTTTATGTTGAAGACAGTCTCCAAGCCCCCCCATGATTATTCGCGTTTTTCCACGACGATGGTGGCTTCCGTCAGCAAGGCGGCGATAGCCCCGATGGCGGCGAGTTGCGGCGCGATCAGTGCCCCAACCACGCCAATGGTCATCGGGATTTCGATCAGCGTCTTGTCATCCTTATCCTTGATAATGACCCTGCGGATGTTCCCCTCGTGAAAAATTTCCTTGATCTTGGCGACGACTTTCTCGCCTTCCACTTTGAATTCTTCGGTTTTATAGTTTTCGGACATGGTTACCTCCAATGACTTCTACGTTTTTAGCCGGCTTTGGTTGCTAAATACGATCATAGAAGACAATCAATGTGCTGCCGTATTTTCTTTGTTCGGTTTCTTCAAGATTTTTCAACGCAACTTCCTTGTATTCCAGCGGGTCAATTTGCACAATAACTGTTCCGTTGTCCGTCAGCCAGCCGATATTTTCATCGGCCAGTTTCAGCGCCTTACTCCACATCTCGTGGTATTGCGGCGGCGCGATGTAGATGAATTCGAACTTCCTGTCGGCTGGGGCGCTCAACATGCTGAACGCATCGCCCTTGCGAATTTCCGCCTGTTTGGAAAATCCACAATGCTCCACGTTCTCCTTGATCGTCTCGATGGGCGCGCGGTTCAAATCAGAGAAGCGCACAAAAGCCGCGCCACGACTCAATGTTTCAATGCCGATTGCGCCTGTGCCCCCAAACAAATCCCACCAGCTCGAATCAATCACGTCACCGGCAAGGATGTTGAATAACGCTTCCTTTACCCTGTCCATCACCGGGCGGGTGGTATCGCCTGGCACGGACTTGAGTTTTCTGCCCCTGGCGCTTCCGGCAATTACGCGAAGGGTCATGCTTCGTTTCCTGTTTTTGCCGCGCCGACGCTTTCCAGCGCAGCCAGGTAATTGCTATGGGATGCGGTGATCGGGACAACACATCCCGTGCCGAGGATGAAACGCCTTCCCTTTGCCTGCCGGATCGCATCTCTTGCCTCTTCCATGACTTTGGGCTGGTCCTCCAAAACGAGCGTATCCTGCCGCAAGCCGCCGCATAAAGTCCCTTTGAACACAGTCTGTGCTTCTGCCAGTGAGGGATAAGTTTCGCGGTCATGCCAGTTGACGATTTGAAAGTCGAACAGCCTCAGCAGTGAGAAGAAGATGTCTTTGCCGTGCAGATGGAGCATATTGCACCATAAGCCTTGAGTAGCTTCCAGCACCTGCTGGTCGTAAGGCAGCCCGAAGGTTTTGTATTCATTGAGTTCCATCACTTCAGCCTGCGCATGTTGAATGGCATAGAAAACCCCATCGATTCCGGTTTTGCGTGCCGCTTCGATGAATTTCGATGTGGTCCTGGCAATGATGTCCAGTCCCTTCATCACTGCTTCAGGCTGTGACCGAAGATGCGCAAGCAGAGTTTCATTGCCCGCCAAATTCTTGGCCTGTGACAGTGGATTGAATATGGTTTGGATAATGGGTGTCTCCGGGGGAAGATTCTTTTTTATAAGACGCAGACAGTGTAATTGTCCTGCCAGATGGGGAGAGTCCGGGTCTAGCGGCTTGAGTTTTTCCCAATCTTCGGGCTCGTGGATGACTCGCCTGGTATATCGACGCGAGCCTTCAGCGTCGCCCATCCATTTGTCATCCACCCCCCAGTCCTTGACTGCAAAGGAGGAGGCGGGTGTCACTTTGACAATGTCAAAATCATACATGCTTTGAAATCGCAAAGTCGACGATGCAAGGGTTTCGGGGCTTTGGTCATCCACGGGAAAGTGCCGCCAGAGCGCAATGGGTGTGCGGTCGGGGACTTCGCCGTTGAGGCAGGACTGGATTCGTTCATGGTGTGTAGTCATGGAATTTGTTTAATCTCACAGAATACTGCGTTGCTGCGGCCGATTTGCAGGATGACGGGCGCGTCCTTGAAGGTCTTGATATCTTCGTTTGCACGGGTGTTGACGAGAACAAAGTCGCCGCTTTGAATTTCTCCAAATTCGGCGCGGTAGTCGCGGACGATGACATTTTCGCTCGCGTAATACTCGGCGATGTACGGCTCGCGTTTGACGAAGAGGTTTACGCCTTTCCGGGCGTCGAAGCCTTCGACGGCTTCCTTGTAGCAGGTCAACCAGTAATCGGTCTCGTAGGTGCGGAATGCTCCGCTGGTGCCGCCTGCAAACGAATTGTAATATGAGTATTCGTAGGGATGCAGTTGGATGAAGCTATAAATTCCCGGCGCAAGCAGGAGGAAGGTCAACGCAGCGACAACCCAGCGGAATTTGACGAGTTCAAATATTTTTTCAAACACAAATCCGGCAAAGATAAACAGTGGAGGAAGTATGAAAAGAAAGTGACGATAACCGTCGTACATGGGTGGTTTCCGAAGGATGACGTAAGCGAAGGGAACGAGAAACCATAGGAACAGTAAAAAGTATTCAGTAACCAGTGACCAGTTGTCGGCGCGGAGGGTTTTGAGTTTTTTCCAGAAAGCGAATAGGAGACCAATTAAAAAAAGCGGGAGAACAGGCTCGGTAAGGGTCAGTCCAAGAAGAACAGGCAGGTAGCGGCGTGGAAGCTCATCGGCGCGATAGAGTTGACCGTTGAACAGGACTTGCAACTGTGTCGGGTTATCCGACATGAAGCTGAAGACTTCAATGAACTTTTGCAGTGGGCTTGTCCACAGGTAAGGCCAGGCGACGAAGGCAACCAGAAGCGCGAGAACGCCGTAAATTACCAGCCGTTTGAGTATGTCGGTGTTGAAACGGGTCAAAGCGTATATTCCAACCAGCAAGCCCGCCAGCGGACCCAGCACACGAATGGATGTGGCAATACCAAGAAAGAAAGCGGACAACAAGACAGGTCCTAATGATTTCCAAAAACCTTTTATCAGCTTCGTGTTCTTCGCTTCCTCGTAGTGAAGCTTTTCGACCTCGTCTACCATCTCCAGCCCAAAGCAAACTGCACCGAGGAAGAAAACCAGAAATGGAGGGTCCTTGGGGTTGATGAAGGCGTGTCCCCATAAAAGGGGTTGCCAGGCAAAGAGTGCGGCGGCAGCGGTTGCAGCGAAAGGACTCATCCAGCGTTTTGCAAGGCGGTAGAGGAGGTACATCCCCAGTTGAAAGGTCAGGAAGTTGACCAGGTGCCAGGCGGAGGCGTTGTCCGCGCCGAAGGATTCGATGGCCGTAACAATGGGTCGGGCAAGGATAATGTAAGCTGGTCCGCGGTTGGCATGGTCAGTCCCACTGACGCCATAGGCATTCTCAAGGTTGAAGTTCCCGCTGAACCATTCCTTTGGTGAGTAGGCATAGGGAAGGGCATTTGCGTAATCGTAAAAGAGCGGTTCGTCCCACGACAGTCCATAATTTCGAAATGTAAAAATGCCAACCAAAAGGTTGACAATCAACAAAATAAGGATCGGGTATTGGCGGATTTTTTGCACTGTGCGGATTTTTATTTTTGCGCGATTCGATGAGCCTGACGTTTTTTAGCCTGCTCCATGCGCTGCTTTTCTTCCTCTGTTTCGGTAATCAACGCAGGGATGGGTGTTGGACGTCCTTCATCGTCCAATCCAACAAAAACAAGGTAGGCGGTATTCGTGTGCGTACGTTCGCCTGTAATGGGGTTTTCGGCAATGACCTGAACTTCGACTTCCATTGAAGTATGTCCCGTGTAGGTTACTTCCGCATTGAGGATGATCAGGTCACCAATTTTGATTGGTTCACGGAAAACCAGCGAGTCAACGGCGACGGTCACAACCCGTCTTTGTGCGTGACGCATGCAGGCAAGCGCTCCTGCTTCGTCCACCAGTTTCATGATCCACCCGCCGTGCACATTACCAAGGATGTTTGCGTGTTCGGGATGCATCAACTGGGCAATGCTGATGCGAGAGGCGCGGGCGGTCTTGGGTTTGGGAGGATTGTTCATTAATCCAGGTCCTCGCGGTTTTCGCCGGAATCCACGGTGTGCAGTCTTTCAGGCATATCCAGCAATACGTCAATCTGCGAGTGGGGCAGTTCTGACATCATGGGTGGCAGGGGAATGGTGGCAGGCGGATAGACTTTTTTAGGACGTGGGGGCGGGGTCAGACGGGGAAGGAGTGTGGACGTGGCCCGCTTTCTGACAATACGCCGTTCGTTGGTTATCATGCCGACATATTCGCCAAGCACGGAATATACTTCCCGTTTGGCCGTGACAAATCCAATCCACTCCCCGTTACGGTTGAACAGGTAGGGGTAGAACAGGAAGGCCTCCGCATCTCCTCTGGTGGTGTAGAGTGGAATTAATTTGGGTTGAGTGCTGTTCATGCTTGAATCTCTTCGTGATGGTCTATATCATTATACGTCCAGTAGCGATTGACAAAGAAGTTCCACAACATCACGATCCCAACCGCCGCTACAAGGGTCAGGTTTTTGGCATAGAACTCCGCGCTTGCGTAGGAGATGTGAAGCAGGCTCTCGAAGAAACGCAGCAGGGGCGGCTCGACAAAAAGCAAAATAGGGATACGGATTGCCACTCCCGCAGTGTTTACCGCAAAGAACATTGCCAGTTGGCTGACAAGCGAACGAGAGCGCGATTCGGGATACGTCCAATAACGGTTCCAGGTGAAGTTGCTGATTACCGCGCAGATAAATGAAATTGTCCCTGCATAGACCAGGCGGACGTTTGCAAAGTGTGAAAGCAGGTTCATCACGCCGAAATCGATCACTGCGCCGATAGCGCCCACCAGGGCAAACTTCAGGAAACGGTTGCGTTCTTTTACGTCAGACAGAATCATGCAATCCCCAGTTTTTGCTTGAAATATGGGATGCTGAACCGGAGGCCTTCTTCGAGGTTGACCTTGGATTCCCAATTCAAAATGGTTTTCGCGCGGGTGATGTCGGGTTGACGACGTTGCGGGTCGCGCGCGCTTCGAGCATCCACATAAATGATGCCGGCTGTGTTCCCCGTAACCATGTTGATGGTCTCTGCAAATTGCAGGATGCTCATTTCATTTGGATTCCCTATATTGACGGGATAATGCTCGTCTGAATAGAGCAGTTTGACAATGCCATCCACCAGATCGTCAACAAAACAAAAGGAGCGGGTTTGAGAGCCGTCGCCATAGACTGTGAGCGGCTGACCGAGCAAAGCCTGCTTGATCATGTTTGGCAGGGCGCGCCCATCTTCCAAATCCATTCTTGGTCCGTAGGTGTTGAAGATACGCACGATGCTGGTGTTTACATTGTGAAAACGGTGGTAGGCCATCGTCAAAGACTCGGCAAAACGCTTGGCCTCGTCATAAACGGCGCGCGTACCGATGGGATCAACATTGCCGGGGTAACTCTCCGCCTGTGGATGTACTTCGGGATCACCGTAAATTTCACTGGTGGATGCGAGCAAAAATCTCGCGTTTTGTATGCGCGCAAGTCCGAGGCAGTTGTGTGTGCCGAGCGCACCTGCCTTCATGGTCTGAATCGGCAGGTTGAAGTAACCCGACCTTGACTGCGGGTTTGGACTGGCTGGCGAAGCGAAATGCAGGATGGCATCCACTTTGCCGGGGACGAAAATGTAATTCGATACGTCTCGTTTGTAGAAGGAAAACTTCTCGTTGGTCGCAAGGTGCGCGATATTGTCCGGACTGCCCGTGATGAAATTGTCCATGCCGATGACTTCATGACCGTCATCCAGCAGGTGGTCGCAGAGATGTGAGCCGAGGAACCCGGCTGCGCCTGTAATGACTATTCTCATTTACTATTCCTTCTTTTGTTATTTTCAGACCCGACAGGTTTCATGATGCTCCCGTCGCCGTCCTCGGTGGCGTCCTCGCCGCCGAGAGCAAGGTTTGTTATTTATTTCCAATCAATCGAAGTAATCAACCCATCCCCGGTGACTTGATATGCCTGTCCACTGCCGCTATCCAACAGCCAAAGGTTTTGTTGGTGGATGATCGCGATGAAATCCCCCACCTGACCTTCGAGCGGCTTTGGCGCCCAGGCGGGAGTCTGCGGTTCGATGCCGTTCGCATCGGACGGCGGGAAGAGTGCCCGGTTGTTCGAGCCATCGCGATCCATCACCATCAGCCGATAGCGGCTGGTTTCGCTCTGTTCGATGAAGATGGATTGCAAATACGCAATCTCGTAATTCTGTCCCTTGCCGTCCCATCTCGCAGGAGACACGGCCGGGTAGGCGAACATGCCCGTCGAGTCAATCATGGTCACAACCGACTCGGTGCTGAACGAAACCGCGGAAAGATCGAAGTAGGGCGATTCTTCACTGGTGATGGGCGCGGGTGCCGGGGCGTGAGAGACGTAATACAATGACTTTCCATCCGCGCCCCAGGCGATGGGGGGAATCCATGCCCAATCGCTGTGCGTGTTGAGCGGGGTGATGTTCAACAACGGCTTGAGGTAGCCGCCGTCCTGATCCACCAGGCCAATTCCATCGGGACGTGAATATGCCAGCCGTCCATCCGCTGAAAAGGAGAAAGTCGTTCCCCACCAGCCGTACACGCCGCCGCTGCCTGATTCCAGTATCTTGCGCGGCTTTCCACCCGTGAGGCTGACGCGTTGTAGATCATTGTTTGCCTGCCAGCCGGGAGAGGTACTGCGCGGTTCTACTGTGGAATACGCCACCGAGTTTGTGCCAGGAATCCATTCCGCAAAGTGAATCACGTTGTAGGCTTGCAGCCAGATGGGTTTCGGCTCGGTGTTCTTCACGCGCGCCGCCCACAGCGTGTTGATCTCTTCACTGGCCGGCTTCTTTGATTTTCTGGTAAAGATCAGGTATTCACCGTTGGGCGAGAGTTTGAAGATGCGTCCGTCAAGATCGCCAGTGCTGACGACGATGCGACGGTTGGCGGTGGAACCTTCCATGATCCACGCGTTACCGCCGGCAAGATATGCGATGGTGCCGGGAATGTTCAACGGTGTGAAGGAGGATTGCGCGCCGACCATCACGATTTCCGGCAGGGCTTCGGTCAGGATGACAGTCTTGACTGCGGACTTGCTGACCTCGACATCGTCTTCCAAAATCCGCCGGTAAGTGACTTCTTCCAAGCCATTTGAACCCGCTTGGACGAGTCTGGTTTCACCTTCGGGCAGGGTCTCGTTGCGGACGATCTGCCGCTCGAAGGGGATGACGTTTTGCTCGGTTTCAAAAACTTCCTGAACACGTGTCAGCGTGATTGTGTCGCCGTCCTTGAGCACGGTGTACAGCGGCGGCTCGGAGCGATCCAGATTTCCCGGCGCAATGCCCGCGGCTTGAAACGCCTGCGTGACCGTACTTCCCGCCGCCATCTTGACTTCACGCGTCGTCCCGTCTGCCACAATACTTACAGTGATTTCCCCTCCGAACTCTGGGGAGCGGCAGGAAGCCATCAACATGGCAAAGGCTAATAGCATCAGAATCAGGCGCGGGTGCGTCCTGAGCGACACTTGCGCCTGTGCGCAGTGCGGGTGAGTCGAAGGAGGGGGGATATACATGTCGGGTATAATATTCAGCCGCTATTTGATCCGACCGGCCAAGGTCATGATACCATCCGTAATTACAACCAACTCAAGGCGGAAGCCTGTGGCGACAGGTCCCAAAGAGCCGGTAAAGGCTTCCTCGATCACCGCGCTGATGGCTGAGTTCAACCCTTCGGGCACGGGAAAGGGACCAAAGTCCGCTGAAGCTATTTCTATTTTTGGCAGGCCGGTCGTCGGGTCGATGTTCACGTTCATGGTAATCAGCACGTTGGCGGCGAACATGCCGCGGTTGATCTTGCCGTACATCTGCATTTGACCGTTGCGGAGAAAGACCTGAGGCTCGGTAAACGGCGGACTGGATTGCTCATTCAATTTTTGGGTCATGAACGATGTGAGCTGGCTTTCGGTGATTTGCAGAGTGACGATGCCGCTCTCCGCGCCGGATAGAAATGCCTGCTCGATCTGTGTCTGCATGGACTGTACCTCGTCTGCCGAGACCGGCACAGTTTGTTCCGGATAGTCGGGACCACCGACGAAGATCGTGCAGGCCAGCGATGTTAGTATCAATAAAGTAAGCAGGAAGATAAGGTAAAATTTTTTGTTCATGGTCTGGATTTTTTAGGTAAATTATTAAGCGGAGCAATTATAGCATGAGCGACTCTCAAACGACTTCAATGACCGCCCCTGACACGGAACTGTCACTGGCGGCAAAAATCGAGGCGATGTTGTTCGTCTCGGCCGAACCTGTACCCGTGGCGCAGCTCGCCACCGCGCTGGATGTGACCGCCTCGGTGATTGAGCGCGGACTCAAGGAACTGGATGAAGCCCTTTTTGGACGTGGTCTGCGCTTGCAGCGGAATGCCGGACGTGTGCAGTTGACCACCGCCCCGGAACTGGCTCAACTCGTCGAGCTTTTTCTCGGTCTCGAAGCGACGACACACCTCAGCCGCGCCGCTCTCGAGACGTTGGCGATCATCGCCTATCAACAGCCGTGCACCCGTCCGCAGGTGGATTCAATCCGCGGGGTGAACAGCGATGCCATGATGAAGAGCCTGTTGAGCAAGGGGTTGATTCAGGAATCGGGACGCACCGATGGTCCCGGCCGGCCGATTTTGTATTCCACCACACCAGAGTTTCTACAGCACTTTGGCTTGAGTTCCATCATCGAATTACCCCCGCTTGCCGCGCCTGCGGAACCGGAGAACGAACACAGCGAGTTGTTGAAGGGATAAAGTTAGGTCATGTCATTGCGGGTGAGCGTTTTTCAGCGAGCGAAGCAATCTCCAGTTGAGGAGGTTGCTCACTTGCACTGCGCATCAGCGCAAGTGTCGCGGGCTTTGCTCTCCTCGCAAAGACATAAAATTCCTACCAATGCTCGTAGCGGACCAGTTCGGACAATGGCTTGCGTGTTTTGGCGCCGGGCTGGTCGGCTGGGTAGCCAAGCGGCGTGAAGATGATCGGCTCGGCTTCTTCGGGGAGATGCAATACACTTCGCGCGGCTTCGGTGTTGAAGTTTGCGATCCAGCAGGTTCCCAATCCCAGATTGGTGGCGGCTAGAATCAAGTGGTCTGCCACGATGGCGGCATCGATGAATCGGGCATTGAAGCGGTCGCTTTCGCGCACCCAGGCTTGAGACGAGACGGCGCAGACGGCAATCACTAGCGGAGCCTGGACAAACCACGGGCGGTGATAGATTTTCCGAAGTTCTTCCTCGCGTCCGGCGGTGTGAATCACCACCAGTTGAAACGGTTGACGATTAGCGGCGGTGGGAGCCAGCCGCGCCGCTTCCAAAACGGCCTGTAATTTGCTTTCTTCCACGGGTCCGGGCCGGTAGGCTCTGACACTGTAACGCGCGGCGATTAATTCTGAGTATTCCATTGGGGGTTGTTCCTTTCGTAAACGCAAATATACCTGCGCCGCTTGGATAAGTTCGGCGGTAGGGCGAGTCCTTCCTGCAGGGAGTATGTGGAGTGACAGGTGAGGTGAATGGTCAAGGGGTTTGTGGGGGTAGAAAGAATTCGGGTTCGATTGGTAGATTGGGGCAAACTGCCTGATATGGTAGTGCAGTGCCAATATACCGTTTCCATTCAGCGCGGGTGAGGTTACGCGTTACACGTGTGCATGCGTCAGCAATTAAATCTTCGGGACGATATATCCATACACGAGCAGTACCATCGGCACTTCCTGAGACTACGTACCTCCCATCGGGGCTGAAGGCAACAGAGTTCACAAAGCTATTATGCGTCATGCGGGCAATCTCCTCCCCTGTGGCAGATTCCCAGATGCGGACGGTATTATCTTTACCTCCTGAAGCCACATATTTTCCATCGGGGCTGAAGACCGCAGAGTTCACCCAGCCGTCGTGTGTTACGCGTCCAATTTCTTTGCCTGTAGTTGTTTCCCACATGCGAGCAGTACCATCCCAACTTCCGGAGACCACATAGTTGCCATCAGGGCTGAAGGCAACAGAGACTACGCTATCATCATGAGTCATGCGGGCGATTTCTTTGCCTGTGGTCGTTTTCCACACGCGGGCAGTATGCTCCCAATCCCCTTCCCCTGAAGCCACATATCTGCCGTCCGGGCTGACGACAACAGAGTTCACGCCCCCATCATGTGTCATGCGCGCAACTTCTTTTCCGGTGTCGATTTCCCAAACACGGACAGTCTTATCATAACTTCCCGAAACCACAAAATTACCATCCGGGCTGAAAGTGACAGAGGATATACTGTCATCGTGTGTCATGCGTGCAATTTCTTTTCCAGTAAAAGACTCCCATACGCGGACAGTATTATCATAACCTCCCGAAACCACATACCTGCCATCAGGACTAAAGGCGACAGCAATTAGGCTGCCATCATGTTTTGTGCGTGCAATTTCTTTTCCGGTGCCAACTTCCCACACGCGAGCAGTACCGTCCCAACTTCCTGAGACCACATATTGCCCATCAGGGCTGAATGCAACAGAGACCACGTTATCATTATGAGCCATGCTGGCGATTTCTTTGCTTGTGGCGGTCTCCCATACGCTGGCAGTCGTTCCGCCGCCTGAGACAATATATTTGCCGTTCGGGCTGAATGCAACAGAGTTCACTTGATTATCATGGGTCATGCGAGCAATTTCTTTTTCAGTATAAAAATTCCACATGCGCGAAGAACCTGAAATGCAAAAGGAACCATTAAGAGCGTACTGGTCGCATCCTCCCGAAACAACATACTTTCCATCTGGACTGAAGGTGGCAAAAGTTATACTGCCATCGTGCATCATGCGTGCAATTTCTTTTCCAGTAATTGTCTCCCACACGCGGGCAGTGTAGTCGCTACTTCCCGAGACTACATACCTGCCATTCGGGCTGAAGGCAACAGAAATTACCCCCCAATCATGCGTCATGCGTGCAATTTCTTTTCCCGTATCAACCTCCCATACGCGCGCGGTATTATCATAACTTCCCGAAACCACATACTTGCCATCGGGGCTAAAGGCAACGGAGTTCACACCTCCATCATGTGTCATGCGTGCGACTTCTTTTCCTGTGTCAAATTCCCACACATGAACGGTACCATCATCACCTCCCCAGAGCAAATACTTATTATCGGGGCTAAAGGCAACGGAGGATATACCACCATCATGAGTCGTACGAGCAACTTCTATGCCAGTGGCGGCTTCCCATACGCTGGCAGTTGTACCGCCGCCTGATGCAATATACCTGCCGTTAGGATTGAAGGCGAGAGAGTCCACACTATTGTCGTGAGTCATGCGAGCAATTTCTCTGCCTGTAGCAGTTTCCCAAATGCGGACAGCTGTACCGCTGCTTGAGGCAATGTGCTTGCCGTCCGGGCTGAAGACGATAGAGGATACGCTATTATCATGGGTCATGCGAGAAATTTCTTTTTTTGTATCCAGCTCCCATACTCGAGTAACACCCTGAGTGCATGACCGGTTAGAATCTCTTTGGCCGCACCCTCCCCAGGCTACATACTTGCCATCCGGGCTGAATGCAAAGGTTGCATTATCACTGTATGTCATACGGGCAATTGGACGTGCCAACGTATTATCCTGTAAAATTTGCGCAGATGCACCCGTTGGGAACATGTGCATGGATTGGATTGCCAATAGTACAGCGACTTGTTGTTTAGAATCTTTGTAGCTAAAAATTATTTGCGCCTGTGCGGATAATTGACGGGCGAGAACAATATCTGCGTTTGCTTGCGCGGTAGCCGCATTGTCATCCGCAAGAATTTTTTGATTAAATGCAAATAATGAAAGTAATGCCAAAGCCACTATTACAATCACTCCAACCGTGAAAATAGTATTCTTTGTTCTGCTCTCGCGTCTCCTGCTTTCCAGAGCATATTGTCTCTGTATATTTGTTGGTTGGGGATCTTTCTTTTCCAACATTGCGAGTTTTTGCTCGGCTTCTTGTAATTCTCTGCCTCGTAAAAGGCGGCTGTGATCTTTACGCCGTCTCCACTCCAGAGCCTTTACCTGTAAATTCGTATGATATTTCAACCATTCATAGTCAGTATGGATTGTTTCACGTATTTGTTTGATTGCGGCATTGAAATCATCCTGATCGCCACGACAGTATATCCAGTTGCGCTTTGAGATTTCAGGATGAATAATCTTTAAATCTGTGTTGCGAAGGACGATGGGGAGAATGCGTTTTCCATTCTCAACTGAATGATTAATTTCCTTGTTGCACATTTCAGACGCAACTGAATCAGGGCTGATCAGGAAAAGGAAAGCGTCCGCTGCTTCAATTCCCTGATAGATTTCCTGTTCCCAGTCCTCGCCCTTGGGAATACTCTTCCAGTCAATCCAGGTGTCCAGTTTCTGCGTTGCCAGAGTATCGACAATTTTCTGAGCAAAGGCAATATCTTTGCGGGAGTAGGAGATGAAGATGTGAGACATATTCTCTTGATCCGTTACAGTTGGTTAGTATTCCCGCCGATGGAAATCCCCCCGCTGGCAAGCCCTCCCTTGAGCAGGTTTATTTCCTCTACCGGTGCTGTTCCGTTGAGAAGGTTTTGAAGCGCTTGGGTTTTGTCCATAGTAGCTCCACTTATTGCCCGATTTCGTTTCACACAGTGTATGCCAATTCAAGCAGGCGGACAAGGGTGAAAATCGCGAACTCCGTTATAATCCGTCCCATGGAAGAACGCTTACAAAAACTACTCGCCCATGCTGGTTATGGTTCCCGCCGCGCCTGTGAGGAATTCATCGTTGCGGGACGTGTCCGCGTCAATGGTCAGATTGCCACGCTTGGACAGAAGGCTGACCTTTCCGTGGATAAAGTCACATTGGATGGCAAGGCTTTGCCCAAAGCCGAAGCATTGACCTACATCGCTCTCTACAAGCCGCGCAATGTGCTTTCCGCCGCCGAGGGACAGGATGAACGTCAGACCGTTCGCGATTTGATTCCGCTCGAAGGACATTTGTATCCCGTTGGTCGGCTGGACTATGACTCCGAAGGCTTGATCCTGATGACCAACGACGGCGATTTGACCAACAAGTTGACCCACCCAAAGTTTGGTCATGAAAAGGAATATCGCGTTTTAATTGCCCGACGTCCCGATGAAAAACAACTGGAAACCTGGCGGCGCGGCGTGGTGCTGGAAGACGGCGACAAGACTGCTCCCGCTGATGTCAGTTTTCTGTCTACAGCGGGGAAGGGCGCGTGGATTCGCGTAGTGATGGGTGAGGGAAAGAAACGTCAGATCCGGGAGGTGGGCAGGTTGTTGGGATTGCCTGTGGTGAAGATCATCCGCCTGCGAATTGGCACGCTGAGACTGGGACATCTTAAACCGCGTGAATGGCGGCATTTGACATCGGAGGAAGTTGCAGAGTTAAAGGGAGAAGCGAAAACGTTCACGCCAATGAAAAGGACTGCCAGAAAGCCTTTGAATCCCAAAGATAAGCCCAAGAGACCGCTCCCCAAAAGAACGGACAAACCTTCCAGAAAGCCTTCTCCTTGAATTAAAAAAACGCTGACTTTCAACAGTCAGCGTTTTTTGTTGCCGCATTTTAGCGGACGTCCAATATCTTCTTCACTTCCTTGCCTAAAATTTTCTTGATGTCGTCCTTCTTGACGCCGGTCACTTTGAAGGTGATCACAGTCAGGCTGGGGTCGGGTCCTGCAAACGAGCCAAAGCCGAGGAAGTTTCCGCCAGCATCGCTGACCAACCTGGACACCTTGGCGATCTGTCCCGGCTTATCCTCCGTGAGCACGCTGACGCGGATGCCCTTTTCGCGCGCGCCCATCAGTTCCATGAAAACCTTGAACAGATCGGTTTCGGTGATCATCCCGACGATCTTGCCGGCTTTGGTGACGGGCATGCCGCCGATCTTGGCGTCCACCATGATGTGCGCCGCATCCTCGATGGGAGTGCCAACCTCGATGGTGATCACCTTTTTGGTCATAACCTGTTTGACGGTCACCTTGCTCATCAGGTAGTTCATTTCCCAAACGCTTAGCGTGCTGACGGGAGACGGAGACGCATTGAGCAGGTCGGTCTCGGAAATGATTCCAACCATTTTGCCGTCCTTCATGACCGGCGCGCGGCGGATCTGATTTTTTCTGAACAAAGCCAGCGCCGCAGGGACCGACATCTCAGGCGGGACGGAAATAACTTTATGAGACATTCTTTCATCTACCAGCATTTTTGCCTCCGAATGGGTTGGGTTGAAAATGTCAAATTATTACCTGCACATTATACGTGTGTTTTGCAAATTTTGGATTGCCCTGACTATCATGCCAATTCAAATAAAAAACGCCGACCGGCGAAGGTCAGCGTTTTTGGCTGAAATCGTTGTTATCGGATATCCACAAGCTTCTTGCCTGTTTTTTCCAGGGCAGCCTTGACTGCTTCCTTCTTGATGCCCAGGACTTTGAATGTGACGCCCCATTTGCCCACTTCCGGTCCCGCGTACATACCAACTGCAATAATGTTGCCGCCTGCTTCCGCGATAGACTTGGATACTTTTGCAATTTCGCCCACCTTATCCTCGATCAGGATGGTGGCGCGCACGCCTTTTTCACGCGCTCCTATCATTTCGAGCAGGACCTTGAACAAATCGGTGGCGCTGATCATTCCGACGATCTTACCTTTGCGCGTAACGGGCATCCCACCAATTTTAAAATCAGCCATGATGCGTGCCGCCTCTTCGATGGGGGTGTCAACCTCTATGGTTTTCACCTTTTTAGTCATCACGTGTCTGACGGTCACTTTGCTCAGCAGGGAATTTATTTCCCAGACGCTTAGCGTGGTTGCCACGGATGGGGATGCGTTGAGCAGGTCTGAATCAGAAACGATGCCAACCATTTTGCCGTTTTTGATCACCGGCGCGCGCCGGATGTTCTCCTTTTTGAACATTGTCAGCGCATCGTGCACAGGCATTTCTGGCGCGACTGAAATTACTGGATGGGACATTCTTTCGCCAACTAACATATTTACCTCCGAATGGGTTGGGTTGAAAACGTGCGATTTTGACATGCATATTATACGTGCATACTTCGGGAAAAATCAAATGAAAAACGCTGACCGTCAAAGATCAGCGTTTTTTTGTTCTTGATCCGCTTTTATCGGATATCTATGAACTTCTTGACCGCCTTTTCCAAAACCTTTTTTATGTCGCCCTTCTTAATGCCGGCTACCTTGAATGTGATCAGTTTGGTGCTGACATCCGGTCCCGCAAACACGCCGAATGAGATGAAGTTGCCGCCCGCATCGGTGACCGCCTTGGAAAGTTTCAACAGTTGACCCGGCTTGTCCTCCGCCACCGCGCTGACGCGGACGCCTTTTTCGCGCGCGCCCATCAATTCAAGGAAGATCTTGAACAAGTCGGTTTCTGTGATCATCCCCACGACCTTGCCTGCGCGGGTGACGGGCATGCCGCCGATTTTGGCATCTGCCATGATGCGCGCCGCCTCTTCGATGGGGGTGTCCACGTCAATAGTCCTGACCTTTTTGGTCATTACCTGTTTTACGGTCACCTTGCTTACCAGGTAGTTTACCTCCCAAATGCTTAATGTGGTGGCAAGGGAAGGGGATGCATTGAGCAGGTTGCTCTCGGAAACGATGCCTACCAGTTTGCCGTCCTTGACAACTGGCGCGCGGCTGATGTGTTCCTTTTTGAACATTGCCAGCGCTTCGTGAACTGGCATATCTGGATTAACTGAAATAACCGGTTGGGACATTCTTGAGCCTACAAACATTTTGCCTCCAATGTGTTATGTTGAAAATATGAAACGGAAAGTTTTTACATGCATATTATACGTGTATTTTGAAAAATTTGGACTGATAAAGGTCAAATTATGTCCCAGATAAATATCTACCCGGGTGCCAACTGTATCTTATATTTTGTTATATTGTTTTCTGTAGATATTAATTTCAACAAATCATTTACCATTTGATCCCTTTCTATTATCTGTTCCATCATTGAAGGGAAGCTGCGAATAAATATTGGTTCTGCAAGTGTGAACTCGCCGATCTGTTTGCTGTCTTTGTGCCACTTAATATAGTTGGGATGTACTAATAAAATATCGGCATGATCGCGAACCGCACGATGAATTATGAGATAAGTTGTCGTAAGAGGTTCGTTTATCTCGTCGCGTTCAAAAATATCGGTGCCGCATTTCTGAAGGTAATCCATGACGTTTTTCATGGGACTATAAAAACTCCGCTTTATTTCGCAAACTCTTTGATCACCCGCGCCATGTGTTTGGCGTGTTTGAGGTACAAGTCAATACGGATGTTTTCATTGGGCGCGTGGGCTTTGGTGTCAGGATAGCCGTGGCCCATCGTCGCAACGGGCAGACCCAGATCGTGGACAAAGGGATGGTTGGGACCCGAACCGCCGATCATGGGGACAACCTGCATCGGCTGGCTGTAGATCTCCGTAGAGGTGCCCACCACGATTTTGATGAACGGGTCATCGGGATCCGTGCGGGCGGCGGGTTCGCCTCCCCAGTAATGGATTTTCACATCGCCGAAACCCTGCGCATCGAGATGGGCGCGGAGTTTCTTCAAGATGTCATCGGGCTTCTGGTTCGGCACGAGACGAAAATCCACCTTGGCGGATGCGCTGGCAGGCTGGACGGTTTTTTGTCCCACGCCCTGATAGCCGCTTGTCAAACCGCAGATGGTGCAGGTGGGCGTGAAGACTTCCTCCACCTTAAGGTCGGTGCCGCCTGTCAGCCCCTTGATGAATCCCTTCGCGTTGTAGCGCTGTTTGTATTCGTCGGCAAAGTCCGGGAGTTTGTCCATCAACTCGCGGTCGCGGGCAGACGGTGGAACCACGTCATCGTAGAAGCCGGGGATGAGGATGTGTTCATCCGCGCCTTTGAGACTGTTCAACGCCCAGGTCAATCGCCACGCCGCGTTGGGCAGGATGCTTCCGCCCAGGCCTGAGTGCACATCCGTGCCGAGGGACTCCACCGACAGCTCGACGTAGCAAATGCCACGCAAGCCGAGATATTGCATCGGCACGTCGCGATGATCCACGCCGCCAAATTCCCAGATACAGGCGTCGGCTTTGAGCTTATCGAGATTATTGGTGATGAATTCGTGCAGGTGTTCGCTCGAGGTCTCTTCTTCGCCCTCGATGATGAACTTGATATTGCAAGGTAGTTCGCCGTCTTCGTCGAGGATCGCATCAATGGCAAAGAGCCGCGCTGTGAGATGACTCTTATCATCGCTGACTCCACGCCCATACATCTTCCCGTTGCGGATCTCTGGCTCGAAGGGTGGCGACTCCCACAACTCCAGCGGCTCGGGCGGCTGGACGTCATAGTGGTTGTAGATAAGCAAGGTCTTGTTGCTTTTGCCTTTGTGCTCAGCAAAGACCACCGGAGCGCCGTCTGTCACCATGACCTCCGCTTTGAAGCCGCGCTTTTCCAACATACCCTTGACCAGTTGGGCGCATTCCTTCAATCCTAAATTTTGCGCGCTGATGCTAGGTTGCTTGACATAGGTCGAAAGTTCGGCAAGATTTTGGTCGAGGTTTTTATCGAGATAGGAATCGATTTTTTGATAGTTGCTCATGGTTGCTCCTTTTTCCTGGCTCTGGAATCCATCAGCTTGCTGATGAGGATTTCGAGCGGCGTTCGCAGGCAGCAAGCTGCCCGACTCCAGAGTTAGAACAATCCCGTCAGCCAGTCAATCGAATATGCGCCGGCATAGGCAAACATAGTCATCTTGATCAATTGTCCGACCCAACAGAAGAGCAGGAATTTCCAGATGGGAATCTTTGCCACGCCCGCCGCAATCCCCGCCAGGTCGAAGAACGGATTGGGAATTGCCGAAAGCACAAGAATCGCCCACACACCGTATTTTTGAACCCAAGGCTGAACGCGGCTGTATGCCTGGGTATTTTCCACAACCGCTTGTCCGCTGAACCCCGCCAGATAGCCGGAGAGTTCACCGATGGCGCCCCCCGTCCCTGCGGCGAGAGCAACCAGCATCGGGTTGAAGACATTTCCCATCGCAAAGACCACCGCCACGCCGGGCGCGGGGAGGATGACCGTGGCGTTTGCCATCAGCATGATGACGAAGATGCCCGGATAACCGTATGCCGCAAACTCATCCACCCGCTCGCGGATGCTGTAGATATAGATCGTGATCCCGATGACGGCGGCAAGCGCGAGGACGCGTAAAATCGTTACGCCAATTCTGTTTTCAGGTTTGGAGGTTTGAAAGTTTGAAGGTCGGTCGCTTGAATTCTGCATCCTTGTTTCTTTCGGCTTTTCAACCTTCAAACCTTTTGACTTGCGAACTTTCGAACTATCAGATTTCTTCGATGATGACACGGATGATTTTTACTGCGGGAGCGTTGACATTGCCAGGGTCGCGCGCCGGGATGGACATCAGCACATCCAACCCTTCCACCACCTGACCGAAGACGGTGTGCCTGCCATTGAGATGTGGCGTAGGTCCATGGGTGATGAAGAACTGCGAGCCGTTGGTGCCGGGGCCCGCATTCGCCATTGAAAGGATGCCCTGTTTGTCGTGTTTCAGGCTGGGGTGAAACTCATCCGCAAACTTGTAACCGGGTCCGCCCCTGCCGGTGCCGGTCGGGTCGCCGCCCTGTACCATGAAATTGTCGATCACGCGGTGGAAGATGACACCGTCATAATACCCCTCACGCGAGAGAAAGACGAAATTGTTGACGGTAATCGGGGTCTTGTCTGCAAACAGTTCAATGACCATCGTGCCTTTGTCGGTCTCCATGTGTGCCTTGTACTTTTTCTTCGGGTCGATCTGCATCGCGGGTGGGGTACTCCATTGTTTTGCCATTCTATAATCTCCTTTTTACTTTAATAACGATTCGATTCTTGCCACAACCATGTCAAGGGCGGCGATATTGTGCCCGCCTTCGGGGATGATGACGTCCGCATACCGCTTGGATGGTTCGACGAATTCCAAGTGCATCGGGCGGACGGTTGCTTCATATTGTTTGATGACCGATTCGGTGCTGCGTCCGCGCTCGGTGATGTCGCGGCGCAGACGGCGGATAAAGCGGACATCGGCATCCGCATCCACATAAAGTTTTACATCGAACAGTTTGCGCAACTCGGGTTCGACGAAGATCAAGACACCCTCCACCAAAATCACGCCCCGTGACGCCACCGTATAGGTTCTGTCCGTGCGGCTGTCGGTGGAGAAGTCATAGATCGGGACTTCGACGGATTGATGGTTTCGTAATGCTTCTACATGCTGAATCAGCAACTCGGTTTCGAGCGAATTGGGATGATCGAAGTTGACATCCCGCCGCAATGTTGGCGGCAGTCCGCTCAGGTCTTTGTAATACGAGTCATGCTGGAGATATGCGATTCGATCCGCCCCAACGCGGTCCAGGATTGCCTGGGCAACCGTTGTCTTGCCCGATCCTGATCCGCCGGCGATGCCGATGACCAAAGGGATGCTCTGACTCATGTCCCTGATTATAGCCCATCACTTGTAAAACGAATCCGAGTGTTCTTTTATGATATTATGAAAATATGGAAAGTGAAAACATCCCCATTGCCCGCGGTTCGAAGGTGTTACTCGAACTTGTTGACCAGTCTGGTGGTGTCGAACAGGTTGAGTTCACGTTGGTGGAATCCAAACGAGCCGACCTCAAGTCTGGTTTGCTCGACGAGAACACGCCACTTGCCCGTGCCTTGATCGGTCATCAGGCTGGGGAAGTCGTTCCATATACAGCCGGGGACTTGAAGGAAGTCCGCGTTTTGTCAGTTGGTCAAGGCGAAGCCAATGCTGTAGCTGACGCTGCCGAGAAGCGCCGTGAGAGTGTTCGGAAGGCAGAAACGCAATCGGAACTCATCAACCAGTTGAACTTCGCCACCGCCAGCGGCAGCAAGTGGGGAGATTATGATGTGGATGTGGAGAAGTTGATGGAACAGCGTCCCCAAAAAGAGGAAGACAGCGAGTGAAATAAAGATCGCCCCGGTAAACCCAAGGGCGATTTTAGGCAAATCTCAAGCGCGTTTCTTGAACATCCCCGTCACCGCCTGCCAGATGGGACAGCGGTCATAGACTCCCATGAAGGCGATAATTCCGCCGATGCCCGCCACCAGCCAGTTGTCGGTGGCGATTCCCATTATCATAAAGACTGCACCTGCGCCGAGTCGCAGCATCCGGTCGAATGAGGTCAGCGGCACTTTTACCTCTTTGCCCTCCGCCAGCGCTTCGAACATGGCACGATACCCCGATTCGCTTTGTGCGCCAGTCACACGCCCCACTTCTTTTCCATCACGCAGGGTGATGACGGTGGGAATGCCATAGACTTTGAACTGTTCCAGCACATCACGCGACTCATCGGCGTTGACCGGCATGAACTGGACTTTGCCATCGTATTCCTTTGCCAGTTTTTCGAGAATCGGCTTGGTCATCATGCAGGGTCCGCACCACGAAGCCCAAAAATCCACGATGACAGGTTTGTTTGCTCCCGTTATTTTTTGTTGAAATTCAGATTGGTTCATGGTTGATAATTTTGGAGCGGACGATATTCTGTCCGCTCCGTTATCTGAGGGTTATTTGTATGTGCTGAATTTGAAGGGCGCATACAGCGGGCAGAAGGCGATCACCGCCGTGAGCAGGAAGACCGCGCCGAGGACAAGCAGTACGATTCCGAGGGTTCCCGTGACGATGCCACCAAAATACAGGTAAGCAAAAATCGCGGCAAGCACCACACGGATGATGCGATCGACATTGGACAAGTTGCGTTTCATGTTTGTAAATCTCCTTTGATTGGTTTGATGCTCACAGTATAGGAGAAGTTACAAAATGCGTCTGTGACAATGTCACACAAGCAAACGGGATTCCAGCAGGTCAAAATCCAGCACTTCGACCGTACCGCGCCCGGAGTGGATGCTTCCTTCGCTGACGAAATCCTCCAGTAGACGGCTGATGACCTCGCGTGAACTGCCCAAATCAGCGGCAATCTCCTGGTGGGTGATCCGAATCGGATTTAGGCGTCTGGCTCTCTCCAGCAGAAGCAAGGCCACGCGACGGTCCATGCGCTGAAAGGCAACCTCGTCAATGACTGCCATCACTGTGGAGAGTCTGTCGGAGAGCAGGTCGAAGACAAACTCGCGCCACACGTCATAGCGTTTCACCCAATCGCGGAAAACGTCGGCGGGAATCATCACCGCTTCGGCATCCTTCTCGACCGTTGCCACGGCGGGAAAAGTCTTGTGACTCAAGATGGCATTGGCGGTCAGGATGCAGGAAGAGCCATTGCCAAAGCGATACAGTGTGATCTCGCGTCCCGTCTCGCCGATTTTGTAAACCCGCACCACGCCCGAAATTAGCAGAGCAATTGCCTCAACGCGATCTCCCTCGACGAAGACATCGCGACCCGCAGGAATACTTGCGAAAAACGCCTTCTGTTGGAATTCCCGCGTTAAAGAAGTCCCCGCCTCCTGAAGGATGGGCAGGGACTGTGTTGCGCGGGCAAACTGGGAGGAGTCAAGCATTGGGAACTTGCTGACTAGTCAAAACTATAAACCAGCCCCACAGTTCCCGGCCCAGTATGTGTGCCGATTACCGGGCTGAGGTCTGAACAGACAGTTTCCACTGGGTTGAATTGTTGGGTTGCGCGAGCAAGCAGGGTTTCCGCATCCTCGCGCGCGTTTGCGTGGACTGTTGCAAGGTGGATGTTTTGTTTCCCTGCCAGTCTTTCAGCCGCCAATTCAAGCAGGCGGTCGTGCGCCTTTGACTTTGTGCGGATGCGTTCGATGCCCTCCACCTTTCCATCTTTGATGGTCAGGATAGGCTTGAGGTTTAGCGCCGAACCAATGAAACGTTGTGCCCCGCCGATCCGTCCGCCACGGTGTAAAAATTCCAACGTGTCCACAGCGAAGAATATGCCGGAATTTGCACGTGTCTTTTCTACAATTTCAACACATTCCTGCATGGTTGCCCCTTTTTCCAGTGCGCGCGCTGCTGCAAGGATGAAAAATCCCATGTACATGGAAGTGGCAAGACTGTCGACTATGATTACTTTTTCGCCATCGGCACCCATCATTTCCTTTGCCTGCATCGCCGATTGCATGGTCCCCGAGAGCTTCGACGAAATGAAGATTCCCAGCACGTCATATCCCTGACTGACCAGATTTTGAAAGGTGGCGTGCATAATGCCCACGGAGACTTGTGAAGTGGAGGGCATGGTCTTCGATGTTTTCAGCCGGGTATAGAATTCCGACGGTTGGATGTCCACCCCGTCATGGAAATTCTTTTCGTCCCAAATGACGACGAGCGGGGCGATGGTCATGTTGTACTGTTTTATGAATTCTGCGGGCAAAAAAGCTGTGCTGTCTGTAACAATTGCAATTTTGGACATGGTTTTCTCCTTTCGATAGTATTGAAACGATTGCGGGCTATTTTACCCCAGTAGAGAGTGCGTGTATGAAAAAAATCAAATTTCGGTGCTCATGGTATAATCCACCCCGAAATTCATGTATAGCAAAGATTTCTTTTTTAGGAGCCCGATTTGGCCTTCAACCCCATCAACTGGCTGCTAGGCCTTTTTTCACTCGATATTGCCATAGACCTTGGCACCGCGAATACCCTGGTTCATGTTCGCGGCAAAGGGATTGTGATCAATGAGCCGTCGTGGGTGACTGTTGACAAGAAACTGCGGCAGCCTCTGGCTATTGGTCTGGAAGCCAAGGAAATGGTTGGGCGTACACCGGGTAATGTGGTGGTCGTGCGCCCTATTCGCGATGGTGTAATTGCCGAGTTTGATGTCACCCAGGTGATGCTCGAATATTTCATCGGCAAGGTGCATGAGCAAAGCATGGTCCCATTGCCCCGTCCGCGGGTGATTATCGGCCTGCCTACGGGTGTGACCGAAGTGGAAAAACGCGCGGTATATGATGCGGTCATGGCTTCGGGAGCGCGTCAGGCCATGCTGATCGAGGAGCCGATTGCCGCTGCACTGGGAGCGGGCTTGCCCATCGGGGAGATCCGCGGTTCGATGGTGGTGGATATCGGTGGTGGGACAACCGAAGTCGCGGTCCTGTCAATGAGCGGAGTGGTCGCGTCGCGCTCGCTGCGCGTCGCAGGCGATGAGATGGATCAGGATGTCGTTCAATACCTCCGCAATAAATATAACCTGTTGATTGGGGAAGGCAACGCGGAACAGATCAAATGGCAGATTGGCTCGGCCTACCCGTTACAGCCTGAGAAGACCATGGAAGTGCGCGGGCGCAATCTCGTCACTGGACTGCCCGAAACTGTCGAAGTTTCGTCCATTGAAATTCGGGAAGCGCTTTCCGGTTCGGTGCAGGTGATTATTGACACTGTTCGTGATGCTCTTGATGAAATTCCGCCGGAGATCGTGGCAGACTTGATGGATATTGGTATTTGTCTTGCTGGTGGCGGCGCGCTTTTGCAGGGGTTGGCGGAACGCCTTACCGATGAACTAAAATTGCGGGTATGGGTGGCTGAAGACCCGCTGACATGTGTCGCGCGTGGTGCGGCGATGATCTTTGAAGATTTCGATGTGCTTGGCCGTTACATGGTCGGCCTGGAGCGCGGCAGTACGCGTCACATGCTTGGATAAGCGGTTCCGTCTTTTCGTTGCCGGTGATTCTGGCGGCGATTCACAAGATGGACTGAAAACATATGAACTCCCGTTCCTTACAAACTACGATTGTTTTTCTTGTCATAGGTGGGATTCTCGCCCTGGCGTTTGGCGGCTTTTTCGGTTCCGCTTCCAGGCAGTTCAGTTCTGTTCTGATCGAAATCCAGACATGGATATCTTCCCGTTACCTCGGAATACAGGATTTTATAACCGCGCCACGCGACATTGTCTCTTTGCGCGCACGAAATACTGAACTGGAGACGCAGGTATCGCAGCTACAGGCGCAAGTGATCGAACTTCAACAGCGCGTCAGTGAAACCGAAATCCTGGCGGCGCTGGTGGATTTTTCCCGATCCAACCCTGAAAGCACTTATAAGGCAGCGGCGGTAATCGGTCGCGACCCAAGCCCGTTTTTGCATTACATCATCATCAATCGCGGTTCGAACGATGACATTCGGCGCGGTATGCCTGTAGTGACCAATCAAGGGCTGGTGGGACGCGTTGATGCGGTCATTGCAGACGCCGCGCGCGTGCAGCTCATTACTGACCCCGCATCTTCCATTAATGTTTACCTGCAAAATGCCGCGACAGATGCGGTCCTGCTTGGGTCTGTCACTGGCGATGTGTCTTTGGATATGATTTCACAGGATGCTTCAGTGGAACCTGGCGACCTCATCCTGACTTCTGGCTTGGGTGGGGGATACCCGTCTGACCTTATTATTGGTCAGGTGGTTACAATGCGTACGCTCGAGTTCGAACTTTTCCAACAGGCGACGGTTCAGCCGGCAGTGGATTTCGCCCGCCTGCAAATTGTTCTTGTCATCACCAACTTCCGCCCTGTGGATATAACTCCGCTGGTGCCTTGATTTTCCACCTCCCACCTTATTAGACGTGCGAAACATTATCGCATTCCCTTTGCTTTTGCTGGCGGTCATCCTGCAATCCTCTGTTGTCAGTCAGATCAAGCTGCTTGCAGGCTATGCCGACTTACCCCTGCTCATGCTTGGTGCGTGGGCGTTGCAGAAACGCGTCAGTTCGGCGTGGCATTGGGCGGCGCTTGGTTGTGTCATCCTTGCTTACGTTTCCGACATGCCATTGCCCGTTTTGGTAATGGGATATTTTGCGATTATCTACATGGCGCAGGGCCTGCAAAAACGAGTCTGGCAGGCCCCGTTGCTGGCGATGTTTAGCGTCACCTTTCTCGGTACGTTATTCATGCATTTGCTTTCATTTGTTGTTCTGAGTGTTTTGGGAACCCCATTTGCCTTTGCCGATGTGATAGGATTAATTACCTTGCCAAGTTTATTGCTTAATATGTTGTTCTCGATCCCGGTCTATGCCTTCATGCGCGAACTCGCGCGCTGGGTTTACCCCGCTGAGGAATACGAATGAGTTCCAATCCCGTTCCCCGTCCTATCCGCTTCGAGACATGGCGGCTGGCTGTGTTTTATGTCATTGTCTCTTTTGCATTCATCGCCTTGCTGGTCAGACTGTTAAACCTCCAGGTGGTTGAAGGCTCGGCATGGAAAGTCAGCGCTGTCGATAATTACACCAATGAAGTCAGCATGCCGGCCCCTCGCGGCATTATTTATGACCGCAATGGTTATATCCTCGCGCGCAACCTCGCTTCCTATAACGTGGTGGTCACACCAGCTGATTTGCCCGATGATGATTCGGATATCCAACGCATTTATCGCGAACTTTCCGAATTGATTGATGTCCCGGTCGGCGGGCCTGTAACGGATGAATCTCTGGCGGAGGCGAAACTCTTTGCGGCTTGTGTGCCTGGTCCCAGCATTGGCCAGCTCGTGGCTCTTCAGGATACGCTTGCCCCGTACAGCCCGGTCAAGGTGAAATGCAACGTTTCGGAGGAAGTTGCCCGAATGGTGGGGGAGAGATCGGTGGATTGGCCCGGTGTGGCGGTGGAAATAGAACCGATTCGCGATTATCCAACCGGTTCTTTGACGTCCAGCCTGGTGGGGTTTCTCGGCCCTATTCCAGCCTCCCTTGAAGCGGAACTGAGGGCGCAGGGTTTTGTACCCAATCGCGACAAGATTGGCTATTCGGGTGTGGAGGCATCTCTACAGGATGCCCTTGCGGGCAGAAACGGCTTGCGAGTTGTACAAATTGATGTGGCCGGACAGGAACTTCGCAACCTTGAACCGCCCATCCCAACAGTCCCCGGAAACAATGTCTATCTGACGATTGACACCCGTTTGCAGGCGGCGGCTGAGGCTTCCCTCCTTCAGGAGATCAATTTTTGGAATACCTATTTTGGCACCATCCGCATTTCGAGCGGAGTTGTGATTGCCATGAATCCAAAAACGGGTGAAATCCTTGCCATGGTCTCATACCCTTCGTACGAAAATAACCGTTTTGCCCGCATTATCCCCGCATATTATTACGAACAGTTAAGCCAGGACCCTCGCCACCCGTTGTTGAATAATGCCATTTCAGCAGAATTCCCGCCCGGTTCCGTTTTCAAACTATCCACTGCCACCGGTGCCATTAATGAGGGGGTGGTCACGCTAACAGATATCGTTGATGCGCCGGGACAGTTGGAGCTTTGTGAAAAATTCAATCCCAATGATCCCTGCACCGCGCTTAATACGCGTCCCTTTGTGGATCATATTTTCGAGAAGAAACCGGAAGGGTTTGGTCCCATCAGTTTTTTGCAGTGCATCGCTTTTTCGAGCAATGTCTGCTTTTACAAATTGGGAGGTGGTTATCAGGATGAAATTCCCCAGGGACTTGGCATCGAGCGTCTGGGCGAATATGCACGTGCTCTGGGTTATGACCGGGCCTCGGGAATTGAATTGCTCGGTGAAGCGGACGGATTGATTCCAGACCCACAGTGGAAACGCATCAACACTGGCGAGAACTGGTCCACTGGTGATACTTATATTGCAAGCGTTGGACAGGGTTATGTGCTTGGCACACCCCTGCAAATACTGATGTCCGGTGCCACGATTGCCAACAATGGAAAACTCATGCAGCCAACCATTGTCCGTGATATTACCGATGGCGAAGGAAAATCCGTGGAATTCTGGTTCAATCCAGATGAACTTACCGTGACAAAGTTTCAAACTCCTGGCAGCTACCAAATCTCGCCGTTCACCCCCAATATGAAATGGGATGTGACCGTTACGCCCCTGATTAAAGGGTATTCATGTGATCAGGGTTATTGTAGCTTGACGGACGACTTGAAAATCATCAAACCTGAATCGATTGCGGCTGTGCGTACAGGTACGCGCATGGCGGTGACCGACCCGCTCTTTGGCACTCTTTACGATGTGTTCAGCGAATTTCCCATTGCTGTAGCCGGCAAGACGGGAACGGCTGAATATTGCGACGACGTGGCCCGCGCCGCCAATCAATGCGACTTTGGCAAATGGCCCACACACTCGTGGACTCTGGCCTATGCGCCGTATGAAGACCCTGAGATCATCGTTGCGGCATTTGCCTATCATGGCGGTGAGGGCGCGAGTGTGGCAGCCCCGATTGTGGCAAGGGTTATTCAAGCTTATTTTGAATTGAAGTCCATCGATATCGCGTTGGAAAACCCGGCTGCGGGTCAATAACCTTGCGGAAAGCGGACAATAATTCCGTTTTGCGTGGAGCGTCAGGTATAATCCGGATAGTCATCTTTTATGGATATGGAGCCAGTCAATTCCCTTATTCAGATAAAAGGCATACGTGACGGACTTCTTGCCACATTTGCCGAAGCGGCGTGGGAGGATCAATGTGCGGCCTTGCTGACGCAGATTGACGAGCGTCCTGCTTTTTTTCAGGGCGCGCGGCTTGCGCTGGATGTTAGCTCGCAGGTGTTGAAGGTTAACGATCTGGTTGCGTTGCGTGATCGCCTTTCGGAGCGCAATGTAACCCTGTGGGCTGTGTTGGGCGAATCCCCGGTGACAGAACATACTTCACAGTTGCTCGGGCTGGCAACCCGCATCTCCAAGCCGCGACCTGAGGATCAACGACATGCCGATGCGCCGGCAGACGATACGGCTTTATTCATTACCAAGACCCTGCGCTCTGGAAAGCGCGTCGAATTTCCGGGTAATGTGGTGGTGCTGGGAGATGTAAATGCTGGCGCCGAGATCATCGCCGATGGACATGTCGTGGTCTGGGGACGCGTGCGGGGCATGATCCATGCCGGAGCAAAAGGCGACCGTTCCGCCATCATCTGCGCCCTTGATTTGTCAGCCACACAACTCCGCATCGCTGACGAAGTATCCGCGGTACTCAAACCGCGAAAAAATCCGCAGCCCGAAGTTGCCAGTATTAACGAAGAAGGATATCTGCAATCCGAACTCTGGCGTCCAGGCTAAATTTATTTACAGGAAGTGCCATGACTGCTCAAGTGATCACTGTTACCTCTGGAAAAGGCGGCGTTGGAAAGACGACAGCCGTTGCAAACCTTGCCACCGCGCTCGCTGTGGATGGCAGGAAGGTTGTCTGTATTGACGGCGATATCGGCCTGCGCAACCTCGATGTCATCATGGGGCTTGAGAATCGCATTGTCTATGATATTGTGGATGTGATCGAGGGTCGCTGTAAACTACGGCAGGCGATGATCCGTGACAAGCACTATCCTGAACTGTATTTGATCCCCGCCGCGCAGACACGCGACAAGAACGCCGTTTCACCGTCGGACATGAAACGCATCTGCAACGACCTCAAGTCTGAGGTTGACTTTGTCATCATTGATTCGCCTGCGGGTATCGAGCGCGGCTTTCGGAATGCCATCGCGGCCGCCGACCGCGTTTTGGTGGTGACCAACCCCGAGGTCAGCGCAGTGCGCGATGCCGACCGTGTGGTGGGTATTCTGGAGGCGGAGGAAAAAGGGAGTCCATCGCTGATCTTGAATCGATTGAATCCCGCCCTGGTAAAGAACAATGACATGCTTTCCGCTGAGGATGTGCTTGACCTTTTGGGTATTCATCTGATTGGGGTTGTGCCTGAAGACGAGACAGTAATCATCGGGTCGAACCGCGGCGCGCCCGTTGTCAACGATCCCAAGAGCCGCGCAGGGCAGGCCTTCCGCAACATCGCCAGACGCCTCCAGGGCGAAGATGTTCCCTTTATGGATCTCGACCAGCAAAGCGGTTTCTGGGGCGCGATTCAAAGATTAACGGGGAGGAAGTAACATGGGTTTCTTCACGCGAAAACGAAGCGCCGAGAGCGCAAAGGAACGTTTGCAGCTTGTCCTTGTGCATGATCGCACGGACCTGACCCCCGGGCAGTTGGAAGCTTTGAAGGACGACCTGCTCAAGGCGATTTCCAATTATATCGACATCGATCCCGACGCGGTTCAAATCGGGTTGGAACGTGACGGCAGGTCTCAAAGACTGGTGGCTGATATTCCCCTGCGGAGCGTGTCGCGCCATCGCGCGGGTTGATTCTTTCAATTGGAGACGCGGATCAGCTTGTACCGGTTGCATCCGTGTTTTTTTATTATGACTCGTGGACTTTCCTGGCGTAACTTTGATTTTATTTTACTTGGGGCGGTTATTCTTGCTTCCGCCTTTGGCACGGTAATGATTCGCTCCGCCGTGGCAGGAAATGAAGTGTTGCTGCCTCTGGTGACACGCCAGATCTATTTTGCAATTCTGGGCGTGACCGTTATTTTTGTTGTCGCTTCCATTGACTATCGCTACTGGCTGGCGTTGTACCGCCCGATTTACCTTGTCATCATGATTTTCCTGGTGACGTTGACCGGGTTTGGACAATCGGCATTTGGAGCCCAGCGTTGGTTTACAGTGGGTGTTCTTTTTCTTCAACCGACGGAATTTGCCAAGATCATTGCGATTATTGTTCTGGCGCGGTACTTTGATTCCTCTCAGTATCAGCCGCGCGATCTGCGCTGGGCCCTGGGCGCCATTCTTTGGGCGGCTGGCATCATTGTCATGATCCTGCTCCAGCCCAATTTGAGTAATGTGCTTGTGCTCTCTGTCATTCTTGCAATCATGTTGTGGATTAACGGTGTGCAAGTCAGGCATGTGGCGATTGTCGGCGCTGTGGGCACCGTGTTTGTGCTCAGTTTGATTGTTCTTTCTGTCATCGGCGTACAAATCCCTTTCATGCAACCCTATCAACAGGAACGTATTGTTAATTTCGTCGTTCCCGACCCGAACGATACTTACGGAAATAGGTACAATGTCCAGCAGGCATTGATCGCCATTGGGTCGGGCGGAATATTTGGACAAGGCTATGGCCAGGGATCGCAGACTCAGTTGCGCTTTCTGAAGGTACGTCATACCGACTTTATCTTTGCCGCAAGTTCGGAGGAGTTTGGTGCCATTGGCGGCATCTTCATTATCCTGACTTTGGCTGCCATTATCTGGCGCTGTATCCGTGCGGGTCAAAAATCCCGTGATGTTGCCGGGGCGATGATCAGCTTTGGGGTGGCGACGTTGATTTTTTTCCAGGCGGCGGTGAACATGGGCATGAACCTGAACCTGCTGCCTGTTTCGGGTCTGCCGCTCCCGTTCATTAGTTATGGCGGCAGCGGTCTGACTGCCCTCATGCTTGGCATTGGACTCGTTGAGTCTGTCGCCATGCGGCATAAACAAATGGAATTCTAAGGAGTATTCATCGTGTCAATCAAACCCGCTCGTACTCGTGTCGCGCCATCCCCAACGGGGCACATGCATCTCGCTACAGCGCGTGTTGCGCTCTATGACTATTTGCTGGCAAAGAAGACCGGCGGACAATTCGTCCTGCGCATCGAGGATACCGACCTTACCCGTACCGTGCCCGGCGCGGAACAGGAAATCATGGACGGCTTGCACTGGTTGGGATTGGATTACGACGAAGGTCCCGACGTGGGTGGAGCATACGGTCCATACCGTCAGACGGACCGCCGTGAGATTTATCAGGCTCATGCCAAAACCCTTGTGAACAGTGGACATGCCTATCCCTGTTTTTGTTCGCCCGACCGTCTCGAAAAAGTGCGGCAGGAGCAGATGAAGCGCAAGGAGAATCCACACTACGACGGAACCTGCCGCAACCTTGACCCAGACGAAGCCGCCCGCCGTGTTGCCAACGGTGAGAAGTACGTCATCCGCTTCAAGATGCCACACGAGGGAACAACCACCGCCCACGACCATTTACGCGGCGACATCGTCACCGAGAACAAACAACTCAATGACTATGTCCTGCTGAAAACCGACGGCTTGCCAACCTACCATTTGGCGGCGATGGTGGATGATCATGAGATGGGCATCACGCACGTCCTGCGCGGCTCGGAATGGCTTGGCACCTTCCCGCTTCATGTCAACATCGTCCGCGCCTTTGGTTGGGAGGAACCTGTATGGGTGCATCTTTCTGTTTTTCTCAAACCCAGCGGCAAGGGCAAACTGAGCAAACGCGATACCAGCATTGCCATGAAGGATGGCTACTCCGTCTTTATCAAGGATATGAGCGATCTGGGCTTTACCCCGGAGGGCGTGAACAACTGGATCGCCTTGATGGGGTGGGGTGTCGCCGAGGATGATGTGATGACTGTTGATCAAATGGTCGAGCGCTTCTCGATTGATTCGTTGACCGCGTCTCCCGCCGCGATCAACTTCCAGAAGCTGGATCATTTCAACGCGACGCACATCCGCCTCTTCACAACCGAAGACCTGGCTGCCCGCATCAAGCCTTACTTCACCCGTGAGGGACTGAATGTCGACGATGAAGTCCTGCTGAAGATCATTCCACTTATCCGTGAGAGACTTGTCACTTTGGACGATTGCATCTCGTTTGGCGGCTTCTTCTTCAAGGACGAGGTAACGCCCGTTCCCGAAGATTTAATTGCCAAAGGGCTGGATGCGAAGCAATCAGCTGAGGTGGCTCGAAGGGCGCACCAGATTCTGGCAGCGCAGTCAGATATAAGCCACGAAAAATGCGAACCGCCCATGCGGGCCTACGTCGAAGAGAGCGGGTTGAGCGCCAACCAGGTCTTTGGTATCCTGCGCGTAGCCACAACAGGACAAAAGGTCAGCCCGCCGCTATTCGAGTCAATGGAAATTATCGGCAGGGATAAATGCCTGCAAAGAATCCAAAACGCAATTGTGGTTTTGGAGAGGATGTAGGACTTCTTTTTTCGCATAACAAAATCCCCCGCGCCGAGAATTGCGCGGGGGATTTGCTTTAATCTGGCCGATAGCCAATTGCGCAAGCGGGAATGGTAATTCCAGAGACGGATATATTCATCTCGCGCAGTTTGAAATCCAGTTCGGAGGTAATGGTTTTGATTGCGTCCTGTGTCACGAGGATTTCACCCGCAGCGGCGATATCTTCTCCCAATTTGCAGGCTCGATTGACAGCATCGCCAAAGCAGTCCTCATCGCCGACGATCAGGATTTTTCCCTGGTCAATTCCGCAGGCGATGTGGACATCGAAATCGTCGGAGGTGAGCAGGTTTGACGCATCGAATGCAAGTTGCAGGGCGATTGCAGCGTGGACTGCTGAGAGCGTATCGGGGAAAACCGCGAAACAATTATCCGCTTCGAATTTGAGCATGCTGCCGCCATATGTTTTGATGATCGGTTCGGCTGTCAATTGCATACGACGCACCATTGAAAGATAATGAATAATGCCGTATTTGCGGGTTAACAGCGAGAAGCCTGACATATCAAGAACAAAAACGACCCGTTCTGTGCCGTACTCACGCCATAGCTCCGCTTCGATTGCCTTCCGACTTTCGACATTGGTTTCCTGTGAAAAACGCAGCAGCAATTCCTGAAATTTTTTGGATTGTCTTTTGTTGACTGTGTTCATTGGCGTTAACCCTTTACATAGGATAATTTTTCTGCAATCAGATTACCTTTTAATCGGTATACATCCACCCCTCGGATGTGCCCCGCTCCACCATGGTTGTCCACCCAGCGATACGTCCATAGCATGACACAGCGGTCGCCCAGCGAAAATAGTTCCTCGATCTCGATCCTCGCTGAAGATGAGGAGCGAAAGAAATCCTCCCAGAAGGCGCGCACCTGTTTTTGTCCGGAATAACGTTCGCCGTCGGGGGCGGGGGACGTATTCTCGAAGACCGTATCCTCGGTTGTCACTGCCATCATGGCGTCCACATCGGCGGCGTTTAGCGCGTCATTGAAGTGGCGGATGATTTCAATTCCATCAATTTGATTTGTTTTCATAAGCGAAGCCTCCATAACGGATGCGCGTCTAGAATACAACCAAATATCCAATTTTGCAAGTAGGGCAAAACAGAAACCGTTAGTCAGCCGGGATATGGAGCCGCCCTTCGGCGGGGGAAAATCCGGTTCCCGGGTTGTAAACTTTCTTCGAGTTCGCGCGTATATCCTATATCAAACAAAAGGAGCAATCATATGACTTCACAACGCAATACAGGCCCGCTGGTGGTTGGAGCCTTGCTAATCCTCTTTGGGATATTGTCCCTGGTGGGACAGCTCTTCCGCGGCTTTCACTTTTGGGAAACCTTCTGGCCCTTCATCGTCATCGGCTTCGGTGTAATGTTCTTCGTCGGCATGTTCGCGGGCGGAAAATCAGTTTCCGGGCTGGCAGTTCCAGGTTCGATCATCACCGCTGTTGGGCTGATGCTGTTTTACCAGAATCTGACCGACCACTGGGAAAGCTGGTCCTATGGCTGGACTGTGATTTTGATGGCGGTTGGGCTTGGGATTTTCATCATGGGCATGTATGGCGGAAATGAAGAACAGCGAAAGTCTGGCATGGGCGTGATGCGCATCGGGCTGATTCTGTTCATCATTTTCGGCGGCTTCTTCGAGTTCATCTTCTCGGCTGGTGAGCGTTTTGGCTTGCGTCAGGTGGTCTTCCCAGTAGGACTTATCCTGCTTGGCTTGTACCTCATTGTCAAGCGCCTGCTCCCGTCCCAGCCTGAGACAATTGATTCATCCACAACCAATGATTTGGAGAATAAACAATGAAAGAACATTCTATTTTTTGGCCCCTCACTTTTATAGCCATCGGTGTAATCTGGCTCTTGAACGGAATGGGAATCATCCCCTCCGCCAACCTTTGGGCGCTGACTCACCTCCTGCCCTTCGTCTTGATCGCTTTGGGGTTGGGACTCATCCTTCGGGCGTACTGGCGATTTTGGGGGATGCTCACCTCGTTGATCGTTGTCGGAGGTACAGTGCTGGCAATCGTGTTCGCCCCGCAACTGGGCTGGAACGACGGACCTCCCATGAACTGGGACATCGAATTGGGAGACTTTGACGGCGGCTCAGGCGCAATAAGAGGTTCTGGCGAGATTGTGACCGAGACGCGGAAAGTCTCAGGTTTTGACGCGGTTTCATTGGAATACCCCGCCAAGGTGACCATCCGTCGGGGCAAGACTGAGTCTGTGACCTTGAAAGGCGACGATAATCTCCTGCCGCAAATCCTCACTGACATTGACGGTGGCACGTTGCGCATCGACATGAGCGAGCGGAACTGGAATGAGCGCGTGAATCCCAGCAAGCCGTTGGAAGTCGAGATCACGGTCAAGGATTTGAAGCAGGTGCGTTTCCCAAGCGCTGGCTCCCTAACCATCGAAAAGCTGACCACCGACTCGCTTGAAGTGGTCGTCAGCGGCGCGGGTGACATTGCCTTGCGAGACCTGGACGCTGGCAGCCTCGATGTTGTGCTGAGCGGCGCAGGTAGCGTTGACGCAGACGGCGTAGCTGATGGCTTGAGCATCCGCATCAGTGGCGCGGGCGAGTTCAGCGGCGGTGACCTGCACAGCCAGACCGCCGAGGTTCACATCTCAGGCATGGGCAGCGCCACAGTTTGGGTGGATAAGGAACTCGATGCCAGCATCAGCGGCGCGGGATCGGTGAACTACTATGGAGATCCCAGCGTTCAGGAGCAGATCAGCGGCGCGGGGGACGTGAAAGGCCTGGGCGAGAAGTAAACCATTTGCGCGTAAAATCAAAGAGCTGCTCTCCTTCATTGGAAAGCGGCTCTTTTTAGGAAAACGGAAAAAGCCCGAAAATGCCGCCAGATCCCACGTATCGGCTGCACATAATGAGGGTGGCATTTATCCAAAAAAATGTCCTTGCACACTCGCATTACATCGTCATCATGTTACTCTGCTTGGCTATCTTGGGGCAAAGTAGTTTTATTATCGCTACCATGCATTAGTATATCTATGATTTGCTCTAATCCATTTGGCGGGTGCTGTACACCTGGTGGTGGAGGTGTAGCAAACTCGCATTCACGAGGTAAAACCATTCCAAACACCGCTTTCACGCAGACATTCTTCAACCTGTGAAGTGATGTTCACAAATCTGCGTCGGTTGGGGACGTTGAACCAGAGTTCTTTTCGATAGGATTTCATGTTATTTTACAAGCAGCCCCAAATGATTTGCCACCGACCGTTCCTTGCCGGGGATGTTCTGGTCGATGGGCGAGTTGAGGATACGCGCTTCGCCGTCGATGCCTTTGATGACCATGGCGGAGGAACCGCCACCGTCCATGTTGACGCCCGTATGGACGCCATAAGAGATGAGCAGCGACGCCAACTCCGAGAGGGTCACGCCTTCGCTGTAGCCTTCCTGCCTACCGTCAATCACCATTAGGATCAGCCAACGTCCATTCTTGTTCACACCGATTGCCGTGCGTGGCGCGGGGGCGAGGGCGGCAAGATTCTTAACCGTGACGCCATTTTTAACAACCAGTCGGTCGCCGGATACGGCATTAAATATTTTATTGGGTTTTACGTCGATGGTCACCTGGTTTGTAGAGCTGATATAAACCGTCGGCTGGACGGTTTTCACTGGCGAATACACCGTCCCGCGTGAGGCCGCGTAACCATTCACCTTGACAGGGTCGCCGCCAGTTGGGCAGGTGGTGGCGGGGGGATAGGTGGAAACATCCAAATAACTGTATCCATCCCCATTGATGGCAACGCCCAGTTTGAACTCTTCGAGGAACTTCGAGGTGATGCGCGTGCAAAGGATTCCGTTTGTAGACTTTGAAGGAGTGACAAGGAATTCAAGCCCGGAAGTGGTTAAGTCGATTGCGATCACGTACATTCGATTCTTGCGCGGAGAGATCAGGTCCTTTTGCAGGAAGGTGACTCCTCTGAACAAAATTTGCTTGATGGATGTCGGACGGGTAGCGCTCAGGAAGACGAGGTTTTTCTTCTCGCACCAGCCTGTCAGACCATCCACACGTCGGATTTGGGTCCAGTTGGCGTTGCTTGTATCATCCAATGCTGGCAGGGTATCGTCGAGAGCAACTGTGCCAAGTGTTTTACCTGTAGAGCTGGGTGTCTCGCGCACCGCGACGGATGTGACACGAACTCGATACCATTTCTTGTCGTCGTCATCGGGAACAGGAGTGGCGGTATCCTCATCGGGCGGGGTGGGTGTGCCATCGACCAACAGCAGGTCTTTGCTCAAACTCCAGCCGATCAGGCTTCCATCGGATTTCTGGATTTTCATCCATGTTCCATCGGGGCTTGCTGCAAGCCCTTCCACGATTTCACCGAAATAAAGTAACCCGACCAGTTTGGCGGTGGATACGGGATTTTCCAACACCTGCAAGGATGTGGTGGTAACACGATACTCTTTTCCAGTCTCGTCGGGCGGAATGGGTGTGGTGCCGGTATATTCCAGATATTGTGCAAAACTCCAGCCTGTCAGCGTCCCGGTTGAATTCGTGACCTTCAACCAGGTTCGATCTACGTTGGCTGCAAGTTCCTTTACGATGATCCCGTAGGGGAATGTGCCGATCGTGTCATAGCTGAGACCAGGTCCTTCGCGCGCCTTCAAGGACGGGGAAGCGGTGACCTTGTATAACTTTGCCTCCGGAGTAGGTGTCTCGCCGACCTTTTGCAGATAAATGGCAAAACACCAGCCCATCAAAGTCCCATCGGATTTGCGGACCTTGAGCCAGGTTCTGTCGGAATTGGCATTGATCTCTTCGACGATCTCGTTTGGATAGAGCAGTCCAATGGCGTTGTATGTTGTTCCCGGTCCCTCACGGACTTTCAACGAAGGCTGGGCGGTAACAAGGTACTTGATACCGGTTGGGGTGTCGTCATCGGGGATCGGTTCAGGGTTGGGGTTTGGGTCGGGAATGGTCAGGTTGAAACGGGCAGCAAAAGCGGCCAAGTCGCCGTTGAAGTAGTTGAGGTCGATGCCCTTGCTTTCCACACCATAGAGCGCTCCGTCTCCGGTTTCGGTGTATTGCCAGAACAGCCATTCGCCCTTTTTCCAGGGGAGGGGAACCAATGGTTCTGTGGCTCCATAATTGGCGATCCACAATGGGTATTGTTTGAAATAGTTGAGGTTTGCGGCCTGGGTTTCGGGGTTAGGGGCATTATCGCGCCAGTAATAGTACGCTGTGTAGATGGCGATCTCGTGTCCGTTGACTAAGGCTTTGAGTCGTTCGAGGAAGGTGTACCAATTTTTCCATCCACGATACGGACCCATGTAGGATTCCTCAAAATCTGCGAAGAGGGGAAGTTCACCAAAGTCACCACCGAATTGCTCCACCCACAGTTCCGCCTGCTTTTTAGGTTCGGTGCGGCTGTCGTAGAACCAATAGGAACCTCGTGGTAATTTTGCCAGTTTTGCTTCGCGCCAGTTCACCTTGAAATCCGAATCCACCCAGGTGTTTTGCCCCGCGCGGATGATGACATATCCCGCCGAGGCGCGCATTTTTACGAAGTCAATGCCCTGCGGGGTTTCGGGATCATCCTGGTAAAAACTAACATCAGGACCGATGACGTTTGCCATAGTAATCTCCTTCTGAGTTAGGCCTTTGTAAAAATTATACCAAAGGGCAGGTTGTATGGTTATGAGTATTTTGTGGGAGCTTTTTGCCCTACAAAAAATAGATGACTTTAGACCACATTTTCGAAATGTGTGACCGCGGGCTTTGCGCCGGCGCCTGGTTTTCCTTCGATCGAGATGACGTCGATCTGCCAGTGGTCGATTTCGTGTTCGGCGGCATAGTGCTCAGCGGCGGCAAGCATGTGCTTTTGCTTTCGAGGTGTAACGGAAATTTCGGGCAGCCCCATCCTGTTGGAGGTACGTGTCTTGACTTCGACGAAGAGGGTCACATCATCCTGTCTTGCAACGATGTCTATTTCCCCATACGGTGTGCGGACATTGCGGGCAACGATTTTACAACCTCGTTCCGTGAGCCAATCCGCGGCAACTCCTTCGCCCCAACCGCCAATCTTGCAGTTGTGTGTGGAGCGAATTACAGGTTTGGACGATATGCTCTTGCTCACTTTTCCATCCTGCGGGAGGATGTTTTGTGTCAATTGAATTTTTTCCAAAAGTTTTTGCAATTGGACGGACCAATCATCCTTACGGGGCTTGTACCTGCGCTTGAGCGCTTCGTACTGTTCAAGCACGAGATTAGTGGTATTTGTAATGTTGTATGCAGAAGATGCTTTTCGGGCCGACTCTCTCATTTGGGCGCGCAGATTTGTGTCAAGACACAGGTGGGTGAGTTTGGCAGTGAAAGCGGCCAGGTCGTGAGTCGCAAGCAGCCCCGTGACGCCATCCTGCACCGTGTCACCCACGCCAACCGAGTGGATGCCCATGACAGGGAGTCCTGTTCCCAGTGCTTCGATGACCGAAAGTGGATGAACTTCAGTGATGGACGCGGTTACAAAGATATCGCTCATTGCAAGGTAGGCAGGGAGTTGGTCGTAGGCAATCCTGCCCATAAAGCGGACTCGTCCAGCCAATCCAAGTTCGCTGACAAGGGTCCTGAGTTCATCCTCGAATTGCCGGATTCCGCTGCCCATCAAAAGAAGATACGTATTAGGAATGGTCTGGGCAACCCCTGAAAAGGATTCTAAAAGAAAGGGCAGGTTCTTTTCGGGCGCAAGACGTCCCGCATAGACCAACAATATGTCCTCTGCTTTGAATCCAAGCTCCGCACGAGGAAATGATTTTGCTTCGTGGAAGTTTTTCAGCTCCACACCGTTGGGGATAACCGCAACATGTCCCCCCACATTAAACTGGCGCAATATTCTCTCCATCCCCGGTGACGGCGCGATGACCAGGTCGACAGCTTCGCAAAAAGAGGGCATGTAGGCCTGCAACAAACCCTGGCTGAACTCTTCAGGCATCATTGGCAGGTAAGCCTGGGCGTACAAGTCATATCGGGTGTGATTGGTGAAGACGATGGGAATTTGCACCGGCCGACAATACCGCAGCGCAAGGCGTCCGCTTAAGAAAGGATGGTGAACATGGACAACATCCATGCTTTGCAGGAGTTTTTTTGCAGTTTGTGAATACCGCAGGGATAGATAAAAACCCGAATCCGCCAGCGGTACGCCCTTGCTGTAAATGACGCGCGGCTCACTTTCTTGATTTTCCTCATCTCCAAAGGTAAAAACAAAAACTTCATGCCCCGCCAGTTCGAGGTAACGCTTGTTGATGTCAACGTAATTGGTGATCCCGCTGACGTAGGGCTTGTAGCTGTCGACCATCATTCCGATTTTCATGCTTCCATGCTAAGACATGGCGGTGGGAATGTCAAGTGGAAAGTTGGGCGTGATAAAATCCAAGGTGAGGAGACATATGGTTGTAAAGTTGATTTTGAGAGATAAGGTATATGAAGTGAAGCCCGGCATGGCCCTGTTGGATGCTTTACGGAAAATCAACGTCGTGCCAGAATCAGTGATTGCCGTCCGTAACGGGGAGATGATTACCGACGATGAGATTCTCCGCCCCGGCGATGAGGTTAAACTGGTTGCGGTAATTTCCGGGGGAAATGACAATTGGTAGGTGCTTACAAATTGCTGTTTGCGCCACCTTTCCGTTTCTTTATCGGTTTGGAGAGAAAACATGAAATGCCGCAGATGTGACAGAAAAGCCGCCATTCACATGCGCCAGCATAAACTTGCCTTGTGTACGGAGCATTATCTCGAGTGGATTCCCGAACAGACGGAACGCTTTATCAAAAAATATGGGATGTTCACCCATGACGAGAAAATCCTTGTGGCGGTTTCAGGCGGCAAGGATTCACTCTCGTTGTGGGATATCCTTGTGCGGCTTGGCTATCAGGCGGACGGGTTGTATGTTGGACTTGGCATCGACGAGGGGATCAGCTACTCACACGAGTCCCGGCGGCTGACGGAAAAATTTGCCAGCGCGAATAACCTCAAACTACATGTGGTGGATATTGAAAAGGAATATGGGAAGCCCATTCCTGTGTTGGCGGAGATCAGCCACCGTGGATACGGCAAGCCATGCGCTGTATGCGGACTTGCCAAACGTCACGAGATGAACCGTATTGCTCGCGACTTTGGCTACGACGTGCTTGCCACCGGTCACAACTTGGATGATGAGGCGGCAGTGCTGTTTGGCAACACATTGAAGTGGATCGGTGATTACATTTTGCGGCAGGGACCTGTTCTGCCTGCCATGGACGGGCTGGCGCGCAAGGTCAAGCCGTTGTGTCGTTTTTATGAGCGCGAGATGACTGCTTATGCCATCGCGCGCGGCATCGAATACATTTATGACGAGTGCCCCTTTGCGGACGGATCACAGTCCATTTTTTACAAGGAAGCGCTAAACCAGCTCGAAACAGCACGTCCCGGCACGAAACTTATTTTTTACCTAAGCTTTCTGGAAGCGAAAAATAGCGGGAATTTATTTGTTGAAGAAAGCCAAAGTCGGTCCCAGTTGCATCCGTGCCCCAAATGCGGGCAGCCTACTTCCGCCCCCGGTTTATGTTCGTTTTGCAGGATGATTGAAAAAGCTGATGTGGAATAATATTTCCCTATCTCGTCACAGTCGCAAGCAGTCCAATGATGAACAATGCCAGTGCGGCATACCCTGCGACCTGTTCCTGTGGCATGAGGCGAAAGGCGGGAATGTTGAAGCTGGAACCTTGCAGATCCGCCCGGTTGGGGATTTCCTGGTTGCCGAGCAGGGCTTCGCGGAACTCGACCACACTTTGAGGTCTGTCATCGGGATGCAACGACATACCCCACAAGATGGCTTTTTCAACACGGGAGCTGAGGCTGGGGTTGATGTCGCGCGGCGGGGTCAGGCTGCGGGTATCCAAAAAACGTTTGCGGGCCTCGGCGGGAGGTTCGTTGGTCAAAAGATGATAAAGCGTGGCGCCCAGGGAAAAGATGTCGGCGCGGACATCGGTATGTGAGTCATCCCCGCCATATTGTTCCAGCGGAGTGTACAAGGCGGTTCCTTGCCCCTGGATGATGGTAATGGTCACCTCGTTGGGGGCAAGGATTTTCACCAGACCGAAATCCACCAGCTTAATCAATCCACTGGGCGTGATTTTCAGGTTGCTGGGTTTGATGTCACGGTGGATGATGGGCGGATCCTGTTGATGCAGATAGGTCAAAGCGTCCGTTAGTTGCGCCACCCAACGCAGCACTTCCTTTTCAGAGAGAAAGGTTTTGTTTTGGCGCGCCTCCAGCATGCGTTCGCGCAAGTCCTTGCCCGGCACGTAATCCATCACCAGATAATCGCGTGGTCCTTCGGAGAAGAAGTCGGAGACTTTTGGCAGGTTGGGATGATCGAGGCGCGCAAGCACAGATGCCTCGCGAAAGAATTGTTCGCGGGCCTGCGCAATGAATTGTGGAGGGAGAGCGCGGTTGTGTTCCACTTCCTTGACGGCGCACAACCTTCCTTCCAGACGTATATCGTCCGCAAGGTAAATACTGCCAGTGCCGCCCTGTCCGATCAGTTCACGGATCTTGTAACGGCTGCGCAGCGCCTCTCCCTTCTTTAATGGATGGGGCACCTCTTCTCCTTTTGTCCTGCTGTTTCGAATGCGAATTCTGTTTGCACACTGACTTTGGTCAAGCGATATTTTCGGCGTGTATCGCTCGACGCTGAAGTCTTTATGATGTACAAAAGTAAGGATGCACAGAATTACACTTTTCTGCTATATTATAAGCGTCTTTATCATATTATTCGAGGCCATTATGAAACATGAAGAAGAATTCCCAATTCTCATCGCACAGGAGGGTCCGCTCAAGGGACAGCGCTGGTCGCTAAGCCGTACGTTGATGATTGGGCGCGATCCTACCTGTGAGATTAACGTGCAGGATCGGCAGGTGTCCCGTTTCCATGCGCGGATCACACCCACGGCCGAAGGCGTGACCATCGAAGACCTCGGCAGCAAGAACGGAACGAATCACAACGGTACCGAACTGTCCACGCCCGTCATGCTGCAGGATGGCGATGTGCTTGGCATTGCGCTTGCCCAGCAATTCCTGTTTCTTACTTCCGACGCCACCATGCCGCTCGCTGAAGGCGGCATCCGCTCGGGGCGTTTGTTGATGGATCACAAGTCGCACCAGGTTTGGGTTAGCCAGCAACAGATCGTCCCGCCGTTGTCAGCCCAACAATACAAGCTGCTCTGGATGCTGTATGAAAATCAGGGACAGGTCATCAGCCGTAGCGACCTGGTTTCCACCGTGTGGGGGGAGGATCAAATGGCCGGGGTGTCGGACCAAGCGTTGGATGCACTCATCCGCCGTCTGCGCGACCGAATTGCCGCGCTCGATCCGACTCATCAATATATCGATTCGGTCCGCGGTCATGGCGTGCGTTTGGATAATCCTCCAGTGAGTAATTAAAATGGACGCACAATCGGAAAAACTTCTTGTGCATATTCTCGCCAACGTGCGGGTTGCCGCGCTTGGTACAATGCAGGATGAAGAGCCGCGTGTTTCGATGGTGGCTTTTGTCCCGGCTCCTGATTTTTCCGCCTACTATATTCATGTCAGTCGTCTTGCCCAGCATACGGTGGACATGCAAAAGAACAAGCAGGTGAGCCTGTTGATTGTAGAACCCGATGATGGCCGCGAAGATCCGCAGACGTTTTCGCGTTTGTCAATCCGCGGCAGCGCCGAGTTCATGGAGAACGGTGAACCCGGCTATACCCCAGTCAAGGCAATGTATATTGAGCGTTTCCCCGCTTCGGCGCCTTTGTTCAAACTTGCCGACTTTGGGCTGTGGCGTATCAAGCTCAAGAGCGCGCGCTTTGTGGCGGGGCTGGCAAAGGCGTTCAACCTGACCCCTGATACCCTGCAAAAGATTGCGCAAAAGTAATTTTTATCTTGCTTTCAATGGCATGAAACCCTAATGGCGGATCTTATTGAACTCGGTGGAAAGCATCCTTGATGCGGTGGATGCCTGTGCACCCTCGACATTTAATTCCTTTGCCTGTCTGTCGCCTTCTTTTATGATCTCCGCAAGTATCGACTTTGCGTTCTTTACCTCGGTGGCGGATAGAATGATTCTCAAGGCAGTCCCCTGAAAGGAAGCCTGATGATATTCCTTTTTGTCAGGTTTCAGGCTGAGAGCGGTATCGCCGCTGCAAATAGTGAACTTCCCCCCGTGCCCGCATAGGCGGCTGACTGCGAACAATCCATAGCCGGAATTTTGCCAGCCGTCATAGGGATCCTTTCTGACCCCTTTGTACATCTTCCCTGAAAGTCCGGGCATCAGTGCGAGATTTAGCGCGTCACGGTCGCAGTTGATCGTCAGGTACGGGTTATTCGACAAAGCAGAGCGAATGCCGATGCCGGTATCAAGAATAGCTATCTCAGCCTGTTTTGCCTTTTGACGGAATTGCGCGCAAAAGGCGATCGTGTCAGACTTGCTGTGCTCCACAATATTTCTGAGCATTTCACGGAAGGTGTAGGAAAGCATTTCCGCCAGTGGATCATTGTGCTGCTGTAAAAGGATGCAGGATAGTCTTTGAGAATACTCTTCTATGACATCGCCAACCTCGCGGGTCTGGTCTTTTGCCTGTTCTTGGAGTTTCGAAACGGGCATGATCGTGATGGGCAGGTATCTGTCATTTCCATGCGCCTGTCCGGGAAGCTTGCCTATCTCGAACCCGCAGGTTTGAAAATATCCCATGTGGGAGGCATACTCGCGTTCTTCATAATTTACCGGTTTGTGTCTGGAATCAGGATGTCCATTGATAAATTTCCGAATGGCAAAAGAGAGGAAAAGCATCCCGAACGGCGTATCCAACCCTTTGCCCTGGAAATCAAAAACGAATTTTGTGGATTCCTCGGAGCAGGCGGCAAGCTCATTGCCAAATTGCAAGATATGTTCCAGCGTATGGTCCTTGGGGACTAAAAAAATTTTTGCTGACATTTAAACGTACGCACTCCTTCTTATTCACAGTCGCTTGTTCCGGGATCAGGCTCGGTTGATGCCGATGGTTGTGGCCAACTGCCTGTATTGAATTGCTCAACGTAGCGGGTTATTTCGTTAAAGTCGGCGTCCCAGATAAAAACATCCTGTTTGAGCAAAGAGTGGTAGACCTCGTCGGGTTTGAAAAGTTCGAGCGGAAAACTGGCAAACAGAATGTTGCCCCTTGGAACACTTGTGCCGAGACAAGCCAGCTGACTGATCTGAGCAGGGGTCAGGTCGGTTTGGATGTGGTCTTTGAACGAGGAGATGATCTGCGGCAGTTGGATGAGCGCCTCGGGGCTTTCCAATTTCTTTCGCACGGCGCATATCACAAGGTTTTGATGCTCGGCGCGGGAAAAGACGCTCACATTACGTATGCGTCCCAGCGTGAGAGCCTGCTCGCCGTTAAGATGTTGGTCGCCTGCAGGGAAATACAGCCGTTTGCTTCTGTCGCCGGCGGTGCGGCCATCCACCTCCTCGGCGAGGGTAATGTCGATGCCTCCAATCGCATCCACCAGATCCACGAAGACATCCATGCTGACGGCGACATAATGATCAACTTTCATGCCAAAGTTCAATTCGAGAGTACGCGCCAGCAATCCCGGCCCCTCGCTGGGATGGTCCCAGTAATGCAGACCGGGGTTGCCATAGAAATACGCCGTGTTGAGTTTATCGTGGTCCTGGTTGAGGTTGTCGGAGATCTCTGGAATCTCGACCCAGAGGTCCCGCGGAAATTCCAACACAGACACGCGCCGCGCTATATAGTCCGCGCGTATCACGCGGATTGCGTCCGCACGCCCGTATTTATAATCATCTGAGCGCTGGTCTGTGCCAATGGCAAGTATGGTCATCGGCGGCAAACCGTAGCAGGGTGGTAATTTGGACGGCGTGTTTGTTTCGAAATTCAGTGTGGGGGCAAGTGTGATCGTGCTGAGCGGCGGTGCGGACGGTGGGGCTGTCCATGTGGCGGGGAGCTGCCTTTGCCCGGGCGTCGAAGATTCAAGGACGGGTCCCAGCGGTTTTTGAATCCATACTTGAACTGCCTGACTTGCATAATAATAGCTCAGCGCTGCCGCTGCGCAGGCAAAAACGGTTAAAACGACAAGGATGCTTTTCTGTTTATTTTTCACAGGTCATGTTCCAATTAAAGACCATAAGGTCTGTGACATAATAACTCTTTCCTGACGTCCCTGTCCTTTGGGTATGCAGTCGCAACCGCGAAGTGTCTCCCGTAGCGGACTGTACCCCGCAGTGGAGCAGTCGCACATGTCCATCGTCAGACCAACCCGGTCTTGACTTCTACTATTCAAAAAGTGGTTCCATTTGAAGCCGCTGACCAAGCTCCTGCATTTGATGATCCGTTGGACAGGATACAAACTGATGGGCGGATTCAAGGATACGCGGCAGGACGTTGATATCGCCCGCTGTGTTCAGGAAAACCTGCGGGTTGCCAAATATCCAGTGCACGGCAAGGTCAATGTCCGCCTGCTCTTCAAGCGGACGATACCAGGTGGTGCGGTTCTGTTGTATGTCCTTCCACGGCGAGCGTGTAATACCTTTGATCGTTTGCGCGGCAACATTGCGTTCCCTGCAAACCGCGAGCACCTTGTTGAAGCCTTCAGCGTAGCGCAGATTTTGCATCATGGTGTAGCTGTATGGGAGGAGGACAGAATCAAAGTCAAATTGCGCGAGTGAACGCAAATGGAATTCCGGCACAGGCACGCCATGACCCGTTACCCCAATAAAGCGGACGAGTCCTTCATCACGCGCCTGTATGACAGCCTCGATAACACCCCCCGGACCGAAGGCTGTTATCCAATCAGGCTCTTCGTGCAAGGCGTGAAGCTGGATCATATCCACCTGGGAAACATGCAACAGGTCAAGTGAGCGGCGGATTTGGTCATACGCGGCTTGCTTCGTGCGTTCGCCTGTCTTGGTGGCAAGGAAGAACGGCCTGCCGTGACGCCGAATCCAATCCCCCAATAATTGCTCAGATTTGCCATAGCTGGAGGCCGTATCCACATGGTTAACTCCATTTTGCAGGACAAGATCCATTGTGGCATCAACATCTTTTTGCGGCGTATCCCAAAAAGCCGCCGCGCCAAAGATGGTGCGGGTACTTTTATGACCAGTACGACCAAAGGAAAGGGTGGGTATCATGAGTTTCTCCATTCTTTGCGGATAATTCCTCCCCCGTAGTTGTAAAAGTTACATGTCATTCAGACCCATTGTCTGAAATTACATCCAGCAACATAACTATAATGGGCGCAACGACTTTCTCGATCTCATTCTTCGATTTGAACCATTGCCTGGAAGCGATAAGATCAATATTATCCAACAGAAAGCCCACCATTTTGAGCCTGTCCCAGTCGGTTTGAGGCAGCTCAGGGCGCTGATATCCTGCGAGCCGCTGACGTAATTCATCTGCGTGAGCGCGCTGCGCTTTGACGGGATCAAGCGATTCCATTTCTGCTGCGAAATAGCCTGCGTTACGCCATTCATCCACTTTCTCGAAAAGCGTTTCCAGATGCGCGAGTTCGATCCACGCTTTTTCCGCTTCTTCAGGTGTGAAGGGAGGCAGGTGCAACCCCAATGCGACCTGCGTATCTATTCCCAGTTCGTCGAGACTGTTCGCATCACCCTGAAAACCACATTGCGAACAGGGTTTGTCTGTCTCGAAATCTTCTCTCTGACATTTTGGACACTGCATGAGGCAATTATTTCATACTACTTGCTCAAAGGCAAGCATTCTCTGTCGGGGGCAAAGCCCCCGACAGAGAACCAAACCTCGACCAGGGGTTTGATCAAATGGTCAAAGTAATGATTCCGGCCAGGGTCAATAGGGCACCGATGGCGGTCTTCCATGTCAGCGGTTCGCCGCCGAAGATGATTCCCATTAGCACGCCGAAGAAGGGAGAGGTGAAGGCAATCGGCATGACCATATTGAGCGGCGCGCCTTTGATGGCGGCATAATAGCACAGCATCCCAACGGAACCAGCGACAATCCCGCCGCCGATGACCATCATAAGCAGGGCTTTTGGTCCCGCTTGCGGCAGAGTCTTCCATTGCGGAAAAGAGACAACTCCCAGCACGACCAAAGCCACTGCCGTGCGGATGGTGATTCCCATTTGCGGGGAGAGTCCACCCAGGTGCAGTCCTTTCTTTTCAAAATATCCGCCGATGCCCCACGCTGCGGCTGTGAGCAATGCAAGCAATTGTGGATTCATATTTTTCTCCTGTGAGAGTTTTGTTGTCCAATGCGGAAATTTTACATGACCGGACGCCAATCCAACACTGCGTAAAGTCACAAGATTGATTGCCAAAGGATACAGTTTCCATTGCTAATTTTCGGATAAGGTTGGGAATAGTTCTGCTTTCTGCCTGTAAAAACCTCGTTCAACATTGTGCTGTTTGGCGGGGTGTTTTGATGTAAAATTGTCCCCATGTCCCGAACAATTAACATCCTATTTCTTGCCGCGGAAGCCGAACCTTTCATCAAGGTGGGCGGATTGGGCGACGTGGCTGGCTCCCTTCCCCGCGCCTTGCGCGCTCTTTCAACCGACGAATTGAAACTCGATGTACGGCTTGTCCTGCCGCATCATCCCGCGGTAAAGACGGAGACCTTGAAGCCGCTGGGGATGTTTTCGCTCCCGCGCAATGGGGCCGAGATTCAAGTCGAAGCCTCAGAGACGTCACTGCATGGGATGCCTGTCTATCTTATCGGCGGTGAGCCTATCCGTGCCAGTGGTTCGGTTTATTCCTTGAATGCGGATTTGGATGCGGAAAAATACGCCTTCTTTTCCTTCGCCGCCCTGGAATTAACACGCCATATTAATTGGCAGCCTGATGTCATCCACGGGAACGACTGGCACACTGCGCTCAGCATGTACGGGTCGTTGACCAAACGTTGGGAGGAGGGGGCGCGCCACGTGGCATCTGTCATCACCCTGCACAACCTCCCGTTTATGGGACCGGATGCAAGCGTCATCATTGAAAGCTATGGTTTGAAACTTGCCCAAACCGACCTGCCCGACTGGGCGCGCGTAATGCCCCTGCCTTTGGGATTGTGGGCTTCGGATGCGATTGTGGCGGTCTCGCCGACTTATGGCAGGGAAATCCTCACGCCCGAATATGGTTGCGGACTCGATGAATTTTTACTTTCACGCGGCGAGTCGGTCAGCGGTATTCTCAATGGCTTGGATACCGTTTCGTTTGATCCAGCTGTCGATGCCGCCCTTGGCGCAAACTTCAGTGTGGATTCGCTCGACAAGCGTCCTGTCAACAAAAGGTTGTTACAGGAAAGGCTCGGACTGCCGCGCGATCCCGAAACCCCGCTGTTGGCAGTGGTATCACGCATGGATGTCCAAAAAGGGATTGACATGGTTTTTGCGGCGCTCAAGATGATGAAGAAATCCAAATGGCAGGCTGTTATTTTGGGGACTGGCGATCCCAAACTGGAAGCCGCTGCGATGAAATTGCAGGAAACACTTCCCGACCGGGTCAAGGTCGAGACCCGCTACGATGCCGGGCTTGCGCGCCAGATTTACGCCGGCTCGGACGTGTTCCTCATGCCGTCCCGTTACGAACCCTGCGGACTTTCCCAAATGATCGCCATGCGCTATGGCTGTGTGCCGGTGGTGCGTGCGGCGGGCGGACTGAATGACACGGTCACACACGGTGTCACGGGCTTCGTCTTCGAAAAGGCGCATCACATGTCGCTTTCTGCGGCTATTAAATCCGCGCTCAAAGTGTATGTGGATCGCAATCAATGGCGGGAGATCCAACGCGCAGGCATGGCTCAGGATTTCTCCTGGGAAAATTCCGCAAAGAAATATCTCGAACTCTATCAGTCTCTCCTCAAATCATGACCTTCAAACGTTCCTCCGGCATCCTCCTTCATCCTTCCAGCCTGCCGGGTCCCTATGGCATTGGCGACCTCGGTCCGCAGGCATATTGTTTCGTCGACTGGCTTTCCTCCACCGGCTGCAAACTCTGGCAGATGCTTCCGCTTGGACCAACTGGTTATGGCGACTCGCCCTACCAAAGTTTTTCCGCTTTTGCGGGAAACCCCTATCTCATCAGTCCCGATGATTTACTTGCTGACGGATTGTTGAATCAGGCTGAAGTGGACGAAATGAAGGGGCTACCCTCTTCGAGTGTGGACTTCGGTCAAATCATCCCCCGCAAGCTGACTCTGTTACAAAGGGCCTTTTCCAATTTCCAGGCATCCCCCGAAAGCCTGCGCACCGCCTTCGATTATTTCTGCGCTGAAAACGCCTCCTGGCTCGACGACTACGCCCTCTTCATGGCCTTGAAGGAAGCCAACGGCGGCGGAGCGTGGAATGGCTGGGACGCACCGATCCGCTCCCACAAAAAGACAGCCTTGCGCAAGGCGCAAAAGGAACTCGCCGAAATCATCCAGCGCCATGCCTTTTATCAGTTCCTGTTCTTCCGTCAGTGGGGAAAATTACGAAAGTATGCCAATGAGCGCGGCATCCAGATCATCGGTGACATTCCCATCTTTGTCGCCAATGACTCGGCGGACGTTTGGGCACACCCCGACTTGTTCTTTATGGACAAGGCTGGCAACCCGACCGTTGTGGCTGGAGTTCCACCCGATTTATTTTCGGACAAGGGACAGTTGTGGGGTAACCCGCTCTACAATTGGGAAATCCACAAGAAGGATGGCTACACTTGGTGGATTTCACGTGTGCGCGCTTCGTTGAAGACTTTTGACATCCTGCGTTTTGACCACTTCCGCGGCTTTGCCGGTTATTATGAAATCCCTGCCGGACACGAAACCGCTGAGTTTGGTCGCTGGGTTCCCGGCCCCGGCGCGGACTTGTTCCATGCCATCGACAAAGACCTCGGCAACGGCTTGCTCACTCCCGGTATGGGTCTGCCCTTCATCGCCGAAGACCTGGGGGTGATTACGCCGGACGTCATCGAGTTGCTGAATGCCTTCAACCTTCCCGGCATGAAAGTCTTGCAGTTTGGCTTCACGGGACCCGACAATCCCTTCCTGCCGCATAACTATGTCTCCAATTGCGTGGCGTACACCGGCACCCATGACAATGACACGGCAATGGGTTGGTTTGCATCCGCCCCACCGCATGAACGCGAGTTTGCCCAGCGTTACCTGCGGGTGGACGGGGGCGACTTCGCCTGGGATTTGATCCGCACGGTATGGGGGTCTGTCGCCGACATTGCCGTGGCACCCATGCAGGATGTGCTGAGCTGCGGCGGCGATGCGCGTATGAACTTCCCCAGCAGGCTCGGCGGCAACTGGTCATGGCGCATGAGGGATGAAGATATCAATGATGGACTGGCTGGAAGACTGCGTGAATTGAACTGGATGTATTTGCGGTAATCAGTTTTCTGGAGTCGGACGGCAAGCCGTCGATTTTTTTACTCACTGATGTTACACAGTGTCGTTCTGAGCGAAGCGAAGAACCTCTACAATTGCCTCAGAGACCCTTCGCTATCGCTCAGGGAATCACGGTTAAGTGCGTAACATCAGTTACTTATCCTACAGAGTGGATACCCTCACTGCTCCGTCGCAGCCGTGCGGGCGGACAGCGAAACCGCTCAACCAGAAAAAGCGGACATTCCCAGCGGACTTGACCCACCGCAGCCATGCGAGCGGACGGCGAACCCGCTCAACCAGAAAAAGCGGGACATTCCCGGCGGACTTGACCCACCGCAGGCATGCGAGCGGACAGCGAACTGCTCAACCAGAAAAAGCGGACATTCCCAGCGGACTTGCCCCACCGCAGCCATGCGGGCGGACAGCGAAACCGCCAACCAGAAAAAGCGGACGTTCTCAGCGGACTTGCCCCCACCGCAGGCGTGCGGGCGGACAGCGAAACCGTCCAACCAGAAAAAGTGGGCAGTTCCAGCAGCCTGCCTTGACTGGCGAAGCCGTGCCAAAGAATCAGGCGCGCGCGGTGTTGGTTGCTTTTCCTGTCTATTCCTTCACTAATTTATTGTAGGCAAATCCGACCAGGGCTCCCAAAATGAGCGTCATCACGAAGATGGGGATTAGACTGAGTGGATTATTCCACCCAATAATAAATAAGCTTGGAAACAAACACAGGAAGGCAATGACCACGCCTTTGACCACAGGTGGAAGACGCAGATTTGAAGTCGCCAGCATAAAACCGACCACGATCCACAATGAAAATGCGGACAGGTTCGCATCCCAAGTTAATTTCTGTACAATCATGGGAATGACATCGATTATGCCAGCTATCACACCGATCATCAAACCTGTGCCAATACGTTTATTCATCTTCGTTGCCCTTTCTCATGCTCAAGGATAATACTTTGCCTCCAGCAAAAAGCCACTGGAGGCTCTCTTGACTTGACTTATGCGGCTTTCGCTTTGCGGACTGGCGCTTTGTATTCGGACTTCTTTTTCAAGCCCACTTTCTGGACTTGGGCATGTTTTTTTGTCAAGTAAAATCCTCCTATTTTATGATTTCTAAAATTCCCTTTGATGCTACTTCTTTTATAACTTGCACACGGTCTTTTGCTGCACCAAAAAGTAGGGGTTGAGTAAATCCGTCGCTCATTGAGCTTGGACTGGGATTAATTATTCGCATTCTGCGAGCAACATCCCCATTAAACCAGTTCGTGATAAATTCATTGACGTGCTCATCTCGGAATGAATAACCAATGATTGTCAGGATTTCAGATTTTAATAGTTGCGCCTCGAATGATTGAAGAAGGCTAAGAAAAGGACCTTTAGCAGTAAGCTTATTCTTGCTGCCAAAAATGACGGCAGGTTGGAAGTGTTGTTGACCTTTGGCGTTAGGGTCTACCCTTCGAATAATTTGATAGGGTAGAGGCTTTTCCTTTCCAGTTTTCCCATCAGACAAAGCCCAGTCGATAGAGCCATGTAGCTTTATAAGCGGAATTTTTCCATCGCCAAACGCAAATTCGCCTGATTTGGACCACGTGTCAAATCCCGTATCGATTTCAATACCCATTGTCTGACCACTTAATTCAATCGTGTTATCGTAGTTCAATGTTACAACGGGCGAATTCGCATCTATAGCGTACTTGAGAAGTGGAATAAGATACTTGATCTTGTCAGAGTCGGTTATCCAAACCATCTCTACCAGTCTTTGTATCATGGCGCTGGCGGTTTCTTTGAAGAGTTTCCCTTCACTTCCAGATACTACTTGGCGGACTGCGTCAGTAAATTCTTTCTCAAAGTGGGAGGACGCAAAAAAGGTGTCAATTTTTTTGTTTCTGCTACTTCGCGAAAAACTGTGTCTACCTCCAAGCACACGTCCAACATCGTCCATTATTTCTTTTCTTAATTCTTTTGTTGTCTCTTCTAAGTGTTTTTCAACGGGACCGAAAATCGCTTCAAGTAATTCTCGACTTGTAGAGCCTGCCATCTTGCCGCTTTCAAGCCCTATCAATTGTGGATGCCATGAGCTAATAAACGGACTCAATTCAGAATTTTGCCGTTCGCTTAACAGCAAAACAGCAGTAAACAAGTCTTCTATATTTACACCTTCAAAAGGATTTTCTCCTTTGATTCCTTGTTTGAATAACAGACCACCGACGACAAATTGAAGCACTTTGTCATACCGTAGATAATGAGCGCGCTTATCTTCGGAAATCTTATTGAGCATCTCACTTGTCATCTTATAAGCATCTGGGATCCCCGCTTCTACTGATGCTCCCGCGCCTAACAAGAATAATTCTGTCATCATTTCCTCTCCACATCATTATCGCGGTCTAGTTTATTGTGGTCTAGCAACACCTTACACTCCCAGCCAATCCCCAGCCATCTTGGCGAGACCAGCGGAAGGTCCCTGGCGGGCGGTGCATTGGGGCAGGGATTCGAGGAACAGCCTGCCGTATTGTTTGGTCAGCACGCGCCTGTCGAAGATGGCGACCACGCCGTGATCTGAGGCGGTGCGGATCAGGCGTCCGAAGCCCTGGCGGAATTTGAGGATGGATTCGGGCAGGTAATATTCGTTGAACGAGTCTTCGTAGAGTTCGGAGCGGGCAGAGATGATCGGGTCGGTGGGGACGTCGAAGGGCAGTTTGGTGATGACGACCACCGATAACGCGTCGCCAGGCACGTCCACGCCTTCCCAGAATGAGCGCGTGCCGAGCAGCACGGCGCGGTCTGTGGTCTTGAACGACTCCAGCAGGGCATTGGGCGACGCGCCTTCGCCTTGCTCGAAGACGAAGATGTCCTCCCGTCCCAGCGGACCTGTGATGGCTTGCGCGGTCTTCTTCAACGAGGCGTAGGATGTGAACAACACCAGCATCCGTCCGCCCGTGGCTTTGGCGGTAGAGACGAGAGCGCGGTCGAGCGCCTGCTGGTAGCCCTGTGCGTTCGGTTCGGGGATGTCGTTCGCCACGTAAAGCAGGGTGCTGGATTCGTAGTCGAAAGGGGAACCAAGCGCCAGCGTGTCCACTTCATTTGCGGAAAGTGTGTTGCGCAGATAGTTGAACTCGCCGTGCGTGGTCAATGTGGCGGACGCCATGACAACGCTTGCCTTTTTCAGCCAGAGATGTTCCTCCACCAGCGGCCCCACCCGCAGCGGGGCGGCGTTCAGCGAGAGTCGCTCCCCGCGTGGATTCACCTCCACCCAGTAGATCAACTCAGGGGACGGTTTGTGGATCATGCCCGAAGATGCGGCTTCGGCCTCCGTCATCCGCCGCATCACACTGCTCAAGATTCCCATCGTGTCTTCGAGGTTGTCGTGACCGTCGGCGTAGAGTTCGCCGAGCGCCTTGTAGATTTCATCCAGCGACTTCAACAGCAAGCCCATCGTTTCGCTGACCTGACTCCACGAGATTTCCACGTCGTCCCAGCCTGGCAGGGAACGCGACGCGGGCGTGACCCTGAACTGCCAGGTGTAATTGCTGACGGGTTGTCCCTCGCGTTGGATGGCGATGAAGTCGTTCAACATGCCGAAGAATTGTTTGGCGAGTTGTTCGAGACGGAACGCCTGGTCGGTGGCGCGTTTGGCTCTTTGTTGCAGCAAGCCAAAGTCCGACGGCTTGACCATCTGGTGGGTCTCGGTCAGCATCCTGCCGAGCACGCCCGCTGACGAGCCGCCCAACTCCTTCATCATGCGGTCGAGGTCGTTCTCGGTCATGCGGAACGACAGCGCCGACGTCACCGCCGACTCCATGTGATGCGCTTCGTCCACGATGACGTAATCGTATTCGGGCAGAACCTTGCTGCCAGTGGAGACGTCCGCAAGCAGCAGGGCGTGGTTGACGATCAGCAGGTGCGACGATTGCGCCGCCTGCCTCGCGCGATAGAACGCACAGCTTCCGCCCATGCGTCCCGCGCAGGTTTCCGCCGTGCAGTTGTCGTCTTCGGCGGAGAGCCGCGCCCAGATCTCGCGCTCGGTCGGACCCGTCAGGTTGATCTCGTTGCGGTCGCCGCTGATGTTGTCCAACTGCCAGACGATGATCTTGGCGAGCACGCGCATCTCGTTGGCGTTGGTCGCACCGTGCGAGCGCAGGTATTCGAGCTTGCGCGGACAAAGATAATTGCTGCGTCCCTTCATCACCGACGCGCGCAGGTCGAGGTTGAGTGCCGCCTTCAAGTTGGGGATGTCTTTCTTGATGAGTTGGTCCTGCAAATTGATGGTGTTGGTCGAGACGACCACCCGCGTATTGTTCTGGACTGCGAACAAAGCGGCTGGGACGAGGTACGCGAAGCTTTTTCCCACGCCCGTCCCCGCCTCGACGATGAGATGGTTGCCGTTCGAGAGGGCTTGGGTCACCGCCTTGAGCATGTCCACTTGCTGCGGGCGCTGCTCGTAGGCTTCGAAATACTGCGAGAACGGTCCGCCATATTCCAGCACCGACGCCGCTTCTTCGGGATCGATGCCGACGGGTTCTTCATTCCGCTCGACGGGTGGAAAATTTCTGGGGGATGAATCGGATTTTGGCTTCGCCCGAAGTGTTTCGATGGGCTTTGAGGTTTGTCCTCGCTTCGGTTTGATTCCTTCCTTCGCTCGAAGCTGGAGCGCCTGCTCGAAGACCCATCCTGCATCCCAATCGACTCCGCCGCCCAACTCGACGAGTTCCTGCAACGTTTCGAGCGGCAGTTCCTTCGCCATGTCCAGCAGTCGGACGTAAGCTGCCTGCGTCACGCGGGCGTCGTCGAGGGCGCGATGCGTGGCGGGCAGTGGAATGCTCAACTGCTGACCGAGTGCACCAAGGTTGTAGCGGCTGGCGGTAGGCATCAGCACGGCGGCAAGCTCGTATGTGTCGATGGTTTGGTGGTAGGGGAAGAGTCCCGCCTTGCGCAGGAAACCGATGTCGAACTTGACGTTGTGCCCCAAAATGGGCGAATCCCCGACGAAGGCGGTCAGCTCGTGTTGGATGTCGCGCAGGCGCGGCGCCTCGCGCACCATCTTGTCGTCGATGCCCGTCAAGCCCGTGATGAAATCGGGGATGTGCTTGCCAGGGTTGATCAGCGTGCTGAATTCATTTTCCACGCGGCGGTTGCTGAATTTCACCGCCGCGATCTCGATGATCGCGTCGCGGTTCTCGTCAAGCCCCGTGGTTTCAATGTCAATGGATACGATGGATGTCATATTAGAACAAGTGTATCATGAAAAATAGTAAGTCACGTTTCATCAAACCACGTATGTCATTCTGAGCGCAGCGAAGAATCCCGCCGCTCTGCGGCGGAGACCCTCACCTGCACTGCACCGAACACAGTGCGGTGCAAGTGTCGTTACACTCAGGGTGACATGGTTAGTTGTTTTTGATTTTAGATAGCCCCCTATAAGGATTTACCGTGGCGTAGGGGCGGGGTCACCCCGCCCCTACGGTTTCATCCCTTTGATTTGCCTGATCCAACAAAATCAATAATAACAGCCAGAACATCAAGCGGAACATTTCCACCGCAAACATGGTGTGCCGTGTGACACCGACGGAATCTGCGAAGAATCCCACGCCCATGGTCAAAGACGCGCTGAGGAAGAGCCAGGTCATCAACCAGAGCCAGCCCGCGTGAATTACGTTCTTTCTTCTGAAAGCAGCGAAGAACAAACCTGCTATCAACAAGATATCCAAAACCAAAAAGAGATATGTCTTTGGGTGCAGCAGGTCGTTGACTGTCACCAACGCATTACGCGCAGGTGTATCTTCCGAAAAAAAATATGGCTGGGTGTTTTCCGAGAAAATGCCGCCGAGTTCACTTGTAAGTGCGGTCACCGTATAGCCAGGATGGGACAGCAAGAATCTCGCGTAAGCCCGCGGCGCATTTTCTATGAACCACTCGTGATAGGCAGCGGATTTTGGATTGGGCATTCCCAATCCTTGCAGGAATTCCACGCGGGCGGGATGCGGCAGCAAAAGGTCGTTGTAGACGTTAGCCAGCGGCGCCTCCCAACGACGGCTGAGCATGGCGCTTTGCAGTCCAACTAACATGACGACGATAAGAACAACAATCGAAATCAGCAAAGTCTTGTTTTTGCGAACCTTGGACACCGCAACAACTGAGAGGACAGACATGACCAGCAAGACAAGCAGCGTGTAAATGTTTGCGTCCCGCGTGAATGTCCAGAATGTCAGCATAACCACTGCAAGCACAGTTATGACAACTGGGAACTTTCCGTCGAATTCCCCTTCTGTCAACATGAAATAAATTTGGATCACCAGAGCAAGGCTGATGGCGAACAGCGAAAATGTCAGCGACTCGGAGCCGAGGACGCTGTCCCAGTCCGCGATGGCAGGGGTGAAGCCAAAGGCGGTAATGAGAGCAGTGGCGAGCAGTTTTTCATATCCGCCATTCAACCGCCCTGAAACCACCCAAGCTAAGATGCCCCATGCAAGGACAGCGAGAATATTCTGAAAAAGCGCAATCTTATCGAAGCAAGGCTGGATGGCGCGGTAGGTCTCCGTCTGGACGGCGGGGTAACTCACCACCTCAAGTTTGCAATCCTGGACGTCTGCGAGGTAATAAAACAGGTTGGTGGTGAAGAGACGGCTGCGGGTCAGCGTGTCTTTTGCAAGCAAAGGTGCCGCACTGCCCTTGATGTAGCTGTCAGTATCGCCGTTCCCCACCGAGAGATTTAAACCCCCATAGAAGGTCAGGCGGATGTAGATCATCCCTGCTAGAAGCGCCAGAGTCAGAAGATTCAATCCAAGTTTTCTAAGAGATTTCATTAAGTCTCACGCCTGATGAAAGATTTGTTCCTGCGGAGTTTGCGCAGTAGCGATGTCCGTGATGATAATCGTAAACATCCACATGAACAACCGGTAGACCATTGTCGAAAAGAGAGCGTGGCGGTTTAATGCCCACGTATCTCCCAGGATAGTTGGAATAAGGGTAAAGCTCGCTGTAAGAAAAAGCCAAATGCCCAGCCATGCCCATGGACGGCTAGTTTTGCCCAAATTTTTGGTTGCAAGAATGATCAAACCGGTAAAGAGAATGAAATCCAGCAGGAATGGGGTTGCAGTTTCCGGGTGAAGGGCATTTCCCAGTAGCAGCAACGTTAGACGTGTTTTACCCTGTTCAGGTGCTTTGAAGTAGGTCTGTTGTATTTCTGTAAACGCTTGGGGAAAATCCCTCATGACTTTTATTATCGGATAGCTCGGATGAACAAACATAAACTTTAATAATGTTCCAGCGGACTTTTCCTTAAACCACAACTGATATTCATCCGATTCAGGCTCCGGCATGCCCAGTTCTTTGAGTGTGGAAATCCATGCCGGGCTGCGAAGCAGATCATCCCTATATATGTTAATGAGTTGAATTTGGGAGCGCGTACTTTTGCCGGATGTGACGAATCCGAGGATTAGTATCAATGAGACAAATGCAAGCACGCCATACAGAAGTTTGCTTTGTCGATATTTTATGGAAAACAACAAGACGGAGACCATTCCAATTGTAACGAATGAGGCGAAGAGATTGGTGTCTTTTAGAAAGGTCCACAGGAAGTATGTGACCGCCCAGAGGATGCCATGCACATACATTTTCGACCCCGGGTTTTCGTGGATTGAAAAAACAAGTTTGATCAGAAAAGCCAGTTGAAGTGCAAACAGCGAAAAAGTTAGTGACTCGGACATGAGAATGCTGTCCCAATCCGCCATTTGCGGTGTGTGCGCAAAAAGAGTGATTGTAACTATGCTTAATATCTTTAAAAGCGGGTTTTTGACTTGTTCCGATATGATGAATGCCAGAAAACCCCATCCTATAATCGACAGAACGAATTGTAAAATGGCAATTCGTTCGAAGCCTGCCTGGAAGGTTCTTGGTATGGTGCTGAGTGAGCCATTGGCTAGAATTTTATAGCCTTCCTTTGCCTCAAGGGCTTTATAGATGAGATTTGTTGTTAGAGGACGTCTCCCGCTCATCATTTCGCTTGAAAACAAGGGCGCCCGAGAGGATTTTACGTAGCTTTCTGTGTCGTTGCTGGCGATGGACAACCTTGGGTCCCCATAAACGCGTATTCGGACGATTGCAGTAGCGGCAACGATGAAAAGGAGAATAAAGAATCTGACAAGTTTTGTATTGAACTTGTCAGATAGTTGCTGTAATGGGACCGTTTTTTTTGAAGCTTTTATGCCTTTGGATAACATATCGGGCTATTCTGTTGAGAATAGGTTGGTGAGTTCTGTAATTTGTTGAGGCGATAACACGCGGTTTTTTCCGCCCTGCCGCATAAACTCCTTGAGTTGCTTGAGTTTCACCGCCGCGATGGGCGATTCGCCTGTGTCCAATTCCACATCGTCGGTAGTGAATATCAGGATGGGTTTGATTTCGGGAATATCGGCTTCATCCATTTTTTTGGCCAAATACTTTTTTAGGATTTGCACTTCATTTTCCGCGTCAAGGTCCGGGCGTCCCAGCCCTTCCTGACCAAAAATTCGCATGTACCCTTGCAGGAAACCGCCGCCTTTCATCTTCCAGCGATTTTTTTCAAACGAAATTTTTCCACGCTGGTGATATGGTATCAAGACCCACACGCCGGAAGGTCCCACCAGCAGATGGGAAACAGGCGAGGAATAATGGTAGATATTGAATTCACCAGGCAACCCTTTGAGTCCTGCGTCCAATTTTTCATCGGGACGTGGCGACCTGCCCCAGCGACCGCCCATGTACATGCCGACTTGGGACATGATGAATCCAAGTATCAGGCAGACGACCGAATACGTAATCAGTTCGGGTTTTGAAAATGAGATGTACATGCCAATGCCGAGTACGATCAGCGCGGCGAGGCTGATTCCCTGTCCAATTTTTCCATTGCGTTGAATCAGTTTTTCGTTTTTGATGATTTTCATGTTAGTTTCTCAGGCTCTCTTCGATTGCGGATTTCATTGCGTCCAGCACTTTTACATCCACGGCATGTTTTGCCACACGGACGGCGTTCTTGATAGCGAAGGCGTCAGAGCGCCCATGACCGATGAACACAAGCCCATTCAAACCAAGCAGGGGAGCGGCGCCTTGTTCGCCGGGGTCGAGCAGTTTCTTGATCGCACCGAGCGCTGGTTTGACCAACAGTCCGCCAATTTTGGTTTGGAGGCTTCCGTTCTTGATGATCTCCTTGATTTTATCCGTGATGAGTTTGGCAACCGCTTCGGAGGTTTTGAGCATCACGTTGCCGGTGAAGCCGTCAGTGACAGCCACATCCACCTTGCCGCCGATGACTTCCTTGCCCTCCACGTTGCCGAAGTAGTTCAACTTCGAGGCTTTGAAGAGCGGCGTGGTTGCTCGAATCAATTCATTGCCCTTCCCTTCCTCCTCGCCGTTGGAGACCAGACCCACTTTGGGGCTTTTCACCCCGCGCACCTTCTCGGCATAGATGCTGCCCAGGATGCCAAACTGTAAAAGGTTTTCAGGCTTGCAATCGGGATTGGCGCCGATATCGAGCACCACACAGGTTCCTGTTGCAGTGGGGAAGATGGGAGCTAGTGCAGGACGATCCACGCCACGGATTCGCCCCAGGCGGAAAAGTCCCGTGACCATACCAGCGCCCGTGTTACCCGCGCTGACAAATGCATCCGCTTCACCGTTTTTCACCAGGTCGATGCCGACAGCCATTGAGTTCCTCGAGTCTTTGGCGCGGGCTTTGAGCACCAGTTTTTCGCCCTTGTCTTCCATGGTCAGCATTTCAGGCGCGTGGACAACTCGAATGGAGAGTCCGCTTGTATCCTGTCGTTCCAAAACCGGTTTGATTAAATTTTCATCGCCAACCAAAATGATTTCCGCACCGTATTCCCGCGCAGCCAATACAGCCCCTTCCACATCAGGCGTGGGGTACGCGTCACTGCCCATTGCATCTACAACGATTCGAGCCATCCTGTTTCTCCTAATTAAATTTGCTTGACAAGAAAAGCAAGCCGATTATAATACGCCCTGCTTGCGCTGGTGCTGGAATTGGCAGACAGGCACGTTTGAGGTGCGTGTGCCGCAAGGCGTGGAGGTTCAAGTCCTCTCCAGCGCACAAGCAATGAAAATCTCCGAGAAATCGGGGATTTTTTGTTAACACCTGACAGGTTTTACCGTAATCTGAATTGATCTGAATTCTGTGAATCAGAATCAACTCGGTTCCCCAAGTTTTTGTGGAAACCCGTCAGGTTTTTTTCTATGAGATGATTAAACTGCAACAGGTGACTGCGCCTTCGGCTTTTGCCAGTTCATCCACGGTGACAGGCTGGATTTTATATCCGTGCGCTTCGAGTTTGGCAAGCGTCTTTGGAAAGGAGGTGGGAAAAATGATCTTTCCATTCACGGGTAGGCAGTTCGCCGCAAACGGCTCGGACGGGTCAACCTCGATCCATTCATAATCCTTGAAGTGTGATGTATCCACCCAGTTGGGATTGATAAGCAGGGTCTTGTCATCCACTTTGGTGACGGCGGTCTTGAGATGCAGGCAATCATGCATCTCCACGCCAACGACCTTGTAGCCGTAGTTATCCAGCAGGTTTTGCATCTGTTGAATTGCTTCGGCGTTGCTGCGGGTGGAAATGCCTACATAGATATTTTTGCCAAGCACCAGCACGTCGCCGCCGTCTACTGTGGCTGGCTCGGTGACGTGGACCAGTGGTCGGTGTGGAGCCAGGGCATGGATGATGGATTCAGTCTCGGGCTTGCGAGAATCAGCCCCGGGGCGGGTAATGACCGCCACTTCGGGCAGGATGAAGGCGGCATCCTCCACAAAGACCGAGTCGGGCAGATCGGCCTCGGCGGGAAGTTCGACCACCTGACAGCCAATCTCCGCCAGTGCATCCACGTATCCCTGATGCTGGGCGTTGGCGACATCAAGGTCGATGGGCGTGCGGTCGATGTGGGTGATCTCGCACTCGTTGAAGCGCGGGCTGATCTTGCGGGTGATGGCAACGGTCATTTGGTTTTCTCCATTCAAATGGTTTTGCAAGCAGATGCATAGATTTTACATGGAATTCCCTAATGGTACAATTGCGAAATATTCTGCAATGGAGGTGCTCCCATGCCTGCGATTTTTCCAAGCGAAGAATGGTTGAAGGGACTCGAAACAAAACTGAATTCCGATGAAAAGTACAGGGCAATTGCGAAGAATTGGGAGGGTGACTTGTTCTTCCGTATCGATCCCGGTGGAAATTTGAAAGAGGGGCTGACTTTTTATCTTGACTTGTGGCACGGTACCTGTCGAAAGGCAGAGTACAAACCCGATCCGTCTGCCCACCCAAAGCCTGTTTTTACTCTTACATCTGGTTATGAAGATATCACCGCCATCTTGACGGGGAAATTGAACCCGATGACCGCCATGATGACGATGAAGTTGAAGGTGCAGGGCAACATGGGGTACATGATGCGAAACGTGCCGACTGTGCTGGATTTTGTCCGTGTGGCGACGGAATCGACGAAGGAAATTCTATAATCACCACGTGCTGAGCGTAGTCGAAGGACAAAGCCTTCGACTACGCTCAGGACAAAATAATATGCAGCCCATCCTCAAAATAGACCTTACCGCTCAAACCACCGAAGAGTTCATCATCCCGAAGGAGTGGGAGCGTGACTTTCTCGGCGGCGCGTCTCTTGCGGCGCGGATTTTGTATTCATCATTGACGAAGGAACTCGACCCGCTTTCGCCCGAGTCGCCTTTGCTCTTTCTCTGCGGCCCCCTGACAGGGACCTCCGGTCCAACGACTGGACGGTTTGTAGTTTGCGGAAAAAGCCCCGCGACCCACCTGTGGGCGGAATCCAACTGCGGTGGCTTTTGGGGACCCGAACTCCGCAAGGCTGGTTATGACGGGTTATGGATCACGGGAAAGGCTCAAAGCCAGGTTTATCTCTGGGTCGAAGACGGCGGGTTCGAGGTTAGAAGCGCGGAAAAGGTTTGGGGGCAGGATATCTACGCAGCGCAGGAATCCATCAAAGCGGAACTCGGAGTCAAAGGGACGCGGGTCATGACCATTGGTCAGGCGGGCGAGCGCGGCGTGCTGTTCTCGTCCATTGCCTGTGACCACGGACGTATGGCGGGGCGCACGGGGCTCGGTGCGGTGATGGGCGCGAAGAATCTCAAGGCAGTTGCGGTGCATGGCACAGGTAAGATTGACGTTGTTGATTTGGAGCGCTATTCCCTTTTGCGCTCCGAGGCGAATCGAAATCTGAAACAGGACAATGAAGCAAAAATTTTGCACGAACTCGGCACGGCTGGCGTGGCGAACTATGCCGCGTATCTCGGCTCGATGCCCGCGAAGTATTATCACCTGGGAGAGTTCGAAGCCGTGGACAATGTCTCTGGCTCGAAGATGGCGGAAAGTGTTTTGGTGGGATTTAGCGCCTGTCAGGGTTGTGTGATTGCCTGTGGGCGGGTTGTGAATTTAGGCGACGGGGCGAAACGAAAGGGACCTGAATACGAAACGGTTGTGGGATTTGGTCCCAACCTGTTGATTGATGACTTGAACGAAGTGATTCGCCTGGGCGAGATGTGTGACAAGTATGGCATGGATACCATCAGCGCGTCGAATACCATCGGGCTGGCATTTCGTTTGTACGAAATGGGCAAGGTCACAAAGCAGGATGCGGGCGGAATCGAGCTGAACTGGGGCGACCCGACGGCTGTCCGTCAGTTGATTGACTTGACCGTCAGCCGCGAGGGAATCGGCGAACTGCTTTCGCGCGGTTCGCGTCAATTTGGCGCGGCGTTCGATGCAGAAGACGAAGCTGTGCAGGTCAACGGACTCGAAACCGCATACCACGATCCTCGCGGGGTTTCGGGTATGACGTTGTCGTATGCAACCAGCCCGCGTGGGGCGTGTCATAACCAGTCGGATTATTTCTTTGTGGACTTTGGTCATACCAACGAGAAACTCGGCATCGAATATTTCGACCGTCATGCACAGGCGGAGAAATCAGCGAATGTGGCGAAGCACCAAAACTGGCGGACGGTTTTCAACGCGATGGTCATGTGCATCTTTGCCAACGTGGATCCGCAGATGCAGGTTGATTTGGTCAACGCGGCTTGCGGCTACGATTGGACTCTCGCAGACATGATGAAGTGCGGTGAGCGCGGCTGGAATCTCAAGCGCGCCATCAACAACCGCATGGGACTCATCCGCGAAAACGACAAACTTCCCAAGGCTTTTCTACAGCCGTACAACGAAGGTGGCGCGGCTGGATTTGTCCCTGACCTGTCTGCCATGCTCGATGCCTACTACAAAGCCCGTGGCTGGGACAAGGAGACGGGGAAGCCGTCCAAAGAGAAATTGCTGGAGTTGGGGCTGGATTTTACAGACTGACGATATGTTGAATGGTTCGTTTGTCCTTGTGCGTGGAAGTGGTGATGTAGCGTCGGCAGTTGCTCACGTTCTGTTTCAGGCTGGATACGCTGTTGTGATTCACGAGTCATCCCAGCCGACGGCGACCCGCCGCAAAATGGCATTCACGGATGCGGTCTTCGATGACAGCGCAATTTTGGAAGGCGTCGAAGCCAGAAGGGTGGATGACCTCAGCCTGTTGTGGGGGATGTCGTCTGAGCAGAAATTCATCCCGCTGGTTACGATGGATTTTTTCGAGACGTTGGCGATTCTGCGTCCGCGAATTTTGGTCGATGCGCGAATGCGAAAACACTCCCAGCCTGAATCCCAAATTCAACTTGCCGAATTGACCATCGGGCTGGGACCAAACTTCATCGCGGGGGAAACCGTCCACCTTGCCATTGAGACGGGCTGGGGAGAAGATTTGGGGAAGGTCATCGAAAAGGGTTCGACGAATCCGCTTCAAGGCGAACCGCGCGAGATCGAAGGTCATGCCCGCGATCGCTATGTGTATGCACCTGTCACTGGTATATTTTTCACGGCACATCAAATCGGGGACAAGGTCGAAGCAGGGGAAGAGATTGCCCGTGTTGATTCAATTCCGCTGTTTGCTCCCATCTGCGGCACGTTGCGTGGACTGACCCACGACGGCATTCCCGTTTCCCCAAAATCCAAAGTCATCGAGATCGACCCACGAATCGAAAACGCGCAGGTGTCGGGCATTGCCGAGCGTCCCGCGCGAATTGCAAAAGGTGTGCTTGAGGCGGTGAGGATGAAACAAAGTCTGCGTTGATTCAGACAGATGCTTCGCTTTCGGCGGCGAGACGTTTTTTCTCCCGCCAATTCCACGCCATCCTGATTCCAAAACCGAAAAGGGCCACGCCCAGTACCAATCCGCCAAAGTTGTTAATGAAATCATAAACCAACTCCCACTGACTGCCGAACCAATAGCCGAGTCCGCCGTACACGAGGAGCCAGGTCAACTCACCGCTCACATCGTAGAACATGAAGTGGGAGAATTTATAGCCGCTTCCACCAGCGATCAGGTTCGTGGGAATGGCGAAGGCGGTAATCATCCAACGACTGAGGTAGATTGCCAGTCCCGCGCTTTTGTGAAACGACTTACTGGCATTGACCCACGCAGGAGAATCTCCGAAACGTTTTTGCAGCCAGCCTTTGGCGTAATTTCCCATGCCATAACTAAGCGCGTCGCCGAGAACCGCGCCTGCCAGTCCAATCGCGATGGCTTCATACCAGTTCAAGACACCCTGCTGGCTGAATGCGCCAGCCGCGATGACCACCACCGAGGCGCCAACCGGAAAACCGAGCGCACCGAGCAACAGAATAATTCCAATGAACGGCGTGCCAAAGTTGATGACTTGTGTGAGGAGAAAGTCGGACATGAGGTTAGGGGGCGGGCGCTGTCGGTGGGGAAACGATTGTGGGAGCAGAATCAGGCGTGGGCAACTGGAGTTTCTTCACCGTTACCTTGACTGTTTCCAGCACGAAACCATTCGCATCGGGATAATATTCGCGGTTCAAATCCCTCAGGCTTTTTTCACGGTTCTCTTTATTCGGGGGAATTTTTAGCGCATCGAAGATGGCGGGTTCGGGGACATGATAGAGTTCCGCAACGAAGGGCACAGTCATCCAGTTGCGGATGAATTCGACATCGGTTTCCACTTTGCCGGGTCTGCCGGGCGGCGGGGGACGATGTCCGTTGAACTGCCTGAAGGCATGGAAAGCGCGCATCCCAAAGAAGGCGGTGAACAGGATGCCCAGCGCAATGAGACCGATTACCAGCGCGCGTTGTTTCTTTGAAACCTTTGCGGGCATGGGGCTCAATCCTTCCACTCCAATTCAAAGTTTCCGACGAAGACAGTATCGCCTTCCTGAACGCCCGCCTCGCGCAGGGCTTTGTCCACACCGAGTCTTTCCATCAGTTTTTGGAAGCGGCGGACGGAACCGTCGTGCTCCCAATAGGTCATCTTGGCGGAACGTTCGATTGCCACGCCTGTGACGCGCCACCGGTCTTCGTCCTCGCACATGACCTCGAACTGGTTCGGGTCTACTTCGGGCTTGTACACGGGGAGGGTCTCCTCCTCGATTTCGGGCGGGAGTTCCATCAATTTTCGGTGCGCCGCGATCAGCAGGTCGCGTGTGCCGCTGCGGGTCATGGCAGAGACTTCGAGCAGGTCCACCTTTTTCTTTTTGAAGCCAGCTTTGATTTTTTTCAGCCGCTCCTGCGCGTCGGGCTGGTCGAGCTTGTTGAGCGCCACGATCTGCGGTTTGGTTCCCAGTTTGGGGTCAAAGAGCGACAACTCGTTGTTGATCTGGCTGAAATCTGCCAGCGGGTCTTCGGAGAGTCCGTCGATCATGTGGATCAAAACCCGCGTGCGCTGGATGTGACGCAAAAAGTCGTGACCCAAGCCTGCGCCTTCCGCCGCGCCTTCGATCAAGCCGGGGATGTCTGCCAGCACGACGGTTGTGTCGTCGTCGATTTTTGCCACGCCGAGATTTGGTTCCAGCGTGGTGAAGGGATAGTCGCCGATCTTGGGCTTGGCATTGGTTAGCGCCGACAGCAGGGTGGACTTGCCCGCGTTGGGCAAGCCGATGATGCCGATGTCGGCGATGAGTTTCAACTCGAGGCGCAGGAGTTTCTCTTCGTGCGGTTCGCCGCGTTCCGCTGTGCGCGGAGCCTGATTGCGCGACGTGGCGTAATGCTGGTTGCCGAGTCCGCCGCGACCGCCCTTGCAGATCAGCAACTGTTGACCGGCTGTGGTCAAGTCGCCGAGCAGGTCGCCTGTTTCCGCGTCATAGACGACGGTGCCGGGCGGGACATAAATCACGAGGTCTTTGCCGTTGCGCCCGGTCATCTGCGAACTGCCGCCGTTTTTGCCCGGTTCCGCCGCAAACTTTTCATTCTGCCGAAACGCGGATAAGGTGTTGAGCGTGGCTTTAACTTCGACGATTACATCTCCACCCTTACCGCCATCGCCGCCATCGGGTCCGCCCAACGGGACAAATTTCTCACGGCGGAAATGTACCATGCCATCTCCGCCCTTGCCTGATTTTACGTGGATGTTTACCTGGTCTATGAACATGCGTCCATTATAACGGGTAAAGACTGGGCTATTCTTGAGTGAGCCAAACCATTTATGGGTTTTGCTCCGCGAACAAGGCTTCCTGACAATATGGGATAAGGTTGGTCATGCTGTGTCCCTTGCCGGGGATCATCTCGAATGTGATCCGACTCTCAAGCCCGTTTTCCTGTGCGAAACTTTCCATATCCTTTACCCAATTTCGGGCGATTGTAAATCGGTTCTTGCCCTTTTGTCCGGGATAAGGCGGCAACTCCGAGGCGTCATTGAGTCCTACAATCACCGTGAGTTGAATCTGGGTTGCGTCCAGCCATTTTTGCTTGTCGGGCGTGATGTTCACGTGGTTGGTTGTGTTTTCATCCCATTCGATGTCTGTCTCGAGTGCGCCCATGCCAAAGGGCCACGCAACTTCCAATGTGGGCTGGGGATAAGTGGCGGCGGAGGAGATAACAGCCCGCTTAATACGCTCAGGGTGAGTGACCAGAAATCGTGCTGTAAATTGTCCTCCCGCCGAATGTCCATATAAATAGAATTGCTTTTCAGATAGTTCAAATGTTTCCTGATAGGACTGCGCGAGACGCAACAGCCATTCGTCAGCCATGATTCTTCGTCCGAGCAAACCTCGATAACCGCCAAGAGCATGATCGCCTTTGCGGCTGCTGAAGTCCTCCTGGCTGAAAGCTGGTGCAATGAGAATCAGGTCATGCTTCTCGGCAAATTCAAGCCAGTTGGCGATGTAATAATGAGCGGTTTCCTCGGCGGATTCTTCTTTGGCGGGTGTTCCATGAATCAACGCCACCAATTGCGTATCTGGCGAAACAGTGGTTGGGACATAAGAGTAAAGACCTCCATAGGTGTCTTTGGCAAAGACGATTTTGCCCAATTCGCGCGAAACCGGCGGTTCAGGCAACTGTGCAGAATCGCAGGCTGTTAGCAGAATCAATGTTGCCAGGAAAACAAGACCCATCCACAGGGCGGTGATTTTTCCCGGTTCATGAAGATAATGTCTCATACGTTTGATCTTTTGGTACTTCTTGTTTTCCATTTACTCTCTCATTATTTCAAGAAACGCATCCACCACCTGCGGACAAAAATGCCCGCCTGATTGTTCCTGGATGTGCGCCAAGGCCTTTTCCCTGCTCCAGGCTTTGCGGTAAGGACGGTCGGTTGTAAGGGCGTCGTAGACGTCCACCACGGCAAACAACCGCGCAGATAGGGGAATCTCTTCACCTTTCAATCCACGCGGGTAACCCGTTCCGTCCCATTTTTCATGATGACAATAGGGGATGTCCATGGCGGGAGCAAGGTAATCGATCTGAGAAAGAAGCCTGTAGGCTTTTTCGGGATGGGTTTTCATGATTTCCTGTTCGTCGGCAGTCAGCACGTCGGGTTTCTGCAAAATCGCGTCCGGGATGGCCATCTTCCCGATGTCGTGCAGCAAGGCGCCCCTGCGAATGTGACCCAACTCATCGTCGGAGATGTCCATCCTGGCGGCGAGGGCAACCGTCAGTTCCGCCACACGGTTGGTATGTTCGTCTGTAACATGGTCGCGCATGTCCAGCACCTGCGACCAGCCCTTCAGCGTCGAATCATACGCCTGGCTTAGTTCTGCAAGGGCCTGCTGGGCCTTTTTGTACAATTGGGCATTGGCAACTGCAAGCGATACCTGGAAGGATAGGATGTGGCACAGGTCCATCTCGCTCTTTGTGAACTGGCGGACTTTCTCCGTTGTGCCGACGATGAAGACACCGGTCACAATTTCCTTCAACATTAGTGGGAAATAGAGGATGGACACAAGATGGCGCGAGTCAACCACCATTTTTTCGGCGGGGGAGAGCAAAGCGCTTCTCGCGTCATCAAGATAGACGGGTTTTTTTGTCGAAACAACCCTCTCGATATGCGGGTGATCGCAGAGTTGCGCAAGGCGAAGTTCATTCGGGAATTGAGGGGTCAAAGGCGGAGTCGTTGCTCCCAGATACAGCAAATTGTTTTCGAGGGTGTAAATTGCGCCGCTCTCAAAGCCGAGCAGGTCGGCGGCGCTTTCGATTGCGATCTGCAAAACCTCCGTCAGGTCGAGAGTGGACGCCAGCGAACTACTGACCTTCAACAAAGTCCACAGTTCTTTTGCGGGCGTTTGCGCTGTCAGGTTTTCATATGTTATGGATTGTTCCATATTGCGCCTCTTGTATATCTTGCGCCGTCAGCCTGTTTTTCTTTGTGACATGAAGCCTGTCCGAAGCCCAACCTCCCAATCGACACGTCCGTTTCTACGGGCCTGTTCAGCCGCTTTTTGATACTCGTAAGTTAACGCAATCATTTCCACCCGCCAGTGATTGTTATTATATTCCATGATTGTATATCGGGTATGAGGCGAACCAGTCTCCATTACGTGATATTCCGGGGAGATATCATCATAGGCGGGGAGTCCCACACTGCCTGGGTTGACGATCAGAGTTCCTGATACCTCAACCACTCTTGGGATGTGGGTGTGCCCGCAAAGGATGATTGGAGACTTTGCTTTGCCGAGTCGTTCTGCGATTTCGCCCTGTGTTGCCAGCCTCGCCCTGCCGCGTTCGACTGTTTCCAGAAGATAAGTTGAATCGCTCCCCGGCGTGCCGTGAATCAATAGAAAGTTTTCCAGTTCCACGCTGACTGGCAATGAATTGAGCCAGTTCAATTCATCACGATTCAACTTCTGAAAGGCATAACTGTCGGAAGCGCCATGTTTCTTTGGATCCTGATCCGTCAGTTGACGTTCATGGTTCCCCTTGACATGAACCCAATCCTGTTTCATCAGGTATTCAATGGTCTCTTTCGGCCAAAGTGGGCCTGACACATGGTCGCCTAGGTTGACGATGCAATCCACCCCTCTCGTTTGGATGTCTTTCGTCACTTTTTCGAGGGCGGGCAAGTTTCCGTGAATGTCTGAGAGAACGGCTATCTTTTGCATGGAGTAGTCGTTCTTTTCTAAAGGTGTTTGGTGAAAAAATAGCGTTGATGTCCGGGAGGAAAATCCCGCAGTTCGCCAAATACTTGATAGCCATGTTGTTTATAGAATTCCGGCGCCTGGAAACTGAATGTATCCAAGTATACATTCTTCGCGCCATGCTGACGGGCTTCCTCTTCCGCACGCGTCAAAAGCCTGTGACCATACCCCAGCCCACGGAGCTCGTCCTCTATCCACAACAAGTCTACGTAAAGCCATTCCCAATAAACCTCGCACAATATGCCTCCTGCGATTTCCCCATCGGCCGCGCGAAGGACGTAACACAGATGTTGAAATTTGTTTTCACCCGCACACTGTCTGTTGTAGGCACTAAGTCCCCGGCCAATAATGCCCCATGCAGATTCCTCGGGATCCTCCACGTATTCGATCTGATATTCCTGTTCCATGTGATTATGTTCCTTTTCTGAGAATTGAGTTCACTTCGGCAATGACCGAATCGAGAATGACATGTGAATTTGTAAAAACCGCCAGTGATTTTCCTGCTTCATAAGGACGGCAGTCACCCGCAGCGGCTTGATGCGCGAGTCATCTATCGACGACTGGTGTACACTCCCCATCATTTCCTGCTTATCCCCAAGGAACTCTTCCGTTTCGTCATCGGTTGTAATGGCGGCGGAAGTTGACAGCCAGGCTAAATCGTCGCGGACGGTGATCCGCGCTTTCTCCTCGTCGAGCTGAACTGAACCCCAGTATTCCCAATCTGCCCTGAACAGATCCCGTACCGCTTCCCGTCCCAGTCGCCAGGTGCCACGGCCGGGAAACATCCCGCCGATACCAATGAATTCCAGGTTTTCATCCTCAGCGAAGAGACGCATGAAATCATCCAGCGCGGATAGGTCTCGTATTGCGTAGCCTTTGTTGAAAGCAGATGTCAGCCGGCGTATTTCTTCAATCGATTCGGAATTTTCTGTCATTGGATTTACTCCGTTTTTTCATGATGACAAAGGCGGGATAGTATGTAGATAATCCACACAGAACGAGCCGCACTTTTCCAAATGCCAAGTCTCTTCAACGTCGATTTTCTTGTTCAATTGGCTTGAGTTCCCTCATCTTTATTCGATTGTAACGTTGGAGCATCACTGGATAGCCATTCAACAATATGTTGAAAAGGAGGAGCCATGCGGCCGCGTCAAACCAGCCTCGGATGAAGGCATAACCGATGGGCAAGAGGATCACGAGGAATATTACCGCGTGCGACGTTTCAGCTTTGCGCATTTCATGCGTCAGGTGCTCAAGTGCTTCTGCGGTTTTCTCTGTTGAAAATCGAAGGGTGGGACTGAATATTGTCAGAGGTCCGCGGCGGACTATCTTTTTGAAAAGGCGAATACCCAATCTTTCGTAAAGGTGTCCCGACTGTTCAAAAGGCTTTATCTCATAATATACCGGGGAGAAGGGTGGGAAATCCACAACTTGCCCCATCAGTACAATCCACGACATGACAAGCCAGTTGACGAGGAAGGCGGCTATGGGACTGCGAAATGAAAATGAAATAACCGTCCAGACGATCAGCGCCGCGGCTGCCCCTGTGATTACAACGAGTGACAGGATTTTCTTCAAATCGACCATGTCCGAAGACCTTTTGCCTCCGAGTACAACTTTTAATGGGACAAGCATACAGCCGAATTTCAAATCATGCAAGCTCCCGCCTATTTTTGCGCGGGAAAACTGTCATGCCATTAAAACGAATATTTCATACGTTGCGGGGATAATCAAGTCATATCTATTGGCTGAAACCTTACCGAGGCAATTCATGGATAAACCCTTTACCATCCTTGTGATCGATGACGAACCGTCTATCCGCATGGGGCTTGCCGCCACCATCCGGCGGCATGGCTACGATGTCGTTACGGCCATCAACGGCGATGACGGATTCTTCAAGGCCAGGCAGTTCCTGCCCGACCTGATCATCTCGGACGTGATGATGCCCAACCTCAATGGTTTCGAGATGAAAAAACAAATGAGCGCGGACCCCCTGCTGGCTTCCATTCCGTTCATTTTTCTCACCGCCCGCACGGCCACGCAGGATCGGGTGGCTGGTATACGCGAAGGCGCGGACGATTACGTCACCAAGCCTTTCGTCACCGAGGAGCTGATGGCGCGTGTCGAGGCGGTGTTGCGACGCGTCAAGACCGAACAGGAACGCGGACGCGAACAGGCAAGGCAGGCCGCGCAGGAGGAAATGGCAAAGCTTCGCCAGGAGGTCCTGAAGAATTTCAGTCACGAACTGCGCACGCCGCTGGGTAACATCATGATGTCACTCGACATGATGGTGGGCAATAAGTTCAAGTCAATGGAAGAACAGCAGGAATTCCTGCGTATTGCTCATTCCAGCGCCGACCGGCTCGAATCACTGGTAGCGGATATCATCCTCCTCTCGGATATCGACCAGAACCATCTGAACCTGACGCGCCAGATAATCGATGTGGAGCATCACATTTTGACCCCCATCAAAAGGCGACTGGGGCGTTATAGCGAAAAGCGCTTGAATTTTATTCACGATGTCGTGGGGGCGGGAATTATCAAGGCTCCGCGCCGCGAGTTTACCCAGTCCCTGGTACATTTGGTTGATAACGCCTTCAAGTTCAGCCCCGAAGAGGGGATGGTGAAAATGACTGTCGAACCTGGCGCGAACGGCGGCGCAAAGATCACATTATGGGATGACGGAATTGGAATTCCCCCCGACTTGCGCGAAAAGGTCTTTGAACGTTTCTACCAGATCAGCCAGGGCGATGGGAGGGAATTCCAAGGCCTTGGCGTCGGGCTGACTCTGTCCCGCGCCGTGTTCTCCGGTCTGGGCGGTGAAGTGAAGATTCTGGATTCAGAATCTGGTTGCCACGTGCTGGCTGCCTTCCCCGATTTGCGGTCGGAAGACATTTCCTATGGATGAGAAAACCATTCCCCTGGGCAAACTTCCCGTGGACATCAAGGTGCAGGTCAGCGGGAAAAATCAACTGCGGGCGGACCTTGACTATCGGGCCTTGTTCGAGCAGACAGGGGAATGTGTGTTCATTATCGGACTGGATTTCAAGTTCGTCTCCGCCAACCAACGGGCATTGCAATTGCTGGGGTATGAAGAAAGTCAATTGGTAGGGCTGCCCGTTGAAGCGATCATGACTCTGGAAGATTCACAGGAACGTGAGTCCCTTCTTGAGAGGCATCTGACTTCGTCTGAATACACATTAAGAAAAAAAGACGGTTCCATGCTTCCCGTCGAGCTGAGCATAACGGTCGTGCACAATATTTCCGGGCGGCCCGCTTACGTTCAACTTTTAGCGCGGGATATTTCGGAGCGCAGGCAATCTGAGTCCAATCTGAAACGGCACATGCGCGCGCTTTCAGTGATCGGCGAAGTGACGGCGGGGTTGTTCCGCTCCTCCAACCTGGAGACGAAATTCCCCGAAGTGCTAGAATCGCTGGGCTATGCGGTGGACCTGTTCTGTTGTGCGCTGGTCAACATCCATGGGACTTCCGTAAAAATACAGGCTCAGTGGATAAGTTTCGACATCGCGGGCTTTGACCTTGCCTCCACGCTTGCGCCTTTTCTTGATTCGATATCCAGGAATCCGGAACATGTGTTTTCGGTGAAAGATATAAAAACCGATAATGAAACCGCGCCGCTTGCTTCGATCCTTGTGATTCCCGTGCAGGGGATGTTGGGTTCCTGGGGTTCGTTGGTCTTGTTCGATAAGCAGAATCAATTATCCTGGCTAAGGACTGAGTTCGACATTGTTCAAACCACGGCCAATTTGATTGGCGCGGCGTTGGAACGTCTTCATTATGAAAAGACCATCCGCCTGAGTGAAACGCGCAACCGCGTCCTTGTGGATGCCCTGCCCGATTTGTTGCTCCGCACCGACCTCACCGGGCAGATCCTTGATTACAGCGCGCATCCAAGTCATCCGCTTTACCTGCCGCGCGAATCGGTGATTGGGAGGAATCTTTTCGAACTGTGGCCGTCGGATGTGGCGCGCATGGTCATCGAGCCGGAGACGCAGGAGTCCTTTGTCGCGTCACACTGGGTTTATGGCTTCAGCCTGCCGCAGCACGAGCAGGTGTTTGAAGCCCGTCTGCACCCCATCAGCACGGAGGAAGCCTTGATCATCGTCCGCGACATTACCGAACAGGCGCGCCTCGACCAGATGAAATCCGATTTTATAAATCGCGCTTCGCACGAGTTACGCACCCCTTTGACCTCTGCCATGTTGATGGCTGAATTGTTGCAACATGGCGGCACGGAGGAGGAAAGGACTGAATATTTGGATGCCCTGATGCGCGAGTTGAATCGTCAAAAGGAACTGGTGGATCAGTTGCTGTTGGCGGGTCGTCTGGAAAGCGGCAGGATGAAAATCGACGCGGTCCCGATGAATTTGATTCCCGTGCTACGGGAGGCGACGCGGGCGGTAAAGGTGATGGGAGACAGGCGAAAGATTTCCGTCAAATTGGAGGGCAAACACGAAGCCATCAATGTTCTTGGCGATGTGGGCGGACTTTCACAGGTGTTCATCAATCTCATCAACAATGCCGTCAAATTCTCCCCTGATGGGAAGTCTGTTGAGGTGGTGGCAAACCAAAGGGAAGGCATGGCAATCGTCTCGATCACCGATCACGGGCTTGGTATTCCGCCCGAGGCTCTTCCACACCTGTTTGAGAGATTCTATCGCGCCAAAAATGTAACTGTCGCCGAGATCCCTGGCAGCGGAGTAGGGCTTTACATCGTCAAATCCATTGTGGATGAACTCGGCGGGAGGATCGAAGTCAAAAGCGAATTGAATCAAGGCACCACATTCACTGTTTCACTCAGATTGTCGGATTGAATCATTTATGTTGGGTATCACCGTCCCGAAGGTTGTCGTGGAAACCTTCGGGACGGTTTATGTAAAAACGAATATGCTATACTTTGCATACCAAAGGAAAAAACATGTGTGACACTCTCATTGCAACTCAATCCGCTACCGCCAATGGCATAGCCATTTTCGGCAAGAACTCGGACCGTCCACCGAATGAAGGCCAGCATATGGCATATTTCCCAGCTGCACAATATCTGGCTGGCAGTCGTGTCAAATGCACGTACATCGAGATTCCGCAAGTCGAAAAAACTCATGCAGTTTTGCTCTCCAAACCCTTTTGGATGTGGGGAGCGGAAATGGGCATCAACGAGCACGGGCTGGTAATTGGCAATGAAGCGGTTTTCTCCAGGGTGCCGGCCAATAAGGAACCTGCCCTGCTTGGCATGGATTTGCTTCGCCTTGCCCTCGAACGCGCTGTCACGCCGCGCGAAGCAGTGCAAGTCATCGTCGAGTTGCTGGAGGAGTTTGGTCAGGGTGGCAACTGTGCCTCGCATGGCGAGACCATGTATTACCACAACAGTTTCCTGCTCGCCAATGCCGATGATGCCTGGGTGCTCGAAACGGTGGATAAGCACTGGGCGGCCCGCCAGCTCAAGGATTCGTATTCCATCTCGAACTGTCTTACACTCGGTAATCAATTTGACATCGCATCTCCCAATCTGACCCAGCTAGCATTGCAAAAGGGCTATACAAAATCCGCCGGGGAATTCGATTACGCCCGCGATATGTCCGATTCGATTTACACCACATTTGGCAAGGGACGCGAGCGTTGCTCGACGACGAAGAGTTTGCTGGATGCGGAAAGAGGAAAGATTACGCTTGATCGTGTGATGGGTATTTTGCGTCATCATGGATCTGAACCTTTCGATCCACATGCTGGCAGTATCCTTGTCGTGGATGTTTGCATGCACGCGGGTTTCGGACCCATTCGCGGCAGCCAGAGCACTGCGTCCATGGTTGCTTATCTGGATGGAAACACGCCGCTCATTCTTGCCACCGGGACATCCGCTCCGTGCACCAGCATATTCAAGCCCATTTGGTTGGACGCTTTGCCTGACTTTGGACCTGAGCCTGCCTCGACGTATGATCCTTCCTCCTTGTTTTGGTCCCACGAACGACTGCACCGCGCCACCCTGCTCAATTACCCCGAACGCATCAAAACCTATGCCAGTGACCGTGACGACTTGGAGAAGAAATTCTTGCAGGGCGCATTGAGTTTGTCCAAGGCCTCTGCGACCAAACGCACCGAGTTCTCTGCAGAGTGCTTCCGCGAAGCCGCTGAAGCCGAGAGAGAATGGCTGAAGCGCGTGGAGCAAGTCTCTGCGCGCAGGAAGTTTTTGCATTCCAGCGCGTGGAATGGATTCAATAAAAAGGCGGAGATGCCGGAGATACGATAAGACGTAGCTGCCAGTCGGCGCTGTGGACCAAATACTTTTTACCCATGAACGATTTGAAACTCATTTTAGTGGATCCAAACCCAGCTTTGTGTGACGCCTTCCGCACAAGGTTTGGGGTATTTCAAAAGGTCGAGGTGGTTACGGGAGTTTTCGAAAATCTGCCTGCCTTTGACTGCATGGTCAGCGCCGCTAATTCTTTCGGATTGATGGATGGCGGGGTGGACGCTGCCATCACCCGATTTTTTGGCAATGAGCTACAAGCCCGGGTGCAGAAGCGCATCCTTGATGAATTTCTTGGCGAGCAACCAGTTGGCACGTCGATCATTGTGGAAACGATGCACCCGAAACATCCTTTCATTGCCCACACACCGACGATGCGAGTCCCCATGGCAATTTCCCGCACCGACCATGTTTACTCAGCTATGTGGGCAATGCTTTTGGCGGTGCGACAGCACAACTTGAAATCCGAAAAACATATCCATATAGTTGCTTGTCCCGGGCTTGGTACGGCAACAGGCCAAGTTCCCTATCACCAAGCCGCCCGACAAATGGCATTGGCATATAAACATTTCCTGTATCCACCAAAGCATCTGGACTGGCGTTTTGCGGACGAACGACAGGGAAGTGTCCGTTATGGCGGGGACATAGGTCTTCGTATTCCACCCGAAATGAATTTTGATTAAAGGCTAATGTACCTGCTTTACTATTGTCTTACATCCACCCCAGTAACTTTGGCAATCATGCGATGAGTGAGCATCGTTGGCAATAAAAGCACAAAGTGCAAGACGACGCTCATGCCAAAGAGAGTCGCTACCGTACCAAGAAAGTCGTTCAACAGGGGAGCGACGTTGGCTAGCATCCATTCGCCTGCACCGGCGAAGATTCCCAGCGCAAGCAGACCAGCCGTCCACAAGCCGAGGGGCAGCCACGAGTGACGGTCCGATTCGGAGGGCAGCATTGTGCTGGAAACCGCAAAGGCAAGATAAAACCATAGCGGGAAATCATTCATCTGTGGTACCAAAGTCAGACCCTTCCAGAATAATTCAAATTGTCCGTTTGTCAGCACAGTCAACAAGGTGCCAAGTCCCAGCCGGTTCATGCCGGCATAGGCGATAAACAGCGAGCCTGTGACCAGCGGGGCAATGCCGATTAACGAATCGCGAATGATATCCGTTTGCTCGATTTCTACAAAGCCCATTTGCAGGAAACCGTTTGGAAGTGACCTGGGGATGAGCGAAACTTTTCCCGTCCGCACTTGGAGTAGTTTTGCCGTTACAAAGTGGCTGAGTTCGTGTAGGAGCACGCCTGGCAAAAACATGACTGAAAACAAGCCAATAGTTAATTTGGGGTTGCGAGTGATAATCCAAAAAATGGTTTGTAGTTCACGATGCAAAAGCCGCTGGATAATGACCAGCGGCAGGAGGGTTAGCACAAACCAGAGAAAACCGGCGAATGGCATGGGAATTTGTGTTATTGCGAGGCGATGCTTACACTGCGCTGCGTACAGCGCGGTACGGATGGACCCGAAGCAATCTCCAATTAACTATGAGGTTGCTTCGGCGAACGCTTCACATATCGTCTCGCAACGACGTTAGGCTACAGCGGCTTTTGTGATGGCGATGAAATCGTCCACTTTCAGGCTTGCGCCGCCGACGAGAGCGCCGTCGATGTCTGGCTGGCTGAAGAATTCGGCTGCGTTTGCCGCTGTCACCGACCCACCGTACAGCACGCGGATGGCTTGCGCCGTTTCCGCGCCAAACAATTCCGCCAGTGCCGGGCGGATGACATCCTTCACTACGGTATTCGCATCCGGTCCGTTGGACGCCTTGCCCGTGCCAATCGCCCAAACCGGTTCATAGGCAACGACGATGCGCGGGGCAAATTCAGCAGAGACGCCTTTCAGGCTTCCCTTCGTTTGGGTGGAGACCACCTCGCGGGTTTGTTTTGCTTCGTACTGTTCCAACGTCTCGCCGACACAAACAATTGGGGTCAGGTCAACCTTCTGGGCGGCGATCAGTTTTCGGTTGACGATTTCATCCGTTTCGCCGAAGTAGGCGCGGCGTTCCGAGTGACCGAGAATCACATATCCACATAATTCCTTGACCATCACGGGGGCAACCTCGCCCGTGAACGCTCCCTTTTCCTCCCAGTGCATGTTCTGAGCGCCCAGTCCAATACCCGAACCTTCGAGCAGGGCGGAGGCGGCCATGAGCGACATGAACGGCGGGCAGACGACTTTTTCCACGCCGTTGATTTCGCGCAATTGCGCGCTCATTTTGAAAAGCAGGTCGCGGGTGTCCGCGACGGTTTTATTCATTTTCCAATTTCCAGCTACAAGTGACTTTCGCATGATGAATTCCTTATTGTATGAGTTTGAGATAGTTCTCCGCCATGATGCGTATCCATTCAGGCGCATCCGGTCTGGAGGTTAAAGCAAGCAGGGTCTTTTTTGCTTCATCCTGATTGCCAATTTTCATTTCGTATTCCGCTTTGAGCAGCGAGATTTCAGGCATGTCGGGATTGATCTTCTCAGCAGCAGCCATTTCCACCACCGCATCCATTGCCTCTTCCTGGCTTGCATTGTAAACAATGTGACGCCCATGCGCAATGTGACTGAGCGCCGGGTCAACTTGTTCGATCCGGTCAAAGGGCAGAAACAGCGGCATTTCCTTTTGCTCAGCGGCTTTGTAAACCGATTCATGGAGATTGCCCATCAACTCCGACGGCAGGCCCTGTTTGCCGGTCAGTGCCATGCGCAGGTACAGGCTTGCAGCGGGAGCCCACGCTTGGCGCTGCATGAACTTTTCCGCGGCCTTTGCAAGGAAATCCCTTTTATCGGGACCTGCCAAATCAGCAGCCTTCGTCATTTCATCCATTGCCGGACGGATTTCCTTTGCATCCCAAAATTCGAGCGCCAGTGTCAGGCGGGCGTCGGGGTCGTTCGGATTTTTTGCCACCAGATCCTTCGCCGCGATCAATTCCGGCGAGTCATTTTGAATGGCGGGCACAGGCTGTTCTTCGCCTGGGGCATCAGGCGGAGTGTCTGGTAGAGGCTGTGCGACAGATGGCTGAGTCGCCGCCGGAAGCGGCATGGTCGGACGTTTAAAACGATTGCGAATTGTCAATCCCATGACAGCCAGACAGAGCAAAATGACCAGCCCAATTCCAACCCACATCCACAGTGAACCTTTTTTTACCGGGGCAGGAGTGGCGGTGGCAGCTTCATTTGTCTGTTTTTTTGAGCCAGTCCTGTCTTTTGGCATGCTCGCGCGCATGATAATGGCTGTGCCTTGCATTGGCACGCCGGCTTCTGTCCACGCCTCTTTGAAGGCGATCATTAATTCTTCGACTGTGGCATAGCGGTCAATGCGGTCCTTGGCGAGCGCCTTTAGTAAAACACGTTGCACAGGCTCCGGCACATTCGGGTTGACTTTTTTGGGCAGGGGCAGGGGGGTGTAAATATGATCGTGAATAACGGAGAAGGGCGTATCGGCGCTGAAGGGGACCTGTCCCACCACCAGTTCGTAGAGCATCACGCCGAAGGAATAAATGTCCGTTCCAGCGTCGAGGTCTTTCTTTCCCATTGCCTGTTCAGGAGAGATATATTGCGGCGTGCCCATGATCGAATCCGACGACATCGTGGATTCGCCCGCCTGGGCGATGCGGGCCAGACCGAAGTCCGCCAGATACATGTTGCCGTCTTTGGCGATCATCACATTGGATGGTTTGATGTCACGATGCAAAATGCCCTGCCTGTGGGCGTGCTCCAGCGCCGCGCCGACGGAGTTTACCACTTGTTCGATCTCCTCCGAGGTCAGTGGTCCCTGGGTCAGCCGCGCCTTGAGCGTATCCCCTTCGATATATTTCATTACCAGGTACGGGCGTTTCTCATGCTCAGAATAATCGTAGATCGGCACGATGTTGGGATATTCCAGTTTTGCCACCACCCGCGCTTCGCGTTGAAAACGGGAGATGAACGTCTGGTCTTCGTTGAATGCAGGATGCAATACTTTTAATGCAACATAGCGGTCAAGCGAGGCGTGGTAGGCTTTATAAACGGTCGCCATGCCGCCCTGCCCAAGTTGTTCGATGATCCGGTATGGACCAACGCTTTCACCGATATTGAAGGACATACATCATCTCCGATTGCATTTTTCCAGATTATAGTCGAGCGCACTTAATTTTTGTTGAGCCTGTGTAAATTGTTTGAAAACTGAAATGCGGAATCGGCGGGAGCATTTCTCGTTAGCCTCTGGTTTTGCAACAAAAAAGGATGGATGTTTCCATCCATCCTTCGCAAAACTATTTATCGAGCAGCGCCGCCACGCCGGGCAGTTCCTTCCCCTCCAGAAATTCGAGCGATGCGCCGCCGCCAGTGGAGACGTGAGTCATCTGCTTGGCAACACCCGCTTTCTTGACCGCGCTGGCTGAGTCGCCGCCGCCGATGACGGTGGTCGCGCCGGATTCAGCCAGCAACTTCGCCAGGGCGAATGTACCTTCGGCGAACTTCGGCATTTCGAAGACACCCACGGGTCCGTTCCAGACGACGAGTTTGACTCCGCTCAACGAAGCCTTGTACAAGTCGAGGGTCTTGGGACCTATATCCAACATACGCCAGCCTGCGGGAATCTTATCCACGTCCACAGTTTGGGTATTGGCTTCGGCGTCGAATTTGTCCGCGATGACCGCATCCACTGGCAGGATCAACTTGTCGGCTGATTTCGCTAGGATGGACTTGGCAGTTTCGATGGAGGCTTCTTCGACGAGACTGTCTTGCATGTTCAGTCCCTTTGCCGCAAGGAAGGTATTTGCCATGCCGCCGCCGATGATCAACTTGTCACATTTGGAGAGCAGGGTTTCCACGACCAGAATCTTGTCGCTAATTTTTGCGCCGCCGAGGATGGCGATATAGGGATGTTCGGGATTGGCAATTGCGCGTCCGAGGTATTCGAGTTCCTGTTCCATCAGGAAGCCGGATACTGCGGGCAGGAAGCGAGCTACACCTTCGGTGGAGGAATGGGCGCGGTGCGCGGATCCAAAGGCGTCGTTGACGTATACTTCGCCCAATGCCGCCATCTGCTTGGCGAGGTCAAGATCGTTCTTTTCTTCGCCTTTGTGGAAGCGGGTATTTTCGAGCATTAGCACTTCGCCGGGCTTCAATTCTTTCGCCATCTTTTCGACTTCCGCGCCGACGCAATCGGGAGCCATCTTGACGGGATTACCCAACAATGCGGCGAGGGCTTCCGAGGCGGCCTTCAAGCTGAACTCGGGATCGGGTCCGCCCTTGGGGCGTCCGAGGTGGCTCATCAACAGGACGGATGCACCCTGTTCCAAAACGTATTTGATGGTCGGCAGTGCGGCTTTGATACGCTTGTCATCGGTCACTTTGCCTTCCGCCATGGGCACGTTGAAATCCACACGCATCAATACGCGCTTGCCCTTGAGGTCGATATCTTTTACAGTTTTCTTATTCATAGTGCACCTGAAATATAAGTAGGTCACGCTTCAAGCGTGACCTACAAATTATTTAGAGGGATTTCGCCATCAATGCTGCGAGATCGGCTGTGCGAACTGAGTAACCCCATTCATTGTCATACCAGGTGACAACTTTGACGAAGTTACTCTTTTCCTTGCCGAGGACGCTGGTGAAGGGCAGGTCAACAGAGGAGCTGTAAGAACTGCCTTTGAAGTCCATGCTGACAAGGGGTTCGTCCACGGCTTCGAGGACGCCCTTGAAACGCGGCTGCTTGGCGGCATCGCGGAAAGCCTGGCGCAGTTCTTCGGTGGTGGTTTCCTTTTCGAGTTCAGCGGTGAAATCCACCACAGAGACTGTGGGGGTCGGGACGCGGAGGGAATAGCCATCGAACTTACCCTTCAGGTCGGGGATGACCAGGGCGATGGCTTTGGCGGCGCCGGTGGTGGTCGGGATGATGTTCAAACCGGAAGCGCGGGCGCGGCGCAAGTCCGAATGCGGCATGTCGAGCACCTTCTGGTCATTTGTGTATGAGTGGATGGTGGTCATGAAACCGCGCTTGATCGTGTACTTGTCATGTACAACCTTGGCGGCAGGGGCCAGACAATTTGTGGTGCAGGAAGCGTTCGAAACGACATGGTGCTTGGCGGGATCGTACTTGTCTTCGTTGACGCCCAATACGATGGTCAGGTCTTCGCCTTCGGCGGGAGCCGAAATAATGACCTTCTTGGCGCCGCCGGAGGTAATGTGGTTGACTGCACCCTTGACGGTCTTGCCCTTCTTGTTCACGCCATCTTCCTTGATGGTGAACAGACCGGTCGACTCGATGACGATTTCAATACCGAGGTCGCCCCACTTGATAGCGGAGGGGTCGGTTTCCTTGAAGACTTTGACTTTCTTTCCATCAATTAATAGTGCATCGTCGGCAACTTCCACAGTGCCATCAAAACGACCATAGGTCGAGTCATATTTGAGCAGGTGTGCCATCGTCTTCATGTCGCCGATGTCATTGAAGGCAACAACTTCAAGCTCCTTGGGGTACTTATCGCGGATCGCTTTGAGTACCTGTCGGCCGATGCGGCCAAATCCGTTAATACCAACTTTTACTGCCATTTTGATTCTCCTTAAGGAAAAGTATATTGCTTGTGAATTTTCACACAATTTATGCTATTTTAGCATAATTCCTTTAATTATAGCACTTGCTGGGGCTTATTTTCTCCCAAAGGTCCAGTACGTTCATAGAGGATGTCCATGATGACCTGTGCCAGTTTAACCGCGTCATGGTGCCAGGGTTGTTTCACATCCACGAGGTTCACACAAAAAGTGCGGGGATCAGTCATGGCTTCATTGTCAGCAAGAACCCATTGGGACGATGAGTCAATATCATGATCGTAATCATTGTTGCATAGAATAACATCGAAGAGGTCTTTACCAATGTGTTTTTCAAGAGCTCGGACGTGGTCATGGCAGGTGAAAAAATCGGTTTCACCGGCTTGTGTGGCGATATTGCAAACATATATTTTTATCGCGCGGCTGGTATGCATGGCGGCGAGCAGATCTTGCACGAGCAGGTTGGGGATGAGGCTTGTGTAGAGACTGCCGGGTCCTACCACGATTACATCGGCGTTGAGTATAGCCTTGATGACTGGCGGGAAAGCCGGTGCGTTGTCCGGTTCCAGCCATACACGACGAACCTTTCCTGCCGTTTTGGGAATCCTGCTTTCACCTTCCACACGGACTTCATTGTTCGAGTTGGGCATTTCCATACTGGCGACTAATTTGACATTGTGCAAGGTGGAAGGTAATACCCGACCATGAACCGAGAGAACACGCCCTGATTCTGCAACCGCATCTTCAAAACTGCCTGTGATGTCTGCCAGTGCCGCGATAAAGAGGTTCCCAAATGAATGTCCTTCCAACCCAGGTGAGCCGCTAAAGCGATATTGAAAGAGCTGTGTGAGCAGTGCCTCGTCGTTGGAGAGGGCGGCGAGACAGTTGCGGATGTCGCCAGGTGGCAAAATGCCCTGACTCTCGCGCAATTTGCCCGATGAGCCGCCATCGTCTGCAACCGTGACCACTGCTGTCAGGTTTCTGGTGTAATTTCTCAACCCGCGCAGGAGGGTGGCGAGACCGTGCCCGCCCCCAATGGTAACAATATGCGGGCCATGGTCGCTGCGGTGAAAATTTTTTAGATGGTCAAGCAACTCGGAGCCCGAACTGATGAATGGGCTTAATAGCGAGCGATTGAGCCGTAACATGCCATAGGCGAAAAAACTGATCCCCAAGCTTCCAAAGATGAGTGCGCGTAAAATTCGGGGGAGAAAGTTCAAGGATATGAGCGCAAGCAGACTATGCAGCGGCGAGTCCGCAGCTTCATTGTGATAAATATCGATGAAGATGACGCCAAACCCCAATCCCAATACTATAATGCCAATCAGCAAAAAGACGAACCATCGCTTGATGCCCAACCCTGGTCGGAGCCAACGTAAAAGGCCGCGTAGCTTCTTCCAGATTCTTACAGGTAAATTGTTCCACATAAAAAGCGATGATAGCAGGGTTGTTTAGATGAGTCAAACCTGCGTTTGTGATGCACTTTGCTTTTTCAATATTGATAAAACCCTTTTCCTGTCTTTCTGCCCAAGTATCCCGCATCTACCATTTTCCTCAGCAAATAGGCGGGACGATATTTATCCTCGCCCAGGCCGCGCTGCAAGACTTCCAGGATGAACAAAACCACATCCAGCCCGATCAGGTCTGCCAATTCCAACGGTCCCATGGGATGGTTCATGCCGAGCTTCATCACCTGGTCAATGGCTTCGGGCGCGCCGACTCCCTCCTGCAAGGTAAAGATTGCCTCGTTGATCATCGGACATAAAATGCGGTTGGAGATAAAACCAGGTGAGTCATTCGCTTCGACGGGCTCCTTGCTCATGACCTTGCAGATGTCCACGACGGTTTTTGCCGTTTCATCGGATGTTCCCGACCCGCGGATGACTTCCACCAATTTCATCAACGGCACGGGATTCATGAAGTGCATTCCGATCACCCTATCGGGACGTTTGGTTGCGGCGGCGATTTTTGTGATCGAAATGGACGACGTATTCGACGCTAGGATCACGCCTTCACGTGCATTGACATCCATGTCCCTGAATAACCTGAGCTTTACTTCGGGATTTTCCGTCGCGGCTTCGATGACCAGATCGGCATCTTTCATCGTGTCCATGGTTGGCACGAACTGAATTGCGTCAACCGAAGCCTTTTGTTCCATATTGATCATCCCCTTTTCCAGCAGTTTCGTCGTGGATTTTGCGACTGTTGCCCTTGCCTTTTCCAGTGCGGCGGGCTGAACATCCATGCAGGTGACCTGATAACCCGATGTCGCCGCAACCTGCGCGATACCATTACCCATCGTACCTGCGCCGATGACGAAGATGTGTTTGACTGTCATTTTCGTTCTTTCCATAATTTCAGATTGTTCTTGATCTGCTCGATGTGACCGGGAATGTGACCTGAATAAAGATCGATCCATTTCTCGAAGGTATACGGTGCTTCATATTCCGGGTGGACGACGGAGTGATTGAATACTTCATCGGGCTGGCTTTTGAGCAGTTTATATGTTGTCTTTCTTGCCAGCCTTGTAATCTCGAGCGCATCTTCCAAATCATGCTCGTCATACTTCAACACATTTGCCCACACATCCTGGTCGTAGCCCATCAAGGTGCTGCCTGGCTCGGCAATCAGTTTTCTGGCACGGAGGGCGGCGTTGGATTCACTGTCGGCGATGTGAATAATGATCTCGTGGACACTCCATTCCGTTGGCGCGGGTTTGAATTTCATCGCCTCCTGCGGGACTTCCGCCAGCACGGAGTTTAACAAATCATACCCAGAACCGTACAGTTCAATCTTTTCATTCCGTTCTTCGATGTTCATTTTGTCTCCTTGAATTTGTCAACGGATTTCGATTGCCATTGCCACGGCTTCGCCACCACCCAGACATAGGGACGCGATTCCGCGCTTCAAGCCGCGGTCTTTCAAAGCGTAGATGAGGGTTGTCAGCACGCGCGCGCCGCTCGCTCCCAACGGGTGACCAAGGGCAATCGCGCCGCCGTTGACGTTGACTTTGTCCCAGTCCCAGCCTTGGCCGGCGAGGGCGTAGCCGTCCGCGAGGACTTGGGCAGCAAAGGCTTCGTTGAGTTCGATCAAATCCACCTCGGCAAAGGTCCAGCCGACCTTGTTCAGCAGTTTGGATATCGCGTGGATGGGGGCGGCAAACAGGTATTTCGGTTCGACCGCTGCCTGCGCGTAGCCAGTTATATAAGCAATAGGTTTAAGATTGTTTTTCTCCGCATAAGCCCGGGACGAAACCACAACCGCCGCCGCGCCATCATTCATGGAAGAGGAATTGCCAGCTGTTACCTTGCCGTCGGGTTTGAAAACAGGCTTCAGCTTGGATAACGACTCAAGCGAAGCGTCCTTGCGCGGACCTTCGTCAGTGTCGAAAATTGCCACCTCGCCCTTTCGCCCGGGAATTTGAACTGGAGCAATCTCGGCTTTGAATTTTCCCTCCTCCTGCGCGGTAATCGCTTTCTGATGGGAGCGGAGCGCAAACTCGTCCATTGCCTCGCGTGAAACCTCGTACCCGCTTGCGATGAACTCCGCCGCCATACCCATACCCCAGTTCTCGAACGGATCCCACAGCCCGTCGTGGAGCAGGGCATCGGTCAACGGTTGGTGACCGAAACGCATCTCACCCAATCTTCCATTGACAAGATACGGCGCGCGGCTCATGGATTCCATTCCGCCCGCAACCAGAAGATTCGCGTCCCCGGCGCGGACAGCTTGCGCTGCAAACATGACGGCTTTCAGTCCTGAACCGCAGACCTTGTTGACTGTGCTTGCGCCGACGCTGGCTGGCAATCCCGCAAAAATTGCCGCCTGGCGCGCGGGAGCCTGCCCGTTTCCTGCCTGAACCACTTGTCCCATCAGCACTTCTTCGATGTCTTTCGGATCGATGTCCGCGCGTTCCACCGCGGCTTGAATTGCCGCCGCGCCAAGTTTCACGGCAGGGACTCCGCTTAGTCCGCCTTGAAATTTTCCAATGGGTATACGCGCCGCGCTCAAAAGCACGGCTTCATTCTCCTTGGTCATGGGTTCCTCCTTTGGCTGGTACGGCAATTATAAAGCCTGGTGCGGGAATAGAAAGAGGCGTTCTCGGATGAGAACGCCTCTTTGCATTTAATGGGTTGTAAAATTTTACGACTTTCACCTCGCAACAGTCTACTCCGACCCCTCCGGTGGATAGTAGCGCAGTTTCCAGGTCCCACCGCCCTCGTCCGACACAATGGAATATGGCGTTGCGACGTAAATCCAGGTACTGCCAGGCTTCAACGGAGCGGGACTTCCATCGGCGTTGATGAACTTCATCGGCCTGCGCTGACCCGTGTTTTGTTCGTAGTTGTCCGACCGGGTGCTCCATTTGATATCATATCTCATCCCGTCGCGAAAGAGGATCGCCCGGCCTTCGTCTCCCTGTTCGAGGTGAATATCCAAATTGGTGGGTGAGACCACGTCCACTTCGGCGAAGATGATGATGAAATTCTCGAAATGCAGTTGACGTCCTGTCAGGCGGTCAGTGTCCGCGTGTAGTTGACCGGCGGTGGCGTTATCGGCATTGTCCACGAATCTCAGCCATGCGCCATAAAGCGGGTCATAGATCCAGCCGGACTGGTTGAGCAAAGCCACGTACACGTTGATCTGGTTTGCGGGCGTGCCGCCAGCGGGCACGGCCTCGCTGAAAAGATTGCTGGCGTAATTGAATCCGCCGCGCGTGTGATGCATGTTGTCCTCAGCCACCGCCCGCAGCCGCTCCAGCGGCATCATCGCGCCGCCGCCTGCATCTTCATGCGCCACCATTGAGCATTGCGGCAATTCGGATAAAACCTCTTTGGAGGCGAAGGCATAGATCAGGCATGAGTCCTGGAAGAAATTGGCAATGTCCGCGTATAGCAAACGTCCAGAGCGGATGGGACCAACCTCCGCCTTGGGGATTTGGACCGACTCGCCTGGCGTGGGGATCGGCTGATCGGACGGGATCAGACCTGCGTCGAGCAAAAGGTAGGTGGATTGAATCTCCACGTCTGCACGTCCCGAAAGCGGGTCGGCGTCGCTATCGGCATTTTCATCCCCGATGTTTTGACTTGTGAATCCCAGCCATTCGGGTAAAAGGAATTCGACTGTGTGCTTCCCAGGGTGGGCGTTGAATCCGTAGTACCCATTGTTGTCGGTGGTGGTGGATTCAACTAATTGATTTGCCTCGTCATAAAGGTTGACGCAAATTCCGCCAACTCCCGGCTCGTAGGGTTCCTGCCGTCCGTTTTTATTTTCATCCAGCCAGACCTGGTTGCCGAGGATACTGGAGCTTTGTGTGAACGGCTCCCTGCGGACTTCGCAATCGCCACTGACGGGAATTTCAGGCTCGGGGAATGCACCGTGAAAGACTCCCAGAAAACGCGTCGCGCCCTCTGTAATGTAAAACTCGAAGACCCACGGCGCAAATGACAGCCCCGCCTGCGGACGCGCCACGGGTGGAAAATGCGAAATCGAAAGCAGCATGGCCGGCATCTGCAAGAGTCCCGGGTCTTCCACGGGCTGTCCGCTCAACGGGTTGTAACCAGCGGGGAAATCCTCGCGGTCGGGTCCAAAAGATGACGGCGCGGCAAAAGGCTGTGGGGTGGGGATGGCTGTCGGGGGGATTGTCGTCGGGGTGGCGGCTTCGACTTCCGCTGAAGCCTTTGCCGGCGCAGGCTCGGTTGCTGTGACGGTCAATCCGCCGCCCGCGCTGGCACAGGCAAGCAAAACCAGCATGATAATCCCCGTGATCAACAGTGCATTTGTGTTTCGTCTTTTGAGCATGACGTCTCCGTTTATACCTGTAAAATAGTCCCTAAGGGTTTTGGAAACCCTTAGGGATTTGTACGATAACGGATTTATTTCGCGATGTCAGTCCCCATTAAGTAGGTCTTGCACGATGGGTGCGGTGCGTCGCACTTTCACTTGCAGGCAAAGCTCAAGGCAAGACTCGGCTGCTTTTCTGGGTTCGTCCGCCCGTCTGGTGCGACGCACTGATACTATATGGATTCAAATCCCTCGCGGATGCGCTTGTAAGTTTCCTCGATGGCTTCCGGTAGCACGCGGGTCTCTCCCAGTGCGGACATGAAGTTGGTATCTCCTCCCCAGCGTGGGACGATGTGAATATGCACATGTCCCGGCACACCCGCCCCCGCCGCCGAACCGATGTTCGCGCCGATGTTGAATCCCTGTGGACGATAAACCTTTTTCAAAACAACGACGCACTGTGACGTGAGTTCCATCATCTCCGCGCGTGATGCGGCGTCGAGGTCCTCCAGCGTGGGGACATGCTCAAACGGCACGACCATCAAATGTCCGCTGGTATAGGGGTAGAGGTTGAGGATGACGAAGTTGCGCTGCCCGCGAAATGGAATCAGCTTGGACGCGTCGTCGTTTCGGGCGTGCGCGTTGCAAAAAACACAGCCTTCTTCTGTTTGGTTGCTCTCAATATATTTCATGCGCCAGGGTGACCAGAGATGTTTCATGGGATTTATTGAATTTTAGCAGAAAAAATTGAAAATTATCCAAACACCAGAAAATCCAGTGGTTCAATTACACCATTCCCCTGCTCTGCAATTCTGCTCCGTCCGTGAAGTCGTTTCTTACTGTGAACGGAATATTGCTCCAAAACCTGCGTGGAGAGGGTCTGTGGCGATTCGGAGAAGTTGGCAAAGACCACAGCGCGTTTACCTGCGTGAGTCCGCTCGAAGCCGAGGACGTGTTCACTCTCCGTGGGGATGACTTCCAGTTCGCCGTCGCCGAAGACCTTGTGACTTTTTCGCAGCTTGATGAGTTTCTTCAATCCTTGAAAGACACGCCCTTCGATGGTTTTGGGATCGCTGCGTTCGGCATACTTCTCCCAATCCGCCTTGGGACGATGCACCCAGCGGCTGTCTCTTTCGTGGGCGGGGTCGTCGCGATAGGCGTAGTCATTGAGTGTGCCGATCTCGTCACCGAGGTAGATGAGCGGAATTCCGCCTGCTGTCAGAATGATTCCGTGAATCAAAAAAATGCGGCGGATGGCAAGTTCCACTTCATTTTTGCCTTCCTCGTGCAGGGCTTTCTCAAGCCCGGCCAGCGAGGCGCAGGTCCCGCTGATTCGGCAATCTCCTGTGAACAGATTTTCCTGAAAGGGCAGTCCACGCGCAAAGCTGCCGTTGAACCGTCCGCGGTAGAACTCGTTGAGGAAGTTGCGGTGGTCCCTGCCGTTGATGCCCAGTTGGGCGGCATCTTCATCTGAAAAAGTCCAGCCGATGTCGTCGTGCACGCGGACGTAATTCACCCATGCCGTTTCAGGGTGAAGTTTGAAGCGCTTCGCCAGTGCCTGCGAAAGCAGGTTGACCTGTCGGGTGGCGAGGGTGTTCCATAGCAAAGCCATCAGCAGTGGATTGTAAGAAATCTGGCACTCGTGCGGTGAGATATATTTCACCACGTCATCCGGATGCACGATGGCTTCCGACTTGAAAATGAGCGCAGGTGCGGCAATTCGCGTCACCGCGTTGAACGCTTGTATCAAGGTGTGCGCTTCGGGTAGGTTTTCACATCCCGTGCCGAGTTGTTTCCAGATGAACGCAACCGCGTCGAGTCGCAATACTTCCACACCCTGATTGGCTAGGAAGAGCATTTCCTCCGCCATGCGGTTGAAGACGGCGGGGTTGGCGTAGTTCAAATCCCATTGATAGCTGTGGAAGGTCGTCCACACCCAGCCACCTTTTCCGTTGAACAGTTCGGGCAGGAAGGTGAACGCACCGGGATGTTCCTCGGGAAAGATTTCCCTAAGGTTTCGTTCGTATTCATCGGGCATCTCGCGAGTGGGGAAGATGCGATAAAAGTCCATAAAATCTTCGTCGCCTGCCTTTGCCTTTTGCGCCCAGATGTGTTCATCGGAAGTGTGGTTGAAGACCAAATCCACCACGAGGCTGATGTTTGCGCTGCGCAGTTCGCGGGCAAGCGCGGACAATTCCTTCATCGTACCAAGCGGCGGATGAATCTCACGATAACTGCTCACCGCATAGCCGCCGTCGTTTTCTTTTTCGGGGGCTTTGAAGAGCGGCATGAGGTGGAGATAGGTCAGCCCCAATTCTTTGAAATACGGAATTTTCGACTTGACGCCTTTGAGGTCGCCCGCAAACAAATCCACGTAGCAGACTCCGCCCAGCATTTGGTTCGACTGGAACCAGAGCGGATTCTGTTCCCGATCCTCATCCAACTCCCGCAAGTCCAGCGGACGGCTGAACCACGAGCGGGCGATGCTGGTCACCAGGTCTTCGAGGTGGAAGAAGAAGTCGTATTGCCCGTGATAGATTTGCAAGTACAACTCAAAGAGCGCGGGGAAATTTTTGTGCAGACGCGTGGCGAACTGCTCCCAAGCCTCTGGATCTTTGGAAATGTCTTTTTTCAGCGTCTGTTCCACGCGCAGCAAAATACGTTGCTGGGATTTCTGCGCCTGGTGTTCGGGAGAGGTTTGAAGCATGAATAATCCGATTCTGGAATCCATCAGCTCACTTGCCCTGTGGGTGCTGATGAATAAATATCTGGACGGCTTGCCGTCCAGATATCAAAGTTATACAGCCTGTTCCGCCAGGGCAATGGCTCCCAACATGCCTGAGCGATCTCCAAGCCCCGGGTTAACGATATAGGATTCGATATTTTCGAGGATGATGGGTGATTGAATGTAGCCGTTGATCAATTCCTTCGTCCGTTGCTGGATTCTCGGCAGGAGATGTCCCACCGAGCCGACGCCGCCGCCGAGGATGATCCGCTGGGGCGAGAGCGTATACGAGTAACTGGATAGAGCCTGCGCGATGTATTCGGCTTCGAGTTCCCAGGCGGGATGGTCTTTTGCAAGCGTATTCCCGCTCCGCTTCCAGCGCTTTTCGATGGCGACACCCGAGGCAAGCCCTTCGAAACAATCCCCGTGGAACGGGCAGACACCTTCGAATGGGTCCTTGCTTTTGTCGTGTGAGAGCGGAACATGCCCCATTTCAGGATGAAGTAAACCGTGAAGCAGTTTGCCTTCCACGAATGCGCCGCCGCCGATACCCGTGCCAACGGTGAGGTAAATGAAGTTGTGCAGACCCTGTCCCTTGCCCCAGCGCCATTCCCCCAGCGCCGCCCCGTTGACATCGGTGTCGAAGGCAATGGGAATGTCGAATGAATTGCGCAACATACCGACCACGTTTGCATTCGTCCAACCCGGTTTTGGCGTCGGGAGGATATGCCCGTAGGTTGGCGAATCAGGATTCGGATCAAGAGGTCCAAAGCAGGCAAAACCAATCGAGGAGAGTTTACCGAAGTTTTTTTCCTGCTGCTTGAAGAAATCCACGACCAGCGCCATCGTTTCCTCTGGTGAGGTGGTCTGAAAACGGGCTTCGGCGCGGATGCTGTGAGGCCCCGTGCCGACGGCGCAGACAAATTTCGTCCCGCCACCTTCGATGCCGCCAAAAAGTTGAGTTGTCATTTTTTCATCAGCCATAGGTAGGAGTAGGGTTGGAGTGTGAGTTTGTCTGTCAGGGTGGTGTTTTGATCAGCAAATAAATTTAGGTATATTGTTCGATATTCGGCAGGGATGTTGACCACTTCGGTGGAAGCGCTAAGATTATTGAGAATCAGCATCGCGTCGCCATCATGTTCGCGGACGTACGCCGCCACAGCGGGGTTCTCTGTGTCGACCCATTCCATGCCGCTTCCGCTAAAAGCCGGATGCTGCTTGCGAAGGGCGATCATTCTTTTTATGGAATGGAAGAATGAATCAGGTTTGTCGATCTGCCTGGCAGCATTGACGTGCTCGTATCCCAACTCGCCTTTGACCAAATCCGAAAACGGCTTTCCAGTGGAGAAACCCGCGTTTGGCGAATCGTCCCATTGCATCGGCGTTCGGACGCCGTTGCGGTCAAAGAGGTCGAGGTTGTCGCCCATGCCGATCTCGTCGCCGTAGTAGATGATGGGCGAGCCAGGCAGGGTGAAGAGAATCGAATTCGCCAGTTCCATCTTGCGACGGTCGTTGTCGAGCAGGGGGGCAAAACGGCGACGGATGCCGAGGTTGATCTTCATGCGTGGTTCGGGCGCGTACTGTTCCCACATCCACTGGCGCTCTTCGGGCGTGACCATTTCCAGCGTGAGTTCGTCGTGGTTGCGGAGGAAGGTGCACCACTGACAGTTTTCAGGGATGGACGGCGTGCGGCGCATGATTCTTTCCATGTCCTCGTAACGTCCCTTTTTGAGAGCCATATAGATGCGCGGCATGATGGGGAAGTGGAATCCCATGTGGAATTCGTCCCCGTCGCCGAAGTAGGGACGCACGTCTTCCGGCCACTGATTCGCCTCGCAGAGCAGGATACGTCCGGGGTAGTGCTCCTCCATGAAGGCTCGGAGTTTTTTCAAGTAAACGTGGGTCTCAGGCAGGTTCTCGCAGTTCGTCCCTTCGCGTTCGATGAGGTAGGGAACTGCGTCCGCGCGGAAGCCGTCAATGCCCAGGTCGAGCCAGAAACGCGCCACGTTGAGCATTTCCTCCTGAACTTTGGGATTGTCGTAATTCAGGTCGGGCTGGCTGGCATAAAAGCGATGCCAGTAGTATTGACCCGTCTTTTCGTCCCATGTCCAGTTGGAGGGCTCGGTGTCCACGAAGATGATGCGGGCATCTTCATATTTTTTGTCAGTGTTGCTCCAGACGTAATAATCACGATAGGGCGAGTTGCGGTCGGAGCGCGAAGCCAGAAACCAGGGATGTTCGTCGGAGGTGTGGTTCAACACCAAATCCATGACAATGCGGATATCCTGTTCATGCGCGGCGCGGATAAGTTCTTTCAAGTCGTCGAGCGAACCGAAGGTTTTATCCACCGAATAGTAATCGGCAATGTCGTAGCCATCATCCTTCAACGGCGAAGGATATATGGGCATGATCCAGATACAGTCCACGCCGAGGTTTTGGAGATAATCGAGTTTCTCCGTCAAACCACGCAGGTCGCCGTGTCCATCGCCATTGCTGTCCTTGTAGGCGCGGACGGAGATTTGGTAGAAGACAGCGTTTTTATACCAGAGGTTGTTATTTTTCATTTGTTTTTAGACTTATTCCCGCTGAGCACAGCCGAAGCATAAACAATTGCTTGCAACTGCCCTTCGACTACGCTCAAGGCGGGTTGTGGTAATAAAAAATGGACTGGGTCCTGCCCAGTCCATTTTTCTTGTGCCTTAGCCTTTGACCGAGCCTGCAAGCAACCCGCGAACGAAGAAACGTTGCAGGGCGAAGAATACCGCGAGTGGCAGCAACATGCTGACGAATGCGCCTGCTGTGAGCAGGTGCCAGTCCTGTCCTTTTTCACCGACGATGGATGCCAGCGCGTAGGTGACCACGCGGCTCTTGTCTCCCAAAAAGACCAGGGCGACCAGGTAGTCATTCCAGACCCACAGGAACTGGAAGATGGCGAAGGAAGCCAACGCGGGCACCGAAAGCGGCAGGATCAGCTGCGTGAAAATAGTGAAGTTCGAAGCTCCATCGATGTAGGCGGCCTCCAGCAAATCACGCGGTAGAGTGCTCATGTAGTTGAAGAGCAAATAAGTGGCAAGCGGCAGGCCAAAACCGGTGTGTGCCATCCAGATGCCCAGAAAAGTTCCATTCAAATTCAATTTGGTGTAATCCTGCAGAATTGGCACAAGCGAAATTTGCAGAGGCACAACCAGAATTGCCACCACTATGGTGAAGATCAAACTCCGTCCGGGGAAGTTCAACCACGAGAATCCAAATGCGGCGAAAGCGGCAATCAGGATGGGGATGATGGTGGCGGGAACAGCCACTGCAATCGAGTTGAGAAATGCGCCGCCCAGGTCATTGCCCTTGCGGATGATTTCGTTTCCAGAAGCGTCGGTAAAGCGGATTTCCTTTCCTGTCAGGACGTCCACGTAGTTATCAAGGGTCAATGGTTTATAGAAGAAGCCAACCCACTGTTCAGTGGTGACCTGAATGGTGCGTGTGCGTTTATTTCCGTACCAGGTCAAGGTGCGACCATCAGAGAGGTTGACGCCCTGCCTTAATTCCTCGAACGTGGCGGTAATGCCTTCGATTTGGATTGGCTCGTCCACGTTCACGGAGGCATCAAGCACAATCTCGCTTGATGGTACTTTTTCCTTGTGGGGCAGCACCGTCCACCAGCCAGATGTGAAGATATCCTGACTGTTACGCAGGGAGGTGATGAATACCCCCAGTGTCGGCAGCAACCAAAAGAAACAGATCAGGATGAGAACGCCATTGATGATAATGCTCGAACGTATTTGTTGGGCTTTGTATCCGGTTTTCATTAGAAAGCCCTCCGTTCCTTGTTGAATTCGCGCAGATTGTTGACGATGACAGGGATGACGGCAATCAGCAGAACGATGGCAATGGCCGATGCGCGTCCTGTGTTACCGTAGGTAAATCGCTGCAGGTAAAATTCGTTGGCGATGACGTTCGTGCCATTGTTGCCGCCGGTCATCACGCGCACGATGTCGAATAGTTTGAGACTGAATATAACGATGGTGGTGATGACCGTGATCAGCGTGCCTTTGATGTAGGGAATGATGATTTTAAAGAACGCCTGGACCTCGGTCGCGCCGTCGATGCGGGCGGCTTCCAGCAGTTCGAGCGGGATACCCTTAATTGCAGATGAGATGACCACCATTGCATACCCTGTCTGGAGCCAGATCATGATCACGATCAAGAACAGGTTGTTCCAGGGCGGCATGCTCAGCCAGGGTTGCGATTGCCCGCCAAGCGCCAGCACGACGGCGTTTAGCAACCCAATCTCTTCGATACCAACGCCTTCGCCTTTGTAGGTGTAAACAAACTTCCAAATCACGCCAGCGCCTACGAAGGAGATTGCCATGGGTGTGAAAATAATCGCTTTGTAGAAGGATTCCAAACGAGTACGGTCTGCAAGAACCGCAATCAAAAGGCCGAGACCCACACTGAAGGAAGTGCCGATGATCATCCACAACAGGTTATTGCGGAAGGTCTCCAGCATGATGCGGTCAGTGAAGGCAAAGACGTAATTGTCGAAGCCGATCCATTTGGCCCCAATATCATCCTTGAAGCTCAGCACCAGCGTGCGCAGCACCGGAACAGCCAGATACCAGCCCATAATGACCACTGCTGGCCCCACGTAAACAAAGGGCTGCAAGCGACGTGTCCAAATATTGGGGAGTTGTTCAACGAACCAGTTTGATACTACGTATAGTAGCGCCACCCCGCCCACGCCCCAAATGATGGCGACTAATACAATGACAATTTGGGGGGCTTCGCTGTCACGCAGGAAAATAAAAACCCACCAAAGTACGAGGAATGTAAGAACCGGAACAAAAAATGAAATCAATATCCGCCCCAGGGTTGCAGCCAGCCCTCCAATGATGCCTGTGGATCCCGAACTCTTGCCTTGCGAATTTTGCATGGTCGTGCCTCCTGGAAATCGAATGGAGTCCGATTGGAAAGGAGCGGGAAACATATTTCCCGCTCCTTTTTATTTTACACGGTCTTGCTCAATTTTGCACTACTTGGGCCAGGAAGCATCGATCTGACTTAGGGCAGTATCCTCATCAACAGAGCCGCTGACATAGTCGGTCATATATTTCCAGAAGGTGCCAGAGCCGACAGCGCCCGGCATCAGGTCGGAAGCATCGAAGCGGAAGGAGTCTGCGTTCAGGATGATTTCGGCAACCTTGCGGGTAACCGGATCCTGGTACCAGTCGAGGTTGGAATCCTTGTGCGGGGAAATCGCGCCACCAGCTTCGATCCAACCTTTGACGGAGTCACCAGTGGAGAAATACTGGATGGTTGCGCGGACTTCGGGGCGATCGTTGAACATGGCGTAGATGTCGCCAGCGCCGAGGACGGGCTTGCCGTAAGCGGGGTCGATCGGGGGCAGATAGAAGAAGTCGTAATCGGTGCCAGCCATCTTGCCTTCAGGGAAGAAGGAGGTGATGAAGTTGCCCTGGCGATGCAACCAGCATTGCGGCGGTGCATTGAACATCGGGGCGGGGGCATCACCAAAGAAAGTGGTGGGGATGGACTTGCGTCCGCCGTACACATACGCATCGTTGAACCAGATGGCAGTGATGTAACTCAGCGCCTTCTTGACTTCAGGGGAGTTGAACTTCAATTCACCCTTGACCCACTTGTCGTAGTTCTCGAGTGAGGTGGTGCGGAGCATGACATCTTCGATCCAGTCGGTCATTGCCCAACCGGTGGCCGCGCCGGATTCGATGCCGATGCACCATGGGGTATCGCCGTCGGCGGCGATTTGTTCAGTCAGAGCCATCAGGTCGTCCCAGGTCTCCGGAACTTTGTAGCCTGCCTTGTCAAACTCTGCCTTCGGATAGAAGACAATTGATTTACCGTTGGCGCGTGCCCAGATGCCTGCGGTGATGGGACCATTGGGACCTTCCATCGTGCCCATATCGAGCCAGGACTGGCTGTAGTTCTGTTTCAACCATTCGGGCTTGATGACGGTGCTGAGGTCGACCGCCTGCCCCTTTTTAACTGCTGTATTGAGTAGTCCGGGCTGTGGGAAGTCCACAATATCGGGGGCATTACCGCCATCAAGACGGATGGTAATGGCGGCTTCGAATTCCTTGGAGCCTTCGTATTGAATGTCGATGCCAGTTGCGGCTTCAAACGCTTTGACAGAGTCATCGAACTTGACAGCATCCGCATCAGTGAATGGACCAGCCATGGAAACGACTTTGCCCTTATATTTGCCAGCAAGGGCATCGGTAAGTTCTTGTCCCGCTGGAGGAGGAGTTTGCCCACCAAAAGGCAACTTTGCAGCTTCTTCGGCTGTCAGCGTCGGTTTCGGTGTACAAGCTGCGAAAATCATTGAGGCGACAATGAGCAGGGTCAAAATTGACCAAACAGTCTTTTTCATTCTTCTCTCCTTGAGAATTAAATTAAAATTGGATGGATCGGTTTTTGTGGATGGGAAAGTTGTCAATTGCGGGAAACACCTCCTGTGATAAAGAAGTCTACACGGATTGACTTAAGTTGAAAGCGTTTTTATGAAAGCACTTTCATAAGTAGTATAGCATAATTCCATAAAGAGTCAATACGATTCTTAAAATCATTTTTTTAGTATGGTCTGGGAAAGCCCGATGTAATGCGAATCAGGAAGTCAGGCGTTCGATCAGATTGAGCGGCAGATTGATATGCTGCAATGGGCGACTTGGTCCGTTGATGCGCGCAAGCAATATCTCTGCCGCAAGCCTGCCGGATTCATCCAAATGTTGACGAATGGTGGTCAGGTCGACGTGTTCCGCCACATCGATATCATCAAAGCCAATAACGGCAAGGTCTTCCGGAACCTTGATGTTCAATTGACGCGCCACCTGTAGGACGCTCAAAGCCTGGATGTCAGATGCGACAAATATAGCCGACGGTAGTTTGAGCAATTCGAGTAATTCGCGCGCGGCCTGTCTCGAGTCCTCCTGATTGTAGGATGCGGAGCGGGTGAGAGCTGCTGACAATGAGTACCCTGCATCCTGTAATGCGCGTTTGAAGCCTGTCAGACGTGACTTGACCGGGTGAATTGCGAACTTTTCAGGCGGCTCGATATCGCCCAAAAATGCAAACGTTTTATGTCCTTTTCTGATGAGGTATTCCGCAGCCAGCCGTCCGCCGTATGCATCGTCGATCACGATACTGTTCAGTTGAGGGTGAGAATACTCGATCAGGACAGTTTCCATGCCATTGCTGACCAGCCGCTGCGCGTCTTGGTCGTTGATTGCCAGGGACATGATGATCAGCCCGTCAATATTTCTCATGACCGGAATGGAGGAAATATATCCTTGCAGGTGATCCAACGAGTCAACCGGGTAGATCACGAGTTCGTAGTTCGCCTTCGACAAAGCCGATGCAACTCCCCTGAACCGCTGGACAAACGATGGGGCTGTGAAGAAGGGCGTCAACACGCCGATACGGTTCGTATTTTGCATGGCGTGCGCGCGCGCCGCCGCCCGGGGGACAAATCCAAGCCGGTCAATGGCTTCCATCACGCGCTTGTGCGTTTCCGAGTTGACTTTATCCGGCGAGTTCAAGACGCGTGAAATCGTGGAAATACTCACGCCAGACAATTTGGCTACATCATAGATGGTGGGGGACTTTTTTTCGGGTGGCATGGTTTTTATGAAAGCACTTTCTGAAAGCACTTTCAGTTTAGCACATTAAGCCATGTGGCGTCAATAAAAATGAGCAATTAATCAAAAAGCCACCCCATGCTAGGAAGTGGCTTTTTGATGGCGCTTTTTAATTTTTGTGCCATCTGTAGATACAAAAACCGGACAAGCTTGTGCTTTTGTCCAGTTTTTCTATGAAAAGGGTTTTCTTACGCGGGGACGGGTTGCTCAAGTACGACTGAAATGGGAGTTTCCTTGGCAACGGGCTTGTAAACCGTTGCGTATGAATCGATCTTGCCGCTGAGTGCGGGTGCTTCCCTTACGTCACCGCCACAATTAGGACAAACTCCGCGAGGCGGGAAAATCTTATGGTCGCAGTGTGGACAAACCCTCCCGACCAGTCCATATCGTTCCTTCTTGAGTCTCCAGTGTCTTGGAATTTCCATTGTTCACATCCTTTCGATAAAGGTAATTCTATCCTGCGGGACTCTCAAACACTATCAGAATTGAATCCTGTCATTTTTGTGGATTTTTCCATCGCATCCACTTTGCGGTATAGTATGAGCATTGATGCTTGAAAAGAAACTGAATCACTTCAATTTGCCAAACGGCAATGGAGAATAAAAATGAAACTTGTTACAGTGCCCCAAATGATCGCAATTGAAAAGGAGGCCGACGCAAATGGACTGTCCTATAGCCAAATGATGAGGAACGCAGGATTCGGTCTTGCAGAAGTCGTCACCGACGTTCTCTCCGATAATGGATGGGACTCTGCCTTTGGGTTGGTTGGTCCCGGCAATAATGGCGGCGATACCCTCATTGCCCTGACCCATCTTGTTGAGGAAGGTTTTCACGCGCGCGCTTATATCGTCAAGCGGAAACAGGGTGATGAATTGATTGTCCAATTCCAAAACGCAGGCGGGGACGTGACCTTTGCCGACGCCGATCCTGATTTCTCCGCCCTTGAAGCTGGTCTGCAATCCGCCGACATTTTGCTCGACGGACTGCTTGGTACGGGTATCAAACTTCCTCTCAAAAATGATGTTGCCATTGTGCTTGAACAAACCTTGCTCGTCTTGGAAACGATGCATGAAATGCCTTTCGTTGTTGCCGTGGATTGCCCTTCTGGCGTGGATTGTGACTCTGGCGATGCTGCCATGGAATGTATCCCAGCCGACTTGACTGTCTCCATGGCGGCGGTCAAGCAGGGTTTGCTCAAATTACCCGCCTTTGAATTGATAGGCGAATTGACCGTCGTGGACATCGGTCTGCCTGATGATCTTGCTTCCTTCTATGAGCTGAAATCCGAAGTTGCTGACCATGACCTGATTGCCGGACTTCTGCCTGAGCGTCCCCTCGATTCTCACAAAGGGACGTTTGGCACCGCGCTTATCGCCGCCGGTTCGCAGAATTACACCGGCGCGGCTCTGCTTGCCGGGACAGCCGCCTATCGTGTTGGCGCGGGACTTGTCACACTGGCTGTCCCTGAGCCTTTGCACGCCGCCCTTGCAGGTCAACTTCCCGAAGCTACCTGGGTCCTGCTTCCACACGAATCAGGTTTCATTTCAGAAAAGGCATCGGACGTTTTGCTGAATCACATCCAACGTCCCACCGCCCTTTTGCTGGGACCCGGTTTGGGCAACCATCCGTCAACCGCCAAGTTTGTCGAGAAAATAGTTTCAGCCGTCAAACTTCCCACCGTTGTGGATGCGGACGGACTGCGTCACCTTGCACAGATTCAAGACTGGCACAAAAAAGTCTCTCCTTCAACCGTATTGACGCCGCATATTGGTGAGATGTCCGCACTGACGGGATTATCGCACGCGGAAATCCTGCAAAATAAAAATGAGGTTGCCCTGAAATACGCGAAGGAATGGGGGCACGTAGTTGTCCTGAAAAGCGCGTTTACTGTCATTGCCTCGCCCGATGGAGAAATGACCGTTATTCCCGTTGCTTCTCCCGCCCTTGCCCGCGCCGGCACAGGCGATGTGCTGGCGGGACTGATCGTCGGTCTGCTCGCTCAAGGACTCGACGCCTGCGATGCTGCTGTTGCAGGCGCATTCATCCATGCCGAAGCGGGTCTCATCGCCGCCGAAGACCTGGGAACCACCGCCTCCGTGCTCGCCAGTGACCTGCTCAACAGCATCCCGGATGTGATGAGCGAGTTAGAGTGATGCTATAATTTTCATATGGCAACAACGCACAAGAAGAAAAAGTTCATTATCCCCTGGTTTATTCGAACTTGCCGACATGCAGTTGGAACTAGAAGGACTGTTCAAGCGCGATGTGGATATTGTTGAAAAAGACGGGCTTCGCAATCCGTATCGCAAGAAGGAAATCCTTCGTGCCGCAAGGGTGATTTATGCCGCCCCATAAACAAACGGAGGCACATCTTTGGGATATGCGTGAAGCAGCGCGGGATGTGGTCGTTTTCGTGCGCGGCGTCAAATTCCACGAATTCGAACGGAACAAAATGCTCCGCACTGCCGTGGAAAGGCGATGCTTATTATCGGCAAAGCGGCTGCTCATGTGTCGCCTCAATATCGAAAACTGCACCCCGAGGTCGCATGGGATAATTTCATCAGGTTTCGCAATATTATCGCCCATGAGTACGGCGATATGCTTTTAAATCGTCTCTGGCTTGCTTCCACTGTGGCTGTTCCTGAATTGTTTTCCGTGCTCATCAAACTCCTCCCTGACGAAAGTGAAGATAAATAAAAAGGCTTCCTGTTTGGGGAGCCTTTTCACTATGTGTTACGCATTATCCTCGTAAGTTCTTCGATATTTTAGACAACAGGTCCTTTATTGTCCAGATAGTCATTTCCACAAGGGCTACAATCAGGGAAATTCCCCCGTAAGCAAGAATTGCCAGCCCGATACTTGCAACGACAGGTTCAAAAAAATCCCAATTGTCAGGCAGGCTTATTGGAAGTATGGGGTAAAGATCGAATTGCACATAAATCAGTAAACCAATGGCAACCATGACAATGTCCATTGCCATCTCAACCGCCGTTTCACTGCCTGATTCCCGCCTCTTGGTAACTAGGCTGTTGTAGCCTTCGCGAGTTGCGTCTTGTAAAGCTTTTAGGTAATTATATACTTGACAAACAAAGGAGATAGTGCTAAAATATATACATAACAAACAAGGAAAACAGACATGAAAAACGAACTGAACTTCTCGCAAATCTCAAAGCAATATTCCAGTGAAGAGGAAGCCTATAAATTCCTTGAGGCTACCCGCTGGGAAAACGGCGTGCTTTGCCCGCACTGCCAAAACACCGGAGCGGACTTCATTGAGCCTGAGAACGGTGAGCGCAAGACCCGCACCGGCAAAGTGACATATCGCCGTGTATGGCGTTGCCAGAATTGCAAGAAGCAATTTTCAGTTCTAGTCGGTACAATTTTTGAGGATAGTCGAATCCCTCTCTCCAAATGGTTATTGGCAATCCATGAACTAAACGCCGACAAGAACGGCATTAGTTCGTGTGAGCTTGGTCGCAAGTTAGGCATTACACAAAAATCAGCTTGGTTCATGGCGCAAAGAATACGCTTTGCAATGGCTCATACTTCTCTCGAAGAAAAATTAACGGGAACAGTTGAAGTAGACGAAACCTATATAGGCGGATTGGAAGAGAATAAGCACGCCAGCAAAAAGACGGCAGGAACGCAAGGTAGAAGCACAAAGACCAAAACTCCCGTTTTGTCATCTGTCCAGCGCGGCGGCAAAGTTTATTCAACAACCATGAAAACAGTATCAAGCAAAAATATCCGTGAAATCTTGAATGAACAGGTGAGTCACGAGGCCGTTTTGAATACAGACACATTCCCCGCCTATAATTCAGTTGGCAAAGAATTTGCAGGGCATGAGACGGTGGATCACGGCGCTGGTGAATATGTACGCGGCAAAGCCCACACGAATACAGCCGAAGGTTATTTCTCGCAGTTGAAACGGTCGCTTAGCGGAACATTTCACCATGTATCTGAAAAGCATCTTGACCGCTACTTGGCTGAATTTGATTATCGCTATAACACACGCAAAGAGAAAGACGGTGATAGAACCAAAAACGCCATCAAGCGGGTAGCGGGCAAGAGACTAACTTACCGTAAGACCAAAGAAAACAATGGAGAGAGTCTCATTTAGGATTAGATTATCCTCTCATTATGAGAGGATAAAAGATGTTGTACAAAATTGGTAAAAATAAAGGCTACGATATTAACGGGAATTTATGGAATGGCGATACCCTGGCACAGAAACCGCCAATAACTATAAATTCTTCAAAGGAATTTTGGTGTATAGTGTGCAAGGATGTTAGGCCGTTGACTGTTGCAGGCGGCATGATTGGCAGTGTAGAGATTGGAGGCTACATGTGCAAAGCCCATGAAATCACGCTAAAAAATCATCTGGTTTGGCTTCAAAAATCTTGACTATATTAATCGGTTGAATACCTTTGAAGTCAACCCTAAATTCTTCTGGCTCATGTGTATAGTTTACGTTCCTAATATGAACCTTTCCATTCACAAAGTAATATTTTCCATCCAAAAGTATAGGCCCTTCATAAACAGATTCCTTTGAAGCTGGCCCAACGATTGGAAAGTAACGTATATTTGTTGGGTCAGGGTCAACAAATATATATCCGGTCCAGTTTAGACCGTCGCTTTCGACTATGACATGTGCCAAACCTTCAATTCCATTTAAGATCGCCATTTACCCTCCGACATTAAGGATGAAGCCGTGATAAAACAAGAAATCAACCTGGCAAAAAATTTGCGTTTGACAAATTAAATCTTTATTTATTCATCATCCGATGAATTTTCATTAGAACTTGAAGAATCAGTTGTAGATTTAACCTTTGAAATTAGTTCTGTTGCTTTCTTTGTGGCTTCGCTGAAAATTTGGTGTGATCCTTCTATTTTTTTCATTTTTTCACTACTTTGTACGAGCAGTTGAGCATCAGATATTTCTTTTTTATTCTCTTGCTTGTTGGTGTCGTTATCGGTATCGTTGTTAGTATTTTGATTTCCCTGATTTGCTTCTGTTTTTTCTTCGTCTGGTGTCATTTTGTCCTCTACTTGAAAGGAAATAATATTATGGATAATACAAATTTTGGTTTATCAACAATGTTTGATGAAGCACAAAAACAACTTGGCAGGCAATTCAAAGGTTCTGCCGTGTTAAGAGATCACGCAAAGACAATAATTGGTGTATCTAGTGTTGTTGTGTCTTTTTTTGCGACGTTCAAGATTTTCGACAATGCTGCAATCAAGTCTAATATTCTTTTTGTATCTTTGTTTTTTCTCATTGCATTAGTATATGGAATACTAATGATTTTAGCCATAAGAGCCGCAACCCCATTCTCTCTCGAAGGCCCAATTAACCCAAAATTAGAAGTTTATTCTGAGGTTTATGCAGATAAGGACGAAAGGACAATTCTTGCAAATCAAGTAAATTTATACTTAAACGCAATTCATGAAAACGAAAAGGTTATAAAAGAGCAAAGTAGATTATCAAACATTGTTGACTACTTGCTTGGCATAGTGGTTATTTTAATTATTATTTCAACAATACTTTCTGTGGTTTTATAAAATCCAATAGGTTAAAAACTATGAAACAAAAAAAGCAAAAACCGACCAAACGCACTAACAAATACCAGAAACCGCTTTCCCTTCACGGAATGCCAGAGATTGAAGTAGTGAAAGAATTACTCAAATCTCCGCCCATGCCAAAAAGCCAGACAAAAGAAAAGTAGACTCTAGGCGGTTTTTATATGTCTAGAGTCTACTTCCAAGCCACTTGTTTGTCAAGTATATAGTTACCAGCTTTTAAATAGTGCCAACCATGACTTGCCATTTTTTTTGTTTTTTTACAAAGGATTATATTGTACGCCGCACCTTTGAACTCTGGTGCGGCGTACTGGTTTTCTAATTTACTTACTAACTATTCATAAAGCTTTCAAGGTTATCCTTGCTGATGCGGAATGCCTTGCCGACCTTCTTCGCCTTCAGGCTGCCATCCTTGATAGCTGCCAGAATGTCATCCTCGGTTACCTTCATGAACTGAGCCGCTTCGGCGGGGGTCATGATGTCGGGAATCTTCGCGCCAGCGGCAGGAGCGCCGCCAGCGGCGGTGTTTTGCATTCCGCCTTGCAAAGCCTGTCCCATTAGGTTGCCGATACCCATGCCTGCACCGATTCCAGCCGTCAGACCGGCACCGCCGCTTTGGTTCTGGGCCGCATCGCGCATCGCATCCGCCGCTTGCAATTGGGTGTAGGTCGCCATGTCGAGCATGCCCATATCGCGTAGTTCCTGTGCGGACTTTTCGGAGGGCTTGAGGTTGCCGATGTAGAAGGTCTTGAGCGTCAGACCGATGGCTTCGAAATCTTCCTTCGCCTTCACGCGGACAGATGCGCCGATTTCCTCGGTCAGCCCGATCATCTCAGGCACGGAATTCTTTGCGCCCGTCTCGCCGAGAACATCCTGCAATTTCGAGAGCAGCATCGTGCGCAGGCGTTCTTCGATGTCGGCGGTCTTGTATGCACCTTGCGCGCCTACGATCTGAGTTACGAATTGCTGCGGGTCCTTCACCTGGAAGGAGTACGTGCCGAAGCCCTGCAGCAAAGCCACGCCGAGTCCCATGCCGGGGTTGCGGACGATGATCGGCTGCGGCGTGCCCCACTTCTTGTTGGCGAATTCCTTCCGCGAGACGAAGTACACTTCCGCCGGGAAAGGGGTGCGGTCGTTGAACGCCTTGCCGATCCAGTCGATCAGCATCGGGATGTTGGCGGTTGCGATGGTGTGGCGTCCGGGCTTGAACACATCCAGCGCGTTGCCGTCGCGGAAGAACACCGCGCTCTGGCTTTCGCGGACGATCACCTGCGAGCCGATACGGAAATCACCAATGCCTTCTTCGGGGAAACGATGAACGATCTCGTCGTTCATTTCACTTGCGTATTCAATGACATCGAAAATTCTGGCCATTTTTTCTCTCCTTTTTTATAAGCGCATTCAAATTATAGTCGAATGAACTTTCCGGTACAAGAACCGTTTTTCTTATCTTTCTACGACTTTCACTCTCAAACGTTTCACAGCGCGGACAACTGATCGCTGCTCATGAGCGACTGATGACTGCCTCTCCGGCCTTCATTTGCTTCCCTGTCCCTTTGTCGCGGATCATCAACACCTCCGCCATGATGCTGACCGCGATTTCCTCCGGGGTTTCAGCGTGCAATTCCAGCCCGATTGGCGAGTGGACTTTGGTAAGTTTTTCTTCGGAGACGCCTTGTGCCTTCAAACCTTTCACCGTGCTTGCCCACCTGCGCTTCGACCCAATGACGCCGATGTAGGCGGCAGGCAGATCGAGCAGCGGAGCGAGTCCATCCACATCCACGTTTGACCCTCTCGTGGTCAGGATCAGGAATGTGCGCCTGTCGAACTTGATATGATTGGGCAGTTCGCTCATCCGCACAGGATAATAGGCATCCGCTTCGGGTGTGGTTTCAGGATTGCACAACTCAGCCCGGTCGTCGCTGACTATCACACGGAATCCCAGCCATTTTGCCAGGTGGACAATCGCCCTGCCCACGTGTCCCGCGCCGATGATGACCACCAGCGGGTCGGGGAGAATCGGTTCCACAAATACCTCCACTTGACCTCCGCACACGCCAGGGTCGCCGCGCGAAGGATCAACCATGTTGTAATGTAAAAGACGAGACTGACCTTCAGCGATGGCCATCCATGCCTCGTCGATGACGCGATGCTCTAGATCACCGCCGCCCACCGTACCGATAAAATGTCCATCAGGGTAGACCAGCATCTTGCTGCCCACGTGTCTCGGCGTGGAGCCTTCGCTTTTGACCACCGTGCATAGTGCGGCAGAGCCATGAGTTTTTTCAAGTTCAACAAGAGATTGATAAATTGAATTCATGCTTTATTCAGGTTTGATAAGGGTTTGGCATCCTTTCCCAAAGGATCAATCCAGGTTTTTTGCCTGCACATGCTCGCGGATTGCCTCGACCAAAGTATGAACATATTCCATGCCCTTTTTCGATGGGCTTTTTTCATAATGTTTCCAGCGGCGCGACTCGAAAAAGAGGCAGGTGCGCAAATCAGTCAGGGATTGTGTAAATTCCTTATTCTCGCGATAAAACCTGACACCTTCCTTGGCAACTTCGCGGCATTTTCTAAAGGAGCCCCAATGTCTGTAACCATTAAAAGTCAGCGCAAAAGGTTCGATCTTTTTCCAGCTTGCATTTCGACCGGGAATGTCGTTTTCGATCAATTGGGAATTGGGGATTCTGTCCATATTTTTTCTTTGGGTAAATTGGGGTTATAAAAGTTTCTTGATGGCTTGTTTGTGGAGCGGCAGGTCGTCCTGTACGGCGTTCCAAACCTTGACAAAGTCAATGTTGAAACTTTCAGGGATGATCTTTTTTCGAATGTCTGCAATACCCGCCCAGGGCAATTTGGGATGTTCGTTCCGAAATTTAACGGAAACGCAGCTGGCGGCTTCCCCGATGAGTTCGATCTGGCGTACAACAGCATCCTGTACCATCGTGCGGGATAGGAATTCGCTTTCAGACATCCCCCTGGTGTAATGTTCTATCTGCTCCAAAGCGGCAAGGATGTGGTTTAAATGGACAACGTCATCGCTCAATTGGACTCCTTTGTCCTGGGTGACTTTATCTTTGGTATTGGTTTCGCGGTCTGACTTCGCGCGCATTGTCATACACCCATTTTACCGTAATAACCGCATTGTGAGACCAGTTGGCCGTCATGGACTCAGAATCTGATCTTGCTAAATCGCAGTTCACGGTACTTTGCATACAAATCCTCTCAAATTGAGAGTTTTGTGCTAAAGTTGGGGAAATTTTTTACAGGAAAAAAGGCATTGCAACAATCAACTTCACACAAACCAGCCAGCGGCAAGACATCCATCATCCTCGTCTCCATCTTGTTTTTTCTTTCCGGTGTGGCGGGGCTCATCTACCAGACGGTTTGGGTGCGCCTGCTGGAACTTTATTTTGGCGTCACGTTGACCGCATCCACCCTGATTGTCGCCGCCTACATGGCCGGGTTGGGACTTGGCTCCATGCTTGGTGGGCGCATCGCGTCAAGAAGCAAAAATACCGTTCTATTGTACGGGTTGATCGAAGCAGGCATTGGCGTCTTTGGTATTTTCAGTCCGACCCTTATCAACTGGATCGGGCAGAACACAGCGGGAAGTCCCTACGTTTTGGTTTTCGTCCTTAGCTTCGCGTTGCTTCTCCTGCCGACCCTCCTGATGGGGATGACCCTGCCTTTGCTGACCCAGGCTTTCGTCACCCGCGTTGAAACTTCAGGGCATGTGATCGGCTTGCTCTATGGGATTAATACGCTGGGGGCGGCATTCGGCGCGTTGGTCTCCGGCTATGTCCTCATGGGCTGGTTCGGGTTCAGCGGGGCGCTGCTGGTCGCTGCTGTTTTGAATTTCCTGGTTGGCGTCAGTGCTGTCCTGTTTAGGACCCGCTTCGAGATTCGTCCAGAGGCGAAATCGGCAAAGGTCTCGGCCCCGCCGCGCGAACTCTGGAATTACGAAGCGATTTTGTTCTCGGCGTTTTTGACCGGCTTCATCGGCATGGGCTTCGAGATGCTCTGGTTTCGCCTGCTTGGAGTTTTCAACAAACACACCGCCTATGGATTTCCAAGCATCCTTTTCATCTTTCTGATTGCGCTGGCTTTGGGCGGCTGGTTCTGGGGCGGAAGGATCGACAATTCCCGCGACCCCGTCCGGTTGTTTTGGAAACTGCAAATTTCGGTTGGCATCGTTACGGCATCGTCCTTTTTGCTGATGTGGGCGTTGATCAATTTGCCCCAGTTACAACCCTGGCTGAAGGAAACTTTCAATCGTTTTCAACAACCGCAGACACCCTTTGTCCGCATTGCCGAAGGACTCGTCCTCTCGAAACAGGCTTTCGTTCTTGGCCTGTTTGAATACTTCCTGCCGATTTTTCTCACAGTTTTGCCAGCGGGTTTGTTGATGGGAGGCGGACTGCCCTCGCTGGATCGGATTGCCATTGACCAGGTTTCGCATTCGGGCCGTCGCGTGGGCGACATTCACCTGGCGAACATTATTGGCTCGGTCTCGGGGACGTTGACAACCAGCTTCATCCTGCTTCCAGCCCTTGGCAGTGAGCTGACGCTGAAAATTTTGTCCGCCCTTACTTTGTCGTTTCTGGCTATCTACCTGCTAACGCAAAGAAAGCTTTTGCGACCGTCCATGGTTGCGTTGCCGGCTGTCCTCATCCTGTTGGTTATTCTACTGCCGGGCAGGGGAGAATTTTATACGCGGCTCTATCAAACTGCTGCCGGATTGAGCAATGTCGCCTTGCGTGAATCGGGAGATGGAATCCTGGCGATCACGTTTCGCGGCAACCAGACCGACCCGGCCGATTTGTGGATCGCTGGAATCAAAAACAGTTTCTTCCCCTCTGACGGCGAATACGAACGCTCCGCCCTGACCTGTGCCTCGGTTGCCCACCCCAAACGGATTCTTATCATCGGGCTGGGCGGCGGCAATACGGCCAACTTTATCACTTCATTGCCGGGCGTGGAGGAGGTGGTCATTGTGGAACTCATGGAGGAACTTGGCGCATTTTTGAATGAATATGTTCCCGTGGCGCAGTCCGCGTTAAATCATCCCGCTGTCAACTATATTGTGGACGACGGCCGCCGTTACCTGTATGCCAATCCCGGTGAGAAATTTGACATGATTTTTATCGACCCGTTGTGGAGTTTCACCGCCGGGCATAATAACCTGTACTCGCAGGAGGCGGTGCGACTGTATCAAAGCCATCTTTCAGAGAACGGTGTCTTTTGCGCTTGGGTCAATGAGACCCACTTCATTCCCAAAACCGTGGCAACCGTTTTCCCTTACAGCGATTTATTCGATAACTATCTGGTCAACAGCAACCAGGCTCTTGAATACGATACGGATTATATGAACCAGACCTACACCTATTACATCGAGACCCAATCCGTATTTCTGGATTCCACTGCGGCGGAGACAATGAATCCGCAGACGATATTGAAAAACTTGAAACAAAATCATGCGAAGATACTCCAATCCGGAGAGGGCATCCCTGCCCTGACCGATTTGACCCCTTGGCTGGAATATTATTATGCCTGTCCGCCGCGCTTCATTCGAAGCCTTCACGCGCAGCAATTGAGGTATTGCTACAGTCAGAATATTCGCTGATGCGCAATGCCCTTCGACTACGCTCAGGACGAATCGTTCTGTCAAGGAAAACGCCAGGTTCATGACCCGGCGTTTTCCTTTTCTATTTTTCCAGCAGACCAAGCACTGCCGGCAGCAATTGTTTCTTTCTCGAAACCACACCGCGCGCGTCACGTGTGCCATCCGGGAGAGGCGGGTAGGGCAGGTCGTCCAGCACATACGGCGGGTTTGAGGTGATCAACAGGCGGCTCGTGCCGCGCACAACATCCGTGACAAGGAGCATGGCGAAATCCAGTCCGCGTTTGTCGCGCAGTTCGTTGAGCGCGTCTTCGAGCGTTGCAAGATGGTCGGTGAGTTGCAAAAGGTCTGTCACTTCCACCTGGGCGACAGCAAATTTGAAGCCGCCGCTTTCAAACGGTTTGATGTCAGTGCTGACCACTTCCTTCGGGTCGCGGTTCAAAAGTCCCGCGCCCGCGCTGAGTACAGACTTGCCGTAGCTTTCGATGGTGTGACCTTTGAGCGCGCTCCCGCCCACGAATGCCCAGCGCGCCAGACGGTCGGCGGCCTCTTTGTCACGCGGGGTGGTGGTTGGCGATGTCAGAATCAGAGTGTCGGCTAAAAGCCCGGCGAGCAGCATTCCCGCCAAAGCAGGTGGCATCGAGAGTCCCGCTTCCGAAGTCAATTCAGACACCAGCGTGGAAGTCGATCCAACTGTGTCCACCGTGAAGCGGATTGGCTGGTGTGTGTACGGATTGCCGAGGCGGTGATGATCCAATATCTCAAGCAACTCCGCTTCTTCGAGCGCGGCAATTGCCTGTCTTGGTTCATTATGATCTACCATAATGATCTTCAACCGCGGCGGGTTGAGCACTTCACGCTGGCTGGCAATGCCGACATAAACGCCGTGTTCATCCACCACCCAGTAATCGTTGTGTTCATCCCTTAATATCTTGTTGAGGAAATCACGAATATGCGCGCCTGCCACATATTTGGCGACAGTGGTATCTGCCGCGTCCTTGCATTGCGCGGACATCATCTCGCGCACGGTTGTGTCGCCGGGACGCGGACCAAGCGTGTCGGTGAAATATTTGAACAGGCTCAAACCATTGATGATGCCGTAGGGCTTCCCGTCATCGCAGACCACAGGCGCAATGCCGCCAGTCTTGCTGGCAAGCGTCCATGCCATGCCGAGCTGGGATTCCGGGCGGATGGTATCGTAACGCCGCATGACCGATTCGAAGCGGGGAGACGCATCTGTCAGCAGAATGGGTGCTTCCAGCCCCAGGTTTTTGAGCACGTAGGCAGTCTGCGGGTTAAGCGCCCCGGCGCGGGCGGCAACGGTGTTGTCTCCATCCCGTTCGCGCAACAGCCAGGCATATCCCATTGCCGAAGCGATGGAATCGGTGTCGGGGTTAACATGTCCTATGACATAGATTTGATCTGGCATGTTATTTCTACTTCCTGAGCGCTCTCCACACTTTTTCCGGTGTGACGGGATTGTCGTCCACGTTTGCGCCGACGGCGTCGAGAATGGCGTTGCCGACAGCTGGCGCGACCCCATCGAGCGGAATCTCCGCGACGGCTTTCGCGCCGAACGGATGGCTGGGTTCCAGCGTCTCGACGAAGATGGTCTCCAGTTCGGGCATTTCATCGGCGCGGAAGATATGATAGCGGTCGAAGTCGCGTTCGTAGGCGACGCCCTTTTCGTCGTAGCGCATTTCCTCGCAGACGGCGTAGCCGAGAGCCTGGGTCATGCCGCCCTCGATCTGACCCGACGCTGTGAGCGGGTTGATGATGATTCCAGAGTCAACCGCCATCACGAGCTTATCCACCGTGACCTGACCTGTTTCCGTGTCCACAGTCACTTCGGCGAATTGCGCCGCAAACGGCGGAGGTGACACAGGCGAGACGTAACTTGCCACGCCCATAATTTGTTCCTGATTATTTTTGTGTAATGAATCAAGGGCAATTTCAGCCAATGAGATGCTTTCTCCACTTGGGGCGATTGCATTGCGATTTGCAAGTTTTACGGCTTCGGGCTCAACTTTCAAACCATTGAATTTTTCGCCAAACATCCTTGCAGCGCGGACTTTGATTCTCTCCGCCACGATTTGTGCGGCTTTGGTTGCTGCTGTGCCTGAAATATATGTTGTGGATGAAGCATACGCGCCCTTGTCGAACGGTGTGAAGTCGGTGTCAGAGGAGTAGCAAATCATGTCTTCAATGGGAACGCCCAATACTTCCGCCGCCATCTGCGCGAGAACAGTGTCAGACCCGGTGCCGAGGTCGGTCGCACCAACCAACAGGTTGAACGAACCATCGTCGTTCATCTTGATGGATGCGCCGCCCATGTCGAGGTAGGGGATGGCAGTCCCTTGCATGGCAAGCGCAATGCCGATGCCGCGACGTAGGGGCGACCCACCCTTGTCGGTCATGGTTTCTGGCTGACCCGGACGGGTCGCCCTTACGTGCCATTCTTTATTTCCGTACTTGTCATCCCAGTTGATCGCGGCGCGACCCTGCGCCACGCACTGTTCCAAGCCGACGGTGTGGATGATTTCCGGGCGCGGTTCGCGTCCTTCATTCCAGGCGGTGGAGAAGGGATGATATTCTCCGGGGCGGATGGCGTTCTTCAGGCGGAAGTCAATCGGGTCGAAGCTCATAGCGCGGGCAATCTTTTCTAAATGACGATCCAAAGGCCAATAGCCTTGTGGCACGCCGTAGCCGCGATAGGCTCCAGCGGGCGGGGTGTTGGTGTAAACCACGTCGGCGTAAAAGCGGATGTTGGGCGCTTTGCGGTATTCCCCGTCGCCGACGTACAACGCCATGGATTTGTGTCCCGTGTTGCCCGTGACGGTCAGCGCATGGCAGCCGTACGCGCCCGTGTCTGAAAGGGCGTACATCGAGTTGGCGGTGATCGTACCGTCCTTCTTCACGCCCGTTTTCATCCGCACACGCATCGGGTGACGCGAACGCGCAGCGATGAATTCCTCTTCACGGGTGTATTCGTAGATGACAGGTCGCTTGGTGGCAATCGTCAGGTGGGCGGCAACGTCTTCGATGAGGACTTCCTGTTTGCCGCCGAATCCGCCGCCGATGCGCGGCTTGATGACGCGAATCCGCTTGACGGGAAGTCCCAGCACGGGAGCCATCATCCTGCGGACGTGGAACGGGACCTGTGTCGAGGTGCGAATCACCAGTCGGTCATCTTCATCCCAATAAGTGACGACCACGTGCGGCTCGATGTGCGCCTGCTGAACCTTCGGCACTTCGTATTCAGCTTCGAAGATTTGGTCGGCTTCGGCAAAGCCCTTCTCCACGTCGCCGATGTCGATGCGGATTTCTGCGGCGAGATTCTTCTCGGGGTTGGAATCGGCAAAGTTGACGTACTCAGGCTCGTCGTGAATCCGCGTTGGGCTGGTCATCGATTCGCGCGAGTCCAAAACGGCGGGCAGAATTTCATACTCGACTTCGATCAATGACAAAGCCTTTTCCGCGATTTCGACAGTTTCAGCGGCGACGAACGCCACACGGTCGCCGACAAAGCGGACTTTTTTGTCGAGCGAGAAAGCATCCAGCGGACCAGGAATCGGGTCGGACTGACCAGCCGTCGAGTAGACCACACGCGGCAGGTCCTGCCAGGTCAGCACGGCGGCGACGCCTTCCAGCGCTTTGGCTTTGCTGGTATCGATCTTCTTGATGAGGGCGTGCGCGTGCGGCGAGAGCAATACCTTGGCATGGAGCAATCCGCGCTTCTCGAAGTCCGCGGCGAAGGCGGGTTTGCCTTGTGCCAGTTTGACGGCATCCACCTTTATCTCAGGCTTGCCGACGGTTTGCCAGGTCTGCTTGTCGGGTGTAACAACCACCCTGGGTCGAGTCAGCACGCCCGTCAGGCTGGAGGCGGGGGCGTCGCTCTGAGGTGAGTCATCCTTGGGTGTGCCAAAATCCCATTGAATTGCGTCCCATGCCAGCGGCGCTTCACCCCTCATTTCGGCGGCGGCTTTCAAGACTGCCTGCACAGGCTTGAGGTAACCTGTACAGCGGCATAGGATGCCTGAAATCGCCTCGCGGACTTCTGCCTCGCTTGGATTCGGATTCTTATCGAGCAGGGACTTCGCGGCGAGGATTTGTGCGGGCGTGCAGTATCCGCATTGGACGGCGCCTGTTTCGATAAAAGCCTTTTGCAGCGGATGCAGACCATCGGTAACCTTCCAGCCTTGGGCTGGGTGCTCGCCGAGGGCTTCGATGGTGGCGACGTTGTGACCTTCCGCCTGTGCCGCGAGCAGCGACCCCGCATTGACGGGCTTGCCGTCCAGCAGAATCGTGTCCGAGCCGCTCAAGCCGTCTTCATCGCCAAACTTGACGCCGTGGAACCCAAGTCCGCGCAGAGCGGCGAGCAAAGTGGTGGAGGGAGCGGTGTCGAGGATGTAGTCCGTGCCGTTGATTTTGAGGGTGAGGTTCATGGTGTCTCCTGAAATTATTTCAATCGAGATTTTAGCTCTTGCAAGTGGGCGAGGATATCGGGGTGAAGGTCGAACTTGCCTGCCTTCGAGACGGCGTTTTGCACAATAGATTCCAATTCTTTTAAGCTGATGTGACTGGTTTGGATAAGGAATACAAGGTCCTCAAAGTCGCTGTCCAAACCACGATCTACCTTGCTGAGAGCAATACTGTAAGGGTCGGCAATTTCAATACTCAAATTTCCAAACTGGGCAATGTGGATTACCCGTTTTTCATTTCCTTGCGACAGAGGTATGAAACGGTCTAGAGGAACAGGTTCCATTTGAATTTTCAGTTCTCGTGCGATCTGGATAACCTGACGATGTAATTCGCTGGGTTTAAGGTCATCACCAACAAAATCAATATCCATGGTCAGGCGCGGACTTCCAAGCAGGAGCAACGCGCTGCCGCCGATCAGAGTTAAATGAGATTCGGGCGGAAGGCGATTGCCTAATTCAGTTAAAGCTTTTTCGAGTTCTAAATAGTCCATGCTTATGCCGCTTGTAATTCCATTTGCTTCAACCAGACTTCTGCTGCATGTTCGTACGTCCCAAGCCAGTTGACAAATTGTCCGCTTAACGTTTGATGCCGTTTTGCCAATTGTTCAAGTGCCTGATTTGGGTCTTCTTGTGGGGGAACGCCCAGTATGTTGGAGAACATGTCAGGTAATCGAGGTTGTACTCCGAGAAGAAGCAACAATTGTTGCTGATATTTCCGTTGAAGAAAAACAGCGGCAGTGTAGTAAAAGCGAAGCACATTTCGGTGATGCATTTGTAGTGAAAGCAAATTATCTGCGTTTTGTACTTCTGCTGACAATTCGGGATGACGAAGAAATAGTGGAATCAAAGAAAAACGCACGCGAGCATTTGTGCTTTGCGCCAGTGAGGCAATGAGATTTGCAGGCGCAAGTAATGGCACAGCGCTGAACTGGTTTCCCATCAGAAATCTCACATCTCGCGCCCACAGTTCAGAAACTAATTGGTCGTCTGAGTTCATGCTTTGCGTGGTCATTTATCTAATTTTACATCCTTACAAAACCTTCGTCACCTTCAAGCCAGCTTTGGCACTTTCAATTGCGGACTGTGACCCAAGTGCCACAACCGACTCGGATTTGGCGAACTTTTCCAGCAATTCGCCGAAAGCAATGAAATCTTCGCCGTTGGTCGAGAGGACTTCGTCGCGTTCCTTCTGACGCATTTCATCGGTCTTGCCTGTCAGGTGGCGCATCATCGAGGTGTAGCCTTTGGCGTCAGGGAGTTGATAAGCGTCGAAGTCACCGATGGTGCCGATGATGGCTTTGGTCAGTTCGCTTTCGTTCAACGAAGCGGAGTCGAGGCTCTTTAAAAAGGCGGCAGCGTTGTCGTAGTTTTCGAGTGTGGCATCCAGGTTCGGGTCGCGGTAGGAGAGGAGGGACAGCACGCCAGAGTTGCTGTCGAAAACGCAGAACGCGCCATAGGCTCCGCCCAGCACGCGGAGTTTTTCCCACAGGTAGGTGGTCCGCAAGTAGTTGGTGATGACGTGCGAAGAGCCGTCGAGTTCGTAGCCGAGATCATACAGGTTGGCGGCTTTGGCAACGTAGTTGACTTGGGCGGGGATGGTCAGACCTTCTTTCATAGTCGAAGGTTGCAGGTCGAAGGTCGAAAGTTGAACGTCTTTTTCGGGAATCGCAAAAATGAAATTCTCGAAGTGCGGCTTGAAGTTCTTCCAGTTTTCGGCATCGAGGGTGACGTTGCAGATCAGCGACTTGCTGTTGATGAGCAAATCGCGCATGGTCTCCAGCTTTTGCAGGACGCTGTCCCATTTCTTGTCAATGTCGCTGGCGAGCTTGCGCAGGGCGAAGAGATAGTTGATGCCACCCATCTGCTCGTTGACCCAGCCTGCGCCGCCAAACTGAGCGCGGATGCGGCGGTTGGCGTAGGCGTGTCCGCTGGGGACGAGGGACGACTCCAGCCCCGATTTTTCTTCGAGGACGATCTGCTTGAGACGTTCGCGATTATCGAACTTCGTGCTGAGCAAGATATCCTTGAGGATGTTCAGCAGTTCGGTGGCTTGACCGACGGTGGCTTTGCCGTGCAGGAACAACTTGCTGATATTCTCCCGCGACCCGTGGGCTGTGGTGCTGACTCCGTTGCCGTGGATTCCGCCCGTGTATTTTCCGATGCGCTGCGAGAGTTTGACGTAGTCTTCCTTGTCGGTTCCCATTTCCAGCAGGGTGCGGGCGAAGATCTCTGTCAGCTGAATCAAATCCGTCGGTAGGGTGTGCAGGTCAAAGCCGAGGTCGAGGTAGACGATGCCGTTCGTGAACAGGTCATGGTACAGCACAGGTGTATCCTGCACCTGCATCACTTCGATGGGGATGGTCTTGTTTTCCTTCTCCAAATCTGACAGCTTGAGGAAGGGCATGGTCGCCAGCGCTTCGGGTGAGTTGGGGGCTTCCTGCAATTCTTTGAGTTGTTTGGTGTTTTCGACGCAAGCCTTCAAGTCTTCCTTGCTCATGCCTTCGCGGACGGCAGCCAGTCGGGATTTCTCCTCTTCTTCGAATTGGCGACCCACTTCGGGGTCGGGTTTGAAGCGTAGCGTCGTCCGGTGGGGATTATCCAGCAGGTGAGTCTGAATCAGCTTTTCGAAATATCTGGGGTCGGTCGCCAGCCGTGACTTGATCTCGGTCAGTGGGGCTTCGAAGGCGAGCAACTTGAACGGGTCATCCTCGTGCAGCCAGGTGACGAGGGCGCGGAGCATGACCGAGATGCCGCGCGGGAAGGAGCCTGTGTTGTTTTCGCGCAGACGGAATTCGATGGTGTTGATGGCGGCGGCGGTCATATCGGGGTCGATGCCGTCGCGGACGAGGGTTCCGAGTGTATCGAAGATCAGCTTCTCGATTTTTTTCGCGTCACTGGCGCGCGTGCCTTTCAAGCCAGTCGAAAAGATGTGCTGGCGCAATTCGTTTTCGAGACCGAGTCCCGCAAGGTCTTCGCCGAGTCCTGAATCGAGCAGCGCCTTTTTGAGCGGCGAAGCGGGTGTGCTGATCAAGATGTGGGCGAGAATCGACAGGCTGAAATCTGTCACGGGGTCGGAGGTGTCAGGCAGCAGCCAGTTGACCGTGAAGTAGTGCTTCTTCTTGATGTCCTTCTCTTGCCCCGCATCATAAGAATATTGAACTTTCTTCGGCTTCTTGAACGGCTTGGCGAGTGGAACCTGTGACTTGACTTTGAGCTTCTTGTACTCGGCGAGATAACCTTCCATCAGTTTGAGACGCTTGTCGGGGTCGTCGTTGCCGTAGAAGAAGATGAACGAGTTGGACGGATGGTAGTAGGTCTCGTGAAAATTCTTGAACGCTTCGTAGGTCAGGTTGGGGATATTGCGCGGGTCGCCGCCTGAGTCGATGCCGTAGACGTGCTTCAGGAAAAGCGAATGTTGAATGGTGCGCGCCAATAAACTGTCGGGCGAGGAGTACGCGCCTTTCATCTCGTTGAAGACCACGCCTTTGTAGGTCAATGGGTTGGCGGGGTCGTCCAGTTCGTAGTGCCAGCCTTCCTGCATCAGCGTTTGCTCGGTGATGAGCGGATGCAGTACCGCATCCATGTATACGTCGATCAGGTTGTAGAAATCCTGCAAGTTCTGGCTGGCGACGGGATAACAGGTCTTGTCGGGATAGGTGAAGGCGTTGACGAAGGTCGCCAGTGAGCCTTTGAGCAATTCGACGAACGGCTCTTTCACGGGATACTTCTGCGAGCCACCTAAAACCGAATGTTCCAAAATATGTGCCACGCCTGTCGAATCCTTTGGGGTGGTGCGGAAGTTGATCGCAAATACTTTGTTCTCGTCGTCGTTGATAACCGAGAGCAGGCGCGCACCTGTCCGCTTGTGGACGTAGAGTTTGGCGGTGGCGTTCAGCTCGGGGATATTTTTTTCTTCGATAAGATTAAATGATTTAGACATGGGTCTCCTGATTCATAAGTTCCTTCTCCCCTGTGGGGAGAAGGCTGGGATGAGGGGCGCTGTTGATTCTACCCTCAACCTCTTCGATAATTGCCGTCACAACGGCGTGGATGTTGTATCTCACATCTTCATTTCTAAAGCGTATTACTTTGTATCCAAGCGCCTCCAGATATTCTGTTCTTGCTTGATCGTATTCCTGTTGTTCTTTTTCGTCATGTGAAGCGCCGTCTATCTCGATCAGCAGCTTTGCTTTAGCGCAATAAAAATCAATGATGAAAAAGTCAATCGGATGCTGGCGCCTGAATTTGTACTTCAGGTTCCTGTTCCGCAAGTGTCGCCACGGTGTCGCTTCGGCTGGAGTTTGCGGTTGGCGCAATTCTCTCGCGAATTGGCGGATGGCTGGGTGGACGCGAAGGCGTTTTTCCATGATTGGCAGCGACCCTCACCCTGCCCTCTCCTTGGAAGGGAGAGGATGCCTTACCATCTCTCTTAATTCATCGATCACTTTCAACTTGCCATTCTCTTTGTATTGCCACATCTCCCAACCGTTGACGGCTCCGCCAGCGAGCGACTTCGCCAGCGCGTGGATCGAGCCGACCTGCCCCTGGCATTTCAAATGCCCGTTGGATAAGACGACGGCGCGAATGGATTTGTCTCCCTTGAAGTGTAGACTCTGCCCCGGAGTCAGCAGCCCAGCTTCGAGCAGGGACCCGAACGGCACCCGAGGCTGATTCCGCTTCTCGGGCAGAATCAACACCTCGGCGGGGGAAGGCTCGATGGCGTCGATTCGCTTCCGGGCAACCCTCACATACTTTCTGTCGCGTTCGATGCCGATAAAATTACGTCCCAGTTTTTTTGCCACCGCGCCTGTGGTGCCGCTGCCGAAGAACGGGTCGAGAATCACATCGCCAACTTTGCTGCTGGACAGAATCACCCGATAGAGTAGGGACTCAGGTTTTTGCGTGGAGTGCGCCTTTGAGCCGTTGATTTTGATCCGCTCACTGCCTGTCGCCAGCGGCAGGACCCAGTCCGAGCGCATTTGCAGGTCGTCGTTCAGGGCTTTCATTGAACGGTGGTTGAAGGTGTACTTTTTTCCTTTTTTCTTTTGCGCCCAGATGATGGTCTCGTGGGCGTTGGTGAAGCGCACGCCGCGAAAATTCGGCATGGGATTTGATTTGATCCAGGTGATGTCGTTCAGAATCCAAAAGCCCAAATCCTGCATGATCGCGCCGACGCGGAAGATGTTGTGATACGAGCCGATGACCCAGATGGTTCCGGTGTCTTTCAAGACTCTATATGTAGCGTGTAGCCACTCGGAGGTAAACCGGTCGTAATCCGGGAAGCTCGAAAACTTGTCCCACTTGTCTTTGACCGCGTCCACTTTGCTCGAGTCGGGGCGGTAGAGGTCGTTTTGCAGTTGCAAATTGTAGGGGGGGTCGGCAAACACCAAATCCACCGAGTTCTCAGACAGCGAGTTGAGAATCTCGACACAATCGCCTTGCAGGATTTGGTTGAGGGGGAGGGCTGGCACGGGGCAATTATACTGTCCCAAGACTCGGAGACACAAGGAAGTGATTTATACAAATTCAGACTATAGACCATCGACGACACCTGCACTGCACCAAACGCAGTGCGGTGCAAGTGTAGACCATTGACCATTGCTTGTCCATCGTCATTTGTTTTCATCTTCCATCGCATGAAGTATGGCAAGTATAACGCTATCAATGTTATTTATCACATCGTTATTCCAAAAGCGGATCACTTTATAACCCAGCGATTCCAAATATTTTGTTCTCTCTTGATCATACTCTTCCTGTTCCAGGTGCTGACTCCAGTCCAGTTCGATGATGAGTTCCTTTTCGATGCAAACGAAATCGGGGATATAGTTGCCAACCGCATGTTGCCTTCTAAAGTTGATTCCCAATTGATCGCTACAATAACTGCCCAAAGTTTGCGCTCGGCAGGAGTTAGTTCTTTTCGTAGTTCGATGGCGCGGGTTCTGGTTTTCGGGTTGCCTCTGGGTGGGCACGGCATTTCTTCCCCTCCTAACCTCCCCAATTGCGACGGAAAGCACGTCGAAATTGGGGAGGGACGGTTGCGTCTGAAATTAAAATTATAGGAACGCTCTCGGTCTTCATAAATAATCTCAATTCCAAGTTCTCCCCCAAATTCGACAGCACTATCGTCGCACGCTTCGCGGGGGGAGATGTCCAACGGACAGAGGGGGCTATGCCCCAAAACTCTCTGCCAGCAGACTCTCAAACAAACCGTCGATGCTCCAACAGGCTCAACGTGGCACCTGCCTCCCCGCCTCGCGAGGCTCAAACGCCGAGTTCCTCCCCCGCACGAAGTCCCCGAGCCGCATTGCGGCGAGTGGGAGCGACTCGACCCGTACAAAAACGGCCATCTACAAATGGACTCACGAATGCATGAAGCATGCATCCTTGATTCTTTTATCGAGTAGGCAACTGGAAAGATTTCAACAAGGCATGGTTGAAGAAGATATGTTCCTTTGTTATGCTGCAAAGCGTTACGGTTGACGCACTATGTCTGCCCGATTTTTTCCAGAGATAGTCAAAGTGGTCACGCATCTTGACGTGGATACTGGATTTTTCATCGATCAACAGTGCCTCAGACTGGAGACCGCGAATATGTCCATAATAGAGCCCCATCACCATGATTTTGTCGGTATGAAAATATGAAAAATAGGGCAAATCATCGAATAGACGGACTTCAAAAGAACCTGTGAAGTCCTTGCCTTTGAGTTGCTTCTCAGCTCGGATGTGCAGTCTTTTGAGTTCCTCGATTTGTTTAATAATTTTTGCGGGTAAAAAGCTTTTGTTGGCGCTTTCTTCACGACTCCTGAGTTCGGCAGCCGTAGAGAAAGGAGAGAGCATTAGAATGCGAATTTTCTTCCCAGCTTGGATCCATTGGATAAATCCTTCTTGACCGAAGTTTTCCATGGCAGAAAGTAGTGTTAGGGAGATCATGTCAATAGTTGTAGCGGACTTGGATTTTTCTGCATAATATGGCGACAGTATAGAACGCTCCGCTGCAAGGATGGTGATTTTACGGGGGGAAGATGGTAAATGAATTCCGAGCTTGGCAAGGGTTGATAAATCAATAATGCTATTTTCACTCATTGTTATGACAATGCCAACAACAATAAGCACCCCTCCAAAAATGGTGAGCACAGTCTGGCTAGCAGGATTTATTGGGATTGTTTTACCATCCCAGCTAATTCTGCCATCAATTGCACCACCCATTAAAAGAATTCCACCGGCAAGAATTATAAGAATTCCTCTTTGTTCAGTGATTCCCTGCAAGAAATCTTTCATAGGATCCTCCTTGTAGTTTATATCATAATCCAAAACTCTCACTCAACCCTTCGACGAAGCTCAGGGCGAGCAATGATTCAAACAACCCATCCACACTTCGACACGCCCTTCGGGCAGTCGCCACGATGCCTGCCCCGCCTCGGACATGCGCCCACGCAGCGATTCGACCCGCGCCACCACGCCCGCAAAGGCAGAGAGTAGATATTCGAGAGTAGAGAGTAGTTGTTGCATTAGCAGTGTTCGCTTATCGGCGCATTCCCAAGCGGCTTGTATCGCTGACCAAGTATTGCTTGAATCATATGGATGAATCCAATTTCCTGCTCATGCGTGGATAACGATACATCCAACCATAAATCATTCAATTGCGCTTCGGACTTGAAATCGTAACCATCATTGATAAATTGGCTGAGAACATTTTTCAAAGTTGCCGAATTGACTTTTACGATTCGCTGTCCACTCTTTTGGTGCATGTGGATTTGCTGGCAGGAAGAATTCTTGTGAATTGTGAAATGCGGATTGGGATAATTTATGTAGACTTGCATATTCTCAACTCCTTATCCTGTCTCAAATGATTCAACCAGCAATGACTCGAAAAGATTGTCCACCTGCCTCCCCGCCTCGGATATCATCCCCGAAGGGGGCATCCTCCCTCGCACGAAGTCCCCGAGCGAAGCGAGTGGGAGCGACTCGACACTTCCTTCGGTCGCCACCACGCCCGCGTAGGGGCGACGTCTCGTCGCCCTGGGCACGGAGACCGTGCCCCTACCCATTGAACGCCTCATGCAACAGACTCTCAAACAACCCCTCGACCTGCCTCTCCGCCTCGCGAGGCTCAAACGCCGAGTCCCTCCCCCGCACGAAGTTCCCGAACGAAGTGAGCGGGAGCGACTCGACCCACGTCCCCGCCCAATACTTATCCCATAGGGCATCTACTTGCGAGCGAAATTTAGGATCGGTGAGCATGGGAGGTTATTCAAAAGCTTTATTAATCAATTTAAGTTCACGTTCGGCATTTTTTTGGCTTATAACTTCGATTGGATTAAGACTTTCGCGTTCAAATTTTTCCCGAAACTTTGATATAGTTGATGCATTCGGGCAATTTCCTGCTCCTCCGAGTGTAGTGCAGGCATATGCGGACCAATACCTACCAGTATTAATTGCTGCAAAAAAATCCTGAAACTCAAAGTTGGGACGCATGCAAATCTCGGAAATGACACCGGCTGCAAAGGCATCACCCGCGCCGGTTGGATCCACCATTTCACTCTCTAACAACTCTATTGGCCAGGCAAATATGATTCCATCTTTCCCGGCTTTATGGCTTCCAACTGCCCCAAACCGATCCAATGTAATGATTACTGAAATTGCGCGTTCTTTGAACCAATTGATCATGTCAACCAGAGATGTTGACAGGCCGTCTATTGAAAAAATCTGTTTTGCTTCGCTCATGTTCAGCTGCAAAATGGTCGTTGTGCGCAATTCCTTTTCCCAATATCGAATGCCATGTTGAATCTGACTGCTACCAGGATTGAAGGTGATAATACATTTGCCGCTATGCGTCCGAATCACTTCTTTTATGATATCGTTTCCAATCTCCGCATGTACTGGCTCAGCCAAGGCAAAATTTGGTAAGTGGCTAATATGAATTACAGTCGGGTTGGTTCTCGTCAATTTCGAAACATACTTTAAGCGTTTAAACATGTGCCGCTGAAACACCGGCGCATTTCCACTGGCTCGGTAATTAAGAATGGTACGCTTGGCTGCCAAAACAATCAAGACGGCAAAAGCGGTATTAAGACCCATAATAAGGAAATCTGGACTACGAATAAAATCCTGCAGGTTCCGAGAAAGCTTGGCTTTCTCGGCAAGGGCTCTTAATTCCTGTTGGATTTTTTGACCAGGTGGATCCCCCCCAATGGCAAGAATGGGATAGGTTTCAAAACCTGCGGCAATCAATCTTGAGGAAAAATTCATTCCTCCACCGCCTACCAGTTCCACAGCTTCGGATACTGAATTCTTCTCTCCAGGGGTGATTTCCCTTTCAAGCTTGTAAAGGTACTCCGCATTTCCACCACCGAGGGCCACAATTGATTTATCTCTTGATGTATCACGATACATTTTTGCCGTGACTTTACGCTTCACCGTTGATTTCCGATTGACTGATTTCATGATCTGCCTCCTAATCTAGCCTTACTATTGAAAACTCAGCGTATTAACGAATTCACTCATTCCTTTCGTTTCCTTCTCCGCAAACCACCGCCCCATCGCATCTCGTTCTCGAGGCTTCGATCGCGCTCAGCCCAAGCCTGAGCTTGGTACGTTGTCCCCTTGCGTTTTGCCTGCCTCTCGGCGGCGTTCTCGCGGTCATCCAGCCGCTTGAGGAAAAGCAAATACGAAAACTGCTCGATCGCATCGAGCGGGTTGGTGAGACCACCCGTCCAGAACTTATCCCAGAGGGCATCTACTTGCGAACGAAGTTTAGGGTCGGTGAGCATGAGCTATTTTTTCATAGAAGAAAGATAGTTTTTGAGTATAGGACTAAAGATTCCTATTTTGTTTTCTTCGATTCGTAACATCCCTTTGAGTGCTAAGACTCTTGTGACCAATATAGAAGTTTTATTTATTTCGTTCTGAGAAATAGAAAGAAGTGTCTGTCTTTCGACTTCATCTAAAGAAGCCAGTATGTTGTCACATTCTGCCAGAACAACGTGTTGCTGGCTTAGCCAATCTAGCCAATTCGGTTTAGAAAATTCGTCCTTAGCGATGGGGTTTTCACTAAGTATCTTGAATATTGCTGCTATTAATCCAGCATGTCCTCCGCTCGCCAAATACACTTTGCCTTTTTCAATAGTTAATCGATGCTCATAGCGCTCTTCTAATTGCTGAATAAACGCAAAAGTATCAGCACCTGTATATGGTCCAATTCCAATGACATTTTGAGAAAACAATTCATAAATCGCCCAGACATCATTAGGCGGTCTTAACATTTCGGGGGTATTTCTCAAGAAAAATACATATGAAAGTTTTCCTCTATTTTCCTCACGAATGGCTCGAAGTTCACTGAATAGTTCTCTAGGCAAGCTCCTATACGCTTCATCAAACTCATCAAAAAGGAAGCATAAGTTTTTATTATATCTCTGACAAAACTTGTTAACAGCCAGACCAAAAAAACGCGATGCTAACAGGTCGTCTTTACGCTCGATAATCTGAGCATCTAACTGGACAACTTCCTCAACAAAATTACTGGCGTTCTCGTGAGTGTTTAGCTCTAGCAAAAGAGATCGAAAAAGCAACTCATAAAAAGCCCAGACGTTCTTAACTGTTTCCAACAGATAAGGGTTTACTTTTAATATCCAAGTATCTTCTGCTGATGCTCCAATATAACGTGACAAAACATCTCGTCGCAGAACAAAATCGAACAAGCGCTTTTTACCAAAACCAGATCCACCAAGCAAATAAAAAGACTCTCCTCGTTTGACAAACTTAAAGAATTCCGCCAACACTTCCTGACGATAAGAAATGTTAATGACAGGAGAAGCTGTATCCTCCGTTTCGGTTGTTCGCAAGATTTTGTTCCTTGTAATAGCTTTTTTTACTTTTGAGGGTTTCAGCAACCTCCCACTCGTACTTTTTGTTCCCAGCGATAACAAAAGCCGCTCATAATTCGAAGGGTAATCTACCCACTGTAAATCTTTGAGAAAAAATGGAACATCGCACTTATCAAGGCGAACTGGAATAACAAATATTACACCTTCGGGTTTTTCTTTCGAAATATCCATTGCCTGCTTATATTCGCGCTGAACATATCCTTCTTTTCCGATCGACTTCTCGGAAAAGCACAAAATAATCGCATCGCTAACACGTTGGGCTTTTTCGATTTCCAGCCTCCGATCATGCCCAGGCAATATTTTTTCTTCATCAAGCCAAGGATTAAAACCGTCCTCCTTCAACTGTTGGCATAATTTTCGGACCTTAGCTTTGTCTTCTTTTGCATGACTTAGAAATACAAGTAACTTCTTTTTACGACTTGAACTGGGCATATTGACCTTCATGGCACTGGTTTTGTGTGGTAATTATATGGCTAATTGATTCGTAAAAGTGACTATTTCTCGAACTTCCTTCTCGGTAAACCACCGTTCCACCGCATCCGCGCCAAACATATCCAGCGGCGGCTCGTACAGGCTTGCACTGAGCCGCGTCGAAGTGTCAGCGGTTTCGAGATGGCGCTTCTGCAAGAACACACTTTGCACCGCGCGCAAAAAGCGAATCTGATCGGCGTTGTAGTTGTATTGTGTAATATTGGGTTCAAACTGTCGTGTCAACACTTCCCCGTTCTCGCGGTAGAGCGTGTAATCCGTCACCCCATTCCACGGCTCGGCATCGTAACCGTCCACGGGAATTTCGATCTTCACCCTGGAGTGGTCACGCAAATACCAACCCGCCTTTTCCAATTGCGGATCGATCATTTGCTTACGAGTGAGCTTTTCGGAGATTTGGCGGGGCATGTGTCCCCTTATTGTATTCTGGCGGATACGATGAGTTAAGCATAAATGAAAACTCGTCCCAGTGCAAGGATTTTGCTTCCCCAATTGGGTTCAAGCACCAATTTGGATGGCGCAGGGTGCGCTGGGAAATGAATTTTCAACGCATTTTATCCCCCTTACCTGTCTCAACCCGCCGCACTTTATCGGTTTGGCGCTCCCATGCCGTATCCTTACTGTCCCCTGAGCATACTATAAGATCAGTACAGGACTAGTACAGGATCAGTACAGGATGCCCTTGGGTACTCCTGACTATTCCCTGGGCAGTCCTAAGGGTAGCTGAAGAAACTGCCAAATAAGACGAAAACAAAAGACCTCGCAAGCTGAAACTACGAGGTCTTTCATAAGCTGTTGAATTACGTGCTTTCCAAACACCGCTTCGCCAGCGTCGCAGCCACGTCCATGCGGTACTCCGCGCTTGCCCATTCGTCCTGTGCTTCGTGATAGGCATTGCGCGCGGCGGCTTCGATGCCGTCGGCTTCGGTGCCGTCCATTGCCAGCAGGGGAGTCTTGCCATAGCCGCCGAGGACAAGGCGTGTGCGCCCTGAATTCCACCGGTTGACTGCGGCGCAGACCAGCGGTTTGTCCGATGGGGTCTTGGAAACGTATTCGAAGGTGAACTTTGTGTTGAGCGGAATGGTGATGGACGTGATAAGCGCTTTGGGACGGGTAAGGAGGAATTCTCCCAGACCACTGATGACGGACGACGGACGATTGTCTGTGGTCAATGGTCTATGGTCCATTTTCGCATCCATCGCCAGCAGGGACGTGGCAAAGGGCGAACGTCCATCGCTTGCGACCAATGTTCCTGCCACCGTAGCTGAGTTGCGGATGTTGATCGGCGCTTCGAGTTTGAGCGCGGTCTTCAACGCGGCAGGGCAATCTCCTGACTCGAGCAGGGATTGCAGGGTGCAGGTCGCGCCGATTTGCAATTCGCTTCCGTTAACGCGGAGCGAATCCAACTTGAGGGCTTGCAAATCCACGACGGCAACAGAGTCAGTCGTTGGTTTGGAGAGAAGGGTCCCGCCGCCGAGTGGGAGTGTATTCGGTTGATTTAAAAGCGCAAGCGCTTCATCCATTGTCTGTGGTCGGTGATAAGTCGTGATCATCCTGTGCCTCCGTATAGTTACTTGTATTATACGTTAAAGAAATATCGCCGTGTTGAAACGGCGATATTTCCTGTCTATTCAATTTCTTTGCTATTGAAGCGGAACTGGCTGGAGATATTCATCCGGCAGTGCTTGAACGATGATGTCGAAGTAGGAGTTCTCGCTGTAGTACCCGCTGAAACGCCAGAAGGGTTGGGCGTACAGGGTGCGTCCCTCCTCGACCTCGGCAAGCAGTTGGTCTTCGCCCTGGTAGATCAGCTCGACCCGATTGATGATTCCCGTCGGGGTTTCGCCTGAGATGTTTGCCTGCGCTTCATCCATGACCATCGGGGTGAGGGCGTCTGAAATCACCGTGTCGAGGTCGAAGTCTTGCGGAACGCTGCCGATGCTGATAACGTCGAATATGGGATACCCGCCAAACGTCTGTCCCGGCGCAGACCACCCGACGATATAATTCATGAAGCCTTCCTCTGCGGCTGCCATCGGCTCGATCATGCCGTATTGGATGCTGTCGTTTCTGACGTAGCTTGTACCATCTTTGGTGGTGAAGATCAGGACATCCACGCCTTCCACCTGCGCCACCTTTTCTTCACCGAAGAGTAGCTGCGCCTTTTCATCTGGATACATCGGTTCATAACGTTCCATCTGAACAGTTGCGATGCCTTGCTGATTGACACTGGTGATCGTCCCCCAAACTTTCACCGGCATACGGTAATACGCTTCCAATCCTTCGGTGGCTGGACCTTCGAGGTTGACCTGCCAGAACGAGTCGAGGAAACCTTCCTCCGAGTCGCTGCTCAGTTTGTAGATGAAGTATGTCGAGCCATCATCCTTTTGCAGATTCCAGATATCCACGTTGCCTTGTTCGCCTTCCAGTCGAGTTCCGATCATCGAAGCATAATCCACGGGTGTCGAGACGGGCCACGGTGTGGCAGTCGGCATCGGTGTGCCGCTGAGATTCAATCTGGCCAACCCTGCACCTCCGCCGCCTCCGCCTCCACCGCCAAAGCCCTCGCCTTGATTGATGGTCCGCCAATCCAGCTTGTCGCCTGAGACAATTCCGTAGACAGAGGTTCTTTCGCCAACTTGAATGTCTTCCGGGAGGTCTTCCAATTGCAGGCGTTGACCGTCGTTTGTGACTAGCCAGCTCTGGCCGTCCGCTTGTTCGATTGCCCCATCCAACGTTGGCATCGGATCAGAAAGCTGCCAACTGTCCACCTGGAATTTCCTCACGTCCCCATCCATGATGAACCGGCCATCGAGTTGAACCGTTTCTTCGAGGTTGGTCAGCCCTTCGAGGTTCCCCGTCAGGGAGATGTTGTCCATGACGAGAAGGGGAGTGCCGCCATCGACTGCGTTGGAGGATGTCGCCATGCCGATGATGCTGATCGACTGCTCGAGGGGAATATCGCGCCGCCAGAGCTTGAACGTCGAACCTTCCGGGGGAGACATGCTTCCGCCTGACGACATTTCCACGCCCAAGCCATTCAGCCCGTTGGTGAGGAATCTATCCCAGGCTTGCTGCGCGCTGATCAGCGGGTAACTGCCAATCGGCTGCCAGGGCTGGATATTCATGCCGACCATGACAACCTCACCATTTTGGTCGAAGGACACTTGCAGGTTCGTCAAGTTTTCGAAGGTGTATGATTCGGGCAGGTCGTTCAAGCGCGGGACAAAGTTCACCATGCGGCTTTGAGGATCGTCGTAGCCGCTGACCTGATATGGGAAGTCGAGCAGTCCGCGCGCTGTCAGGAACTCTTCGGCTTTGGCCCTCATCTCTTCGGACGACAAAACGTTGCCGCGATTCACAACCAGCGGGAATGTGGTGTAATCCGTGTAGTAGGAGAAATAATGGGGGGAGTAGCCCGCCACTTCGATGCGTTGTTTGCCATCTGTGAAGATGTAGCCCGGTCCGCCGTAACGTTCCTGCATTTGATACAGGCTTCCATCGATTCCGATTTTGGCGGCGAGGTCACGAATTGTTTTGACCTGGTACTCTGCATTTTCCTGCGTAGGATCAAGCTGATAGAGTGCGGCCTGTGGGACGGCTTCGGGCAGATCAACCGTCATGATGAATTGCCCCACGGAAGTGTCGTAGGTTTCCCCTTCGGGCGCAACCTGCGGTCTGGGCACAGCGGTTTCACCAACCGGAAACGGCGTATCGCCGGCGGCGGGCTGCGGCTTTGGCGCAATCGAGCGAATGACCCAGACGAAGGTCAGGACCAGCGCGGCAAGTGCCATTGCCCAGCCTGCCGTGAGTGCGATTTTCTTAACGGAAAACAAACCAGGTTTTGCTGGTTTATGGGCGTTCATTAGTTTTTTCTCCAATTCATTCGTGAAAGACGGACTTGGATTCACTTGTTGGGCGATGGATTTGAGCATTTCTTCCTCGCGGCTCATTGAGTTTTTATCGTTCATAGTTCCACCTCGAAAACAAGTGAAGTCCGTTCGCGCAGGTCTTGAAGTCCGCGAGAAACGAGCATCTTCGCGGCAGCTTCGCTCTTGTTGAGCACAAGACCCGCTTCGGCATAGGTCAGTTCGCTGAAAAAGCACAGGGCAATGGCGTCCGCCCGCTCGGGGCTGATCTGTTTCAGCGCGTGGGTGATGGATTCCAGCCTCAGGCGTTGATTCGCCAACTGGTCAGTGCCCAAATTTGGGCTTGGGATCTGGTTCGCGGCTTCGATGGGAATTTCGTCCCTGAGTCTGCCGCTGCGGAAGAACATCGCCTTCTTCCGCGCGGCGATTCCCAAAAGCCAGGCGGCAAAGGAGCCTGTCCCACGAAACGAGCGGATGCCCTCCAGCGCAGCCATGAAAGTCTGCGAGGTCAGGTCTTCCGCGTCTTTGACGTTGCCCGTGTGCGCCATGTGATAGCGGTAGACGCGGGTCACATGGCGGCGGTAGAGTTCGCCGAACGCCTCCGTGTTTGCGCGGGCCTCGTGGGCAAGGTCGATTTCGTCTGTCAGGTCTTGGGGGTAGGTTGTCATAATCGTGGTCATAAACCTCCAGTTGTATATATGTTGCTGGAGGCGGCGAAAATGTAACAGGCAATTTTATGGTTTGGGCAGGGTCATCCGAAAGCGGACGGCAGCGAGCCGCAAGATGAAAATGACTCCCGCGCTTGTTGTGGATGCCAGTAGGTGGTCCATGTCGAGCCGGATGAAAAGCACGAAAAGACACGTGCCGATAAAGGAAGATGTGGCGTATAGCGTTGTGTTATGACGAAAGATTTTTGGGATGCGGTTGCAGAACAGGTCGCGCAATACGCCACCGAAGACACCCGTCACCACACCCATCAACACCGCCACGATGGGGGAGAGTTCGAGTTGCAGGGTGTAGGTCGCCCCAAGGACGCTGAACAACCCAAGACCAATCGCATCGACAACTGTGAAAAGCGTTTTCGAGAGACGGTCGAGTCGGTAATAGGATAGCGCGCCAAAGACGAAGGCGGCGATGGTCAAGCCGGGGTCGAGCACCCAAAAGACGGGTGTGCGTCCAAGCAGCAGGTCACGGATGGTGCCGCCGCCGAAGGCGGTGGCAAAGGCGATGGTCACCGCGCCAACGATGTCCATTTCATTTTTACGCGCTTCGAGTGCGCCTGAAATTGCCGAGGCAACAACGGCGATGTAGGTGATGATCAACAAGATTTCTTCCACAAACTAATCTGGATATACCTTCCAGCCCAGTTCTTCCAGCCGCGACATATCGAGTTGTTCGTTCGGCACGTTGATCGAGACGGTCGTACCTTCCGCCAGTAACTCATCGGTCTCGGCGTCGTAAACCCCCGCCCACGATTCGGCGAGATTGCGTTTGTTCTTCACCGCCTTGCCGACGATTTTCAGCAGTTTGCCAATCGGCACATTTTTGCGATACTTCACTTCGAGTTTACCGGTAAACATAAAACGTGGGTTTTGCGGGTCACTGCCCATCTGTGCGCGTCCCGAAACCTCGTCGATGATCGCCGCCACGATGCCCCCATGCAAAACGCCGGGGTAGCCTTGAAAGTGGTCAGGCGCGACGTACTGGGTTTCGACGACGCCAGGCTCAGTTTCGTAGATGTGCAGATGCAAGCCGACGGGATTTTCCAATCCGCAGATGAAGCAATGACGTGAATTTGGTTGTTTGATTTTGGACATGCGCGGATTATACTCTGGACATGACACCCAAAATTTTCATCTCCCGCATTGTTCCCGACCCTGGGCTGGCTCTGATCAAGGAGCATTTCCCTCCCTTCGACGGCGCTCAGGGCGTTGACCTTTGGACTGCCGACCTGCCGCCCACGCGGGCTGAACTTATCGAACGCTCCCGCGGCGTAGACGGCTTGCTCTGCCTGCTGACCGACAAAGTGGACGGTGAACTGATGGATGCAATTGGTCCGCAGTTGAAGGTTATCAGCAGCATGTCGGTCGGCGTGGACCACATCGACATCCCCGCCGCCACCGCGCGCGGAATCCCCGTCGGCAACACGCCTGGGGTTTTGACGGATGCAACGGCCGACCAAACTTTCGCGTTGTTGCTCGCCGCCGCGAGACGGTTGGCTGAAGGGGAAAGATATTTGCGTGCAGGCAAATGGGTGACGTGGAGTCCGTCCCTTCTACTCGGCGCGGACTTGGTCGGTGCAACGTTGGGAATTGTCGGCTTCGGGCGCATCGGTCAGGCGGTTGCCAAACGCGCCCAGGGATTTGACTTGCGCGTCATCTATCACGACCCGACGTCCAAACCTGCGTACAACGCCCAACCTGTTGACCTCGATACACTTCTGCGAGAATCCGATTTCGTCTCGATTCATGTCCCGCTGAATTCGGAGACGAAGCATCTGGTCAATGCTGAGTTTCTGGCGAAGATGAAGCCGAGCGCAGTGCTGGTCAACGCGGCTCGGGGTGGAATCCTCGACCAGAACGCCTTGTACCACGCGCTGAAATCGAAGCAAATCTTTGCCGCCGCACTGGATGTCACCGACCCTGAGCCACTTCCGATGGACAGTCCATTGCTGGAGTTGGAAAACTGTCTCATCGTGCCACACCTCGGCAGCGCCAGCAAAAAGACTCGTGACATGATGTCTCTGCTTGCCGCGCAAAACCTGGTGGCGGGGCTGAAAGGCGAGCGCCTGCCCAATTGTTTCAATCCGCAGGTGTATGGGTAGCAATGTCTTTCTGAGCCGCGCAGCGGCGAAGAACCTCTACCGTTGTCTCGGAGACCCTCACCTGCACTGCACCACACCTGCCCTGGCGGTCGGTGCCAGGGAACGCAGTGCGGTGCAAGTGTCGCTGTCGCTCAGGGAATCACAAACGCACAAAAAGTAAAAAATACTCCTTTTTTACTCCCTTCTAGCGCCGACAAAATTCTTTTTGACGCGTATCTTAAGCAATAGGTAATCGCCATGCTGGAACTCAACTCGCGCCCTCAAAATACTCAAATTGCAATCCCTGACGCCAATCTTGTTGACCTGCGACAGGTCGTCAAGACCTATCACAGTTCCGCCGGGACTTTCACCGCGCTCAAGGGTGTGGACCTGCGTGTCGAGTCGGGCGCTTTCGTTTCGATCATCGGCAAGTCGGGCAGCGGCAAGTCCACGCTGATCAACGTCATCACGGGCATCGACCGACCCACTTCGGGAGAAGTCGTGGTTGACGGCACGGCGGTTCATAATCTAAACGAGGAGCAAATTGCCATCTGGCGCGGACAATCTGTCGGCGTCATCTTCCAGTTCTTCCAACTCCTGCCCACGCTGACCGCCGTCGAGAACATCCTGCTGGCGATGGATTACGGCGGACATTATCCCCGCCTCGAACGTCCCGAACAGGCGATGCACCTGCTTGAATTGGTCGGCATGGCGGAACATGCCCATCACCTGCCGAGCGCCCTCTCTGGCGGACAGCAGCAATGCGTGGCGATTGCCCGCGCGCTGGCGAATAATCCCGTCCTGCTCACAGCAGATGAGCCGACGGGTAACCTCGATTCAAAGTCCACCGAGATGGTCTTTCGGCTGTTTGAAACTCTCGCGGCTTCTGGCAAGACCATCCTCATGGTCACGCACGACAACGAACTTGCCGAACGCGCCCAGCGTACGATCCGCATTGTGGACGGGAGGATTCACGATGAATTCGTCAACCGCTAATTCTTGGAGTGCAAACGCTTCGCGTCCAGATTTTGCAGGGGTGGCAAATCCAAAGTCGGGAGACTTTGGACTCCGCGAGCCATTGATCGAACTCCGCTCTGTGGTCAAGGTCTACAACAGCCTGGCGGGTTCCGTCACCGCGTTGAACGGCATTTATTTGCAAATCTTCCAAGGTGAATTCTTGGTCGTGACGGGAAAATCAGGCAGCGGCAAGACCACATTGGTCAACATGTTGACTGGGCTGGATCGCTCTACATCGGGCGAGATTTGGGTGGACGGTGAACCCCTGCACAAGTTCGGTTCCGAAAAAGCCGCCAAACTACGAGCCAAAACGATGGGCGTGGTCTTCCAGACCTTTGAACTTTTGCCGACCCTGACCGTCCTGCAAAACGTGATGCTGCCGATGGATTTCGCCTGGCGATATTCGCGCTGGGAACAGCGCAAGCGGGCAATGTCCCTGCTTGAGCAGGTGGACATCGCCGACCACGCGAAGAAACTGCCGACCGCTCTCTCAGGCGGACAGCAGCAACGCCTGTCGATTGCCCGCGCCATGGCGAACGACCCTGCGATCCTCGTCGCAGATGAACCCACTGGCAGTTTGGATTCGGCAACTGCGGCGGCGGTCATCGATATCTTCGAGGGACTGATCAAGGAGGGCAGAACAGTTTTTCTCGTCACTCATGACAAGGACATTGCCAAGCGCGGCTCACGGACGATTACTCTGTCTGACGGCGAGATCGTAGGAGCAAAGGAGAACGTCCATGCTTAGGGCGCGCTGGTACAAGGTCATCAACGATCTGTTCGGCAACAAGACGCGCACGCTGTTAATCGTGCTGTCCATGTCTGTGGGTTTGTTCGCGCTGGGAATCATCCTCAGCGCGCGCACGATTCTCTCCGATGGGCTGGCGGAAAGTTTCGCCGCCATCACGCCGTCCAGTGGAACCGTGCGGACAACTGAGTTGTTCGACGAAGACTTTATCCAATCTGTCCGCTCGATGAAGGATGTGCAGGAAGTGGATGCGCGCAGGAATATCTCTGCCCGTGTGCAGACAAAATCAGGAGAATGGAAAAATCTCACGATCTTTGTCGTCGCCGATTATGAAGACACCCGCGTCAACAAGGTCGCGTCTCAGAGTGGAGCCTGGCCCCCGCCCGAACGCGAAATCCTGATCGAGCGCGCGGCGCTTTCCGTCATCAATGCGCAGGTTGGCGATGTCCTGCTGGTCAGGTTCCCCAATGACGTCGAGCGCAGAGTCCGCATTGCAGGGTCGGCGTATGACCCCGCACAACTCCCCGCGCAAATTGATGGCACACCCTACGGATACATCACCTTTGACACGCTGAAATGGTTCGGTGAGCCATATGGTTTCAACGAACTGCATGTGCTTGCCACTCATCCAGAGGATAAAGACTGGGCGCAACAGGTGGTCAATCGCGTCAAGGACAAAGCCGAGAAGTCAGGTTACACCATCCCATTGAGCATGACTGCGGAACCGGGTCAACTTCCGATGAACGATGTCTTGCAGGGCATCCTGTTGCTGATGGGTATGTTGGGAGTGCTGTCGTTGTTTTTGAGCATCTTCCTCGTGGTCAACACCGTGTCCGCTTTGCTCACGCAACAAAAACGTCAGATCGGCGTGATGAAGGCTGTGGGAGGAAGCACACTTCAAATTTTGGGGATGTACCTGGTGATGGTTCTGGCATACGGCATGCTGGCTTTGCTGATCGCCATTCCGCTTGGAGTATATGGCGCGCGCGAACTCAGCGGTGTGCTGGCTGTCTTCTTCAACTTCGATATTTATTCGATGGAAGTGCCGCCACAAACCTTTCTGATTCAAATTGCCATCGGGTTGATCCTGCCTGTGCTGGCTTCGCTTGTCCCGTTCATTTCCAGCTTGCGAATCAGCGCGGCGGAGGCGATGAGCAGTTACACGATGGGCAGGGGGCGCTTCGGCGGGAATTGGATCGACCGATTGCTTTCTGGCGCCAACTTGTGGTTCATGCGAAACCTCTCCATCCGCTCGATTTTGTTGTCGGTGCGGAATACCTTCCGCAACAAGGGCAGGCTGACGTTAACCCTGATCACGCTCACGCTTGGCTCGGCGACCTTCATCAGTGTGTTCAATATCCGCGCTTCATTGTCCAGCACCGTCGAGGACATGATCAAATGGTTCAACTGCGATATGATGCTTACCTTTGACCGTACCTACCGTGCGGAAAAAGTCGAGCTTGATGCTTTGAACGTACCGGGTGTGACCAAAACCGACGTCTGGATTCAAATGCCCGCGCGCCTTGTCCGCAGCGACGACAGTGAGAGCGGCATGCTTTACATGTTCGCGCCCACCGTGGGACCAGACAGCCTGATCGTCTCTCCCACCATCGCGGAGGGAAGATGGCTTATGCCTGATGACGATAATGCAGTGGTTATCCCTTCCGCATTTTTGCAGGACGAACCCGAACTTCACCTAGGCGGTGATATGGTATTGAAGGTGAATGGTAAGGAACACACCTTCAGAATCGTTGGGACGTATATTGGTATGGCTTTTCTGCCTGTGCTGTATGCAAATTACGATTACATGACCATGATTACGAATCGGATCGGAGAGGCAGATGCACTGATGGTCACCATGCAGTCACATGATCCTGCTTACGTGAATGCCGCAACCCGCGAACTGGAGGATTATTTCGAGCGCATTGGCGTGAGAGTCAGCATGGTTGCAACCATCAACAATGAGCGCACCGAAGCAGAGGCGTCGTTCGATGCGATTGTCGCCCTCCTGCTGGTGATGGCGATCCTGCTGGCTTTGGTTGGCGGCTTAGGGCTGATGGGGACGATGAGCATCAACGTACTGGAACGGACCCGAGAGATCGGCGTGTTGCGTGCCATCGGGGCACCGAATCGCGGCGTGTCCTCGGTCTTCATCCTCGAAGGCGTGGTCATCGGCTTGATGAGCTGGGCAATGGGCGCGCTGGTAGCCATCCCCATGAGTCAGGGGCTCAATCAGGCGCTTGGTCAGGCGGTGATGGGCGTTCCGTTGACTTACTCCTACTCGACGCCGGGACTCTGGCTGTGGCTGCTGATTGTCATCCTGCTCAGCGTTGTCGCCAGTTTCATCCCGGCCCGCACTGCTTCCCGTCTCACCGTCCGCGAAGTGCTGGCTTACGAATAAAGATGTGATATAAAGTCCTTCGACTATGCTCAGGACGAATTTCGCGCTGAGCATAGTCGAAGCGCGTTAACACTAATTTGCAAGGAGAAGAATGCTCGAAAAACTACAAAAAACCTATAACCAATTCCCTCGCACGTTCTGGGTGGTTGTAGGCACGCAATTCATCGATGTCATCGGAAATACGCTGTTATTTCCATTCTTTGCCCTGTACGTTACGCAAAAGTTTGGTGTCGGTATGACCGAGGCGGGGATCATCCTTGGAACGAACTCGCTGGCGGGGATCATCGGCAGCGCCATCGGCGGCGCGATGGCAGACCGTTACGGGCGGCGTGGCATCATTTTGTTCGGACTTGTGGTCAGCGCCCTGAGCGGACTGACGCTTGGCTTCGTCAATCAATTCTATCTATTCTATGGTTTGTCCGCCTTTGTAGGATTGATGGGCAGTGCTTCACATCCCGCGCATCAAGCCATGGTCGCGGACCTTCTCCCTCCCGAGAAACGTTCCGAAGGATTTGGCATCCTGCGCGTGGTCGCCAACTTCGCGTGGATCATCGGTCCCACCATCGGCGGGTTCCTGGCTTCATACAACTATCTCTATCTGTTTTTGAGCGATGCGGTCATCAGCACCATCACGGCGCTGCTGGTCTTTCGCTTGATTCCTGAAACCAAACCTCAGCTGAAGGAGAAAACCGAATCCGAATCATTTGTGGAGACCCTGCGCGGATACGGACAAGCTATTGCCGACCGCCCGTTTTTAGCGTTCATCTTTGCGTCCATTCTGATGATTTTGGTTTACCAGCAGATGTACAGCTCCCTGTCTGTCTTTTTGCGTGACGTGCATCATGTCAACCCGCGATTTTACGGGCTGATCATGTCCTCCAGCGCGATTACAGTGGTGCTCTTTCAGTTTTCCGTGACGCGCATCATCAAACGTTATTCTCCCTTCCTGATGATGGCGACTGCGACCTTTTTCTACATGATCGGTTTCACGATGTACGGTTTCGTGGCGACTGTCCCGCTGTTTATCCTGGCGATGATCATCATCACCATCGGAGAGATGGTCGGCATGCCTACCAGCAATTCTCTCGCTGCGGCCTTTGCCCCCGAGGATAAACGAGCCCGCTACATGGCGGTCTTTGGCCTCACTTGGGCCGTCCCATCCATGATTGGTCCCGGTGCGGCAGGGCTGGTGATGGATAATTACAATCCCCGTAACATTTGGTATATCGGGGGTATGTTGTGCGTGGTGGCCATCATCGCATTCCTCTTCCTGCAATCGCGGCTTGGTTCGCGTGAACAGTTTCAGCCGGCAAAATCGGAAGGGTAGAGACGACCCGTTGTGGTTTGATGCTCTGTCGGGGGCTAAGCCCCGACAGAGCATCATTTTTCTCCCCAGTGAATCGCAATCGTCCCGAACATCAACCGCTGGAATTTGACGTTTCTGAATCCAGCCTTCTCAATCCGTGACGCCAAATCTTCGGCGGTGACAAAGCCCTCGGTGGAGTCGGGCAGATAGTTGTATGCCTCGCGGACGCCCGTCAGCAAGCCACCCAGAGTGGGGATGATGAAGTGCATGTGAATCCAGATGAAGGGTGAGAGGATGTTCTTCTTTGGGCGGGTTGTGTCGAGGATGACGATTCGCCCTCCGTTTTTCAGCACGCGGAACTGTTCCTCGATTCCCTTTTGCAGATCGATCACGTTGCGCATCAAAAAGCCGGAGACAACTGCATCGAAGGTGGAGGCTTTGAACGGCAGGTGCAGAGCGTCGGCGCTGGAGAAATTCAGCGGATTGGTCATCTGTCCCGCGCGCATCATCTCAAGGGTGAAATCCGCGGCAATAACTTTGGCCTGCGGAAACTGTGTCAGCGCCTCGCGTGCCAAATCACCGGTGCCAGTTCCGAGGTCCAGCAGCGAGGCATCGTTTGTCAACCTTGCGAGACGAATGACCTGCTTTCGCCAACGCACATCCTGAAACCCCGTCATCAATCTATTTATTAAATCGTAGCGCTTCGCGATCTGCGTGAACATGGTTTGAACATACGTCGCGCGTTCCTGTCCTGTAAGTTGTGTCATGACTAATCCTTATATCTCTCCTCCCCCAAATTCCATGTTCTTGGAATTTGGGGGAGGACGGGAGGGGGCTGGTTTTGCCCGATTATAAGTTATACTGCGGCGGACTTTGAAGAATACTCCGTGCTGAGCGAAGTCGAAGCATGGTTGAATAAGAGCCCTTCGACGACGCTCAGGGCGAAGTATTTTTGGGAGACAACATATTGAACCGACAAGCCTTACAAACCTGGATGCTAGCCATCCGCCCGCGGACTTTGCCCGCCGCCGCAGCCGGGGTGGTGATGGGATGCGCCGTTGCCTGGCGTGACGGCTTCTTCCGCCTCGACGCCGCGCTGGCATGTTTATTCGCCGCCTTATTGTTGCAAATCGGAAGTAACCTTGCCAACGATGTCTTTGACTTCGAGCGCGGCACCGACACCCCCGAGCGACTCGGTCCTACGCGGGTGACACAGGCTGGTCTGCTGACTCCGTTTCAAGTCAAGCTGGGAATGGGAGTTGTCTTCGGCATTGCTGCGCTGCTGGGACTATATCTCGCCTGGCTGGGCGGACTTCCTGTCATCTTGATCGGTCTTGCCGCCATCATCTCGGCCATCGCCTATACGGGTGGACCATTCCCTCTGGGCTATTACGGACTTGGCGACATCTTCGTCTTTATCTTCTTCGGGCTTGCCGCCGTCGCGGGGACGTATTATGTGCAGGCTGGCTTTGTCTCGACTGCCGCGTGGTGGATGACGATTCCGCCCGGCTTGATCATCACCGCGATTCTGGTGGTCAATAATTTACGCGACATCGAAATCGACCGCAAAGGGCGGAAGCATACATTGGCGGTGATTCTCGGCGAACGTCTCACCAAAGTTGAATACCTGCTGTGCATGACAGTGGCGTATCTTGTCCTGCCGCTTGCCGCATGGCTGGGAATCGTCTCGTGGTTTTCCCTGCTTGCGTGGGGATCATTGCCGTTTGCATTCCGTGCCGCCCGCACCGTCCTCACGCAGAAGGGACGTCTGCTTAATGCCGCGCTGGCCGGGACAGGTCAAACCGCGTTTGTGTTTAGTCTGCTGTTTTGGGTGGGGATGGCGTTAGGGTGAATATAAAGATCGTTCATTATCGCCGGTTTTTATTTCGTATTCTCTATATTGATAATCCCTCGGCATTGGAGATATTGGGAACAACCCCAGAATTTCCCACCTTGATTGAGACCACTTTTGGCGGTACGAAGAACCATTGCACTTCCGCATTTTGGACAAAATGGGACTTCACTCGATTCTTTTTCAATAACGGGTGGGGTGGATGGAAATTCTTTCTTTGAGAGATATCTCTGTAACAAGGAATTTAGTTCAGAGACAGAATAGGCGTGTTTGACGGGAATTCTTGCAAGGGGAAGTTTAGCGGCAGCAAAGACGTTCTGCACAAACTCATCACGTTCCTGTCTGTCCTGTCGCTGATGGCTTTTGTCATCGAGTTCGATTCCGAGAATGGGCTTCACGGTTTTGGGATCGCAGAGAAGGAAGTCTACGTGCTTGCGGTCAATCTTGTTGGTATAGGTTCGATATTTACCATAGTCACTGGATTTGGCGTAGAAAATGTCACCCAGAGAGACTTTGGTGCAAATTATTGCCCATTCTGAAACGGCCGATCTGAGAACAAGGTAGAAACTGAGTTCTGCGGGTGAGAGGAAGTCGTCACGGGTGAAGTATGGGTATTCAATATGTGAGGGAGATTTTTCATCTTCCTTCACAGAAAGCCAGTCAGTGATGCGATCAATGATATCGTCGCTGGCTTCCTTGGACAGACCAAGTGTTTGCAGAATAGAACGGAGGAGTGAGAATTTTTCCTGTGACATGTGTGCCTCGATTGATTTTCCCATCTTTGTCTATTGTTTGGTTGGTGCAAGTAGTATAAATCTTGAAAGAGGTTTTGTCTAATTTCCCAACAGTCCTTCGTCCATGGTCCATCGTCTGCGGTTACCCCACAAACTTCCACTTGCACAACCGTCTCTCTGCCCAATCCACGGCGTAGTACATGCCGAGTCCCAGCAGGCTCATGGCGATGACTCCCGCGTACATGGCGGGATAATTGAACAGCGTGCTGCCGTTGTAGTAGATGTAATATCCCAGCCCGTATTTTGTGGCGAACAACTCGGTGATGTACAGCACCGCCACCGCCGTGCCAATGGACTGACGCAGCGCGGTCAAAATTGCGGGCAGACTGGCGGGCAGGTACACAAAGCGGAACAATGCCCTGCGTCCCGCGCCGAGACTGCGCAGGCTTTGGATCAACTGCGGGGGAAGTCCAGCCGCCTGGTCGCGCACCAGCACCACGATTTGGAAAAACAGAATCAGGAAGATGAGCGTGATCTTGGCAACGTCTCCGATCCCAAGAAAGAGCAAAACGACGGGTACGAACACGACTTTGGGAATGGGATATAAAACATAGATGATGGGGGAGAAGATTCTGTCCAGCCGCTTCCAGCCGCCGATCAACAATCCTGCTGGGGCCGCCGCCAGCACCGACAGTAACATCCCCGCCGTCACGCGCCATAGGCTGTAGAGAAAGTGGGTGACAAGTCCGTTGTCCAGTTCGTCAATGAAGACGACAAACACGTCCCACGGCGCGGGCAGGATGTTGCGGTCCACCAACATGGCGACGACCTGCCATACGATGACCAACCCGACGATGGAGAAGAGAATGTCGCGCCTTTTCATGAGCGCATTTCCTTCCGCAGTAGTTCGTACAACTCACGGTATTCCCGACTGTTGCGATGTTCCATCTCTCCCGCATGCGGATTCTCGAAGACTCGCGGCGACGAATCCAATAATAAGATTTTTCTCCCTAAGGCAATCGCCTCTTCGATGGCATGGGTGACGATGACCAATGTCAGGGCCTGCTCGCGGCAAAGCGAAAGGGTCAGGTGTTGCAGGTCTTCGCGGGTGATGGCGTCGAGCGACGAGAACGGCTCGTCCATCAAAAGTAGGTCGGGCGATAAAGCCAGCGTGCGGGCGATGGCTGTCCGCTGGCGTTGTCCGCCTGAGATTTGGGATGGATATTTGTCCGCGACTTCATTTAGCCCAAGCTTGGCCAGCCAATACTCGGTATCTTTTTCAGGCTGAAAGTTTTTTGGTGTATGCTTGCCGTCCTCACCGTAAAAATCGCGGACTTGCAATCCCAGCCCTGCATTCTCGCGGACGGTTGCCCAAGGCAGTAAGCCGTAATCTTGAATAATCAATCCACTGCGCGGGCGTGGACGTTCCAGCCGTTCCCCGTCTATTTCGATAACGCCTTTGGTCGGAAAACGCAATCCAGCCAGCAGGTAGAGCAGGGTCGTTTTTCCGCAGCCCGACGAGCCGAGGATTGCCCAGGTCTCGCCGCGCTGAACGTCCCAGTTGAAACCCTGAAAGATGGGCGCGGTGTGTGGGTAGCTAAATGTGAGGGAGTGGACGTGAATCATGGTTGGTCAAAAACTAACAGTCACCTCAGGTGACTGTTAGTTCATTATAACTTCAAACAAAAAGATTTTTTCTTTGTGTCCCTTCGCGACCTTTGTGTTTGATGAATTTACGGCAGCAGCGTCGCGTTGACCGAATCCGCATACGAAACGTCCACAGTCAACATGCCTTTATCCTTTGCCCAAGCCAGCGCGTCATTCCATTCCTCTTCGGTGGGGACGTCAGCCGTGGGGAAGGGCGGCACTTTGTAGGTCTCCAGCAATGGCGGCGGCACAATTTTCTGGTCACTCAACACGTTGGTGTATTTCTTCGCATCGGCATTGATCAACTCAACCGCTTCTTCGACTGCCGCCAAAAAGCTCTTCACCGCTTCGGGATTCGCGTCGATCACTTCCTTGCGGAACGAAAGCACGCTGAAACCGTATTCGGGGTGTTTGGAATCATCCAGCACAATCACTGCTCCCTGCTGAACTGCTAGCGCCCCAAGCGGGTCGGGTAATGTGCCAGCGTTCAATTCGCCCGAAGCGAGCAGCGCCATGCGGTCGGGAATCTTCGGCACGGCGATGGTCTTGATCTCGTCGTTTGTCAGTCCTTCCGCCTGTAAAAGCCGTTCGGTCACGTACTCGATGACCGTCCCCTGCGAGACGCCAATCTCCACGCCCTTCAACCCCCGCGCGTCGGTGATGCCGCTCTTGGCAGACGCGATGATGAAGAAATGTCCCGCGCCTTCGGATGGGCGCAGCGCGTAGCGAACCGCCTGCATTTGGATCTTCTCTTTGTTGAACAGCATGTCCGCCAGAATCTCGTTGACCGCGCCGTCCGCCTGACCCGCCGCGAGTAGTTGATCACGTTCGGGAGCGGATGCGACGGGAACAAATTCCACATTGACTCCATGCTTGGCAAACAATCCTTCCTGCTGGGCGACGTACATTGGGAGCGTGTCGATGATTGGGAGGACGGCAATCTTCAACGTGACTGCTTCAGCCGCAGGGACTTCAGTTGCGCCCTCTGGGGCTGATTCTGCTACGGGAGCCTCTGTCGCAGGGACAGCTTTGGTGGTGGCGGGTGTTGCGGGAGCTGGCGCTCCGCATGCGCTGAGGATTAATCCCAGCGCAAGAACAAACACGAACAAACGATACGAACGCATGAATTACTTCTCCTTTTTCCTTGTTACTTTTTACTCGTTACTCATTCCTCTCCACCCCAATCGACCGCAGCAAAAATCTCTTCAACTCGGGTAGGGACTCTTCCAGTGGCGGTGTGCCAGTGTAAATCCAGTGAATGACAACTTCGTTCAACGCGCCGACCCAGGCCCGCGCTGTGATCTCCGCTTGCAGGGGAAGGATGCTTCCGTCTGCTGCAGCCCGCTCAAGCTGTGATTGGATGATTCCCGTCAGGCGGTCGTTGAGGGTACGACGGCGTTCCTCGAACACGGCTCCCAATCCCACTGCCTGCACCAGCGCAATCTTCGCCAGTCCGCGGTACTGGCTGAACAGGCCAAGGCTGGCGCGCAAAGCCGCATCCATTTGCTGCATCCCGTGCGACTCTTTTTCCATCGCCTGCGTGATGCGGGACTCGAGCAGGTCGGCAAAGGTGTCGCTCAACGCCAGGAAAATTTCCTGCTTGCTGGGGAAGTAGAAATAGAATGAGCCTTTTGAGGTGCTGGATTCGCTCACGATATCGTCTACTTTGGTATCGTGATAGCCTTTCGTGGCGAAAACCTTCACCGCTGCTTCGAGGATGCGGGTTCTGGTTTCTTGTGTGGGGTCAGGAGAGGGTGTGTTCATTGGAGTTTTAGACCGACTAGTCAGTCTAGTCGATTGCGAAGAATATCACAATAAAAAATCCGCGTCAAGGACGGCGCGGATTTAGGTCTGCGTGTAGAAAATATTGAGGGCTAAGCAACGTCCCATTCATCTATGACTTCGGGCGGTTCCGCGTTCAGCGGGTAAGCCCATACCCCGCCTTCGTTCATCATCTTCGCGACCTCATACGGCTTGGGCAGGGACTCAAAAGCCTGTCCGCCCATGAACTCGATGATCAACTGGTGCGGCGGTTTCTCTGTCTTGAAACTCTTCTGAACCCGCCCTAGAAAATATTTGGCACTTTCCTTCGAGATCTGAAACCGCGACGAAATAACCTCGAAGGGTTTGGTTTTGTTCATAATGTTTTTGTCCATAAACTAAGACCTTCAAGATTTTCAAAATCTTGAAGGTCTGATGATTTTACTTCTGTGCGAACGTATCGATCAGTAGCTTGAAATTTCCACCCACGGGATACAGGATCGGACAGGTGCATCCGCGTTTGGTGTATTCGGCGACCTTGGCGCGGGCTTCCGCTGGTGTGCCTGAGGCGGTAATGCGCAGCACCAGTTCATCGGGGACGAGGTGCTTGGCTTTGTTGATCTGTTCCTTGGTGGCAGGCCAGCCGAGGATGGACTGGATTTCGTGGACCACGTCGTCCGAGACGCCCGAAGCCTTGGCGATGTGCGGTTGCTGCGCCATGTACTGGCAGAGGAGCATCTTGCTGTAATCAATCGCCTTATCGTGGTCCTCATCCACCGAGCAGACGATCAACTGCGGACGGTCGAGTTCTTCGAGTTTGCGTCCAGCCTTCTTCGCGCCTTTGTCCAGTAATTCAAGCGCCTTGTCGTTGTATTCGGGGGCGACGCAGTAATTCATCACACAGCCGTCGGCAATTTCACCTGTCATCTCCATCATCAGGTCGCCCGTTGCGCCGATCATGATTGGCACGTTGCGCGGTTCGCGGCGACCATGCACCACATCCAGTTCGATGCCGTCCACGTGATGGAATTCACCGTGAAAGGTGACTCGTTCCATGCGAAGCAGGCGGCGCATCACTTCGACGGTCTCGCGCATGGCAAGCAGTGGCTTGCGGCGTTCGATGCCGACGTTCTTTGCCAGCGGGTCCCACCAGGCGCCGATACCGCAGATGACACGGTTAGGAGCAAGATCATCGAGGGTTAGGAAGGTGGCGGCGAGTAGACCGATGTTGCGAGTCCAGTTGTTGATGACACCTGAGCCGACCTTGAGGGTTTTGGTCACAGCAGCGTAGGCAGCCATCGGCACGATTGCATCGCGCACTAGGCGGCTTTCCGCCTGCCAGACTGCTTCAAAGCCTTTTTCCTCTGCATACTTTGCGTAATCCATCCCATCGCGGAGGTCGTGCGAGTCTTGCAAATAAAGAGCCATTCGTTCAGTCATCGTTTTTTTTCTCCTTGTGAGTAAAAAATCTACCGCAAAGGGCTCAGGCTCTGGAAACTCAGTTCCCTTACGGCTAAAAGCCTAAATTTTTTCCGCTTCCAATTTCTTGATTATTTCCAAATCTTCAGGAAGATCCAAATCCAGTCCGAGAGAGGGTAGTTCCACGATCTCCAGTTTTGCACCAGATTTCTTTGCGCGTTCGCAGTGACGGTGGAACGAGCCTTCACCGAAGTCATATTCGATTTGTCCTGCCGGAACCATCAGCAATGCATTTGTTCCTTTGCCGTGTCTGTCGGGGGCGATGACCACTACAGGCGGCTTCACGGCTTTGTCGATCAACACGCGCACATCGTCGGGTGTCAACAAAGGCAAGTCGGCAGGCAGGACCAGCACGCCGCGCGTCGAGTGGACTTGCGCCATCACGGTAGCCCGCTTCAATGCCGTGTTCAAATGTGGCTGACCATCCTCCTGCACGGTCTTTGCGCCCTGATTGCGGGCGATGGTCAGGGCTTGCGGGTCACGGCTCACTACCAAAATCTGGTCGAGCTCCTTCAACTCGGAAAGTACCTTGATGGTGCGTTCCAATAGGGTTTGGTTCAGCGCAGCTCGTTCGTCTTCTGTTAATGTGCCGGCGAGGCGTGACTTTCCCCGCCGTAAGGGTTTCACTGGGACAATTGCCCAAAGTGTCATAATAAACTCCCAACGAATTGGAGAACATCCATTGCCAGGCGGGCGCGGTCGGCAGACGAATTCATCAAGGTGTCCGTCACTAATATTTTACTCTTTTTGAATTTGTCTGACAATTGTTTGTCCTGGCTGTCCAACACGAATCCAGTCAACAGGTTACGGTAATGTTCCGCGACGGCCAGCGCCGAAGGCTCGATGCCCAGCTCGGCGTACATTTTGGCGGCGGGACCCTTCACGGTCTTCCCGTCGATGATGGGGGACACCGCGACCACGGGTTTATCAAATCTTTGTCCCCCTCCCTTTGGGAGAGGGGTTGGGGCGAGGGATGGAACGCGCAGAATCGGGTCGATGCTGACCCAGGGATTGGACGGGCAGATGATAACTGCGTCTGCCGCTTCGAGCGCTTCATTCGCGCCGACGGCTGGTTGCGCTCCCTCGATTCCGTCGAACCGAAAGCCTTTGACTCTCGGCTCGCAATGCCTGTGAACAAAATATTCCTGGAATGCCAGTTCGCCTTCGTCCGTGTCCACGATGGTTCGGACGGGCGAATCGCTCATCGGCAAAACTGTCTGCTTGATTCCCCATGCTTCGCAAAATTCCCGCGTGACTTGTGAAAGCGATTTGCCTTCCTTCAATCTTCGCGTGCGTTCGAGATGCGTGGCAATGTCCTGGTCGCCGAGACGAAACCAATTTGGCCCGCCGAGTCTTTCGATGTTGGTGGTGACATTCCAGGTCTCGTTTTGACGTCCCCAGCCTGTTTCGGGATTTGCCAATCCTGCCAGCGTGTAGCAAACCGTATCCAAATCGGGACAGATGCTCAGACCGAGGTGCTCAAAGTCATCGCCGGTGTTGACGATGACGGTCAGATCTTCAGGGGATAAAACTTGGGCGAGTCCGTGAGCCAGTTTTGCGCCACCGACTCCGCCTGCGAGAGCGACAATTTTCATAGCTAAATGATGGAGTCGAAAATCTCCTGATTTTCGACTATCAAACGTCAGGAGACGTTTGACTCCACCTTATAGTTTCCTTCAGTGGTTTTCTAGCTTTAGATTTAATAGTCTCATCTGGATAACCTATAAAATACATGGCTTGTGGTTCCCAACTTTCGGGAAGATCCAACGCGGCGCGGGTTTCTTCCTGCGCGTACAGCGGCCAGCAGATCCAGTTTCCTCCCAATCCTTCGGCGTGCGCGGCCAGCAACAATTGCAGACCAGCCAGTGCCGTGGATTGGACGCCCATTACCGCTTCTTCGGGCGTATCCACGTGGACATCGGTTTTATCGCGGCATAGAACAATCACTACAGGAGCCTCGTCCATGCGGCGGAGCGACGTGGCAACACGCTTTTCGATGTCGGCTTCATCCGCGCTTTGGGATTGCATGTCCGCCCGCATTTTGCCTGTAACCGCTTTGGCGAGGCGGGTTTTGGTCGCGGTGTCCGTAACGACAGCAAATCGCCAGGGCTGGCGATTGTGCGCGGACGGGGCAAAGGTTGCGGTGGTGAGTATCTCCTCGATGACCGACTCAGGCACGGGGTCGGGATTGAAGTGGCGGACCGAGCGGCGGGTCCGCAGGAAGGTATGAAGTTCTTGTTTGGTGGGCATCAATTTGTGGATCGCACGCTGTTGTGAGTGTATAAAAACTTTACAGGCAAATCAAGTGTAGCAAATGGTTATAAGATTTGCGTTAGTTTTTCCCTGCGAATACTCGACGATTTTGAAATTTGAAGTTTCCACTTCTGAAAGTCCCAAAGTAGAACCTTGGGACTCCGCTGAAACGTTTATCGAAACATATCCTGTTCTTTCGGACGGATCAATTCCTTCAAGGAACCCTCGCGTAGCGGATAGGGGAAGCCACGCACATGTACGGCCGGAGTCCCCTCGGCAGCCTGACCCATCATCAGCGAAGCGGCGGCGGCGAGTTCATCCGCCACACCAACCATGGTTACTTGCAAGGTATAGCCAAAGAGGTCTTTCCAACCACGTTCGTCCATCACAGCAGGGATGCCGCTCAAGCCGATGCAAACACCGACGGTCCCATTTCGCCAGGCGCGTCCGTGAGAATCTATAATCATCACGCCGATGTTGATTCCTGTCTTTTGCCTGATCTCATTCCTAAGCCTTCGCGCCGACTCGTCTGGGTTTTCAGGGAGCAGAAGCACGTACTCCTCTTTTTCATTTCCAAGCCCCGCCACGTTGGAATGGTCGATGCCCGCGTTGGCGCAAATGAATCCCAACTTGTGCTCGACGATGATCGCTCCAACCCGGTTACGCAGAACCTCATTGCTTTCCTGAAGCATAAGCTCCACGATTCGCGCATCCTTTTGGGTTTTCTCCGCCAGCTCCACCGCGCGGATGGAAGGGGCGACTTCTGCGACATTTCTCATGCGTCCCTCGGCCTTGCTGACGATCTTTTGCGCGAGGATAATGATGTCATCGTTTTGCGGGTTGACCTTTGTGTCCCGCAGGGATTTAAGCAGAATATCCGCCAGATTGTCATTCTGGCGGATAAGGGGAATTTTTTGAAGCGGGGTGATGGTTAAGGAAGACAAGGGTTTGATCGGTTTTCCAAAAGATTATGCAGATGATGCGGGTTCGTTTTTTAAATCGCGAACAGCCTCGCAATCCAAGTCAAGAATTTTATATTGCAGGTCCGGGTACCCGAAATTGATGAGCAAACCGCGTCTAATTCTTGTTGCTTTCATATGGTTCAAGGCCTGTGTTTCTTCAATGACTGACAGATTTGGGACTGCTTTGAATTCAATAAAGATATCCGAAAAACAAATAAAATCCGCCCTGCAATGAGTAGGCATAAGATGATCCTTATATTTTATGGGGATTAGAACGTCGTGTTGAAAGGGAATATTGCGCAGGGAAAATTCAATGACAGCAGCGTCCTTGTACACGGCTGTAATAAATCCATAACCCAATTGACGATAAATTTCCATCGTCGCATCGATTATGGAAAAAATTTGGGTGTCCTGCCAATCAGCTAGCTTCATTGCAAAATCTGCGCGATCTTTTCAAACCATCTATTCTTTTGATGCGCCAGTGATTTTGATCCCGGCATGAGTCGAACCGTATTTCTTGTTGATGCCGATCAGGATGCTGGTCATGCCTTCGACAACAACGGAGTTTTCGATTGGACCCGCGTCCCAACCACGCAGACCTGCCGCCTCAACCAGTTTGATGGTTTCAGCGCGGGCTTCCTTGCTGCTGCCTGTGACAAGCACGTCACATTCCGCGCCCGAGTCCTGGAGCAGGTGATCGTAGCCGATGTTTTGGAAGGCGGCGCAGACTTGCACATCGTCACCGACGATTTCTTTCGCCTCCTGTGCGGCGGAGCCTGCGGCAGGCATTTGCACAGTGGCGACTTTGGGCGGCACGAGAGGAACGGTCACATCCACAAGGAGCTTGCCTTTGAGCTTTTCTTTGAGCGCTTCCAATGTGTCGCGATGAGCAGCATAGGGGACGGTCAACACGGCGATGTCCGCCGCGTGGGCGGCTTCGAGGTTGCCCATTCCATTTACAACACCTTCTCCATTAAGCATTTCCTTGACTTCATTTGCTGCTGTGATGGCCTTTTCGGGAGTACGCGAGCCGATTATGACGCGGTATCCCGCGCGGGCCCAACGATAAACCAATCCTTTGCCTTCCTTGCCAGTTCCACCGAGAACGGCGATGGTTAGTAACAGATTCGAGTCGGTCATTTGTTCTCCAGGGAAATTAGGATACTTTCGCTACTTCTTCTTCATATTTCTTCCACACGCGGGTCGCGACTTCGCGGGAGCGGGCGGAAATTTCTGTTTCATCCAGCGTCAACAACAGGCGGTCTTTCATCAGAACTTTGCCTGCGGCGATGGTGGTTGTGACCATGCTCTGCTGGAAGCCGAAGATGATGTGCCAGGGCAGGTTGCCGGCGGTCATGGGGGTGTAGGGGTGATAGTCCACAAACATCAGGTCGGCGTATGCGCCGGGGACAATCTTTCCAATGGGTGCGGCGGGGAAGAACTGATTGGCCAGCGCGGCATTGTTGTAGATTGCCATCTGCTGCACGTCATATCCGCCCATGCGGCGCGGGTCACGATGATACAGCTTATGGACGAGATAGGCTGTCTTCCACTCCTCCCACATGGCGTTGGAAAAACCGTCGTTGCCGAGGCAGACTTTGACTCCCAGCCGCAACATGGATTCAACAGCCGACATGCCCACGGCATTGTTCATGTTGGAGCGTGGTTGATGAGTAAGCCAGGTCTCAGTTTCTTTGAGGATTTCCATTTCGCGCGCGTCGAAGTGGACGCCATGCACGGCGATGCTGCGGGAACCGAGAAGCCCGTGCTTTTGCAGGCGGTCGATCACCCGCATCCCGCTCTTTGCAAGGCTATCATACTCATCCGAATCATGCTCGGCGGTGTGTACGTGGAAACTCGTCCCTTCGGGAGCGGCGGCGCGGCAGGCTTCGAGCGTCACGCCCGAAAGCGTCAGACTGGCATGAAGCCCAAAGGCGGCCGCCAACCTCGGGTGCGGATCGGTTTGCATCCGCTTGAGGAAGCGTAGGTTTTCATTGATTCCCGCGTTTGCTTTTTCGTTCCCGTCACGATCGGTCACTTCGTAACACAAGGAGGCGCGTACGCCGCTTTTTTCTACAGCGTCAGCAATTAAGTCCAGCGAACCTTCGATGGAATTGGGTGACGCGTGATGATCGATCAGGGTGGTTGTTCCATGCTTGATTGCATCCACAAGACAGACCAGTGCCGAGTAACGGACAGCTTCCGCATCGAGCGAACGGTCGAGCGGCCACCATAATTTTTTCAAAATTTCGGGAAAGTCTTTTGGCGCGGAGCCGGGAATTGCCATGCCGCGCGCGAACGCCCCGTAAAAATGAGTGTGCGCGCAAATTCCGCCCGGCATCACATATTGACCGTGTGCGTCAAGCGTTTTGGCTTTCGGATTTTTGGCGGTCAGGGATTTGGTTGTGCCAATTTCTTTAATTCGATCGCCCTGAATAAGAATTGCGTGGTTTTCGAGAATCCGATTTTCAGGTTCCCAGGTAATAAGGTTTGCGTTAGTTATAAGCATGGTTAACCGTATCCATATTGATTGGGGTGGGGAAGTTTGACGCCTGATGTGCCAAGTTCCCAAAGGATATTATAGGCAGCCTCGCGCAATTCAGGTTCATCCTTGTACATGGCATCATAAATCTGCGCGATAACACCTTCGCTGGGCGTGTATTTCAGATAAGGTAGGGCGGCAAGCCGCGTCTCCGAGACTTCGCTCTTGAGTGCCAGCAAGAGAATATCGGTGGCGGGGACTCCAGGAGAGATGCCCATTCCCTGCTTGCCTGCAAATTCGATCAGCCAGGGCGATTCGGATGGAGCTTTCAACTTGCGTGGAGCGCGCGAGCCGGCGCTGGTCTTTGACTCCAGCACTTCGGTTGCGGCATTGCGGACGACCCACTGGTCATCCTCGATCTGAATCTTTTGCAGCAATTCGATTGCCCAGGATTCATTGACCCTTCCAAGTCCATAGGCAACCGCGCGCCGCAGGAGGATATCGTTGATGGTCACGCCGTCCCGCAGCATGGCATAGCCTTCGCCGGGGTCATTCGCCAGCGCCTCTGCCGCTGCACGGCGGATGTTCTCGTCACCGCTGAGCAGGGTATGTGCCACCTTTTCCAACGCTTCATTTGTGCCAATGGCGACCAACGCCATGCAAGCCGCGTCACGGACCGCCTGGCTTGGCGCGTTCACGGTGCGTTCCAAAACTTGCACGGCTTTTGCATCGCGCATGGCGCCTGATCCCAAAACCGACAGTTGGACCAACTCGAATGCCGTAGTGGTGGCAAATTGACGGAAGAGGGTCATGGCGCTTGGGTCGCTGCTGATAACGAACGCTGCCATGGCCTGCCCACGCAGGTTGAGCGGGACGCCTTCCGTCTGCAGGATTGCAGCCAATGCCCCAAAGAGTTTTCCACGCCAGGGCGCATTTCGGGGTGCGTCGCGCAGCCAGCGGGCCGCCGCAAAAAGCGGACGGTGCATGGGCAGGCGCGTGAATCCCAACAGAGCCTGTACCAGCCTGCTGGCATCACCATGCGCCGCAAAGTAGCGCATGGCAAGGTATTTCCCCGACCAATCCGGCTGATTGAGGATGTCCACTTCCACGTTGTAGTTGACCAGCGCGCGTCCCGCCAGATAACCCGCGAAAACGGGATGCGTGAAGCGCATCTTGTTGTTGGGATAGGCAACCAGCAGTCCGCTGGCGGCCATTTTTCCAAGCAAGCCGGAACTGGGAGTAGTAACTTTTTCGACTTTTTTCCCTTTCTTGGGCTTTGTCTCTTCAGGTGTTTCTACTGTCTCATCAGTTGATTCGCCTTCGGGTTTTTCCTCCGCCACTTCAAACGATTTGACCCAACCCCGGGCTACATGCGCGTCGAAAACAGGTTGGGCATTGACAGTGACCTGCATGGCCAAAGTTTCCAACGCTGCAAGCGGAGTGTTGACCGGCGCGATGCGGCGGACATGTGTTGCAATGGATTCCAATACATGGGGTCCCAGGCTGTCGCCTGCGTACGCCCCCCAGGTTTTGAGAGTCAATTCAAGGGGAGATAAATTTGCATTGTCGGCACTCAGCCAGGTGTTCAACAAAAGCGGGTCCACCTGTTCGGGTCCAGTCTGTGCCCACGCTTCCATTGCAACGGTCGTTGACCACAGATAGCTCCACTGGTTGATGAACCTTTCGTTTTCGCGGTCAGACCAGGTCATCATGGCTAGGGGCGCGAACCCAAGCCCAATCAAGCCGTCCAGATATTCCGGTGCGCCGGTAGTAACGATGCGTGTCTTCGGGTAGTTTTGGACAATGACCTTGAAATAGTCCGTGACGATTTGCTGACTTTCAGGTGTGATCTCATCATAGCCGTCAATCAGCAGGAGAGCATCGCCACTCTTGAAAACATTCTGGAACAAGGCTGGCAGGCGCGGCTGGTCAAGCAGGGGGGCGTGTTCGGCTGCGGCGTTGACGAGCGGGGCAAGCGGGTCCTTTGGGTCTGAGATGGGCAGTTTCAAATCCGCCACGTGATAAAGGAATGGAACGGCATCTTTAAGCCCTTCCAGCTTTTCACTGCGATTTGCCGCCAGCGATGCGAGATGCGCCAACGATACGGTTTTGCCGATGCCGGGCTGTCCGATGATGACAATGTTTGTGTTGCCGGAAAGTGCCTGTGGGAGTGTGATGGTCTGCGCGTGATAGACTGCCGCGACTTCAGGCCAGGCGGGCAGGTAGGGCAGGGTCTGTGAAACGATATCCTCGAACTTGGGCGGCGTACCGGGTTCGACGACCTGCGGTGGCGCAATGAGCAACGGCTCCAGCAGGATTTCATCCAGCGCAAAAAGCGACGCGGCAAGGTGCATACCTTGTGCCCGGCGCAGGGTGATGCGGCGATGATTTTCCTCCACGGTGCTTGTCTTGCGTGCTTTTGCCACCTCACGCTGTTCCTTCATGCCCGCGGCTATTTCATTCCACATCGGGCGGGCGCGGGAAATCAGCCACCAGAAGATGGAGGCGGCGATGAAGCCGGCAAAGAAAGAGAACGGGTCGATGGCAAATCTGAACATGGATGACTAGCTCACGTATAGGATTCTTCCACAGGAGGGACAGTATGCCAGTTGCTTTTGCGAACGCGCATTTTGCTGCATGGCGATGGTGATGGTTGCCCCACATGACGCGCAGGAACTATCGCTCACCTCAGTGATTGCAACGCCATTTTTTTGCTTTCGCAGACTTTCGTAGTATTTAAGTTTGTCAACCTCAATGGGCGCAAGTATCGCCTCGCGTTCATCGGCAAGTTGTTCAAGTTTTACCAAAAATACAGATTGGTCTGCAATCAATTTTTTGTGCTCATCTCCAAGCCGCGCCTGAATTAACTCGAGTTTCGTCTTTGCGGTTTGGAGATTGTTTTCTGCGTTTTCCACTCCGACCATCGCTTCGAGTTCGCGTTCCTCCAGGGTGACCAGGTGCTTTTTAAGCGAGACGATATCCTTTTGTAAGTCCTGCAGTTCCTTTGGGTTTTGCACCTTGCCGCCATATAAACTGGAATCAGCCTGATCGATTTTTATTTTTTGAGATTCCACGTCGGTCTCGGCGTTTTTCAACATGTTGGCGGCGTGATGATGACCGGATTGGGCAGCCTGCAATTCCTTAAGCGCCTGTTGAAGTTCCGTGTCGTTTTCGAGCGTCCGTCGAATGTTTTCCAACTGCGAACGGGCATGGTCGATTTGACTATCCACTTGCTGCAATCTGTAAAGTCCCAAAGATGCGCTCATGAGTCGATTATATACGAAGAGTGAAAAATTTGCTCGTTTTTGATAAATGTCTGACAACTCTTTAAGGCAATTGTCAAGTTTTTTCAGCTTGCGCGTAATTGTCAACTTTCACATCTTTTCAGATTTATTCCACACTCACATTGAAATAGTTATATGCTGCCTGGGTCAGATCTCCAATCAATGGATTGGTAATGTCCCAGATATTGGTGACGGGATGATAAGTGTAGATGGAAAGAACGAAATTTCCACCAGATGTGTACACGATACCTACATCGCTTGTATCGTGGACAACGCCATCGCTGGCAGGGACGTAGCCATGTTTATGAGGCACGAGGGTGCCATCCGGCACGCCACCCTGAATCAACGAGCCAAGTTTGTCCTGCGCCATGAAGTCGATCAATAATTGACAGGTAGATGGGCTGACTTTGTCAGGAAATGCTGCGATCAACGCCCCGCCTTTGTTTTGGGCGCATTGAAAAATATCTGTTAACAAGGAGCCCATTTCGGATGGTGTCGTCTGTGAGTAGGGATCTGGGTCTGTGGTGATGTCAACCCTGGAGTTTCCCGGTGTGACAGGGATGGAAGGAAGCAGGTAAGCCGGGTTCGTAAAGAAGCCCGCAAGGAAGGTGCTCTCCAATCCAATGGTTTTCATGTTTTCCGTGACAATCACAGGTCCCCTGTTTGGGTCAATCGCGGAAAGCACTATGTCGGTGGCTTGATTGCTGGATTTTCCAAGGGTTTGTGAAATGACGTTGGACATGTCCGGCGAAAGATCGCTCCCTCGATTAATAAGGTAGGATGCCACCACCGGGATTTTCATCGTGCTGGATGCTGTGAATGCGATATCGGGTTCCGCGCTGATTTCCTGTTTATTGTTGATTGCGAAGTGGATTTCCTCACCCGTTTGCAGATCAACCATATAGAAGCCGATCAATCCATCGAAACTGGAGACGGTGACGATTTGTTTGAGCAGAATGGTGAGATTTTCAATGGTAGGTCTGGCGGCGGAACTGCGGTTGAAGGTAAGGGCGACGGAACGGTTTGTCGGTGATTTGAGCGCGTCGCTGATGAGCAGGATGGCGCGGTCAATATCCAGTGTCTGGCCGGGTTGACCGGAGATGAATGTTGTCCCACCGGGGACAGGCACGGCAGGCGCGGGGGGAAGATCGTAGCGCGCAGCGATTTCATTTTGGAGGTATTCGCGCAGGCGTTCCTCCGAAAATTTCGGACTGAGTGGAATAACTATTTCGGGGGGAGTACGATTCCAAAGGTAATTCCAAAATCCTCCCCAAAATGAGCCGCCCGTACGACTAAGGTCCGCCGCAGCAAGCATGGTTTCGATATCGGTCTCGAAACCAACCACACTGGGGTCTATGTGAATGACGGCATCGTTATAATAAACTTCGACTGGAGAAGTGTAGACTTCAAGCAACCTTTGGGATGCCTCGGCCGGCGTCAACCCGCCTACCGGAACGCCTGCAATGCTCATACCGGCAGGATAACTGTTGCGCTGGCGGCTGTAGCTAACCAGGGAAACGATGCTTAACACGAGCGCGCCGGTTAGAAAAAGGATCGACACACCCCGAAGGATGATGTTTGTATTGCGGTTTTTCATGTGCCTCCAAACTGCTGGCTAAAATCAGGCAAAAAGTATAACACGTCAAAATAAAGGTTGTGCTAGAATGTAAGTGCTGCACGGTTCGGGGACCGGATCCCGAAAATCTTCACATAAAAAGGAGAGCCAATGCTCCGCTCCTTCATCATCTATTTGTCCAAAGCCGCGTGGGCGCAAAACCTGGTCATGAACTGGAGTTTTGCCTGGCATACCGCGTCCCGTTTTATTGCGGGTACAAAGCTCACAGATGCCATGCGGGTGGTCAGGGAATTGAACGCAAAGGGAATCAATGCCACACTCGATCATCTTGGGGAACATACGAGCACTCCGGAAGAGGCGCAGCAGGCAACCGATGACATTTTTGCAACTCTTGATGCCATTGGGGCGGATTCTACAGCCCGAAGCAATGTCTCCATCAAGCTGACCCAGATTGGGCTTGGTCTCGATGAGTCCCTATGCGGGCAGAACCTGGAGCGAATCATTGCTCGCGCAAAGCAAAACAACACCTTTATCCGCATTGACATCGAGGACACCCCTTACACCGATAAGACCATTAATCTTTACTACCTGATGCGTGAAAAAGGCTATACCAATGTGGGCATGGCGGTGCAATCCTACCTGTTTCGCGCTGAAGCGGACACCCGTCGCATGGTGCAGGACAAAACAACCATCCGTTTGGTGAAAGGTGCCTACAAGGAACCGCCCGACAAAGCCTTCCCGAGCAAGGCAGATGTGGATGCGAACTACGACCTGCTGACCAAGATTTTGGTCGACGCTTCCCTAACCCATAAAACCACGCTGTCGGCTGATGGGCGCTTTCCAGCCATTCCATGCATTGGGACCCATGACGAAAAACGCATCGCCTTTGCCAGGCAATATGCCGAAAAAGTGGGGCTTCCCAAGGATGGGTTGGAATTCCAAATGCTCTTTGGGATTCGCCGTGATTTGCAGGAGAAACTTGTGAAAGAGGGCTATCCTGTCCGTGTTTATGTGCCATTCGGTACGCATTGGTATCCCTACTTCATGCGCCGCCTCGCGGAACGTCCCGCAAATATCTGGTTCTTTGTTTCCAATTTCTTCAAAGGGTAGCGACCGTTACCATCTCTAGTATTGAACGGGTGACAGTCATTGTGTACGAGTGGCTGTCGCCTGTTTTGTTGTTTTTTCGTTTACAATCCCTTCATGACGAAACAACTTGCCCTTGTCACCGGTGGCGCACGACGGCTCGGCAAAGCCTTCGCGTTGACTCTTGCCCGCATGGGATATGACCTCGCCTTGCATTACCACAAGTCGGAGGAGGCAGCGCGGCAGACCAAAGTTGAACTTGAGACGTTTGGCGCGCAAGTCCATCTACTCCAAGCTGACTTGACCCAACCCGATCAAATTCAACGATTATTTTCCGACCTTGATTTCATTCTTCATTCTTCTCGCGAAACGTTCATCCTTTTGGTCAATTCCGCCTCTCTCATGCCTGTTGGCAACCCACGTGACCTCGAACTGCGCGATTGGGACTCTGCTCTCGACTTGAATCTGCGTGCGCCGTTTCTGCTTACCCAGCAAGCCGTCAAACGCATGACGGGCGGCGGGTTGATCGTCAACGTCAGCGACATTGGCGCGCAGAAGGCTTGGAGCCGCTATCCGTCCTACACGGTCAGCAAGGCGGGACTGGAATCCCTGACCAAACTGCTTGCCCGTTCGCTTGCGCCGACCATCCGGGTCAACGCCATTGCGCCTGGGCTGGTCCTGCGGTCGGGTGTGGTGACTCCTGAACAATGGGATAAACTTGTCGAGAGACTTCCGCTGAAGCGTGCCGCCACGTTGGACGAAATCACATCCGCTCTCGAATTTCTCATCCGCAATAAGTACATCACGGGTCAGACCATTGTTGTGGATGGGGGTTACTCGCTGTTGTAGGTAAACAGGCAAAAGGTAGACAAGTACACAAGTAAACACGAACACTGATAACTGATGACTTCCAAAAAACTTCTCCCCGACCTTCTCATCTCTCTCCTGCTAATTGCATCCACACTATATTACGCCGCGCGTTTTGTGGATTTTACCATTCCGCCGTTTGAAGATGCCGCCATGCTCATGCGCTACGCCCAGCACCTTGCAGACGGTCACGGTATTGTCTGGAACATTGGCGAGCCGCCTGTGGATGGCGCGACAGATTTTCTTTTCATGGTCGTTTCCGCAGCCCTCATCAAACTTGGCTTTACGGTTGGGCAGGCGGTACGCGGCATTGGCTTTGCTTCGCACTTGCTGACCGTGTTGTTAGTCTACTGGGCGAACCGACGCGTGCACAATGCGAATATTCCCCTTTCTTTTTTGAGCGGACTTTACCTTGCGGTTGGAACTGGACTCTCCTACGTCTCAGCCTATTTTGGGACGCCATTCTTTGCCCTCGCCGCCGCCGTCACCTGGACTTTGGGATTGATTCTGATTCGGCAGGAGAATCCACGCTTTTGGCTGATCCTCGCCTTCGCCCTGAGCGGGCTCGTCACTGGGCTGATCCGTCCCGAGGGAGTCATCCTCGCCTCGTTGATGCTGGTTGTCATCCTCGTCATGCGCGGACTGAAGAAATCTGTTTCGATCATTGTCACCTTTGGCGCGGTCTTTCTTTTGCTTGGTGGAGCGTACTTCCTCTGGCGGTGGGACTACTTCGGTTATCCGCTTCCAAACCCGTTTTATAAAAAGGGTGGCAGTGGACTGCATTGGGATTCGTACAACAATTCTCTGTTGAACCTGCTGCGATTGTGCTTGCCGCTCGTGGTTCCTTTCATACTCGGTCTTCGTTCGCGTGAGACTGCCAAACAGACGATTGCCTATCTGATTCCCATCCTCGGCTTTGCGATGGCGTTCGTTTTGATCTCGGATGAGATGAACTATGGTGCGCGTTTTCAATATGCCCTCCTGCCGATTGCCCTGCTGTCGTGGGTTCCGCTTGTGCATGGACTCAATTTCTCGAAACAGGATCAACTTTCCGCTTGGGAGAAGGGGGTGTACATCGCCGCTCTGGTAGCCGTCTCCACTGGTCTGGTCTATTATTCATGGTTCCAGAACTGCTTCCTCACATCCTACCAGCAGACTTGCGCCCGCCCCTATGAAAGCGATGGACGTTATGACATGGGCAAACTACTGGCGGAATATCGCGGCAAAGGCTATGTGATTGCGACCACAGAGGCGGGACTGATCCCGTATTATTCGGGCTGGGATGCGATTGACACCTGGGGCTTGAACGACCGGTTCATTGCGCACAACGGCAGTTTGACGGCGGAATATCTTGACCAGTACAAGCCGGAGATCATCATGTTCCATGATTATTACTCGCCGCTGGTTCCGCCCAAGTTGACTGAAGCTAACCTCGCCCAGCGCTGGTTTAGCATGACGATCACGATGAAGGAATACGCTGAGGCGAACAGTTACGTGCTGGCGGCGGTCTTCGGTGACAGTCCCTACGATACGCACTATTATTATGTGCGGACGGATTTTGCAGACAGCAAACGCCTCATCGAGCAGATTTCCAAGATGAAAAAATATTACTGGTTTGCAACAGGGAAGAAGTCCATTAATTACGCGGTCTTTGCCGAACAGTAATTACTAATCACCAATTACCAATATCAAGGAGAAGCCATGACTGAAACTTTAGAACTTGCCGAAAAATTGAAAACCGAAGGCGATAAATTTATTCGTATCTTTTCCGAGTTGACCGACGATCAGTGGCGGGTGGAAGTCTATACCGAAGGCGAGATGTGGACAGTCCGCAACGTGCTTTCGCATTTCGTCACCTCCGAGCGTGGATTGGTCAAGCTGTTCGAGCAGATCCGTCAGGGCGGGACAGGTGTAACAGATGATTTCTCGATTGACCGCTATAATTCGTCACAACAGGCGAAGACCAAAGACCTGACTCCCGCTGAATTGCTCGACCAATACATGGAAGTCCGCGCTAATTCGGCGAACTGGGTTTCGGGCTTGAAGGATGAAGAACTTGAGATCAAAGGCCGCCATCCCTTCCTCGGCGAAACCATCCTGCGCGAGATGATCAAGATGCTGTACCTGCACAACCAAATCCATTACCGTGATTTCAAAAAAGTGATAAGTGAGAAGTAAAATGTCATTACGAGGGCGATAGCCCGACACTTGCGCTGGCGCGCAGCGCCAGTGAGCAATCCTGTCATAGGTAGAGATTGCTTCGTCGCTGCGCTCCTCGCAATGACGTGAAAAGGAGCCTCCCATGTCCCTTCCTCCCTTCAAGATCGAACGTTACTTTGCCAAATACGAATTCACCACTGAATTCCTGCTTTGCTCTTCGGACTGTGAAGCCATGTCCGTTGCGGACTTGCTTTCCTTTGAACCAGGTGCAGCAGAGAAATTCCAAACTCTGTGGCTGGGATATACCGAATCGCAGGGAAGTCCTACTTTGCGGAAGGAAATCTGCAATCTCTACACCACCATCCAGCCTGAGGATGTCCTTGTCCACACTGGCGCGGAGGAGGCGATTTACCTCTTTATGCACGCCATGCTCAAGGAGAACGACCACGTCATTGTCCATGCGCCGCATTACCAGTCGTTGAGCGAAGTGGCAAAGGGACTCGGCTGTCAGGTCAGCCCGTGGCTGGCGCGGGAGGAAAACGGTTGGGCACTGGATTTGGACGAACTCCGCCACCTGATGCGCCCGTCCACGAAGGCGATCGTGGTCAACACGCCGCACAACCCGACGGGCTATCTCATGCCCCGCGCGGACTTTGACGAGCTGCACAAAATCGCTCAGGAGAAAAAACTCTTGCTCTTCTGCGATGAGGTCTATCGCGAGTCGGAGTACAATCCCGCCGACCGCCTCCCCGCTGGCTGTGACTATGGCGAACATGCTGTCTCGTTGGGCGTGACCTCCAAGACCTACGGGCTGGCTGGTCTGCGCATCGGCTGGATTGCTACAAAGAACAAGGATGTGTATCGAAAGATGGCATCGCTCAAAGATTACACCACCATCTGCAACTCCGCGCCAAGCGAATTCCTGGCCGAAGTTGCCCTTCGCAACCGCCAGAAGTTGATTGACCGCAACCTCGGCATCATCCAGCACAACCTCTCTGTCGTAGATGACCTTTTCACTCGTTACTCATCCCTCTTCACCTGGGTTCGTCCAAAGGCTGGTTCGATGGCGTTTCCCAAACTGCTCAAAGGTGATATCGAAAGATTCTGTGACGATTTGGTCAAGAAGTCAGGTGTCCTGCTCCTGCCTGGCTCGATGTACGACGACTCCCGAAACCACTTCCGCCTCGGACTTGGCAGGAAGAATCTCCCACAGGCGGTCCAACGGTTGGAAGAATATCTCTCAAAGTAAGACTACTGAGAACCGGTGACTGATAACTGATGACTTCCTTCCTCAAACTCTCCCGCCCCCTCCATCTCCTACTTGCCGCGTTGACATACATCCTCGGTGCGAGTATTCCTGCTTATCTTGGCAAAACCTTCCAGTCGTTGACGTTCGCGCTTGGGCTGGGGGGCGTGCTTTTTGCGCAGTTGAGCATGTCCCTACTAGCGGAAGTCTTTCGTCCGCACAATGAGCCGCTGGTCGAGGACGAGACTCCCAGACAAAAAGAGACCCTTCGCAACAATGCGCTTTACATTTCCATTGCGGCGCTTGCGGCAATCGCTTTTATTGCGTTTACACTCTATACCAACCAATCTCTTTCACTCCCTGCTTTTTCCTTTTTATTGCTTTCCCTTGTCATCGTCCTTGCTTATGCCATTCCGCCCATCCGCCTGCTCGACCGGGGTTTCGGCGAACTGGCTCTTGCCGCGCACATTGCCTATGTCATTCCATCCATCGGATTTTTGCTGCAAGCCAAGGAGAATCATCGCTTGCTGACCGTCATCATTATCCCACTCACTGCGCTTGCCCTTGCTTATTTCCTCGTCGTCAATTTCACCACTTTCCCCGCCGACCAGAAATATCAACGCGCCACACTTCTGCGCCGCCTCACCTGGGAGCGAGCTGTGCCGTTGCATCACAGCCTGATTGCCTTTGCCTACATTCTTTTTGCCGTTGCGCTCTTACTTCGTTTTTCCATCCTTTGGACGGCTTTCATCACCCTTCCTTTCGCACTTCTCCAGGTTATCCTCCTGCGGAACATTTCCCTCGGTGGTAAACCCAACTGGATTCTGCTTACTTCTACAGCCCTCGCCGTTTTTGGATTGACCACCTACTTCATCACCCTGACCTTCTGGCTCCGCTAACTTGTTCCCATGCCTGAATTTCTGACTCTCCTCCCTCCCGACCAAGCCCGAGCGGAATTGCTCTCCCATATCCCCGCGCAGACAGTTGATTCTGAACCTGTTGATACTATCCACGCTTTGGGGCGATTTACTGCTGCTGATGTGTTTGCTCCGCACCCGCTGCCTGAATTCCCCCGTACCACCGTGGACGGATACGCTGTCCGCGCGAAGGATACTTTCGGCGCAAGCGACTCACTGCCGGCATACTTCACCATGATCGGCGAAGTGCCAATGGGTGATGCCCCAGACTTTGAGTTGGGCGCTGGTCAATGTGCTTTGATCCATACGGGCGGAATGCTCCCTAGTGGTGCGGATGCGGTGGTGATGATCGAGTACACGCAAACAACAGGTAAGGGCGGATCGCGATCCGCCCCAACAGAGGAAATCGAAATCTTCAAATCCGTTGCCGATGGCGAGAACGTCATCCGCATTGGCGAAGACGTGGCGCAGGGACAATTGGTCATCCCCAAAGGGACTCAACTCCGCCCTGCGGAAATCGGCGGATTGATGGCGCTGGGAATCACCTCCGTCAATGTGGCGAAAAAGCCGCTCGTGGGACTCATCTCCACGGGCGACGAAGTCATCGAGCCGAGCCAGACTCCGAGACCTGGTCAGGTACGCGACATCAACACATACACACTTTCAGCCTTGATCGAAAAAGCTGGCGGTGAGGCAATCCGCTATGGGATTATCAGCGATCAGTTTCAGGCGTTGAAAGAGGCAGCGACAAAGGCATTGTCAGAATGTGATGTGGTCATCATCACCGCAGGCTCATCCGCATCCACGCGAGATATGACCGCCGAAGTCATCCGGCAGTTGGGTGAGCCAGGCGTTCTCGTTCACGGTATCAACACCCGTCCGGGCAAGCCGACGATTTTAGGTGTATGTAATGGCAAGGCGGTGATTGGTCTGCCGGGGAATCCCGTCAGCGCATTGGTGAATGGCTATCTGTTTGTCGTGCCGGTTATCGAGAAGTTGCTGGGCGCATTGCCGGTGCCGAAGGCAACTGTGCAGGCGACACTCACTGTCAACCTTTCGTCTCAGGCTGGACGTGAAGATTGGTGGCCTGTAAAATTGCTCCGTCCTGAGCGGAGCGCAGCAATGTCGTCCCCGAAGGGGAAGTCGAAGGATGAATGGCAGGCGGACCCCATCTTCGGTAAATCGAACCTGATTTTTACGCTTGCTGCTGCTGACGGTTTACTGCGTATTCACCCCGATGCTACAGGATTGAGCGCGGGCGAAACTGTGGAAGTTGTTTTGATATAGAAAGGATGCCCCATGTCTACTCAGAGAAAAGAACCCCGCAAGAAACTGATGGCTTTCACTCCCGTTTATGATTTGCGCCATAAAACCCTGCTGGGTTTCGTAAGCGATCTGACCATGAAGGGCGCCATGGTCATTGGTGAAAAATCAGTGGAGGTCGAGAAGCATTTCATCCTCGGCATAGAATTTCCCGAAGCTCCGCCAACGATGTCCGCCACGCGCATTGTGGTTCCAGCGCGGGTGGCGTGGTGCAGGCAGGAGGAGGGTCCGCAAAATTTCAATATCGGTTTTGAATTTACTGAGGTCTCGGCGGAAAATGGCGCTGTCGTCGAGGCGGTTCTGGCAAGGTACCAATTCCGTTCAGTGTTGGATAAATCCGATTTGGAGAGTTAAGGGCTGAATTCGTTTACAGTTTTGTCGGTTTCCCGTGTTGTGGGAGGATTTCGTGCCGTTGGGAATTGCTCTCATGCCTTTGCAATGGTTTAATTATCCATCTGTCATATAATTTATCCCATCCAATTTCTAGGATGAAACCATGAGTTTTGAATACTCTCCGTATATCCTGCCTCTGATTGCCGCGATGTTCGTTTCGGGCTGGTCCATGTTTTATATGTGGCCGCATCGCCGCATAAAGGGTATCCCAATGCTCATGCTGCTGGCGGTAGGCGCCATAATATGGGTCTCCGGTTATGCCTTGGAAATTGCCGGCGCGGACCTCGCGACAAAGGTGTTTTGGGGGAAGTTCCAATATTTTGGAATTACGATTGTTCCGGTAACCTGGGTATTTTTTACCCTCACCTATACAAATCCGTCCTATCAATCGACTCGCTGGAACGTCGTCCCCTTATGTATTATCCCAGTTATTACCCTTGTGTTGACGATGACCACCGAAATGCACGGGTGGGTTTGGAGGGAGTACGATATTTTGAGGGAGAAGGACTTTTCCGTCCTTTCCGTGGTTCATGGATGGTGGTTCTGGGTCTACTGGGCATATGCCCAGCTTTTGGTGCTGGCTGGGACTGTGATTATGGTGCGCTCCCTCATTCGGGCGCGCGGGGCATTTCGCGGGCAGAGGGTGTTGTTCTTCCTCGCGGCGCTTGCTCCCTGGATCGGCAACCTCATCTATGTCATCGTAAAAAGTTCCTTCGACTTTACCCCCTTTGGTTTTGCGGTAAGCGTGGCTGCCCTGGTTTGGGCGATCTTCGGTTTTCGCCTGATGGATATTACCCCTCTCGCGCGCGATCTGGTGATGGATGCCATGCGCGAAGGCATGATTGTGCTCGATGCGCGTGGGAACGTGGTGGACATCAACAACGCGGCTGCGCGCATGATCGGGGTCCCCGTTGCGAATGCAATTGGTAAAACGGCGGAGGATGTTTTTCAACCCTGGGCCCGCTTGGTGGAGCAGTTCCGCGACGTGTTGGAGGCGAAGGATGAAATCTCTGTGGGGGAGGGAGAGGCAAGGCGACGCTACGAAGTGAGGCTTTCCCCCTTGCAGGATCAGCAGGGACAGCTTGTGGGGCGAGTCATCATGTTGCGCGCGATGGACGAAGCGGAAGTGCCGCAGCCGCGTTTTGCGCGCAGTGCCGCTGCTCAAAGCGATACCCGTCCCTATTACCAGGTGGGGATGGAAGATGCTGAGCATTCCCTGCCGAAAAAACCTCCCCTTTTCCTCCGCGCGTTGGCTGACTTCTATTATCCTCCCATAAAAAATGATCTGGTGGTGCCGGGTAATTTCAATCCCGTCTGGTATCGAACTCGTGAGCGCATGTTCACCCTTGTCGCAAGGTTGACTGCAAGCTTCGTGGCGATGGGTGTTTTGTTTTTTGTCTTCAGCGAGTTTCGTTCTGTTATTGGAAGCATTGTTCTCGCGGTGATTGTGGCATTGTTCTTGTTTGTGGGCGGGTCCCGAAATGCCAATTATTACTCTCGTGTAGTTATTTTCTTATCCCTGGTATATGTTTTGGGGGTTGCGGCAGTCTTGAATTTTGGTTTCACCGCGCCGGGCCTTGTCTTTTTTATGGTCTATGTTATTGCCTCAGCGGCATTGACATCGCCGCGTGGAGCCTTCTATGCGCTGGTGACCGGGACTCTGACGGTCGGTATATTCGCCGTTCTATTAGGTTCCGGGACGTTTACTCCCTTGAGGACGGCGGTCATCGGTGGAGTTTTTCCATTTTCCATACTGTCTGGCTTGGGCACGATTTTCCTGTTCGTCTCCAGCGCCTTTACACTCCTTACGTCGGTTGTTCTCCTTCTTGATAATTTGGACCGTGCCTGGCAAAAGGAAACCCAGACGCTCAATCTGTTGCAACAAGAACGCGACCTGCTCGAACAGCGCGTGGGAGAACGTACTCTCGCGCTTTCACAGGCGCGTGATGAGGCGGAAAAAATCAGCAACGACTTGCGCAAGTATTTCCGCGCCATCGAGCAAAGCGGGAGTACCATTGTCATTACGGATGCTGATGGCAATATCGAATATGCCAATCCCAGGTTCGTACGATCGACAGGCTACACGCTTGCGGAAGCCGCGGGGAAAACCCCCCGAATTTTAAAGTCCGGCAGGCAGCCTCAAGGATTTTACCGCCAGATGTGGAAAACCATCAGCGGTGGTCAGGTATGGGAAGGGGAGTTTCTGAACAAGCGCAAGGATGGATCATTGTACTGGGAGTTTGCGACGATTGCGCCGGTTATTGACCATGACGGCAAAATCACCAATTACGTAGCCATCAAGGAGGATGTTACTGAACGCAAACAGGCCGAGGAACAATTGCTAAGGCTTTCACAGGCGGTGGAGCAAAGCGGCAATACGGTGCTTATGATGGACGAAAACGGCTTGATTGAATATGTCAACCCGAAGTTCACAGAGGTGACCGGATATTCCTCGGCGGAAGCCCTGGGCAAGTCCCCGATTGCCTTGATGAACGGGTTTGGCGCCACGCCTGACTTCCACCAGGATGACTGGTGGTTGACCGTGAACTCCGGGCGGATCTGGCATGGAGAGTTTCACAATCACCGCAAAGACGGCACCATGTTTTGGGAGTCCGCAACCATTGCCCCGGTTCTGAACCGGAATGGCGAGATCATCAACTTTGTGGAGATCAAGCAGGACATTACCGAGCAAAAGATTTTGCAGGAGCAGTTGCAAAAGCAGAACGATTATCTCTCCATTTTGCATCAGGTTACATTGGACCTGCTCAACCGCCGCGACCTTAACGATCTCTTGCAGGTTATTGTTGACCGCTCCGCTGTTTTGATGGATGCGCCTTACAGTAAATTGTGGCTTGAAAAGGATGGCGATTTGGTTCTGGAGGCATCTACTGGCTATGACACTGCCGAGAAGGGCGAGCACTCTCCACATGACCCATTGAGACTTTCATGGCAGGCGTTCGATTCCCGGCAGCCGGTTGTACTCGAAGACTACAATTCATGGGAATATAAACGCGGGGAGTATACGGCTCTCTCGTTGCGCGCCGTTGCGGAAATTCCCATCATGGCTGGAGAGCGCAGCCTGGGCGTGCTTGCCCTGGCGCGAACCCAGTCAGGTTATACGTTTACTCCTGAGCAGGTTGAAACCGGGATTTTGTTTGCCCGTCTGGTCGCGCTTGTGTTGGATAATGCCAGCCTCTACGAATCAGCAATGACGGAAATTGCCGAGCGCAGCCGTGTGGAGGAGATTCTATTAAACCAGAATCAATACCTTAATGCTTTGCAAAAGACCACATTCGAAATGCTGCAAAGCAGGGATGTTGCATCCCTGTTAAATACCATCACCGTTGAGGCTGCCGGACTTGTGGGCGCTCAATATGGGGATATATACCTCTCGGAAGGAGATGACCTCGTAGTGCGGGCCACGAACATGGAACAGGTTTCCAAGGTTGGGTCGCGTGAGAAAAAACCAGCTACGGGGTTGCTGGGCGAAGTGTGGCGCACCTTGCAATCGGTGGTGGTGGAAAATTATGCCGAGTGGGAGGGACACAACCCTTCCTATTCGGTCTGGAATCTGCGGGCTGTGGCGGGCGTCCCGATCATCGGGCGTGACGGTCCGCTGGGTGTGTTGGAAGTTGCCCGTATGAAGGATAATCCGCTTCAGTTCACTTCATCGGAGATCGAGGTCTTCACCCAGTTTGCGAGACTGGCTTCGCTCGTATTGGACAATGCCAGTCTGTACGCTTCGGCCACGAGAGAAATTGCCGAACGCAAATATACCGAGACCCTTTTGTTGGAAAGCGAAGCGCGTTTCCGCCAGATCGTGGAAAATGCGAGTGACATCATCTACCGTACCGACGCAAATGGAAATTTCACCTACGCCAACCCGGCTGCCATGAAGGTGATGGGATATGCCAGCGAGCGGGAAATATTCGGTCGACATTATCTTGAGCAGGTGATGCCTGAATACCGCCACAGATTAAAACGATTTTATGATCATCAGTATCTGAGCAGGACCCAAAATACATATTATGAGTTTCCCGTGATTACCGCGGATGGGAACGTCGCGTGGGTCGGTCAAAGCGTACAGCTCATCATGGATGGCAAACAAGTTATCGGCTTCCAGGCGTTGGGACGTGACATCACCCAGCTCAAACAGGCTCAGGAAGCTCTTGCCCTCTCCCGCGATCAGGCATTGGAGGCCAGCCGTTTCAAGGGTCAACTGCTTTCAAGAGTCAGCCACGAACTCCGCACTCCGTTGGGTGGGATACTCGGCTACTCCGAACTGCTTCAATTCAAGGCTTTTGGCACACTTAATGAAAATCAACAGAATGCGGTCAAGAATATTATCGAAAGCACGAATTACCTTACTGAAGTTGTCAATGACCTGCTTGACGAAGCGCAAATCGAATCGAAATCCCTCAGCTTGTATAATGAGTACTTTGACCCCGCTGATCTGTTGGAAAAGACAAAGGTTACGATGTCTGTGCTGACGGAGAAAAAAGGGCTGGAATTTGTCACCGAGATGGATCCCGACCTCCCTGGCGAACTTTATGGCGATGTTAACCGCCTGCGGCAAATCCTTGTTAACCTGGTGGGGAACTCCATCAAGTTCACAAAACAAGGGCGGATCATTGTCAGGTTCAAACGTCCCACCCCGGCGCAATGGTCAATTGAAGTACAGGATACAGGCGTCGGCATCCCGGTCGAGGATCAACGGAACATATTCGAACCCTTCCGCCAGGTGAACAACTCGATTACCCGTGGAAATCGGGGTTCGGGTTTGGGACTCGCCATTACGAAACAGCTTGTTGAATTGATGGGTGGACAGGTCAGCCTTGAAAGCCAGGTCGGGGAAGGCAGCTTGTTTACTGTCACCCTGCCCATTGCAAATGCCCCTGGAGAATAATCATGACACAACCCTATGCCCTTGTTCTTGAAGACGACCCAAAACTTGGCGTGATCTTTCAAACCGCCCTTCAACAGGCGGGATACGATACCGACCTGGATGAGAACGGGAACCGCTATCGCGCCCTTCTCAATGCCCGTCAGCCTGATCTGGTTATCCTTGACCTTCATCTCCCCTTCGCCTTTGGTGGCGATATCCTGAATGAGATTCGCGCCAAATACCCGAACACGATCGTTGCTGTTGTCACCGCCGACCTCATCAAAGCAAAGACGCTCACCGGAAAGGCGGACCATATTCTAATCAAGCCTGTCAGTGTTGCCAGTTTACTCAGGCTTGCCGATTCGATAAGAGGACAGACGACACATGAGTAAACCCCTTGCCCTCGTCGTTGAAGACGATCCGCATCTCAGCCAGATTTTTTCGATCGCATTGAGCGATTTTTTTGTGGTTGAGGCCATTACTGACGGCACGAAGGCCCTGGCGTGGCTTGGAGAGATCGTTCCGCACCTTGTGGTTTTGGACCTTAACTTGCCGGGCGTATCCGGGGCGCAAATCCTTCAGTCGATTCGCGCTGACTCACGTCTTAAATCGACCCGTGTCATTTTGGCCACGGCAGACCCCCGCCAGGCATACGACCTTCAGGATAAAGCAGATGTTGTCCTGTTGAAACCCATCAGCATTGTACAATTACGTGACCTTTCAGAGCGGCTAAAATAAGACGTATGACTTTCCTTTCCTCCCTTTCCCAACCCCGAAAATTGATTCTTGATGGAGCCACCGGCACCGAGCTCAATCGCCGCGGTGTGGATACGGGTTTGCCGCTTTGGTCCGCCAACGCCTTGTTGACCGACCGTGACTCGAAAATCCTCCAGCAAATCCACGAGGATTACCTTCGCGCAGGCGCGGACATCATTACCACAAACACTTTCCGCACACACCGCCGCGCCCTTGCCCCCAGCGGCAATGCTGACCGCGCCCTCGAACTCACCAGCCGCGCGGTGACCATTGCCCGTGGCGCAATCATAAACGTCAACGTGGACTCGCCGAAATTCATCGCAGGTTCGATTTCCACGCTCGAAGACTGCTACCGTCCCGACCTTGTCCCATCCGACGAGGAACTTCGTGCCGAACACGCCGAACGGATCGGCCACCTCGTCCAATGCGGCGTGGACTTGATCCTCATTGAGACCATCAACACGATTCGGGAAGCCGCCGTCATGGCGAAACTCGCCGTTGAGACAGGCTTGCCCGTCGTTGTCAGTTTCGTCTGCGATCGCGAGGGAAAAATCCTTTCGGGCGAGACGCTCACCGACGCGGCGAATCGACTGCTTCCGTTGGACATCTCCGTCATCGGCGTCAACTGCGGACCGACCACCGACCTCGTTGAGCCGCTTGCCGAGTTGAGGCAAGCCTGCGGGGCGGACTTCCCTCTGATTGCCTACGGCAACATCGGTTATGCGGATGATAAGGTTGGCTGGGTCAATACCGACGCGGAGAATCCGCAAACCTATTGCCAACATGTGTCCCAGTGGCAGGTGAAGATTGTCGGCGGATGCTGCGGCACGACTCCCGAACACATTCGTCAATTGAAACTGATGTTGAAGTAAATCACTTCAAGTACGTGTCAAAGAAGTTGATTGTCCTCTGCATGGCGGTTGAAAAGTTGCCCGAAATATTGTGATTGTCGCCATCGTAGGTGTATAAATTGGCGGTTTGACCCGCCTCCCGCGCCAATTCCGCAAGGCGGATGGAAAACTCCACGGGGACATCTTCGTCTTCGATTCCATGATGCAATTCCAGCGGACCAGAGAGGTCAGCGAGATAGGATGTGGCCGAGACCGAATCCCAGAAAACAGGATTATCTTCGGGGGTGCCAAATTCCTCGATCCACCTCGTGCGCCAACCGACCCCGCGCGAACTGGGTGAAGGAGTGAATGAACCAGTCCGCCGCCAGTTGTAGAGCATGTCGGGATACGAAGCGACGACACCGGCCCAGATCACCCCAACTTTTACGTCACTTGAAATGACCATTGCACGCAGGGTTAGATATCCGCCCATCGAATGTCCCCACATGCCAATTTTTTCAGGGTTAACTTCGGGTAATTGTTTGAGCGAGGCGATTGCGTTCAATACATCGATCTGATAACCAGGACTGCCGTATGCGCCCGTTGCTTCGCCTTCCGATGCGTCGTGTCCGCGATAATCGATGCGGAAGACGACATAGCCAGCCTTTGCCAATTCATCCACATAAGCAATATATCGTTCGGTGGTGCGGTAGACATCGGGCGGAATGTATCCGTGGTTGAAGACAATGGCGGGAAACCCACCTTCGGGCATCTCGCTTTCGGGGACGGTAAGCAGGGCGTAAATTTTCAATCCCTCTGAAAGGTAATAGGCATAGTAACGTCGGTAATTTAACCCCTTGCTCAATTCCTTGACGATGGTGATTTCACTGCCAGGGTAATCTCCCGCCCGCAGCGCGACGATGCTCATCGGGTGCGGGACAGGCGTCGCGGTTGGAATCGGGGTGAAGGTGGCAGTCGGTGTGAAGGCGGGCGTGGATGTCGCGGTTGCGGTTTGTGTCGAAGAAGGGATGGGAGGATTTGCGGGAGGCGCGGCTGGCGTGGCGCAGGCGGAAAGGAAAAAAGCGATGTTTACAAGTACCAATAAAGTCTTTTTCATCACAGAACTCCTTACCCATTAAGAAAACAACAGGAGACAGTTTATTACCGCCTCCTGTTTACCTTACTTGTGTACTTGTCTACCTTGACTACGCTTTCGCCGCTGCCTCTGCTTCGCGCAATTTCTCTGTCGCACGGAAATATTTCAGGTAGCGCATCGAATTTGCGTCCTTACCGAGGAGTAGGTCAGTTCCGCGGATTGTGCTTCCCAGCTTGATGGGGTCGGTGATGGAGCAGGTCGCGCCCATCTGCATCGCCAGTGAGAGGAATGCGCTGTTGACCGAATGACGGTCGGGCAGACCAAACGAAACGTTGCTCGCGCCAAGGTTGATGTTGACGCCGAAATTCTTCACCAGCATTTCGATGGTCTGCAAAGTGACCAGCGCCGCGCCGCTGTCGTGACCGACAGTCATCACCAGCGGGTCGATGACGATGTCTTCCATCGGAATGCCGATCTTGGCGCAGCGCTCGAAGATTTTCTCTGCCACCGCCACACGTTCCTCAGCCGTCTTCGGAATGCCTTCCTCGCCGATGGTCAAGCCGATGACCGCCGCGCCTCTTGCCTTGACGATGGGCAGGACAGCGCTCAACTGCTTTTCCTCACCGTTGACCGAGTTCACCAGCGGCTTACCAGGCGCGGCGTTGAGTCCCGCTTCGAGAATCTTCGGGTCGTTCGAGTCGATGCACAGCGGCACATCCGTTACCGATTTGACGGCTTCGACGACCATGGGAATCATCGAGACTTCATCCACCTGCGGGTGACCGACGTTCACATCCAACACATCCGCGCCCCAGGCGACCTGTCTCTGAGCCAGTTGCTTGACATATTCCATGTTCTTGTCAACCAGAGCCTGTCCCAGTTTCTTCAAACCCGTGGGGTTGATTTTTTCACCGATGATAACAAACGGTTTGTCGATCCCGATGACAACTTCCTTCTTATCAGATTTTAGAATTGTATGCATTGTGCCCTCCGAAAAATTTTGAAACCTGACAGGTTTCATCAAAACCTGTCAGGTTTGGGTTTACTTCTTCAACAACTTCAACGCCGACTCCGCCAGCATAGCCGTGCCAATGGCCAGGGCGCGTTCATCTAGGTCGAATTGAGGGTGATGCAAAAGATAATCTTCGTGACCTTGCTTCTGCACGCCCAGGGTGAACATTGCTCCAGGAGCCTTTTCCATGAACGAGCCAAAATCTTCTGCGCCGAGCGTCCTTATAGATGGCGTCAAATTTTCCCTGCCAAGCATCTCCTCACCGACCTTCTCGATTTCAGCCGAGACCATCTCGTCGTTGATCATGGGCAGGGAGCCGATCTCGAACTTGAGTTGATAATTGCCGCCCAATGCCTTGGTGACTTCGAATGCGCGCATGATCTCTGTGTGGATCTTTTTCTGGACTGCCGCATCAGTATACCGCAAGGTCCCCGTGACTTTCAAATTTTGCGGAATGACGTTTTCGGTAAACCCGCCGTTAATCGACCCAATGCTGACCACTGCGGGCGCGAACGGGTCCAACCTGCGGGAGGGGATTGCATTCAACGCGAAGACGACATGAGCCAGCAAATAGAAAGGGTCAATGGTTGTATGTGGATGCGCGCCGTGACCGCCCTTGCCTTCGATGACTGCGAACCAAGAATCGACTCCGCCCGAGGCTGGTCCTGCTTCGATGCTGATCGTCCCGACTGGTTCAGTTGGGTCGATGTGCTGGGCGATGACATAATCCACGCCGTCCATCGCGCCATCTTCGACCATGCGCATTGCTCCGCTCTTGCCTTCCTCATCTGCCGCCTCTTCGCTGGGCTGGAACAAAAAGCGGATTCGCCCCTCGAACTTTTCTTTTGCCAGAATTTGTGCCGCGCCCAACGCCATCGCCGTATGCGAGTCGTGACCGCAGGCGTGCATTCTGCCATCAACTCTGGACTTGAATTCCACATCGTTCAATTCCTGGAGCGGAAGCGCATCCATGTCCGCGCGGATCGCGACCATCTTGCCGCCTTCGCCGATATCTGCCACGACGCCTGTCTTGCCGACCCCAGTCCTGACTCGGTATCCCATCTTTTCCAACTCTTTGGCGACAATCCCTGCCGTGCGCTGGACATCAAACCCGATTTCGGGGTGCATGTGAAAATCACGCCGCCACTCGATGATCTCTTCCGAAATTGCATGTGCTTGTTTGAGCATGGTTCTCCTTTGTACGAATAAAATGTAAACTGGTAAACATGGAAACAGGTAACTTGTGTACGTGTCTACCTGTCTACCTGTTTACTTGTCTACTTCCTCACCTTCACCAATTCCTTCTCTGCCGCCGCCATAATCGCGTCCAACTCCTTCTCCTGCTGAGGCTCCAGCGGCGGAACCTCATGCTCGCGCAGAATCCGCTCCGCTTCGTCGATGGCACGGTCGACGAGACTCTTCATCCCGCCGCGTTCCCAATTCTCCCACGAATTGCGCTCGGTCATCTTCGTCAACTGGACTTCGCCAGCCTTGAGATATTTCATCGTGTGCTTTTGACCGAGGAAATTCCGCGAGCCATCCATGATTGCGCCGATGATGTCCACCGCCAGCGCTTCTTCATCGGCGGAGAATCCGCGCCGCAAGCGCAGGACGCTCAAAGCCAGTTCATTGTCCAAAACCATTTGTGCGTACGAACCCATCACACCCGCTTCCATCTCGCCAATACCGGAGAGTTCGTCCGCGCCAGCTAGGGCAGGAATCGCCGCATTCAGTCCGCGCTCGAATCCGTTTTGGACATCCAGCGTATGCGAGTTGGTCGAGAACCCGTACACGTTGACGGGGAAGCCGTAATAATGTCCAAGTTGAACCGTGCCAGCCGAAGCAATCGCCAACTCCACGCCGCCCCAGACGGAAATACCCGTGCGTGGCTCCATCATCGCCAGTCGTCCGCAGTAGATGATGGGCAGACCTGGGTTGATTAGCTGAGTCAAAACCACCACCGCTAGCGTCTCCGCATTTTGTTGAGCAATCGAGCCGCTGATGGTCATCGGGGACGTTGCACCAGCCGTCGGGCAGGGGAGCGCCCCAAATGCCACGCCCGACTTGGCAATCTCGATCATCGCTTCCGCTTCGTGGTCGGGGATGGTCAGCGGACTGACGGGCGATAGGGCGATGGTCAACACTTCCTTTGGGTCGCCGATGACCTCCGCCATTTTCAGCGCGTATTTCATCTCGCCGCCGTACTGGACGCCAGGTCCCTGCAACGGCTTGGTGGTGAACGGCAGGGCGTGACGGTACATCGCCAGCGACATCAATTCGCCAGGCACATCCTGCGGCGTGAAAAATGGCGTGATGGTGTGACAATTTTCGAGCGCGTCCAGCAAGCGCGTCGCGTCGCGCACATCCTGCATTTGCGCAATGCGGCGCGTGTTGGTCTTGGCGTCGTACACGTCGCGCGCCCCGCCGAGGTTGTGGAAATATAAATTCCCATCGCCGAGATTCTTGGTCACGCCGCCGCGCCCCTTGATGGAGACTTTTTTGCCTGCCTTTTTTATGCTGTTTTCCACCAGTTCAGGAGGGAAATAAACGCGATTGCCCTTTACTTTGCAACCCGCACCTGTCAAAATCTCAAGGCTTTCCTTGTGCGTCCACACATAACCCACTTCGCTCAAAATCCGCAACGTCGCCTCATGAATCCCCTTCACCTCGCCATCTGACAAAAACTTCATTCGTTCCATTGCGTGTCTCCTTCCAACCTTTTACCACAGAGACCACAGAGCGCACAGAGAAACCTTTTAAAAACCTCAGTGGTCTCTGTGTGCTCTGTGGTTAAGTCTTTACCTCTTTTCCAGCGAGCGCTCCAAAAACGTCACACACTTCTCTTCTGAATCAATGATGTTCTCGATCTTCAAAAACGAATGACCTTCATCTTCGTACAACAGGAACTCGACTTCTTTGCCAAGCTCGACAAGTTTATCACGCGCCTCCATTGAATCCGATGCGGGACAGCGCGGGTCATTCCCTCCGCTAATCATTTGCACGGGCGCGTTGACCTTGTCCAAAAAGAAATACGGTGAATGCGATATCCATAGTTCGCGGTTGTCTTCAGGGTCGCCCATGTTCTCGATGTTCCAATGCTGCAAGTCTTCGCGCGAGTCCTTGTGCGATTTGAGCCAGTTCAAAAACGGCACAATCGCCGAGCCCGCTGCCCACAAGTCGGGATAGCGCGTCAGGCAGCTCATCGTCAGAAATCCGCCGTGGCTTCGCCCCGTCACCGCAATCCTGTCGCCCAAGCCGTTTTCTATCAAATACTTCGCGCCCGCCGCGCAGTCGTCCGTGTCCACGCCGCCCATGTCATAGCGGCTGGCGTTTTGCCAGGCTTTGCCGTATCCCGTCGAGCCGCGGTAATTTGGCGCAAGCACCGTCCACCCGCGCGAGACCATGTGACTTATCGTCGGCTGCCACGAAAACTGAATATGCCAGTTCGGTCCGCCGTGAATATTTACCACCGCCTTGCCCGTCCCGCGATACAAAAGCGCGGGGACTTTCACGCCGTCCATGCCCGCGTACCAAACTTCCTCGGGGTGCGGAAACTCGCCGGACCCCTCTGGTAGCGAATTCGTCAACTGCTGAATCGAATCATCTTCCAGCCCCATCATCCACAAATCGCACGGATGACTTGGGTCTTCATACAGGAGAATCACATCCTCAGCCTTGAACTGCGGAAACGAGTGGACACCCGCCCCAACCTTTCTCTGCTCGACAGGGCTTTCTTTTTTCCTAAACTGAAAGCTGGTCTGTGCTCCGTCCGAGTGAATCCACCCGATAGTTTGTCCGCTTCGCGACCACGCAGGTTGTGTGTCATCCCCAACAGACTCGTTAACCCAGGTAATTTCTCCCGTCTCGACGTTGAACAATCCGATGTCATGCCATTCCCCATGTTCGCCAGAGAACGCCAAAAACTTCGAGTCTGGCGACCAGGCAGGATGTTCTGCATTCAAATTGATTTGTGTAGTAGCGACTTTAGTCGCTTTCCTCGGACGATTAACAGGCACAAGGTAAATGCTTCGGTCACTCGCCGCCGCTTCTGCTTCCAGCGCAATCCACTGTCCATCGGGCGACCACTTCGCGTCCCAACAGGGATGGAAGACATTCTTAATCATCCGCCCATCCGAGCCGTCGGTGGGGAGCAGGTGCAGGGCAAACTGTCCGTGCTTGTCCGAAAGCACAGCCAGCATCTTTCCATCTGGTGACCAGGAGATATTCGGTTGGTGCGCGTAGGCAATCTGGGGCGTCAGGTTCGTAGTGACGTTTGCCTCGAAGTCGTGAATGACTATTTGAAACGACTCGCTCCCATCTACATCCAGTGCAAATGCCAATTGCTTTCCATCCGCCGAAAACACAGGCGCAAATTTCGCCTCTTCTACTCCCGTCATTGCGAGCCGTGTAGCGGCGAAGCAATCCCCACCCATTTCAGAGATTGCTTTGGGCTGTCGCCCTCGCAATGACGTATGCCACAACTCCCACTTCCCCGACTTATTCCATGAAAATACCAACCTCTTTCCATTAGGGGAGAGGGCGAAGGGCAGGGTGTTGTCCACATTGGGAACGCGCAGGAGTTGGGAAAGGTTGAGCATAATCGAATCAGACTTCGGAAGTCTCTAAGACTTCCGAAGTCTGCCTTGTTTCTTGAACTGATTTACTTACGCGGGTTGAAAACCTTCGATCACCGGCAGGGACTCGACGCCAGCCTTCTTAGCCAGTTCAAGCACAAAGGCATGGAGTTGACTCTCTTGAGCAGGATCAAGCTCAGGGCGGCGATAGGATGCGAGCAATTCCTTCACGCGGATCTTCGCCCGCTCGAAAGTGTCCAGCGAGCCGCTTGCCTTCCAGCCGCGAATCGAGTCGCGGTCGATGACGGAGCTTGGCATATGTTGTTCTTGCTGGAACAACTTCATTGTGATCTTCTGTTTGAGGAAGTCGCCGCCTTTGAAGTTGACGCCTTCATAGAAACCAGTCGCCAGCGTTTCGGTGTGGACTTTCATTCCTTCGAGCATGCGTTTTGCCATTGCCACGCCTTCCGCGTCGATGACCAGTTTCTCCGCGCTTTGGCAGAGGAGGAAGTCCAACATGCCTGAACCCGAAATCATGTTGATTCCGCTCAACGCGCCGATCATGGCGGTCACGCCGCTTTCGATGCCAGCCTGCATATCCAGCCGCTTCGAGTCGGTTGCGCCGAGGTAGGTGTGTGTCGGCACGCCCAAATGTTTTCCAACCTGCGCATAGGACGAGTCAATCATCGCGGTCTCGACTGCGCCCATCGGTGTGCCGCCCTTGCGCATGTCGAAGATGGCGGGTGCGCCGCCCCAGACGATGGGTGAACCCGCGTGCGCCAGTTGATGAATGGTGATTCCCGCCAGGCATTCCGCTGCGTGCTGTGTGACCGCTCCAATCAACGTGACGGGAGCCGCCGCGCCAGCCAGAGGCATGGACACGATCTCGGCAGGCACGCCTGCCCGAGCCAACGCCATCAGGTTGCCCGAACCGAAGTTCGACCAAATCAACGGGGGCGAGGGGCAGACATCGAAAACAGCGCGTGGCTTCTCGCGCAGTTTGTCCATGCCGCCCGACATGATGGCGAGCATGTCAACCATTTCCGTCACGGTCTTGTTGGTGAACGCGCCCGTGACGATTGGCTTCTTTGAGTGTATCAACACCAGATACAGGCGGTACAGGTCGTGGATTTCCTTTGGCACGTCATGGCAGACAACGGCTGTGGATTGCGCGTCGTATTGCGGAATCTGCTCCGCCACTTTCAACAGGCGAATCAGGTCGGGGGTTTCGGCGGTCTTCTGTTCGAGGGTGTCGGGGTCAAGGACGCTGATTCCCGAAGAACCAGGGTCGAACTGAACCTTGTCGCCGCCGTATTCCACTTTGGGATTGCCTTCGTAATCGTATAAATAGAATTTGCGCGGCACGGTGTTGAGTGCGGCTTTGACGATTTGCGCAGGGATTTTTGCCACCAGCGTTTCTTCGTCTACCAGTGCGCCCGCATCCGCAAGAAGTTTACGCGCCTCTTCATTCTGGACTTTGATTCCAGGCTTGAGCAATAATTGATACGCCTCGTCAACAATGCGCTCGATCAAATCTTCGGTCAATAGGGAAAGTTTGGGTTGCATGGGTCACCTCTAATTCGCGTTGAGCGCAGTCGAAACGCTGTCCTTCGACTGCGCTCAGGACGATAGACTTACTTTTTCTCGACAGACTTAATGATTCTGTCGAACTCTGCGCTGATCTTGGCATCCAATGGATCGGGCTGATGCTCCTTCAAAGCCTTGCGTGCCTTGGCGAGCGCCCAGTCGCGGGCGTCGTCTTTCTTTGTTTCCCATTCAGAGTACGGACGGCGATCCATGAACTGCGGCATGAACAATTCGCGCATGTGTTTGCGGGTATGCTTTTGACCGAGGTAATGTCCGCCAGGTCCAACCGCCGCGATGGTATCGAGCGCAAGGGTTTCGTCATTGACTACGATGCCTTCCATCATCTTGTGGACAATCGAAAAGATTTCGCAGTCCATCATCATCTCGGCGAATGACCAGATACGGCTGCCGTGAAGGAAGCCCGCTCCCAACAGCATATCGGACATGACGATGCTTGCCATGAAACTGGAGAGTCCGCCTTCGAGACCTGCCTGCCAGTTGGGTTCTTTTGCGCCTGTGGCGAAGGCTCCCATCGAGAGCGGGATGTTGTAAAAGTCTGAGAGGACGTTGGTTGCCGCGCCGAAGAGGAAGTCTTCTGGACCGCCGCCAGTGTAGGAGCCGTTTCGCAAATCCGAAGCGGTTTGCGCGGCAGCGTAGAAGACGGGAGCGCCTGGGTGGGCGATTTGTAACAAGGCTGTCGCGGAGATCACTTCTGCGTTGCCAACTGCGAGGTCGCCAGCCAAAGTGATGGGACCCGTCGTGGCGCAAGCCGCCATGGTCATGAATCCAGTCGGGATTCCCACTTCAGCGGCAAGCAAGGATGCATCCAGGCTTCCGCCATCATGACCGAGCGGTGGCGCGGTGCATTGCATCAACGATAGCATGGGACGATTGCGGATTTTTCCTTTTCCACCCGCCAGAATCGCCGCCATCTCGATTGCGGCTTTGGCTTCCTCGATGTTGTAAACCGATTCAGTCTGGACGTGCTTGGTGGAGTTTTCCCACACGGCTTTGATTTCGTGAAGTCCCCGCGACTCGACGGGCGTATCCTGCGCCGAGAGCGCGACCCAGTGGAAGGCGATTTCCTCAGTGGCGTCAGCCACCCGCGCAATGTCGCGGACATCCTGCAAGCAGGACGTGCGTTTGATGCCAGTGTTGATATCCAGAATTTCCACGCCGCATCCGTCGGTGGCGAGGTTGACATGGTTGCCGTCGAGGGGCAAATCCTGTTGCGGGTCGCGCGCCCCGAGAACGTAGGCGGGCGGAGCTTTCTTCAGCGCATCCTCGATGATGTGCGGCTTGACGCGCACGATCTTCTTTTCATGATCGACTTCCGCGCCAACGGATTCCCAAATCTCCAGCGCGCGTTTGGAAGGAAACCTCACGCCGACTTTTTCGATGATTTGCAAAGTCGCGTCGTGAATTTTCGTTACTTCATCTGGCGTCAGCACTTCCAGCTTCAATTTTGGATTGCTGATGGTCTTGATATTTTTTGTTGACACGGAACCTCCTGAATAAATAATTTCAGAGACCAATTGTTTTCCTTCTTTTTTTGGCGCACTAAATCACGCTGATCAAATCCTTGAATCGGCGGCACGCGTAGCGAACGTCATTATGTGCGCCCACGCCGTAAGCAGAGCGGTTGTTCGCTTTTGCGAATGAAGCTTTGCTAAGCGTTTGCTTTGCCGACCAATTCCTTGGCGACCTTAACCGCACCAATCGCATCTTCGGAATAGCCATCGGCTTTGATCTTCTCGACCCAGTCTTTTGTGATGGGCGCGCCGCCGACCATGACTTTGATCTTCGGGCGCAGACCTTCCTTGTCGAGTTCTTCGATGACTTCGCGCTGGCGGACCATTGTGGTCGTGAGTAATGCGCTCATGCCGATGATGTTGGCGTTTACTTCGAGTGCCTTGCCGATGATCTTCTCTGCGGGCTGGTCCACGCCGAGGTCGATGACTTCGAACCCCGAAGCGCTCAACATGGTCCCGACAAGCGTTTTGCCAATCTCGTGGATGTCGCCTTCGACGGTTGCCAGCACGACCTTGCCCAGCATCTCACGGGCCTGACCCAGCTTCAACAGTTCAGGTTCCAGCACGGCGACGGCGGTCTTCATTGCTTCACCAGCCATCACCAGTTCGGGAAGAAAGGCTTCTCCCTTGCCGAATTGATCGCCGATATAGGTCACGCCGACCACAAACCCCTTGGTGATCGCATCCAATGGGTGCATGTTCGCCGCGATGGCTTTCTGGGCGAGTTCGGCGGAGAGATCAGAGTCTCCATCGATGATGCTCTGCGCCATTTCCTTCAATAACTCTTCTGACATACTGCCTCCTATTTTGGTGTTTTGGTCATGAATTTTGCAAGTTCTTCTTTTTCTCTCAACAACTCCGCGGGGATGTCGAGGTACTCTTCCAGCCACTTCCCGGAATCGAGCACATGTTCCCTGGTCTTTTGCGCAGCCTGGTCTGTGTCCCCTCGTTTCAGTGCATCCAGGATTGCCTTCAGCTCATTATAAGTCTGTGAAAAAGTGCCCGTCAGCAGTTCCGGGTCGCGGTATACCGCTTCGTACAACAGCCAATCGGGGAATGCGTTTGCGACAATGGAGTATAACTTGAGCAGCAGGTCGCTGCCCGATGCCTCGGCAACGATGGAGTGAAACTCTCCGCTCAATTGCCGTTCAATGGGCATTTCGTTTAGTTTAATGTGTTTCCTGACTTCGGCAACGATTTCTTCGAGACGGGAAATCTGCTTCGCTGTGATGTGGGACGCGGCTTCGCGGGCGGCAAGTGGTTCGAGCATCAACCTCAAACCGTAGGCGTCCGCAATATCCTTGGTGGACATCTCGCGTACTCGCACGCCGCGATAGGGCACGCGTTCCGCCAGTCCGGCGGAAACCAGCAGGTCGAGCGCTTCACGCACCGGAGTCATGCTAACACCCATTTGGGAGGCGATATCCTCCTGGCGCAACCAGTCGCCTGGTTTGTATTTCCCGGCTATGATCTGCCGATGGAGGGCATCGTAAACCTCTTCCTTGAGTGGTTTATGGGCAAGCTCTCTTTCCAGTGCTAACGTCATAATTATATATTATATATAATTGCCTGGATTTTGGAAGTTATATTTGTCACAAATTTTTCTGAGTTTGAACTGTCATCTTCATCAAAAAAAATCTTTCGGTTATACTCAGCATATCGGAGCGCCTATGTCTGAAATTGACCTCAGTCCGCTGAAACCTGCAATTCAGTCCTTTGTTCCGCTTGGGCGTTCGGGTCTGCTTCCTGCCTTGCACGCCGCGCAAAAAATCTATGGCTGGCTTCCGCAGGAAGTTGCCGCTGAAGTCGCAAGGGTGTTGCGCGTCCCGCTTGCGGACGTTCATGGCGTCATCGAGTTTTATTCGCTTTTTTACAACGGACCTGTCGGCAGGAAATTTATCCGCGTTTGTACCGACCCAGCCTGTGCACTTAAAGGTGCAGATGAATTGCTTGATCATCTTTGCAAACACTATGGTGTGGAGCCGGGCGGGACTACCCCTGACCTGACCCTGACCCTCGAGCGAAGTCCATGCCTGGGGCTTTGCGAACATGCCCCAGCCGCGCTTGTGGACAATTGCGCTGAGACAAACATCTCGCCTGATTACCGCTCTTTTGACACATGCACTCCAAGGTCGCTGGTCTATGGCACGATCCGCGAGTTGACCGGCAACTGCGGAAACGGTACGACCACACTGGAAAAATATGGCGAGTACACCGCCTACCAAAAAGCGCTGACCATGACTCCCGATGATGTGATTGCAGAAACCGATAAAGCCTCTGGTTTGGTCGGACGCGGCGGCGCAGCATTCCCAACGGGAATCAAATGGGGCAGTGCGGCAAAAATCGAGGCGGACCAAAAATATATCGTCTGCAATGCGGATGAGTCCGAACCGGGAACGTTCAAAGATCGCATCCTTTTGCTTGATGATCCGCATCGAATCATCGAAGGAATGTGCATTGCCGCCTATGCCATCAATTCGAACAAAGGCTATATTTATATTCGTGGGGAATATCCGTACATTGTGCCAGTCCTCGAAAACGCATTAGACGAAGCGCGTGCGGCTGGTTATTTGGGAGAACACTTTGACATCGAAATCCGCGTCGGCGCTGGTGCCTATATTTGTGGCGAGGAGACCGCGCTGTTTGAATCGATCGAAGGGAAGCGCGGTTTCCCGCGTGTGAAGCCGCCCTTCCCGACGACGAGCGGTCTGTTCGGCAAGCCGACTGTCATTAACAATGTGGAAACGCTGTGCAACCTGCCGCTGATTATTTCCAAAGGTTCCGCCGAATATCGCAAACTAGGCACTGAAATGTCACCAGGTCCCAAACTCTTTTGTGTTTCGGGCGATGTTGAAAAGCCTGGGTTGTACGAAGTTCCGTTTGGCGTGACTTTGCGCGAACTGCTTGAAATGGCAGGCGGTCCTTCGACTGCGCTCAGGACGGACGGAAAAAAACTCAAAGCCGTCCTGTTTGGTGGCGCGGCGGGAGCATTTGCCACGTCCGAGCATTTGGATGTCAAGTTGACCTTTGAAGATTTGCGCGCGGTGGGACTCCCGCTTGGTTCAGGCGTGGTGATGGTTTTCGACGAGACCCGCGACCTCCGCGATGTGTTGAAGCGGTTGGGGAAATTCTTCGCGCATGAATCCTGCGGGAAATGCTATCCCTGTCAAATGGGAACCCAGCGTCAAATGGAAATCCTCGACAGACTTGCGGAGGGTAGACTCATCGAAGGTGACGCTGCCCGCTTGCAAGATGTCGGCTGGACGATGACCGAGTCGAGTCTGTGCGGTCTGGGCCAGACAGCGGCGAGTGCAGCGCTGTCGGCGATGAAATTGTGGCCGGAAATCTTTGTCGAAGGTCAAAGGTCGAAAGTCACTGAACGATGACCTTTGACCTTCAACTTTTGACTCAAAACAGGTGAACTCATGGCAATTACATTTTTATTGGATGGCAGTGAAGTCTCAGCGGAAGATGGAAAAACCCTCCTCGAAGCCGCGCGCGAGAACGGAATCGAGATTCCCACCATTTGCTTCCACAAGGCGACAACGGCGAACGCGCTTTGTCGAATCTGCGTGGTGGAGGTGGAGGGGATGAGATTGCTCCAACCTGCTTGCATCGTCAAGGCGGGAACAGGCATGAAGGTCCAGACGCGAAGCGAGAGAGTTGTCCGCACGCGCCGCACGATTCTGGAAATGCTCACCTCCACGATGGACTTGTCCGAATCCCCTGAAATCCAAAAGATGATGCGGGAATACGGCGCGGACGCAAATCGCTTCCCGGATTCACATCGCCGTGTATCAGAAATCAAAGATGACAATCCGATGTACGTTCGCGACTACTCGAAGTGTTTGTTGTGTTGGCGTTGTGTGCAGGTCTGCGCGTACGATGCGCAATACACCTTCGCTATCAATTTCAGCGGGCGCGGATTTGAAACCCAGATTGGCACGTTCTACGACAGGGCGATTCCCGAAACGTCGTGCGTGTTGTGCGGGCAATGTGTTGCCGTCTGCCCGACGGGTGCACTCAAACCCAAGCGTGAATTTTTGCTGGAGCAGGGGATGACCCCGCAGCAGATCGGCGTCCTCAACAGCGGACGGAAAAAGAGAAAATAACGTGGGATATCTGGCAATCTTCTTTGGTTTTTCATGCGCGGTCATCTGGGGTGCGGCGGACTTCAGTGGCGGGATGGCTGTCAAGCGCACCAATCCGTACGGGGCGGTGATTGCGGCGCACGGCATCAGTCTGGTGTTGCTTTTGATTCTGGCCGTCATCATGCGCGAGCCTTTGCCTCCCGCCTCCGATTTGTTGTGGGGATGTGTAGCAGGTGTTGGCGGCGGCATGGGGTTGACTTTGCTTTACCGGGCGCTGGCTTTTGGACAGATGGGCATTGCCTCGCCTGTCTCGGCGTTGATTGCAGCGGGACTGCCGGTTTTGGTCGGTACATTTTCCGAGGGATTTCCCGGCATTCTCATTTGGATTGGATTTGCTTTGGCGCTGGTAGCGGTCTGGCTGGTCTCTGGCGGAGTAGGTGTGAAGCTGGAGGTTGATAAACTCCTCCTGCCGCTTTTATCGGGCGTGGGTTTTGCGGCCTTCCTGATCTTTCTCGACCGCGGGAGCGGACAATCCATCCTCTGGCCGTTGATTGCGACTCGCGTTTCCTCCATCTCCAGCCTGTTGATTTTTTCGACGGTTACCCGCCAATCCTGGATCCCAACCCGCGATAGTTGGGTTGCCATCATCTTGAGCAGCATCCTGGATTCGAGTGGCAATGCCTTATATGCCCTGTCTGCCCAGTTGGGACGTATGGACGTCGCGGCAGTGCTCGCTTCGCTTTACCCCGGCTCGACGGTTTTGCTGGCCTGGTTTATCTTGAAGGAGCGCATCACGCCGCTGCAAATGATTGGCATTGTGATTGCGTTGGCAGCGATTGTGCTGATTACGATTTGACCTATCCCCCGACCCCTTCCCTGGCAGGGAAGGGGAGGAGTCGACCTTATGCCTGTAAAGAATATCGTAATTGGACAGGGCGTCTCGAATGACATGTACTTGCGAGCAAAGGAACTGAGAAGGCAGATGACGCCCGCTGAAAAGGTTTTGTGGGAGAAATTGCGGGCCAATCGGCTGAGCGGTTTGCACTTTCGACGACAGCAAGTCATTGATCGATTTCTCGTCGACTTTTACTGTCACCAGCATGAATTGATAGTTGAAGTGGATGGCGACATTCATGATCTTCAACAGGAATATGATTTGGAACGAGAATTGTATTTAACTGCGCGTGGATTTCGGATTTTGCGCTTTCGGAATGAGGAGGTCGAAAGCAATTTACAGGATGTTTTGAGAAAGATTTTGGAAACTTGTAGAGTCACCTAACCCCCGGCCCCCTCCGAAGGGAAGGGGAGTCAAGATCTTCCGCCCTCGCTCCCCCTTTCCTCCTAGGAAAGGGGGCTGGGGGGATAGGTCAGGAGCTTTAGTTTATGATTACACCCGACCGAATCGTCACCACCACCTGTCCTTATTGTGGTGTGGGTTGCAATCTGGAGTTGCACGTCAAGGATGACCACATCTTCAAGGTCACCTCGCCGTTTGATTCCCCTGTCAATCACGGTAACTTATGTGTGAAGGGACGTTTTGGCTACGACTATGTCTATCATCCCAAGCGGGTGACAGTGCCGATGGTGAGGAGATACCTTTTAGACGATAGACCATTGACAATAGACCGCAGCCAATTCCCATCGTCCATTGTCAACGGTCCATCGTCGTCCGATTGGGTTGAAACCTACTGGGACACCGCGCTCAACATCGTCGCCGACAACCTTGTGAAAATCTACAAGCGCGATGGCTCGGATGCAATGGCGGTTTATGCCTGCGCCAAAGCCACCAACGAGGATAACTACCTCCTGCAAAAAATGTACCGTGCCATTTTCCGCACCAATAACGTGGACCATTGCACGCGCTTATGCCACGCGGGTTCGGTGGTTGCGCTGCAACAGGCGGTGGGTTCTTCGGCGATGAGCAACACCGCTTCGCAGGTGCTTCAAAATGACGTGTTTATCGTGACAGGCTCGAACACAACCGAGAATCATCCCATCATTGCCTTGCAGATGAAGGAAGCTGTCCGCAAGCACGGGGCGAAGATGATTGTCGTCGACCCACGCCGCATCGAGTTGGTTGACTTTGCCGAACTGTGGCTTCCGCTCAAGCCCGGGACAAACGTCCCCGTTTTCTCGGCAATGGCACATGTCATTGTCAAAGAAAATCTGGTCAACTGGGACTTTGTCAAATCACGCACCGAGGGTAGCGCCGAGTTTATCGAGTCTCTTGAAAAATTCACACCCGAATACGCCGAACAAATTTCAGGTGTGCCAGCGGGCGATATCCGCAAGGGGGCGCGGTTGTATGCAAATGCCAAGAACGCGGCAATCTATTGGGGCATGGGCATCTCTCAACTTTCGCATGGGACAGCCAGCGCAATGGCACTCATTCACCTTGCGTTTCTCACGGGACATGTCGGGCGCGACGGCACGGGACTGAATCCCCTGCGTGGGCAAAACAACGTGCAGGGCGCGAGCGACATGGGTTGCATGCCCTTTCATTATCCCGGCTATATGCGGGTGGACAACGAGGCCAATGCCGCCAAATGGGAGCAGGCTTGGAACGTCCCCGCAGGCGGACTCTCGCGCAAGCTGGGTCTGACCACCACCGAGATTTTGAGTCACGCGCATGCGCAAGCAGGCGGCATCCGCGCGCTGTACATTATGGGCGAGAACCCGATGATGTCCGAGCCGAACTTGAACGAGACGCGCAAACACATGGAGCAGCTTGAGTTCCTCGTGGCGCAGGATATTTTCCTCAACGAATCGGCCGCCTTTGCGGATGTCTTCCTGCCCGCCACGCCCTTTGCCGAAAAGGACGGGACTTTCTCCAACACCGACCGCCGTGTTCAGCGAGTCCGCGCCGCGCATCCTCCGCGAGGACAAGCGCGAGTGGACTGGCAAATCATCTGCGACCTTGCCCTGCGACTCGAATCGCGGTTGGGGCTTGATTCTGCCAAATGGGATTATTCCACCCCCGAGCAGATTCTGCGTGAGATGGCGGACGTCAACCCCGATTACGCCGGCGTGACCTATGACCGCATCGACAAAATCGGTTTGATCTACCCCGTGCCTGACCTGACCCACCCCGGCACGCCGACCCTCTTCACCGAATCTTTCCCGCGCGGACTTGGCAAGTTCCACCCGCTGGATTATGTCCCCGCGATGGAATCTGTGGACGATGAATATCCCTTCATCCTCACCACGGGGCGTGTGCTCGAACACTGGCACGGTGGCTCGATGACGCGCAACTCATCGCTCGATGAAGCTTTCCCCGAAGCCCGCGTGGAGATTCATCCCGCCGACGCCGACATCCACGGCATCCGCAACGGTGACCCGGTCAAAGTCCAGAGCAGGCGCGGCGAGGTGGTTCTGCGGGCAACTGTCACAGAGAAGACAACCGTCGGCGTGGTTTTCATCCCCTTCCACTTTGTCGAAGCCGCTGCTAACCTGCTGACCAACGATGCCCTCGACCCGCAGGCAAAAATCCCCGAGTTCAAAGCATGTGCCGTGCAGATCTTCCCTGCGAGGGAGGATGAGTTAGAGAATCCCGAAGCGGTGGTGAAAAGAGGAAGATATTAATAGCAGACCTCGGAGGTTTCGAAAACCTCCGAGGTCTTAATTCACTCACCCACAAGTTTTTTGAAGCGCGGGTCGTCCCGAATGTTTTCAAGGTCAGGGTCTTGACGTGCCCATTCTTTTGATTCACCTTTTTCAAAAGCAATTTTTAGCAAGTTGAGCGATTCTTCTGTGTTCCCGCAGAGCACCTCGAAACAGGCTTGATTGTATTCGGTATCGGATTTAGCAAACTTGCGTGCCCGGACTTCATGTTCTCTGGCTTCGTCATCTTTCCCTATCTTTTTCAATAGACCAAAGAGAGACATTTGCGTTAAGCCGTCATCGGGCTGTAGTTTAATTGCTTGCTTGAAATCTTGTTGAGCCAATTCGAGATTTTCCAATATTTGATAAACAAGCCCTCGTTGTCGGTAAAGTTTGGCACTGTCAGGATTAACACGGATAGCATCTGTAAGAACCGTAATGGCTTCCTGCCATTTTCCTTGATCGAAATATAATTGTCCCAAATTGATGTAGGCTATGTCCAGAGACATGTCCCCTGACGGAAATGCCTTGCTAAGTTCGATTGCTTTGCGATAGGCGGCTTCGGCGTCGCTGTAGCGTTTCAGATTCTCATTAGATAATAGGTTACCCAGATTGTTGTAGGCGGTAGTATACGACGGATTGATTTCGATAGCTTTGTGATAGGCGGCTTCGGCATCGTCGTAACGGTTCAGGCTCTGTAACAGGTTGCCTAAGTTGTAGTAGGCAGTGGCGTGTGATGGGTTGAGTTCGATGGCTTTGCAATAGGCGACTTCCGCGTCTTCGTAGCATTTCAGGTTTTCATCAGATAAGAGGTTGCCTAAGTTGTAGTAGGTGGTGGCGTACAGCGGATCGAGTTCAATAGCTTTGTAAAAGGCTGATTTGGCATCGTCGTAGCGTTTCAGGTTCTCGTGAAAAAGTAAGCCCAAGTTGTTATAGGCGGTGGCGTAGGAGGGATTGAGTTCGATGGCTTTGCGATAGGCGGCTTCGGCTTCGTCGTTGCGTTTCAGGTCGCTCAATATAATTCCCAAATTGTTATGGGCGGCGTCAAGGTCTGGTTCAAGGCGGAGCGCTTCTGTATAGCAGCGAATGGCTTCATCGAAGTTCTTTGCCTCTTGCAGTGAATACGCGCGTTCAAACCATTGTTCAGCAGTGAGTTGCTGACTTTCAACTTGCGGGGCTTCTTTTGCCAGAGACTTTGTTGTTTTGCTTGCTAACCTTGTTTCTGCGCTGACTTCGCGCGAACGTGTATCTTCGAGCGCGACATTGAGAAAACGCGTACGAAGTTTTTCCATCGCGTCGAAGAAATAATCGGCGTAAAGGCGTAACCCGTTGTAAGTGTTTAGCATGGCAAGATTTCCAGACAAGGCTTGAATGGTTGTGGGGCTGCCAAAGTCAAATCCCTCCATCATCAGCGGGACGATATTTCTTTTCAATTCAATGGCGGCTTCAATTTCGCGCCTTAGCCAATCGCCTGGCTCGCTGCATCGCTCCAGCGCGGAAGGCGAGAGAATCACCACGAAATGCACATGTGACTCGATGTTTTCAAGGATGACCTTTTCAAAATTCCCGCTGTCTATGCTCTGGTAATCAAAGAAAGCGTCGTAACCGTGTGCCGTCAAATCCTGATAGACAGCAAGCGCGGTGTAAAAATTCGTGCGTCTGTAACTGATAAAAACGGTCTTTTCAATGCGCCCCGGCATGTTTGCTCTCCTTTGCGGGGATTATACCGCGCCCCCTCCGTCCGTTGGACACCCACCACTCGCTGCGCTTCGGGTGCAACGTCCCCCAAATTCCGCAAGCCGGAATTTGGGGGAGGGCAGGGTGGGGGCTTCTTATGGGCTGGTAGCCTGCAACAGCACCGAGGGATGCTCCGGCAGATTCTCGCAGGTCTTGCGGTAGTCCTTGCCGGGGAAGAAGCGCTCCCACTCGTTGATGATGAGGTTTCGTCCAACCGCGATGCAGGCCTGCTTTTCCAGGTCATCGATGGAGATGGGGAAGTAATACAGTGTATTGGTATTGTCGACAACGTATATCCAACGGCTGTCCGGGCTGAAGGCAATCGCGCTGATGGAACCGTCCGGGCCAAGATCGAGCGGCAGGACCACCGGTTTGGTGGCGGGGTCAAGACGCATCTTCTCCATGTCCCAAAGACGTAAAAGCATCTCGGCGCTTCCTCCGTTATCCCTTGCTGCGCCTGAATATGTCAACGCGAATTTTTCATTCGGGCTGACCTGGCTCGCGGAAATGTTCGACTCGTGTCCGCGCAGTGAGATCGGCTTCGATGGGGTCTGGTCCGGGTCTTCAAGGACGAAGGCGTCCACGTTGTAATCTGTCTGGTAACTTCCGGTCATGGCAAAGCCGCCGCCAAAGCCGCCGAACACAACCCTCCCATAACCGTCGAACGTGGTGATGTTGATTCCAATCCCGTCGTACCCGCCCCATGTGGTGAATAACCCCGCCGGGTTGGTATAGTTGAGGAACGAAGAACTAAATATGAGGAGGTCCCCCCTCTTGCCGATGCTTGGCGCGGACTGATTGGTGCGCCCCGATTGCACTTTCACCGGCTCTCCCTGACTCGGCAGGCTCCAAATGTCGAAATCGAGCAGGGACTCGGCGTCGCCATTCGACCTGTAACCCACGACGAGGCGGCTCGAATCGGGACTGAACCCAGCCTGGCTGACGGGCAGGGAAAATGGAACGCACCCGCGCTTTTCGGTGACGCAGTTCACGTCCCAAAGTTTGCCCGGGCGGGAAGTCTCTTCGTACATGCCAGTTTCAGGGTTGAAGGGGGATGGCGCGGAAAGCAGCCAGCGCCCGTTCGGGCTGAGTGTGGAGAAATCATTATCCTCGATTTCGCCGATTTTCTCGAACTGCTCGCCGGCTTCGGCGGGAAGTTTCCAGACTTCGGGGTTTTGCGCCTTGGGAACGCCGTCCGTAGTCTGGTAATTTATTGAAATGAAAGTCACGTGCTTTTGATCCGGCGTAAAGGCGAAACTTGTTACAGGATATGGAAGCTGGTAACTTTTTCGGGTCTCGAGGTCATAAAGGAAGGCGGTGGTCGTGGGCGTTTCAAGGAAAAGTTGTTCATCCTTGACGATCAGCCAGCGGCTGTCGGCGCTGAACTGAATCGTGTTGTACGTGCCGTCCGTTCTGCTGATCACGGCCGTGTTGACTTTGTCTTCGGATGAAAGTTTTTCCAGGTCGATGACTTTGGCTCTTAATGGGGGGAAATAAGTGACGGCGTCGGGCGGCGCTCCCGTGTCCTGGATATAGGCAAGCCAGCGGCTGTCCGGGCTGAAGACCGCAATCTTGGTCAGCGCCCCCTCTTCAAACGGATACGACTGGGCGGGTCTTCCGTCTTCGAGCCGCCAGAGCGCGCTGTTGATTGCCATCCATTGGTTGTCGTTGCTGAATGCGATGTAGTTTGCGGCTTCCGGCAGGCGGATGTTCGAGGAGTTCCAGGGATTGACGTTGTTCCATAGGCGCAGGGAACCGTCGCGCGTGCCGGCGGCGAACCATTCCTTGTTCGGGCTTTGCGCCGACACGCTGACCGCATCCTCCAGTCCCACCGACCGCGGATTGTTGGTCAATTTGAGCAGCAACTCGCTCTGCTCGCTGACGGCGGACGTTTTCGGGGCGGGATTCAGCACAATGGTCTGGTTGAGGTCGAGCTGCTGGAAGTCGATCAACTCCCCGGTCTCCGACAGCATGGATTTCCCGTCCTCCGAAAACCTGACCTGTCCATCGCCGCCGATCAGCAGCGGGGTTGCAAGGTCTATGCTGGAAAGCAGGTCGTTCCCCCGAAAATCCACCAACGTATTTCTTTGACTGCCTGCTGCCGAATCGTAGGAACTGATATACAGCCAGTCCTTGTTGATGAAGGAGAGGACGTTGAAGGTCTGCTCTTTTTTCGACGAGACCAGATAGGCGTATTCCAGATCGTTGAATTTCAATATCCCGAAGTTTTGCCTCGATGCGCCATAGGCGTCGGGGTTTGATTGCCCGACAAAGACGAGGGCGTTCCCGTCCGGGCTGAACTTGGGCGGGATGACGGCGGTGTCGACTGCAACATCAAGCTCGACGGTGAACGGTTGCGGATTGGAACGTCCTCCGAGCGGAATAAGCAGGATGTTCGTCGATGACCACGGCGTTGTCCCCGACGCGTTTCCAAACGCATCGTAGGCGGGGATTTGGATTGCCTCCTGGGGGACATCTTGAAACAGAATCAGCCAGCGGTTGCCAGGGTCGATGAAGAGCGATTTGTAATCGGCAATGTGGGTGGATGTCAGCGGTACGGGAGTAGTCGATGGCGGAGAGAATTTCCACAACAACAGCCCTTTTTGTGGGTCGTCGGTGACGAGGTATTTGTAATCTCTGCTCAATGCGGCAAAGCTGCCGGCAAAGGATGCCAGTTCCTTTTTGGATAGAGTTTCGAGATCGATCCGCCAAAGGACCACCTTGTTTGATTGTTTTTCGAGAATCTCGAGATCGTCCTTTGAATTTGCGAATTCTATCTTGCCCTGAAAAGTCAGCGGTTCGCGGGCTTCGTCCTGTGTGTCGATCTTCCAGATTTGAGTCTCTTTCGGTTTGTCCAGCACCAACCAGGTTGTGTGCGGGCTGAGATAGATGCGCGAGGACAGTTCTCCTGTCACCTCGTCGTAGGTCACCGGAAAGGAGATGGGGAACGGCTGGTATGCCGGCTTACCCATGAGCCTGTTGAAATTCCAGATTTTTATTTCGCCGCCAAGCGCGCTGCCGGTCACCAGCCATTGATTGTCATCGGTAAATTGAAGAAGACTGACTTCATTAGCGAATCCCGGCAAGCCAATTCCCGTAACGCGTTTGGCTGCCAGACGCAATGCCTCTTCCGCGTCTGGCTGTACAGGTTCGTTGGCGTCCTGGTTGATGCGGGCGGCTTCGAGGGCAAGCAACAGCGCGCGTTGTGGGAACTCGTTCAAAGAACTGGTTGATTCCAGAGTCAGGCGACCGGACCTGGCGATGCGCGATTCCGCCTCCGCTTTCTTCTGGGATATTTCAGCTTCCGCCTGCGCATCTTTTGCTTTTGCCTCCGCGGTCAACGCCACGGAGGCCTTATTCCTGGCGTCTTCGGCGCTGACAGTTGCCCTCCCGGCCATCACAAACCCGAAAATTGCAAGCGCTGCCAAAGCGACAATTCCCGCGGCTGAAATACCGGTTGTGATTCTGCGGGCCCTGTCTGTAGCCTGCCGGCTTTTGAACACAAACTCGCGCTGTAGATCGGTGGGATGCGGCTCCTTGGATGTGTTTGTGGCAAGCTGCATCTCGGCATCCTGCAGGTCCTTGCCGCGCAGCAGGAAACTGGACTCCTTGTTGTTTCTCTCCCACTCCAATGCCTTGACCTGCAAGCGGCGATGCGTTGCCACCCATTCATAATCCGTTTGGATGGCAGTCATCAATTTCTTGACTGCGGCATCGAAGTCATCGTCCTTGCGGAAGAATATCCAGTTGAGGTGGCTGAGCTGTGTGGGCGTTTTATCCGCTTTGATGTCGCGTACGACAATGGGGATGATTCGCTTGGCGTTCTTGATTGCGTAATCGATTTCCTGCCCGCAAACCTTGGATGCGGCGGAATCGGGGCTGATTAGGAAAAGAAAGATATCCGCCTCTTCGATCCCTTTTTCGATTTCCCTCCACCAATCCACGGTGGGCGGGATGCCCTCCCAGTCGATCCAGAAATCCAGGCTGCTTTTTTGCAATTCCGCCGTCAACTGCTTTGCAAATTCAATATCCTTGCGTGAGTACGAGATGAAAACCTTTGCCATCCGCTTCTCCTGGCTGTGGCTGGAAACGTCCGCTTTATGAAATCAGAGCGGATTTATCGATATTTTACCTTATGTGTCTCAAATATCCCAACATTCGACTACGGGGAATGTCCAATGTGGTTTTGCGGGATGTCATGCGGCTGGGGTCGGTTGATTTGGCAATTCCGATTTATACTCTTATAATCCAAGGCGAGCCGACGAAGTTTATCAAGGAGATGTCGAATGAACAGAATTCTGAAATCAATCCTCTTCACGGGGTTGGTCCTGACCGTAATTGCCACGGCGTGTCGAATCGAGGTTGTGACGCCCGAAGAAGCGCCGCCGCCGACTCCCATCCCGCCAACGGAAACGCAGGCGGCAACACCCACGGAAATCGTCCCGACGGCTTCCGCCACGCCGGAGTTTGCGCCGTTTTGCCAGCCCGACGCCGCGAGCGTTTCACCGGCTCCCCAATGCAGGCCCCTGGCCGCCGTGGAGAGCAGCACATTTTGCCAGGACAAGGAAGCTTATAACTTGATCCTCATCGATCAAGGCTTGACCTATGAAGTGCTTACCGATAAGTTCAGGTGCGCGGATGCGGGTACGAAGGACGACAAACAGCTGATCGCCTGCACGGGACAATTTGCGGCGAATTTTGCGATCAACGTCTGCGACCCGTCCTGTGTCGCGCCGACCGTTCAGGCGGCGGTGACGAAATGTCCGTCAGGGTACAACTACGACAACCTTCAGGGATGCTGCACGAACGAACCGCTGGCGCTAAATCCAAATTGCCAGGCGTTCACCTTCACAACTTCATACTGTATCGTGCGATGTTTCGAATTCCAGCGCGAACAAAAATGCAAAAGGAATTCAACCTATTGCACCTGGAATGAAAAAGACGGGATATGTGAATTGAGGAGATAATTCCCGCCGCGCGGAGCGGAGCGGATCACTCACGATTGCCGTGGACAATGGCTTTTGATATGTCGTTGCGAGGGCGATAGCCCGAGGCAATCTCCTCATGTAACAGGGGGTTGCTTCTCGAAGACTCGCAACGACATGGTGGTCATCCCTCCCACACCCTCTCAATCACCTTCCTGGCCTTCTCCTCGTAAACCCGAATCAACTCACGATTCCCCTCCACAATGGACCGCTCACGCTCGATGCGGGCGACAATTTCGCGCTGGACTTCCAGCGGCGGCAGGGGGATTTCTATTTCACGGAAATATCTAGCCAAAATACCTTTGACGGTGCTACCAGTTGAATACTTTTCGATGATTTTTGGCTTTATAGTGATCAGAAAGATTTTTCGGCTGGTCCCTTGGAACGGTGTGCCAGTTTCAAGGTCACGATGGCTGCGCTGGTGGCGAATTGGAATAAACCGTAAAATAGGATCGAAGTGTCGTGCATAAATAGGGCATAACTTCCCCACACCAGCCCGTCACAGGTGCACAATACCCAGGTTCCCAGCGACAGGTCGTCCAGGTTGCCTTCTCGATATGCGACCCAGAGTTGGGGCAGGTTGGAGATTAATACGCTGATCGACAGGATAAGTCCCAGCCCGGCTATCCCACCCAGCAGTCCCGCCAGCAGCAAGACCATGCCCCAGACCGGGGCAACCTTGAATTCACGCGTCGAGCGTCCAAAACGCAAGGCGATAAATGTGATGATGCCGAAAATGATGGCTGTTGGGGCGGTGGAAAGGCAGACATAAGGCTGGTTGGTCAGGATGCCGTATACCACCCAGCTAATACTGACGATCGTACTGGTTCCAGTTGTATCCACCGAAACACCGAAGGCTTCGCGCGCGCGCAACAGCCGCGCCAACTGCGGCACAGCCCGTACCAGTCCGAGCACGGTACCGATTGTACCGAGAATGGAAGGAATGTTCAATTTATCTGTGCCTCCAGGTTCTGTATAAATAACAACCACCCACGCAACTGGTGTGCGTAGGCGGCGAAATTTGCGCAATCATCTCGCGGCCAAGTATACCAGAGGCATTTTCCCGCTCTCTGAATTTTAGGTTGGGGGGAATTTTCTTGTTACAATCCCGTTCATGACCAGGCCCTACGCCGTCCCCCTGACCGAAATCCGCCGCGAGCATGTGGTGGTGAATTCGCGTTTCATTTCTACTCTTGCGCCCGCCTTTTCCATCGACGAGGCGCGGGCGTTTATTGCGCGGGTCAAAAAGGAATTTGCCGACGCGACTCACAATGTCCCTGCTTATATCATCGGCGGTGGCAACACGGTCACGGAATATTTTTCGGATGACGGCGAACCTGCCGGTACGGCGGGCAAACCTGCGTTGACCGTCCTGCGCGGCAGCGGACTCGGCGACCTAGTCTTGGTCATCACCCGTTATTTTGGCGGGACTCTCCTCGGCACGGGCGGACTGGTCAAGGCTTACACCGAGTCCGCGCAGCTGGTGGTCAACGCCGTCGGGCGCGGACGGCGGGTCCCGGTGCATCTGGCCTTGCTGGCGATTCCCTACAACCTGCTGGAACGTCTGCGCCTGCTGACAACTCGTCATCATGGCGAAGTCCTTGCTGAAGACTTTGCCGCTGATATTACGATGACCCTGCAATTCCCAGTCAGCGACTTCGATGCCTTTCAACTTGGCTTGCGCGAATTGTCCGCAGGAAAACTTCAAGCCGAAGTGATCGAAACCAGGGAAAAGATAATCAAGGCCTGACAGGTTTTGTAAAACCTGTCAGGCCTTTTGTTTAAGGGGACGTTTTACAAATTCTTCACACTTCTTTCGTGATTTATTCACCCATATTGTTATGCCTTTTCATAGAATACAACCGATACAAAAAGGATAACAATATGTCGAAACAAAACATAACCAAATTACTGCTGGACTTGGGCGCATTTATCGCCCTTTTGATATCCAGCGCGCCCCACTTCACAGGCGGGACCATCCATGAATGGCTGGGACTTGCGTTGGGCGGAGTGATCATCGTTCACCTTCTGCTGAATTGGAGTTGGATCGTCGGCGTCACCTCCCGCGTTTTTTCGGCAAAGTCCAAAGGACAGCGCTTCAAATATGTTCTGAATTGGACGCTCTTCGCCAGCGGAGTCATGATCCTGCTCTCAGGGCTGATGATCTCCAAATCGGTAGTGCCTCTCTTCGGGCTGACCCTGCCGCAGAACATGTCGTGGAAGGAACTGCATGAACTCTCGACCAACCTCACCATGATCCTGATGGGATTGCACGTGGCTGTCCACTGGGGCTGGATCACGGGCATGGTCAGGCACCTGTTTGCTCCCCGTGCTGTTTCGCGGCCTGTCGCGCCCGCGCTATCCATGCGAAGAAAGGACGCCCAACCATGAAGACGCTTTTCAGAATCCTTGTCATTCTCACAGTTGCGGTGTTGGTTGGCGGTTTGTTCTACGGAGCGGTCACAGCTGCTTCGTCCGGCGCGGACCAGCCAACGAGTTTCGAGCATCCCACCGACGGCGAGTTTGTTCCGCGAGATAGGGAAGAGCCTGATGGAATCGCGTTCCCGGCCGACGCGCTCAAGAACCTGGTCATTATCACCGTCATCAGCGCGCTATATTTGAATGTTCCCAAGTGGCTTGGCAGGAAAAAGCCGAAAGCAAACTTGGCATCGTAAAAATGTGAAGCAAAAAGAAGATGTCTCAAACGAGACATCTTCTTTTTCAATGGTTTACTCGGTGTCTTCGCGCCTCCGTGGTTAGACCAGACTAAATCGCCGGCACTCGGATGACCACTTTCAATCCTTTGCCTTTTTCGCTTTCCGCCCAAATTTTGCCGCCGTGCATTTCAACGATGGACTTGGCGATGGCAAGTCCCAGTCCTGATCCGCCCTCATCCCGTGTGCGCGAAGGATCGGCGCGATAGAAACGGTCAAAGAGGTGCATGGCTTCTTCCGGTGATACGCCCTCGCCGCTGTCTTCGATGTCGATTTCGATTTGCCCGCCGTTTTGTTCGATTGAAATGAGGATGCGCCCGCCTTCCGGGGTGTAGTGCAGGGCGTTATCCAGTATGTTGGTGAGGACTTGCGAGAAACGCGCGGCATCGAGATTTGCCTGTGGGCTGCTTGAAGCGGGCTTGAAGTCGAACGCGAGTTTTTTCTGATTGAACGAAGCCGCATAATGAGCCTTGATGTCGCCCAGCAGTTTGTTCACATCCACAGGTTGAAACTCCACCGCAAGTTCGCCCGCATCCGCCAAGGATAGGGTCCGCAAGTCGTTGACCAGCTTTTCCAGCCTTTCAGCTTCCTCGCGGATGATCTCGAAGTTTTCCTTCGAGGCAGACAGCACGCCATCGTGCACGCCCTCGGCGTGTCCGATGATCAGGCTGAGGGGAGTCCGCAACTCGTGGGCGATGTCCGCGGTCATCTGCTTGCGGAGGTTGAAGGAGCGCGCCAGGTCGTCGTTCATCTTGTTGAAGGAAGAAGCCAGTTCGCCGATCTCGTCGCGTGAGCGCACGGGAACCCGCTGACCGAACTTTCCATCAGCCATTTGATGTGTTGCCTTGGTCAACTCGCGGATGGGACGCGAGATGGTCTGGGAGAGGATGGCTCCGAGGATGAAGGCCAGAAGTATCGTACCGACGGCGCTGAGAGTAATGGATTGACCGAGGCGGCGGATGAATTCATCTTCGAGGGGGTTTTTGTCGGGCGGCCGGTTGAATAGGAGAATGCCGACGACCTCGCCGTTGACCTGGATTTGCGTGCCCGCTTTGAGCTCTTCCTCGCGAACAGTTTCTCCGATGTGTCGATCCGCGCTTGCGATGGCGATTTTTCCATTTGTGTCGGCAATCGAAAAGAATGGCGGGCGCTTCTCCCCGCCCCGGCTGAATAACTTTTCGACGCCATCCCAGGTTTGGTTTTCCTCGTAATAACCTGCGAGCTGTTCGACCAGATCGGCCTCGTATTTGTTGTTGACGAACCTGTCGAATTCGCGGTTGGTGGCGGCGCGCGTGAACAGGACGATGATGCCCGTGCTGAACAGGCTGACCAGTAAAAAGGCAAGGATTAACTTGGTGGTGAGTTTCATCTTTAGTTTCTGCTCAAGCGGTAGCCCACGCCGTACACGGTCTCGATGTGGCGCGGTTTGCGCGGATCATCTTCGAGTTTAGCGCGCAGGTTTTTGACATGGGTATCGATGGTGCGCTCATACCCTTCATAGCGTACGCCTTGAATTACATCCAGTAGATCGAGGCGCGAGAAGACCCGTCCGGGTGCTGTCATCAGGGCGGCAAGCAGGTCGAATTCGGATGGGGTCAGGTCGACACTGCGTTCGCCGACCAGCACCTCGCGGCTGTCGCGGTCAAGGACGATGTCCGCCACTTTGAGCGTCTTCCCTGTGGGAGACGATTTGCCTGCCCGCCGCAGGACATTGCGCACCCGCGCCATGAGTTCGCGCGGCTTGAACGGCTTGACGATGTAATCGTCCGCGCCGAGTTCCAGCCCGATGATCTTGTCGTCATCTTCCACTTTGGCGGTCAGCATGATGATGGGGGTGTCGTGCTGGCTGCGATGAACACGCATGAAATCATAGCCGTTCATTTCGGGCATCATGATGTCGAGAATGATCAGGTCCGGCTTTTCCTTGTCGGCAGCCGTAAGCGCCTCTCTGCCATTATAGGCAATGGCAACGCGATAACCTTCCTGTGTCAGGTAGCTCTCCACGAGTGAAACAAGGCGTTTTTCATCGTCCACGATCAGGATGGTTTGGGGCATGTTTTTTTCCTTCTGTTTCAATTATAACGACAACTTAACTATTGAAGTTTCTTTTCCAGCAGTTTGATCGCAGTATCGAATAATACAGTTGGGGTGCCGGTTGTGGCGGGTCTGCTGCTTTGATCACTGCTGGAGGAAGTTGTCATCCCTCCACCACCGGGCATCCCGCCGGGGAATTCGCCGCCGAGTCCACCGCCCATATCTGGCGGGCCGCCCATCCCCCCGCCACCACTCGAGGTTGACGTCGTTCCCGATGCGGTTGTATTTCCACTATTTCCCTGGACTATGGAGAACATGTCCCGCATGGAAAGGGACATGCCGTCAATTGCCTGGACTTGTGTGTCGGTCAGGGTTTCCTGAATTTGGTTTGTCAATCCATCGATTTCTTCCTGCGCGGCGGTGTCGCTTTCGTTCAAACCCTGCAAGACATAAAACATGGGTACGAGTTCCTTCGCCTGTTCGGCTGTGACGGCATTTTCAGTCTCTTCGAGATTGATGATACCGAGGATGAGTTTCGTTTGTGTGGGCAGTTCCGTTGCTGCTCCTCCGCCGGTGGGAACGCCACCCGCAGTGGAACCAACTGTCCCGAAGTTAAAGGAGCAGGCAGTCAGGGTTATAAGGGGGAGAAGTATCCAGAAGATTTTTTTGTTCATGACGTGTCCTTTTGGAGTCCAGCAGCTTGCTGCTGAGGTTTGGACAGCAAGGCCGTCCGACTCCAGAGTTTTATTCGTATCGCAATGCCTCAATCGGATCGAGCTGTGCCGCCTGGTTGGCGGGGTAGTATCCAAAGAAGGCGCCGACGATGGCAGATGAACTGAACGCCAGCAGGATGGAACTGGGTTGGACAACCGTCCGCATGTCGCTGAGCGCCCCGAAGATGTATGACCCGCCTACGCCGACGACAATCCCAATCAAACCGCCAACGATGCTGAGCATCAACGCCTCCGTCAGAAATTGCAGGCGGATGTCGTTGGGCGTCGCGCCCACCGACTGGCGGATGCCGATTTCGCGCGTACGTTCGGTAACGCTGACCAGCATGATGTTCATGATGCCGATGCCGCCGACGATGAGCGAGACGCCCGCCACCCAGGCCAGCAGGGAGCGGAAGGCCGCGGTTGTGGATTCGCGGGTGGAGATGATGTCCTGTTGGGTGGTGACTGTGAAATCGGGTTCATCCAGGGTTACATCGTGACGCTTCGCCAGCAGGATTTCGATCTGGGTGATGATTTCATCCATGTTCTTGTCGGGGTTGACCTCCACATAGATCATGCGGATGCTGTCGCCCATGATGCGGGCAAACATGGATGGAGTGAATTTTTGGAAGACCACCGTAATGGGCATGAAGACGTAGGAGTCGTAGCTGACATTACCAACTGTGCCCTTTTCTTCCATGACGCCGATCACAGTCATCTTGGTAGTTCCGACTGTAATGACCTGATTGATGGGATCATCCTCGCCGAAGAGTTCCTCTGCAAGCGCCGAGCCAAGTACCACCATCTTTTGCTTGCGGTCGATCTCCTTGTCGGTGAAATAACGTCCGTCGGCGATTTCCATGTCGCGTACCGAAAGGAATCCCGAAGTTGTGCCAAGGATGGAAATACTTTCGAGAGCCACATCACCGTATTTGACGTTTGCGCTGGCGTTCTGCTCCACGACCACCGATGTCACGCCGCTGACCCCTTCCCCGATGGCAGCGGCATCGTCAAAGACCAATCCGCCGGTTGGGGGTTGACCGGGACCGCCCCGTTGCATCGAACCTTGCACAAAGAGCAGGTTCGATCCGAGCGATGTGATCTGTTCCTGAATCGTGGCTTCCGTCCCCGCGCTGATGGCGACCATGATGATGACTGCCGCCACCCCGATGATGATTCCCAGCATGGTCAGAAAGGAGCGGACCTTGTTTTTGAGAATGGCTTCCCATGCGATGCGCGCGGCTTCAGGCGGTCTCATGGTGAACCTTTCCATTGTGTTGGACAAAATCCACTACGCCGTCCATCAGGCTGATGATGCGTTGGGTGTGCGCGGCGATCTTCGGGTCATGTGTGACCATGACGATGGTCGTGCCCTGTGCGTGCAGCGTATGAAGCAGATTCATGATCTCTTCGCCGGAGTGGCTGTCGAGATTGCCTGTCGGTTCGTCGCCGATGATCAGTACCGGGTCATTAACCAGTGAGCGGGCGATGGCAACGCGCTGCTGCTGTCCGCCGGAGAGTTCGTGCGGCTGGTGATGGGTGCGCCCTGTCAATCCCACCATATCCAATAATTGCCCGGCTTTTGCATCCGCTTCCTCCATCGATCGTGGATTTGAATGATCGTACAACAACGGCAGGGTTACGTTCCGCAAAGCGGACGTGCGTGCCAGCAGGTTATAGGCCTGGAAAATAAATCCGATCTTGCGATTGCGGACTCCCGCCAGTTCCACCTTATCCAACTGACTGACATCCTCGCCATCGAGAAAATATTGTCCGCTGGTGGGTTGCGAAAGACAACCAAGTATGTGCATGAGTGTGCTTTTCCCCGACCCGGAAGGTCCCATGATGGCGACGAATTCGCCTGCTTCAATCGTGATGCTCACACCGTTTAGCGCGGCTACGCTGATATCACCCATGCCGTAGATTTTGGCGATGTCAATTGTTTCGATGATTTTCCGTCCGCTGCTCATTGTGTCTCCGCGATGCCCGTCGTTATCATGTCGCCGGGATTCAGTCCACTGGTGATCTCCACCGAGGTCAAGTCCTGAATGCCGATTTCCACTAGTTGCAGGCGCGGCTCGCCGTTCGTCATCACGAACACACCGTACTGGCCATTCCCCGCATCGTGCAGGGCTTCCACCGGGATGAGGATTGCGTCGGTTGCCTCCCCGGCGATTACATCCACTGAGGCGCTGGTGCCAAGCGGCAGGTTGAAGCTATCTCCATCCACATCGGTCAACTTGACAATCGCCCTAACCGCTGTTGTACCGGATTCCGAATACAGGCCCGGGTCAACTTGTGTGACGACCCCATTGAAAGTGGAGTCGGGCAGAATGTCGAAGATTATTTCGGCGGGATAGCTTGAGCGGATATTCGCCCAGTCTGATTCATCCAGGAAAATTTCAAGATATTGCTGACTTAAATCTGCCACCGTGATTACAGCGGAAGTGCCGACGGTATCACCGATGCTCATATCCACTGACATGACCGTTCCGTTGATCGGGCTGACAAGTGTTGTGCCGGCCAATTCCAATTCAGCTTCTTTGAGGTCGAGCTTCGCCTGTTCCAGTTCGCCTAATTTGGAACCTGTGGCGTCTTCCGGTACTTCCCCGCCTGTCAATGCTGCATAGTAGTATTCCGCTTCTTGCAGAGTGGCTTTTGCCGCTGTGAGTTCTGCGCGTGCTTCTGCGATATCCGCGTCGGTGGGTTCGGCAACATATTTTGAGCCATTGGCCGAAACGGTGAAAGTATCTTTCACATATTCATGTTCGTAGTAATACTGGTTGCCTTCAAGTTTATCCTTTGCAAAATCCAGATAGGCTTCCGCGTCGCTTAACTTTTTCTGAAGTTCCGTATCGTTGGGGGATTCTTCCAGGTCCTTCTTTGCCTTGATAACCTTTTGGTCAGCCTTGGTAATTTCCGTTTCCCAATAATATACCGTCGGGCTGATCAAATACGCCAATTGACTGATCGCAGTTTGGACGCCAATTTGTGCGGTGGCTATCTCTTCCTCGGCGGTGGCAATTGCAACCGGTGAAGTCAGTTCAAGGAGGTTGCGCTTTGCCTGTGTATATTGCACCTGTGCATTTGAATCATCGATTATCGCAAGCACATCTCCCGCCTTGACCTTATCCCCAACCTCCACGTTGATCTGCTCGACCTGTCCGCTGGACTTGAATCCCAGGTCCACTTCATCCATCGAGACCAAAGTCCCGGTGCCGCTGGCATATAAAACCAAATCACTTTCTCTTGCCACCGTGGTTTGCAGGGTTTCGGTTTCAGTTGTCTGGGTTTTGTTTGTGTTCATTTGAAAATATGTGACGCCGCCCCCAACTGCGAGGATCAACAGGAGAGCGATTCCCCACCAGGTCTTTTTCCCAAACCCTTTGAACAATTTCTGGATTTGAGCGGATAACAAGGATTTTATTTTCGATGGCATTTGTTTATGAGCCTTTCCTGTGCAGGGTGCGTTTTTTCTATATTTGCAGGGTATTGGTGCATAAATCGAAGAATAAGCGCAATTCACCTGTCTGGAAGCAGGGATTACACAACTGGATAACTTTCTGGCATGCCGAGATGGGTCATTTGGTTGAGTGCCAAGCAACGAATGAGCGCCTGCGAGGTTTGC
>JAUQXA010000011.1 GCA_030834895.1 Anaerolineales bacterium
TGGTATCAATTAATTGTCAGCTCAACCGATTTCAAATATGTCAGCCTCAATGGCACGACCCAGTTCCGCCTGCGTTTTTCAAGGGACGATGACAATGACAGGAAAGCGGACTTCATCTCTTTCTATGGCGGTGAAGATGTCGTCAACCCGCCGCAGTTGATCGTGGAATACACGACGCCGTAACGTGCACCAAAATGCCTCTGAGAAATCAGGGGCGCTTTTTTATATGATAATCATTGGGGATAATTACAATCTAGACAGAAATATTCCAAATACCTGTAATTAATTACAGGTCACAAAATCGGGGATTTCGGGTATGATGCAAACCAACGGAGTTTTTAATTTCGTTTTCCGTTTAAAAATATTTTAATGGTAGGGAATTTTATATTACACAGTCGCTCAAGAAAGAAGTATCTTGCAAGGAGGAACAAATCCATTAATTAATCTGTTAATTCAGATGTGGGTTTGTTTCAAAACATGGATAAGAATAAGTAGTTGTAGGAGGCCTCCGTGTTCACAAAAAAATCTATCTCGCGAATATTTTCTTGTTTTTTGGTCTTTATATCCCTGTCAAGTAGTATCCCAACTGTACAGGCCGAATCACTTGCAGGTCTTTCCTATGCCAGCGGCGATTTCCTTTGGGCAGGGGGCGTGGGCGGAAGCGGTAATGACTATGGATTCATTATTACCACAGACGCCAATAATAATTCCTACACAATCGGAGTTTTTGAAGGCACTGTTGATTTTGATCCTGGAGGGGGCGTATTTAATTTGGTTACTGGAGGCGGACTTGATGCGTTCATCTTGAAATTGGATGACGACGGCAATTTTGCGTGGGTAAAACATTTAAATGGATCGAGCCGTGTAACACCCAGAGACATTACTATTGACTCGAATGGCAACATTAATATTATCGGTGAATTTTTAGGCACTGTCGACTTCGACCCTAGTGTGGGTATATTTAACTTGACCAGTACGACAGAAAGTGGGATCTTCATCTTGAAATTGGACAATGATGGAAATTTCCTCTGGGCAAAGAACGCCGGATGGACAAGCCCCGCTGTATACAGTATAGATTTGGATAATAATGGCAACTTTTATATTACGGGATTTGATGGCCCCGCAGGCAATGCCAATATTCGCATCTCAAAATTTAACAACGATGGAGATCTCGTCTGGGAAAAAGGGATGGGCGGGATGGGTACCGACGCCGCCTACACGGCTACACTGGACTCAAGCGGGGATATCTACATAGCCGGGGTTTTTGCAAACACAGTTGATTTTGACCCTGGCACGGGTATTTTCGAATTAACCAGTGCAGGAGAAGTCGATATTTTCATCTTGAAGTTGGATGACGACGGAAACTTTTTATGGGCACGAGGCATGGGTGGGACAAGAAGTGATTTTGGTATTAATATCACCTTAGACACAAACAACAACATCTATACAACAGGGTTCTTTTCAGGCGCTGCTGATTTTGACCCTGGTACGGACAATTTCGAGCTGACCAGTGCGGGATTATCTGATGCGTTTGTTTCCAAGCTTGACAGCAATGGCAATTTTATCTGGGCAAAGAACCTGGGTGGAACAAGTGCGGAATTAGGGTACAGCATTATTGCAGACTCCAACAGTAACGTATATACAACAGGGACATTTCAAGGTGTCGCGGATTTTGACCCCGGTACGAACATATCCAGCCTGACCAGTGCGGGGAGCGAAGATATCTTCATTTCCAAACTGGATGAAAATGGAAATTTCGTCTGGGCAAAGAGGATGGGCGGAACAAGCAGCGACGGCAGCCTGAGAAGTGCTCTTGCTTCAAATGGCAACGTCTACACAACGGGGTGGTTTGCTGGTACTGCCGACTTTGACCCCGGTGAAAGCACATACAATTTGACAAGCGCAGGAAACAATGACATTTTCGTCTCCAAGCTTGAAAACAACACCACTCCTGTAACGACACAACTTATTGTCACAAAAGCAGAAGATACCGATGACGGTGTATGTGATTCGGATTGTTCTTTGCGTGAGGCAATTGCGGTTGCATCAACAGGAGACACGATCACCTTTGATCCATCCTTGGCCGAGCAAACCATTCACCTAGCTTCGACCATGTTGATTGACAAAGGCATAACCATTGACGGTTCAAGTATCACTCCACACATCCAAATCAGCGGCGATACGGATAATGACGGCGCAGGTGACGTGTCAGTGCTTCGCATCGAAGGGACTTCCCCCGTGGAGTTGAACGGATTGGATATTGTCAAGGGAAAATCTCTAGGAACAGATGGTGGAGGTGGTATCGCAAACTATGGTAACTTGACCATCATAAATTCAACCGTTTCGGGCAATTCATATGCAGGTGGAATCGGTGGGGGTGGCATTTACAATAAAGGCGAATTGTCAATTATTGACAGCACAGTGATAGGTAATTTAGCAGAGGATGGCGGCGGCATCTTCAATGAATATAGTCATACACTGACCATCACAGGAAGCTCTTTCTCCAATAATGCAGCCGAATCCAGTAACACCTTGAGAGGAGCAGGCGGGGCAATTGCGAACATAGGCACATTATCTTTGGACGATAGCGAATTTCTTAATAATCGTGCTTTTGCCGGGGGTGGAGCGATCGCCAATAGCATCAATGCTATTTCAATGGTAACAAACGTTTCATTTACAAATAATTCGTCGTTTGGCAATGGAAGTGGAGGAGCAATTAATAACCATGAAGGCAGTATGACAATTGATAATTGTATCTTTACAGAGAATACAGATTTCGGGGGGGAGAGTTATGGAGGCGCTATTTACAATAAAGATCAAATGGACATTACAGACAGCACATTAACCGGGAACTCAAGTTGGCGCAATGGTGGAGGTATTGCCAACCTTGGCTCATTAACCATTACAAATAGCATTATTTCCAATAATTTTGCATCAGCCTTGGGCGGTGGTGCTATCAACTCAGGAAATCTGACAGTTACAAAAACCAATGTTTCTGGGAATTCCACTGACACTGGCGGAGGCGGGATACTCAATGAAAATGAAGGTATTCTAACTGTGAAAAGCAGCATCATTGCCAATAATTCCTCTCCCGATGGCGGTGGCATTTTCAATTTTGGTGTAACTGGTACGGTAAACATTTCAAACAGCACCCTTTCGGGGAATACCGTATCAGATAACGGCGGTGGCATTTTCAATTGGGGCACGTTGAACGCAACAAACATCACTCTCTTTGGTAATTCTGCCAAATATGGTGGTGCCATATTCAACTATGCGGGCCCTTTGACAATAACAAATGGTACCATTTCAGGAAACTCCGCACTAACCAGTGGTGGCGGCATATATAACACAAATACGCTGCACTATACAAATACCATCATCGCCAACTCTACCAGCGGCGGGGATTGTTTCAATGGCGGACCCGGCGTGATCAACACAAACGTCCATAACCTGGTTGAAAATAATGCCGCATCGCCCAATCAATGCGGCGCGCCCTTTTTGACCTCCGAACCCAATCTTGGGGCGCTCGCGGACAATGGCGGCCCAACCCAGACCATGGCCCTGTTACCCGCTTCACCAGCCATCAATGCCGGCGATGACGCCACTTGCGAAGCCGCAGACCAAAGGGGAATTACAAGGCCCCAGGATACCCATTGTGACATTGGCGCCTTTGAACATGTCCCTCCCCCCACCTATGTGACAAACACCAACGATGACGGTATTGGGTCATTAAGATATGCCGTTGCCAGCGCTTCCAATGGAGACACGATCACTTTTAGCCCGGCCCTCTCTGGTCAGACCATCGTACTTGCGGGCACGATAGCGATTGATAAAAACATCACCATGGATGGAACAGGGTTGGCCTCCCGCGTGGCAGTAAGCGGAAACGACGCTGTGCGCATTTTTTTCATCAACAGCGACAGGACAGTGGAAATAAAAAACATAATATTGAAAAACGGAAAGCGTACAGGAACAAGCTATACCGAATACGGCGCCGCCATTTATGTCAAAAACGGAACAACCACGAACACCACCCTTGCAATTCAAAATGTTGCTTTCTCAAATAATACAGCTTATGCGGCAGGGGCAGTATATATTTCGGGGGACGCAAATGTCACAATCCTTGACAGTGAATTTGCCGGCAATACGTCGCAAGGTGATGCAGGCGCAATTTATGCGAAAGGAAGCCTTACACTAAAAAACAGCAAATTGCTGAACAACATTGCAACCTATAGCGGAACTGTCAAATTGGACGGCTCTACAAACTCGACCATTGAAAACAACCTGTTCGAAGGAAACAGCGCACATGCGGGGGGCGCGATTTCTACCGGTTCGAGTGGCGCGGACCTTGTCATCAGAAAAAATCTCTTCAAAGGGAATTCAGTTGATAATACTTACGGAGGCGGAGGGGCGCTTCATCTCTACTCTACGGTGCCGGTTAAACTTGTGATCGAAAACAATACTTTTTACGGCAATACGGCAGCGACCGGGGGAGCCATTTATTTCAACATCTCAGGGACGATATCCCTTGACCACAATACATTTTCAAATAACGCCGCAAACAGGGCGGATGGCACCGGCGGCGGCAATTTGTACATGGAAGCACCCACATACATCGGGCAAATGTACAACAACATCATCGCCAACAGCGTGGCGGGACAGGATTGCGGAAAACTCGGATCTGTTACAGTAATCGGAGGTAATAATTGGGTCGAAGACGGCTCTGCAATTTGCGCGCCATCCATCACAGGTGACCCAGACCTTGGTCCTCTTGCTGATAACGGAGGTTTTACTGAAACATTGGCGCTTCCTGCCAGTTCCAGTGCCATAGATGCCGCAAATGATACTTATTGTCCCCTCACAGATCAACGGGATATCGCCCGTCCACAGGGAATCCATTGTGATATTGGCGCCTTTGAACTTATTGAGATAGTAACACCAACCATTACCCCAACTCCTACATCTACAAGCACGCCTACACCTTCAAGTACACCAACCCAGAGTCCCACACCAACGCCCACAGCTACTAGTACCAGTACACCCACTCCTACGCCTTCTTTTACTCCCACAAGAACACAAACTCCCACCCGAACACCTACAGCTACAATGACCAGTACGCTCACGCAAACACCTACAATTACAATGACCAGTACACGCACACCAACACCCACATTTACCCCAACTCAAACAAGCACATTCACTCATACACCTACGCAAACACCTACATCTACACAAACGAACATGGATGCCGCCTTCCTATCCTCAGCCGAATACGACGGCTGGGTGCTCGAAACAAGAGAAACCAGCAATCTTGGCGGCTTGAAGAATGCCAACAGCCTCCTGCGTGCAGGCGATGATGTCCAGAATAGTCAATACCGCTCCATCCTTTCCTTTGACACTTCCTCCCTCCCCGATGATGCTGTCATCCTCCAGGCAACTTTGAAGGTCAAGCGGGCAGGTATTACAGGGACAAGTCCATTCAAGACACATGGTGGCTTACTCGCCGATATG
>JAUQXA010000012.1 GCA_030834895.1 Anaerolineales bacterium
TCGGTGCCGCAGCTAACGCGATAAGTTTACCGCCTGGGGACTACGATCGCAAGATTAAAACTCAAAGGAATTGACGGGGGCCCGCACAAGCAGCGGAGCGTGTGGTTTAATTCGATGCTACACGAAGAACCTTACCCGGGTTTGACATGCAAGTGGTAGTGATCCGAAAGGTGAACGACCCGCAAGGGAGCTTGCACAGGTGTTGCATGGCTGTCGTCAGCTCGTGTCGTGAGATGTTCGGTTAAGTCCGCTAACGAGCGCAACCCTCGCCGTATGTTATATGTGTCATACGGGACCGCCGGTATCAAGCCGGAGGAAGGTGGGGATGACGTCAAGTCCGCATGGCCTTTATGTCCGGGGCTACACACACGCTACAATGGCCGGTACAATGGGTTGCTAAACCGCGAGGTGGAGCCAATCCCCCAAAGCCGGCCCCAGTTCAGATTGCAGGCTGCAACTCGCCTGCATGAAGCCGGAGTTGCTAGTAAACGCGCGTCAGCTATAGTGCGTTGAATACGTTCTCGGGCCTTGTACACACCGCCCGTCACGTCATGGGAGTTGGTAACACCTGAAGCCGGTAGTCTAACCGTAAGGAGGACGCCGTCGAAGGTGGTGCTGGTGACTAGGACGAAGTCGTAACAAGGTAGGTGTACCGGAAGGTGCGCCTGGATCACCTCCTTTCTAGAGTAAGTGAGCACTCCCTACGGGGAAGTCGCTCTAAAATGCCCACACGGTGAAACTTGGGCGCTGGTTCGCAAGATGAGTTTCCTGTCACTTCTCAGTTGCTAAGGAAAACCCGGGCTTGTAGCTCAGTTGGTTAGAGCACTGTGCTGATAACGCAGGGGTCACAGGTTCGAATCCTGTCAAGCCCACTAACCCAAGCAAGTCCTGGGGATGTAGCTCAGCGGGAGAGCAGCGCCTTTGCAAGGCGAAGGTCACGGGTTCAAATCCCGTCATCTCCACTGAGTTTTGAAGTAAGTTGTAGGAGTAGATTAACAGTTTGATTAAGAACAAAAAGACATAACTAATAAGAGTGTACCGCGCAGGATGGGTTGTTTTGAGACCCGGCGGTATTGGCTGGGTCTTTTTGTCCCTGTAAACAGGTTGAAGGGCGAGCGATGCCCTTGATAAACATCGAAGGCGTCGCTCACCAGTCAAATGGTGATTGAACCTTAAAAACTGAATAGCAATTGATGAAAAGCCGATAAACTAAAGTTTATCAAAGATAGAAAAGTATCAATTTCTCCGTATCACGTGGAGAAGCTAATAAGAGCTTATGGTGAATGCCTTGGCGTCAAGTGCCGACGAAGGACGTGGGACACTGCGATAAGCCTCGGGAAGCCGTGTACAGGCGTTGATCCGAGGATTTCCGAATAGGGAAACCAACTGTTGCGAACCAACAGTATCACCGGTTGAATATATAGACCGGTTGAAGGGAACCTGGGGAACTGAAACATCTAAGTACCCAGAGGAAAAGAAATTATTCCCCCAGTAGTGGCGAGCGAACGGGGAACAGCCCAAACCGAGTCTGCTTGCAGGCTCGGGGTTGTAGGACCGGCAATACGGAAGTTACAAAATGATCAGTTAGCGGAAAGGTGTGGGAAAGCCTGCCAAAGAGGGTAACAGCCCCGTATGCGAAAACTGATTATCTTCCGCCGTGTTCCTGAGTACTGCCGTGCACGCTAATACGGCAGGAATCTAGGGAGTCCACTCTCTAAGGCTAAATACACTTGACGACCGATAGTGAACAAGTACCGTGAGGGAAAGGTGAAAAGTCCCCCTGTTAGGGGAGTGAAATAGAACCTGAAACCATAAGCTTACAAGCAGTTGGAGGGCTACGACAAGTTGAGCGCCATAGAAATATGGATGTTCCTTGTTATGCCTGACAGCGTGCCTCTTGGAGAATGAGCCTGCGAGTTAATTTCAGTGGCAAGGTTAAGGGAGTAACACCCGAAGCCGTAGCGAAAGCGAGTCTTAATAGGGCGTATAGTCGCTGGAATTAGGCCCGAAACCGTGTGAGCTACCCATGGGCAGGGTGAAGCGAGTCTAAACACTCGTGGAGGCCCGAACTCACTAACGTTGCAAAGTTAGGAGATGACCTGTGGGTAGAGGTGATATGCCAATCGAACACGGAGATAGCTGGTTCTCCCCGAAATAGCTTTAGGGCTAGCGTCGTGCGTTTAGTACTGGAGGTACAGCACTGAATGGGCTAAGGGGCTTACAGCTTACTGAACCCAATCAAACTCGGAATGCCAGTACTCCATAGCACGGCAGTCGGACTCCGGGAGATGAGTTTCGGGGTCGAAAGGGAAACAGCCCAGATCATCGGCTAAGGTCCTTAAATCTATGCTAAGTGGGAAACGAGGTGAGGTTACTGAAACAACCAGGAGGTTGGCTTAGAAGCAGCCACCCTTTAAAAAGTGCGTAACAGCTTACTGGTCTAGTGACTTTGCGCGGAAAACTTAACGGGGCTAAGCATAGTACCGAAGCCATGAGTCTCAACGCAAGTTGGGGCAGTAGGGGAGCGTTCTGTCAGCGGTGAAGGTCGATCGTAAGGGCGACTGGAGCGGACAGAAGTGAGAATGCAGGCATGAGTAGCGAACAAACACGTGAGAACCGTGTTCGCCGTAAATCTAAGGTTTCCGACGCCAGGTCATTCCGCGTCGGGTTAGTCGAGTCCTTAGCCGAGGCCGAGAGGCGTAGGTGATGGATATCCGGTCAACATTCCGGAACCGCTGTAAAGTGCGATGGGAGGACGCAACGAGATAGGCCAGCCCATTATTGGATTTGGGTTCGATCCATCTAGGCGTTGAGATTGGCAGGTAAATCCGCCAGTTGAGCTGAGGTGAGAGCGCGCCGCAAGGCATAAGTGGTTGAGTCTTGTTGCCAAGAAAAGTCTCTAAGCATAACTTTATAGCGCTCGTACCGCAAACCGACACTGGTAGATGGGTAGAGTATACCAAGGCGAACGGGAGAACCCTCGTTAAGGAATTAGGCAACATGACCCCGTAACTTCGGGAGAAGGGGTACCCTCCTTGGTGTTAAAGCTTCGGAGGGTCGCAGTGAAATGGCTCTGGTGACTGGTTAACAAAACCACAGGTCTCTGCTAAGCCGTAAGGCGATGTATAGGGGCTGACGCGTGCCCAGTGCCGGAAGGTTAAAGGGAGAGGTTAGCGCAAGCGAAGCTTTGAACTGAAGCCCCGGTGAACGGCGGCCGTAACTATAACGGTCCTAAGGTAGCGAAATTCCTTGTCGGGTAAGTTCCGACCCGCACGAACCGCGTAACAATTAGAGCACTGTCTCGACGAGGGACCCGGTGAAATTGAAATGGCTGTGAAGATGCGGCCTACCCGCAGCAGGACAAAAAGACCCCGTGGAGCTTTACTGCAGCTTGGCATTGTATTTGGATATAATCTGTGTAGGATAGGTGGGAGGCTATGAAGCTGGCGCGTCAGCGTCGGTGGAGCCAACGGTGAAATACCACCCTGATTATGTTTAGATCCTAACCCCATTCCGTAATCCGGATGGGGGACCGTGCCAGGTGGGCAGTTTGACTGGGGCGGTCGCCTCCCAAAAGGTAACGGAGGCGCCCAAAGGTTCCCTCAGGTGGAATGGAAACCCACCACAGAGTGTAAAGGCATAAGGGAGCTTGACTGTAAGGCCAACGCGCCGAACAGAGTCGAAAGACGGGCTTAGTGATCCCACAGTACCGAGTGGAAGGGCTGTGGCTTACCGGATAAAAGCTACCCCGGGGATAACAGGCTGGTGAGATCCAAGAGTTCACATCGACGATCTCGCTCGGCACCTCGATGTCGGCTCATCGCATCCTGGGGCTGGACAAGGTCCCAAGGGTCGGGCTGTTCGCCCGTTAAAGCGGTACGCGAGCTGGGTTCAGACCGTCGTGAGACAGGTCGGTCTCTATCCGCTGTGGGCGTAAGGGATTTGAAGGGATCTGCTCCTAGTACGAGAGGACCGGAGTGGACAGACCTCTAGTGTGCCAGTTGTTCCGCCAGGAGCATCGCTGGGTAGCCATGTCTGGCAAAGATAACCGCTGAAAGCATCTAAGTGGGAAACTTGCCCTAAGATTAGATCCCTGTGACCCGTAAGGGTGTAAGACCCCAG
>JAUQXA010000013.1 GCA_030834895.1 Anaerolineales bacterium
TCTTTTTCCTTCTGATGCCCTGTCGGGTCGTTGAAGTTGATGGGTCGGTTGGTAACGTAGGCATAGCGGTTGAGGGATTGTGGGTTGGCGAGGTCCGGGATGATGATGTCTGGTTGAATGAAGTGCATTATACAAGACGAACCCTCAACTTTTGCGGGGACAAAAAAAACACACGCTGTGTGTTGTAAAGGTGCGGAATATCAGGTGATATCACCCACGACCAGACTGTGGCGGATGATTACTTTTTCGCCATGCAACGCGTGGAGAAGAGGTTGCGTCACGGAGAGAAGGTTATTAAGATGCTGGGCCCCAACTCGAAATGATTGAGTTAGGTTTGAAGGAATGATTAGATATTGTAGTCTAACTCTGTGAGACATTAAACGGCGCCTTTAGAACATCGCTTCTATGGAGCCGCCGCTTTCAGCAGTGAGAAAACGTAAATCCTTTATTTAGCAAAGAAATTAATGAAAAGTCCAATTATTGAAACAAACAAAGCAGTAAACCCAGTTTGTTTTATTAGCGAAATCTCAGATTTAAATAACTTCTCATATTCATTTGGAGCATCTTCTAGTAAAGTAATTCTCTTTTGCAAATCTGATGCTATATCTAACCCGGAATCCTTTGCTGACTTAATCGTCCATCGCGTCATAATCTTGGCAATTTGAATTGGTTTAAAAATACTTACCATCGCAAAAACGAAGCTCAAAAACGTAACCAAATAAAAAAACATTTTGTTGCTCCTTTAGTTAATTTCCAAATAGGTAAATCGAAAAGTCGTTTGATATTTCTGCAAGATTTATTGATACAAGTTCTGAATATGTGATTGTTGTGTGAGCTTCAAAATTCCACGGGACTTCAAGTTGATTCTTTTGAGAAATGCTAACGCCTCCATATCCAGTTCTACTGGATCCTTGAAATTCAATCAATTCTGCTCCTACAGTTTCTCCATTTCCAACCTGTCCACCCTGTTGAGTGTTCCATCCCTCAAGAAACTTGACGGACGGAGCGTTTGTTACGGTTAAATATTGCCCTGCCCCACCTCCATGACCTATGTAGGCGCCTCCTCCACCTGTAAACACTATGGCTATGTTCCCTTTAAAATCAATAGCCACGCTAACATCATATCGAAGACCCCTGCCAAGCCAAAATTTATTGGCAGCATATCCATATTGGATAGTTCCATCTCCTAGGTCAAGTGTCCTGCTAAAATCGGTAACGCCATCGCGCCAACAGCCAAGCTGGTCATCACAAAATATATTAGCATCTGGGTTTTCACAACCTAAAATCGGGTCGCAAAAATCTCCATTCCTACTGCGTCTATCACTATGAGGTTTATCATTGGGATCATCTCTTAGCGGGACAGGCGGTTTGACCTTTTTGGGCCTACCGCCCCACTCACATCCATATTCATCATCGCATTCTTTATGTCCCGTCGGATCGTTGAGGTTGACAGGGTTATTCTTCACATACGCGTATCTATTCCACGCCTGCGGATTGGACGGGTCGGGGATGAGGGTATCCGGCTGCAAAAAGTGGTTAATATAAGACGAACCCACAATTTTTGCAGGGATAAAAAAGTTAGCGTGTGTTGTAAAGGTGCGGAATATCAATCGACAGTCATTTCGCAGAGCGCCTGTCAATTTATGATCTACTTCGCGCATTATCCCCGAAAGGGGAAGTCCCGCGCCGAGGAAACAATGCCTTCTCCTTTAGGAGACATCGTACCCGATGCGAAGCAAGTGGTAGGGGTAAACCAATCCGACGAGAAATTAAGATAATCAGGGTGAGGTTAATGCTCGGCGGAGTGCAGACACCTTCACCGAGCAAGAAGTCAAAATGGCAACTTGGTGATGGCACTCCTCGCGGTTAGACTTGCTCAAATCTACTCGTTACGCGGGAAATGACAAGAGTCATGCTGAGCAAAATTCCTATTATTTTCCAATAGCATCGCGAAAATAAAAGAAGCCTAAACATATGCTCATCGCAAATTTTTGCTTATTCTTATCTGAGTCTGATAACCATAAAATTAATGTTTCCTCAAAGGATTCTTTTTCGTCACCATTTTTTAGACTATGGTAAATTTCAAGAATTGGCATGACATCTTCTCCGTAACCAATATTTGAATGTTCATGCCGTTTGTTAAACTTAAATTGTTTTTCAAATATTTTATTAAAGTACTTAACGTACATTGCGTCCATTTATCCTCCGAATAACTTTCAATGCAGAAGGCGGGATACTCTTAGGAATATACCATTGACGAACTCCATTTGTCAGGTTTGTCATGCCCTGTCCAGCAGTTCGAATAGGCTTAATTTCCAGTTGGCTTATGTCAATCTCTCTTATGGTCGCGCCACTCGAAAAGGATCCTGATTTCGTCTCCCACAGAGATTTCTTGTACAAAATTGTTTCAAATTCTGCAGCAATGTCGATATCTTTTATATCTCCAAGTTTAGTTAGCCAAATCCTCTTTTGCTGTTCCTGACTGTATTTTAGCGACAACCCGTTACTATCAATAGATACATCATATTTTGATGGAGAGACATTAACAAATACATCATCTAAACTATCTTCGTTAATATGCTTACGGTAAGCAGATATCGAACCTGGGATAGCCAAAGAATCAGGACTACAGTATGCGCCAGATACGCAATCTGCAATGTTTGAAAGATGCTCTACAAGAGGGTTTGAAACCGAAAGAGCGGAAACGCCAATAGCAAATGATACTTGTCTTGATTCAGCTTCTTCGGGGCTAAGGTTTTGCTGAGTATCACTTGTGCTGTTGAGAATAAAGAATATGCCTACCAATCCAATTACACAAAGTGGTCCACAATGCCCGTCAGGATCATTATACAAAATCGGATTGTTAGCTGCATAACTGTATCGGTTCCAAGTTTGAGGATTTTGAATATTGGGAACAAGGGTGTCGGGCTGCAAAAAGTGGTTAATATAAGACGAACCCACAACTTTTGCAGGGATAAAAAAAGATGCTGTGTGTTGTAAAGGTGCGGAAATGTCAATTGGCAGTTACTTTGCAAGTGACTGCCAAGACTGTCGTCTTATGGATTGAACCAGAAGCGGAAACAATGCCCTCTCCTTTAGGAGAGGGACAAGTCGTCACGACGCGAAGTCAAGACAATCAGGGTGAGGTCAACACTCGGCGGGGATGCTTTGCAAAGTCCCACGCGAAGCAAGTTTAAATAGCCTACTTTAAAAACAATAACATTAGTACAAATAATATTAATATACATCCTGCTAGATAAGTACCTCTTATAATCCACAAATCTTGACGAGTGGGAGACCTCATAAATGGTCTAAACCATCTTGGCGCTTTCTTTTTTCTTTCCTCTCCCCATTTAATAAAATCTTCTGGCTTAAACCAAGCCATATATCCATAGGTAAGCAATGAATATAAAAAGGCTATTAATCCTATTCCCAAAATAACAGGAAATAGTTCATCATTTTTTGTTTCAAACATCAAAGCCTCCAGTGCTGATAGTAAATACTATTAACTTTCATAGATTTTAGCAATTTATATATGCATATCAAATAATCTGTAAGTAAGCACACAACACCAAAAATTAGGGTAAACTAATTTGCCCGCTATAAGGGAATGCAATGCCAGCTTGGGGGGTAAAGCCACCTATCTGAATAGCCCAGTTCTGCCATTGAGAAAAGGGAGCACCGAATGGATCTCCGTTAGTTACACAGGCACCCACTCCATATCCGCCACAACCACTGCCAGACCATTGCGTGATAAACGAATATGCTTCTTCATGAGTTGTATCGCTGTCAATAATATAACTGCCACTGACGCTCCCGTTAATGTCGAGCCCAAGCCAAGGTGATGCGCCAATGCTAGGTCCTACGCCGAAATACACTCTGTCGTATTTATCAAATGTAAGCTGAAAATCAACCCCTAAAATCCATGGCAAAACTGGAACCCCAACATCTATAGCTGCATAATCAGGGAGAAAAGGAAATGGTTCTTCCTGTCCATACAGTGTCCAATCGAGCATGGTAGCCATGGTAGCATCATGACATGTAAGTATGCACTGATTCCAATACTCTTGGGTATCATTAAAGTAATCGTTGTTGTAGTAGAGGTAGTCTTGTATGTATTGAGGTAGTTGTAGGTTGTTGTTGAAAACTCCGCTACCACCACCTGTAAAAACATTACCACTACTGCCTATTAGGCAAGCCAAAGTGGCGCAACTGCCACCGCCACCACCTCCATCATCATCGTCATCATTGCCCCCATTACCTCCTCCGCTAACGACATCAACGTCACTGTCGTCACTGGGTCCATCGCAACCATATATGTTATTACATACATAATGTCCTGTCGGATCACTGAAGTTAACTGGGTTATTCCCAACATAGCTAAACCGATTGAATGCCTGCGGATTGGACGGGTCGGGAATGAGGCTATCGGGCTGCAAAAAGTGGTTAATATAAGACGAACCCTCAACTTTTGCAGGGACAAAAAAAGTTGACGTATGTTTTAAAGGTACAGGATATTATGTGACAGCGCTCACTTGATCTTAAACGTGGTGGCCGAAAGCACATTGTCTACCCTCTTCGAGGACCTACGACCGTCAAGACGGGAATGCTTCGAAAAATCCCGCGCCGAGCACAGAGGACACTTAGCCATCGGATATTAGACTCTCTAATGACTACAAAGTAAAGTAATTCCTATTTCTGTTGCCAAGAGAGGGTCAAGATATGTAACACTATGAAAAATACGGCTGTAACAAAAAAACAAAAATATATATAAAAACATTTACAGTAGTGTGTACCAATATCGGCAAAAATATTGTTTTATATTTTTTCATAATCAAGGTTGTTGAGAGAGTTAACAGTGGAATACCCGTAAAAAACCATATGGGATTAGTGGTGACAAACATATAATGTATTCCCCAAAAAAGAACTGCTTGGACAAGAAATGCAAAATCCTCTTTATATCCATTTACAATCATAAAGCCGACGATTAAACCACGAAAACATACTTCTTCACTTACACCAGCAAACGAAATATTATATAAAAACTCATTACGTATACTTTTTATTAGGTTCGGCGGTACAGCTGTGATCTCAAAGGAAGACAACAACACCTGCGTTAAAGCTATGATTAACACTGTGCCAATTGACCAAACTATACCAACAAAAACAAGATTTCCGCTGGGTATCATAAACCTTTTGCGATTTCTTATCCCATAAATTGAAAGTACTAAACCTAAGAAGCCAAGGTAAAGTGTGTAGACTAATTCACGCTTTTCTAGTAAGCCCAGGTTAAATATAGAGATTGGCTCATGATTTCCTTGTAAACTGGTTCTTACAAAACAAGTACATATGATCAACCATAAAGAAAAATGATCTGATAATATTTCAAGGCCATGTGCCTGAAATATTAATATTCCAAGCACGATTATTGTATAGGAGCATCCAATATATAAATAAGCATAATCTGTATACCTGCTGTAGTCTCCTTGTGAAGCAAGCCCAATTAATGGTGCTAGATTGAATATTAAAATTATCGCTAAGATGAAAACAAATCCAATTTTTGGGTTTGAATACCTTTTGACATCATTTAGGAAATGTTGGTTGTTATCTTGCGTCATGGAATTGTCCAGGAAGAAGTGGGTGTTTGATATGTAGGTGTAAACGTTGGTGTAAAATAAATTGGTGTGGGCGTGTATGTAGGCGTTTGAGTTACGGATAGTGTTGAGGTTGGTGATGGGGTCGAAATAGAGGTAATAGAATAATTCGGATTATAAGTTCCTGAATATCTAATATACTCTTCAAAAGCTGCGCCAACATCAGAAGCAGCATGGTAAGTGTAAATTCCGGTATCAATGTACACTCCATAACCTATTGATTCAGGGCCGACAAACGGAGCGAGAGCAATGCCTCCTACCGTGCCACAACCAGGGCCAGCATAACCATCTGGATAGCCAGCGCAAAATTTGAAAGCTGCGTTAGCTGGCGCCAACAATGTCGCAGCTGCTGCTTTTGATTTCGCTTGCGCTGTTGCTTGTGGGTCGGTCAAGGTTGGATTGGGACATGTATCAAATGCATTACAATTTGTAGTAGTTGGCGTACGAGTTGGAGTAGGAATCACTGAGGGGGTCGGCGTTGGTGTTGCCGACGGGATCCATGTTGGCGTTTCTGTTGGTGTTGGGGGCGTATATCTGCCGCCCCTGCCTCCTCGTCCGCCACTTCTATTACTTATAATTTCATTTTTATCACCATCATTTCTACAATCCATATCCTCGCATATTCTGTGTCCTGTTGGGTCTAAGTAGCGAAGGGGATTTCCTAAAACGTATGAATACCGATTCCACGCCTGCGGATTGGTTGGGTCGGGAATCAGGGTATCGGGCTGCAAAAAGTGGTTAATATAAGACGAACCCACAATTCCGGCAGAGACAAAAATTAGGCGCTGTGCGTTGTGAAGGTATAGAATATCAATTGCCAGTCACTTTGCAAAGCGACTGGCACCTTATAGGCTTGAGGGAGACCTGCGATCAATACTCGGCAGGGCGCGTACGCTCTGCCGAGCAAGAGAAAAACCTACCGAGGACACAGATTGGTCTCAGTCAGGTTTGTCTTTTTATTCCTGTCTGGGTCGAATACCCCGCGGCTTGCCGAGCTTCCGATTTTGTATTTGGGTATTCGATACCCCGTCCACTTGTGGCGGGGTAGTTCATTTACTTGGTTTATTATTTCACAAACATAGATGACATGATGTTGCCATTGTCAATATTGAGCGAAACAGCAAACCCTGACCATGAATAAACCTCTAACTTTTGGTTTGCCCAAATCATAGAAGTGTATGCATCAAATCCGCTTGAATTAGGCAACTGACATCTCCATGCAATAGTACCATCAGGCCTACATCGAACTACGTTTTTTAAGCGCGAAATATTGTTATAGAAATCTAGCAATACTATACAGTCGTCACTTTCCGGGATGGGAAGTATAACAAGAACTGAATAACCATCTGGTTTACCCTCCCATATTATTTCTTGAGAACAGTTATCTTTTATTTGGAGTTTTTTCTCATTTATGGAATATGTCCATCTCATTTTACACTCCTTACTGTACTTTATGGAAGCAAACCGATTGGTACGGATAGGTCGTTTCCAAACCAAGAAGAGTCAACTGGGCCCAATACTTGTATTTGTGTATATCCACCAGGTTGATTGAACATTGGTCCAGCTTGACCGATTTTGATTTGCGTACCTGCTGGTAAAGTTACAGGTGTCATATTTGTTGCCTTATTTGCCCAGGGTAGGGCTAAATTAACTATGGCTTCGGTTCGTGTCATTGGTTTGACGAGTGAAAACCAATTGCCAATCCTTCTGGTTGGATTACTCCAAACTCGATAAATTGTTATTTCTGTGGTTGTAGCTGTTGTTACAGGTGCTCCTGCCCAAGGATTTGGTTGTTCGCCATTAACCCATCCACCATTTGAATATACATCACCTGCAAGATTTGCTGGAACGGTATTGTTCGTATAACTAGGACCCGTGCCGGCGGCAGGATACGCGCCTCCCCAGACACTAAAGCCTGCCACCATGACCGAAAAGACTCTCTGATAGTAGTTTCCACAATCTATGCCCAACCCGCTGCAAGAGCCTTCCGTTGCCGCGCCAATAAAGAGGGGGTCGCTGGCTGGAACTCTATTCAGAGATGCCGGGTCCCCTGAAAGAATGAAATCTGCGATGGCAACTTCAACGTCATTTTTGAATCTGCCACGTCCAGGATGGACGATGTGGTAGGTATCTTTATTTTTATCTTTCCGAAGACAAAATCCCTCATCTAACTCTACACAATGCCCACTGGGGTCCGTATACCTTGACGGATTGTTCAGTACATACGCATACCGATTCCACGCCTGTGGATTGGACGGGTCGGGAATGAGGGTGTCGGGCTGCAAAAAGTGGTTAATATAAGACCTGCTATTAGGAGTCAAGGGTTGGGGAGAGTAGGTTCCCGCAAGACATAAGGGCGGTTCTCCTTGAGGATGACATAAATACGGATCAACAATTTTCGGCAGACTGCGCCCAGGG
>JAUQXA010000014.1 GCA_030834895.1 Anaerolineales bacterium
CCCTCTCTGGCGGACAACAGCAGCGCGTCGCCCTGACCTCGATTTTGGTCATGAAGCCCAAACTGCTCATCCTCGATGAGCCGACCTCGCAGATGGACCCCATCGGCACGCGCGAAGTCTTCGGCGTCGTCCGCAGGATGGCGGAAGATGGCATGACCGTGGTGATGGTCGAACACAAGATGGAATGGATCGCCGAATTCGCTGACCGCGTCGTCGCCTTGAAGGATGGACAAATCCTGCTCGAAGGCAGTTCCAGCGAAGTGCTGACTTCCGACCTGCTGGCTGAAAACGGCTTCGGCATTTCGCGTTACACGTCCACAGCGAGGGAAGCGAAGAAGCGCGGACTGTGGAAGAAGTCAAATCTACCTGTCACGTTGGACGAGGCGGTGGAGGGATTCAAATTGTAGGGGCGGGGTAACCCCGCCCCTACGGTAAACTATTATGAAAATCGAAGTCAAAGACCTCCGTTTTACCTACCCCACCGGACTGGAAGCCTTGCGCGGCATTTCGCTTGTCATCGAGGCGGGCGAACAGGTTGCCATCGTCGGGCAGAACGGCGCGGGCAAGACCACCCTCGTGCGTCACTTCAACGGGCTGTTGCAACCAACCATCGGGTCGGTGATGATCGGCGATTGGGACACGAAAGAACATTCGGTGGCAAAACTCGCTTCGCGGGTCGGCTACGTCTTCCAAAATCCCGATGAGCAATTGTTTTCAAGAGACGTGGAAACCGAGGTCAGGTTTGGTCCACACAACCTGGGATATCCAAAAGAAAAAATAGACGAACTGGTCAGGCGCGCGCTGGCTCTCACCGAGTTGAGCAACCAGACCGAGACCAATCCCTACGACCTTTCGCCCACCTGGCGCAAGATGGTCGCGCTGGCGTCGGTTATCGCGATGGATACGCCCATCGTTATTTTTGACGAACCCACCACGGGACAGGATGCGGTCAATGTGGCGCGCATCGCGCATGTTATCGCGGAGTTGCGACAGGAAGGTAAGACCGTTATCACCATCACACATGATATTGATTTCTGTGCGGAGAACTTCGAGCGCGTGATCGCCCTTTCCAACGGGCAGGTTTTACTCGACGGTGCGGCAGCGGATGTGCTGGATCAGGCGGAAATTCTCGCGCAGACCTACGTTGATCCGCCGCAACTGACAAGGCTGGGCAAAAGGTTGGGGTTCAAGGAAACAGTCTGTAATCAGGATGAGTTTCTAAATTCATTGAAAAAATCCATTGACGCATCCACATCCAAGTGATATAACTGCGCCCAATATGAAATCGGCTTGCTTCTCCATGACCATGACCACTACCACCTCAGGTTCACACCGTGAGGAATTTGTGCTTGGTCGATAGCAGCCGAAGAGAACGGCGCACAAACACAGGACGCCTCACGGAAACGTGGGGCGTTTTTGTTTACCTAAAAGAATTTACCACAGAGAGCACAGAGCACACGGAGACTCTTAAAAAAATCTTTGTAAACTCCGTGTCTTCTGTGATGAGAACCGTAACCAAAGGAGAAGATATTATGAAAAACAAAACGCTCGTGATGAAATTTGGAGGAACATCCGTCGGGTCAGTGGATGCGTTGAAAAGCGCGACACAGATCATTCGGGGTGCGAAAAGGGATTGGGATAGAGTCGTCGTGGTGACATCCGCCATGTCGGGTGTGACCAACCTGCTGTTGGATTCTGCTTCACTCGCCGTCAAATCTGTAGGGGCGACTCGCGAGTCGCCCCTACAGGAACATTTACAGAAAGCCGAATCCACGCTGAAAGAGAAACACTTCGCCGCCACTGATGAGTTGATTCAAAACGTGGAACTTCGCGAAAGAACCAAGCAGGAAATTAGCGATCTCATTTTTATTCTGGTCGATTTGTGCAAGGCGATTGCTGTTCTCGGCGAAGCCAGTCCGCGGGCGATGGATACGGTGGCGTCTCTGGGAGAACGCATGAGCGTACGCTTGCTGGCAGCGGTAGTGGACGATGCAGGAATCAAAGCCAAAGCCGTGCTGTCCACCGAGTTTGTCGTCACCAACAACCATTTCCAAAACGCACACCCCGATTTCAAAGCCACAACCGAAAAGACCCGCACCCTGCTCAATCCTTTGATGGACGAAGGTATTATCCCGATTACCACTGGATTTATCGGCGCGACGCCCGAAGGAACGATCACCACATTGGGACGCGGCGGCAGTGACTACTCCGCTGCCATCATCGGCGCTGTCCTCCCCGCAGACGATGTCTGGATCTGGACGGATGTGGATGGAGTGATGACCACCGATCCGCGCATTGTGCCAGCAGCACGGACTCTGCCTGAAATCAATTACAGTGAAATTGCCGAACTTGCCTATTACGGCGCAAAAGTATTGCACCCGAAGACCATCCGTCCCGTGCTGGATGCGGGCATCGGCTTGCGGATTTGCAACACGTTCAATCCAAGTCACCCAGGCACCAGATTGATTGCCAACGGCAAGAGCAACGGCAAGATGAACGGAAAAGTCATCAAAGCCGTGACCGCCATCCGCAAACAGAGATTGGTTACCATCGAAGGGCGCGGTATGCTGGGAGTCCCTGGTGTAGCGGCGCGCGCGTTTGCGGCGGTGGCCTCCACAGGCACGAGCGTACCGTTGATCACACAGGCCTCTTCGGAGCAATCCATTTGTTTTGCCGTGCCGTCTGAGCACGCTGCCTCGATTGTCGCAGCGCTCGAAAAGACCTTCGCCAGCGAAATTGCAGATGACGACATCGACCGCGTCTGGTCGACGGATGATATTTCCATCATCACCGTTGTCGGCGCGGGAATGCGTCACACGCTGGGTGTTTCGGGCAGGATATTCAGTCAACTTGGAAATAACGGCGTCAACGTCCTTGCCATCGCGCAGGGTTCTTCGGAAGTATCCATCAGTCTCGTGGTCGAAGCGGCGGACACGGAGAACGGCGTGAAGGCGTTGCATGAGTTAATAGTAGACAAGTAAACAAGGTATACATCATTCATTTCTAAAGGAGCTTTTATGAATCAAATTCCCGTAGCTATTCTCGGCGCGACAGGTTCCGTCGGTCAGCGATTTATCTCGTTGCTGGATAATCATCCATGGTTCAAGGTGGTGGCGCTTGCCGCATCAGACCGTTCCGTCGGACAGCCCTACTCCAAAGCCGCACGCTGGGTGTTGGATGATCCCATGCCCGCTTATGCCCGCGATATGGTTGTTGTCCCCGCCAACACCGATGCGGTGCAGGCGAAGATCGTCTTTTCGGCGCTGCACACGGAAATTGCCAATGAACTCGAACCCGCGTTTGCAAAGGCGGGCGCGGCAGTCTGCTCGAATGCGTCATCGTATCGGCGTGGTGAAGATGTGCCATTGCTGCTGCCCGAAATCAACGCAGAGCATATTCAACTGGTCAAACATCAACGCAAGAACAAAGGTTGGAGCGGATGTATCGTCACGAATCCCAACTGCACAAGCACGGGACTCACGATTGCCCTCAAAGCATTGGACGAAACCTTCGGTGTGAAGAAAGTCTTCATGGTCTCACTTCAGGCGCTTTCGGGCGCGGGCTATCCTGGAGTCCCTTCGCTGGACATCATGGACAATATCATCCCCAACGTCGGCAATGGCGGCGAAGAAGAGAAGGTGGAATGGGAACCGCGCAAAATGCTTGGCAGGTTCAATGACGGCAAAATTGATATGGCAGACATCAAATTCAGCGCCCACACGAATCGCGTGGCGGTGATCGACGGTCATACCGTGTGCGCAAGCGTGGCATTGGACAAACCCGTCGAACCCGAAGTTGCGATTCAAGCGTTGCGTGACTACGCGGCAAAGCCGTCCGCGAGAAACCTGCCATCGACGCCGCAACCAGTCATTGAGGTCAAAGATGAGGCGGATCGCCCACAGCCCAGACTTGACCGCAATACAGGCAAAGGTATGACGACGGTAGTCGGTCGCGTGAGGAAAGATCCAATCCTCGATTTGAAATTCGTTGTGCTTTCCCATAACACGATTCGCGGCGCGGCAGGCGCATCCATTTACAATGCGGAACTGCTGGTGAACGAAAATCTTTTGTAGATGAATTCAGACCAAAACTATCCGAACCCTTGACACATCACAAGAAGCCATGATATAAACCGCGAAATTAAATATTCGCTCTTATCCAGAGAAGCTGAGGGACCGACCCTTTGAAGCTTCGGCAACCAAACCATTACATGAGTTCAGGTGCCAAATTCGGCAAATAGGAATGACATTCGTCATTCGTATCTGGAAGATGAGAGGACGGTATAGACGTATACCTCTTCTTGTACTTTCAGAAGAGGTTACTTTTTTAAGCGCTTTACGTAGGCGCAAAAATAACTCTTCTGAAGGGCGGGTACCCATAAACATTATTCAAGAGGAGCTAAATAAAATGTCCACAATCAAAGATCGCAAGTTAGGTTTCGCCACCCGCCAGCTTCATGCGGGTTATTCCCCCGACCCCACCACAGGGAGCCGCGCCGTGCCGTTGTATCAGACAACGAGCTATCAGTTCAAGAACACCGAACACGCCGCGAATTTGTTCGCGCTCAAAGAGTTGGGAAATATCTACACCCGTTTGATGAACCCGACCACCGACGTGCTCGAACAGCGCATTGCCTCGCTTGAAGGCGGGGTGGCGGCGCTGGCATCAAGTTCGGGTCACGCCGCGCAGGCGCAGGCAATTTTCACCCTCTGCAATGCGGGCGACCATATCGTGACCTCGTCGCGTTTGTACGGCGGAACGTACAGCCAGTTCAAGTACACCCTGCCCAAATTGGGAATTCAGGTCACGTTCGTTGACCCAACCGATCCGAAAAATTTCGAGGCGGCGATCCAACCCAACACCAAGATCATCTACGGCGAGACATTGGGCAACCCCGATATTTCCGTCTTCCCGTTCGAGGAAGTTGCGGCGATTGCAAAGAGGCACAACCTGGTTCTGCTCATCGACAACACCTTTGCCACGCCATATCTCTTCCGCCCGTTCGAATGGGGCGCGCACGTCATCACCCACTCGACCACCAAGTTCATTACCGGCAACGGAACGTCCATCGGCGGCGTCATCGTGGATGGTGGCAACTACGACTGGACAACTGATAAGTTCGAGAACTTCAATACGCCCGATCCCTCGTACCACGGCTTGGTGTATTCATCGCTTGTGGGCGCGGGGCTTCCCCCGTTTGCGATCAAGGCGCGTGTGCATGTACTGCGCGACATCGGCGCGTGCCAATCGCCTTTCAACTCGTGGCAGACCCTGCTCGGCATCGAAACCCTCAACCTTCGCATGGATCGTCACACGCAGAATACCCAAGCCGTGGCGGAATTTTTGGAGAAGCACCCGAAGGTTAGCTGGGTCAAGTATCCGGGACTCAAGAGTCACCCGGATTATGCGCGCGCAAAGAAGTACCTGCCGAAGGGTGCGGGCGCGATCCTCGGCTTCGGAGTCAAGGGCGGATTGGCGGCTGGGAAGAAATTCATCGAAAGCCTGCAACTCTTCAGCCACCTCGCGAACGTCGGTGACGCCCGCAGCCTCGCCATCCACCCAGGCTCCACCACCCACAGCCAGTTGACAGAAGAACAGCAGGTCACCGCAGGCGTCAGTCCCGATTTTGTCCGCTTGAGCATTGGTCTCGAAGATATCGACGATATTCTTTGGGATTTAAATCAAGCACTTCAATAAGAAAGGATGAAGGATGAATTATGAAGGATGAAAGTAGTAAAAAATTTCATCCTTCATCCTTCTGCATTCATCCTTGCTCTTCCCATGCCCGTAAAAATTCCCACCACCCTCCCTGCCCGCGCCGTCCTCGAAAACGAAAATGTCTTCGTGATGGACGAAGACCGTGCCATTCACCAGGACATCCGCCCTCTGCGTGTCGCGATCCTAAACCTGATGCCGACCAAAATTGCAACCGAAACGCAAATTTTGCGCCTGCTTTCCAACTCCGCCCTGCAGGTGGAGATCACGCTCATGCACACGGCAACCCACGAAGCCAAAAACGTGGATGTCGATCACCTGCTCGAACATTATGTCACCTTCGAGGATGTGAAAAACGAAAAATTCGACGGTCTCATCATCACAGGCGCGCCTGTCGAGCAGATGCTCTTTGAAGAAGTAGACTATTGGGGCGAGCTTGTCCAGATCATGGATTGGGGGGAAACGAACGTCGAGTCCATCTTCCACATTTGCTGGGGCGCGCAAGCGGGACTGTACCACCGCTACGGCATCCCGAAATATGACCTGCCGCGCAAGATGTTCGGCGTCTTCGAGCATCGCGTCCTCGCGCGAACCGAGAAGCTGATGCGCGGCTTCGACGATGTTTTCTTCGCCCCGCATTCGCGCCACACCGAAATCCGCCGCGAAGATATCGACAAGGTCCCCGACTTGATTCTGCTTGCGGAATCTGACGAAGCGGGTGTGTACATCGTCGGCTCGAAGGACGGTCGTCACCTCTTCATCACGGGACACTCCGAATACGACCCCTTTACGCTCAAAGGCGAGTACGACCGCGACGTCAACAAGGGACTGCCGATCCATGTCCCCAACAACTATTACCCAAAGGATGACCCCAAGCAGCCTCCCGTCGTCCGCTGGCGCAGTCACGCAAATTTGTTGTATGCAAACTGGTTGAACTATTACGTATATCAGGTTACGCCGTACGATGTAAATCAGATACCCTAATCTACCGCCATTGCGAAACCCGTTCGGGAATTCGCTCATCACCCAACTCGCGGCACAACTTCCTCAACCGCGGATAAGCGCCGTTCCATCTCAGGTCGTTGAGGTTCTCTTTTAGTGGAACGTCCTTACGAAGCGTGGACAACTCCCTGAACAGCAGTGCGTTTTCATAATTTTGTTGAAGGTTCTCAATAAGCGTTGCTGCACGTCCAAGACCCAATCCCAGTTTGGTTGGGTCTTGGGGGATGGACTCGATATGCTTGAAGCGCGAAAGCACGGCAGAAGTAGAAGCGGCGCCCCAACCTTTGATACCCGGGTAACCGTCCGCGGAATCGCCAACGAGCGCGAGATAATCCGGAATTGATTCAGGGCTGACGCCAAACTTTTTGGTCACGCCTTTTTCATCCAAAAGGATTTCCCTGCGGCGATCCCAACAGATGACTCGGTCCCCGTCCACCATTTGAGTCAAGTCTTTATCCACCGAACAGATGATAATCTGTTCAACAGATTTGACCTTCTTGAATCGCGTTGTGGCAGTGGCGATGGCGTCATCCGCTTCAAATTTGACCATGGGCCAGACGACCAACCCTAAAGCGGCGATTGCCTTCTCCGCCAGCGGGAATTGGGCCATCAGCACAGGGTCCACGCCTGCGCCGGTTTTGTAGCCTGAATACAATTTGTTGCGAAATGATTCGATCACATGGTCGAAGGCCACGGCAACATGCGTGACTTCGGGATCGGAGAGAAGCAAGAGCATACTGCGCAAGAGCCCGAGCGTGGCACCGATTTCCATTCCATCTGGCGCTTTCTTGGGGGGCGCGCCAAAGTGCGCGCGGAATAGTTCGTATGTGCCATCTACGAGGTGGATTTTCATTTGCACTCCTCTTTCGTCATTGCAAGCCGTCCCGAGCGGAGCCGCCGTTTGTTGGCGGCGTAGTCGAAGGAGCCCGAAGCAATCTCCCATCCATCAGAAGGGGATTGCTTCGGGCTGACGCCTTCGCAATTACGGGACGCAATCAGACCGAAACCATCATCCGCGATGCCTTCAACGCGGAGCGGATCATCAGGTATTCGGTGATGTTCTCGGCGGTGACAATGCCAACCAATTGTCCGCTATGGGTGACGGGCAGGGCGGGGATACCCGATTCCTGAATCCGCATCAGGGCGTTCTCGACCATCTCGTACGAGTCCACCGCAGGCGGATTGCTGCGCATGACCGCCGAGATGGCGATGTTCTGTCCATGCTGGGTGAGGGCGGCGAGGAAATCGTCGCGGGTGACAACTCCCACTACACGGTCATTGTCGAGGACGGGGAAGTCGTGCTGTGAACCAGCCAGAATCAACTGCGACATCTGCGAAAGCGGGTCACGCGGCGAGAGACTCTTGTAGTCGGTGAGCATGGCGCGCCCGACGGGGATGCCGCTGAGGGCGTTCTTCACCTGCACCATGCTGGCTTCCTGCGACGCGCCAATCCAGACGAAGAAGGCGATGAAGAGCAGGAAGGGATTCGAGAATAAGCCGACGAACCCAAACAACAACGCCATCCCCTGACCAACTGCCGCGGCAATCTGCGTCGCCTTGACGTAGTCCATGCGCATGGCGAGCAGGGCGCGGAGGACACGTCCGCCGTCCATGGGGAAGGCGGGGATGAGGTTGAACAGCACCAGCGAGAGGTTGACAGTCATCAGCCTTTCGAGAAAACTGCCCGAAGCGATGGTCAGCTCTGTCAGCGGGACCAGGCTCGAGGTCAGGAAGAGGTAGGCGAACAAGGCCCCGGCGATGACTACGTTCACGGCGGGTCCCATCAGCGCGACCCACAATTCCTCGATGGGCTTGTCGGGCATGCGCTCGAGCCGCGCCACCCCGCCAATCGGGTAGATGGTGATGTCGCGGGTTTTGACCCCGTACTTGCGGGCGGTCAACGCGTGACCGTATTCGTGCAAAATCACCGAACCGAACAGGGCGAGGATGAAGCCAATGCCCTTGAATACTTCGAGCCAATTTTCATGCTCGATCCAGTGACTAAATCCCACCCATCCGATGAGAAGCAGGAAGGTGGCGTGAATATAAACGTCGATCCCTGCAAATTTTCCAAGTTTCCATTGCCATTTCATAGTCTAAACTCCTTGTACCATTGACGACATTGTACAGGGAATTTATAAGAAAAATGTTATAAAAATTCTATCAGAAACTATCAGATTCAAAAAAGACCCCCGAATTCTCAAAGAATTTGAGGGTCTGGTGTTAATCATGCGCGCTTCGACTGCGCCCAGCGCGGAGTTTGGTTACTTGACCAACCCCAGTTTCCTGCCCGCTTCGCAGATGACATCCATTGCGCGTTCGATTTCGTCTGGTTCGTGCGCGGCGGTGACGGTGGCTCGCAAGCGGGCGAGTCCCTCCTGCACGGCGGGCGAGACCACCGGCAGGACAAAGACATCCTTATGTTGGGCTTCGCGGGTCATGGCGAATGCCATGTCATCTTCGCCGCACAAGACAGGCACGATGGCGGTCTCGGTCAGCAGGGTGTCGAAGCCCCTGCCTTTCAACCCGCCGATGAATTGTTTGGTGTTTTCATTCAGCCGTTGGATGCGCCAGGGCTCATCCAGAATGACCTTGAAGGCTTCATTGGCGGCGGCGGCCTGGGCAGGGGGCAGGGCCGCGGAGAAAATGTAGGCGCGGCTGGCATGACGCAGGTAGGTGATGATTTCCTGTTTCGCGGCGACGTATCCGCCAACCGAGGGAATGGTCTTGCTCAAGGTTCCCATCTTGATGTCGATGGCGCCGTACATGTTGAAGTGTTCCTCGATGCCTGTGCCTTTTTCACCGAGCACACCGACGGAGTGGGCTTCGTCAATCATCAGCCAGGCGTTGTATTTTTTGCACAGTTCAACAACCTTTGGCAGGTCGATGATGTCGCCGTCCATGCTGAAGACCGAATCCGCAACGACGAGTTTTGCCACGTCGGCGGGCGCGTTCTTGAGCAGACCTTCGAGGTGCGCCATGTCGTTGTGGCGGAAGCGGCGGAACTCCGCGCCGGACATGAGACAGCCGTCCACGATGGATGCATGGTTGATCTTGTCCGAGAAGACGTAATCGCCGCGTCCCATCATGGTGGAGATGACCGTGAGGTTGGTGGCGTATCCCGACGTGTAGGTGATGGCGGCTTCGGCATGCTTGAAGTTGGCAATGGTTTCTTCGAGTTCGGTGTGAATGGTCAACGTGCCAGCCAGTGTGCGGACGCCGTTGGTCCCCGTGCCGAATTTATCCACTGCCTTCTTCGCGGCTTCGTTGATGCGCGGATGTCCCACCAAACCAAGGTAACTATAGGAAGCGTACATGCCCATCTCGCGCCCATTGACAAGCACCTTATTGCCGGGCAATATTTCCTGTATAGGCTGGTTGTAAAAATAAAGGTCGTTCGTCTTGAGAAGATGAATGCGATCCGTCATTGCCTTGATGCGGCGGATGACAGCGTCGTTGGTGTTGTGGAAATCCATATAATGCCTCCGGGATCAGAATGGCGCAAGTTTAGCCGAGGGGATGGGTTCTGTCTAGTTTTGAGTTACGAGTTACAGGGGACGAGTTACGAGTTGATGAGTTTTCTCAACCCAGACTCATCCAGAATTTTGACGCCCAACGCGCGCGCCTTGTCCGCCTTCGAGCCTGGATTTTCGCCAAGCACAAGGTAACTGGTCTTCTTGCTGACACTATCCGTAACCTTGCCGCCGTTGTTTTCGATCAACTCTTTCACACCCTCGCGAGTCAACGTGGGCAGGGTTCCAGTCACCACAAAGGTCAAACCGCTCAACTTCCCCGACTGCTTGCCGACATCTGATAACTGAACTTTTGGGTCCACTCCCGCCGCCTTCAACTTCTTCACCACGTTCTGATTTGCGGGCTGGGCAAACCAATCGACGATGGATTCCGCGATGTTGGGACCCAGACCTTCGATCTGTTGGAGTTCCTCCGCGCTGGCTTTGGATAACGCGGATAAATTTCCAAATGCACGGGACAGGTCACCCGCCATGACTTCACCGACGCCGTGAATTCCCAGCGCGGCAATCAGACGGTTGAGAGGCCGGCGTTTCGAGGCTTCGATGGCGGATAAAAGGTTGTCGGCATTTTTGCCGGGCGGCTCAGCTTTGGTCTTTCTTTCCTTCTTGGTAACGGCTTCGAGGATGTCTTCCCGCGTCAGGGTGTAAATGTCGGCGGCATCCTTGATCTTTTCGGTCTCGATCAATTTCTCGACGATCTTTGTTCCCAAACCAACGATGTCCATCGCGCCACGCGAGACAAAATGCTCGATGTTCCGCACCAGTTGCGCGGGACATGCCGCATTGACACAGTACCATGCCACTTCACCTTCAAAGTGTTCCACAGCCTGTCCACAGGCGGGACATTTCGAAGGCGGCTTGTAAGCCCTCTCTTTGCCGGAGCGCGCATCCACTACAGGACCAATTATGTACGGAATTACTTCGCCTGCGCGTTTGACCAGCACACGATCTCCCACGCGGATGTCCTTTTCGGCGATGAAGTCAAAATTATGCAGGGTGGCACGTTCCACAACCACGCCGCCAATTTCAACGGGTTCGAGTACGGCATACGGCGTCAGCACGCCCGTGCGCCCAACAGCGACACCGATGTCGTTCAAGGTCGTGGTTACTTCGCGGGCGGGAAATTTGAAGGCAATGGCTCCGCGCGGGTCCTTGCCGACGAAGCCCAAATCCGCGGCGAGGTTCAAGTCATCGATTTTGATGACCATGCCATCGGCTTCATAGGGGAGTTTGTCACGTCCCTTATTCCAGGTCTCGGTATAGGCAATCGCGGACTCAAGGTCACTGAAGCGCTTCGCCACATCTGTGACGGGGAATCCCAGGGCTTTCAGGTATTCCAAAATCTCCCACTGTGAGGTCGGCACTTCGCCGCTTTCGGAATAAACGATTTGATAGACGAGCAAGGTCAACGGACGTGAAGCGGTCAACTGCGGATCGAGCTGACGCAATGATCCCGCCGCTGTGTTACGCGGATTAAGATAGGTCTTCTCGCCCGCCTCTTCGAGTCTCCGATTGAGTTCCTCGAATTCCTTGTTGGGGATGAAGGCTTCTCCACGTACCACCAAGTACGACGGTGGACGATTGACCATGGACGATGGCTTGTCCGTGGTCTGCACAGGAATTCGCAGTGGAATTGCTCGCACCGTTCGCAAATTCGAGGTGATGTCTTCGCCGATCTCGCCGTCGCCGCGAGTGGCACCCTGCACGAAGAGTCCGTCGCGGTAATGCAGGACAACCGACAGCCCGTCGATCTTCGGCTCGACAACGAACCTCGCCGTCTCGACGCGGTCATCCAACTTCCTGACTCGCTCGAACCACGCGCGCGCATCGTCCGCGCCAAAAGCATTGGCAAGCGAGAGAATGGCACGGGGGTGACGAATCTTTTCGAAACGGTCGGCAGGCTTGGCCCCAGCGCGTTGGGTGGGGCTGTCAGACGTGACCCAGTCCGGATGGTCGGCTTCGATCCGCTTGAGTTCGTTCAGCAGACGGTCATATTCCAAATCGCTGATGACCGGCGCATCCAGTACATGGTAGCGATAGTTGTGAAAGTTGACCTGCGCCTTGAGCTCTTCGTATTTCAAAAGATTTTTTTCTGCCATGCAGACTAATCCAGTTTTTTCCAAACGTCGGCAGGCGGACGTTTCATTGGGCGTGTTGCGCCGGAGATGCGGGATTCGTAGTAGGTCTCCTTCTCGTTTGAATACTTGTTGACTTCAAACAAGTTTCGCTCCACCAAAAGGTTGGCGAGCTTTTTTGCCTCCTCCCGCGTGAAGCCCAATTCCGCCGTAAACTCCGTCAGGCTGAAACGTCCCGCCCGAACTGTAAAATTCAAGGCGGAGCGCAGAGGCTCGGAAAACAGCACGATGTCTGAAGGGCGGATGTCCTCCACGCGGAGTTGAAGCTCCCTGAGAACAGTTTCGTAAAGTGAGTTGCTCATGTCGTGTTCCTTTTCTGCGGTTCTAATTCGTAAAGCCGCATTGGCGCGTTTTTCCCTTTGAGCGAAACTTCGCCAAGCGACTTGCATTCGTATTTTGTCTCGATCACCTTTTGGATACGCTCCGAGATTACGATCTGGTTCTTTTGCGCGGAACTCATCAGGCGCGCCGTGGTATTGACCGTGTCGCCAAGCACATTGTACTCCCGACGCCCATGCGGGTCGCCGATTTCCGCCACGAAGGTTGATCCCGAATGGATGCCAATCAGGCAATAGACTTCGGGTTTGATGCCCCCAATGACAGGCGCGTCGAAATCCATAATCAAATCACGGATGGCAATTGCGGCGGATGCGGCGCGCAATTCATCGTTGGTATGAGCTGTGGGCACGCCGAAGTAGATCACGATATCCGAGCCTGAGAGATGATAGGTGACCTTCTTCAGCACCCCACCGCGCGATTCCACCGCCGCATTGATCAACGAAAACACACGCGAAAATCCCATCGCAAGTTTTGTCTCTTCCCCCGGCTGTGCCCGGTCTGCGGACTCGGGCAATCCGATGAAATTGACGAACACGACGGTGGGATGAGGGAAATCGGCGGGTATCTTTCTGTCGGCTGCGCTTTCCACCAACAGGGAAAGAACAGGCGCGGGGATGTAACTTGCCATCGGTTCGATGGAATTGAGCAGGTCGGTAATCTGCGAGACGACTTCGTCCCTGTCACGGGTGAGAAAAACACTCCTTGCCATGCGCCGTCCCATGGGAGTGATTTCGTATTCCCCAAGTTCATTTTCCGTCAGGTCATCCTTTACCAGGTAGTAGCCGGGCTTGCCTTCTTCACAATGAAATTGATCTGCAATCTGCCCATAAGCCTGTTGTGATAAATTCACCCGCTCGTTGACGCCGTTGCTTTCGGTTAACTTTGCCTGGTGTACGTCGCTGCCGAGCAGCACGTGTTCCATGCGGCGCGGCGTGCCGATGTCGGCAGTCAGGAACTTTCCTGTGTGAATCCCAATCCGCATTTTTAAGGTGACACGCTCCGCGCCTGACGGCGTTTCGATTTCCGCAAATTCCTTCATCGCCCTCTGCATTCGCAGCCCGGCACGGACGGCCCGCAGGGTGTTGTCATTCTTGTCGTTTTTGGGGAAAACCACCAGCAGGGCGTCACCGGTAAACTCAATCAAGTCCCCGCCGGATTTACTGATGATGGCGATCATCGAGGAAAAGTATTTGGTCAGTTGCTTGAGCAGGTCCGCCGCGCCCTCCCGACCCTTGGCTGAGTTGGCTTCCATGAGTTTGGTGAAACCTGCCAGGTCGGTAAACATCATCGAGCCATGCTGCCATTCGGTTTTCACGTCGCCGGGTTTGGGCCTGTTAATGGAAATTTGCGGAGAAGTATAGTCCTGCAAGACGTGATGCAAAGTCCGCAGGTGCTTGTGGACAGCCACCATCATGTCCACCGACGGGTTGACCCACATCGCCGCATACAATTCAGCGGGGAGCAAATATCGCAGGCGGCTTTCGATTGCGCTAAGCGGAGTTTCAGTCAGCATTTGACAGGTAATTTATAAGGGGGATGAACAATGGGTAAAGTATACCATCTGACCTAAACAAAAAAATCCCCCCAAAGACGGGGGGATGAATTGTGAAAATTGCCTATTGGGTTGGGGGTGTTTTCAGGTACTTGATCAATGCGGCAATGGCCAGACCGATCAAGACGAGCAGTCCAAGCGGAATCAGCCACATGAAGAACATGCCGAAACCCATTCCGCCGAAAACCGGGGAAAAGCCATAACCCGTTCCTCCACGCATGTGCATTCCTCCCCACATCCCATAACCGTAACCAGTCACGGGGTACAGAGCATGCCAAATAAGCGGCAGGAAGAACAACACGATCAAACCAACCGCGATTCCAATGCCGATAAGCCATTTATTTTTTGCAGACATGGGTATCTCCTTTTTATATTCCCATCATATCCGCCGAATATAAAGAACGTGTAAAGAATGAAAAAATATTCGATAAAACTTTGCGATATACTATCTCCATGCCACGTATCAAAATCGGACTTTTTGGCGGGACATTCGATCCGCCGCACATCGGACATCTGATCCTTGCCAGCGAAGCTGTCCACCAGTTGGGGCTTTCACGCCTGCTGTGGATGCTTGCCCCCGATCCGCCGCACAAGCTGGAACAACCCATCACGCCGCTCCCGCATCGCCTGGAAATGCTGCAGCGGGCAATTGCGGACAACGAATCCTTTGAGATTTCACATCTTGAGATCGAACGTCCCGGTCCGCACTACACGATAGACACCGTGCGGCAGTTATCCCAACTGGAGCCGAATGCAGACATCGTCCTTTTGTTGGGCGGGGACTCCCTGCGTGATTTGCCCACCTGGCGTCTCTATACTGACCTTGTGTCCGAGGTATATCAAATCGGGGTGATGCGTCGTCCCGGGGATCCCTTCGACATGCCCGCCTTGGAAACGAAAATCCCCGGCTTGACGGAAAAGGTTGTTTTCATTGACGCTCCCCTCCAGGATTTAGCATCGCGTGAACTTCGCCGCCGCGTGGCAAGCGGGGAAGTGTATCGCTGTTATGTGCTTCCCTCTGTCAGCAAGTATATCGAGTCAAATCGTTTGTATCGCGGGGAATAAACAAAGACCCCGGAAGTTTTCGAAACCTCCGTGGTCTTTGTTTTCAATCATCAAGGTGATACGTACAGTACGTGTTCTGACAAGGATTCCCCCAGGCGATGTGCATCTCGCGCATGTTCAGGTCGATGACCAGCGCGTTGATAGTCTTTTCCCGGTCGAGGGGGTCGCTCCCCGCAATGTTGTGGTTGCAGATCGAATTCGGGATGTTGACATGGTCCTGCTGGACGGCTTGCAGGCTCTTGATGGTGTGCTTGTCACTTTGCCGTAACAGGCGTGAAGCGCGGAAATATCGCACACGCGAAGAGATCAACTCCTCGGGATCCTTTTCTACTGGTCTCATGTGCGGGTCGAGATAATGATTGGTATGCACCATGTAGCCATCATGTGAATACAGGATTTCGAATTTTCGCGCCGAGACTTCGATGGAATAAATTTCGCCGCTCTCGTGGACGAGCAAGTGGTTGTAGCCCGCGGCGCGGTGCGACACGACAGCACGTCCGATTGCGCCCGAAATGCGTCGAGACGAAAGCACCGCGCGAGACACCACAAGGCGCGGGATGCCCACGCGTGAATCACTGGGATAGACCGAGTCGATGAGTTGGGCAATGCCGTAGGCATTGAAACCCACATTCGGCAGGAGTCCACCGTAGCTCATTGCAAGGAAGGGAGGTTCCTTGTCGGGCTTGGCTGAGACGACGAGCACGTCGCTTTCATCCTCGGGAATCCAATCCTCGTTGTGCGCCGCCAGTACGTGACCGTCAGCTGTACGTTGTTCGTTGACAGCCATGCTGGTACAGCGGGTGAGATGCAGGGCGTCGCTCGTCACGGCTTCCATTGCATTCAACACAACAATGTCATCGAACTCCACATTTGCACCTTCGGCGATGCCACGCATTTCATCCACATATTGAGGGTAAATCTCTTCAGCAAAAGGCAGGTACTTGCGCGATTGGATTTGCGCGCCCTGCCAGGTCAGTTCAAGGGTGTTGTAGGCGGCGTCGATCAGAATATGGGCATTGGCCACACTGTGCTGGACCTGCTCGCGGGCGGCTTCGCCAACCTGACGTCCCATCTCGCGGTGTGAACCTTTGACCTCGATCAGGGGCGGGGGAGTGCTATGAATTGGGGTGTCGGGTATTTCGTGCTTGAACATGTCGTCCTCCATGAAAACAAAACCGCTTTGGAAATGAACCCAAAGCGGTTTTTATTATATCACGCGGGTCTTTACCTGAAATTTACCGCGGCAAGGGCCTGTTTTAAATGGACTGGCGCCGCGGTATGTTTTCCGACAAGATCTGTTTTTGGGAAGAAAAATCCGTGTACATACCCCATGCGCCTAAAATTTGAAACGCCAAAACGGAACAGTATTTATTTTGAAAATATAGAATCGTGGAATCAAATACAGACCGGTGAATAAAAATGGCAGTGACCATGAAGAGGATGATAATTATCGCGGCGAGCGCGGATCCCGTTCGAGCATAGGTTTCTGCCATACGAAAAAGCGCCAGCACCAAGGGAGCGCTCAGAATGACTAGTTTGTAGTCATGGCTGACTGCGGGCAGGGCGAACATGGGACCAAAGGAAACGACAAAATACCACAGTACGCCCAGATTATCAAATCCTTTTCTGTAGATAAAAAAGGCCGAGCCGAGCCAGATCAAAACCGGGATAGCAATAAATATTCCGGTCAGTAAACTTTTATCCAGCGAAACTCCGTTGAGGATCAGATGTTCGGCAAAAGAAATTGCTGAAGAATTTTTGACCGTAATAAAAGGATTGGAGACATACGGTCCCAACTGGGCAAAAAATTCCACCATGCGGTCAAAGCCTAGGGAGAGGAATAATCCGATGTTAATTATGAATAGTGGGACGATACTCTTCAGTCCATACCGCCAAATTAATAAAAGGAATAAGATGCCAGGGTACACTTTCAAATGCGTCGCAAGAGACAGGAATAACGTTGACAGCCAGATTTTTTCTGGAAAGCGCACCAGAAAAAAGATACCGAGCACGGCAAAAAAGGAGGGAAAGACATCATAGTTGCCATTCTTAAGACCAAAAAACAGCCCATAGCTTGTGAGCGTGTACATGGTGACCATGCCCGCAATTTCCCATGAAAGACCCTGTCCTTTCTCCGATATTTCCCCTGCCAGCAGGTTTGCCACCACAACGGCGGCAATGTTCGTAATGTAAAGCAGGGTCAAAAATATGATGTAGGCCCTCCACAAGGTAAAGTAGGTCAATGGCATTGCCAGCAGGGTAACGACGGGGGGGTAGTTCGTGAAGTGACTTCCCTCTCCTTCCAAAATTGCCTTTGCCGGGTTATATAACCCGCTCTCAAAGTCCATACCCGCCATTGCTTCATTGGGGATAACCTGTGCCGCCTGCCATTCCATCTTCCTCCAGTTTATGCGGGGAAGAACGCCATTAAAAAAGTAAATAATGGCTGTCCACACCAAAATGGTGACCAGAATATTCTGCCTTCTGGAGTCAGCGGAGGAATTTCCTGTGCAGAACAACAGGATGATGTTGACAAAAAACGCCGACAGTGAAATAAGCAGGATGGGAATCTCGATTAATACGTTTTTCGGCGGCGTATATCGAAGATAAAAGACTATCCCGATCAATGCAAAGGCAGCAGCTGAAACTCCCAGAACAAAAAAAACAATGGAGAGGTATTTGGGCTGCCCCGCATATTCGCGAAAATTAAAAAAACGGTTTTGCACGGATATTCCTTCGTTTAAAATGGAATTGTTTTCACAAGGGAGTGAAACCTGGAAATAATTATACATAAAAATACCGCTGAGCATGGGCTTGATTCCATGTCTCAGCGGCCAAAAATCAATTTTTTTAAATTGGTTTTCTTGTTTTCACCAAAGATGGGAAGGCAGGGAAAGTGACACTTACGACGTGGGCGGAATCTCCACCGGCACCGCTGATGGCTCGCGAAGCGTGCTGATTCTGCCGGGTGGGTTGCGAGTCCCAAACCAGGTCATGGTCACGCCGCCGAGGGCGAACAGCGTCACGAAGAACGAAATCAACCAGCCGATGCAGGGAATCAACCCGATGAAGCCAACCACTAACACAAGGAGGAAAGTTCCAAACCCAGTGGAGAGGACGGGTGACCAAATCTGGTTGATGGCTTTTGTGAATCGTTCGCCCACTTCCTGCCCCAGTGCCACCATGCCGAACAACCACGCCGCCGGAAGCACCACGAAGAACAGGATGGCCGCGACTGGAATAAGCAAAATTGTGACGACCATGACGAGAGTGGCCACCGGAACTACGATCAAGGCCAGCATACCAAAACTACCAGCGAGGACAGGTTGTCGTATGACTGCATCTGCCACGCGCTCCAATTGAGGTTGGAGGAAAAGCGTCAGCAACATGCCAATACCAGCGACTGCCAAGGCAGTCCCGAACACTTTAAATATCGCCCAAAGTGTGGAGAAAGCTCCATCGAAAACAGGTTTTACCGACACCTCTGGTGGATTGGGCGCATCGGGAACGGTAGGTACACCCGGCACATCGGGCACATCCACGGGGGGGGCATTATTGGTAATGGTACCGGTAATCTCAGCTCCGGGCTCCTTCTCCAATTGTCCGCCAATGGTCGAGACATTTCCGTCCACGACTGCGGTTTCAGTCAGCACGGCCTGCCCGCCGACGATCACAATATCGCCGTCAACTTCTGCCGAGATGGTCAGGTTGCCGCCAATAATGGCGGCGTCGCCGTTCACATCTCCGTTTATTTTCAGGTTTCCGCCGACCACGACCACATCGCCGTTGACGGTTGCGCCTTCCTCAATCATGACATTACCCCCAACGACAGCCAGGCTGCCATCGAGCGTTTCGCCGCTGGCGAGGGTGTAGTTTTGTCCCAACAGGAATACATCACCGCCGTTGGGACTCTGCGCGTGCGCGCTGGCGGTTGGCACAAATAAAAGCGCCAGTAAGAGAATTAAGGTTGTCAGTTTATTTTTCATGCAGTAACTCCTTGCGGGGTGCGGCTGAATTGCCAGATTGAAACCGTCCACAAAAGACCAAGCCCGGCCAGGGCGGAGGCAATCACCATCCAGACGTAGGGCGGGATAAAGTCCGTCGCCATGCGCACCAGTACGGCAACCACTTCAGTCAGGGCTTGCAGGGAGGTGAGGACGAATAGAAAATAGCCGATCCCCGCGGTAACCCATTCCACAGGCGCGGCGAGAAAGGCGAACAGAAACGGGGCGAGAAGCCAACCGAGCAGCCCCACCCCGCCTGCCACTAAAATGATCGTGCCCCATAATCTGCGCCGACGCTCGGCCACCTTCTGGGCGGCAAGCCGTTGCTGGAAACGCAGCGTGAACCCGGCCGCGGGCGCGGTGACGGGGGCGGAGCGCAGTTCCAGTTCAACTTCGGCGAGCGACGTACAACGTGAACAGGTCCGCAGGTGCAGATCAAGTTCACGCTTCTCGGCGGGATTCAGATGCTTGTCGTCCAAAAGCCATTCTTCAAAAGGCTGGTGATTCATAGGTTCTCCTTTTGGCGTGGACACGGGTTTCCTCTTCCTGCCACATGCCAGCCAATTCCTTACGGGCGCGGTGCAGGCGGCTTTTGACCGCGCTGACCGTCAGACGCAGGGACTCGGCTATCTCAATCTCTGAATAGTCATACCAATATCTCATAATGATCGCCGCGCGGTCGGTCGCATCCAGGTCTTTGAGCATGGCTTGGACCCGTGCGCGCGTCTGTCCTTTCATTGATTCCATTTCGGGATTGGGGGAGTCAGGGTCGGCGATCTCGAAGGTGTTGCCTTCCTCATCCTCCTCATCCATCGAGAAAATCGAAAACTTCCTGCGGCGAAGCTTGTCTATGCAATAATGAGCCGCAATGGAAAGCAGCCAGGTCGCAAAAGGGCGTTTCTGGTCGTAGCGGTGCAGGTGCTGGTAGGCGCGCAGGAATGTCTCCTGTGCGGCATCCTCCGCCAGATCAGGTTCGCCCAACATGCGGTAACACAGGTTATACACAGGGGTTTGATAGGTTTCGACGAGTTTGGTAAACGCTTCGTCACTGCCTCGCTGGGCTTCCAGCACCCAGGCTTGTTCTTCGTTCACGAGCGCTCCTTTTGATTTACTGCACTTTTCTTACGCAGGAACAATGAAAAGGTTGCAACCCCACCTCGGACCTCCCCAAATTCTGAAAATTTGGGGAGGTCCGAGGTGGGGTTAGTGATGGTGTCCCTCCCCTTCGGGACCGAGGACCTGCTCCCACCGCCCAAGTGACTCTGACCTTTGGGCAAAGAAAATGGCAACGGTAGTGGTGATCGGCACGGCGGCAATCAAACCAAGCGAGCCGACCAGCGTCCGCACGATTTCCTCGGCGATGAAGGCGTAATTGACGAGGAAGCCATAGTTGCCACGAGCCAGGGAGAACAACAACAACATCGGTAGGGACGCGCCAGCGTACGCCAGCACGAGGGTGTTGACCGTTGCCGCCACGTGATCCTGCCCGATGCGCATGGCGGAGTTATACAAGGCGCGGAAACCGAAATTCGGGTTGGCGTGATGCAACTCGAAGACGGCTGAAGCCTGCGTAGTGACGAGGTCATCCAGCACGCCCAATGCGCCGATAATCATGCCGCCGAGCAGCAGCCCGCGCAGGTTGATCGGCGTTTCCATCATTTGCATCAGGAACATAGCGTTTTCGTCGCCCATGCCGCTCAATTTAGAGAATACAACGAAAATGGCGGAAAGTAAGCCTGTGAGGAGCAGGACCACGACCATGCTCAGGACTGCCGCATGAGTTTTGAGTGTCCAGCCGTAGGTGAGGTAGAGAGTCACGCCAAGCAGAATGATTGAGCCGATAATGCTCACACGCAGCGGGTCTTCACCAACAAGGATGCGCGGGATGATGTAGCCGATGATGATGTACAAACTAAATAACATACTAAGGAGCGCGCCCACACCCTTCCAACGACTGATAAAGATGATTGCGAGTGCAAAAACAATCGTCAGCCAGACCATCGGCGTCGTGCGGACAAAGTCCACAAAATAGGCGTTGACCACGTTATCTTGTGTCTTGCTGATGGAGACCATCACCTTGTCGCCCACGGTTAGGTCATATTCGTCCGAGCGCACCTGACGTTTGCCGTAGTCGATTTCCATCGGGACGCCTTCGTACTTGCCTTCCAGAATGTTCACGCGCACCACCTGGTATTTTTGCGTATGTCCGCCCATGTCGATCTCGCCTTCGTCGAGAATCTGAACCACTTCCGCCCGCACCGTGTCCGAGCCGATGGTGGAAAATCCATTGCCGGGCAACTCAACTTTGGAGAAGACCGAATATAAAACTGCCGCCACCAACAACAGCAAAGGAAAGAGCCATGATCTATTTTTCATGGCTCGGATTATACCCATCACGGTCACAAATTGCGCCTTTTTACTTTGCAGGAAACGCAATTTGTGACCGAGGGTATCATATAACGCGTGGATAGACTATGGCCGATAGACCGTGGACGATGGACCATCGTCCATCAACTATTCACTATTCTCTGCTTATTGCTCCAAACTCGTTGCAATTGACTCCATCTGTGCCAAAATCGCGGGGACTTGTCCACTGGGGACGTTGACGCGATACATGTGCGTGAAGCCGTCGCCGATGACGGTTTTGACCTGACGCCACGACGCCAGTTGCGGTTGAATCTCTCCCTGCGGCAAAAGCTTGATGGCCTGTGCCCACTGCGGATGTGTCTTTTCGTAATCGCCGAGCAGGTCAACGCTCGAGGTGCGGATCGGGAAAAGGTGAGTCGCCTCCACCATCCGCGCGTCCTGTTCGTTTTCCAACATCCACTTGATGAACAGCCAGGCGGCTAATTGTTCCCGCGGGGTGGATTTCAAAATCACGTAGGACGATCCATAAACCACAAGCGCATCTTCATTTGCGCCGGGGAAGGAGATCACTTTCCATTCGTCCCTGTTTTTAGCGGCAGCAAAGGCGCGTGCCACTTCGGGCAGGTCTTCGAGGCTGGCGGTGACGAACATGGCTTCACGGTCCGCAAAGGATTTGAAGGAGTCCGTATCCGCGACCTGCCAGGAGCAAAGAGATTCGGAAAGTTCGCGTAAAAACCGGAACGCTTCGATATTATTCGGCGTCAGAAAACGATAACTGCTGCCATCCAACACGCCGCCCTCGAAGGCCAACAGCCAGGCATAGGCGGTCATCGGTTCGGTGTCCACATACCAGCCGCCCATGAAGTCATTTTGTGGGACAGAATCCTTCAGCATGGCCTGCTGGGCGCGGCAGGATTGTTGCTCGAAATCGGCTGGCGCATCGGGCGGGGAATCAAAACCAATCTCGCCAGCCCAGGTCTCGTTCCACAGCAAAAAGCGCGCCGTACGCTGGGCGGGAATCGCAAACCGTTTTCCGCCATAACTATCCTGATTCCAAAACACGTTGGGAATATCGCTTGAGTCGATTCCGTATGCCGGATCTTGCACATATGGAGTCAGGTCCACAACCACACCGTTTGCATCCCACTCCAGTGCGTGCTCGGGCAGGGCGATCACCATGTCAGGCTTGTCGGTAGTTGGCAGGGCGGCGGTTGTGTTTTCATACAGGTTGGTGAAGTTGACCTGACTCTCCGCGATGACTTTGATACCCCATTCATTTTTTTCGTTGAATTCTGTAACGAGGGTGCCGAACAGGCCGGATTCGACCCCATACCACGGATACCAGACCCTGATCTCCACGCCTTTCACCTCTTCATTTCCAACCCCGAGGCTGGACGCTGGACCCTTGGTTGATACAGGCTTTGGGGTTTTTGTCACTACCTGCGTTGCAGATATGGGCGATGACTCCGGCTCGCTCGTGAGCGTTGTGTCAGTTGTGCCGCAAGCCGACAAAAGAATCGATGCGATGAAGAGCAGGGAGAGAATTTTTTTCATAGTGTAATTTTATGGCATGATCGCCGTGAACGGGACGGGCATGAAAACCAAAAGGAAAACGATGATCACCGCGAGGGCAACCAGCCGTCGGGTGGCGTCGAGCGCCGTAATCTGGTCTAAAGGCGCATCGTTGACTCGTCCCAGCCAGAAAAGCAGTGCAGCCCAAATCCACCATCCATTCCAAAACAATCCCAGTACAACCAGCAACCCAATGATAAAGGGAAACGCTTTTTTCGCCTTGTCGCCAAACAGGGCATAGACCACATGTCCACCGTCGAGCGTGCCAGCGGGGATCAGGTTCAAGGCTGTGACCAGAATCCCGACCCAGCCCGCAAAGGCGACTGGATGAATGAACACATCCAAGCCGCCAACAGGAATGGGCTGTCCGGTAAGGAAATATTTCAGCCAATACAGAATCCCCTGCGGCTCCGCAGGCGCGGGCAGCAGTTGACCGAAGGTGACATACTTTGCGAAGAGATAAAGAAGCGAGTTGCCTTCGAGCGAAATGCCGCAGGATGAAAGGACAATCGGTTTTACGGTCGAAAAGGAAAGCCCCAAAAATAGCACGGGGATTGCCACGATCAACCCGGCAAGCGGACCCGCCACGCCGATGTCAAAAAGAACGCGTTTGTTCTTTGGCACGCCGCGCATGAGGATCGCCGCGCCCAGCGTCCCCAGCGGACTGAACGGGAAGGGGATGAAATAGGGCAGGGTGGCGGGCGTCTTGTGGTGGCGGCTCATGAAATAATGACCCAGTTCGTGAGTGAGCAAAATTCCCAACATGCTGAGCGCGAAGGGCCAGCCTGTCAGGATGTTTTTTAACATGTAGAGTATCGCCTGAGTGGCGTCGTTGCACAGTTCAGTTGGGACTTCCACACCCGCCAGCATGACGCTGAAGACAGTGAGCACGAAGAGAACGAAATTGATGGAGACCTTTGCATTCTTCAGCTCCGCAGGTTTGGCTTCAATATAAATTACGTGACGCCCGTCCTCGGCCCGGAATAGAGGAACGAGATTATGCGGAGCGAGGGAATCCGCCAGACGGTCGTAGAGTTCGGTGGAATCGCCTTCCACAAGTTGACCGCGATAGCGCGCGAAGAATCCCCTTTGGGGGTCGCCGCTGGTCACATCTTCGATGCGGAATACGCGCGAGACAAGATTGGTAAGAACTTCGATTTCTGGAATTGACATTGAAATACCTTGTTTGTTGATAACAAAAAACGGTGGACAATGGTCCATTGTCCACCGTCCAACAGGCGGGAGTGGATGGGAGACGAACCCACCGCGGCTCGCAACGCGACCCGCCACTGGTGTTGAAGACCAGGAAGCCCACCGGGACCTAACCACTCCCACGTACAAGGATAACCGAGAGGGGATGGTTTTGCAAGTTGGATTTATTTCCTCATCAGCGCAATCTTGTATGGATACAATTCCGCTTTCATCACCCCTTCACGGATGGCTGGATCAGATTCCATGATCGCGCGCGCCGTTGAATCATCCTCCGCTTCGAAGATGGCAATCCCAAATGTTGACTCGTCACTGTTCTGTGTACGCCCCACCAGGATCATCACGCCTTTCTCGGTCAGCGCTTCGAGATGGGCAAAGTGACGTGAGACGATCTCCGCTTCTACTGGAGTCGGTCCCTCAACCACCATGCCAAGGCGGGTGGGTTTGAGGAAATACAGATACTGGTTCATCTTGACTTACTTACCGCATCAAGAAAAAGAATCCCGCAGCGGCAACCGCAGCGCACAATACCAAAATGCCGAGGACTGCAAGCAGGATGAAAGCAGTGCGTGAACCAGTATCTTCTGAAATAGCAGATGGTGTGGATTGGATAATCGAAGGTGACTTTGCAAATGCAGGTTCACTGGCCGAGATTTGCGGCGCAGACTGGAACGAGGTCCCCTGCGTGCCTGAGGGAAGGATTCCAAGCCGATCCAAAATTTGCATGGCTTTGTCAAACTTTTCACGTGTTTCGGGCGGCAGTGCTTCAAGCCCCCGCATCTCCTGCCCGTTGACCACGATGCGGGTGTTCGCCGCCAAACCAATCATCTTCTGTATCACATCACCCTCGAACAGATCGGGGACGCCGTTGTTGTTCTCGTCCTTCATGAAAGCCATGACCTGCTCGTATGCGGCGCGCTGGTCGGCTGGCATTTCTTCGAGACTGTTGTAGGTTTTGCCGTTAAAAGAGAGAATGGACATGGCATGCTCCTTATATTTCATCGTAAAAGGGATTCTTCGGTCGCTAGCTCCCTCAGAATGACACGCTGAAAATATGCGCTATTTTATGTGGCTTTGTCCACCGGCTGGTATGGGATATGGGTACCGTGTGGATGCTCAAATTTAGCACAACCGCGTGGGGTGACTAAAACAGGTCTGGTGACTCTTCCATCAGACTCAGAAACGCCTCCACCACTTGCGGGTCGAAATGTCGACCGGACTGTTCGATGACGAGTTCACGCACCTTGTCGGCCGGCCAACTCGTCCGATAAGGACGATCCGAACGCATGGCATCCCACACATCCACAACGGCAAAAATGCGCGCCGCCAATGGAATTTCCTCACCCTTCAACTGGCGCGGGTAACCGCTGCCATCCCATTTTTCATGATGGCAGCAGGGAATATCCAGCGAAGGACGCAGGTAATGGATGGACATCAGCATATCGAAGGCATGGTTGGGATGCTGGCGCATGATTGCCCATTCAGCCTCGTCGAGTTTGTCGGGTTTGTTCAGAATGTGATCGGGGACCCCCAACTTGCCGATATCGTGCAGCAGGGCGCCGCGCCGCATGTGGACAATCTCCTGCCGGCTGATACTCATTCTCTTCGCCAGTTCTTCGGTCCATTTGGTGACGCGCTGGGTGTGACCTTCCGTTTCCTTATCGCGCAAATCCATTGCGTGAGACCAGCCTTCGATGGTGGCATCGTAGGCCGCAATCAGTTCCATGTTCGACCTTTCCATTCTCTCGAAGAGTTGGGCATTGTCAATGGCGATTGCCGCCTGCCCGCCAAGAGTCTCCAGGTAGTTCATCCACTCCAGATCTGGATCGAGATGGCTGCGATGGAAGATTTCCAGCACACCCTTGAGCATCCCCTTCGCGATCAGCGGAACCCCGAAGTATTCGACAAACTCCTCGCCCTTTAACAATTCCCCGCGTAAAAATTGCGATCCCGCAGAGTTGAGGTCCGCGACATGAATCAGCCTGCGTTCCAACCCCGCCTGTCCTGCAAATTCCTGCCCCAGAAGCACCCGCGACCTGCGAATTGATGTCAGGCGAAAACCTTTTCCAATCGCGTACTCAAGCGCCTGGCTGGACGAATCCAAAAGCAGGACGCAAGCCGCATCCACTCCCAATTGGGAAAGCGCCTGATCCAGCAGGATGTCAAGTGAGAGGCGCATGTCGAGTCCGGAACTAATGGCGCGGTCGATTTCGTTCAGGGCCCTCATCCGCTGCAATTGAACCTGGACCTGCTCTTCCACCTGTTTACGTCCGGTAATATCCCGTATAAGTATGGAAGCGGTACGGCGGGAGCCATCGGGCGCAAGGATGGGGCTGACACGAGCCATGAACCAGCGCTGACCACCAACAACATCCAACGGATATTCGACAGTCTCGGGCACGCCCGCCGCCAATACCCGTTTGATGGCCTCATAAAACGAGGCGCCCTGCTCCCTCCCCATGACTTCAAAAACCTGCTTCCCCAGCATTTGTGACTTGGGCCGGGCCAGCAGGTTTTCGTCCGCCGTCCAAATATTGAGGTAGGTCCCATCTTCGTCGAATTCGAAGACAATGTCATCCAGGGAGGTTACCAGCGCTTTCATTTGCCGCTCGCTTTGGTGGATGATTTCCTCTGCCTGTTTGCGCTCGGTGATATCTCGGGTGATGCTCAATATGTGCGGCACACCGCCCAATTCAATCACTGACGCAGACATTAACCCGTATCTTGTGACCCCATCCTTCCTGCGAAAACGAGCTTCGAGGTTACTGACGAATCCATCCTTCCTTAGTCCTTCCACCAACCGGGCACGTTCCTCCGGATTCTCCCAGATAGATAGCTCAAGCGATGTTTTGCCAATCACATCCGCTTCGGTATAACCCATGATCTGTGTAAAGCCCGGATTGATCGAGATATACATTCCATCCTGAAGCCGGTTAATGTTGACGGAATCCGGGCTGGTCATAAATGCTTTACGGAATTTGTCTTCGCTCTCGCGCAGAACCCTCTCCGCCTGTTTGCGCTCGGTGATATCCAGGGCGGTGAAGGTCACCCCTTTGGAAAGGTCAGCAAGGTCGATTGGCGTGGACGCGAGCAGGACATCAATGATGGAGCCATCTATTTTTCGCCAGCACGTTTCCACCTGCCCGGTGCCTCCCTGGGCAATTTGCCGGTATTTTTCCTGCCCGACAAAGTCGAAATCCTCCTGTGTGGGATACAGGATCCTGGCGCTTTGCCCAACCAATTCCTCCTTTGCATATCCGGTCATTTCGCAGATACGCGAGTTGACATCCACCAACACCCTATCTCTGACAACGCCAATGCCGGTTGGGGCAACGCGAAAGATGCTGCGCATTTTCTCTTCGCTCTCGCGCAGTGCCTCCTCCCACAGGCGTTTGACCTTTTCGTTTTCGAGTGCGTCGAGCGCGAAGGAAACATCCCGTCCCATCTCATCGAGCAGGTGAATTTCCTCCTCGTCTTTGAACCAGCCCACCTCCGCAGATAACAAGTTCAGGACACCGATGGTTTTCCCATGTGACTGGAACGGGATGGACGCCAGGGAATGGAACTCGAATTTTCCAAAATGTTTATGAAGGCCCTTTGTTCTTTCGTCGATTTGTATATCTTCGCTGGTCGCGACCCTGGAAGTGCGAAGCGCTTCGAGGATCACTTCGTTTTGACGGAATTCTCCATTTATATTGACGAGTGGCAGCGGCCACTTTTTCACGTCAAGCCCGGCAGCCGAGACAGGGCGCAGTTCTCCCAGGGTTTCATCCAAAAGCTCGATCCAGGCGGCGGCAAGTTCGCCATACTTCACAATCACGTCGCAAATGGACTGATACAACTCCCCCAAATCCTTTACCCGAATGATGACCTGATTGACCTCGCTGAGAACGGCATACAGACGTTTCATCTGAAAGAGTTGGTTTCTCACCCGCACCCATTCGGTGACTTCCTGCACATATCCTGTCATGGAGATCGGATGTCCCGCCTCATCGCGCACCAGCTTCCCATGCGTCCGGAGCGTGCGCTCGGTACCGTTGGGCAGCACGATGCGGTAGGTCAGAGAGGCTATGGAACTGATCCCGGTCAATATGCTGCGGTTGAATTCAAGCACCGCCTGCGCATCATCAGGATGAACCCGCTCGGCGATCACGCGGTTCATATCCCCGTCGAAATCTTCGCGCTTCACTTCGAACAGGCGAAACATTTGATCGGACCAGACGGCCTTTTTAGTCCGCAGGTCCCACCGCCAGCTGCCTGTCTGCGCCACCTCTTCAGACATGGTGAGGATGGACTCGTTTTCACGCAGCGCCTGTTCCATCTGTCTGCGCTGTGTTATGTCGCGGTTGCTTGCCCGCCTCCCCATTGGACGTCCATCCATATCATGCACGCGTTGACAGGCGTGGTTGATCCAACGCACTTCGCCGCCGGCGGTGACAATACGAAAGTCCAACGAGGCCGGTTCCGTCTTCTGGAATTCCTCCCGCATGTGACGGACATACAGAGGGCGGTCGTCGTGATGGATGATCTTTTCGAGGAGAGAGGAATCCCGTTCAAACTTCGCGGCGTTGTAGCCGGTGATGCGCTCACAGGATGGCGAGGTATATAGTATCCGGCGGTTATTGTCCAGCCAGTATTCCCAGTCATAGGTAAAGTTTGCCACTGTACGAAAGTATTCCATGCTTTCGCGCAGTTTCGTCTCGGTTTCCTTGCGTTCGGTAATCTCATGGAATATCGCCGCAAAGAATTCCTCCTCCGGGCTGAACACGGAGACGGAAAACCACTTTTGCATGGCTTCCACGAACATTTCGAGTTTTTCAGGCTGACCGGTCAGGGCGACTCGCGAGCAGGTTTCGAACAACGCAGGCTGGGTCTCACGGATATCCGGCATGACTTCAGTCGCCCGTTTTCCAACAACTCCCTTCCACCCGGTCAGTTTTTCGAATGAATCGTTTACTGAAATATACGCCCAATCCTGTGCCCGCCCTTTTTCATGGATGATCCGGCAATAGGCATATCCTTCCGCCATGCGATCGAACAACCCACGATATCGTTCCTCATCTTCTCTTTTGGCATCTTTCGCGCCCCGTAAAAGGCCATCCTTCTCTTTTTCAGGTTTCTTGTTCATTTTTCACCTTAACCGCTTCAATGGAGAGGGACCAAAACAACACATGGATAATATTAGTAATAGCATGAACGGGGGATAATTTCAACCCCAAAGAGCGGGGAAAACGGCATGGTTTTTGGGTGTAGAATCGCCTCAAATTCCCGTTACAAGGTGCAAGCCCATGCCCATTTATGAATACGTTTGTAAATCCTGCAGGAAGGAATTCGAAGCCATCCGCCCCATGAGCCAGAAGGATGAGCCGATTGAATGTGAGAAGTGCGGCAGTAAAAAGGTCAGGCGGAAGCAGTCGGTCTTCAGCGCCCGCAATGAGTCGGGGAGTGTCGCCGGGACTTCGAGCGGCTGTGACTGTGGTTCCTGCTCCGGCGGGAGTTGCAGCTCCTGCGGGCATTGATCCCAAAGATGAAGCGGGGATTCGCTCTTAGTTTTTCAATTCATAAGCTTGTCCCGGCACAGATTGCTCATTTGGAAGCGTAAAGCGGAAGGTGGATCCTTTTCCCGGTCCATCCGATTCGACCCAGATCCTGCCGCCATACGTTTCGATGATGCGCTTGACGATTGCGAGCCCGACACCCGAACCTTCGCTGTCCGCACTGAGTTTTTCGAATAATCCGAATATTTTGGCACGGAACCGCGGCTCGATGCCAATGCCATTATCCCTTACATAGATGATGGTTTCAGTTTCGCTTTCCTCTTTGCCAATTTCGATGAGCGGATTGGGCTGGTCGCCCATGTATTTGGCGGCGTTGTCTATCAGGTTTTCCAACACTTCGCGCATGCGGTTGCGATCCGTGTAAACAGTGGGGATATGCGGCGAAACCGTCACTGTAATGTTGCGCGCACGGATGCGTCCATCCAGGGTTTCAAGGGCTTCTCGAGTCAATTGACCGAGGTCAACCTCCTCGGGCGGGTTGGTAATGCGCCCAATCCTTGAAAGCTCGAGCAGTTCCGAGAGCAGGATTCCCATTTTGTCGGCCGCTTCTGCAATGCGATCCATATCCTTTTGCACTTTATCCTGTCTGTCCTGCTCCATATCCTTCTTCAACATTCCGAGAAACCCTTTGATCGTGACGAGGGGACTTTTCAAGTCGTGTGAAACGGTGTAGGTGAAGCGTTCCAGTTCGGCATTCTTCTGCTCGAGTTCGCCGATCAATTTCTCGCGTACCGCCTCGGTGCGGATGCGCTCCCGCAATTCGTGTTGCAGGGATTCGAAAAGCCGTGCGTTCTCGATGGCAATCGCCACCTGGATTGCCACAGCCTCCACCAGTTCGAGATGTTCACGGGTGTAGGAATTCCGCTCGTGTCGCTGCACCGAGAGGGCGCCGATGGTTTTGCCGTGTTTTTTCAGCGGCACAAAAATAAGGGACGCGGTAATGTGGGAGCGGTCACCGATTTGGGGGTATGGACCACGTTTGTATGATTCCAGCTCTTCATCGGTCAGCAAATGCAGAATGGACTCGCCCGTTTCAAACACTTTGCAGGCATGCGTCCCCGGTATGAGCGGCGTATCGGCTTCATCCCAATATCTCCCGCTTTCGTAGACAGCCAGGTGGGTAACAGTACGCTCCCTTTCGTTGAAAACACGGACGGAATAAGCGTCGAACTCCACCAGTTTTTCCAATTGCCGGCGGATGATTTCAAGGACAGTCTTTAGATCGGTAAGCTCGGCAACGGCGCGGGCAATCTCATTGAGTATGACCAGTTTTTCGGCGGACCGCCTGACTTGTAATACCGCCTCTTTTTGCCGGTGAACGTTGGTGATGACCGCCGCCAGGCTGGTGACTTTACCGCCAGCCAGCACGGGTCCGACCCGGATGGAATTCCATTGAAACGAACCATCATATGCCTGGGCTTGTAATTCCAATGTGGTATTTTTTCCCGTCTCAAAAGCCCGCGCGATGGTTTCTTCGACCAGTTTGTAATCTTCGGGCGGAACCAACTGATACGCCTGTTTTCCTTCGTAAATCTCCGCATGGCGATTGGCGAGAAGAATCGTACCGGTACGGTCGATCTCCAGGATAAGATCAGGCGAGTTCTCAAAGATGCCGCGCAGGCGCGCATCGGCATGCTGGCGCTCGGATAATTCGCGGTTGAGGCGTTGCAGCGCATTTTGGACGATGTTCATCGTCAAAAGCAACAGCCCGGAAATGATGAAAAAATATAAAAGGCTATCCAGCCAGAGCGCGAAAGGCGTCATGGGCACTCGCGAAGGCGGCAAAATGCCTCTTGTTTCCGCATAAACCAGGTAATACCCCGCTCCCGCGCATAAAAGCGCCACCAGCAGGGTATTCAGCCGTTTCGTGGAGACCACCCCGGCGATGACCAATACCACAAGATAGCCAATATATCCGGAGCTTCTCACTCCCCCGCCGGTATAGGCAGAGGCCGTGAAAACCAGCCAGATCACCAGGATTTCGAGGGTGGCAACCGGGCGGATATATCCCTTATGCATGTAAACCAGTCCCAGGAGCATACACAGGAACAAAAAGCCGCCCTGCCCAACGTAACGCCCCCAATTTTGGAAATCTGTAATGGTGCTCAAAATGGAATACGCCAGGCTGATAAAACCAAAGAAAATCAAAATCACCTGAAGCACTTGCGTGGTTTGACGCTCGATCTCATTTTCCATTGGCGGAAGGGCAAGGATGTTCCTGATCGCTTTCATTGCGCCTCCAAATTCGGCATACCGCTGACACTTCATCCGCACGCTCTATAACTATTATAGCGATTTACAGGGCAAATAAAAACAGACCTCAAGTCCTGATATGGCATTGGGACGGCCCATCGTCGCTCCCCCACTTGACATCAAGTCCTTATCAGTCAATCAGGCTGATGGATGAAACCCAGATCGGCGGCAAGGCTGAAATACCTTTGCGCTTCCAGTTGGTTGCCAAGCGCCTCATGGGATTTCCCCAAATTCAAATACAGGGATGGATAAAAATCTCTGACCCTGTCATCGTTGACCGCTTCCGCATGTTTCAGGGCGATTTGATTCCAGCGCAGGGTTTCTTCGGGACTCTCCTGAAAGCGGGCGACATAATGCGCGGCGATGCAGGCTTCGTAATCATCGGTGCGAGCCTCCCATGCTTGTTGATACAGCGCGCGGGCTTCTTCGGGGTGATGTTCGAATTCAGCGCGACTTCCCTGAATGCAGAGTTGGATGACGGGGTTGTTAGTGTCCAAAATTTCTTATGTCATTGCGAGGGCGACAGCCCGACACTTGCGCCGTACGCCAGTGCGGTGAGCAATCTCCTCTCGACATGATGTGCCTCATATAACAGGAGATTGCTTCGTCGCAACAATCGCTCCTCGCAACGACATCATTCAGGCATTTCCTTGATGATCTTCATCGTCTCAACTGACACCGTGCACACGCGGCACAATAACTCGATCACCTGTTCCTTGTACTCCGCAAACCGATACGTGTTGAACTTTTCCGCAATCGTCGGGTCTTTGGGCTTCTTCTCTTTGTAGCGTTCCAAAATCCATTCCAGCGCGGAATAGGTCCCCAGCCGATATTCCCACGCCTCCGCAGGGACGCCGCGCAATGTGGTCTGTGTGTCGATCTCGATTTCGCCTTTGTCTTTGCGGGCAATTAATCGGCATGTAGGGGCGGGGTCTCCCCGCCCTGTTATTTGCGCCACGCCGTCATCGGGCGCGGGGACCGCGCCCCTACGCTCAACCCGTTCCAACGCATACGCCTCCACCGCCTCATACCCCAAATGCAACTCCATCAACCTCTTCCCCCAATCCGCCCACTTCCAGAACCCGTCATAAAACGGAATCCTCGGAAACTCGCGCTTCAAATTGATCTCATACTTCGCCCGATACGCAGGGTGATGCAGGACGGCGTACACGTAATGGAAAATATCCAACTTCGTCAATTCAGAATTATGAACGCTTCGCGTGAATTCTGAATTTTTGGTTTTGGCTTTCTTTTCTGAATTCTGAATTCTGCCTTCATACTTTCTTTTGAATTGTCCCAACGCCCAATCGGTGACATTCTCCACGCGCTCGCCCGACTCGCTGTAACGGTAAAGCGGGAAACATTGAGCGCCACCATAAAGCGCATTCAAATCAACAATTTTATTTGATACAAAAGTTGTCCATTGAGAACCATTTCGTCCATTTACAGCAATTACAACATTTTCAGCATTCCCATCTGCGAAAATCGGAATATTTTGGTAAGTTCTACCGTTCAAACGTTTGTCGAAATAGAGATATGTTTTCACAAATGGACGATAAAAACTTTCAACAATCCTGTTCTCGTCAAAAGATATATCAAGTTTTCTCTTTCGGTAATTCTCTAAATCAGCATCCCATTTGATTTTCAACTTGCCATTAAAATTTTCATCCTGCAAGGTTTTTTGATAAATATCAACAAAAAAACGTATTCTTTCAGCGAGTGCAGATTTTGAAAAGTCATAAGCCCATTCATCGCGTTGAGTTTTTACACCATTTGAATACAAATCAAAAATGGCTTTCTGCTCTCCGCCCATTGACATCAATTCATCCCAATCGTTACTCGTTGTATTCAGCCAATTACTTTTAGAATCAGGGTGAAGAGTAGCAAAGTTTAATTCGCTCAAACGGCTTTCACGTAAAAATGCCCGCTTGTTTTGGGAAGTAGTGTAATCTTCAATTTCGTTGTAAAAGATTCGACAACCCTTCTGTCCTTCTTTTCGCACCAAGAAGTAAATTGCCACGCCCACTTTTATCTCATCGTCGAAAACATTCCCGCTTTCTTGCCTGCGTCTTTCTCCGCTAGTACGAGCATTACCTTTCAAGTTGACGATATAGATTTCATTGAATTCTTTGGCTACTACTTTGCGAAAGCCATCATAAGCACGCGAATCAAGAAATGAATTATTGGAAACAAAAGCGATAATGCCGTTTTTATCTACGCGGTCACTTGCCCAACGTAGAAACCGAGTGTACATATCATAAAGAGCAATCTGACTCTGCGCTGTACCTTGTTTGATATAAGTCTCTTTAATTCGCTTATCAATTTCAGGGTATTGGCGATTTGCATTTTGATTGTTGAAGTTTTCCTGCCATGCGCTATAAGGCGGATTACCAATTACCAACATAATCGGCTTACTATTTTGCTTCGCAATACGTTCTGAGTTCGCATCCGTCAAACCAAAGAAATTCAACTGCTTGCCCGTATGTTCAAAGCCCATATTATCGAGCGTATCCACAAAGCAGATATTCTCGAACTCATTGAACTTGCCCGTCTTTTGCTTGTACGTATATTCGATGTTCAAATTGGCGATGTAATACGGCAGGATCGAAACTTCATTGCAGTGCAATTCATGGTCGTACTTGTATTCCAACTGCGCGGGCGGCAGGTACTCGATCAATTCGGTGATGAACGTCCCCGTGCCAGTTGCGGGGTCCAAAATCTCCACGCCCTTATCGCCCAGCGTCCTGCCGAAATGCTTGAACGTCAAATGGTCGGCGCTCTCGATCATAAAGCGCACGATCTCATCGGGCGTGTACACGATTCCGAGTCTGTCCGCCGCCTTCGGGTTATACGCCTTGTAAAAACTTTCGTACAACGCCTTCAGAAATTTCTGCTTCTCGTGATGGTCGCTGATCTGCGAAGCCCGCGCATTGATCGTCTCGTAATACGGCGCGATCTTCGCATGGATGTTGCGCTTGGTCTCGCCCTTGTAAAACGTCCCCGCCACCTCCGCCAGCTTGTGTGCGATCACATTCTCGCGATGGAACTCCGCCTCATCGAACACGCGCATAAAAATATCTTCCGTCAGCACATGCTGGATGATCATCTCGCGCACGTCCGCCATCTCGATCTTCGGATTGATCGCCTTCTTCGCCAACTCCAAAAATTCGGATAACGCCCCGCTGAACTCACTGTTCACTGATAACTGCTCACTGATGACTGCTCTCAGGACTTCCGCCAACCCTCCGACTTCCGCGCTGAACAATTCGATTGCCTTGTGGAACTCGCTGACTTCCTTCGGCTCATACCCGACCCACAGGCTGATTAGCGCGTCCAGGGCTTTGGCGTCGCTGAAAGCGGATTCCATCACCCGCTCCCCAGCCTGATACAAAATCGCCGTGTGCGTATCCTCGAACAAAATGTTGAACGACGGATACCCTTTATTGAACTTGGCTTTTATCTCGTCTTCGATCTTATCTTTCTCGTCTTTTGATTCCCAAAATCCCCAATCCTGCCGCAGCGCATCCTTCAAAACGCCGTCGGGGCGGATGCGCGTCCCACGCTTCGACTCCAGCTCCACTTCGGCGACCAGCGCCAAATTCTTCACCCGCGCATACCCTTCCAGCAAATCCTGAAACGGCTTCCGCAGCGACGACTCATTGCGCGACCCGCCGTAACGAATGATCTTGTCAACTTCCGCGTAATACTTTTGAATGAGTTGAATGGACATAATTCCCTTTCATGTCATGTCGCTGCGAGGCGCTCTTGTTCTTGCCGAAGCAGTCTCCTAATTACAAGAGAATACTCTCCTTGAATTTTACCCGTTAAACAGGAGATTGCTCACCGCACTGGCGTACGGCGCAGTGTCGGGCTGTCGCCCTCGCAACGACATACCCATCCCATGTCGCTGCGAGGCGCCCGCTTACTTTTTCCCCTTCGCCGGGAACCAAAGCCGAACATCGCGGAAGCGGATCAACGTGATAAATGCCAGAATCAGTCCGCCCAACACAAAAATTACAAAAGTAATAAAAGCAAGAGTGCTCGAAGTTTCAGTGGACGCTTCCCTGGTGAACTCCCAAAGCAGCCAATAGAGCAGGACACTGAGCAAGAGGCTGACCCCGATAAACCTGCCCACCGTTGCCAGCCATCCGCGGCGCGTGAGCAGGGTCTTCACCATCCAATATATCAGCCCGCCTGAAAGACAAAGAAACAGGAATATCTCGAAGATCGGCACTTCCATATCCTCCTGGGAGACGTTGTGAATGGTGTCGATCACCGTCGATCCAATCGCGACCACCATCGTCGTGATCAAAAAATAGACGATGGAATTAATGATCGGCGGCAGGACCAGTTGTTTCCCCGCGGGTCGGACTCCCAGCGCCGCCAGCAGCCTGGCCGGTTCGGGCATTAACTGCGCGATGGCATCCAGGTGACGAATGCCATTGCGGAAATCGACCCACTGCACTTTGGAAAGTTTCGGCGACGGCTGCGCGGTCTGCACCAAAACGGGGAAGACCGCCTGTTTTTCAGGGTCCGCTTCGCTGTCGGTTTTATAGGCGGAGATCAGCACAAAGACCGCCCGGGCGGAATTTATATCCGCGGACTGGGGATGTTTGTATTTCGCCAACGTGTTCGCCAGTTCGCCGGCAATCCGCCGGTCTTGGGCCGCGTGATCGATAAAGAAAGACACGGGTTTTGGGTTCGGGTTGTTGGGACGATATGGATTGGCGAATTTCGACCGGATCGCTTCGGGTTTGCCCCAACGCTGCATCCCCGCGGAACGCAAAAGAAATAAAAGAAGTCCGGAAGACAAAAAACTGAAAACCATTAAAAGGAAATATTGAAGCCCATCCGAGTCCGCATTCATTTGTCCGGTGATGGCCCTGTTTACGCCTTCGAAAAAGATCCCGACCGGCATTAACCACAGCGCGGCCTGTACCTGCACATAATTGAAATTGCGTTTGAAAATGCGGAGGGGAAGCGGCACAAGAAGCAGGGGAATAAGAATCGTCCACCAGGTGTAGAGGGAGAGAATGCCAGCCGCCAGGCTGACGGCGGCGCTCCACCAGACGATGGACGGAACCTTGAAGCCCGTCTCCGGCGCGCGGTGCTCCTCCTTGACCGGCGCTGGAAGCTGCCGCAGCAATTCGTCGATACCCCCCTGATAACTGCCGCGAAAATCCACCCACTCGAACTGCTCCAGTTCCTGCGGAAGGTCCACCGCTTCGAAGATAACCAGGATGACGCGCTTATTTTCTTTTAGCACGCGGCGCCATTCCAACTCGACATATTGCGAAGCCATGGAGGCCTTCGAAACCACCAGTAAAATAACTTCCGATTCTTCCAGTCCCTGTTCGATTTGTCCCGCCCAGGGTGTGCCCGGCACCAGGCTGCGATAATCCAGCCAGACTTTGAAACCCTGATTTTCGAGCCTTTGAGTTAAGTCATCCACAAATCCCACTTCGCGCCGCGAATAGCTCATAAAGATATTTGGTTTCATCGAAATCCCTTTCGCCAAAGGCTGATGTAATTCCTGTTATTATACGGCAAACCACCATGTCAAATGTCGCCAATCTCCGCGAATGTCCCAGCCAACTCATTGCCCCGCCGACTCGTTGAATCGCTGACTCGCTGATTCGTTGACTCACTGAATCGCCGAATCCCTTGCTTGACACATCCCCCCTTATCCTATAGACTCGCCATTAAGTTTTTCGTTATCTGAGAAGAAAACCCCATGAAAACCGTCGAGCCTGTCCGCACCTTCGAGCAGATCAAACTACTGGCTGATTCGCGCCGCATGGAGATTCTGCGCCTGTTGATGGCTTCTCCTGCCACGCTCACGGGACTGGCTCAGGTCTTGAAACAGTCCCCTGCCTGGGTGCGGCATCACATCCTCGCGCTCGAAGCGGGAGGGCTGATTGAGGTCTGTGAAATCCGCCGCACGGGAAAGGTCACCGAGAAGTTCTATCGCGCCAAAAGCGGCGCTTTCCTCTTGCAGGAGATTGTTTTGCCGAAAGGGGAAAAACCCGCCATCGTCTTTTCGGGGAGTCACGATTTGGCGCTGGAAGAAATCGCCGAACACCTCAACAAGCACGTGACCCTGCTCAGCCTGCCTGTCGGCTCCCTCGATGGGCTGGTCAACCTGCGGCAGGGGCTGTGTCAGATTTCAGGCGCGCACATCCTGGATGAGACGGGCGAGTACAACACGCCCACGGTGCGTCACCTCTTCCCGGACCGAAACGTGGAATTGGTCACGCTTGCCTATCGCACGCAGGGGCTCATCCTCTCGGCGGGCAACCCCAAAGGCATCAAGAAAATTGCAGACATTGCGCGGCACGGTGCGCGAATGCGATTCGTCAACCGCAACCCTGGCTCTGGCACGCGACTCTGGCTCGATATGGAACTCAAAAAGCAAGGCATCGACACATCACAGATCAACGGCTACGAAGTCGAGGTCAAGACCCACAGCGAAGCCGCCGCGCTGGTCGCCCAAAACAAGGCAGATGCAACCATCGGCTTGCAAGCCGCCGCCCACCAGCACGGACTGGACTTCATCCCGCTCTTCGAGGAACGCTACGACCTGATCCTGCCGCGCGAAAACGAAAAGGCGCTTGCGCCGCTGCTGGATTATTTGCAAACCGCCGCCTTCCGCACCGAACTCAACTCGCTGACGGGTTACAACGCCTCGCACAGCGGCGAGCAGGTTTTAGTTTAATTTACTACGTTGCACACTTAACCGTGATTCCCTGAGCGAAGCGAAGGGTCTCCACCTAAATTTTCGAGGTTCTTCGCTATACTCAGAACGACACTACGCAAAATCACTTAATTTGTTTATTGACCGAGGAATGAATGCGCTATCTACTTGGAATTGACGACACCGACAATTTAGAATCACGCGGCACGGGACATCGCGTCCGCCAGTTGGCGGGTTGGCTTGCCGAAAACAAACTGGCTGAGCCGCTGGGCATCACCCGCCATCAACTGCTGGTCAATCCGCAAATCCCCTACACTTCACACAACAGTTCGGCCTGTCTCTCCGTCGAAAGCGAAAACGTGGACGACTTGTGGGAAGCCTCACGTGAGTTCCTGCTGCGTGAAAGCGCACTGGGTTCGGATGCGGGCTTGACCCTTGCCAAATGGGATTCGATCAACGAGAGCGCGGTCTCCTTCGGGAAGCGGGCAAAGATCGTCGTGCTGACCATGCCCGAGGCGGAGCAAACAGCCGCCGGGTCGGGAATCCGCTGCGAGGGGTTGACCGGTACCCACGGCGGAATCATCGGAGCCTTGTCGGCAATCGGCTTGCATCGCGCTGGTAACGATGGACGTTTTTTATGGCTGCCCGGCTTGCGCGAATTGCAGGGAAAATATCAGGCGGATGAACTTCGCAAGCTGGGACACGTGGACCGAATCTGCTCACTGAACAACTGGGAGGTTCAATCGAAAGCCATTGTCAACGTCGGCGAGTGGATGCGCCCCATCCTGCGCGGCGGAAAATCGACCTTGTACGTGGAGAAGAAAAACGATGAGTGGCAGATCATCTCCAAGGAGTACATCAAAAAGCTTTCCGACTGAGCAACCACATGAGAGGGGATTTCTTTTTGGCTTTTCGGATAAGTTTTTTCTTATCAGAAAATCACGGGCACGTTCATGCCCGATAAAAACAAGGAGAATGATTGTATGAAACTGTCTGTACGTCTGATTTTGAGCGGCACATTGCTACTTGCCCTGGCATTGACCTTTGCCGCCTGCTCGGGGGGAACCCAGCCCGAAGCGACTCCCGTCGCTGAAGTAACCGAAGCCCCAGTCGTCGAGGCGACTGAAGCCCCTGCCGAACCTGCTGTCCCCGTTTTGGAAATCGTCAGCGAGACCGAGAGCAAGTCTCTCACGATGGAAGAATTGAAAGCCCTGCCCGTCACCGAAGGCTACGCGGGGATCAAGAGCAGCACGGGCAAGATCACGCCGCCCGTGATGATGAAGGGCGTGGCGTTGAAAGACATCGCCGAACTCATCGGCGGCATGGACGAGACCAAAGGTTTCAACGTGGTCGCCGAGGATGGCTACAGCATCACCTATTCGTATGACCAACTTCAAAACGGCGCATTCATTTCCTACGACACTGCCACAGGCGAGGAACTCAAGAACCCCGTCGAGTTGACCGCCATCATCGCCTACGAAGCGGATGGTAAACCCTTCGATGCCAGACAGGATGGAACCCTGCGGCTGGCAATCGTCAGCAAGGAAATGAAGCAGGTGACAGATGGTCACTGGGCTGTGAAGTGGGTCAACAAACTTGAAGTCAAGAATCTCGGAGCCGATTGGGTCGTGCTCGTGGAAGGCGCGTTGTCCAAGCCCACTGACCGGGCCAGTGTCGAATCCTGCGGCGCTCCACAATGTCATGGCACTTCGTGGTTCGACGATAAAAACCAGCAGTGGGCGGGCGTGCCTTTGTATTATTTCGTCGGCTCGGTGGATGACGAAATCTCGCACGAAGGTCCCGCCTTCAACCGTGACCTGGTCAAGGTTGGTTACACCATCGATGTGATTTCCGCCGACGGCTACACCGTCACCTTCGACGCGGAACGCGTCCAATACAACAAGAACATCATGGTCGCTTACAAGGTCAACGACAACGCCCTGCCCGTGGAATACTTCCCCCTGCGTTTGGTCGGTGACGATTTGGAGAAGAAGGAAATGGTCGGCATGATCGAGCAGATTAAGGTTGGGCTTGAACCTTTGCCTGCGACTGCCGAAGCTGCCGCCACTGAAGCTCCTGCTGCAACCGAAGCGCCCGCCGCCGAACCTGTCACTGGAAGCTTTTTCATCACAGGCTTGGTCGACCAGCAAATGGGCTTCATGGAAGCCGACCTGCGTGCACTCGAAGTGTTGAAGATCAACGCCGAACATCCCAAGAATGGTCCACAGGATTTTGAAGGCGTCTCGCTGAATGCCCTGCTCGACATGGCTGGTGTGAAGGACGGCGCGAAGACCCTGTTCGTCACCTCCGCCGACGGTTACACCACCGAGGTGGCTTTGAGCGACGTCCGCGCCTGCGCCGATTGTCTGTTGGGATTCACCAACACCGCCGAACAGTTCAAACTGGTCATGCCCAAACTGCCCAGCAATACCTGGGCAAAAGATGTTGTCAGCATTGAAGTGAAGTAAATTTGCTCATGGCTCTGTCGGGGGCTTAGCCCCCGACAGAGCAGAAACGCCCCATGCGAAAACCTTTTGCAATCATCCTGCTTTTATCGCTCCTCCTTGGCTCCTGTACCGCACAGCAGCCACCAGTTGAAAAGACTCCATTGGTCGTGTTTGCGGCGGGGAGCCTCATCATCCCCTTCGACCATCTCGAAAAAGCCTTTGAGGCGAAATATCCAAATATTGACATACTCGCCGAGTATCACGGCAGTATTCAGGTGATGCGTCACGCCACAGAGTTGCACGAGCCAATCGACGTGGTCGCAACTGCGGACACGGCGTTAATTCCCATGCTGATGTACGCGACCAATGTGCCTGAGACTGGCAAACCCTATGCCAATTGGTACGTCAAGTTCGCGAGCAATCGCCTCTCGCTGGCACATCGCGCGGACAGCAAATACGCCGACGAAATCAACGCCGACAACTGGACGGAGGTCATCAGCCGTCCCGATGTGAAGACGGGCATCGCCGACCCGCGCTTCGACGCTTCGGGCTATCGCGCTTTGATGGCGTTCGCGCTGGCTGAGATCGCGGAGCAGGATTACGGGCTGTTCGACCCGATGTTCAAAGACCAGTTCACCTTCCCCGTGACCATCTTCCGTGGCGACGAAATGACGACCATCACCGTGCCTGAGATTTTGGAGACCAAGCCCGAGTCGCACGTCGTCCTGCGCGGCGCAAGCATCGAGTTGATCGCGCGCCTCGAAGCGGGCGACCTGGATTACGCCTTCGAATATGAAAGCGTCATCAAACAGCACGGCTTAAAAATGGTCAGCCTGCCCGCCGAAGTCAATTTGGGCGAGCAAGCGAAGGAAGAATTCTACAAACAAGTTCAAGTCAACCTGGACTTTCAGCGCTTCGCCACGGTCAAGCCGCAATTTCGCGGCGAACGCATCGGCTACGGCGTGACCATCCCTGCCAGCGCGGAACATCCCGAAGAAGCGGCGCAGTTCATCGCCTTTTTGCTCAGCGACGAAGGTCGCGCCATCATGGAAGCCGACCATCATCCAATGTTCGAGAAGTTCATCGCCAACGGCTATGAAAATCAACCGTCTGTTTTGCAGCCGCTCACAGTCCCGATGGAATAAGATTGGATAAAAGCAAATACTTTATTTTGGACGCTGATGAACGCTGATTTCGCTGATAAGGAAAAACAAATCCGCGTTTTCACTTGCCCTTGCGGGCGGTGCAATGGTCTGCGTTTATCTGCGTCTCTTCAGGTGAATAGACATTGAAAAAAAACAACCTGCTCTTCGACCTTGTTTTCTCCGCGCTGGGTGGGTTGCTTCTGTTGTTCATCATCCTGCCGCTGGTCAGCATTTTGCTCGGCACCACGCCGCAAAATTTATGGCTCGCGCTGACCGACCCCGAAGTGTTACGCTCCATTAGCCTGACCTTTGGCGCGGCAGCGGTTGCCACTTCGCTGGCAATCGTCACGGGCGTGCCACTGGCATTTTTGCTGGCGCGGAGAAAATTTCGCGGCAAGCGACTGCTGGAAGCGCTGGTCAACCTGCCGATTGTGATTCCACATACGGCGGCGGGCGTCGCCCTGCTTCTGGTCTTTGGTCGGCGCGGACTGCTGGGTCAATGGCTGACGCCAATGGGCATTGCCTTCACCGACAACTTTGCGGGGATCGTGGTCGGCATGTTGTTCGTCAGCCTGCCGTTCCTGGTCAACATGAGCCGCGAAGCCTTTTCCCTGCTGGACGATGAACTCGAACTCGTGGCGTTGATCGACGGCGCGTCGCCGTGGCAGGCGTTCTGGCATGTGTCGTTTCCGCAGGCGTGGCACGGCGTTCTGGCTGGCGCATTGATGATGTGGGCGCGCGGCATCAGCGAGTTCGGCGCGGTCGTCATCCTCGCCTACCATCCGAAGATCGTCCCCGTGCTGGTCTTTGAACGCTTCAACGGATTTGGTCTCGTCGCCGCCCAGCCTGTCGCCGCCTTGCTTGTGCTGGTAGCTTTGATGTCGTTTACCTTTCTCAGGTTGCTGCTGCTCAAGAGGGAAAGGTAATTTGCAAATCGTGGTAGGTCACGCTTGAAGCGTGACCTGCTTTTTCTGGTTGACATCCACATCGCTTTTGCTGTAAAATAATTATGAACATATGCCCATAATTATTTGTAAAAGGAGTTTACCATGACGAAGATATTTGTCCGTGAACGGGGGCAGGTTGGGAAGGGCGAAGGGTTGCCGCGCTTCGCCGTTGTCGCAGTGGAAGGAAGTGGTCTCAAGTTTTTTCAACAACACCTGCGCAAGTCGGAGATTGACGAGATTGCAAAAAGTGTCAACGCGGAGGTCGTGATTCTGCCACGCGGCACCGGCGTGGATGCCGGGGAAGGCTCCGGCGGCGGAAAGCGCAAGAAGCGGGTTGTCCGCCCGAAGCGCGCGACCAAGTAACATGTCGCGCCCGCGCAAACGCCGTCGGGTTTGGCGCGAACCGCTGCCCGTCATCTTCAAACCGGTTGGACTTCCGCTGGAAGGTTTGGAAACGATCACATTGCTGTATGAAGAACTGGAGGCAATGCGCCTGATCGACCTCGACGGGCATTACCAGGAGGATGCCGCCGAGCAAATGGGCGTCTCCCGCTCGACCATTCAGCGCATCGTGACTGAGGCGCGTCGCAAAGTGACTCAGGCACTCGTCATTGGGACAGCCCTGCACATCGAAGGCGGGACCTTCCGCGTGCCAGCTGTCCATTGGCAGTGCAATGATTGCGCCCATCTGTGGGAGGTCCAACATGGCAGCGGCGAGGGGACACCAGCCCAATGTCCCTTGTGTGGGAGTTCCTCCATCCGCTTGCGGCGCAGGCGGGGACACCGGAAGCCCGAAAAAACAACCACCGATTAAACAAACAGGTCGCCTCTTTTAGAGGCGACCTGTTCTTCGTCCTGAGCGTAGTCGAAGGACTTTGCTTTAATCGTGCTTCGACTTCACTCTGCAAGAAAGTATCACTTGACGTAAATTCTCGTCCCAACGTTCCTGCCGTTCAGAACCTGTGTAATGCTCCCCGGCACCAGTCCGTTGACGATGAAAACTTCGCGCACGCTGCGCGCTGTTTGCAGGCTCTCCAACATGCTGCGTTCAACTGCCAGGTCGTTCAAATCCATGGCAAGTAATTCGCTGAGGTCGATCTCTTCGATGAACCTCGCCGACGGGTCCTTCTTCGGGTCGGCAGTGTAAAGTCCCTTCTCGTCTTTGATGAGGACACAGCGTTCCGCACCCATCACCTCGGCAAGCAAAAACGCGCCCACGTCGGTTCGGTGCGGCGGGATGCGCCCCACAAGCGGGGGACTTTCGAACAACCCGTAGGGCGGCATGGCGTGGGTCACCGGCAGAATTCCGGGCATGAAATAATTCGGCAGCTTGGACAAGTCATCGTGACCGATTTTGATTCCACCCTTTTGGCTGAGAAGGATGGCGATCATCAGGGCGTTCTGCTCGCTGATGCTCGACCCAAGCTTGGCAAGCACCCCGGTCGGCATCCCCAAATCGGTGGCGATGGCGTAGGCGTGACGGGCGCGGGTCCCTCCGCCGGTGGCGATCAGAATCTTGTGCGACTTCCGCGCCTCGACCAGTTCATCCAGAATGGGCAGGAGCGCTGTACGTCCGCGGTCGATGATGCTCTGTCCGCCAACTTTCACAACAACAAGGTCAGGCATCAGACGGTGAATGGGGCTGGTATCGGTGCTGGCAAGGAGGGCTTTGTCCATGAGTGATTCGCCCATCAATGGTGATTCGATTTGCAAACGTCCACTGGCATCGCGTTGAATTGACATGATTTTTCTCCAAGGGTGGCGTGAAATAAAACTGCGCCGGCAGTATAGCATAATTTGGGTCGTAATTACCGTACTTTTCAAACAAAGGATAAATGAATTATAATCCGCATGCCTTCTAATAAGTTTTTCCTTAATTGAAAAGGGAAATCAAAAATGCGGCAAAACATTTCTCGCGCACGGAAGTACAGTCGGAAGGCAATACTATTTCATGAAGGAGAAGAAAGAATGTCCCGTACCATCAAGTTTGTTTTACTCATGGGGTTGGTTCTCTCGCTGGCGCTGTCCGCCTGCGGAACCCCCGCCCCCACAGCGGCTCCAGCCACTGAAGCTCCAGTAGTCAAAGCCCCCGCAACGACTGAAGCGCCTGTTGCAACCGAAGCGCCTGTCAAAGAAATCGCACTGAAAGTCACCGGTGCCGTTGCCAGCGAACAAGGTTGGGCTGAAGACGAAGTCAAAGCCATGACCACCCTTGACGTTGAAGCCACCAACAGCAAGGGCGAAAAAGCCACCTACACTGGCGTTTTGATCTCCGATCTTCTCGCTTTGGCTCAACCCAACGCCGATGCCAACACCGTGGTCTTCGTAGCGGATGATGGTTTCACTGCCGAGGCGAGTCTTGAAGAAGTGACTGCCTGCACAGACTGCATTGTATCCTTCCGTGACAAGGGTGGATTTAGCACCGTTCTTCCAAATTTCCCCAAAAACTTACAGGTCAAGGGCGTGATCGAAATTCAGGTGGCAGTTGGTGTAGCCGCTGCTCCCGCCAACCCGAATCTGATTCTCGCCACTACCACTTCCACACAGGATTCCGGTTTGCTCGATGTCCTCGTCCCCATGTTCCAGGAACAAACCGGCTACACTGTACAGACGGTTGCAGTCGGCTCGGGTGAAGCCATGAAGATGGGCGAAGAAGGCAACGCCGATGTGCTGCTCGTCCACGCCCCCGCCTCCGAAGTAAAATTCATGGATGATGGATTTGGCAAGGATCGCTTCCTTGTCATGCACAATGACTTTATCCTCGTTGGCCCTGCGGATGACCCCGCCAAGGTCAAGGGACTTGCGATCAAGGACGCTTTCAAGGCGATCTTTGGCGCGGGCGCGCCATTCATTACGCGTGGAGATGATTCCGGCACGCACAAGAAGGAACTCGCCCTGTGGAAATCCGCGGAACTCGATCCCGCCGGCAAGGAATGGTACATCGAGACCGGTCAGGGCATGGGCGCTTCGATGACCGTCGCTTCGGAAAAGGCTGCCTACATCCTCACCGACCGCGCCACCTACCTGGCGAACAAGGATAACTATCAACTGGAAATCCTCGTCGAGGGCGATAACAGCCTGCTGAACGTATATCACGTCATCACCGTCAACCCCGAAAAGTGGACTGCGGTCAATTATGACGGCGCGATTGCCTTCTCCAAATTCATGACCGACCCCGAAACCCAAAAGGTCATCGGCGAATTTGGCATGGAGAAATTCGGTCAGCCGCTCTTCTATCCCGATGCCGATAAGACGGATGCAGATTTAGGTCTATAGTAAAATCTGAGCGGAAATTGGAGATTGGTAATTGGTGATTGAAAAGATTATCAATTACCAATCTCATTCTTTATCTGCATGACAGACATCCTTGAAATCACTCTCCTCTCCCTGCAAGTCTCGACGATTGCCACCCTCATCAGCCTGCTGATCGGTCTGCCGTTTGGGACATGGCTCGCACTCGGCGACTTTCGCGGGCGTTCGTTCATCCTGAGCGTGGTCAACACGGGGATGGCGCTTCCGCCTGTGGTGGTCGGCTTGGTGGTGGCGATGACTCTCTGGCGCAGCGGTCCGCTTGGCGACTTGAAGTTGATCTACACCCCCTGGGCGATCATCATCGCGCAGACGGTCATCTCCGCTCCGGTGGTAACAGGTCTCACGGCGGCGGCATTGGCGGCACTCGACCCGCGTTTGCAGCAACAACTTCTTGGGCTGGGCGCATCCCGTCCGCAGATGATCTGGATGCTGTGGCGTGAAGCCCGCCTGCCGCTCCTCGCTGCGCTGATGGCTGGATTCGGCTCCGTCATCTCGGAGGTCGGCGCTTCGATGATGGTCGGCGGCAACATTCGCGGACAAACCCGCGTGCTGACCACCGCCATTGTGCTGGAAACCTCGAAAGGCGAGTTCGAGCGCGCGCTGGCGCTTTCCGCGTTGCTACTGGTCATCACCTACCTTATCAACCTCGCACTGACCTGGATTCAGCAAAAGGGGCACAAACGATGAACAAGTTGATTACCATCCGCGACCTGTTGATCAGACGCAACCATCGCAACGCCCTACGTGTGGACTCGCTGGACATCCCACGCGGCGAAACACTGGCGGTGGTCGGTCCCAACGGGGCGGGGAAGAGCACGCTTTTATTGTCGCTGGCGCATTTACTCAAGCCCGCAAAGGGCGAGGTTAAATATGACGGGAAACATCTGCGCGAGTGGAATGAACTCGAATACCGCAGAAAGATCGCCTTCGTTTTTCAAGACCCGCTGTTGATGGACATGACGGTCGAAGAAAATGTCGCTCTCGGATTGAAATTCCGGGGAGTGGACAAAGCAGAATCACATCCCCGCGCCGAAAAATGGATGACAGCCATGGGCGTGGATTCGCTTGCCAAACGGAGGGCTGGTCAACTTTCAGGAGGCGAAGCCCAACGGGTGAGTCTGGCTCGGGCCTTCGTCCTCGATCCCGAACTGCTTCTGATGGACGAACCCTTCTCGGCTGTCGATCCGCAGACACGCGTACAGTTGATGAAGGACTTGTCGGAACTGCTGGCACACGAACACCGCACGACGATCTTCGTCACCCACAACCTGAGGGAAGCCGCGCAAATGGGCGACCGCGTGGCAGTGGTCATCGGCGGGGAATTGAAGCAGGTTGGCACGCCGAGCCAAATCAAAGAATATCCCGTCGATGACTTGGTGAAGTCCTTTTTACAGGATTTCTAAAGCAACATGTTACGCGCCCGGCAAGTTTCTTTTCGATACCCACAGGAAGATCAAGGCTTGCCGCCGGTTTCGCTCGAAGTCGCGCCCGGTGAGATAACGCTTGTCACAGGTCCCTCGGGCTGCGGCAAGAGTACGCTGGCGCGCTGCCTGATGGGGCTGATCCCGCATCTTTATCACGGCGAGCTTTCGGGCGAAGTCTGGGTCAATGGGTATCGGACTTCCGAAGCTCCCATGTGGCAATTGGCGGAAAAGGCGGGTATGGTCTTTCAAAATCCCGCTGCCCAAATGCTGGCTCCGACTGTAGAAGATGAGATTATTTTTGGGTTGGAAAATCTCGGCTTGGAGCGCGACGAGATCAAGTCACGTCTTGAAAACACCATGCGCGAATTCAACCTGACCCACATGCGGGATCGCAATCCGCAGACCCTCTCCGGCGGCGAACAGCAACGCCTCGCCCTGGCTGCCATCATCGCCCGTCAACCCAAAGCCCTGATTTTGGACGAGCCGCTCTCGATGCTCGACACCACCGCCGCAATGGATTTAATCGCCTGTCTCGAACGGTTGGTCGCAGGCGGGAAGTCGCTGGTGATGTTCGAACATCGAAAGGAATATCTCGACGGCGTGTCCAGATTACGGCATCTGGAGTTGGTGGGGAAATCCAAAGCCGATGATTTTGGACGAGGCGGAATGTCCCTGCCATCGCGGACGGATTTCACAGTCGAGATGGATGGGCTGAATGTGCAGTTGGGTGGTCGGACGATCTTCAAAGATTTCAATCTGTCGCTGACAAGCGGACAAATTGTCGCCGTGGTGGGGCGCAACGGCGTTGGCAAAACCACCTTGCTGCGCTCCATGTGCGGCTTACAAAAGCACGGCGGCAGTGTGAAGGCAATCTCCCACGAAGGAAATCAGCAACCAGATTTCGGGATGGTCTTTCAAAATCCCGACCTGCAATTGTTCAACGCCAGCGTGCGGGACGAACTTCTCTATCGCCTGCCCAATCCGGACATGGCATATTATCGCTGGTTGATTTCGGCGCTGGGGCTGGAGGCTTACGAAAACACGCCGCCCTTGCTCCTCAGCGAAGGCGAGAAAAAACGCGTGGCGCTGGGGTTGGTGTTGATGCGCCGTCCCGCACATGGCTTGTTATTGGATGAGCCTTCCCTCGGGCAGGATAATGTCCACAAGACCATCTTGATTCGTTTGTTGCGGACTCTGGCGGACGCGGGTTATCTGGTTGTCATGACCACCCACGACCTGACTCTGGCTTCACATGCTGACCGTCTGGTCTTGCTGGGGCAAGGGGGTGAGGTCACTGCGGATGGTGCAACTGAGGCGGTCTTGCAGGATCATTCCGCCTGGCAGCGAACCAACATCGCTTTGCCCGCCTGGTTCCAGTACAGCCATGAATTGGGGAGCGCCAAATGAGGGTCAGTCAGGCGGGGCGCGCACGTCAACTGGCATTGGTGGAAGAATCTCCACTCTGCAAAGCCGACCCGCGCACCAAATTGTTCATCAGCGTGGCGATCTCGCTCGTGGTAATGATGCCCATCGAGCGTCTATTGATCTTTCTCGGACTCTATGCGCTGTTCCTGCTTTGGGCGCATTTGCTGATTCCAACCGCTCAGCATGTCTGGCGTCTCAAGTGGATTTTGCTGTTCCTATTCGCCTTCGACTGGTGGTTGATCAACCTCGATCACGCCGTTGTCATTTGCATCCGTTTGATTTTGCTCACCGGGGTCTTCGCCTTGTTTTTCTCGACCACCACCACCCGTCAACTGGGGCTGGCGTTGGAAAAACTGCGGGTTCCGTACCGTTACGCATTTAGTCTGAGCCTTGCCTTCCAAAGTCTTGGACTGCTGGACGACGAGTGGCGCGCCATCCGCGAAGCGCAATCTTCGAGGGGCACTGTGCTGGACACTTCGTCCTTTCGGCGGTTTGTATCCCAGGTAAGCGATCTGATCTCCCTGACGGTGCCGGCAATCGTGTTGACCACAAAGCGCGCCTGGGCAATCACCGAGGCATCCTATGCCCGCGGGTTTGATTCGCCCCATCGTCGCTCGTACCACACGCTGGCTTTTTCCCGCCTGGATTTTGTCCTGATGGCTGGGACGACGGCAATAATCATTCTGTTATATTGGAGATGGTAATGGACCAGAAAAAACGCATCCTCATCGCAGTTGCTATCCTACTGGTAGTCCTCGGCGTGATATTTGGCGTCGATTACTGGCAACGTCAAAACGTGGCATCCACAGCGCCTGCCGACGTGCCCCCCGGTTCGATACCAATTTTTATTGATGGTAGCTTTGTCGCCAGTTTTGTACCCGAAGATCTAAGTCAACTAAAAAGTGTGAGCTTTGTTGATGCAGAGGAAGGCAAAACACAGGATGGCTGGCTGCTTCGAGATGTGCTTTTGCTTTATCTGGGTGAAGACAATTTGCAGGACAAAACTCAGGTCACAGTATCCAGCTCCAGCCGCGAGAAGGCAAAAACTCTGGCATGGTCCGAGGTCGAGAATCAGGGAAACATGGTGATGTTCGACCTTTCAGGACGCGGCACACTCAAATTGGTATCCAAAATCCCTGGATTTGACATTCGAGATTCCTGGATCCAGGATGTCGATAAAATCGAGATAACAACCCCATAGGATTATTATTCATATGAAGCAACGTTACTTCTCCACTTTTCAATTGATTCTATTGGCATTATTTTCCGCCCTGGTCATTGTCGCCAAGATCGCCCTACGCACGCCACTGCAACTGTCGGGACATTCGGGAATTTTCTGGATGGCAATCATTATCGTGGGCGCCAGGGTGGTCCCGAAGGCAGGATCGGCTTCGATCATCGGGATTACTTCCGGAATACTGGCAGCCTTTCTGGGATTGGGCGATTTCGGCGCGTTGAATACTTTCCTCTCCTACGCCATTGTGGGAGTGGCTTCCGATGGAATCTTATTGTTCCTTCGAGGCGATACCGAGAATCTGATCGTGGCGATTATCGTCGGGATTTTTGGACACATGGGCAAGTTTCTGGTCAAGTGGCTGTTTGGGATTGTCACAGGCGCGCCGATAGGATTCGTGGCGTTGGGACTACTCCGCGCCGTTCTTGGCTACATTATCTTTGGCGCCATCGGGGGAGTGCTGGGTTGGGCGACGCTAAAAGCGCTTAGGCGGGCTGGCTTCTTTGCCTATATGGCAGAGAAACGATGATTTGCACGTTAAGCGCGACACACTGAACTATTCCCTTTAACGGCATACGCCGCGTTCTCACGCGGCGCAGCCAAAAGACCAACTCAGAGGGAGGAGAGAGTTTGGAAGAGTAACTTTTGGTTACTCAATTACACTGGGTCAAGGTCAGGGTTCGTGCCACACAGGGAGCAGGTTGCCTTGTCCACCAAATTACATTCGATGGCATTGGAACAACGGCGGGCTAACACTCTCGGCGGCTGGTCTGGCAGGACTTCGGCGGGGTACACGACCTGGTCTTCGATCTGGACTTCGTGACCAACGTGCTCACAATACTTGCTTTTTTCAACCTTCCAAATTTTTTCTGCCATATCTAAACTCCTAACAATAATGAACCAAGTGTAAAAGAAAAGGATTTTTCGGGCTAGTGACAGGCGTCATAAACTGCCATGACGAAGCGCCTATTTTGGACATGATGTGTCTTTATTTATCCTGAGCGTTCTTCCTGCCGCTTTAATTACGTTTAGCGCAAAGGAGTAAGGCGGTAAACACCGCCGTTGTCGCTGGCAAAGTAGATTTCACCCGATTCATCCTGTCCAAACGTGGTAATGGTCACGCCTGTCTCGAACATGAGCCGGGACTGCCACAACCCGTCCACCAGAATCAACCCCCAAACCTTGCCTGAGCAATAATCGCCGTATAGATAGATTCCGTTCCATTCGGGCATCGCGCCGCGATAAACATATCCACCTGTAATGGAGCACCCACCTTCCTGATGGCTGTACTCCGCCGCCGGAAGCATCATCCCCGACTGCGGCTCGCTGTCGTAGGCATGACTTCCTTCCATGACGGACCAGCCAAAGTTGGCGCCACTTCCCCAACTCCTGGGGAGATAGTCCACCTCCTCCCACTGATTCTGACCGACATCGCCAATCCACAGGTCGCCTGTGGCGCGGTCGAATGAAATACGCCAGGGATTGCGCAGCCCGTAGGCCCAGACTTCATTGCCAAAGGGATTATCGGCAGGGGTGGAATAGGGGTCGCCGTTGGTCACATCCAGCCGCAGGATCTTACCAAGCAGGGTGGAGGTATTTTGCCCGTTCTTGAACGGGTCGCCCGCCTTTCCGCCATCACCGAGGGCGGCGTAGAGATGTCCATCAGGTCCAAAGGCAAGCGCGCCGCCATTATGATTTTGGAAGGGTTGTTCGATGAGCAACAAAATCGTTTCGCTGTTTTTATCGGCGGAATTGCCACTGGACTGGAAACGCGAGATGCGCGTGTGTCCGCCCGCGCCGGTGTAATTGACGTAGAAGAATCCGTTTTTCTCATAATCGGGATGGAATGCCAGACCAAGCAAGCCCATCTCGTTGCCGCCTTCGTTCACGCGGTCAGTGATGTCAAGGAACGGTGTTTCGAGCAGTTGCCCGTTTTCATAGACACGGATTCGTCCATTCTTTTCGATGATGAACAACCTGCCGGAGCCGTCATTCGCAGGTTGAATATCTACCGGGCGGTGTAGTCCGCTGAGGATGGACTGCCATTCGTAGTTTGCCGCGTTGGGGAATGACGTTGCATACGTTGGGGGCGGCAGGGTTGGCGCGACAATGGATTCAAGCGAGGGCTGGGACTCGACTTGGGGAGCGGGAGCAACTGTCAGCGTGGCAAGAGGGATGGGGGTAACTGTCGGGGAGGCGGGCTTTGTCAATCCTCCACAGGCGAGGATCGGCAGAATCAACAAAATTAACAGGCGTTTCATCAGGACTGTTTATCGCTGACGTCGGTGGTTTCCGCATCCACAATTTCATCGCGCGGATTGACGTTCATGTTGCCGGCAAGTTCCTTCATATGTTCCGCCACCACTTCGGGCGGGCAAAGTTCGGTGAAAACGTAGGAGCCAAGCCATAATATCGCGGCATCATCCAGCGCGCCGATGACAGGAATGGAGATCGCGTCTATTGGTGAGATGAGATAAACAAGTGCGCCAACAGGTATCAGCTTTGCAAACACACTCACGCGACTGTCGCCCATGAGGCGAAAGATGAGTTTGAGTTGATTGATAGCGCTGCGAACCACGCCTCCTTGTTGCGATATCGTAAGATTGGAAGGTTTCTTTTCGTCCATTTAAATCTCCTTTTGAATGAATACATTATATTCGATTTACTCATATCTACGAATTGGGGAGCGGTTGGGTGCGGTTCGAATCAGAGACCAATCGAATCCTGATATAATTTTCTCCATGAATCCAAAGCGCTTTTTCATCCTGTTCATGCTCGTCAGTTTGCTGTTGTTTGGATTATGGCTTCCCGCAAATGCCGCATCCAACATGCAACAGACGTTTCCCACGGCCACCCCCGGCGTGGACGGACGCATTCTCTATGTGGTGCAGGCGGGGGATAGTTGTTTCCGTGTGGCAGCCCTACATGGGATTACAGTGGATCAGCTCCGCCAGTTGAATTCAAAGCTGGATGAGGATTGCGGTCTGATCGAGGGACAGGAACTGTTAATCGGCATCGTTTCAATGGCGGGAACCCCGACTGCCGGTCCATCCCCCACGCCCGCTCCGCCCACTGCTTCCCCCACACCGTTCACAGGCACAACTGAAATCTGCGTTTTGCTCTTCGATGACCTGAACGGGAACGCACTGCGCGAGGAAACAGAGCCAGCCGTCGCTGGTGGCGCGGTAAGTGTGACCGAAAATAACGGCGAGTATTCCGCCGCTCAAGATACAGTTATTCCAGCAGACCCGGAGGCATACCAGGGAATCTGTTTTTCGAACGTCCCGGAGGGAAGCTACAACATCACAGTGGGTATACCGGAAAATTACAACCCGACGATGAGCCTGAACTATGCGCTGGATGTCAACGCCGGTGACCGCGTCTTTGTGGATTTTGGCATTCAATCGAAGGAAGTGGTGGTGGGTACCGGCACAACTCCCCCGGAAGAACCCAAGACCTCTCCCATTTTCGGCATTATCGGAGGTTTGCTCCTTCTGGGCGGAGCCGGGCTGGGGTATTATGCGTGGAGGTCAGGCAAGCCTGAAAGCAAGCTATCAGGCGGAAGCGGGGTTTTGAAGAAGTAAGGAACTGATTTTGTAAACAAAAGTCCCCAAAGGTTTTGGAAACCTTTGGGGACTTGATTTTTATCATCCTCGTGCGCGGCAGACACAGATATTTTTTATCGTCGATTCCGCAGGAAGGTTGGGATGTCGAGGTCGTCGCTGTGAGTGAGGGGCTGCGAAGCAGGTTTTGATTCGGGCTGGGTCTTGCGCTCTGCTCCCACGCTGACTGACTCAACCGGGCGGGTGAATGGCGCGCCTACCGGCATGGCTCCAATTCGGGAGGAATGGGAATCAGTAGTGCGCAAGGAACGTTCCAAGGTGCGACGCGGAACGCCGGTGCGCTCGAAGCCGGTTGCAATGACCGTACAGCGGATCTCATCACCCATTTCGGGATCGATGACTGCGCCGAAGATCAAGTTGACATCGGGATGGGCTGTCTCGCGGATGATCGCCGCCGCCTGGTTGACCTCGAAGAGGGTCATGTTCGGACCGCCGGTCACATTGAAGAGAACGCCGCGCGCGCCGTCAATTGTGATGTCAAGCAATTGGCTGGAGATGGCCTGTTCTGCCGCAGTCTTGGCGCGGTCATCGCCGGAACCACGTCCAACGGCCATAAGCGCCGCGCCGCCTTCGGACATGATGGCTTTCACGTCCGCAAAGTCAAGGTTGATCAAGCCAGGAGTGGTGATGAGTTCAGAGATGCCTTGAATGCCTTGATGCAGCACCTCATCCGCCATACGGAAGGCATCCTGCAAAGAGGATTTTTTATCCGCAAGTTGCAGCAGGCGGTCATTGGGAATCGAAATCAAAGTGTGCGCATGTTCCTTCATCTTGGTCACACCCGCTTCGGCAGACTGCGTGCGCTTTCCACCTTCAAAGGTGAAGGGACGGGTGACCACGCCAATGGTCAGCGCGCCGCATTCCTTGGCGACCTGTGACACGATGGGAGCCGCGCCCGTGCCCGTGCCGCCGCCCATGCCCGCAGTGACGAAGACCATATCTGCGCCTTTGAGCACATTGTAAAGTTCGTCGGATGATTCTTCCGCCGCTTTGCGACCAACCTCAGGGTCACCACCAGCGCCAAGCCCGCGCGTGAGTTTATCCCCCAGGCGCACGCGGACGGGGGCGCGTGAGAGCGTCAACGCCTGTGCATCGGTGTTTGCAGCAATAAATTCGACGCCCTGGATGCCTTCCTCCATCATACGGTTGACGGCATTTTGTCCGCCGCCACCTACGCCGATTACTTTGATTCGGGCGAAGGTTTCGGCATTTGGAAATCTTTTGTTCGAGTCCATTTGTTCCTCCTGGCAGGAATATGCCAAATCTTAAACGAGAATGACGATTTTTAAAAGGGTTGAACCTAGTTCTTTGGTTCTAGACTTTGGAAGTCTCCAAGACTTCCGAAGTCTGAGTAAACAATTACGGCAGCAAACGTTTCATCCAATTCTTGATTGCATCAAAATCCATATTTTTTTCTCCTCTCGACCTCCGGCGATTTCTGATCTCACTTGAAACGACAACGTCGTGTTGACTCATCGTGGCAGCCCAACGCAACAGTCCAACGCTGGTGGAATAAGCAGGCGAACCCAGCTTGTCCACCAACCCCGTCAGATTCTCCGGCTGGGCGGTCCGCACGGGAATTTTCAACACTTGACTGGCAATACGTTTGATGCCGGGCAATGCCGAAGTGCCGCCCGTCAACACCATGCCTGCGGGGAGCAGACCATCATAACCGGAGCGTTTGATCTCCTGCATGATCAAATCAAAAATTTCCTCGATGCGGGCTTCGATGATGTGGGCCAAATCCTGGCGGTTGATGTGGACATCGCGGTCTTCCCCAAACGGGCGGATGGAGAAATACTCCTCGCTGCCGACTTCAGACCGCAGGGCATGACCTTGCTGCTTCTTTACTTCCTCCGCCTGATTCAAGGGCAGGCGCAGGCCGTGGGCAATATCCTGTGTAAGGTGATTGCCGCCGACGGCAAGCACCATTGTGTGCCAGACATCACCATCGACGTAGATCGCCAAATCAGTCGTTCCGCCGCCGATGTCGCAGACGGCAACACCCATCTGACGTTCCTGCTCGGTCAGCACCACTTCCGCCGAGGCAAGCGGATTCAAAACAAATTGCTGAATCTCAACCCCGGCCGCGCCAACGCACTGACGGAGGTTATCCACGGTTGCCCCGGCCGCCGTGATGATGTGTGTCTCGACCTCGACTTTGTAACCATGCATCCCAACTGGCGTACGGACGCCTTCCTGCCCGTCCACAGTCATGCCGCGTTGGATAACGTGCACGATCTCGCGGTCATAGGGGATGGCAACCGCCTGGGACTGCTCGAGGGCGCGGGCGATGTCGTTTGCAGTGATGATTCCGCCGGGCACACCGGTCGCACCGCGACTATTGACCGACGAAACATGAGCGCCCGCCAGGCTGACCAGTGCGGTGGTGATTTCCAAACCGGAAGTACCTTCGGCTTTTTCCACTGAACGCTTGATGGCTTTCGACGCGGCCGCCAAATCCACAATGATGCCTTTGCGGATTCCGTCCGAAGGTTCGATGCCCACGCCAAGGACACGGATGGAGGCGGCGCGTGCGTCCTCCACACGTCCAACCAGGGTGCAAATCTTCGTCGTGCCTACGTCGATACCAACAACAATCTCGTCCATCGAATTAATATCCGCTATCCAGCGTAAACTCTTGTTCAACTTTCGCCGCGCGATAAAACGGCGCATCGGGATACATGACGTTGATCATCGTCGGGGATACGCCGCGACTGACCAGCGAATCCACCAGGGATTGATACACGCGCACCTTCAAAGGCATGTCGTCGGCGCTTGTTCCAAAGAACGCCTTCCAACCGCGAGAGTCCGTCCAGCCAAGCCCGAAGGAGCGGTCAAAGACCATGATTGAATCAGCTGGCACATGCGGAGCGAGAACCAGAATTGCATCCACAAGTTCCTTTTGCATGTACGGCTGCGGACTGAGCGGATCATCCAGCGGAGCCTGACCCGGAGGCGGAACAACCAGACCTTTGACGGGGATCAACCCCGTAACCAGCCCACGTGGACGAAACGCCACCCCGGTTGAGTCAATCCATGTATAGCCTTCGTCCTGCTCCCAGAAGATGACAGGTTCACGTTCGGTCATCGTGACGTAAACATGGTTCGGCAAATAAACATCCACCTGCACGGAAAGCAATTCGGGATAAGTCATCCGCAGACGGGCTTCCACTTCGTCAGGCTGAACCATAAAAATGGATTGTCCGAGCGCAGCCGAAGCGGATTCGATCTCCTCGCGGGTCAGCCGGTTGTTGCCAAGTACTGTCACGCTGGGAACATGAAAATAAGGCAGGGAAAGTGAAAGGTAAATTGCCACACCGAGCAAAATGACAATGAACACAGACCCGAGCCGCCAACTGGCATGCAGGCGGGGAGTGGAAGGTTCATGTAAATGAATGTCGGGCATACCCAGCGCAATGTTGAATCGGCGGGGTCTGGCAACCTGTCTGCGTGCCGCAACATCGGGCGCAGCCACACGCGAAGAAACCGGCACAGCGGGTTTCAAAGCGCGTTTGCTGGTCTGTGTCAACTCTTTCGCGACGCGTTGAGAACGGCGCTGGCGGGCGATTTCGGCGCGGGTTAGTTCCTTCCTCTCGCTCACGTCGTCCTCCTGTGCTCAGTATGATCGCGCTGCGCTTTGCGTTCGAGGGCAAGTTCGATCAGACGGTCAACAAGCTGCGGGTAGGTCAAGCCGCTTGCCTGCCATAACTTCGGGTACATGCTGATGGACGTAAAGCCCGGTAATGTGTTTAACTCGTTCAAATAGATTCGATTTGTCCTGCCGTCAATAAAGAAATCAGCGCGCGCCATGCCGGCGCAGTCAATGGCTTTGTAGGCGCGGACTGCGTACTCGCGGATTTGGTCGCTGACTTCGGCGGGCAACTGGGCCGGGATAAGCAAACCGGAAGTGCCATCAATATATTTCGATTCGTAGGAATAGAACTCGCGACTCGGCAGAACTTCTCCACAGACGGAGGCTTGCGGTTCTTCATTACCCAGCACACTGACTTCGACCTCACGCGCATTACGCACGCCTTGTTCGACAAGAAGGCGGCGGTCAAAGCGGGCAGCTTCCATCAAGCCTTCGCCGAGGTCGGAACGCGAATTGCATTTGCTGATACCCACCGAAGAGCCGAGGTTGGCGGGCTTGGCAAAGAAGGGGTATTCGCCCATCTGCTCGATTTTTTCGATGACCGCGTTCATATCTTTCTCGACATCAGTCCGCAGGATCAACATGGACTCGACAATCGGAATATTGTTTGCGCGCATCACATCTTTGAAAACGGCCTTGTCCATGCCGACGGCGGAACCCACCACACCGGCGCCGACGTAAGCCACGTCAGCCAGTTCAAGCAAACCCTGGAGTGTGCCATCCTCACCGAAGGGTCCATGCAAGATGGGGAAGAAAACATCAACGTCCGAAAGTTTTTCGAGTGCTTCGCCATGATTCGTGTTGCGTAAAATGTAAAGCGCGGAGTGTGAAGGCTCCTGCGGCAGAACAACGCGGTTTAGTCCCTGCATATTACCCTGCGTGAAGGAGTCCAACGTGTTCCCGCCGTTGTACCACTCGCCATCCAATGTAATACCGACCTGGGTCACTTCGTATTTTTCGGGGTCGAGCGCGCCAAGCACGGAGCGCGCGGACATAAGTGACACATCATGTTCACCTGAACGACCGCCGAACAAGACTGCAACGCGAAGCTTCTTCAAACTACCATTCTCCTACAAGCTCAATTTCCAACTCAAGCTCAACACCAAATTTTTGTTTCACTGTATTGCGGGTTAAATCTATCAACTCGCGGACATCACTTGCGCGGGTTTCACCGTGGTTGATAAAAAAGTTACCGTGTTTCGTGCTAATCTCAGCGTTGCCAACGCGAGTCCCTTTGAGACCCGCGGCTTCGATCAAACGTCCCGCATGGTCGCCCGCAGGGTTTTTGAACATGGAACCCATGCTCGCACCGGGCGGCTGCGTGGACTTTCGGCGTTCGCTGAATTCAGCGATTTTAACAGACACTTCTTCGCTGCTTGCATTTTTTAACCTCAACATAGCCGAAAGTACTATTGCCTTCCTTTCGCCGCGTTTCAATATGCTGGTACGATAACCATATTCCATTTGCTCAACCGATAATTTCTCACGTCCGGCAAGAGTCAATACTTCGGTCCAGATCAAACTTTCAGACATGTCACTGCCGAATGCGCCTGCATTTCCGTACACTGCGCCGCCCACCGTGCCGGGGACTGTCGCCGCCCACTCCAGTCCGGAGAATCCTTTTGGCGCACAGCGATTCGCCAAATTGCTGAGGATGACTCCCGCTTCGCTCCACACTGTGGGCTGGTCGCCGCTTTCAAAGTGCACATCCTTCGCTCGATCCAAAATTACCACGCCGCGCATGCCTTTATCACTAATGAGGATGTTCGAGCCGCTGCCCAAAATGTAGTAAGGCATCCCGTAATCCCAGATGATTTTTATTGCATCCGCCAATTCGTTGGCAGATTTGACCGTGACCAAAATGTCGACAGGGCCGCCAACTCGCGCGGATGTAAACTGGGCAAGAGGTACATTCTCCTGCACTGCCGAGTGAAACTTGACGCGCAAGACATCAATAAAGCGGGCAGGTGTCGTCATGGCTAAAACCTCCTCAAGACTTCGGCACTGATCTGGTCTGCATCACCAGCAGAGAGGACGATCAAAACATCGCCCGAGCGAAGATTCTTCAACAAATATTCCGTCGTATCTTGAATCGATCCACTGTAACGGGCGGAGGGATGCGGCATGGCGCTCACCACTTCAGCAGACGAGAAATCCTGTTTGGCTTCACGTGAGGCATAAACCTCGGTGACAAGGACTTCGTCCGCATCTTCAAAGGCACGTGAGAATTCAAAGAATAAGGCCTGTGTGCGTGAATAGGTGTGAGGCTGCCAGACCGCCCAGATGCGGCGGCCCGGGTAACGGGCTTTCGCGCCCGCCAGCGTGGCGCGGATTTCAGTTGGGTGATGGGCATAATCGTCGATCACGGTCACGCCTTTGACTTCGCCGCGTATTTCGAAGCGGCGTCCCGTACCGGTGAACTCTCCCAGCGCATCCGCCGCCTCCTGTAACGGAAGTCCCAGCGTGGCTATCACAGAGAGTGTCGCCATCGCATTGCGGACGTTATGTTCGCCCGGCACTTGAAGCGAAACTTTGACGCTGTTCACCGAGTCACCAACATTGGTCATTGCGGAAAAGTCATAGCCGCCGCGCAGGTTGGGGACGGGCTTGCGAGCCTGCATCCATTGCGGGCTGTTGATGGTCATCTCCGCCTGCATGCTGTAGGAGACTACATTCAACCCCTTGTGGCGCGCATAAGACAACAGGGAGACAGCACCATCGTCCTCCGCGGAGACGATCAACGAGCCATCTGCGGGGAGCAAGTCAACGAAGGATTGAAAGGCTGAAAACATATCTTCAAAGGTCGGATAACAGTCCGGGTGGTCATGCTCCAGATTGGTGACCACCGCAATCTGTGGTTTGAGTCCCAAAAACATGCGGTCGTATTCGTCCGCTTCGATGATGAAATGATTACCCTTCCCAGCGCGCGCGTTGACACCCATATTGCTGAGTGTGCCGCCTACAATGAAGGATGGGTCACGATTCATCGCATACAGGGTCCACGCAATCATGGCTGTGGTGGTGGTCTTGCCGTGCGTGCCGGCTACTGCAATACCAGTCTGGTCTGCCATCAGACGACCGAGGAAATCCGCGCGCTTGTAAACGGGGATTCCCTTCTGGGTGGCAGCAATCACTTCGGGGTTGTCATCCGGGATGGCAGAGGAGCGGATGACGATATCAGCGCCCGACACATTACGCGGATGATGTCCAACGTAAACGTTCACGCCTTCGCTCTGCAAATCAAGCGCAAACGAGGAAAGCGCGCGGTCAGAGCCGGTCACCACGTAGCCGCTCTCCTTGAGCAGGCGCGCGATGGCGGAAAGCCCTGAACCTCCGATGCCGATGAAGTGAACGCGAGTCATAATTAGTCTGATAGTCGTTGGTCTGATAGTCGCTAGATGTAGACGACGATGATAAAGATGAGGATGATGATGACGGCAAAATAGATGCCGGGTTCGCCGAGGAAGCGCGGCGGCATATACTTCATCATCGTGTCAATTGCCGTGGCAATGGCCGGGTCAGCAGCGCGGCTGATGATGTCGGGATAGGGATAGTTTGCCATATAAATGTAGAAAAGAATCGAACCTGCAATCAAATAGCCATTAAAGCCGCCCAACACCGCGCCAAACAATGAGTCTTGCAAACGTTCGCGCACAGCTTTGGATGCGAACCTTGAAATGGAGACAGTTTGGTAACCGAAATAGACCAAGGCGATCAAAATCAGGGTGCGGATCCAAAAAACGGAAGTGCTTGCCTTATCGAGGTCACGGACGAGGGGGATGTATTTCTCCAGCAGCAAATTAACTGCCAGCGAAGTGACCACGCTGAATATAACCATCAATTCCTTGGCCCATCCGCGCATTGCGCCGATCACGGCAAAGAGCAGGACATACATCCAAAAGAGGTAAATGATACTCATCATAGGGTCTGCCCTCCCGCCAGTTCAAGTAGTTGACTGGCGATCATGGCCGCGGCGTCGGGATGCGATAATTTCCTCGCGGCGACGCGCATGGTTTCGAGTTTATTTTTGTTCGACAAAAGATCCTTCAATACGCTTAATAATTTTTCGTTCAAAAATTCATCTTGCAAAATGACTGCCGCGTTTTGTCCGGCGAGGTAATCGGCGTTGACCTTCTGATAGCGCCAGGCATAAGGATACGGGACCAGCACGGCAGGCAGACCAAAGAACGGGTACTCGCCCAAAGTGGATGCGCCCGCCCGTGAGAGGACCAAATCAGCGGCGGCGAGAGCGGCTCCCATTTCATGCAGGTACGGCATGATGTGGTAGCGGGACTTCAATTGTTCGGGAAGCGCCTGTGCAGATTTCTCAACCGCATCCCAATCGAGTGAGCCGGTGATATGAATGACTTGTGCAACACCCAACAGTTCGTTGAGGTGCTTGATCACTGCCATGTTGATCGAGCGCGCGCCTTTGCTGCCACCGGTGGCGAGCAGGGTGGGGATAGTTGCGTCCAGCCCGAAGTGGGAAAAGGCTTTTTCGCGAGACCAGTTCGAGAGGTCGGCGCGAAGCGGGTAGCCTGTGAGAACGATTCGCTTCGAGCGCGGAAAAAACTTCCTCGAGTCGTCCGCAGTCACGGCGATCAAATCCGCAAAACGTGACAAAAATTTTAGAGCCAGTCCCGGTTCGATATCGGGCACATACAACGCGGTTGGAATAATCATGCCAGCCAGAGCCATGGGCGCAGCGACAAAGCCGCCGGTGAAGAAAAGAACATCGGGCTTGAACTCTCGCACGATGCGGCGCGAAGCCAGCACGCCGCGAGTCAGTTTCGCCACGTTGCCGGGCAGCGCGCGCAGACCGACGCCATGCACGCCCGCGGCAGGGATGGAACGATACGGGATACCCGCGCGTTTCACGAGTTCCTCTTCCATACCGCCTTCACCGCCAACCCAAAGGACTTCACTTTTGGGTTGTTGACTGGTTAGCGCGCTGTGCACGGCGAGCGCGGGATAGACCCCGCCGCCCGTCCCACCGGCGCAAATTAGCAACCGCACTGTAAGACCTCCATTCTTCATCTGACATCGTACCTTCGCCTTTTTGGCGTGAGATATTAAAGAGAATTCCAATCGCGGCACAGGTGGCGACCAGGTTGGAGCCACCCGCGCTGATAAACGGCAATGCGTTGCCCGCAAACGGCAGGAGACCAACCATCACCGCCATGTTGAGCAATGCTTCGAATGCAATCCAGATTGCAAGACCCGAAGCAAGGAGCGTGCCAAGCATGTCAGGCGCGCGGCGGGCAATGATCAGTCCGCGCCAGACGAGAAAGCCATATAACGAAATCAAGCCAGTCGCGCCGAACCAGCCAAGTTCCTCGACCACAACCGCAAAGACACTGTCAGTTGGCGGCACGGGCAGACCAGTCAGTTTGGACTGGGATTGTCCCAGTCCAACACCGAACCATCCGCCGTTGACGATGGCTTCAAACGAACGGCGCACGTGATACGAAGCCTGCAACGGGTCGCGAATGCCTGCCAGAAAATCCGCCACACGCTGCTGACCCGTCAGACTGATGGACGAGACAAACCATGCGGCAATCACGGCGATCACCAGCAAACCGCCGATCTGTTTCAAGTCGCCACCGGCAAGGAAGAAAAGCAGACCTCCAAGGATCAACACGGTCCCAGCGGCGCTCAAATCGGGTTGCTGGTAGATCAAGCCGCCGACCACACCGAGGATCACACCCAGTGGAATCAAGCCGAGGGAAATATCGTGCAAGTGTTCGCGCTTGGCATATAACCAGACACTGAGATACAAAATCGAAACGAGTTTCGCCAGCTCCGAAGGTTGAACCGAACCGCCGAGGATGGCGCGTTTCGCGCCGAAGCGAATGCCGTTCATGAACAACACGGTAATCAACAGGATGATGGTCACAGCCATGACCGGCACGACCAACCTGCGCCAGTGGTGATAATCGAAGAAGGCAAGGATGATCGCCGTCAGCGTGCCAACTCCAAGCCAGGTCAACTGGCGGTTGAACATGTGCATCGCGTCACCATACGCGCCGAGCGAGAAGTCCCATGAAGACGAGTACAGCATGGTCAGTCCAAAGACAACCAACGCCACGACAACAACCAGCAAAGGCATGTCGAAGCCGCGGACAAGCCCTCTGCTGTTGTTCGAGGTGTAGGGTCGTTCTCTTACGAAAGTTCCTGTACCCATTTTCTAAAAGCTTCTCCTCTCTCTGCAAAATCCTTGAACTCGTCATAACTTGTGCCGCCCGGTGATAGCAGGACGACGTCACCAGCGGATGCAACCTCGGCTGCGAGCGCGACCGCCTCTTTGAGATTGGCTGCCCGCTTCAAGTCCACCCCTGCCCAGCCGACAGCGGATACGGCTTTCTGAATCAGTTCCGCCGCCTCGCCGAAGACCACCACATGATTCACGCGCTGGCGAATCAGTTGGGAGATTTCATCCCAGGGCAGGTTCTTGTCGCGTCCGCCGAGCATCAACACGATCGGCTCGTCAAAGGCATGGATCGCCGCCATGCTGCGTTCGGGAGCGGTGGCAATCGAGTCGTTGTACCAGCGCACACCATGCAACTCGCGGACGAGTTCCAACCGATGCGGCACACCGCGGAATCCCTCCACCGCTTCGAGCATGGCATCAAGTTTCAATCCGGCCGCATGGCCGATGGTGAAAGCCGCAAGCACGTTCGCTACATTATGGTCGCCGCGCAGTTGGATTTTGTCACGCGGCATCAACGGCACATAGGCCTTGCCTTCGCGCAGATTCAACAACCCATCGTGAAAATATGCGCCGTCGAGATGGTCGGGCAATATCTTCAGGCTGAAGGTCAATAGTTTGCCCTTGATCTGATTCCGCAAACTCCACGCGCCCTTGTCATCGCAACCGAGAATGGCAGTGTCTTTGTCAGTTTGGAAATCCAAAATCCGTGCTTTGACTGAGGTGTACGCTTCCATCGTGCCGTGACGGTCGAGATGATTGGGCGTGATGTTGAGAATGGCAGAGATGTTCGGTGAGATGGTCATCTGCTCCAATTGGAAGGATGAAATCTCGAGGATGGCGAGGTCGTCGGCGGTCATCTCGTCCACGTAACTGATGAGCGGGTCGCCGATATTGCCACCCGCGAAAGACCGCGAACCACGGACGGCGGACGACGCGTTTGCACCGTCGGCGGTCCGCGGTTCACAGTCCAGCTTTGCCATTTCTCCAACTAGCGTTGTGGTCGTGGTCTTGCCCGCAGAACCTGTAATTCCAATCGTCTTGCAGGGCGCGACTTCCATGAAGATCTGAGTATCGTTGGAAAGCGGGATGCCGCGCCTGATGGCTTCCTGCACGATGGGCAGGGTCAACGGGACGCCGCCCGAAAGACAAAGCACATCGATGCCATCGAGCAATTCCAGCGGATGTCCGCCCGTTGCCCATTTCACATCCACATCCGCAAGGGAGTCACGGGCGGAGGCAAGCTGCTCCAAAGTCCGCGAATCGCTCAAGGTCACGCGCGAGCCGTGACGCGAGAGCCAGCGCGCGAGGGCAATGCCCTGGCGGGCGGCTCCTAAAATGAGAACGTGGGTGTTTGTCCAGTTGGTCATAATCGTCCTACGCTCATTCGGGGGCTAAGCCCCCGAATGAGCGGACAGTTTTACACTTGCGAAAGTCCTATTCCAATCAACGCGGCCATCAGGCCGATAAGCCAGAAACGTTGCACAACCTGTGTTTCGCTCCAGCCGAGCAGTTCAAAATGCAAATGGATGGGCGCCATCTTGAAAAAGCGCTTGCCCTTTGTCCACTTGAAGTAACCAATTTGAATCACCACACTCAACATCTCACTGAGCGGGATGATGCCAATCACCAAAAGCATGGGCCACTGACCTGTGAGCAGTGCAATCACTGCCAGCACCGCACCAAGCGGAAGCGAGCCAGTATCGCCCATGAATAATTCCGCAGGATGGACGTTAAACCATAAAAAGCCAAAGAGTGCTCCGACAAGAATGAAGCAAAAACGTGCTAAATAGATTTGTTCCTGAACCAGGGCAATGCCACCAAAAGCGGCGATGGCGGTGGCAGCAATCAAACCAGCCAATCCATCGAGTCCGTCTGTAAAGTTCATCGCGTTGGATTCCGCAACGATGATGAATGCCGCCATGGGGACATACAACCAGCCGAGTTCGACTTCAAAGAACAATCCTGGAAAATACAGGTCGGGCACATCCATGCGGTATTTCAAAACATAAGCAGTGATCAACGCAAGGATCACCTGGAAGGCGAACTTGGTACGGGCGCGCATCCCATCGCCTTTGCGTTTGCCGCGAATACCCTCCAAATCGTCCACTGCACCAAGGAGGGCAAAACCTAACATCACAGCCATTGGAACCAGTATCGAGCGTCCCACACCGCTGCCGCTCAAACCGAACAACGCCACAAAATTAAGCAATCCGCTGAAAAGCAAAACAGGCAGGATGAACATCACACCACCCATGGTGGGTGTTCCCATCTTGACGCCGTGATGACCAGGCTCCTCCACACGAATGATCTTGCCGATCTTGTAATGTCTCAAAATGCGAAGCAGGGGACCACCCCAAATGGCGGTCATCAAAAAGGTAAGACCTGCAAGGCTGAGTGATAAGGCAATTTGTCTCAAGATTGAATCTCCAATGCGGCGGTGATGCGATCCATGCGCAATCCGTGTGAGCCTTTGATCAGCACAGCATCATTCGACGCAAGGTTATTGTTCAGCCAGTCCATGATCGGCTCGGGCTGTTCAAATTCCAAAACATGCGAGAGCTTCATACCGGCACGGCGGGCGGATTCGGCAATCATGTGCGCCCGCGGACCAAGTGTCAACAGGAACTTTGTCACTTGTGCGGCGCGCAAGCCAACGATTTCATGTCCCTGCCTTTCGTAGGGACCCAGTTCGAGCATGTCGCCAAGTACGGCAATCTTGCGTCCATCGAGTTCGTCGAGGAGGTTGAGCGCGGCCAGCATGGACTCAGGCGAAGCATTGTAAGTATCATCCAAAATCAACGCACCCGACTTGCTGCGAACCGCCACAAGGCGTAATTGAGTATGTCCGTGTGAGAGTCCTTCGAAGATCTCCTGCCAGGTCAACCCGTCGTTGAGCGCGACCGCGGCGGCACGCAATGCCGTATGAACTGAATGGCGTCCGATCATCGGCACATGGGAATGGATCGTCTCGCCTTTGTAATGCAGGCGGAAACGAATTCCTTCCAGACCAAGGCCTTCGATATGGTCGGCCCACAGGTCGGCTTCGGAGGAAAGCCCATAGAAAAAGACGCGTGCTTTGGTCTTTTCCTCCATCTTGCGGACCCAGGGATCGTCAAAATTCAAAATGGCGACGCCATCCTCCGGCAATGCCTGAACTAATTCGCTTTTACCACGAGCAATGGCTTCCTGAGACCCAGCACGTTCCGCGTGGACAGTGCCAATATTCGTCACCACGCCGATGTGCGGCAGGGCAATGTCACACAGGAACTGGATTTCGCCGGGGACATAAAATCCCATTTCCAAAACAGCGCGCTCATAGCCAGATCCCAGTTTCAGCATGGTTAATGGCAGTCCAATTTCGTTGTTCAAATTGCCTGGACTTCGCAGGGTACGATAACGCGTGCCAAGCACCTCGGCAACCATTTCCTTTGTGGTGGATTTACCCACACTGCCAGTAATTCCGACTACACGCAAGTTTAGCCTGCGACGCCAAAACCTTGCGATCTGTTGCAGGGCAGAGGTTGTGTTGTCCACACGCAAGCAGAGAGGCAGGGAAAGGTCAAAGGGAGATTCAGTCGTCAGACCATCACGCAAGTCAAGGGTCCGGTAGCCTGGTGTTTCCTTCTGGGTTAAAGCAAAAGACGCCCCCCTCTTGAAGGCTTCGGCAATGAAGTCGTGTCCATCCACTTTTTCGCCGGGGATTGCCACAAAGAGCGAAGCAGGTATCGCCTGGCGCGAGTCAATAACCGCTTCGGTAATGATCGCAGTGGCACTCGCAATGCGAATGGAGGTAAGGGCTTCGAGGGCGTCTGCTAAAGTAAGCATGTTATTTCGAGGCAAGTCCCTGCCGGATATAATCGGGCGGGATATCCAAGAGGACGACGGTTTTCTCCGCCATTTCACCAAAAACGGGGGCGGCAGTCTCCGAACCCCAAATGGATGCGGAGGGACGTTCGAGCCAGACGTAGATCATAAATTGCGGGTCGTCCACCGGTCCCCAGCCAATAAAGGAAGCATTGGTCTGGGTGCTGTCATAAAACCCATTGACAGGGATTTGAGCTGTGCCTGTCTTCCCGGCAATTCGGTAGCCGGGGACGAGTGCGAGTGAACCTTCAGATTCAAGCGAAACGGTCAACATCTCCGAAAGCGTGTTGGCGGTTTGCTCGGATATGGGCGAACCCGCAAACTGTGCGGGTACATCGTATTGGCGTCCGTCGCGCACCATGGCATAAAGCGTGTGCGGGGTGACTGTCTGTCCCTTGTTGGCAATTGCGGATGCCGCCATCATGATCTGGATCGGCGTGGCAGACAGTCCTTGTCCAAAGGCATTGGTGCCGAGGTCAACGGGATACCAATCCTCATCGCCGGGGAGTTTGAGCCTGCCAGCGGCTTCCCCGGCCAAATCCACGCCGGTGAGATGACCAAAGCCAAAGTTGTCCATGTAGCCGTAAAAAGTCCCCGCGCCCATTTGTGTGGAAATGGTTGCCATACAAACATTGAGCGAGTGCTGCAAACAGCCGGTCATGTCCTGCACGCCCCAAGGTTCCTGGTTCCAGTTTTGGATGGTCGCGCCACCGACGAGGATCGCACCTGTATCAAGGTAGGTGGTGCCAGGTGTGACCGTGCCACTGTCAAGCGCCGCAGCCATGGTGAGGATTTTCAATACGGAACCCGGCTCATAGGGCTTGGAAATGATCGGATTGAAATCACTGGCTTTATTGTAGATGCTGGCGTAATTCCAAAACTGGTTCAAATCCATGCGCGGAGTGACTGCCATGGCCAGCATTTCACCGTTGCGCGGGTCCATGATGGCAATCACACCGTTCAGAGCGCCATAGGTATAGAGTGACTCATCCAGAATTTGTTCAGCGGCGGCTTGCAGGTCACGATTGATGGTAAGGACAAGCGTGGTGCCGTTCAGCACACGCGGAATCTCAAACGCCTTGTTCGGGTCGGTGGGGACAAAAGCCTGAACCGGGCTGCCCGCCAGCAAAGTATCGTATTTTTCCTCGACACCAAAATAACCGCGTCCTTCACGACTAACGAACCCGATCACATTCGACGCCAGCGAGTTTTCCGGGTAACTGCGCTGGGGGTGCGCTTTGAACTCCAGTCCGGTCAAAGCGCCGGGGAGTCCCTCTTCCGCCTTTTCCTGAAACTCCTTCTTCAATTCCTGAAGCCTGAGAGCATTTTCGGCCTCGACAAAATCCGCCAACACGACATAGGAAACACCTTCGGATGGATTTTGAATTGCATCCGCAACCTGGTCATAATCCCGGGCAAGTTCCACACTGACGGCTGCTGCAATGGCCTGGGGATCCTTGACGATATTCAAATCCACGCCAACCTCATAGACCGTTTTATTCCCGGCAAGCAAGTGACCGTTGCGGTCATAGATTTCGCCGCGATCCGGGTAGAAGGTTCGTAGTTCATAAGCGTAATTGGATGCCTGCTGACGGAAAATGGCGGCCTCGGGGCTGTTTTGGATGCGCGTCAACTGCACAACAATGGCAAGCGCAATTAACCCCATCGCTCCAGCCAGTGCCTGCACCCGGTACGCATATTGCTGTCTCATTGGGCTCCTCGCAAGGAGTTCATTATCTTTTTGTCCGCCCAATCCAATAATGATTCATTGTATTCCGGCGGGACAGTCAACGCGCTTAATTGCGGCACAGGCGCCGAGGAGAGAATATCCGGCTCCAGCACAGTGTAACCCGGCACAACCAGATATTCCGCTTCCCCGGCTTCCATCGGGCGGAAGCCAATCTCCAGCGCGCGCTGCTCCATGACGCGGGCCGAAGTTAATGAGGCGAGTTGGGTCTGCAGATCCGCACTGACCTGTTGGCTGGCAGAAATCGAAGCAGTGAGGTTTTGTATTTCGCGGCCGGTAATGGCAGCTTGGGAAGTCACATCGAGATAGAGCGTGGCAATCATCGCCAGCGCAACCACTGCGAGCAACACATTGCCGATCCACTGTCGTTGAATACGCCAGGGAGCGACCTTGTAGGCATGTACCAGATGATTGACATTGACGTTCTGCATGTTCATAGCTTTTCGATAATTCTAAGTTTTGCACTGCGTGCTCTTGGGTTGCTCTTCACTTCCTCATCGGAAGCGATAATCGGTTTTTTGTTGATGATTTTGACGACAGCCCCGCGTTCCTCTTTATAAATCCTTTCGTAGGGCGGGTTGATGAGGTCCTTGCTCTGTTCGCGGAAGAAATCCTTGACGATGCGATCCTCCAGCGAGTGGAAGGAAATGACTGCAAACCGTCCGCCGCGCCTCAGGCTGGTGACTGCCTGTGGGAGGACATTCTCCACTGCTGACAGTTCCTCATTGACGGCGATGCGCAGCGCCTGAAAGGTCTGCGTGGCGGGGTGGACTCGGTTTCCTCGACGGGGAGACGCTTTTTCGATGACAGCGACCAACTCACGGGTGGTGCGAAGCGGTCGGCTGGAGATGATGGCGCGGGCAATCTTCCTTGAGTCGCGGTCTTCGCCGTAGCGGAAAATCAAGTCGGCGAGGTCTTTTTCATCATAAGCGTTGACAATATCCGCCGCGCTCTGCAAAGCTTGTGGACTGAAGCGCATGTCCAGCGGACCGTCCTGCATGAATGAAAATCCTCGTTCGGCGTTGTCAAATTGCATGGAGGAGGCGCCGAGATCGAGGACGATCCCGTCCACTGCGTCCCAGTGAAGATCGGCGAGTTGCCCGGCAAGGGTCGTGTAGGAGGCTTGCGCGAGATGTGTGCGTCCCTCATAAGGAGCCAAGGTCTCACGAGCGAGCGCCAGCGCCTGCGGGTCAACATCCAGTCCCAGCAGAAGCCCATCCGGCGCGCAAGCCTCCAAAATACCGCGAGCGTGACCGCCCGCGCCCAATGTACCGTCAACATAACGCCCACCGCGTTTGGGTTGTAGTGCGTGTATAATCTCTTTGTAAAGTACGGGTATGTGGTTCATAGCTCGTAGGGGTGGGGTTTCCCCACCCTGGGCGGGAGGACCCCGCCCCTACGGTTTGGACAAATCCAACGTTGAGAAGCGCTGGTTGTTGGCTTCGGTATCCTGCAATTGAGCCATCTGTTCCTGCCACAGCGCGGGCGTCCACACTTCAAAGTAGTCGCCCTGTCCCGCCACCACCAGTTCACCGTTCTCGATGCCAAGGAAGGCACGCAGGTTCTGCGGTACGAGGATGCGCCCCACCTTGTCGGGTTCGACAGGATAGGCATTGGACAGAATCAGGCGGCGCAGGAGACGGGCGGTCGGGTCGGCGAGGTTCATGGCTTCGATGCGCTCATAGACCTGCTTGAAATAGGATTCGTTCATTACCATCAGACACTTGTCGAAGCCTTGGGTGATGAAGGCGCCACCTTCCAGCAAATCACGATAGCGCGACGGGATCATCAGTCGCCCTTTGTCATCGAGATTGTGCTGAAACTGTCCGAGGAACATTTGTTCTACTTATCCTTTTAATGCGACGAACGCCGGGCACCCGGCGCTCGTCTACCACTATTTACCACTTTCTACCACATTATACTGCTTTACAGGCAAAAATCAAGAGAATTTCGGGTTAATTTCATTGTCAATTCCATCCACCAATAGTCAGGTACTCGACATGCACAACTCTCCCACCTTTATTCTGCTCGAAGCCATGCACTGGCAGGATTACGAACTGCTCGATTCCGGCGATGGGCTGAAACTGGAACGCTTCGGTAAGTATATTTTTGCGCGTCCCGAATCCCAAGCCATGTGGAGCCGCTCCCTGCCCCAGCGAGATTGGGATACCGCTCACGCAATCTTCCAACCGACAGCCGAAGAGAGCGGCGGACATTGGGACTTCAAGAAACGAGTCGACGAGAAATGGGAGATGAAGTATGACCTCACCCCCAGCCCCTCTCCTCTCAGGAGAGGGGCGCAATTACGCTTTTGGGCGATGACCACGCCGGGACGGCACTTGGGGGTCTTCCCAGAAGTTGCCGCTCACTGGGACTTTATGGCTGGTCTCATCCAGAAAGCGAATCTTCACCCTGAGCATGGTCGAAGGGAACCCGTGAAAGTCCTCAACCTATTCGGCTATACGGGACTGGCAACACTGTCAGCGGCGGCGGCAGGTGCGCAGGTGACTCACGTGGACGCATCCAAGAAATCCGTGAATTGGGCGCGGGAGAATCAGGCGCTCTCCGGACTAAACGAGAAGCCCATCCGCTGGATTGTGGAGGACGCGGTCAAGTACATGCAGCGGGAGGAAAAGCGCGGCGTCCGCTACGACGGCATCATCCTCGACCCGCCCAAATTTGGTCGCGGACCCAAGGGCGAAGTGTGGGAAGTCTACAAGTCCCTGCCGCACCTGTTCGAGGTCTGCCGCGCCTGCTTGAGTGAGAATCCGCTGTTTGTGATCGCCACCCTGTACGCAGTGCGCGCGTCCGCAATTCACGTGGCACAGGCGTTGGACGAGATGATGAAGAAATACAAAGGACAGATCGACAGCGGAGAACTGGTCACGAGGGAGAAAAGCGCAAACCGCCTGCTTTCGCAGGCGGTCTATGCAAGATGGTGGGCGGAATAAATAAGATAGGCTTGAAACCCATCCCTACTCTTCGGGGTGACGGATACGCGATCCACAGGTACGGCAGAATCGATCGCCAGCCCGGGCGCGAGTCCCACACTGGGCGCAATACACGCCGCTTTCATTTTCTTCACGATCCACTCGTCTGCGGCGGGACTTCTTCGAGGAGGTGGAACGTCCCGACTGGCGGTAATACAAAAAACCGCCCACGATCATGATCAACCCCAAGCCGCCAATCATGTAAGGCAGATAGTCATTCAGGGATACGCGACCAGGAGTATCTTCGTCCACTTCCACAGGCTGGATTTCAAGATGGGAAACGCTCAAGGAATCGGTCGACTTTTGGTAACTGAGATCAAAGGAAAAAGTCTTGCCAGCAGGGACGGTCCCTACATTTGAAAGATAATATTGCATATCATTCGTAATGCCGCCGTCCCGCAACGACAATGACGACTTGAGGTTTTCCGCTTCGAACGGCTGTTGAAGAGACACGTCAAAATTCGTTACATCATAATCGCTCAACCAGCGGTAGAAATAAGAACGCTGGCTGCCATCTTTTTTAAGTCCGGGATCATAATATTCCAGTTGTATGGCAGGACCCGTCACCGTGATCGATACCACAAGCCAATCTCCGTCCTTTCGGGTCGTGGATTGAATTCCCTGGTCAGTGACCGTTTCACTGGATGCGCCGACTGCGATCGTATGCACATTAGCGTCGGCCGGGATTCGCACATCGAACTGAGCAGGGAATGTGGTGTCGCTGGAAAGCGTAATGTAATTGATGACAAGCATATCTGCCTTGTCATATTCGGGCAATAAACTTACAGCAACGGATTCAACGACAATCTGTCCCTGCGCAGATGCGATAGAGGGAAAAACGAGCAATATTGCCATTGTCAAAATCAAAAAACACTTACGCATGTTGAAACCTCCAAGAATCAAGGGTTTTCTTTTATCTTACCATGCGTACAGAATAGAAGCAAAACAGGGACTCCGCGGTGACGATCTCAAGTTTGCCGTATGCTATAATATTTTTTGTCATTAACTTCAAACAGAGAGGTCGAAATGTCACTTACCCCCAGAGAGCGTGTCTTATTATCCATTAACCACCAGGAGCCGGATCGCGTTCCGATTATCATTGGCACCAGCAACACGACCAGTTTGAAGGCAAGACCGTATCAGGGCTTGAAAAAACTTTTGGGGATCGAGTCGGAGGACCGGTATATCTACGAGTGGCCCGAACTGGGGACGATCCTGCCCGACGAGGCCATCCTCCAGCGCCTGCACAGCGATGCGCGCGGTGTGCTGGACCTGTACCCGCAGTGGGTCTATGAGCGGAATCGCAAACGCCCGGAGCATGACCCTTTCATCGACGATTGGGGCAGCGGACAGAGCGAGGCGGCGCCCGGCGTCTGGTTTCCGGGCATCCACCCGATGAAGGAAGCGAAGACACTGGAAGACATCGAGAACTATCCCTGGCCCGATATGGACGACCCCACCCGCGTGGCGCACGTCAAAGCGGAAGCTCAAAAACTGGCGGAGCAAAATCAATATGCCATTATCGGGACTCCCTGGTTGTTGTTCCCGCTCGAACGAGCCTTTGCCATGCAGGGCATGGACACCTTCCTAATGAACCTGGCGCTCAACCCGGACTTTGCCGAAGCGCTACTTAGGAAAATTGCCTCGTTGTGCAAAACGTTGATGGGACATTTCCTCGAAGCCGCGGGAGACAATCTCGACATCATCAAAATCGGGGACGACATCGGCACACAAAACAGCCTGTTGATGTCGCCTAAAATGTATCGCAAGATTCTCAAGCCGATCCACGCCGACTACATCGCCTTCATCAGGGAACACACAAAGGCGAAAGTTTTCTTCCACACCGATGGCGATGTTTTCCCGCTGATACCGGACTTCATCGAAATCGGAGTGGACATCCTCAACCCGATCCAAACCTCGGCGGGGAAGATGTCGAACCTCGCGGAATTGAAGAGCCAGTTTGGCAAGTCGCTGACCTTTTGCGGAGCAGTGGACACGCACCGTGTCCTGCCCTCTGGAACCCCACAGGAAGTGCGCGACGAGGTCAAGCGCGTGATCGAGGTCATGGCGCCCGGCGGCGGTTACATGGTCGCATCGGTGCATACCATCATGGACGAAGTACCGCCCGAAAACATCCTGGCAATGGTCGATGCGGTGGAAGAGTTTGGGAAGTATCCCATCGGAAAATAACAGTTCTGTGAATCAAAAAATCATCCCTCGTTTCGGGGGATGATTTTTTGATTCAGTCGTTATTCTTTTTCGTAGGGTTTGCCGCCTGCGGCTGGCGGTTGTCCCCTGCCGACCACGCCCGCAAGCACAACCATCGTGATGATATACGGTCCCATTTCGAGGAACTTGTTGGGAATTGGCACCTTCAGGATGGCGAGCTTGGAAGCCAGCGAGTCGGCAAAGCCAAACAGCATACCCGCGCCGAGCGAACCAACCGGATGCCAGTTGCCGAAGATCATCGCCGCCAAACCGACAAAACCGCGACCGGCGGTCATAACCTCATCGAAACGCCCTACAGAGCCGAGGACGAAGTATGCGCCCGCAAAGCCAGCCATCATCCCGCCGAATAGCACGGAAATGTAGCGCGTGCGGTTAACATTGATGCCGAGCGTATCCGCCGCTTTGGGATGCTCGCCCACAGAGCGGGTGCGCAGTCCCCAGCGTGTGTAGTAGAGCGCCACAGTCAACACGATGACGAAGATGAACATCGCGTAAATGAAAAGGTTATGGCTGAAAAAGATCGGACCGATGAAAGGAATTTGTGACAAACCGGGGACATCCCAGGTCCCAAAACGACCGGAATTGTTCAGCGTCTCGTACTTTTGCAGAAACTTGGCTGACAGGAACGAGGTAATACCTGTGGCAAAGATGTTGATGACCGTCCCGGCGATGATCTGGTCTACTTTGTACTTGATTGCCAGAACCGCCAGCACCATGGACATCAATGCCCCAGCGACAATTGCCGCAAACAAGCCAACCCAGATATTGGTCAGGCTGCCAAACAACGCTGCGCAAAACGCGGCAGTCAACATCATGCCTTCGATGGCGATGTTGAACACGCCCGAACGCTCGCAAAGAATGCCGGAAAGAGCGCCCAATGTAAGCGGGACAGCGCGCACCACCGCCACCTTGAGCAATCCAGCGAGGTTAAGGCTCGAGTCAGATGCGCCCCAGACAAGGAAGCCAAAGATGAACAACGCAGAAACGACGCCCAACATCGTATTGGTGTATCGCCCAAACCCGCGCGCCAGTTGATAGGCTCCCACCAAAGCACCCACAAATGCAAGGGCATTCAACATCGGCAGGGATGGAAAAACCCAATCGGGGACGACTACTTTCGATCCTCCCGGATACAAACTAAAGGTCGTTTGCATGTCGGGCGTCACGGTGCGGGAGAACAACGCCCAAATCCCCAGTGAAAGAGCAAGGAAAATGACCCCCATCACCGTGCGACGGGTCGGGGAAATATATTCGGAATGTTTGATAATGGTTGCTGTTGACTGTGTCATGGTTTACTTCCCTTCGGTCTTGGCGACAGCCTGGGGTTTTTCCACGGCTTTCGGTTCCTTCAAGCGGTACAGGGTGCGGATGATGGCTGGAGCCGCAATGAAAGCTAAAATCAAAGCTTGAAGCACGGAGATGATGTCGATTGGAATGCCCGCCGTGAGCTGCATTTGGATCGCGCCGTTGCGCAGGAAACCGAACAGGAGCGAGGCAAGCACCACGCCCAACGGATGACTGTTCCCAAGCAGGGCGAGAGCGATGCTGTCGAAACCGTAGCCAGATGAAAACGCGACCGCCAGGTTGTGATTCACGCCGAGAACTTCATTCGCACCAGCCATGCCAGCCAGAGCGCCCGACAGGAACATGGTTAATACAGTGCTTCTGACGATGCTCATCCCTGCATAACGAGCCGCGTTGGGATTCGATCCGACCGTGCGAAGCTCAAATCCCCAGCTGGTGCGAAATAGCAGCCAGTAAACCAGGAACGCCATCAGCAAGGCTATGAAGAAACCGGCATGGAAGCGATTGGGGTCATCGAAGAAACGCGGCAGCCATGCGCTCTTTTCGATGGGGGCGCTGATTGGGGTGCTCTTGTTTGGGTCGCGCAATATCCCGGTCAGCATGTATTCGCTCAAGCGAAAAGCGATGTAGTTCATCATGATGGTGTTGATGACTTCGTGCGCTCCGGTCTTCGCCTTGAGCCAGCCGGGGATCATGCCCCAAATGCCGCCGCAGACCGCGCCGCCCAACAGGGCAAGCGGCACATGGATGATACCCGGCAATCCCTTGAAAGCTGTCGCCACCCACACCGTGCCAAGCGCACCGACAAATATCTGTCCTTCCGCGCCGATGTTGAACAACCCCACGCGGAAACCGAGCGCCACCGCAAGCCCTGCAAAAATATAGGGCGTGGCTTGCAACAGCGACTCAAAGAAAGGTGTGAAGGCTTTATTGATCGCAACCGCATCACCCGAACGAAGCGCGCTGGCAATATCGGCGGGAACGCCCACCGAGCCGGTAAACAGGGCTTTGTAAGTGCTCCAAAACACCATCGCGCCGGCTTTGATCCCCTCGAAAAACGAAACGCGGAAGGCGGCATAAACGCCCTCTGTCGTGACGGCGGCAATCAACCCGCCAGCCAGCAACCCCGTCACGATTGCCAGGACGGTTACCGTCAGCGAATTGCGGCGGAGTTCCTCGAAAAACGTAAAAAGAACGTCTTTTTTCTTCTGTGTTTCTTCTGTCTTTGTCATAGGTTTACCCTGGTATTTCCAACGGGATTAATGGGCTTCCGCCACAACGCCCGCCATCAGCAAGCCGACGTTTTCGCGGCTGGTTGTCTTGGCGTCCACTATGGCAAGAATCTGTCCGCGATACATAACAGCGATCCTATCTGAAAGCTGCATGATTTCATCCAGTTCCGTGGAGACGAGCAGCACCGCGCAGCCATCATCGCGTTTTTCGATGATGCGCCCGTGGATGTATTCGATGGAACCAACGTCCAAACCACGGGTGGGCTGGGACGCGACCAACAGTTTGATCGGTCGGGAGAATTCCCGCGCCACGATCACCTTTTGCTGGTTTCCACCCGAAAGGTTGCTGGTGGCGGTCTGCGCGCTGGGTGTGCGGATGTCGAAGTTGGAGACGAGTTTTTCGGCATTATCGAGGATCACCTTCCGCTGCAAAACGATATTATGGGCGAAAGGCTCTTTGTACCAGGTATTCAAAATCAAATTATCTTCGATAGAATAGGCTAACACCAGCCCGTCCTTCTGGCGATCTTCAGGGATGTGAGCCGTGCCAAGTTCAGTGATTTCCTTGACCGGCGCATGGGTAATATCTTTGCCAAGCAGGTGAATCTTCCCCTCGACGGCATGATCCAACCCAGTCAACGCGCGGACCAGTTCCGTCTGACCGTTTCCCTGCACACCGGCAATCCCAAGCACTTCCCCCGCCCGAACCTCGAACGAAACGTTTTCCACGGCAACCTGATGATGGGTATCCAGCACTTTGAGCTTTTTCACATCCAGGACAACTTCTTTTACTTCGGCATCCTTTTTCTGGATGTTCAATTCGATCTGACGCCCCACCATCATCGAAGCCAGTTCAAATTGATTGGTCTCACTCTGTCTGGCGGTTCCAATCACTCTTCCACCGCGGATGACTGTGGTGCGCTCGGCAAACTCCATCACTTCACGCAATTTGTGCGTAATCAGGATGATGGATTTTCCCTGCTCGACCAGGGTTTTCATGATCTTGAACAGTTCATCCACTTCCTGCGGGGTCAACACCGCGGTTGGTTCATCCAAAATTAGAATGTCTGCATTTCGGAACAATAACTTGATGATTTCCACCCGCTGCTGGATGCCCACGGGCAAATCCTTCACGTAGGCATCTGGATCGACTTGCAAATTGTACGTCTGTGAAATCTCCCGTATTCTTGCCGCGGCTTTTTTTCGGTCCAAAAAGCCGCCCGGCTTTAAGTATTCATCGCCAAGCATGACATTTTCTGTGACCGTGAAAACCGGAATAAGCATAAAATGCTGGTGAACCATTCCAACGCCAGCCGTGATGGCATCGTTGGGTGTGCTAACTGTTAATTTCTTCCCCCTGACAAAGATTTCTCCTTCATCGGGTTTATACAACCCGTAGAGAATATTCATGAGTGTGGTTTTGCCCGCGCCATTCTCTCCCAGCAAGGCATGGATTTCGCCCTGCTTTAAGTCCAACGAGATATGGTCATTTGCCAAAACGCCAGGAAATCTTTTTGTGATGCCTCGTAATTCCAGAACAGGTTCCATGAACACCTCGAAATATGAAAAACTTGCGGCATAACATCACCGCCGAAATGTTTTTTTCATTCTACCACACGGAAAAAGGTTTTTTATCAATTCCCGGCGGGCACAAGCGGAGACAAAAAAGATGCAGAGCAATGCTCTGCATCTTTTTTCTAAACCGGATTAATCTTAATAGACGCCTTCGGGAAGGGTCACAATCTCGCCGGATTGAATCTTCGGGATCAAGGCTTCGATTTCGGCCTTCAGTTCGGCGGGGACAGTATCGCCCAGTTCGGAGCCGTAGGTGAGACCCACGCCGCCGTTCTCGAGGTTACCAATCCAGTTTTCGCCCTTGAAGGAACCATCGATCACCTGACCAATGGTCTCGGTCACGAAAACGTCCATGTTCTTCATGGCATTGGAGAGGATGAAACCAGCCTTATCGGGGTTGGCGAGCGACCAGTCGTTGTCCACGCCGATGAGCATGCCGGTACCGCGCTCTTCCATCACAGCCAGGGTGCCGAGTCCCACAGGTCCAGCGACAGGCATGATAATGTCGGCGCCTTCATCCATGAGCTGTTCGCCCATCTTGCGTCCGTCGTCGGTGGATTCAAAGTTGCCGACTTCCAGACCCTGGCGGGTTGTGACATCCCAGCCCAGAACCTTGACATCGGTGCCCTTGACCTCGTTATAGTAGGCAACGCCGAGAGCGAAGCCGTCCATGAACTTGGTGGTGGCGGGGAAGGCGATGCCAACATAGGTACCGACCTTGCCGGTCTTGGTCATGCCAGCGGCGAGGTAGCCATTGAGGAAGGTAGCCTGGTCAATCGCGAAACCGGAGCCGCGCAGGTTGGGGAAGGAGAGGTAATCGACATCGATGATGGCGTACTTCTGCTCGGGGTTGGCGGTGGCGGCAGCAGTGGTGGCGTCAGCAAGCAGGAAACCGACGGGGATGATCAGGTCGCAGCCTTCGCTGGCGAAAGCGTTCAAGTTGACTTCGTAGTCAGCCTGTTGCTGCGACTCGAGATATTTACCTTCGACGTTGCCATACTTGGCAATGGCATCCTGAACACCCTTCCAGGCGGTGGCATTGAAGGATTTGTCATCGATACCGCCGGTGTCAGTCACCTGGCAGACCTTGGTCATTTTGACAGGCGCTTCGGTGGGGGCTGGCGCCTCGGTGGCGGGTGCTTCGGTGGCAGCAGGGGCCTCTGTCGCGGGGGCTTCAGCGACAGGCGCTTCGGTGGCGGGGGTGCCACAGGCGGTGAGGACCATCGAGGCGACGATCAACAGCGCCATCACAAAATACAGTTTCTTCATTTTTCTTCTCCTGATAGTTAGGGGTTTCACGGTACGTTGCAATCCAACGACACCGCGTGACTAAATAAGTATAAATCTTCTCCATCCATTGTGCAAGCCTGCACATTGCCAAGGGCATGGTTTTCGTGTCGCTCTGAGGGAGCGCGTTCGCCGCGACCGAAGAGTCTCTTTGCCGTCGTAGAGACCCTTCGCTGTCGCTCAGGGTGACACTTTTCGTTTTGTCAAGCGATAATGAGAAAGCCATATTGCCAAGGGGTGAACTAAAGTTCCGGCAAAGCCCAATCCCTGGCGAAACTTCAAGCACGGCAAGGCGCTTTATGAACACAATAGCCCTCCAAAACTTTAATCCACGCCCCATCTGATGGGCTGGTTGCATTTAATCCTTAAAGCCGTATAATGGAATCAGGATAGTGTATGAACAATACATCTAGAGAATCGGAGGATCAATGACAAACAATATCGGCTTGTGGATTGATCGTAAGAAAGCGATACTCGTAATCCAGGGGAAACAGGGGGAGGAAATTCAAAAAATCGAATCAGGCGTGGAAAGGCGCATCGCTGATCGGGGAACGTCCCACGCAAGGTCCCGATACAGCGCCGAACATCAACAGGGAGATGACCAGCTGGACAAAAAATTCACCGAACAACTCAATAAATTTTACGACAAAGTTATAGCTCAACTGCGCAGAACGGAGGCAGTATTGATTTTCGGCCCCGGCGAGGCAAAAAGTGAACTTGAAAAACGAATCGCCCACGGAAAGGTCAAGGTGCAGATTGTTGGGGTCGAGACAGCGGATAAGATGACAGAACGCCAGATTGCGACCAAGGTGCGGAATCATTTCAACAAGTCAATTCACTGATGTGGATTGATCCAGCGCATAGAGAGGTGTCAGGGCAGGTCGTGATTGACATAACGATTAAATCAAGCGAGGCGTGATGAACGCCTCGCTTGTAATATACATCCTTGTTCCATGGTTTGTCGAAGGATGATCCGCTAGTCAGCTTTATTAACTGCAATGGCAATGTCCTGGGCGGAGGCAAACATTCCGTCAGACACTTGGACTGTAATGTTGTAAGTGTTGTCAGATCCGGAATCAGCAGGAGTGTCAAAGTCGGGGACTGTGACGAAGGACAGTTCACCGGTCGAAGAATTGATGTTGAAGAGCGCCGAATCCACACCGCCTGAAATCGAATAGGTCAGGGATTGGGATGGTAGATCGGTGTCAGCCGCAGTCACGGTTGTCACAGCCGCGGTGTTCTCCGCAATGGAAAGATTGGCATTCGACGTGATCACAGGACCATTTTCGTTGACAGCAGTGACAGTAATAACGACATCCTGCGTGACTGCAGATACCCCATCGGCTGTCTGAACCGTGAGATTGTAGACATTGTCAGCGCCGGAATCAGCCGGGGCTTCGAAATCAGGCGTAGTAACAAAAGTCAGTTCACCGGTCGAAGAGTTGATACGAAAGAGCGCCGAGTCCGCTCCGCCCGCAATCGAATAGGTCAGAGTTTGGCCGGGCAGATCAGCATCTGTAGCGGTCACTGTTGTCACAGTCGTGGCGTTCTCCGCAACTGATGGATTGCCGCCAGATGTGACCACAGGATTATTGTCATTGACTGCGGTAACTGTAACCAAAATGTCCTGGGTGGCCGCAAATGTCCCGTCAGAGACTTGAACTGTTACATTGTAGATATTGTCCAAGCCGGAATCGGCAGGGACTTCGAAATCGGGCGCGGTAATAAAGATCAGTTCGCCAGTCGAAGAGTTGATGCTGAAGAGTGCCGAATCTGGGCCATCCGAGATTGAGTAGGTCAGGGTTTGTACAGGCTGGTCAACATCAGTCGCGGTGATAATCGTCACGGCCGCAGCATTTTCCGTAATAGAAAGATTAATGTTTGATGTAATTATCGGGCTATTGTCATTGACTTCAGTCACTGTGGCAACGATGTCTTGTGTAGTGACAAGCATTCCATCAGATGCTTGAACCGTGACGGTGTAAACATTGTCAGCACCGGCGTCGGCGGGAGCTTCAAAATCAGGTGCCGTGATAAAGGTCAGTTCACCAGTCGAGGGATTGATGCCGAAGAGGGCCGAATCCGCGCCGCCCACAATGGAATAAGTCAGGGATTGAGCTGGCAGGTCAGTATCAGTCGCGGTAACGGTCACCACAGCCGTGGTGTTCTCCGCAATGGAGAGACTGCCATTCGATGTGATCACAGGACTGTTTTCGTTGACAGCAGTGACGGTAATGACCATGTCCTGTGTGACGGCAGCTACTTCATCGGACGCCTGAACAGTGAGATTATAGGTATTGTCAGCACCGGTATCTGTGGGGACCTCGAAGTCGGGTACTGTAATAAATGTCAGTTCACCGGTCGAAGAATTGATGCTGAAAAGCGCCGAATCCACACCGCCTGAAATCGAATAGGTCAGGGATTGGGATGGAGAGTCTGCATTATTGGTAGTCACAACCGTGGTGTTCTCCGGAATGGAGAGACTACCGTCTAATGTAATCAGAGGAAGTTTATTGGCTGAACTCATTGCCTTGTTAGCCTCAACTGTGGGTGTGAAGTCAGGCAACACTGGCGTAATAGGTGTTGAGGTCTCTGTTGGAGCAACGACCTCAACTGTAGGAGATGGAGGGATAGGAGTGGGGGATGGTGTCTCCGTTGGGGCAATAATCTCCGTCACAACTGTGGTTGGCGATGGAAGCGTTTGTATAGACTCCGGAGTAAAAGTAGCCGTAACTGTAGTAGGCGACGCCACAGGCGTAATCAGAGTGGCTGTGGGCGTGGGGGTAGGTGTGGATGCCGAGAGTAATGCCATAGTATTCTGGGTAGACGTTGCACCCAATTGACACGGCAAAGCGGTCTGCAAGTTTCCTAGTTGCGAAGTTAACCCATTGCCACTGACAAGAGCTGAGTATCCTGCTTGCGTGTTGTTCGACAGCATCACATTGGTCGCCCCGTCCAGCCAGACTGCGGGCGATCCCTTTCCTGTCGTGTTGCAAAAATAATTGCTCTCAATAGTGTAACCCGTTCCACCATACAGAGCGAGAGGCGAATACCCCGCATCATACATAATGAAGCGGTTGCCTCGAAAAGTCGTGTTCGTCGTCAACTTGCCTGTAATAATGATGGACTGATTGCTG
>JAUQXA010000015.1 GCA_030834895.1 Anaerolineales bacterium
CATCTGTATCCGGAAGCCTTCGACCCGTACCAAGTCATCGCCGTCGATCGCCTTGCGTCTTCAGAAGTCGAGTCTGCAGTGCGTGACTGGCCGCAGTTTGTTTGGGTTCAGTACGAAGAAGAGGTGCTCGACGATGGCAGTTCCATTCTGATGCTCGTTTCACACGAGGGTCATGCTCCTGCCACTTCACAGTCGTGGCGCCAACTCTTCGAGTTCGCGACCTCGAATCCGAAAACTCCGCTGTACTCCTTGGAAGACGCGTATCAGCTGCGGGCGGTCTAACAGGCGTTGCAGCTGACGGTGGGCTATGGTACGCGCGGAGGCACTCGCTACGCTCGTGTCCACCGCGCGATCTTATGGGATCCACCGCAGCTGAACGCTATCCGTTAGACCGCGGAATCGACCTAAGCGCATGGCCTCCTCCTGGACGCACGCCGTCGGTGCCGTTGCTATAGCAGCGACGCTCCTGCCGAAGCCGGTGCCGCGGCGCGTCTGGCTCGTGGCGGCACTCTGTGCAGTCCTTCCCGATGTCGACGCGATCGGTCGTCCGTTTGGAGGAGGTGATGTCGCGTGTTTGGGCGGACATCGAGCACTTACTCACTCGCTCCCCTTCGCCGCCACGCTCAGTGCGCTGCTCCGTGTGACCGTGCTGCGCGGGGCCTCAAGCCTTCAGGCGGGAGTGGCCCTCTGGCTGGCACTCACACTCGCGATCGCGTCCCACGGGGTTCTGGATGCGTTCACCACCTACGGTGAAGGCATCCAATTCCTGGCGCCGTTCACCACGGTGCGGTATTGGTCGCCTTGGCAGCCGCTCGGCGGCGGCATCGTGCGCGACACTGTTGCATTCGTCGTCCTCTGGGGGATGGCTCGCACCGTGATCATCCGACGGGGCCTGCCCATGCCGAGGTTACTGAATCCTGCATTCCTACGCGCCGCGGTCTAACAGGCATTGCTGCTGACAGGCGAGGTGTGGATTGCCGCCGCGGCCGGCGGTCGTATCTTGAAGAAGGTGCCGCCGTCCGCGGCGGCTCTATGTGATCGCCTGCAGCAGAATGCTATCCGTTAGCCAGCGGAGAGAGGTCCATGTCCCTCGAGACAATGGTGACGAGCATCGCCTTTGCCGTCGTGGTCATTGGATTCGTCGTAGTCTTGCTGGCCCGCGCGCGAACCACTCGCCCGGATTCCAAGGATCGCGCGGCCACGTTGGGAACGCTGATGATTGCCCTGGCTTTCGTGGTGTCGACAGCTCCAAGACTGTTCGGCGTTCAGCGTGACGGCGTATTGATCGGTGCTTCAGTCGTCTCCATGCTGCTGGCCGTCGGGTCCTTCGCACTGTTGCGGCGTGTGCTCAAGCAGGCGCGCTCGGGAGAGTGATCGCCCGCCCGTCGGCCGACGCATTCGAAGCGTCAAGAATCGCATCAGTGCGGGCGCTCAGCTTGCTCCAGGCGTCCGCTGGCTAACAGGCGTTGCTGCCGACAGGCGAAGGTGTGGATTGCCGCCGCGGCCAGCGGTCGTATCTTGAGGAAGGTGCCGCCGTCCGCGGCGGCTCTATTGAATCGCCTGCAGCAGAACGCTATCCGTTAGAGGGCCGCGACCTGCCACGTCGCATCGTCACGGAGGTGTCATGTCAAAGAGTGTCGCGTGCCTAATAGTTCTCTCCGCCTCCTTCTCCGCGAGTGTCGCCAGTGCGCAAGCGACGCCGCAGGGCCAGACTTCCGTCGAGGCCACTTGGCGGGCCCGGCGCGCGGCCGATTCTGTTTGCGCGACGTATCCTCGTGTCGGTAGTTCTCGTCGCGATCCCGTCAGCGGAACTGAGTGTCGCAAGTCTCAACCGCCCACGTTGACGGCGTTTGTGCTCACTGACCATCTCATTTGTCCTTCCACCACTCCATGGAACGACACGAATCCACTGACTCTACTGGAACCCGAGCGCATAGCGCGTGTTGAGTTCCGACGCGACAGCCTAACGGTTGCCAAATGGCGCTGCCCGTCGCCCGTCGACGCCGTCGTGATCATCACAGCCAAGCCGACCAGCGGTTCGTGAACGCGCCCTCTAACAGGCGTTGCAGCTGGCAGCGAAGCTATGGTACGCGCGGAGGCACTCGCTTCGCTCGTGTCCACCGCGCGATCTTGTTGGATGCGCTGCAGCTGAACGCTATCCGTT
>JAUQXA010000016.1 GCA_030834895.1 Anaerolineales bacterium
TTTGTTCATCCTCGCTGTACTTGCTCCTCCGATTGCAATCGCAAGTGTTCTCCCTCAGGCAGGTTGGCTGCGTTCGTTATGGATGAAGGCGGTCATCCTGATCGCCCTGCTTCCCATTGTGGCTGGCGGAGTCTTCAAGGCGGGTATGGCAGCCAGCACCTGGATGGGACAGCAGGGTTTGTTATCCGCCATTCTGCGTGTGATCTGGTTGTGGGGCGCGACCGGACTGTTGTTGTCACTGGCTGGCATTCTCGGAAAGATGACCATCTCCACAACGACAGAGGCTTTTGGGGGGATGATCAAAGCGGCTCAACAGATTATCTCGATTGGCGCACTCGCTGCCAGCGGGGTGGGAGCTGCAGGCGCGGGAGCGGTCGGTGCGGCAGGAGCCAGCGCAGGCGCAACTGAGGCGGCTGCGAGCAGTGGTCTCACTGGCGCGGAAGCCGCCATGAGTCACCTGAATGCGGCAGGACAATTAACACAACAGGCTGGAAATTTGGATGCAATGGGGTTGCATGCCCCTGCCGCCTACAATCGTTCCCTGGCGCATGGGCACGAACTGGCGGCACGACAGGCGGAGTTGGGAGAACGCATGCAGCGTTTCGGCGGTGTCGCGTCCGCGTCCACACCTGCCTCCCAGGATTTTGGCTTCTCATCATCCGTCAATTCATCCATTCAATCCAACTTCAACGGTTCACCGCAGGAATTCCAACAAGGCTTTCAGGCGATGTCCACCGACATCGCCAAACACGGAATGGATCCGAATGCATTTGCCGCACAATATCCGGAAGAAACCGCGCACATGACCAGAGCCTACCTGGATCATCCAGAAGAGATCATCACAGCACACGACCCGTTGTATCGCGCTTCCGAACTCGGAAACGCCACACGTGTAAAAGAGATGCTCACCTTCATACCGAACAAAAACGAAGAAGACAAGCCAACATGACCCTCACGGAAACATTTGCACTGGTTTCCTTCTCCCTGTTTAGTTATGCCGATTTGCGCTATCGGCTGGTGCCCGGGATTGAGGTCTTCCTGTTAGGAACGATCCTGCTGACCTTGCCCATCACTCCCATCCAAACCGGGATCGTGATCCTGGCTTGTGTCTGGAGTCTGTTCCGAAATCTTTCCGGTTGGTTTGCCTTGATATTGTTGTTTTATCCGCCTGTCTGGCCGGTCCTGCTCACTGGATATGGCTATCGCAAGGGAATCGTTGGCAGGGCAGACCTGCTTGCGATCAGCGGGCTGGCCTGCCTTTTCCCCTTGCCTGCCGTATTGCTGTCTTTATTTGGTTTGGAAGCCTGGCGCAGGCTTTGGATCCGCAGACAGACGGGCTCGATCCCTGCCTTGCCCGGTTTGCTGCTTGGATTAATTGTCTGGCTCCTGTTGCGTTTGTTCTTTCAAACTCCATAACGACACGAACACCCATCCCCTCTCATCAATTGAATATCATGACGATATGCCGTGCTCTGGAACTTTGGGCAATCCCCAACCATACACTCCCTTTGGTGTCTTTGCTGGCCTGCCTTTCTGGGGCGGCGGCCTGACCTTACTTGCCGCAGCGCCAGGAATTGGCAAGACCTCCTGGCTGCTGCGGATGTTATTCGAATCGTCCTCCTCGCATGTTCCTTCTGCCATTGGATGTTACGAACATACTCCCGAAGAATTGCGCTACCGCCTATTTTTGCAAACCGAGGCGTTGACCAGCGGGCCTCATCATCAAGTTCCACAAGAAAAGGTCGAAGCAGCCCTGGCACGCGCCAGTGAAGCGGTTCTGCTCTCCCTAAACTCTCGCGAAGATACAGTCCGCGCCCTGGAAGACATGCTGATCCATGATTATGCCTTTCCAGTAAAGGGACCTGCCTTGATCGCAGTGGATTACCTCAATCGTGTTCCCGTAATCGGATTGACTGGCATGATGAATGAAGAAGGCCGCAGTGGGGAAGCAGCCGCCGCATTGCGCGAGATGGCGCGCCATCATGGCTGGGCGATCATCGCTGCCGCCGCGTTGAAGTCCGAGAATTTCAATGATGGCGACGATCTATCCGCCTTGTTGGGAGATGAAAGAGTCCCTTATGAAGCCGACCGTGTGCTGGTCGTCCAACGCAAAGGAGAAGTACAGGATTGTGGATGCGCCCCATTGGAAGTCATCACCCTGAAAGATCGCACCGGTCCTGCGCGCCGCTGGCCAATGCAATTCTGGGGCGAACATTTCTATCCTGCCCTCGAAGCGGAATTCCACAAACATGATCCAATGACTCTCTCATGACAGACATTTCTTTATTATTGTTGACCTTTTTACGCGAAGCCTGGATGGCTCTCGCTGGCGCGTTTCTGGCCTTTGCTCTTCTGGCAGGTATCGCGCAAATGTTGCGCGTGAGTTCCGCCAGTGTATTGGGCGCCAACCTGTGGGTCTGGGAGTCCATTTCCGCATTGGCATCCATCGTGATCCTGGGGTTGTTTGCCTTTTTGGGAATCCCGCAGATCGTGAGCGCATTGCAATCCTCCCTGCCAGGTGCAGGGGGCTGTGGCCCGATCAGTGAACTCGGGACTCTGGCGTCCGGATTGATCGGCGGATTGGCGGCGTTGCGAATGCTCAAGGCGGTATTCACCACCATGTTGTCCGCCTCGATCGGTGGAGCATCCTCATTTGCCAAAGCGCTCATTGAATGTGGCGAGGCGCTTTTTGGCATGATCCTTGCCAGCGCAGCCATCCCCCTTGCCGCCTGGTTTCTCGGTACCTGTTGAATTTTGAAAGGAGAAGATTTTTATGTTCGATCCCATCATGGAACAAATTCTCGCGATTGCCCGTGACGCCTGGGCATTCATGGCCGGACTTCTGATCGTCGTGGCATTGCTGGGCGGTCTGTATTTTATTTTGCAAGGCACAGCAGGCATGGCATTTGGCGGCAGCCGCATGACCTCGATGGCGATCATCGGCGTGGTTGGGCTGGTCATCATTGTGTTGTTTGCCTTTCTCTTCCTGCCGCAGTTGGGTGAGATGTTGAAGAACTTCCAACCCCAACCGCCGTTTTAGGAGCGCCATGTTCAACGACCGCGATCTTGGCATTCTCGGCGCTGGGGCGCTCCTGGCAGTTCTGTGTTTATTCCTGCCGCTATCATTCACAGGAAAGGTGGTGATCGGTTTTCTGGTGCTGGTCGGGTTCATGGCGCTGGCGCTCCTGCGCCTTGGACCCGACCGCGTCCCGCCCGAAGTCTGGCTGACGCGCCGCTTTCGTTATTCGATGCAGGCAAAGCAATATGTCAATCAACAGACGGCGACTCGCAAAACGGAAAACGCGCAACCATCCCAAAAACATACTCCCGAACAAGGGGCGTTTGAACGTAAACAGCCTGCTCCAACATTCAATACACACACTGGATCGGCCACGGTACGCCCGCTGGGTCTGGCGTGGGATGAAGTCGGCGTCTATCCGTTGTTGACCGTCCTGCTGGGTGTTGTGGGAGTCTACTTTGCCGTCTGGCTTGCCAATGGCGGCGCGCAGGAACTCTCGATCTGGTTTATCTGGAGATAAGATGATTACATTGATTTCATTAATTGCAGCGCTGGCGTTGGCAACCATCCCCATCGCCTTTGGCTGGCGGCGCACCGTGGATGAAGCGGGCATGGCGCGTGCGATGGGCATTGCCCAGCCGAAGAAAACATTTGATCCCGAAAAATTCGCGCGCCAGACCGGAACGGGATTGGCATTCAACCAGATCGCCTATGGGTTTCTGGCATGGGTCGGCGGTGGCTTGGCAGGCGGGATGTTCCTGGGAGTCTTTCCCGCCATTCTGTTCGCGATTGCAGGCGGGCTGCTTTATGCCGGAACGCTTTCCGATAAACGCCAGGAGTTTCGTTTGAAACAAGCCAAGGATATCTTGCGCGGACTGGGTGTGGTCGAGACTCTGCTTTCGCAAGGCAAGCCGCTGGGTGACGCATTGGATGATGCGGCGCAAGCCGTGGGACCGGATGGCAGGATGGTGCTGGGCGATCTGGTAGTGCGTTTGCGAACAGCGCCCGCTGATGAAGCAGCACTAGCTGTTCGCGAATGGACGACTGCCTGGGACAATCCTGCCGTGGATATTGTCGCCACGTCTTTGCTTGCCTCCATCGAAGGACGCATCGAGATCGGACCGTTGGTGGCATCTCTTCGTAAAACTCTGGGAACCGTGGTGGAAGTCCTCTCACGTGCCCGCGCTGCCGCCAAGGGCGTGGAATGGCAGGCGCGTTTTCTGGCACTCTTTCCGCCCGCAGTGTTGGTGGTAATCGCCATCACAACCCCTGAAACTGGAAAGTTGTATTCCGCTAATCCGCTTTTGCTATCCCCTGTAATTATCGGTTCTGGCGTTTCATACTGGCTTTCGATGAGGATGATCCGCAATGGCTTATCCATCGAAGCCTCGATGGGTTTACAAGCAGGACAACAGGGCGAGATTCGCCTGGATCGCCTGGGACGGGTTTTATAGTGAAGGGCTTCTTCCGTTTCTCGATTGTTTTGATGACCGCCCCGCTGTTGTGCGGGGCGGCTTTGGTGGTTGGGTATGTCATGCTGGTGGTGCTTACGATTCCCCAATTACCGGATTGGGCGCAGCCTGGTGTGGAACAATGGCTGTTCGATGTCCCTCAATATGCAGAAACCAGTGATAACGGTTCGTATGGCAATTCGACGCCGGCGGGCATGAGCGCGGTTCCGTGGGATGGATATGTTGGTCCCGGTTCGGAAATTTACGGCTTACCGTTCGTCGGTCCGATCCAGCATTGGAGCGAATGGTATGACAAGCCCTTGTTGGGTTGCGTCTTTCAAGACCCGCATTATCGGACGCACACGGGCAGTGACTTCCCCGTGAATGAAGGAACGCCTATTCATACGACAATTGCCGGCAAAGTAGTATGGGCCGGCTCGAATGGTCCGTGGGGTAATCTGGTTGTGGTGGAGAACAATGGCTATCAGGTCTGGTTGGCTCATTTGAGCAGCATTCAGGTGGTGGAAGGGCAAATCGTAAACTACGGCGATTTGGTTGGATTGAGCGGCAACACCGGCAACAGCACTGGCGCTCATTTGCATTACGGCATCAAGCAAAAGACGGGTGAGAAGAGTTATGTCTGGCTCAACCCGCAATCCTTCTTTACCGAAGATGAATTCATTTCCATAGGATGTTCGGATTAGATTATGACTGTTCGTATTGGTGATGTGACTTTTTCTGATTGGATCAGCCTTAAATATGAAGGCGGTTACACGGATACCTTCATTTTCCATATCGACGCTTTAAATGGTCTCCCACCTTTCGTATATCGTCCTCTCCTGCAGCGTCTGGTCGCCCATCTGAATCAAAAAAGACCTGGTTCATCTCTTTGGATACGGGTGGACTCTCCCGGTGAATGGTATCTGGCAGAGGTCAAACAGTCCATCCTTCCCGGGCTTGGATTGCCATATGTCGTGACCCGTGTCGAGGAGGAACCAGACTATTGTAGTTTTTCTTATCGTCCAAGATTATTTTATTCATCTCTGCACCGTCCTCCTACTTTGGAAGATGGTTTCTCCCATGTTTCTCAGGAGGAATTGAAATGCTTGCAGGTTTTGGGAAGGATCAGGAAGGGGGACGAGGGTGAGGTTGCGTCGCTGGTGGGTCTTCCTGAAACATTAACTTATGATATTTTGCAATCGCTTCAAAAAAGCGGCTTGGCGGTACATAAGATTGGCGGAAAGATACAAAAAGACAAATCCATGCCAAAGGAAATGGACCCATTCCCCATGTGGCATCCAACGCGGGCAGGATTGGCCATTGCATTGCGCAGTTGGGGTGCATCGAAGAAGGTGCATTTCAGCGGGTTCAAAGAATTGAGCCCACATCAGATAGGGTCCCCCCACAGAAATACTTCACGCATGTGGCCGGCATGGTTGCGGTCTGCCTATCCACGCGCGGAGATTTGGGCTGGTTGGAGCGAAACCAAGTTGCCGGAAATATCCGTCTATCCAGATACCTTGGCGTGGGGGAAGGTTCAAGGATATGAGACTCTGTTCTGGCTGGAGGTGGGAGACAATCATAAAAACAGGAAACAGATTATTAAAATCACAAAACAGAGACTTGGTAAGGCTTTGGAATTCTGCCAAAAGACAGGCGTTCGACTTATATATGCCCAGTTGAGTGTAGACTGGGTTCATGATGCTATGCGCTGGGCATTTGAAAAATTACCACCTGAGGTGGCTGTGGTGATGGTGAATCAGAAGAAATTTGGGGAGTTGCCTATCGCCGAGTGGGGGAAAAACACAACGAACCAGTTTCAATGAGCATACGAATCTAGAAAGCCTATCGGACACTTTACACGAAAGTCCTCGATTTTCCCAAAATTTTATTAATGGTAAACTTGTTCTATAAATGCTTCTTGAGGAGAAAATAGTGGAACCTGGCGGTATCAAACCCATGTTTGGTGGGCATGAAAAGTTTGTTTTTCGTTATGGATGGCTAAAGAAGGGAGTAGATGCCATAAAAGAGAACCCGCTGGTTTTCACTGACGAAGAGGCTTTAGCGACACTTGGTGTTGGAAAGAACATGGTTCGTTCTATTCGACATTGGTGCCTTGCGATCGGGTTGGTTGCTGAAACGAAAGAGCCAAGTCTGCCCCGACCTTTGAAACTCACGGAACTCGCGAGAAAACTTATTTCAGGAAAAAGCAGTTGGGATCCATATTTTGAGGATATTGGATCGCTTTGGCTGTTGCACTGGCAGTTAACCAATAACCTCGTGCGTGGGTATGTTTGGAATCTTATTTTTTCGTCCTATCTTGAATCTGAATTTGATAAAAAGCAAATTCAGTTTTTCCTAAAGAAGCATATTGAACAAGCAGGAATAAAAACTACCGATGGAACGATTGAACGGGAAGTGGATTGTTGCTTACGGACCTATGTTCCTTCTATGCGAGGCAAGCCCGGCGTAATTTCAGAGGAAAGTCTGGATTGCCCATTAGCAGAGCTCGATATTATTCGATATGTCGTAGAAGATAATGTATATCGTTTTAACGTCGGAGCTAAACCTTCCTTGCCTGTGGGCATTTTTGGCTATGCCCTATTGCAATATTTGCCTTCTGTAGTGACGTCGCGAAGAACCGTCTCTGTTGACGAATGCGTTTACCATCATGGAAGCCCCGGACAAGCATTCAAACTTGACGAAAACAGCGTGGTTGAATATTTGGAAACACTGGAAGAACTGACTGATGGAAAGCTTCGATTACAGGAAACCGCTGGATTAAGACAGGTTTACCTCCATAACTCGATAGCAAGCGATTTTGATTCTTATGCGTTAAATATGTTGAGGGGGCATTATGAGCAAAAATAATCAATCTAGTCTTATTGAAGTATTAAATATTCGCCAGAGCGGAGTACGGTCTATTAATGTAGAGGCAGACCTCCAGAATAACTCCCTTTTGGATGAGTATGTTTTCACTGGACAGTCTCGCTCCAGCTTGGAAAGAATGCTGGTACGTTTTGAAAGCGTTTCTCCAGCAAGGTCATGGACTTTGACGGGTCCCTATGGTTCAGGGAAATCTTATTATGGGCTTTTCCTAATGAACTTGATGGGAACGGCTCAGCAGAATCACAAAAAGGTTTTAAAACAATTAAAAGCGGTTGATACCCTTCTGAGCGGACAGGTCACCCATGCCTTGAATCATGGCAGTACGCTAGGATTGCTGCCTATTCCGATTACCGGTTTTCGGGCGTCTTTGCAAGAATGTTTGAAACATGGACTAAGTCAATCGCTAGATAAATTGCACGGAAAAAACGCCAGTACCAAAGTCCTTGTGCGTGAATTAGAACATTGGAATGCCGATGTTGATAGTCGTGTTGTGATCGAGTGGCTCAAGAGGCTGACAGAAGCCTTGCGTGAACTGGGATACTTGGGCGCATTAATGATCTTTGACGAGATGGGAAAGCCCTTAGAATACGCTGCCTCTCATCCTGATTTTACAGATATTTATTTGTTGCAAGAATTAGCTGAATTTGCCAACCGAAGCGGAGATACCCCGTTTATGTTTGTTGGAATTTTGCACCAGGCGTTTGAAAGATATGCTGCGCTTTTAGACAGCAAAACTCAACGTGAATGGGCAAAAGTACAAGGCAGATTTGAAGATATTGCCTTTCAAGAACCCCCAACGCAGCAATTACGATTACTGGCAAAAGCCATTGAGTATTCAGACGAAAAACGGATAAAAGGGGCATTATCTTCTGTAAAAGAAATTGCGGGAAAGATAGCCAGCAATGGTTGGCGTCCGCCAATGTTAAAGCCGGAAGAATTTGTGGATCTTTCGCTTCATTCTTATCCATTTCACCCGACATCTTTAGTGGCATTGCCGTATTTGTTTAAACGATTGGCGCAAAACGAGCGATCTATTTTTGCGTATCTGGCTTCTCATGAACCAGCCGGGTTCCAAGATTTTATTTCGAAAAACGAAATTAATTCATTTATACGCTTGCCAGACTTGTTTGATTACCTTTCTGCAAATTTCCAAGGGCGATTGTACGCTACTGGCAGGGCAAGAGCAATTACTGAAACTATGGATCGTCTCAGTAACGTATCTGATCCCGAACTAACTCGAATCGAAACAGACACCTTGAAAACAATCGGCTTGCTTAATTGGCTTGCCGAAGTGAGTCATCTTCATGCAACTGAGAATAACGTTTTTGACGCATTACGATCTCAGTATGCAACCGACAGTGATATTCGTAATGCGCTAAAAAATCTACAAGCACGCTCCCTAATTGTTTACCGTCGTTTCAATAAGACATATTCCATTTGGCAGGGGAGTGACGTAGATATTGAAGAACGCTTACAGGAGGCGCGTCAGCAACTTAGCGGCTCTTTCAGTATGGCAGAGGTTGTACAAAAATATTTGCCCCCGCGCCCAATCGTCGCACGGCGGCATAGTTATACTTTTGGCGTAACTCGGTATTTTGAGGTGCGCTACATAGATTCTTTTATACGAAATCAAGCGAATCTATCTCCTTCAACCGGAGCCAGCGGAATTGTATTGGTGTGTTTATCTGCCAACTTTTCAGAAGCGGATCAATTTACTCAATGGGCAAACTCAGCAGAGATTGCTGGACGCTCAGACCTGGTAGTGGGTGTTTTGGAAAAAACGGGACGCCTTACCGATCTGTTGTCTGAGATTCGCGCGCTTCATTGGGTGCAGGACAATACAGGCGAATTGCATGGCGATCCTGTTGCGCGACGGGAATTACGAACCCGATTTGGCGCACTTGAAACCTTGATTCAAAATGAAATAGAAAACGCACTTAGTTCTCATCGCTTGACCGACGCGACGTTATGCAAATGGATGTACAAAGGCAAAAGCCTTGTTAGTAAGCGGAATGAAGGGCTTTCGCATTTGCTATCCAAAATATGCGATGATTTGTACGTTCAAAGTCCAACGATTTGGAATGAGATCATCAATCGTCGCGCATTATCTTCGCAGGGCGCAGCAGCGAGGCGCAATTTAATTCAGGCGATGTTCGATCACCCAACGGAGACAAGTTTGGGTATCGTGGGCTTTCCTCCAGAGCGAAGCATATATGACAGTATGTTAAAGGCGAGTGGGTTACATCGAGAAATAAAAAAGGGGCTGTGGGAATTTGCCGCGCTAACGAAGAATGATCCCCAGGGAATATTGCCTGCATGGGGTGAAATGACCCGATTTATTTTCGGCGAGACTTTTGAACCTCGCAGCGTTCAGGAACTTTTCCACTTGTTGAATATGCCGCCATTTGGCATTACCGATGGCGTCCTTCCAGTTTTGCTTAGCGTTTTCTTGATCATCTATCAAAACGAAACAACGTTGTATCGCGAAGGCTCATTATTACCCGAACCGACCATTGCTGACTGGGAAGTATTGTTACGCAGACCCGAGTTGTTTTCTGTCGCAGGATGCAAAATCACAGGGACGCGTCAGGCGATCGTGGAAAGATTCGCACGCGGGTATCAAACAGAACCTGCGGTGATGCCCGTTGTCAGGGTATTGATCCGCGGTTTGAAATCACTACCCGAACATACCTGGCGCACCAGTCGTATTTCCAAACACGCACAAGCAGTTCGAACAGCTGTAGATCAAGCCAAGTCTCCAGAACGCCTTTTGTTTTCAGATCTGCCTCTTGCACTTGAGATGGAGCCATTTGAGGATAAGCGTTTGGACAAGGATAAGGTGGAGCAGTTTTTTGCCCGCCTTAATAGCGCCCTGACGGAGTTATCTAATGAAACCCCCAGGCTTTTGGAATGGGGCAGAGATGAGTGGCTGGCTGCCTGTGGGCTTGGAAAGGGCGAGGATAGTTGGAATCTGTTTTGCACTATCGCGGTTGATCTCGCGCCTCACGTAACAAACTCAAACTTGCTTCCGCTGCTGAAACGCGCTGCTGAATCTGAGGATGGACGCACTGCCCTTGAGAGTGTGTTAGCTTATATCGCCAATCGTCCGTATAAAAACTGGACTGATGTGGACACGGATATTTTCACTGAGAAAGTATCTATTTATGCAAAGGCGTTTCGTGCCGCCCAAAAAGGCTATGTCCCAGAAGCCAGTCTAACCCATGAGCAGCGAAAACAGAGTCGCGCCATTGCTGAAAATCTTCGCCAGCAACTGAAAAAGGATAAATCAGAAGATCCTCAGGTTTTGCGGGTCGCCTTGCAGATGTTGCTGCAAGAAATGACCGACGAACACGAAACGAAATTGTAAAGAATCCGCACGTATTTCCATCGTATAATCCAACACATTAATCAGAATACTTTAGTGGTATTTGAGAGGACACACATGACCACAGATGTACAGAAACCCCTTCGACATATCCTTTCCCTATCAGGTGGTAAAGACAGTACCGCCTTGGCTATCTTCATGCGCGATCGTATCAAAAATGTTGAGTATGTTTTTTGCGACACTGGGGAAGAACTCCCAGAAACTTACGAATATTTAGATCGCCTTGAGGTTTTCTTAGGAAAACAAATTAACCGTTTAAACCCTGACAGACCTTTCAGACACTATTTGCAAATATATCGAGGTGTCTTACCTGATGCTCGAACAAGATGGTGTACGAGAAAGTTGAAAATCGAACCTTTTGAAAGATTTGTTGGAGATGATCCGTGTATAAGTTATGTAGGTATCAGAGCAGACGAAGCCCATCGCAAAGGATACATCTCAACCAAGCCTAACATCACAGCTGTATATCCATTTATTGATGCTGGAATAACAAAAGATGACGTTTTTCGTCTACTAGAAGAAAGTGGACTGGGATTACCTAAATATTATGATTGGCGTTCTCGTTCTGGATGCTATTTTTGCTTTTTCCAACAGAAGGTTGAGTGGGTTGGTCTTTTAGAAAATCATCCTGAGTTGTACGAAAAAGCTGGTGAGTTTGAAAAAAAAGATGAAGTGACAGGCGAATCTTACACGTGGGGAGCCAACGAAAGTTTGGATGAATTAAGAGATGCCGAGAGAGTAGATAGAATAAAAGCAGAACACGCCCGTTTTCAAGAACGACGCAAAAACCAAAATAAAAACCAGACTCTAAGTGACGTTTTTGGTTTAGGCGAAGTGGAAGGTGGCGACCAATCTTGTTTGGTGTGCCATTTGTAGGAATTGGATATGGATGCCGAAACTATGAGTTTACAGGAAAAGTTGGATCGCTTAAAAATAGAAATCCAAAAAATGCAGAGGGACATTACTCATGGTCACAAAAAGCCACATAAGTTGGTGATGTTACTTGCCGTGCTTGATTTATTTGAAAGGCAAATCATCACTGAAAATAAAATATGTTTTAATGATGATCTGATTGGGAGTTTTTCAAATACTTTCAATTTAATCCGTGCTGGAGGAGATTGGAACCAACCCGCTCCCCCATTTTTCCATCTAAGGACATCGGATTTTTGGAGACACAAAATTAAAGATGGGCGAGAAGTTCAATACTCTAAGATTTCTACTTCAGGTGGAGGCACTAAAAGGATTGAAGAAAATATTGATTATGCTTATTTGAGTGACTATGCTTACGAATTATTTTTAGATAAAGAGGCGCGACAATATCTTCGAGAATTAATAATAGCCATCTTGAATCCACTATCTAACTTTGAAGATTCCGCGCCAGTAAGGTAGGAAGTGAAAATGCCGACTGCGCCTACTCGAATACCTACAGTCTTTCATGAGGATATATCTCTTTCTCGTCAATCGCTATCAAAAATTGTCAAAGCCGTTTTTGATAATCCTAATCTCTATGCAGTAAGCCAGACAGAGCGAAGAGAGATTTTTTCAAAATCAACTTCTCTTGGAACAAATTACATAAAAGCAATGCCTTATTATGCAAGAGGTTGCGGATTTATTGGGCAAAAATACGAAATCACTCCTTTTGGGGCGTTTGCATTTCGGTGCGATGAACAATTCGATCTCGTTAACACGCAGTGGTTGATGCACTATCACATGAGCGCACCGCATGGTCCAGGACCGACATTTTGGAATCAAGTTGTTACAAAATTATTTTTTTCAGGAAACATGTTCTCTAAAGAGGATGTGTCTGATTTTATAGGCAATTATATTTTTCATTCCGAGAACAAAGTTATATCCGCAAGGAAAGTTCAAAGCACAGCCACTAAACTTCTAAATGCGTACACTAATTCGGAAGGCTTAGGCAAATTAAAAATTCTAATAGCTACTGATAGCGGAAGATTTCGCGTGCAATCTCCAGTTATCCCCTCTGCGTGGGTAATAGGATACGCCTTGCTTGACTTTTGGAAAACACAATATCCCGACAGAATTGGCGTCAGCCTTGATGTGCTAATGAATAGTGGTTTTCCGCAATTATTTTTAATGGCAAAATCTGACTTGGATGAAGTTTTGCGAATGATGCAAGAAAATCAATACGTAGACGTTCATCGAACCGCGCCTCCCTTTCAAGTCATGTTGTTGCGTCAAGATCAGGAATCTATTCTGGAAAAAATTTATGGGTCAAACTGAGCCTGTTGAACTGGTTGAAAATCTCAAACGCGGCAATTTCCGTACCAATGTCGGAATTTGGCGAATGCCTTTGTCTAAAATCGGACAAGAGGCGGATATCGCCTTTCGCCTTGATCTTGGAACGCTTGACGCCAGCAAAGAATTTCTCTCAACATTGCCTGCAAGAACTGAATATGCGCGATTATCCGTTACGCGCCTCTACGAGTTTTTAGATGAAATTGCGAATCGCAGTGACATGCGCGACTGTGTTTTAATCTGCAACTTTGACCTGCTTCTCGCAGGATTAAGAAAAGAACAGGATCGCAACCAAGTTTGGCAAGATCTATATAATCGTTTCCCAAACAGGCAGCACGCTCTGTTAATAGCAATGCCCGAAACCGCCAGTCATCTTTTGCCAAGAGAAGATATGCTTGAAAAATGGCAAAAAGATGGACGCCTATCTTAACTCCCTACAGGAGGGAAAATGTTACTAAAAGATGTTGTCAAGATAGACACGCAAGGTAAATTCATCAGCGCCGTTCAATTGAGCGATTATGACAAACCCGAGGATAATCTCTCGCTGGTCAAGTCATATATCTTCGCAGAAAGCGCGCCAGATGCGTATGGCGGGCAACTCGTTTCAGTAGGCTCCATTGACCTATTGAAAAATCTTCGATTGAGTTTCAACAACAATTCAAGCAATTGTTTTGCCGTTGTCGCCAACTATGGACACGGAAAAAGTCATCTGGCGTTGGTCTTGGCAAATTACTTTGGAAAGCCAACCCGTTCTCCAGAGGTAAAGAAAATTTTGGAGCGCATTGACCAGGCTGTTAACAACCCAGTCAAGACAGAAGATTACCACGAGTTTAAACGCCAAAATGACCGTTTTCTTGTGATTCGCTTAAGTGGCGATACGCACAAAACCTTGCGTGAGCAATTCTTTCCCGCGATTCAAAAAGCATTGAAAGAGCACAAGGAAACTCAATCGGTAGAATTGCCATTTTGGAATCAGCAAGCCAAGGTGTGGCTCGAAGGCAAGATCGAAGACAAGCAAACAAAGAAATTCTTAAAGGATAATTACGGTACTGATGTGCCTGGTCTGCTTGCAGATGTGGAGGAAAATGTTTCAACTGCGTATGAACAATACGTGGAGTTATTCAAACACCTGAATAATAACGTCTCCCCCAGCGCCGAAGGAAACTTCGACTTCAAAGACGCAGTTAAGTGGATTGTAGAAGTATGTCAGGAAAGCAAGGCTCTTTCTGGTGTTTTGGTTCTGTTCGATGAGTTTAGTCAATTTGTGCAAAGATATAGTGAGGGCAAGGCAATTGGCGACCTCCAAAATCTTTTGCTAGGCATACAGGATCACCGAGGGAAAGCATTGTTTCTGGCATTTGCCCAGCATGACCCAGATGAAGTCGCAGATCAATACGCTGGCGGTCAGACTCTTCAATCCATTAAGCGCGAATTGAATCGCATTGAAAAGAAATACGCTTTGTATTCTTTGATGGAAGCCGTATTGGATTCGTATCTTTCCCAATCAGATAGCGCCTGGGATAAGATGATTTCATCCAATCCGCGCGCTCGCGGCAGTCTTTACCGCCCTACAGAGTTGGTGTGGGAACTGTATTCAAAAAGATATGATCGGGAGTTACGGTGGAGAAACGATAAATTTAGAGACGTTCTTGCAAAAGGCTGCTTCCCATTACACCCGTTTACCACTGCCTTGTTGAGCCACCTAAAAATGCAAACCATTGACGACGATCCGCGCACTATATTGAGATTCGTCCGAGATCGCTTTGAGCAGAAGCAAAACGAGCCTATATTTGACGATAATGGAAAAATCAATAGGATTTACCCTGTTGAACTTGTTGATTATTTCCAAGGCAGAATTGCCACCAAGCAACTGTTTGCCTCTTATGAAAACGCAACAAGAAACATCGAACAAACTTTCGCGGGCACGCCAACTCATACATACCATGCTGTGTTAAAGGCGCTTTTGCTGCAAGAGGCAGACCACATTGTTGTGGGGGACAGGCAGGTTGAAATCCTTTCTGAAATGGCTGGCTTGGATGAAAAGACCGCCTTGCAAACGTTGAAAGAATTATCACAGAAGAGCATCACCAAATACGACGAGAGTCTTGGCATAAATTCCTTCTGGCCCGTATCTGTAGATCCGCAGGCGCTGGAAGATCGAATCAAGAATGAATTAGCAAACAAGAAATTTAATGCCGACACGGTATACAGTCTCAATGATGATTTGGAAAACTTGTTTGCCGACACTACCAAAATTCCAGTTCCTGTTGACTGGGGCAGCCCAGATGATTGGGCTGCCAAATCAGTGATTGTCACCAGAGAAACGCTAACCAGCGATTTTTTGAAGCAGTCGCTGCAAGCACACTCACTCACGTATCAAGGATTCAAAGACGGTAATCGCGGTTTGGTTTGCTGGCTACTTGCGTTAGATGAAACGGACGTCGAGTATTTCAACAAAACCGCGCTTAAAATTCTGCACGACACATTTTGTGAAGAAACGCCCCCGCCCGTTATCATGGTGATTCCAAAGTCTGCAAATACCCTATTGTCCAATTATTATCTGCGTTACAAAGTTCTTGAAGATTTGAAAAAGGATCGCGATCTGATAAAGAAAGTTACCCAAGTTGGATTTGATAGCGACCTGGAACGTACCAAAAAGACTCTCGCAAAGTTTCTGGGAAACCTGTTTGGCGATGAAACAAATTATAGAAGTATTCCAAGAAAATCGGCAGAGTTGGTCATTCATCAAAAATATAAATCCAACTTAACCGTCTTGGCTCCAATAACGATAGATGGCGTGTTGCGGAAATTATATAACCTGGCATACCCATACCATCCGCCAAAATTCTTTGACGAGTTTGCCGCAAATCCGAAGAAGGGCGCCAAAACACTACCTGATGGTGTAAAGGTAGTTGCAAAAAATTTGATCCAGAACAAACTAGATTCCACAGTAGGTGGGATGTCACCTATTCCTAGTCGCATATGTAAACAACAACTTATGCAGAGTTGGCATATTCTAACAACTCGATATTATATACAAGAGCCTGACACGCCTACATTACTGCCCGCATGGGAATATTTAGAGAATGCGGTCAAGGTAGATGATAAAGAAACACCTGTTAAGACCTTTCTTCCTAATCTTTTCGCGCCTCCGTTTGGTTTCGATTACAACACAGCAACCTTGCTTTTTTCTGCTTGGATTGGAAAAAATAAAACCAAACTCAGTTTTTCTGCCAACAATAAAATCGTAGGTATAGAGTATCTTGAAAATCTGCTTGAGTCTGTCCACCCTCAAGAGTTTTTGGGAAAGATATGCACGCAAAACTTTACAATTACGCGGCGCGACGTAGAAAAAGCCCTCAAAGAGATGCGCAAATTAGTTGAAGAAATCCAGCGTGCTACCCCTAGAAGCCAAGAAGAGGCAGACTCCCAAATAACTTCACTAAATGAGGGTCTTAATCAGGGCGTCTTGCCTGAGGATGAAAAAGAATTTGTCACCCAAGCGCTGAATGATTTAATAGCAGCAATGGATAGCGCGAAGCGATATGACGTTGAAGTTAAGAAATTGCGTGCGGCGATCTCAAAAGAAGACAATCTCAAAAAACTGCTTGGCTTCGAAGGCGATCTCAAAGGATTGAGCGCTGCTAATTTAGTTGCGCCTACTCAACCGAAAGTTAGCGAAATCCAAAAAGACTTAGCCGATAAAATAGAAGATGCTGCAAAAGAAACTTGCGGAGAGATTGTCGCTTTAAAGCATATCGAAGATGCTGGGGCGGCACGCGCTGAAATACGAGACTATAAAAGCAGTTTCGAACGTAAAGGGTACAAGAATGTTGTTGCGTTATTCGCACGGGCAGAAGAAGACTTGGAGAAACGGGTTGAAGTACTTAGAAGCCAGGCGGCGGAATCATCGGCTATCGAGCAACTTAATGCGATGACCTCCAAGGCAGATTTAGTAGTTTTATATCAGTATCAGGAAACAATCGCGCAACTTAATGGTTCGTCAATTAATTTTGAGAAGGTAAAGAAAAAGAAATCTGATGAGATCTCCACAGAAATTTCAGGTCTGGAAACTTTTGCAGACAACGTGGAGAAAACCGCCAAAGAAATTTCCCCTGAAGCGTTGAGAGACTTTTACGAGTCCATGATAATCAGAGAAAACAGATATTCAGGCTCAGACTACGAAAAAGATTTTCGCGAAGCAAAAAAATATGTTCAAATCTTGCAGTCTTACTTTGAAGATTTGAAATCTGTAACCCTCTTGCCTATCAGGAATCCAGAAGACGAATCTGAGGCGCGTGGACGCTTGGAAAAGATCGAGAGAGGTTTTTCAAGCAAAGTTGGCAAAAAACACAAGTCGTATTTGCAAGATGTTAAAAACAAGATAGACGAAAAAATTCAAGAAGAATACGAGAAAGCGGAAAAAATAATTAAAGAAGTGGAACGTGGAATCAAGACGTCAAAACCCGCAGACCTGCGCAGAAAACTGGAATCCATATCTTTTACAAATAAAAGCCTAATATCCAAAATAAAGGATGTGTATACAAAAATTGAAGAGAAAGAAACTCAAGATGTAATTGGTCATATTGAAGACCTGTTTATATCCATCAAAGACCGTAAAAAACGGGAAGAATGCATTAAACGTTTACAAAAGGTGGAGTAACAAACCATGCCAAATATACTGCTGGATCGGGACGAAACTGCCGACCCTGTCAAAGGGCATAAGGTCATTGAAACAGAGGTTGACTTTTTAAATGCCGCATTGTCAGGAGGAGATTTCCTGATTCGTGGTTATTCCTTATGTGAGTGGGCTGAGTCTTTTTATAGAGGTCGAAATATCACTTGTGTCAGTGCGCCTTCTATTGTCGGGGATTTAATGCACCACTACAGCGGTTTGTCAGTTGAGCAGGCGCAGTATATAAGCCAAAAATTGAAGGCGGAAAAAGTAAAGCCTGCTGATTTTTCTCCACAAGAGATATTGTCATCTCTATTCCACACCTATTTGTGGGACTCGCCAGCCTCCAAGTCACATGCCGCAGATTGGCTACTTTGGCTGGATGGTTCAGAATATCATGAAGCATTTGAGCCTGTATTCTATCCTTTGGTTTTTGAGTGGAAAAAAGACGAACCTGAACTGAGTGAGTTATACGAGGCTATTACCCCTGAATCAGCAAAGTTATTGCTGCAAAAATGGTTTGGGGCAGAGATAACTCCTTTTTTAGATAAATACGGAGACTTCCCCGCTCAAGTGCCCGACAAATGGCTTGCCAAGTTGCAAGAGGCGTGGGCTGGCAACATGATAAAAACACGGGGAGAGTTTTTTATTGAGTTTTTCAAAGCCCCAACCAAAAGAGAACTTAAACAAGAAGCAGCTAAAGTTGCGTTAGATTATTTTGAAAAGAACCCCGAGTTTGTTACTGCCGATGCATGTAACAAAATTGTCCGTTTTGCCACTGGAAAAGATAGTGAAAGAATCTCCAAACTACGACCGATACCAGAACCAAGACCGCTGCCCCAACATCCTGACGCCATAATCGAATGGTTTATGGAAGAATATCTACCTTACAAAGACTGGTGTCTTAATACCAGCAACAATGCCGCATATGCCCATTCCCTGTCTTTAGGTAGGCAATTTGCTGAATGGTATTTGGATTTTTACCCTACGGCTTTAAATTCAAAAACTTACATCAGTTATTTTCATTCCCAAAAATTGCGCGGAAATTACCCAAATTCAGTTAACTTGTTAGTCGTATTGGACGGACTTCATTATTTAGATGCAAAAATTTTAATGAACGCTTTGCTTGGCGGTAAAAGTACTCATCGTTTAGATATTATAGAAAATAGCCTGTGTTTTGCCCCGATACCTACAGTGACGGAATTTACCAAAGGTTCCCTACTTCGAGGCGTACAACCTTCAATGATGAAGGAGATAAAAATTCTTGGAGAAGACGTCTCCGAACAAGAGACACCGGTAAAAAATCTAAGACTTGCACAACCAGGCGATCTTATAATTTGGCGTATTCAAGAACCAGATAACACTTATCACAAGAAAAACAAGAACAACACCTTAAAAACAGAAATAGAAGGGCAGTTGAAGACGCAAGCCAAAAAGATTTTAGATGTTATTGAGCAAATTCCTTTATCTATGGATGTGAAACTCTTTATTTCAACCGATCATGGAAGATATTTGGGAACCTCAAAAAGAGTGGTTCCCATACCCGAAGGCATGTTGGCTCATGGTCGTGCTGCCTGGGGCAAGACCGTTAACGAGGACTTCCCTAAATCTGGGTATGCCATCAAAGAGAATATAGCGTACTTATCGCGACATCGTTTTGGGCTGGATACTTTTGACATAGATGTTGCGGTTATACTTGATGATAACGCTTTTCAAGATAAACGCCACGAGCAAGAGCTTTACTCTCATGGCGGACTGTCTCCGGAAGAGGTGATTGTTCCTTGGATGGTTTTTGCCAGAAATGTTGAAAAGCCAAAGATTGAGTTATCGATAAGCGGGGACGGTGCTGCTAATCAGCCTGGAAAATTATTGCTGTCAGCTATAAACACTAGTCAGATGAATTTACGCATTGTTAAATGCAGGATTGATTTTGGCCAAGATAAGAAGACATTGATTAATAAAAGATATTTGCTTCCCCCTTTGAAAGAAACAAATATTGAGGTTGATATTCCCTCATGGCCGTCCAGTGAACAAGTAAAGATGGGTACAATTTGTGTTGTGGTAGCGCTGCCGTCGGAAGATGAATTTGAGCAGCACCCGTCATTATCTGAAGTAAAAGTAACCGAGCTGTATACAAGAGATAAATCCTTGCTTGAAGGACTTGATATATGACAACTGAAGCCACTGATCAAATACGCGACTTAAACGCAAAAATCGTTAGAGTTTTTGGCGACCTTGCTATAGACAAACGTCGCCTGCCGTTAACCAAGCTGGATAAACGTGGAATACCCGCTTATGTGGCTGAATGGGTAATTGACACCCTTTCACCAGGGAATGAAGAACTAACAAAAGAGAAAATTAATAAAATTCAAGAATGGACAGATCGCTATTTACCTGGACCTGAAGATGCAAATTCAATTAAAAATCGGTTATTTAATGGAGAGACTATAAAAGTATTGACTTCGATGCAGGTCGAAGTTGAGTTAAAGCGCAACAAACAAGATCGTGTTGCCAAATTAATACTGTTGCAAATATTCGATGGTTTAATTGCTGATGGAATCGTAGAGAAATATCAAGATCTACTTTCGTATGGAATGTGGGGAGTTGCTGAATTAACAAATACCCCTGAGGGGGTTGAAGTTGTTAGTTTCAAGCCTATGCAGGCAGTGTTTAATTTGGGTTTGTTCAAAAAAGCAAGACAAGAATTTACTTTAAAAGAATGGATGTCTCTTTTACTGGTATCAATGGGATATAACCCTTTGATGTTTACAGAGGACGAGCAAATATATTTACTATGCCGATTATTACCATTGGTGCAAAAAAGTATGCATCTAATCGAACTCGCACCTAAAGGAACTGGCAAGAGTTATCTATATGAGAACATTTCGCCTCGGGTAAGATTATTAAGTGGTGGAAATGTTTCACCTGCTGTTTTATTTATAAACAATGCTTCTGGACAATGGGGGCTTCTTGCGCGTTACAAAGTTGTGATCTTAGATGAGGTTCAGACTTTAAAATTTGAAAGACCAGAAGAAATTGTTGGTGGATTAAAAGGCTTTTTAGCCAATGCGCGTTTGACACGCGGCGGGCTTCATGAGTCATCCAGTGACTGTGGACTAGTTATGCTCGCCAATATTACGCTTGACACACATCAACAACCAACAGCTTCTCCATTGGTTGCGGAACTTCCTGAATTTTTGCAAGAAACTGCGTTTCTAGATAGAATAAAAGGAATTGTTCCCGGCTGGAAAATTCGAAAACTTAGTGGAGATAGTTTTGCCAAAAGCGTTGGATTAAAGACTGATTTTTTTGGAGATGCACTTTTAGCGTTTCGTGATAATTTAGAAATTGACCAAATATGCGCACGACGCATTCAATTGACAGGAAAGAAATTCAAGAGAAACGAAGATGCTGTCCATGCGATTGCCAGCGGCATGATGAAACTGCTTTTTCCACACGGAGTAGTATCCGATGAGGATTTCGAGCATTATTGTGTACGACCAGCCAAACAACTAAGGCAGTTTGTTTGGGATCAACTATATATGTTGGATGCAGAATATCGCCAATTTGAAAAAGATATTCAATACGAAATAATGCCTTGATGAATAGTATTACTGCAATTTACCTAGATTACAACGCAACTACACCATGCGACCCTCGGGTAGTTGAAAAAATGCTGCCCTTTTTTGGAGAGACCTATGGTAATCCATCTAATGGTCTTCACATCCAAGGTCGAAAATCTGCAAAGGCAGTGGATGATGCCCGGGAGCAGGTTGCTGGCTTAATTGGCGCAAGACCTAACGAGGTTGTGTTTACAAGCGGGGCAACAGAGAGCAATAACCTAGCGATATTGGGAATTGCACATATGCGTCAAAACGGTAACCGGAAACGCATTGTGACATGTGTTGTAGAGCATAAGGCTGTTCTCTTGCCATGTAAAAAACTAAAAGAAAATGGGTTTGATGTAGTGTTTCTTTCGGTAGATAAAAATGGCAGGGTGTCTATGGACGAGGCTCGACAAGCAATTAATGACAAAACATTACTTGTTTCCATACAGGGGGCCAATAATGAAGTTGGTACGCTACAACCGGCCAAGGAACTTGCCGAAATTGCTCATCAACATGGGGCTTTATTCCATTGTGATGCAGCGCAGGCGGTGGGCAAAGTCCCTGTCAATGTGGATGATTTGGGAGTTGATTTACTTTCAATGAGCGCCCACAAGTTATATGGTCCCAAAGGGGTTGGGGCTCTGTATGTGCGTGGCGGTTCAAACTCAATCCCAATGGAGCCTATCTGGTACGGTGGTGGGCAAGAAAACGGTCTACGTTCAGGGACTACCAACGTTCCTGGTATTGTTGGCTTTGGAGAGGCTAGTGAGATCAGTAAATCAATTCTTGTGGATGAAGAGAAAAGAATACGGTCTCTTCGGGATGTTTTTGAAAGCACCATGATCAAGAATATCCCCTCCCTAAAAATAAACGGATATAAAGCTGGGCGACTACCAAATACAAGTAGTATAACTTTTCCGGGTATCGATGCCGATGCACTCATTTTAAATGCCGACAAAATAATGGTGGGAACAGGATCAGCTTGTACATCTGGTGCAGTTGAACCCTCTCATGTGTTAACTGCTATTGGATTGAGTAGAGACTTGGCAAGTTCCACAATTCGAATCAGTTTGGGAAGATATTGCAATCAGGATCAGATACAAGTGGCTATAAACTCTCTGGTAGACGCCAGAAATAACCTTCAGAATTTATAAGAGTTTCTCAACACCTACAGCTTAAAACAAAAAAGCCCCTGATTTTCAACGAATCAGGGGCTTGCAGTTTAGATAAAGCGATACTGCATCAGATATTGTTGCAATCGTTCATGCGAGATGATCCTGCCACTGGGATTTTCCCGCCAGTTACCATCATCCAACGGGGTATACACCAAAGGCTTTCTCTTTGGTAATACCATCCCACATTGAAATGGCTCTCGGGTCTCGAAAAGTCGACGGCGTTCCTCCTTTCTTTGTCGAAACAATTCTCTTTTACTCAGTCGCTTCTTCGGCAATTCGCCAGGGAAAAGTGGCGCTTGCATGTGGCTTGGATCTATCTCAGTATATGCTACACCAGAACTTGGTCTACTTTGAACACGAACACTTTTTCCAGATGTAGCGGTAATCCCGGCGCACTTGGGACCCATCCCTCTGGCAATGCTCATGGGAGATTTCAAACGCCGACCACACTTTTTGCATCTTGGATTTTCTTCCATAATTTACCTCTTGAATAGAATACACCAGCCCAGGCTGTTTGTCTGGGCTGGTGTCGTTTTAGAACAGTGACGTTTGATTCTGTGTCACCTGCTTTGAACGTGGACGATTGGCAGACTTCCCTACCACCCCTCTTTGTGTCATCCAGTCTGTCCAGGAAACCGTCCTGGGCATTTCAGGCACAGGCAACGGCGCACTTGGAGCTGTCGGACATCCCATTGGAGAATTCGAGACAACCACTTCGTCGGCAAACAGGGATTGCAGATCGGGCAGATCAGCAGACTCCAATGCTTCACGTGCCAACTTCATGAGGATGTCTCCTTCCTCCTCAGGAACAATGGCGCCGCCTACATTATCACCATACAACAACTGGGCAGCTTTCATTTTTGCACCGATGAGTGCCAGGGCTCGTGACTCCATTGTGTCGTTGTAGACCGAGAAGATTGCCTTGACCGGTTTCGTCTGCCCCAAGCGCCAAACCCGCCTAAGGCTTTGCCAAAGAACATAAAGTGAGTACTCGATTTCAAGGAACACAACTGACGAGAAGGCGATCAGATCCAGCCCGGTTGCCACAAGTTTGGGGTTTACCACCAGAGCATCCAACCCGATTACACGCCTCGCGATCCATTCCTCACGTTTTCGTGGATTGATACCGCTTGATAGAACCTCGGCGCGCACCCCGCCATCCCGCAGGATTTTCAGGATACGATCCTGAATGTCTCGTGTTCCGGTCTGACGCAGGTAGATCAACACCTTGCGTCCCTGCTGGCGTTCCGCACGACAGAAATCTACCAACCAGGACTCCTTGGGCATGGTTTCGTCATCGACCACGGCCGGCAGTTCCATCAGTTCTTTTCGTCGAATAACATCTCCTTTCTGATTAACTTCGTCCACCTCCACCACTTCATCACGAAAGGCGGAATTTGGTCGTGCCAGAGTCCATTGCAGCCAGGTGGAAAGATAGCGCCTGTTCTTGATCGCCAGGTCACGCAACTTCTTAGCCATCGACCGGTATTGCCCATCCTGTTTATCCATCATGGTAAGGGTTACCACTTCTTCTGCATAATGAGGCAGGGCAAGCCCCAAGTCTTTCAGGGAGAGAAATACGGTCGTGTCGAGCAGGCGGTTCACAATAGCAGGTGAAATCCCAGGTTGTTCCTTTGCCTGATTCTGGTATCGCCGATTTCCAGTGAAACCATCCTCATCACCATCCTCCGTGGCGCGTTTGCTCTTGCGGGTCATCTCCAACACACCGTATAACCTTGCCCAGCGTTTTTCATCGTTGAAGGAAAAGTCTTTTCGCACACTGGCATTCAGGCGATGGAGCAGCCAAAAGATGGATGTGCTTCGACCTCCAAAGAAGGTTCCGGTCAAGGTCAAGGTGTATTTTGTTGAAGCAACCAATTGATGAAAGGCGATACCCCGATCCGATGCCTTGGCAGCAAGTTCGTGACATTCGTCCGCGATTAGTAGTTTGAATGCGCCCCTTGCCTGTTTCGCAATGTATTCGGCGATTGCCCATCTGCGCCCAGCGAATTGGAACAAGGGTGTGCCACAAATCCGCTTTCCCCAAACCGGTTTCCTGTTTTCATCCCGTACAAGCCTGCCTTTGCCATCAAGTTCATATCCGCTGATCTCAGCCTCACAAAATCGGCGTTTGTCACCAAGATCATCAAGACTGGTTGCCACCTTGGTAAAACCACCCGGTAGATTGATCTGAATTGGCGAGCCGCATGTTGGGCATGTCAGAGCTTCAAACATCCGCCCATCTTCATCATCCACAAACCTTTTACGCACCACGGCATGTTCCCAACCAGCACCATATTTTGCGGAGGTATGGGCAATCACAGCAACTGCCCTTTGACCCAGTTCTCCAGTCTTGTAAAGTTGCAGGAACCTGCGCACATCATTTACATCGCCCAGATCATCTGCATTGCGCCCAATCCGCTTTAGTTCCATTGCTCTTGCACCTGGGATGGTCTCTTCGATTTCCCTGATCCATTTGGGCACAAGATGGGGTGGACAGAGCACAATAGCAGGATAGGCATTTAACAGTTCCATGATCGCTGCGCCCGTAATCGATTTCCCGGCTCCCATCTCGCCCTGAACGTTTCCAACACCGTGTTTCTTTATTGCCCTCGCAACGCCTGCAGCAATATGACGTTGTGTCGGCAACAACCCCGGTTTCTCCTGTCCAGGCAATGGCTTGCGATTTGTTCCCAATTTGTCCAACACCGCAATCTCTTCCGACATTGGGTCGAAGTTGTACAAAGGGCGATACGTGGACAGGATATGTGTGCCGATCTGATCGCCATACTTGTGCATGAACTTGGAGAGCGGCTCGACCGTATCAATGATCTCGATGCCGCTTTGGCGCAGGATGGCAACGGTGGAAACAAAGCGGTCCCGAAAGACCTCCGATGTCATGTTGCCCTTATTATCAGTAGTCTCCTCAACCTTCTCCGTGACCTTCACCACCCGACCTTTAACCAGCATCGGCTTGCCGTCCTCATCAGCCAAGCGGAGGGTTCCCATCATGCCGGATGCCATCAACATCGCGACGTGTCCCTTCTTCAATGGCATGACGGGTTGTTTTAATTCTCCCAAACCACGTGATGGGTTGAGTAGGTCTTTCCATTCCTTGGAGGAAGCTAAACCCCGTTTTTGTGTGGCATCCACGATCTCTTCCGGTTGCCAGTCCAATCGGGAAAAACGAATCGGTTGCCCGCCTGAACCTTTATCTGTTGCAGGCAGCAGTTTGTACAATGGTTCATCCACTTCCACCAACATGGGCGGTTCCACATCTGCCCAAGCCTGCACTTGATGAACTTCTTCATGAGATGGGATCTTGTACTTCACCCGCTTGTTTGCCAGTACGATGACTTGATTAAATTTCGTCTCAGGATAGCGATAGATACGGAAGTTCTCGTAATAGCCTGCCAGATGGTAAGCTACGTCCAGATCGCGCAGAAGCGGATGCGGGACGATATAGATCAACACGCCGCCGCGAACCAACTTGGGTGTAGTGGATTTCAGGAACTCCAGTTCCAGACGTTTCTGATCACCCAGACGATCATGGCTATAGGGTGGGTTGAGGAATAACAAAGTGACGGACTCACTCGTCAAATGGCAGGACTGCCAGGGTGTATTGAAGAGGTGGTCCATCTTTTCGGAAGCCAGTGCAGCACGGGCTGGTGACAACTCCGCGCCCCAACTCTGGCAATTCAAAGCTTTTGCCAGAATGGAGGCGGCAGTACCTTCGCCGGCACAGGGATCAAGCAACCTGCCAGTGTCGGCAGGTTTGAAATAGGATTTGAGCAATTCAGCGACGTGATCTGTTGTTGGGTAATAGCCAAGTCTTTCTAAAGCGGGGGGACGCATATCAATCTCCTTTTGAAAACAAAATCCCCCACGCCGAATGGCATGGGGGATCAGGTTGAATTTGATTTATTACTTCACACGACAGAACAACCGCCCGGCGATGTTTACAAAGCTGAGCGGGTCATTCTTTTCCAGATGCACAAATTCAGGCAGTCCACGAGACCAGTCCGACTCTGAATGACGGAATTGAATCACCAGGACACGATGCTCATTCCGCGTTTCATTCCACAACTGCCAGACCTCACCGCGCCCTGCACAATTGACGAACTCAAAGCGCTGGAGCGCCGCTTCTGCCATAGCCTGTTTCTTGGTTTTGACCGGGAGTTTCACGTTCACGAATTGCAGCAGGTACTGCCAGTCGGCTTTGCGCAATTGCGCCAGCCAATAGGATGGATGTTCCTCGGAAGCCTGCGCCTTGCTCAGGTCGAAGATTTCATCGGGTTGAATGGTTTGAAACATCTGGCTTCTCCTATATCTTCAATACTTCCTGCTCCAGCAGGTTTTGCACCAGATCCTGCCAGGGTTTGGTCAAATCGATCCTGACCCCGCCACGGCAATCCCCTCCTGTGACCATTCGCTGAATATATTCCGCATCAAGCGCGTATTCCCACAGTGTCTTCGTCCAATTGTCCGGGACGGGGAATGCCAGAGTCTCCTGCAGGCGGTTCAAGACAAGCGCCTGTAATTGCACCTCTACTTCCCCACCATCGAAGACCAGGGCATAGGCGGCATCATCCTTTGCCTCCCACTTGCCGGGCAATGCTTTGCGGCAGATGATCCCGGCGTGTAGGACATTGAACTCAAGTAATGGTTGGGTGAGCATCTTCACCTCACCGTCGGCAAGGACAGATGTGCCGCGCATCGAACAGCCACCCCTCCCGCGGATCAGCGATGCCCAGAGACTCTCCACACTGGTCTTGTGTGCGGCGATCCCGACATACACCAATGTATGTTGATAGGGTCTATCTTGAAGTACGGCATAGCCGGTGACATCGGCGCGTGTATGGGCATTGGTCAGGACGGGGATGCGTCCATCTGAATACAGGTGATGAACAGGAGAGGCTTCCTCCACTGGTTCAATACGGTATACATACACGCCCGCATTACTCCGCACCAATTCCTTGTTGATGTCCCGCAGCAACTCTTGTGCATTCAACCCTATATTGATACTGGTGAAGGTGATCTCAACTTCATCCACTTTGATGTTGACCATGCGCGCATTCATATCCACCACGGCATTTGCCGGCGTCCACTCCTTAATATTCATCAGTGCAGGAGGAAGTTCTGCGTTTGGTAATGGTGTAAACCACAACGCGCCATGAAACGGGACGTTGGGAACTGGATCGAATTTTCCATACGGCGCAGTATGTCGATCCCTGCCCTGGAACTCCACATCGGGTAAATCGTTCAATGCCGGCAGCCAGAACTGCTCATAGGAGGACACGAGGATCTTTCCATTTGCGGCTGCCTCCCTTTGGGCAGTTTTCAAATCTTCAATACGTTCCTTGATGTATTCATCTTCGTAGGGTTCAGTCCATGCGTACATTATTCCTCCGGTGAAGTAATGGTTAGGTGGAAATCCAGCAGTCCAAAGACTTCGCCTTCTTCGGGGTCGTCGCTGGCTGTAACGGTTGGCTGGTATTCGGTCAGGTAACGCCAGTCCAGAATGTGGCTTCCCTCGGCACAGATGCCATTTTCGGAGAGCAGTTCCGAGATTTCGTCGGCAACGGATGAGGGGTCAACATCCTCTGCAACCACGATCTGGATGGTCAGGATGCGCACTCGTTGGTTAGGAGCTACTCTGTGCATGGTTCCTCGATGACGATTTGATTGTTTAAACAGGTAACGGTCAGCCAGTAGTGGGATTCGCCCGTTTCGGTTTCAAGACCGATATAGACTGGCGTGACTGGCATCTCCGCCGCCATTGTCCTTGCAAACTCAAGCGCCTCAGGCAGGTTGCCGTCCAACTGGCGGGGGGGAGCGCCGAATTGGTGGGCAATCAGGCAACCCTTGCGCCAGACCTTGAAGACCCCGTGTACCCGATCGTATTGATCTTCGGGACAGGATTTGAAGACGAGGTGATAACCTTCCAGGGCGGAGGAAAGAGAACTCCAGCTGATGCCAAGATCGGAGTCGTGATCCTCGAAGACATCAGATAACAAGCCGGCGGCGTCGGCGCGGGTGATGGGTTTCCCCATGCGGCGCGCACAAGCCAACATATCGTCCACGTCCCAGACATGGGCGACCTTGTCCTGCCAGTAGCGGCTGAGAATGGAGAGCACGGCATTGCGGTCAACATTTAGTTCGAGGGCAATGGCGTCGGACATTTCCTCAAGCATGTAGTCGTACATGAAATCTCCTTTACAGATGCAGATGAGAATAGGTGATGCCATCATCGCCGAGGAGCGAGTAGTGAATGGCATAGGCTTTGCGGATGTAACGGCGCGCACCGCGTTCGAAGCGGAAGAGGGGTTCGTTCTCATACAGGTATTTCTTCGTAGTACGATGGAAGATCGTCCAGCCAATGGCATCCGATGCACCGGGGTGACTGCGTTCAACCAGAACGAATTCTCTTTGTGAGCCTCTCAACAAGCGCAGCGCCTGTTCAAGGGTAAGGGCAACCCCGACGCCGATCAGCGACGCTTTGAAGGGCAGAACGATCAGATCCGGTTTGTCTGGCATCATGTTGTCCCATCCCTTCTGGAGGTGAGCCAGCGCTTTAATTCCAGCCTTTCCATTTCGATCTGCTTGTTAATATCCTCCCTCACATTCATCTCATCCCACCCGGCGCGGTGAGCCTTATCCAGATCCGCCAAAAACTCAGCGATGTCACGCTTGCGTTCAGGGATCGGGTCGAAGGTTGGGTCGCTGGTCGCTTCCAACATGACAACCTCATGCCAGGGATGGTCATCATTACTCACGACATCAAAGAAGCGTTCCTCTACATGCACCTGCCGGGCGATAAAGAACAATCCATCCGATAGAAACAACCGGATTTGTTTTTCGACTTCATCCAGCACAAGTTGGTTTTCGTTGGAGAAGATCACCTCGCCATGCTGCTTGTAGTTGCTGGCGTCTCGGTACAGGTAGGCAAAGCGGATATTAGGATGGATTATCATGATGGACCCTGCCGCCTTCCGCCCAGCCTTGTGCCTTGATGTTGCGCGCCCATAGACTCAGGAGGGAGGAAACCTCCCTGTCAAAGCGGGTGTCCACATAGGTCTTGCCATCCCGCTCAATGAATTTTTGGCGGTACCCAAAGAAGGCTTGCGTGATGGCGGTCGGTACCCAGGAGGGATAGTGCAATTCCACATCCGGGTCGGCGATCAGGTCGCCGTTCTGCTCGAAGTAATGGGCAACGCTGACCATGTCGCCGTGGCGTTCGATCACCAAAGGCTGGTAGCCTGTCTTCTCGAAGCGCACGTGGAAGGAGTCCTGCTTCTGGAAATTTTCCAGCAGGTTGTGGGATTTCAACAGGTGTTCGATGGTGGTTTGAAAAAGAGTGGTCATTGGGTTTCTCCATAAAAAGATTGGAGGGCGATCTGGTCGCCCTCCAATTGAAATTTGTTATTCGCCCCAGCCGCTGATGTTGTCTTCAAAGGCTGCTTCAAGCCAGCCGTCATCACCGAGACGGGCGGCATTTTCATAGTGTTCGACGAGCGGACCTTCATCGGGTTCCGTGTCCACCTCTTGGAACTCCTGGTCGGGATACAGGATCACGTCGGCGGGAAAGTCACCGGCATTCCAAATCTCCAATGTGCGTGCGACCTCATAGCCCGGTTCGCAAAACTCTTGCGGATCGAGTCCCGGAGAAACGATCACCACGTATTCATCCTCGTCCGAAATGTAGTGGGAGAGGAGGTATGGTCCGATGTCTGATAACGCCGCCTGCTCATACGCAAAGGGCGGCAAAGGAACTCCTGCTTCTGCAAACAGCCAGGTGATCTTCTCCTTGAGCCACTCGATATCAGCGTCGCGGTTGAAGATCGTACGACGATTGAATCCTGCGGGAATATCCGTCAGATTGCAATATTCATCGGGCTTTTGATCTGCCAAGGCATAGGCGCTCGTCTCGATGTTCAACCCAACAATGGTTTCATCCTCCCAGACCCAATTGACGCTGCCCACATACTCGCAGGGCTTGGAGAAGGCGCCGGGGTTCATCACAATCCCGGTCCATCCTTCTGGATGATCCGAAGGCGTACACCAGACCTGGAAACCTCCGCTCCCCGCTTCAAAGATCGCGCTCGGATCGGGGTTGGTGGCAATGTCGAGTTGGCGTGCCAGGTCGAGCACAGGCTGCATGCGGTGATGTTCAGATTGAATGGTCATGTTTTTTCTCCTTGTTGGGTTACCCGCCGCGCGGACCGTCATAGTCGTACTGGTAATGAAACTCCTCGCTTCCCTCAGACCAGCGGGCATGTCCGCTGAATCGTAGAGTAGGCGCCCAGCGAGTTACCTTGTCATATCTGACAAGGCACTTTTCCAAACGCCCCTCCCCGAACCGGGCGTGCCCGTTTCCGTGGCACCCGGCTCTCCAGTTAATCTTGATTCACTTTGGTACCGTCATATCGTCCAGCGTGGATCTGTGTATGGCAATTGTGGCAAACGACAACGGTCTTTCTGTTGCGCGTCAACATGAACTTTGCCCAATCAGGTATGGAATTTCTTCCCTGAAATTTCTTCTTCATGTCTGCCAGCTTTCGAATATGGTGAACTGCGATCCCCACTTTCGAACCACAGAGCTCACAAGTCTCAGCCAACAGCCTTTGGACGAGTTCATTCCGATCCACGTAGAATTTTTCTATCTTGTCTTGCGCGACAGTAGCAAAGCTGGTACGTATGGGTTTTTCACCCAATTTGGCGTAATAGGGTTTTTCAGGATGGTTGTGATTTGGCGCTTCCACGATCAATGCTTTGACACCGTGTTCACTGGTTCGTTTGTATTTGGCATAAACACGATTTCGACTGATCTTGTGTTTATTTGCCAGTGTTCGTGCAGCCGATTCCATGAACATATATTTCACGGGATAGAAACTTCGAGCGACGTTGTATGCCATGCTGTAGTAATTCACAATCCCTCGGAATTCGCTGCCATAAGTGGTCACGATCTCAAAGTCTGAACATTGGAGTAGTTCAGGACGATTGACAGGTTTTCCGTTCTTTGTGTACTTCTTTTTCCAGAAACTGGCGACTTTGCTTGGGACTGATAGTACCGGCAGCATATTGATTGCTCTCATCCGGCGCGTTTTGCGCTGACTGCTTTGTTTCGGCATCTGGTTGTTATCCTTTGCGACCCGTATGTCATAACCCAGGAAATGTGCATTCTCTGTTGTTGCATGGGTGATCAGTGTCTTTTCCTCGGAGAGTTCCAGCTTGATCATTTTTAGAAAACTCTTGATCTTCTGTTTGATCTCTTCCGCCTCTGCACGGGGTCCGGCAAATCCCAGAATGAAATCATCTGCATACCTGCAATACCTCAAGAATCGATAGTTTGGATCAAAGGGATCTCGGCTGGGAATTTGACGTCTTTTCTTTTCAAGTTCCTTTGCCAACTCCTTTTCTCCTTGCTTTCGAGCTCTGAATATTCGGTTCTCGATTTTTTGATATTCGGGATCAATCCTGCGCAGCCTGTCCTTGTTGTAATCAGGCATCAACTTTTCTTCGATGTACTGGTCGAGTTCGTTCAGGAAGATATTGGCGAGAATTGGACTGACTATTCCGCCTTGTGGAGTACCGGAATAAGTGTTGTGGTATTTCCAGTCTTCCAAGTAACCAGCTTGTAACATTTGACGAAGCAGTTTGAGAAATCGATTGTCTTTAATGTTTCGGGCCAGGATTTCCAGCAGCACTTGGTGATCGATGCTATCGAAGCAACCTTTGATGTCACCTTCGATGAACCACTTGGTACCTTTCCAACTGTGGTGGATCTGCTTGAGAGCAGTGTGGCAACTTTTGTTAGGTCTGAAACCATGCGAATACGACGAGAACCTTGGCTCGTAATACGCTTCGAGCACCATTCGCATTACTTCCTGCACGAGCTTGTCACCCCAGGAAGGGATGCCGAGCGGCCTTGTCTTGCCGTTTACCTTTGGAACGTGAACACGTCGAACTGGTTTCCATTGGTATGTGCCATCATGCAGTTGTTTCAGAATGGCTTCAATGCGTGCCATTGACATGCCATCCACAGTATCTTCGGGATCGGTTCCAGCTGTTGTCGCTCCGGGGTTTGCATAAAGCTTGCCGTAGGCAGCGAGGAACAGCTCTTTGTCCTGTATCCTGCGATATACGCCGGTGAGGGGATATCCCTTTTCTCCCAGCTTGTGAACAATATCTATGAAGTTTTGATTGTTGACCATCCGGTTATCTCTCCATTTCAAAAGATATTTGACTAACCTGCCTCACTTCGCCTTGTAACTGGCTTTCCCAGCTTCCCTGGTGGGGCATGACTCCCACGACTACTATTGAGGCTCCGTAACCATATGGCTCGCGCCATGTAGGTCATCCTGTGTTCCGTGCATAAAGTGGACGTAATAGATCACAGTAGGTACTCCGTTCGTTTCCTTGACACCATTCGTTATGGCGCAGCCTTGCCGGGGAGAAGCAGCAATGTGTATGGGTGGTATTGCTGCCAAGCAAGGTGTGGGTTTCATCCAGTCTTCCCACAGAGTAAGGCTTCCCTCCTCGGAAACTAGAGTTCAAACAATCAAGTCTTTACCATTGTGATCAGCCGTTGCGAAATCGTCTTGAAAGTATCTGGACTTTCTCAATTCGCTTTACCTGGATGCTTTGTTCAGTCTTCCCTTTCGGTCTGACCTAACCAGGTTCGACTCTTGGCTTTCATCTCTCCTTGCCAAGTCCTGCTATGCAGGAAATCCTTCATGCCGTTTCACAGCGCACCCATGCCGCCCTCGAAGTATTTCAATTCGAAGGCGTGATCCGGGAACATCGAGGCAAGCTTTTCGATCACGGGGATGGGCGGCCTCCAGGCGGTGTCGAACTCCATGAATGCCAGCAACGGTTGAGGGTTGGAAAGCGGACTGCCGCACTGTTGGCAGACCCAGACCGTCATGTGTTCGACGTTATGCACGGTTTGACAGAATGAACATTTGGCAGTCTTGCGCGTGACCTCCTTCGAGTGGTCGGGGCGGGTTGTCAGGGATATGCCCCGGGCTGACCATTTCGTCGCCCAGTTTTCACAGCACCATTCATAACCACCGGAGTTAAAGCCATCCTTCAACCAGGGCGTTCCGGGTTCAACGCCATATTCTGCAGCCAGCGCATCAAGTTTGTTCTGCCGTTCAGGATCATCCTTCCCGATGGCAAGGAATTTTTCCTGGTACTCGTTCGAGCGTTGATCCAGTTCCTTGTACATTTTCGGATAGGGGATGATCTTGTCGAAATCCAGCGTGCGGACATCGTTATTTTCACAGGGACCGGAACAGACGGCGTTCAGGATGTTTTCCACATCGGGACCTGTGATGGTCAGTTCGTTTTCAGCCCAGTTAGGCATGAGATTTCTCCTTGTGTATTAGTTGTTCCCTGCCAGGCAACCGGATGGACTGGCAGAGGTATGGTTGATTTGGTTGAATATTCGGCTTGATCCTGCGCGTCGCATTCCAACGCGATGGCCAGTTCCTCGTCGGTCATGCTTTCCTCGACGATGGCCTGCTCCATACGTGGGTCGGCGCGCGCCAGGCGTTCAGCGTCAGCGGCGGTGCGGATGTTTGGATTGTTTCTTCCATAGCGGGCAAAGTAACCTGCCCCGACGCGGCTTACGAATGGTCCGATCACTGCCTTATACAAATGTCCGTAAGTTTCTTTGGTGGGGATTGCAGCAGAGCGAAACAGGATGAGATCATCCTGTCCGCGCTTTCCAAGATAGAATGCCATTACGCCTCCTAAAAATCCCGCAGCAGACCCAACAGGATCAACTGCTCTTTTTCCTCGACATGCAGACGCAGACTGGTTTCTGTCATGGTCCCAGTCGTCTTGTCTTCACGCAGGAAATCCAGGGTGAAAGAAAAGGAGGATCGCTGATCCAACACAAGATAGTGGTGTGCCAGCCAGAGTGCATCGTAGAGATGCTGGTCGTGGTCATCCTCATCTTCCGTTTGAAGAGGCATCAAGGCATCGCTTAGGAACTGGCTGACCTCCACCTTTTTGGTGAAGCCGAGACAGCCTGCCGCCCAACCTGCATCCAGCCAGGTGGTGTTCTTGAAGATGGTTTTTGCAGGTAGTACAGGTGTGAAGGTCAGGTTGAGAGTCAGTTGCATCTCAGCCTCCCTCGAAACCAAGACCGCGTTCCTTGAGGCTTACCCACTTGTTTTGTCC
>JAUQXA010000017.1 GCA_030834895.1 Anaerolineales bacterium
AGCAGTCGGACAGAAGGCATATAACATGGCAGACAGGATGGGATGCTCACGCGCGTTTTTGCGGTTGAGCAGCGCAAGGAAGAGGTCAGTGTACATACCAGAACATCAGGAGGAAGGGGATGGTTCGCCAGGCGGCTGGAGACTTTGTTCCGCTGGCAGGTTGCCTTCGCACGGTTCGCCAAAGGATTTGAGCAAGACCAGTGAGAAGGAATGATGCAAATATAATTAAAAGAACCTGTGGCGAGGATTCAACAGGCAAAGCCCATAGCAACGCCATCCAGAGTTTGACATCGCCAGCTCCCATCCAACCACTTGCCCAAGCGGATAACAGAGCGAAACTGGCAAGCCATACATCCAGATGACCAGGGAAATGAGCGATTATTCCGGACAGAATCAGCGGAAGGGTATACCAGTTCGGAATGCGTCGGGTACGCAGATCGTACAGGCTAATGGCTAAAACATAAATGAACAACCAGATCATCGGTTGTTCATCATATATGGATTAGTATGTAGGTATGTGGGATGTGTCGGTATAAAATAAGCGACAGCCATCCTTGACGGGTGGCTGCGTATTGAAATAATCCATGTCGCAACCTGCCGCCCTTAGGCTGCTTTTATTTACATAATATGGTTAATAAGTTCGAAATAGAAGAATGCTTGAATGCAGGGAAAATCAAAGCGCCTTCAAACTATGGATACAATTTCTGAAGACTTTTGTATTATGAGTTCATTCCGCACCTTTTTCGTTTATGTTAGAGGGAGACAACCCTGAATATTTTACTTCGAAGCAGGCTTGTGTAGCTATCATATGCCCATGAATTTTATTGTCCCGAATATTGAACTTAGATTATGAGGCTGCACTGTATTCATAATTCGTAAATACAGCTCCACGAGCTTGGTATACCATCGAAGCTGAATCACTTTAGTGAGGGCAACGCTCGCACTTATCCAATGTATGCGGTATTGGCCTGTTTGCGCCATTACGTATGCGGTAAGTTTTTAATAACGGGTTTAGAAGAAATCCTAAACACCTCAGGAAACTTACTCGGTAATTCTGGATTTACAGCAATACACTTTTTGAGTTTTTCATCTAATTCTGGGCGTGTCCACCAATCTATCCAAAATCTGCCCTGGACTCTAAGTTTTCGTAAATGTTCTGAAAGACTGGTTGCTAAATAAGACGATACTACTAAAAAATAACCACTGGCGTCATTGTTTTCAATGGTGTCGCGGATATCCAATACATCGGATTTACCAACAGCTTTTTGGTAGGCTTTACATTGCACTACTACGATACGTTTTACAGATGGAGGAATTTCATCCATCACACCTTCTGCTAAAACAGGCGTAGTGTTCCATTCTGCAATTAAATCAACACCGCCATCTCTTTCACGAGTTGCTCCACTCTTGCGAATCCAATTAACGCCTTCCTCTACTTTCAAAAGTTCAAGAATGAGAAGTTCAAACTGTTCAGGGTCTATCTTTGTTTCCCATTCGATATTTGTAACGGGAAACAAAAGTTCTCTTTCTTGAATTTGTCTTAATCTTATCTTTTCTCGTTCTCTTTCAAATTGATGCCAACCGCACTCTTTATTCAGAAAAAGGAGGTGCGTTTTTGTAGCGGCGACAAGATAATTTTCTAATGGCAAGTATTCTAATGTTTTAGCGTCTTTTGCACCTTCTAGATTTACGAGGATTTTCTCGGCAAATTTTAAATCGCGGCTTGAAATAGCATTTTTGAAATTGTCCGAAATGTAAAAATCTGTCCCAACACTGCGATATTTTTTCAAAGATTCTAAATCATGCACCATTGATGAAAAAGCGCTTGCTAAACCTTGTGTATGGTACAGGGTAAAGTGTTTTCGAATATTTCTATAATGAAGCCACGAAGGATTTATTCTCTTTACGTATTGAATTTTCTCGCTTTTGGGGGAATCATCTACTATAGTAGAGATATTATTTACCCAATCTTGAATTTCCACAGAATCAAATTCTACAGATGATTCGTCAGGTTCTCCTGTATCACTGAACTGCCAATCGAACATTTTGGGCAAGATATTTTCAAAATATTGTACAGCCACTAATATTTTACTGATTCTTTGTATTCCATCTGTGTCGAATTTAATTATAGAATTATTGGGTTGGTCGAGGGTTAAATATCTCGCATAAACTTCGGTATCGGGAACATCAACGGGATGTGGAATATCCCAAAGGCGGCATGACGCTACAGATAGCACTCGAAGAAAGGTGGCCAACATGACCGATAACTGCTCATTTGCGTCTGTTCTTTCTCCTGGTAAATCCCACGATGTTGTTCTTGCATAAATATATACAAAAAACTCATTGTCTTTTATTGCTTGAAAGTTTATCTGAAATGGAGAATCTTTTTGGCTTAGCACAACAATATTTGTATCGACACTCCGTAAAACATAGTCAAAACTATCCGCAATGACCTTGAATTCCTGGATAACTTCGGGAGAAATTGTAGGCATAATTGTTTATTTCTTACTCGATAATAGTCCAGTTAGCAACTTGGTTGATGACACCCGCACAACTGCTTATTTATCTTATTGTTGTCATAATTACGAAGCAAATTGACTATCCTCAACCCAAGATACAAAAAGCGTCTTGCTTTTCCCATTATATAGTCGCCACTAATTATAAGTCAATTCTAATGGGAAAAACCGGCATAGCTCGTAAATTGATAACTTAATCGGAATCGACCTACTGAATCAAGATGCCGCAGATTACCTGCGGCATCTATCAATTAGGAATGGAATTTATATGACTGCCCTACTGCCCCGGCCAACCGATCTGTCCCTGCCCCTCCCGTACAGCCCAATAGATGATCCCGCCCCAGTTCCAGGAACGCTGATAGCGTGGGTTGTCCACGCGGTTATTATCATCCATGCGCCGCAGGGTCAGATTTTTGTCCCAGTAGGCGTCGGGCATGCCATCATTATTGGTGTCAGCCATCACAGAAGCCGGCAGGTTCTGTACGGCGGTGGGAGGGATTTCACCACCGCTCGAATTTCGTTCCCATTCATAACCAACAACTTCCCTGTGTCCGGTCCCACCGCCGCAATTGTAGTTTCCGTTACCGCCAGGTCCGGCCACACATCCCATTTTGGCGACGTATTCATAGTAGCGCAATTCCCAAAACAGCCTGTAGGGTGCGCGTCCAGTGCCAACGAACAGGGGAATATCGCCGGACAATTCTTCAAGACCGCCAACGCTTCCAGCCAGGGGACCGCCTCCAGCAGCTGGGTGGGATGGGACTTCCCACTGGATCAGAGTAGGGTTGCCTGTCGCGCCCTGATCCGCCAATGTCAGGTTGCCGATATGTGGCAGGGTAACCAGCAGCGGACCGGCGGGACGCAGAGTCAGGGTCAAGCGTAAATCCCGCCAGTCGCCTTCCTGTGGATTGCCAGGCGAACCGCCGCCATTGGGAACGTAATCCACACCGCCTGAGCCGGTGGACTCTGGCTGACCCCCGTTACGAACGGCAGTCGGCCAACGAACAAGAGTCGCTGGATAAGGTCGGACATCGAGATATATTTCTGGAAACGTCACCCGGGCGCGAACGTTCCATCCCACGGCATCGCAGGTGATCCCGCCGGATGTCACAGAAAAAATGTCGCAGGGATGCTGTGGCTGGGAGACAACCTGGGGACAATCACCAGTTCCAACATTACCGCCAAAAACAATTTCGCCTGTACAATCCAACGCCTCAACATCCCAAATACTGCATTGCCCTTCTCCCAGGCGGATGGGTTCAGGTCGATAGATGGTCTCCTTATGAGTAGCCCCTGGCACACAAGGAGTGGGGGTGGAATTCGGGTTGTTACCATCATCATCCCCACCTCCTCCGCCACCGCCGCCAGTCGTGCATACAATACTGCCGTCTGCTTCGAATGAACAGTCGGGGGCTGACTGTGCCTGCGCGTGGTGCAGCTGAAAAAACAACAGAGTGAACAGGATAAAAAGCAATCCCATGTTTTTCATGGCGCGGTTCCATTCTGCCCGGTGGATATGCCATTGAGAATTGCCTGTTTCTCGTTTTCATCGGTCATGGACCGCCAGTTCTCAGGCGGTGACTGCATGACCAGATGATGGACATCCATCAACCACTTTGCATCCCACGGCTGTGAATCATACATTGTGGCAATGGACAGGCGTTCATTGGCGTTTGCCTGCGGGTCAGTGATTTCCAGCTTTGGATCATTCTGGGTTCCGAGCCAGACCCAATAACCATCTTCCAGATAACCGAAGAGCAGGAAGGAGCGTGTGGGTTTGGCAATCGAAGTATAGGTATGACCGTTCAGGGAATAAACAATATGTGTGTTCTCGGCATCCTCCACCACTAGACAGATCACAGGATATTCGCCGCCCCATATCTCCACACGGTTGCCAACAACCGTCGAGGTGCGGAAACAGCCGCGCAGGGCATACGTCACTGCGGCTTCGCCATTTGCGTCCAGCCGCCATTCCGTAAGGTCGGGATTGGGCGGTATGAAACTGACGGGCACGTCCGCCAGCCCTTTTGCATTGGCTGGGATGGTCACCGTTTTTACCTGTCTCATCGGCATTGCAGTGAAACCAAGTTGCCCTGTTGCCTCTGAGCGGCTATAACCTTCCCTAATCGCCAATGCCCAGGCAATCGTCCTTTCCAACCCCTGGTACACACAGGCGGGTTGGATGACGTTGTAATTTTTGCTGGCATAGGTCGGCGTAAGCGACCAGTCGGCTGAGTCGGTTGGGCATTCAATCGCCGCCCCATCTTCCGGTTGCAGGGTCGCAGGTGCCTCAGTTTCCAATGTCTCGGTAGCCTGCGCGGGGATGGAAACAGGTACTGGTGTGTCCAGCACCCTGCTCATCAATAGATACCGATTTAGTGCGGCCATACCTCCCGCCGTCAAAAGCAGCAGCAGGATCAGCCCAGTGATGATGGTATATACGCGAGGCTGTCTCTTCCCCGCAAGGTCTTTATAGGTCAACCCATCCAGGATGGATTTCCAAAGTGACTTCATGGTTCTCCTAAAATCATTGATCTTCTCTTGTAACGCCATGCGCTAGATACCCGATGGCGCGCACGGTCACCCAGCGGGCAGGCAGTAAATATCCTGCGGAACGGGTTCTGGCTGTAACAAAACAGGCAGGCCGTCCCTGATGCCGTCCACAGGAGACCGAGACCAGTTGAGCGGACGCTGGTCTTTGGGAATTGAAATACGTGGCTGCAATGCCATCTCCTGCCGTCGTTGCTGTGATCACGCCATCGGGCAATACGGTGATTTCCTGTGCTCCGGCGTGTGCGGCGAGATCGGCGGCAGCCACGGTCTCCATCACCCGCGCATTGGTCACCATGTAATCCAGGATGCCCAGCAGGAACAGGGACATGACGGGCATCAGGATCGCAAACAACAGGATCGATTGCCCGCGTTCATTTTGCCTGACTTTCATCGCCACCTCGCCTTCCATGTCTCGGAGCGTGAAATGAACCATTCGCTGTTCCAGCCGCTTTGACTCAAACCAAGCAGACCATCGAACAGGGTCGGCGCTTGAAAGGAAACCAAGCAGCGACCCGGCAGACCCGGACCACCCGGCGGAGAGACCTGCACCTGATATTGCACACCTGCCGTCGCAGACCAGTCGGCATTCAACGTGTTCCATGCGACATTCACGGCGTTACGTCGTGCGCGGGCAGGATCAGGCGATTGGGATAGAAACTGCGTACAGGCGTACGCAGCGGCGGTCGCGGCGGAGCGGGCGCGATGGGTGGGAATCCAGGCGAGCAAGCCAAAAGCCATCAGGACTGCCAGCACGGCAAATAGAGCTGTCTCCGCCAACGCCTGACCACGCTCGCCCTTTGGATGCTTGACTTTCATTCGATGCCTCCGGCAGGGGGCGGACCGGGATAAAAGCGCCACAGGCGGAAATTGGTTTCTGCCCGTTGCGCTTCGATCAGTCGGATGCCAAAGATCCAATCACGCGAGTCTTCCACGCTGATCAATGAGCGCACCTGGCGCGGACCGTTCTGCCCTGCGTTGATCTGATCCGCCAGGTCGGGCCACAAAACGTTGTCTCTTGCATGTTCTGTGGCGGGGGTGTTGTATGAGCCGGAGGCGACACCCGTGATGAACACGCCCCAATCCATCGAGGCGGAACGGAAGGCATAGAACGCGGCGAAGGTCATGCCGAACAGGAGCAGGATCAGGACCGGCATGATCAACGCGAACTCCGCCATCGTCTGCCCCTTTTCCTTCGGACGAGACATTTATCCGCCTCGTGCCATACGCAGGGCATCAATGCCCGCTTGAAAGGCAGCAATCAATTCGGTCTTGTATTGCGCGATCACTGCAATCGCGACCACGCCCACCGCACCCAGGATCAGGGCATACTCGGCAAAGTCCTGACCATCCTCTTCGCGCATAAATCGTTTCAACAACCTGAACATCTTGAACATGTGAATCTCCTTTTGAATAGAAAATAGGCTGACAGAGAGTTCTGCCAGCCTAGATAATATAGAAAAGGAGAAGGGGGATATTCCTTAGTGTCGTAAAATAGATTATGATTAATCTATTCTTCTTTCGCGGATCAATATTCCATCGATACGAAGGCACCGTTTCAAGAAACGGGGAATTAATTACCAAAGAGTAGAATCCTTTTTCTCACGCCAAAATAATCACCTATTTTGCAAGAAGTTAGTATATATAGGAGGCTTCCAATGAATCACCCAAGAGGATCTTTATGGAGAATATGGGACCTGCATGTTCATACCCCGGATTCAATAATCCAAAAGTATGGCCCCAGAAATGATGAAACTTGGGATAAATTCCTAAAGGATTTAGAGGCCTTACCGCCATCAGTGCGCGTCTTGGGAATTAATGATTATATTTTCTTGGATGGATTCAGACGCGTTTTGGCAGAGAAAAAAAGAGGGCGACTCGCCAATATAGAATTGATATTGCCAGTAATAGAGTTAAGACTTGATAAATTCGGGGGTACCGACACAAACTTAAACCGAGTTAACTTTCATGTAATTTTCTCCGAAGAATTGAGTGCCGACACAATTCAAGAGCAATTTATCAATGCGCTATCCAGTCATTATATGTTATCCCCAAAATACGACGGCGCATTGGTACAGTGGGGTGGCTTGCCGACAAAAAACAGTTTAGAGGATTTGGGTAAAAAAATAATAGAAAGTGTCCCTCAAAAGGAGCGCTCACAATTCGGCACTCCCTTGATCGAAGGATTTAATGGTTTAAGTATAAGTCTGGAAAACGTGTGCAGAGTTCTTGATGGTCCATATTTGAAAGGCAAGCATCTTACTGCTGTTGGAAAAACTGAATGGTGGAACATCAAATGGAATGACAAGTCTATTGCCGAAAAGAAAAATATAATCAATTTTGCAGATTTTGTTTTTATTGCCAGTGATAGCGTCAAGAATTACCAACGAGCCAAGGAAAGTTTGAAATTGGCGGGTGTAAATGATAGGTTGCTTGATTGTAGCGACGCGCACTCGCTTGCATTATCACAAGAAAAAGATAGGCTTGGAAATTGCTTTACATGGGTGAAGGCCGATCCAACTTTTCAAGGTTTAAAACAGGTATTAATTGAAACTGATGAGAGGATCTTTGTTGGGGATGTCCCCCCGCAACTCTCGATGGTTGACAAAAACAAGACAAAATACATAAAGTCTCTATCTGTTAAGAAGGTATCAGGAATAAGTAAAGCTACAGGTGAGATCTGGTTTAACTCAGACATCTCAATGAATCATGGTCTGGTTGCCATTATAGGAAATAAAGGCAGTGGAAAAAGCGCTTTAGGGGATATTCTTGGATTGCTGGGGAATTCCCGCCAACAAGAAGCGTTTTCCTTCTTGAGTTCTGCAAAATTCAAAAAGCTGCCCGAGAATAAGTCCAAGTACTTTGAGGCAAAACTGGAATGGGAAAGTGGTGAATCTGTTACCCGCAAACTGGATTACACAATAGATGCGTCTGAAGTGGAAAGGATTAAGTATGTGCCACAGAATTATTTTGAGGATATATGCAATCAATTAGGGAGTATTGAAGAAACGGCTTTTGATAAAGAGCTAAAGAAGGTGATATTTTCCCATGTAAGTGAACCAGATAAGTTAGGAAAAACAAATCTTGATGAATTAATTTTCTACAAATCTGGCGAAATTAAGGAAGCCATCAATAGTGCCAGACAAAAACTTGAAAAGGTCAACCGGGAAATTGCTAACCTTGAGAAACAACTAACCAAGGAATTTCGGGAAAGTCTCGAAAATCAACTCCACGCCAAGAGAAGCGAGCTTAAGGCAGCAAATGCTTCCAAGCCCGCTGTGATAAAGAAACCTTCCAAAAAAGGTGATCAACAAAGCGATTCATTGAAAGCACAAGAAAAGAAAATCCAAGATTTACAACAACAAATTTTAGAAAATAACGATAAATTCAGTCTTCTGACCGCGCAATTGAATAAAATAAAAAAGATTGAAGGCAAGATTGTAAACTTTCAAGCGACTGCGGATGAATTCTTTGAGGAAGTTGAAGAGCTGGCTAAGGGAATAGAGCTGAACATACATGAAATGATTACTATTAGGTTTAATTCCCAACCTTTGCTTGACAAAACGGAAAAATTAAACGATGAAAAAAAACACCTTGAAAAATTGCTGGACAAAAAGGATAAAAGCAGTTTGTATGCACAAATTGAGAAATTAAAAATTGAACTCGAGAGCAAGAAGGAAAAGCTTGATAAGCCCAGCAAGAATTATCAGAAGTATCAGGATGAAATGTCAAAATGGGAAAATAGCATTAAAGATATAGAAGGTAGTGACAAAAAACCCGGCACAGTTGTCTATCTTGAAAGGGCAATTGAGAAATTAAGAAAGATTCCAGGGCAAATTAAAGAGCTTGAGGAAAAACGACTCGGTTACTCCCGAAAAATTTACAGGCTAACACAAAAACAAAAAAACATCCTCCAGGAATTGTACGCACCAGTTCAGACATTTATTTCCGAGCATCCGGATATTGGCGAAAAAATTGAATTGAATTTTGGAGCATCAATTATGAATTTGGGGTTCTCTGATAGTTTGTTAGAATGGATAAACATGGCGAAGGCGAGATTTTTATCGGGTTCCGAAGGAAAAAGTTTGCTGGATGACCTTGTCACTAGCTATGATTTTGACAATGAAGATAGCGCGTTATCTTTTGTAGAAAAAGTTAATAATCTGTTGCATTCTCACCAAGAACATGGCAACAACGAAGGTCGCGGAATGGCTGAGATGCTTAAGAATAAGAAGACAGTAGAATCCCTTTATGATTTCTTGTATTCTTTTGAATACCTCGACGCGAGATATGTGCTTAAATTGGGCGAGAAGGAATTACAACAGCTATCCCCAGGTGAAAGGGGGGCATTGCTGATCGTTTTTTACCTCCTCATTGACTTGGAGACCGTCCCCCTGGTAATTGATCAGCCCGAACACAATTTGGATAATGAAACCCTGACAAGACTTTTGGTTCCGGCGATAAAAAAAGCAAAGGCAAGACGTCAAATAATAATAATTACACATAATCCAATTCTTGCAGTTGTTTGCAATGCTGATCAGGTAATCGCAGCATCTTTGGATATAAAAGACAACTATAAGCTTGAATATTTGACTGGTGCAATCGAAAACATATCCATCAATAATAGAATCGTTGATGTGCTGGAAGGAACCATGTTATCTTTTGATAATCGGCAGAGAAAATATGTTCGAGAATATATCGAGTCGCTTAAGAGCTAATGAGATGTAATAGCTCCAACATTCTTGTCGGAGCTATTATGATTTTTTAACCCTGCCCATATAAATGTTGTAATAATCGCCAGCATCAACCGAAGAACTGCGATCACACCTACCAACTAGATTCACTGATCCACCAATGCAGCGCGGGCTTCGAGCATTTCTACAATTGTACGATCCATAAATTCCTCTAACCCTACATGTATAAGATGTGTTGAATTAGGCTTCAGTATCACTATAACTGAGTAGTCCGAGATAACACCATCGAAAATTTAGTGTTTACCCTAATACCCGGCCGGCAGCTTGCTGACCCAATCCTCCCCGATACGAATCTCGATATCAACTGTCGCGGCGGGATCAGGCTGGATGACGATCTGATTGCTCCCCACCCCAAAAGTCTCCGTCAAATATCGCAGGGCATACAGCTTTGGGGAATATAGGATCAATTTTGTTTGATTGGATGCGCCTGTGGGAATGCCATATTCCAACACCTGCACCCCCTGTGCTGACAGAAAGTTGGCGGTGCGTCTGTCCAGATCGGCAGTGTAGGTGTTATTGATCACCCGTATCCGCGCCTCATCCGCCTGCATTAATGTTCTCTGATCGCCCTGCGCCAGAGGACTAACTGGTCCACCTGGAACAAAGATCTCATCGCGCAAGACGCGAATCAGATCAGGGACGGGTCGTAAGACACTTGCAGGAACTCCATTAAGCGTGACATTTGCAAATACAGCCATGTTGTTATCGATCACGCCCCGTTTGATGCTTTCGATGGGAATGTCTTTTGTCAGCGCTGCCAGCTTTACGGCATCCTCGAAAGACATGTTGGTATGGATGCCGTCTGAAAAGGTTCGATAAATTTCAGGAGCCTGCGCCAGCAATTCAGGAAAGTAGCCCGGATCGAACACCTTATCTCGGATCGCCATGATGACTTGTTGCTGGCGCTTTGCACGACCCACATCCCCGCCGCTGCAGCCCTGCGACTCGTGACGGCAACGCGCATATGCCAGCGCGCGCTTCCCAGTCAGATGGCGAAAGTCGCCAGGGGTCAATACAAAATGATCCTGCCCTGAACCCATCGGGTCGAGTACCATCCGTTCTTCCACATAAACATCAATCCCGCCGATCAAATTGATGAACGATACGAATGTCCCAAAATCCACCTGGGCGTAATAGTGAATTGGGACGCCGATAAATTGAGAGATGGTTTCCATCGCCAGCCCAGGTCCGCCGCCCGGCAATTTGGCAGCCTCTCCAATGGTCCAGGCAGTGTTGATGCGGTTGTACCCATAGCCCGGAATATTGACCCACATGTCGCGCGGAATGGATAGCATTCCGGCTGTCTTCGTCACTGGATCCACGGTCAACAGGATGATCGTATCCGTGCAAGCCGGACAATCTTCACGGCTGATCTCGCCACCCCGCAATCCAAAGAACACAATGTTGATGCGGCTGCCGCCATCCCAAGTGGGAATTTCGATCTCTGGCGCTGTACCTTCGGATGGAAGTTCATTGCTTGATGTTCCTGCGCCTTCGAAGGCAGGCAAATCAGATGCAGGTATGGACTTGGCTGCGCAATAAGAGGGCGGGATACCGGGCAGGGCCGTCAGCTGCCAGCAGGCTGTCAGGCGACGCACAAAGAAAAAAACACCAATGGCTGCGATCAAGGCGAACGCCCAATATGCCATTGACCGCCACGAGGGGTGAAATGAGTCGGGCTTTCCAGATGAGGATGACATGCTGTTACATCAATCCCGATCCCATGAACGGCGCGATGATCGCCAGCACCAGACCCAGTACCGCCATCACGCCAAATAAGCCGGCGCGCTGGCGCACTAATGCGGCGCGCGCTTCGGTGGATTCCACCACGGAACGATGGACAGACTCCTGCAAGCCCTGCACGCTGGATAAGACCGGGCGATTGTTGGCAAAGAAATCATAGATGTCACGCAGGAACAGATTGGCTTCCACATCGGCGGGATCAGGCAGATGCGCGCGTGTGACTTCCACAGCTTTCGTAAAATCCTCCACCTCCATGCGCGCCACCAGCAAACCCAGCAGGTTGCAGAATGGACCACCCACGGTGGATGCGCGTCGTAATGCTTCCTGCACGCCCACACCCGAAGACAACAGCGAACTCAAGACGGACAGACCGATCAACATATTGTTGCGCAAAGACTCGGCGCGTTTCTTTGCCAGGTTTTTTATTCGCACATACGGACGGCGCAACCCCAGAAAGATAAAAATCAATGCAATCACGGGAGCAGCCGCGAGGATATTCATCGCAGCCAAAGCGCCCGCCAATAATCCGCCTACCAGCAGGAAGGTTGAGAAGTCGCGGATCGCCACGGCATAGAATTCACCGGGCGTATCGTAGGGGTAGCCAGCCCTTCTCAATAGACTGATCACATCCGCTGTGTTCTTCGCCTGATCGGGATCGAAACGGTCAGGCAGGATGGCGACCAGCAACGCTTCCCATGTCGAACGTCTCTTCACGGGAGCGGAGGTCTGGAAATTCATCAGGCGATTGCCACCAAAGACACTGAATGCAGTTTGGAAGACGGACATCAATTCAAAAGCCAGCACACTCAAACTGAGCGCGCCGAGGAAAGCAAAAAAAGTCATGGGGTTTCTCCTTCGGGAATGTCAAAACAAAAGTCTAATAGTTTCTGCA
>JAUQXA010000018.1 GCA_030834895.1 Anaerolineales bacterium
GCATATCTGTACAGAGGCAAAACACTACTATAATCTGGGTATCCATGAGATTCTCCTGTTGGTGGTCGGGATACCCCAACTCTAATGAATCTCATGGTTTTTTGTCAATTTTCATCCCAAGGTAGCAACTTGGGTTAATTACCACACACCATTTACCATTTACTAATTACCATGAAAATTCCCATCCAAGGCATCACGATTTCAGAAACTCCCGAAGTGATTCACGTCCGCAGCGAGTCGCCGCTGAACGTGCTTTCGTCCGCCATTGTCGGCGGCGGATTTCGTCGCGCGTCTCACATCCTCAACGCCCACGTGGACAAGGACTACAACTCGACCAATCCCAAAGCGGATTTGCGCTCCCTCGCCCGCCGCTGTGGAATCGAAGGTTCATTCGTTGGCTTGCTCACGGCGGTCCATCTCCGCAAGGCGCGGCTGGCTTTCTTTGAATCGGATGGCTTGTCTGTCGGCGCATTAATCACGGCTGGAGTCGGCAACGCCGCCAGCACGGGAATCACCCAGCCGTATCGTCCCCAGGTTGGAACAATCAACATCATCCTCCTGCTCGATGCAAACCTATCCCGCAGCGCCATGCTCAACGCCTTCATCACCGCCACCGAAGCCAAGACCGCCGTCATCCAATCCCGCCGCATCCTCACCCCCGATGGAGACCTCGCCACAGGCACATCCACTGACACGGTCACGATTGCCACAACTGGCGAAGGCAAACTCCAAAACTACGCTGGCTCCGTCGCCGTCCTTGGCTGGCTCATCGCCCGCGCAGTCAGGCAGGCATTGAGTGAATCGCTCGACGCAGAGTAAGCCCTTCGACTGCGCTCAGGGCGAAACTTTATCCTTCATAATTCATCCTTCATCCTTTCCCACTCATGCCCCTTCTCGCCATCCTCTTCGACCTCCTCCTCGGCGACCCGCCGAATCGCTTCCATCCCACCGCCTGGATGGGAAACTTTATTGCTTTTCTCATGCGCTTTCGTCCGCACGGAAATCGCTTTGCCGAACTGACTTATGGCGTCTTTATCCTTTTGGTTGGCATAACTCTTTCCGTTCTTGCAGGCTTAGCAATTACCAATCTCATTTCACGCATCACAAATCACCAATTACTAATTACCATTCTCACCGCCCTCTTTCTCAAACTCACCATCTCCCTCCGCGGACTTGACCGCGCAGCCCGTGAAGTTCAATCTGCCCTCGAAGCGGGGAACCTCTCCGAAGCGCGGCGACTGCTTTCGTGGCACTTGGTCAGCCGCGACACTTCGCAATTGGACGAATCCAAAGTCTCAGCCGCTGCGATTGAATCCGTTGCAGAGAACGCCTCAGACGGAATCATCGCCCCGTTATTTTTCTTCGCCCTCGGCGGATTGCCCGCCGCGTTCGCCTATCGCTTCGTCAACACCGCAGACTCGATGCTGGGTTATCACGACGAAGAACGCGAGTGGCTTGGCAAAGTTCCCGCGCGATTGGACGACCTGCTAAACTTCATCCCCGCGAGACTGGCAGGATTGTTTATCGTTTTGTCCGCGCCGTTTTGCGGGGCGAGTCTTTCGCAAGCGTGGAAAATCATGTGGCGCGATTCAAATCAAACCGCAAGCCCGAATGCAGGAATCCCAATGAGCGCGATGGCGGGTGCCCTCGACGTGGAACTCGAAAAAATCAACCACTACGCCCTCGGCAAAGGACTCCGCCTGCCCACATCCGCTGACCTTACCCGCGCACGGCGCCTTTTATACTTTTCAGTCACCTTTGCCGCTCTTTCTTTTTTCATCCTTCACCCTTTATCTTTCATCCTTTCCCCATGAACCTTCTCCTCATCCGTCACGGACAAACCAACTGGAACCTCGAACAACGCTTTCAAGGTCAAAGCGACATCCCGCTCAACGAAACGGGACGCAAACAAGCCGCCGCACTCGCGGAGCGATTAGCCACCGAGCAGTTCGACGCCGTTTACACCAGCGACCTGCAACGCGCCACCGAAACCGCCAAGATAATTTTTGCGTCGCAAATCCATCCCGACCCGCGCCTGCGCGAAGTCCACTTCGGCGACTGGGAAGGCTTGACCTACGACGAAATCAAAGCCAAACATCCCGAAACACTCGCGGCATGGGAAGCGGATATTTTCAAAAACGCCCCGCCCAACGGCGAGACTCTCGAAGGATTATCCGTGCGAGTCCAATCCATGCTGGATGAACTCCGCGAGAAACACGAAGACCAAAGGATTCTGATTGTCGCTCACGGCGGCGTCCTGCAAACCTTGATTTGTCTCGCGCTCAAACTTCCGCCAACGATGTACTGGCAGTTTCACCTTTCCACTGCTTCGCTTTCGGAACTTGCCTTTTATCCCGCTGGCGCGATTTTGAATTCGCTTAACGATACAAGCCACCTGCCCAAGTCCGCGCCGAAGAAGGCGTGGAATCCGCTTTCACGAAAAGAAAAATCCTGAGTTATTACTTGCTCATTCGGGGGCTAAGCCCCCGAATGAGCGGATAGGAATTGAATGACCGCAAAAGTATTGATGGTTCAGGGGACAAGCTCGTCTGCTGGCAAGAGCCTGCTCGTGACCGCGCTTTGCCGAATCTATGCGCGGCGCGGAATCAAAGTCTCCCCGTTCAAAGCTCAGAACATGTCGAACAACGCGGCGGTCTGCGCGGACGGTTCCGAGATTGGACGCGCTCAAGCCTTGCAAGCCGCCGCTGCTGGTCTCGCCCCCACTGTGGACATGAATCCCGTGCTCATCAAGCCCGAAGCCGACTCGCGCTCGCAGGTCATTCTGATGGGTCGTCCGTGGAACACGCTCGAAGCCAAAAATTATTACGAGAAGAAAGCCATCCTCTGGGAGCATGTCACCACCTCCCTCGACCGACTGCGCGACGCCTACGACCTCGTCATCATTGAAGGCGCAGGCAGTGCGGCAGAAATCAATCTCAGGCGCGGCGACATCGTCAACATGGCGGTGGCGCGATATGCGAATGCGCCCGTCCTGCTCATCGGCGACATTGACCGTGGCGGCATCTTCGCCCAACTGCTTGGCACGCTCTGGCTGCTCGACCCCGACGAACGCGCCCTCGTGCGCGGGCTGGTGGTCAACAAGTTTCGCGGCGACCTCGCGCTCTTCTCCGACGGCGTGCAAATCCTCGAAGAAAAGGGCGACGTTCCCGTCCTCGGCGTGCTGCCCTACTTGCGGAATTTGAACCTGCCCGACGAAGACGCGGTTTCTGTGGAGAATGCCTTGCACTCGCCCTTCGACTTCGCTCAGGGCGAATCAAATCAAATTGACATTGCGGTTTTGGCTTTGCCGCGCATCTCCAACTTCGACGACTTCGACCCGCTCAAAGCGGAAACAGGCGTGACCGTGCGCTATGTCTCGTCTGCAAATGAATTTGGAAGTCCGTCCGCGGTCATCATCCCTGGCACGAAAAGCACCATTGCCGACTTGGACTGGTTGCGCCAAACAGGCTTGGCGGAAGCCGTGGCGAAGTTTGTAAAAGTCGGCGGCTCAGTTGTTGGTATCTGCGGCGGATACCAAATGCTCGGCGAAGCCATCGCCGACCCGCATCACGTCGAGGCGAAGGTGGAACAAACTTTGGGCTTGGACTTGCTCCCTGTCCGCACCGAGTTCTTGAAGGAGAAAGCCACGTTTCAGGCGCAGGCGCGAATCAACTGTCAGCGGGGATGGATGTCGCAGTTGGACGAATCAACTGTCGGCGGGTACGAAATCCACATGGGCGAGACGCCGAGTCAAACCGCGTGGTTGGAAATCGTCAGCCGCAACGGTCAACCCGTCAAAGTCGCAGATGGAAGCATTTCGGCAGACGGTAAAATCTGGGGCTGTTATCTGCACGGAATTTTTGCCAACGATGAATTCCGTCATGCCTGGCTGGAGAGTTTGGGCTGGCAGAGAAGAAGTGGCGCATCGCAAAGCGAAATCTTCAATCAATCGCTGGAGACTTTAGCCGACGCGGTGGAAGGCGCGTTGAACATGGACTTGCTGGAGAAAATCATATGGGACAAATAACCTTGTTGCTCGGTGGCGCGAGAAGCGGAAAGTCGTCCTATGCCCAACGCCTTGCGGAAGAATCGGGCAAGACCGTGACCTACCTCGCCACCGCGCAGGCACTGGATGATGAAATGTCGTCGCGGATTCAAAAGCATCAGTCCGAGCGACCCGCTCACTGGCAGACGTTGGAGATTCCGTTCGATGTGGCGGTGCATGTTGGCGAGATCAAATCCGACCTCGTGATTTTGGACTGCATGACCCTGCTCACCACCAACCTGCTGATGAAGTTCGAGAAGGACGAACTCGTAGACGAAGCCCCCTTCACCGAAGCAGTTTACAAAGAAGTGGCGGACCTACTCGCCGCCATCCGCGCTGGCAACCCCGATTGGCTGATTATTTCAAATGAAATCGGCTTGGGACTGGTCCCGCCCTACCAGATGGGACGGGTCTACCGCGACCTCCTCGGCTGGGCAAACCAACGCCTTGCCCGCGAAGCGGATAAGGTCATCTTCCTGGTGGCGGGGATTCCGATGGTAGTGAAGTAACAAAACTAATGTACAATCCCGTTCATGCCATTGGTATGGGTTTCCATCTCATTCGCCTTGGGGATTATCCTCGCCAGCCTGCGGACTTTGCCTGCGAACATCTGGCTCAGTCTGGGACTCTTTTTCATCTTCCTCTTCATCCTGACTCGCCTGCCTGAGTCGTCAAAATTTCTCGCACGATACATTCATCCTTCATCCTTCATCCTTCATCCTTATATTTTTATCCTGCCCGCCTTCTTCCTTTTCGGCGCGTGGTATTTTCAATTCCGCCAGCCGACCATCGACGCCTTCCACATCGCCTTTTACAACGACCGCGATTATGAGATGCTGGTCACGGGCACGCTGGACGAGCCGCCTGACCAACGCGACTCCTATTCCAACCTGACCCTCAACGTGGAAGCCGTGGACTCAGGCAGCGGCGACATGCCCGCCTCGGGGTTGCTTCTCGTCCGCACCTCGGCGCTCGCAGATTATGAGTACGGTCAACGGGTGCGGGTGCGCGGACTTTTGAAGACCCCGCCCGAAAACGAGGAATTTTCCTACCGCGATTATCTGGCGCGCAACGGCATCCACTCGACGATGTCCACCTACGAGATCACCACATTGCCGGGGGACGGCGGCAATTTCTTTCTTCATTTCGTCTACAAACTCAAAGGAAAATTGCTCGAAAACACCTACCGCCTGTATCACGACCCCGAAGCGTCCCTGCTGGCGGGGATTCTCCTCGGCGTGGACACAGGCATGACCAAGGAACTTCAAACCGCCTTCAAGAACACGGGCACGGCACACATCATCGCCATCTCTGGTTTCAACATTGCCATCATCGCGGGGATTTTCTTTGCCATCTTCAAGAACATCTTCGGCGAAAGGATCGGCGCGGGCGTTGCCGTTGTCGGGATTCTTTTCTACACCCTGCTCGTCGGCGCTGACTGGGCGGTCTTCCGCGCGGCGTTGATGGGCATCCTGTCGCTGGCATCCCGCCAACTGGGACGGCGCAACAACGGTATGAACTCACTTGGGATTGTGGCGCTGATTCTGCTATTCATCAACCCGATGGCGCTTTGGGACGTGGGTTTTCAACTCTCCGTCGCCGCCACCCTCGGTCTGATTCTGTACGCCGAGCCGTTTTCCAATTTCACCCTCAACCTGCTCACCAGACTATTCAAGCAGGATATGAAAGCCTTTGCGCGGATTCTCAACGAAAGCGTCACCCTGACCTTTGCCGCGCAATTGACCACCATTCCAATTATGGCATACCATTTCAATCGCATCTCCCTTGTCTCGTTCATCGCCAACCCGTTCATCCTGTTTGTGCAGCCCGCAGTGATGGTGCTTGGCGGACTGGCAGTCATCACCAGCCTGTTCATCTTTCCGCTGGGACAACTCGCCGCGTGGTTCGCCGAGCCTTTTGCCGCGTACACCATTCGCGTGGTGGAGTTGTTCGATAGACTGGCGCGGAGTTCCCTGCTTTTTATGGAAGTCGAACTCTGGCATCTGGTTCTGGGATACGCCTTCCTGCTCGGCGTGACCTTCAACTGGGACGAACTCAAGAAGCGGATTCAAGCCTTGAGCGGGTCGCTTCGTGCCGTCGCGCTGACAGCGACTCTCATGTTCCTGTTCGCCTGCACGATCATGATCTGGCGCGCGTCCGCAACCACGGGCGACGGTCAACTGCACATCACCTTCCTCGAAGCGGGTTCAGCGGACGCGATTCTGATTCAAACTCCCGAAGGACGCAACGTGTTGATCAACGGCGGCGAGAGCGCCTCGAAACTTTCCGATGAACTCGGCAGGCGACTCCCGTATTTCTCGCGTAAGTTGGACTGGCTGATCATCGCGTCCACGCAGGAGGAGCAACTGGCGGCGCTTCCGCGTCTGGTGGAAAGGGTCCCGCCTGAAAACGTCTTGTGGAGCGGGAACGTGCAAGCTTCGTTCTCCGCGCAGACATTGGACAAGTATTTCGCCGCGCAGATGATTCCCGTCAGCAAGGCTGAAGTGGGACAAAAGCTTGCACTGGACAGTCAGGCTTTCATCGAGGTCAAGGCGGTGGGACCGCGCGGCAGTGTTCTCCTCATCCAATATAAAAATTTCCGCGCCCTGCTTCCCATCGGCATCAGCGAAGGGACTCTCGACGAGTTGGAGTTCGGCAACGCGATTGACAAGGTGGATGTTCTGTTGCTGGCGGATGCGGGGTATGCGCCGTCCAATCCGCCCGACCTGATCGAAAACGTCAACCCGCAGTTGACCGTGCTGAGCGTTGCTGCAGGCGACCCGAACGGTCTGCCCTCCGAAGAGGTGCTCGACTCACTTGATGGCTACTCCCTCCTGCGGACAGACCGCAGCGGCTGGATTCAAGTCACCACCGACGGCGAGTCCATGCGCGTGGAAACGGAGAGAGGTCAGTAGGTGTATAAAGAATCAACCTTCAACACGTCAAGCCCAATACACCTTGTAGTATTGTATTTTTAATTCTTAGACTGTCTTTATCCATAGTCCCTAAAATGGCAAGTAAGCACCCTGTTAGTCTAAACATAGGATATTAGTTCAATGCCAAAGAGAACCAATCCATTTCAAGAGTTGACTGCTGCAATCATGGCTTCCTTCCACGAGTCTGAGTACTCAGTTGAGGAGTCAGTTCTTGAGCAAAATCCCCGTACAGGTGTTGTCCGAGAAATCGATATCAGAGTTATTCGTTGCGATGACCCCAAAGACCGTACCTTAATCGAATGTCGAGCACACAAAAGGCCTCAAGATGTCCAATGGATAGATGCTCTTGAAGGAAAGTCGCGAAGTCTGGGTTTTTCTAAAACGATAGCCGTGTCGTCTTCAGGTTTTACCAAGTCCGCCGTTATAGAAGCGCGTGACCGTGGGATTGAGGTACTCCACCTCAGACAGGCGGAGGAAGTTGACTGGCGCAAGTGGATGTTCGCCATTGATAAGCTTGGTATCAATATCGAAGGACCAATATTCACTGGCGTGTCCCTGGGTATTGATGCCGAGTGGCCAGGCATCATACCTGGACCTACTAATTTATCTGAAATAGTGCTAGTAGATAAAAGGGACGGCACGAGAATTCCCCTCCTCACATGGGTTAACGGCCTACTGACCGACCCTCAGCAGTTAGAAGAACTTAGGTCTCTAAAGAAGGCAAGTCCTATAGTCAAATTAGAAAAAAAACATCCGTGCGCACCAGAAATGGGCTTCGTCCTCAAAGGAGTCGAAGAGTTCATTCCATTAGCTGAACTTACCGTTCACATCGACTATATCTCCTCGATCTACGACATTCCTCTTGAACATATGAAGATGGGCGGCGAACGTTTTCTTGTCGGAGGGATGCCTATACTTGGAGTACCCACACGCGTTGTAATTCACGACAATTCAAACGATTCGACTATCATGCTCGAACAGAGGCGGATTCCCAATAAAAACAAAAAGATATGAAAGAATCAAAATTTCTTATTGTTTTATCGCCACCCTTCTGGATCGCTCCCTATAGTTCAGTCCACAGGAAAAACATAGCCTGCTTTAGATAGCACAGATAATAATCACCATAATAGTATAAAAAGAGCGAGACACACCATCTCGCTTTTTTCGTTTACACCATCTCCCCTGTCTTGCCGCGATGCGCCAGCAGGTGAACACATCCTCCAGCGTGGACTGAGCCGTCTCTACTGAGTTAAGAGAAGTAAAATACAGGGGAATATCCCGTAGCTCACCGAACGCCGGTGAACATCAAGTTTATCGGCAAATTACCCGCATCGTTGCGCTGGAAGAATAAATGGAGGAGTCGATGGCATCAGAAAAAAACTTCGGAACGCGCGTAAAATCTTTTCTTGCCCAACCCCGTCTCATTCTCAATTCGTTATTGTTGTTCGTTTTCTCCGCCGCCTGGATTCGCGAGGTGCTCTATTGGTTCCCCAGGGATGCCTTCGGGACCAGCCTGAATTATTGGGCCTACACCGACTGGCTGATCGATTATTCCCAGGGATTTATCCGGCGCGGGCTGTCGGGTGAAATTTGGCGACTGGTTCCAGCCGTGGTTCCACCGTTGGAATTCGTCACGGTGTTTTCCTGGGCACTGATCCTGACTGTGGCGTTCGGTTACGTCCGACTCCTGGCGCGGTCCTGGAAAATCTATCATCCGTTGACTTTGTTCGGACTGCTGTTCCTTCCTTCACTGTTCGTTTTTTACCTCCATGACCATAACGCCATCGCACGGAAGGAAATCCTCGGGTACGTCACGGTGCTTCTGCATCTGCTCATCGTCGAAAAATCGTTCCCGCTCGGAGACAGTTCTACTCAGGATAGGAACCTGCGGCATTATGTGCAGTGGCTGATACCCGTCGCCGTGGTACTCCTCCCGGCAATCATCCTAATCCACGAGGGAAACTTCTTGATGTTCGCCCCACTGCACGGGATGATCACGCTGACGATTCTGCGGATGAAGTCCCCGCGCGACTTCACGCGAGCCGCCTTGTGGACCGGGCTGCTGTATCTTCCTGCGACGATTGCAGTCGGCGCTGTATATCTGGCTGGTACACCGAGTCACCGTATGTTGCTTGGAATCTGCCAAAAATGGAATGCGGTCGGCGCGATACGGGAAGGCTCGTGCATTTTGACTCCTGAAAAGCTCACTGGATCGACCCTGCCCGGCTCCTTCATCCCCATGGAATGGTCGTTGGCGATAGCCGCTGACATTACGCGAATGGTTATTTCCATGAACTGGGAATCCTGGATTCTGATTCTCCCGACGCTGGGAATTTCGCTTTGGTATCTCGTTCGGCAGGCGGTGTATTCCATTCTCCGTTCCCGGTCACCGCAATCCTTCTCCCCGCAGTCGGCGCGGTGGTATTCGGGCTTGTTCTTTCGCAAATATTTCTTGATCCCGTTCCTGCTTTCCCTGCCCGTCTATTTCACAGCCTACGATTACGGCCGATGGTTCACGGTCACTTGCATTAATTTTTCCATGGTGGCCGTCTCGGTGAATCTGCCCTGTTGGGAGTTCGCGCTTCGGAAAGAGGCAGCCGACGAAGGGCCCACTGCAATCGATTCGCCAGAGCACCTGGATCATCGTCTGATCTTCCATGGCGCTTCGATCATCATTTGCATCCTGGCGCTGGTTCTTTGGCTGCCCCATTATTGCCTGTTCAGGTGCGAAATTATCAGGAGCCCGCTCCAGTTTTTTTCTCATACATTTTTCGTCCACTAGGGGTATCTGCCCACCGACGAACGATTGAGTTTATTTGTCCGCAGAAAATGGAACAAGGATAATTATGCAATGCGATGAGCCAGCAGGGTGAACCCGTCTTCCAGCGTGGACTGAACCGTCTCTACCGGGTTGACAGCTATCCAAAAAATGCCTTGATCATCTCCCAATTGAGAACAACATCATAAATCCCCACGCCAACCAGCAGCAATCCGCTGATGAAGTTGATCAGCCGCGTACGCATGGCAAACTGACGGGTGATCCAGCGCTGCGCCGCGCCTGAGAGAAACGATAGCGCCAAAAGCGGAAGACCGAATCCCATCCCAAACCAGAAAAAGACGTTCAACTTGCCGAGTGCGTCCATCACGGTCAGCGACAGGGCGAAGATGCTCACCACCAGCGGACCCGAGCAGGGCAGAGCAATCGGACCGTACAGCAGTCCGTACAAAAAGGCGTTGGCAAACGGATGCGATAAAAACGGGACTTGCACCTGCGGCAGTTTCTTGAACGGATTGACGTTGAACAACAGCATAACCCCGAAGAGAATAATGATCGCATCCGCAATGGGGATAATGAACGAAAGCGCCCTGCCAACCGAGATGGAAAGCAGGGCGATGATTCCGCCAAGTACGAGCATCATGGTTAGCACGCCTGCTAAAACAAAGAAACCAAGGAAGTAACGACCAGCCTTCCCTTGCAAACCTTCCTGCCCGCCGCTGAGATAGGCGAGAAAGCCAGGATACAAAGGCAACACGCAGGGACTGGTGGTGGCAAGCAGTCCGATGGAGAGGGAGGTGAGGATGGTTTCCATAAATTGATTTCCCTTTGTTCGATAAACCGCTCTGACGGGGGCTAAGCCCCCGTCAGAGCCATAAAGACATATACTTACATCGTCCCATCGAGGAACGGTTGAATGAATTGTAACAGGTCGTCCGCGCTCTTGACGCCAAAGGGCATCGGGTGCGCTTCGCCATGTCGGTCAATGACCACAATTGGAGCGGAGGGCGGGTTGAGGAATTGGTCGCCGTAGTGCTTTGAAATATCCTGCGCAACTTCGGTGGTGGCAACCGCATACAGCCAGTCAAAACCGTTCTTTTCCACATAGGATTTTAGGCTGGCGGCATCCTCGTTGGGGTCGACATCCAGCCCGATGCTCACGAAATCATCCCGTTGACCAAGCATATCGTGCAGGGCTTTCACCTGTCCCTGCTGACGAAAACAAGTCGAGCACCAAATCGCCATCGTTTCCACAAGGACCACCTTGCCCTTGAAATCGTTGATGGTGAAAGTCTGCCCTGTGCTGACGTCTGTCAGCGAAGCCGAATACCAGGCGGGCGCTTCCATCATTGCATCATCAGAAGACATTTCCTCGGTCATCATGGCTTCCGCAGTTGGGGTTTCCTTTTCCATCATGGTTTCTTCAGTCGGGGTTTCCTTGCTCATCATGGCGTCTGCCGTCGGGGTTCCCTTCTCCATCATGGCGTCAGCCATCGGTGTGGGCTTTTCCATCATCGCTTCTGCGGTCGGGGTTTCCTTCTTCATCATCGCATCCTCTGTCGGCGCGGAAGTCCCACCGCAGGCGGTGATCAGGAATATCACCACCAAAATCAGGCTGGAAAGAATTTGTTTGGTTTTCATGTTTCTCCTTTTTTCTGGTTGGTTAATGTCTGGATGATAAGAGGCGTTCATTACAGACAGCCTACCCAACCCTTACGAAAGGATGAACCCTTTTCCCCAAGCCGTAAGAATTTCTTAATATCTTCCCTGCGGGAATAAAGTATCATTCAAGGCATGAGCGAAACACAAATCCTGGTCGTTGAAGATGAACCCAGCCTGGCGGAAGTTGTCAGCCTGTATCTCAAACGCGCTGGTTTTCAGGTGCAAGTCGCCCACAACGGCGGACAAGCCATGTCCATGTTGGAGAAACACATCCCCGACTTCGTCATCCTGGATGTGATGCTGCCAGAAGTGGACGGGCTCTCCATCACGCGCTGGCTGCGAGATCATTCGGATGTGCCGATCATCATGGTCACGGCGCGGCGCGAGGAAGTGGATCGCATTGCGGGGCTTGAGATGGGCGCGGACGATTACGTGGTCAAGCCGTTCAGTCCGCAGGAGTTGGTTAGCCGCGTTCGAGCTGTGTTAAGGCGTGTCGGACGGGATCAGCTTGGGGCGGAGTCCGAGAAGGCACTGATGTTTGATTCGATTCAAATTGATCCACGCACGCGAGTCGTGATGGTCAAAGAGTCGCAGGTCGAGTTGACAGCCAAAGAGTTCGACATGCTCCACCTGTTGGCACGTCATCCGAAACAGGTCTTCACCCGCGACCAATTGCTGGAGCGGGTTTGGGGCGGCGTGGAGTACATCGACCCTGGCACGGTGACGGTGCATGTGCGGCGTTTGCGGGAAAAGATCGAGGATGACCCTTCGACTCCCAAACATCTGTTAACCATCTGGGGTGTTGGCTATAAATTCGAACCATGAAATCTTTAACTGTGCGTTATATCTTCAGCATTCTATTGATCGTTGCGTTTTCGCTCGGCGTATTTTATCTTTTGATGTCACCACCGTTAAAAGACCTGCGCCTGATGGCAATGTTTTTGGGGATTACTGCGCTGGTCTCGGCGCTGGTGGGATACGGGGCATATAAACTTGGCTGGCTCAATCTTTCACCAACGATGCGCTGGTCGCTGCTTGGCGGGTATGCGCTCTCAAGCCTGCTGACTTTTTTCAACGTCTGGTTTTCCGCGCAGATGATGTTCGCCAGCCAACATGATTTGTTGCTTGCCATCGTGCTGCTAATCTTTGCCAGCGGCATGGCGATGGTGCTGGGATATTTTTTGTCGAATGCGATCACCAACCGTATCAACCTGTTAAAAGATGCGGCGGAACAACTCGCGGACGGAAATTTGCAAACGCGCGTCCCATCGGACGGGCAGGATGAGGTTGCAGCGCTCGCGCAAACATTTAATCAGATGGCGGAACAACTCGAAGCCGTGGATAAAAAGCAACGTGAGATTGAACGCCTGCGCGCCGATTTGATCGCCTGGGTCGGGCACGACCTGCAAACTCCACTGGCTTCGATGCGCGCTATTCTTGAAGCATTGGAGGACGGCGTGGTGGACGACCCTCAAACGGTCAAACGATATTTGAACACGGCGCAACGCAACGTGCGGTCTCTTTCGATTTTGATCGATGACCTGTTTCAGATGGCGCAACTGGACACAGGCGGAATGCCGCTTGACCGTGCTGAATCATCGCTCTCGGATTTGATCTCCGACACGTTGGAATCCTTCTCTGAACTGGCACAGCGACAGGGAGTGAATCTCACTGGGAGTGTCGCCCCCGAAGTTGATCCTGTGACGATGGATACCCAACGCATTGGGCGGGTGCTGAACAACCTCATCGGCAATGCGCTGCGGCATACACCAGCCGAGGGACGCGTCGAAGTCCATGCGCGGCGGACAGACTCGGGCGTGGAAGTAAGCGTCTCCGACACGGGAGAGGGCATCCGCGCCGAAGACCTTCCGCATGTCTTTGACAGTTTCTATCGCGGCGATAAATCGCGCAGCCGTTCCACGGGCGGAGCAGGGTTGGGGCTGGCAATTTCAAAGGGCATCGTGCAGGCACACGGTGGTGAGATCACTGTCCAGAGCAAAATGGGCGAAGGCAGTAAATTCATTTTTACCCTTCCGTAATTAATCACCTTACGTACTCAGCCGTGATTCCCTGAGCGACAGCGAAGGGTCTCTGAGACAATCGTGGAGGTTCTTCGCTCCGCTCAGAACGACATTGTGTAAAGTAAGTTAATCAAACTCTTAATCTTGCGTAACCTTTTCGTAAGAAAGTTTTCCTAGAATGGGGACATCAAGGAGACAAGTTATGAAACGATCCTGGCTGCTTGGACTCATTCTTGGATTGACCGCATGCGCATCAGCCGCAACAGAGAGTAAGACCGTGACCATCCCAACTTCCGCATCCTCCCTGCCTGACCTCGGTCCCGCTCCCGAGTTGACGAATGAGACCTGGCTCAACGTGGATGCTCCGCTGCGAATCGCGGATTTGCGCGGCAAAGTCGTCGCCATCGACATGTGGACCTTTGGCTGAATTAATTGCAGAAATGTGATTCCTTCGTTGAAGGAATGGGACCAAACCTACCGCACCCAGGGACTCGTCATCATCGGCAATCACTACCCTGAGTTCTCCTACGAAGAGGACCTCGCCAATTTGAAAGCCGCCGTTACAGAGCATGGAATCGAATATGCCGTCGCGCAAGATAACGACGGCGCGACCTGGAAAGCCTACAAAAATCGTTACTGGCCCACGCTGTACCTGATCGACAAGAAAGGACACCTGCGCTATGTCCACATCGGCGAGGGACGATATGACGAAACAGAAGCAGCAATTCAAAGTTTGCTTGCAGAGCAGTATTAGTACCATTTCATTCTGAGCAAATATCGGTGAGACTCTTCGCTTCGCTCAGAGTGACACGAACAAGGAGAGAGCTGTCATGACACACTTATATAAATCCATTCCCATCCGCTCTTCGGAGATCACCCCGAAGCATGTTTACCTTTCGCGACGTGACTTTATGAAAGCCGCAACTGTCGCTACAGGCGCGGCACTGCTGGCAGCCTGCGCGCCGTCTGTGACAGAGGAGACACAGAATCTTGAACCAGTTCCCACGTCCACGGCAACCGACGAACTTGGTGACCCTGTCAACACCTATAAGGACATTACCAATTACAACAACTACTATGAGTTCTCCACAGACAAGCAAGCTGTGGCTGGGCTGGCACAGGACTTCAGGGTCCGCCCATGGACTCTCGAAGTCGGCGGGCTGGTCAACAAGCCCAAAACTTTCGGCATCGACGATCTATTGAAAGATTTTCCACAGGAGGAGCGCATCTACCGCCTGCGTTGTGTCGAAGCCTGGAGCATGGTCATCCCGTGGAATGGATTCACGCTGGCGAGCCTGCTAAAGGAAGTCGAGCCGACCTCTGACGCAAAGTATGTGCGCTTCGAGACCGTGTATCGTCCCGAGGAAATGCGCGGACAAAAAAGCGAGTTCTATCCCTGGCCCTATCAGGAAGGATTACGTCTTGATGAAGCCATGAACGACCTGACCTTCCTTGCCACTGGTTTGTACGGCGAGCCAAACGTGCCGCAAAACGGCGCGCCAATCCGTCTGGTGGTGCCGTGGAAATATGGGTTCAAGTCCATCAAATCCATCGTCAAGATCGAGTTGGTTACCGAACAGCCATCTACATTATGGAATACCACCGCGCCGAACGAATATGGCTTTTACTCCAACGTGAATCCCGAAGTGGATCATCCGCGCTGGTCACAGGCGACCGAGCGCCGCATCGGCGAGTTCGAGCGCCGTGCAACCCTGCCATTCAACGGCTATGGTGAGCAGGTGGCCGCGCTTTACGATGGCATGGACTTGAGCGTTAATTATTAAAACATCTTGCTCTTTCGGGGCTAAGCCCCGAAAGAGCAAAACAATATGGATATGAAAAAATTCTCCTTCACTCCTCTGCAAATTGCCGTTCATCTTTACGCGTGGTCTGCCATTGCATTTCTGATCTTCGATTTCGCCACAGGCAATCTTTCGCCCAACCCGATCCAGGACCTCGAACAGCGCACGGGACGTCATGCGCTTACGCTGCTTGTACTCTCATTGCTTTGCACGCCGCTCAATACACTTTTCAAATGGAAAGAGCCGCTAAAACGCCGTCGCACGCTGGGACTTTACGCCTTTATGTACGCTGTGATCCACGTCATCATCTTTGCGGACCTGGACTTCGGTCTGGCATGGAGCGGCTTGATGCGGGAAGTAATTCAGAAGCCGCGTCTTGTAGTTGGAACGATTGCATTTATTTTACTGATCCCGCTGGCAATCACTTCTTTTGATGTATGGAAAAAACGCCTCAAAAAGAACTGGAAACGTCTGCATCAGGTAGTTTATTTTATTGCGCCGCTGGTCGTGCTTCATTACCTATGGAGCAAAAAAGGCGACGCCCTTTCATTACAGGGCGAAGTCCTCAAGCCGTTGACCTATGGACTCGTCGTTGCGGTTTTTCTCATCTTGCGGATTCCACCCATTCGAAGGGCAGTCTCTTCCCTCTCGACCCGAATGCTGACTCTGCTCCCCAAGCGGAGTCAACAGCCTAAAACGGGAACGCCTTAACAGAACAGACTTCGAGTGCGTCGCACCTTGCTCGTGAAATCATTCCGAGCAGGTCAGGTGCGACGCATTGCCCTATTATCTCTAAAACATCCCTCGAAACAGCAACAGTAAACCAATAATCGCCAGCGGTACGCCGATGATCGCACCGACAATTGTTAAACTGACAATGACGCCGACGAGGATAAGAACGATGCCCAGCACCATCGCCACAAAGCGTCCTGTCAACTCCACGATTACCGCGAGCAGTTTCCAGACCGCCGCAAAGGGCCATAAATACCAGGGGATATGATGTTTGGTTTCAGTGGTCATTTGTGCCTCCAGAATTATTTACGCAGGTCATGGGGAAAGGATGCACGAAAGTGAAAAAATAATCCATATACTCTGTGAATTTTATGTCTATTGTTCACTTTCACACCAATCCACGTTTCCATAGTGAACTCCTCGAGGAAGTGGGATTCCGCCGTATTCGCTGCCAAACGTATCACTTTTTACTTCACGAATAATACTCAATGCTGTGCCGTCTGGGTTGACGCTGAGGACTGCAAAGCGAAAAGCATCTCCAAGGAATCCTTACACTAACCGGTCAACCGCAAATAGTATTTTTTGACCGTCGGGAGACCACTTCGGGTTCGATGGATTAGAGAGGCCGAGCAAATCTAAATCGATATCGCGGATAAAAGCTCCATCTGTTCCCATAATTCACAATATATACGGCGAATCATCAGACTCTTGATGAAGAAAAACAATGCTTTCCCCATCTGGAGACCAGTCCGGTCCCCGGTCCCATGCATCTGTCAATTTCATAATATTGACTCCACCCGGCCTGGAAATATAAAGTCCTTCCCCGCTAAAGTTTCCGGTTAGGAAAGGAATTAAACTCCTCTTTTTGGGAAATCCCGCAAGTCAGGTTTAGTCCGCAATAAAGCGATAAAATAGTGAGGCTCATCCCTATGGATGGGACTTATCTCTTCAAGACAGCCATTCAAAATTAATTATAGGAGACTCCCATGATCGCGAGGACCTGGCACGGCATGACCGACGCATCGAAAGCCGATGAATATCTCGACTATCTGAACAAAACAGGTGTCCCTGAATATCGTGCGACACAGGGGAACCTAGAGGTATACGTCCTGCGACGGATCGAAGGAAATGTGGCGCATTTTCTGTTGCTGACGCTCTGGGAAACCGAGGAAGCCATCAAAAGGTTTGCAGGCGCGGACATGGAAGTTGCAAAGTATTATCCCGAAGATGAGCAATTCCTGCTGGAACTCGAACCGACGGTCACGCATTATGAAGTCATGGCAAAGCCGTGAACGCCTGATCTTTGATTCACAAGCGAGGAACCAATGAAACCTTTCGAGATCGTCGCCCATCGCGGGATTCCAACGGAAGCCCCGGAGAACACCATCGAGTCGTTCCAGTGCGCCGTTGACCTCGGCGCGGACGCGGTGGAACTTGACGTGCGCCTGACAGCCGACCGCATTCCGGTCGTGTACCACTACTATTATCTCGACGTGAACACCACCGCAAGCGGGGCGATCTTCGATTACACCTTCGAGCAGCTAAAGGACGTGAAGGTGCTGTGCAGGGACAATCCCGCCGCAAAGTCGGGATGTATCTCCACCTTATGTGAAATCCTCGACATCTTCAGCGGGAAGATCGGGCTGGAGATCGAGATCAAGGGACCCGAGCCCGAAGCCGTGGAAATCATCGGCAACGTGCTGCACAAACATAAAAATCATTGGGATACGATGGAAGTGACCTCATATCATCCATCCCTGTTGCTGGGGATTCAAAACCTGTGTCCCGGACTCGCAACAGATTTTCTGTTTCCCCGCTCGGAAAGCTGGATGAAACTGGACGTGATACAGTACCAGGCGCTTCATCTTTCCCGCCTCGCTCACGCAAGAGGAGTGCACCTGCATCCGACCCAATTGACCGAGACGGTGGTCAACGCCCTGCACGAGCAGGGACTTGAAATCCACACTTGGGATGCGAACGACGAGCAGACACTGACGACGATTGCAAACCTCGGCATCCCCCGCATTTGCACGGATGAGTTCAAACGGGCGCTGGCGTTTCGGGATGGGATAATACGATAAAATTAACCACATACCATTCTTTAGACAACTTATCTCATGCCATGCATGGACTCGGTGTCGGGCAAAATTGAATGAGGGTATTAAAACAAAGAAAGGATGCAGTCTAGTATGAAGTCACAGTATCACATTGTTTCAACAAGAAAGAGATTTTTGACAATCTGCCTGCTGCTCATCACCACTTTCTCCTGTGGACTAAACATTGGCGAAGCAACAAATATCCCGACAGCAGCTTCATCTCCCACAACTATTACATCTTACCCAACCACCATAAACGCTTATGTGCCGCCAACTGTCACGCCAGCCGCCGCCAACACCTTGGTCAATCTCGGTCCCCAGGGCGGACGGTTTCGTGATCTGGAAATTGATCCAATAACGCCAAGTACTCTCTATGCAGTAAGTGATAGCGCCGTCTTCAAAAGCATGGATGATGGTAAGACTTGGCGTGCTATCAATAACGGTCTCACTGATGGTTCTTTTGTCTCGTTGACAGTTGACCCGTTGACGCCAACCACCCTTTATCTGGGGTCTTATGGAAGAGTCTCATTCAAGAGCACGGATGGTGGCGAGAGTTGGAATCCAATGGATGGTTTTGATGTTGGCGGCGCTGTTGATGTGGTAATTAATCCACTGAATTCATCCATTATTTATACAACAACATATGAAAGCGGCATTTTTAAAAGCGCAGACGGGGGAGAGACTTGGAATCAGACCGGCACACCTAAGCGCTCTGTTTTTTACAGTTTGGCGATTGATCCAACTGTACCGGATACTTTGTATGCAGGAAGGGGTAGTAGCGGCGGCAGCTTCGATGGCGTGTACAAAACCACAGACGGAGGCGAGACTTGGAGTGAAATTGGTTTAGATGGAATATGGATTTCCGCTCTTTTAATAGACCCTAATGCGCCGAACATAATTTATGCAGGGACATATCGCAATGGCGTATTCAAAAGCACAGATGGCGGCGAGCATTGGCGGGCGATGAATGAGGGACTTCCAAACAAATCTGGAATTTACAAGTTGAAAGTTGACCCAACATCGCCAAACACACTATATGCTGTGACCAATACTGGTTTGTTCAAAAGCAAAGATAGTGGAGAACATTGGCGTAAAATCGAAACTGGCTTGGGCGGCAAATATATTTCATCCCTGACAATATCTGCGTCAGGCACATTGTATATGGCAATATATCCTGATGGCATATTCAAAAGCATAGACAGTGGCGAAACCTGGCAAGCACTCCCATCTAACCCAATTGCTACGGTGGTTTACAGCATGGCAATTGACCCAACAACGCCAACTACTTTCTATTTATCTATAGATAGTGGCGATATTTTCAAAAGCACAGACAGCGGCAAAACCTGGCATTCGCTTAACACTGGCAAGTACATGAAACAAGTTACTATGATAGTGATTGATCCCAAAATGCCGACAAATCTCTATGCTGAAACAGGAAGTGGTTTATTCAAAAGCGCGGATGGCGGAGAAAATTGGAGCAAAAAACTTTCATGTTCATGGCTTCTTTATGTGAAGTTTGATCCAATAACACCAACCACAATGTATACGTCTTGTGTTCTTGATTCTGAATATCAAAGTACTGATAGTGGGGAAAGTTGGAAAAAATTCAAAACCGATAAGTTTCCCTTGGCAATCGATCCCCTCAATCCAAGTACAATCTATGCAACCGGCAACGGTTTACTTAAGAGTATTGACGGTGGGAAAAATTGGCATGAACTTAACATTGGATTAAAAACAGCTGGATGCTTCATAATGAATCCCAAAAGACCGAACATTCTTTATGCCGAGACAGGGAATGTATTTTTCAAAAGTACGGATGGTGGAAAAAACTGGCAGGAGCTCAAAATTGGATTAAAAACAGCTGGATGCTTGATAATGGATCCGAAAAAACCAGATACTCTCTATATTCACTTATGGAATGATACGCTAAATAATTCGGCGGGATTGCTCCAAAGTCGGGACGGCGGCGAGAGCTGGCATGAGATTAACATTGGATTGCCGATAATGCCTATCCATCTTCTTGCGATTGATCCATCCAATCCCAACATTCTTTATCTCGGAACTCATGGTCGCGGTCTATTTGCCCTTGAACTTGCCAGATAGAGTTTAAACCGAATTACCAATAAAACAGGGATTGGCATCCTCGCCCAATCCCTGTTTTATTTTGGAGTATGATTGCCGAACCTTTACCCGTTTTGAAAGGCTTTTATGTCACGTAATCGCGTCATTCTCGTCACCATCGGCATTTTACTCAGCATGTTCCTGGCCTCGATGGAATCCACCGTTGTTGCCACCGCCATGCCGACCATCGTCGGTCAACTGGGCGGGTTGGAACATTATTCGTGGGTCTTCTCGGCGTTCATGCTGGCGTCCACAACCGTCGTGCCGCTCTACGGAAAACTCTCGGATATCTATGGTCGCCGTAAAATCTACGTCATCGCGATGGCGCTCTTCCTTACCGGCTCTGTCTTGAGCGGACTGGCGACCAGCATGACCCAACTCATCGCCGCTCGCGCCCTGCAGGGATTCGGAGCGGGTGGAGTCCAACCACTGGCATTCATCCTCATCGGTGAGATGTTCGACCTGAAACAGCGCGCCAAAATGCAGGGATTCTTCTCCGGCGTGTGGGGAGTATCCTCCATCGTCGGCCCGCTGTTGGGCGGCTTTCTCGTTGACCAATTCACCTGGCGCTGGGTTTTCTACATCAACGTAGTGCCGGGTTTGCTTGCCGCGGCGCTAGTGGCTCTCGCATGGCGGGAACATGCTCAGCATCACGAAAGACCAGCGGTGGATTATCTCGGCGCGGCGCTGTTGACTTCGAGCGTGGTCTCCCTGCTGTTCGGATTGTTGGATATCGGCACACTCGAAAGTTGGTTACTGATCGGGACAGCCGTCCTCCTCTTCATCGCCTTGTTGTGGGTCGAGAACCGCGCCGCCGATCCCGTCCTGCCAATCCGTCTTTTCCGTGACCGCCTTTTCTCCACAGCCATCGCCCACGGCGTGTTTGCGGGCTGCGCGATGTTCGGCAGCGTCTCCTTCATCCCGCTCTTCGTTCAGTCGGTGATGGGAACCAGCGCAACGCAGGCCGGCATCACCATCACGCCCATGCTGTTGGGATGGGTGACCGCAAGCGTCATCGGCATGAGACTGATTCTAAGGGTCGGCCACCGCAGGCTGGGGGTGGTCGGCACAGCAACGCTGGTCGTCGGCGCGTTCCTGATGACGTTGATCGGTGCAGAGTCAAGCCAGATCGTGATGATGGTCTTTATCGCCATGATGGGCATCGGCATGGGGCTTTCCATCCCCTCATTTCTGGTCGCCGTGCAGACAAACGTCGAGCGGAGGCATCTCGGCACAGCCACTTCAACCATTCAGTTCAGCCGCTCGATTGGTGGGACTCTGGGCGTCAGCGTGATGGGAGCCGCGTTGAGCGTCCGCCTCGCCTCAAATTTGAGCGCCGCCGGACTCGACCCGAAGCTGGTATCCCGATTGCTCGACCCTGTCCCCGGCTCGGAGCTTGTCATCGACGCGGGCGTGCGCCTCGCTATGGCAGATGCAATTCACATTGTCTTCGTCATTGCCTTCGTTTCCGCACTACTTGGGCTGATGGCTGTCTCCTTCACCCCACATGGGGAATTAAAAGACAGATCATCCGAAAGCAAGCCACCAGTCATGAGCATGGATTAATGGTCCAACTTCAAAAACAAGCTGGCTTGCCCGGCTTGTTTTTTCACTTGAATCAAACGAACAATTTAATATACAATGAATGTGACAAATTCCACCAATTGGACCAGGAGGTTTCCCATGAAAAGCACGCTGGAGAATTTGAAGGAAGCATTTGCTGGAGAAAGTCAGGCGGTCCAAAAGTACCATGCCTTCGCTGAAAAGGCGGAACGGGATGGCTTTGTCAACATTGCGCAGTTGTTTCGCACCGCCGCCGCAGCGGAACACATCCATGCCCTGGAACGTTTCAAGGCGATGGATGGCATCGGCAGCACAGCCGAAAATCTGCAAGCCGCTCTTGAAGAAGAGACACGCGCATCCGAAGTGGTTTATCCGCCCATGCTCAAACAGGCGGAGGTAGATGGACATAAAGCCGGCCGCATGTTCGGCTACACAGTGGAAGCCGAAACGTCCCATGTAAGGCTATATCAAATGGCATGGGAGGCAGTGGAGAATGAAAAGGACCTGACGGAGACGGATTTCTATCTTTGTCCCATTTGCGGTTACATTGAAACCGGCAAGCCGACAGACGCCTGCCCGATCTGCGGCACCAAGCCCAATAAATTCACTAAAGTCTAGTTTATGGCGATCGAGCAAGATGAATCCTGCCGTTTGGCAGGATTTTTTGTTGTCGAAATTTTCCCCCCAAAAGAACCGCAAGCCGGATATATAATTCGAGTCAAGAAACAAGGATACAGCCCATGACCATTCTCGAAACCGAACGCCTGACCCTTCGCAAGCTCAGTGTTGACGATGCTCCCTTCATGCTCGATCTGTTGAATCAGCCTTCCTTCATCCAATTCATCGGCGACCGCGGCGTGCGGACCTTGGACGATGCGCGTGACTTCATCGCCAAACGCTACATCCCAGCCTACGAGCGGCTTGGCTTCGGCATCTATTTGACATCACTTAAAGAAGATCAAACGCCCATCGGCATCTGCGGGTTGGTCAAACGTGACGGACTGGACGATGTTGACGTCGGTTATGCCTACCTGCCAAAATACTGGTCGAAGGGCTATGCCTCCGAGTCCGTATCCGCTGTGCTTGCATATGCGAGGGACGAGTTGGGTATCCATCGGATCTTGGGCATCACCACGCCGGACAATACAGGCTCCATTCGCGTGCTGGAAAAAGCGGGGTTGAAATTCGAGCGCATGGTCACACTGCCAGGGGAGGAAGCGGACCTTAAACTTTTTGCAATGGATGTCTGACTTGAATGAATATCCTGATGAATTGTTAATTTTGATAAAAAAACCTCTAAAAATTTTTTAACATACGCGTACTTGTTTGCATAAATGATATGGGGTATCATCATCCAGTCAGGGGTGACCCCACCCCATCAAACCAATATCTTTTAAAAGAGGAGAAGATATGAATAAGCGTTTTGTGTTCGTCCTGCTGACTCTCGTCGCAGCAGCTTCCATGCTGTTGTCGGCTTGTGGTCCCGCCGCCACCGAGGCCCCTGTCATGACAGAGGCCCCCGTCGTCGCTACTGAAGCCCCCACTGAAGCCCCCGCTCCCACCGAGCCGCCCATGCCCGCCATCGGCTCGCCCGAACACCCCATCAAAGTGTTGTTCGTTCCCTCCGTGGATGCGAACATCATCGTCACCGGCGGTGAATTAATGGCTGCCGCACTGAGCGAAGCCACCGGCCTCACCTTCGAAGTGACCGTCCCCACCTCCTATGCCGCCACCATCGAGGAAATGTGCGCCTCCCCGACAGACACCATGGCCTTCATCCCACCACTAGGTTACGCCATCGCCAACCAGTTGTGCGGCGTGGATGTTGCCTTCAAGGCCATCCGCAATGGCTACCCTGTCTACTGGGCTGAGTACATCGTCGCCCGCGACAGTGAATTCCAAACCCTTGCTGACCTCGAAGGCAAGACTTGGGGTTTCGGTGACCAGGGTTCGACCTCCGGCTACATGGTTCCATTTGTTGAACTAACTGCTGCTGGCATCACTACCGGTGAGCAGAAGCAGACCGGCGGCCACAACCAGACCGTCACCGCTGTGTACAACGGCGAAGTGGATTTCGGCACCGTCTTCTACAGCGTCCCGCTCGACCCGGACGGCAAGCCGGTCTTCACCTATGAAGATTACGAAGCCGGCAAGATCACCGACCTTGCTCAGTACGAGATTCCCGCGGAATCCATCCCGAACTGCGCCCCCGATGCCGAAGGCAAGAAACTGCTTTGCGACGGCTACCAAGTTAAGGATGCTCGCGCTAATATCCGAACAGAAGCTCCAGACGTAATGGAAAAGGTTCGCATCCTTGCCATTTCCCAAGCAGTTCCAAACGACACAATGGCATTTGGACCCGAGTTCCCCGCTGATGTTCGCGCTCAGATCGAAGAAGCTCTGCTCGCCTTTGCCGAAACTGATGCATGGAAAGAATCCATTGGTAATGAAGATTTCTACAACTGGTCTGGCATTGTTCCTGCCACTGACGCCGAATATGACATGGTCCGCGCCATGGTCGAAGCTACTGGATATAAACTTCCAGAATAATAAATTCTATTTATTGTAAGATTTTTGGGCAGGGACGCAAAGCATCCCTGCCCAATTGTTTATCAACACAACCAGAGTCACAATCAAACCGCGATTCGACTTTATTCAGCGCAAAACGATCTCTTGTTGAGCGAAGTCGAAGGGCACTTCCCCGGATAGCAAACTCGTAGGCAATAAGGGTTGGATATATTTTATAATGAAGCCCATCCAGCGTACTTTGCGCTGGCATCCCAGTTTTCAGGATAGGTATTATGCTGCAAATCAAGAACCTGACCAAAATTTACGACGGCGGAGTCAAAGCGCTCGATAGCGTTAGTTTTGAAGTGCCTGACGGGCAGTTCCTGGCAGTCATCGGGTTGAGCGGTTCGGGCAAATCCACGCTGTTGCGCTGCATCAACCGCCTGATCGAACCCACTGCGGGACAAATCCTCTGGAACGGCGAAGATATCACCGCCGCCTCACAGGAGGAAATGCGCCGCATCCGCCGCCAAATTGGCATGGTCTTCCAGCACTTCAACCTGGTGCACCGCTCGAAGGTCATCACCAATGTCCTCGCCGGGCGGCTGGGGTACGTCAATCCCGCCTGGAGTTTGGTGAACCGCTTTCCGAAGGAAGACATCGAAAAAGCCATCAGACAGTTGGAGCGGGTTGGGATTGCCGAAAAGGCAAACCAGCGCGCCGATGAATTGAGCGGCGGACAGCAGCAACGGGTGGGCATCGCCCGCGCTCTGATGCAGGACCCGAAGATAATCCTGGCCGATGAGCCTGTCGCCAGCCTCGACCCCGTCCTTGCACACAGTATCATGAAACATCTGGAGGACATCAACGACAAGGATGGTGTGACCGTGTTATGCAGCCTGCACTTTCTCGACCTCGTACATCGGTACGCCGACCGTGTGGTTGCACTCAACGAAGGAAAACTGGTGTTCGAGGGATTACCCAGGGATATTGACGATAAGAAATTCAAGGAAATCTACGGGCGCGACGCCGAGCGGGTAGGGTAAAGCCATGAAAAATAAAAAAGCATCCCCCTGGAAATCCATACGGACCGGATTATTCACATTACTGGCGTTGGTCATTTTTGCCTACGGCTTTCAAATCACAAGAGTCAACCTGGAGGAACTCCGCAGCGGGAAACGCCAGGAAAGTCTGGTTCGCGTGACACGCGCCCTGGCAAAGCCGGACATCCTTGAATACGAACAGGTCGAAGAGGTTGTCAACCAACCCATTTATGTTCCCTGTCCGCAGAGTGGCGGCAATTCAACAACGGAACAAAATTCATCCGAGCCTTACATTGTCATCACCCCTGCCTGTGCGTCTCCGGGCGAACTGATTCAGGTGGAGGGATTCAATTTTGCACCCTATACTGTGGGTCCACTGCGCTTCGTCCCTGGCAGTGATCCAAACAACGTCGTAACGCTTGGGCGCGAAAACGCGGAAACCGACGCCACCGGGCATTTCATCACCAGCATGGAGCTTCCAAAACGCCCCAGCGATGATGTGCAGTACATCCGCGCCACACTACGAAGAAATGTTGGTGCCCCGCATTTTTCACAAACCGCGTACGACACCTGGGATAAGATCGTCGAGACCGTCTTCCTTGCCCTGCTGGCAACCGTTTTTGGAACCGTGCTCGCCATCCCCTTGAGTTTTATCGCTGCGCGTAACCTGATGAAAACCGTCAAAAGCCCGTTGACAAGCATTTCTCTGTCCACATTGGGCTGGCCAATTGGAATTGTGATCGGTTTTATCATTGTCCGCTGGGTCGGGGATATCAGCGTCTCCATTGGGTCGAGTGTTCTGGTCAACCTGGCGAGCGTCCTCATTTCACCTGTATTGGTTTGGCTCGGCGTGCGCTGGGCGCTGCCACAGGAGGAAACCGTCCTTCCACGTCAATCCGTGCGTCTCGCGCGGTTGGGCGTCGTTTTGCTGACAGTGCTGGTCGGAATTTTGGGGTTATTCCAACTTGCCAGTCTTGCCATGAGCAGCGGAAGAACCCTGGAGGCGTCACTGGGCGCATTTGGATTTCTCGGATATTTTCTCTTTCAGGCGGGTGACATTGTCGCCATTCTGACCCCGGCCTTGGGAGGACTGGCGGCTGGAGGCACGCTTGGCAGTTTGATGGGAAGGCTGGGTCAGCGCAGTTCGGAAAAGCTACCCGCTTCGGGAATCAAAACCCTGAACCTGATCCTGACTCCTGTGGCTGGCGCCACCATACTTGGATTGCTGGGTCAACTGGTGGAATGGCTGTATCAAATCGGCAACCCAAATCTTACCCTGTGGATACCCATGGCGGTCGGGGCGGCGGCAGGACTCCTATTGGCGGTCTTTACCAAGCCCAAAGACTCTTTGCCAATTGGCATGGTGATCTATTCCATTACCCGCACATTCCTCAATGCCCTGCGTTCGGTGGAAGCGCTGGTAATGGCCATCGTGTTCGTGATTGCAGTTGGCATTGGTCCCTTTGCAGGTGTGATGGCGCTCGGTTTGCACACCATCGTCAGCCTGGCAAAGCTTTATTCAGAACAGGTGGAGAGCATCTCGGCGGGTCCGCTGGAAGCAATCGAAGCCACAGGTGCGAACCGCTTGCAGACCATCATCTACGCAGTCATCCCGCAGATCATCCCGCCGTATATTTCGTACACCATGTACCGCTGGGACATCAATGTCCGCATGTCCACCATCATCGGTTTCGTAGGCGGTGGTGGCATTGGCTTCCTGCTCCAGCAGAACATCAACCTGTTGAACTACCGCGCTGCCAGCGCGCAAATGGTCGCCATTGCCATTGTGGTGGCAAGCATGGACTACATCAGCTCGGTGTTGCGCGAAAAGTACGTGTAACCCCTCACGCTGGACAGAACAAAAAAGGACTGGTTTTCACCAGTCCTTTTTTGTTACGAACCATCCATTTGCATCTTCATCCGGTATTTTTTGATCGCATTCCATCCAACCAGCATCTTTTCCCTCTCATCCCACAGGCGGAAGTACAACGACTTCAAGCTATCTCTCAAGGTGAGCGGCTGGATTTGAAAGATCGGGTTCTCGTTGTGACATTCCTCAAGTTTATAGTTGGGAATCTTGGGACTGAGGTGATGGATGTGATGGAAACCGATGTTGCCTGTGAACCATTGCAATAGCTTGGGAAGTTTGTAGAACGAGCTGCCGTCCATGCCTGCCTTGAAGAACTCCCAATTTTGATGGCGCTCCCAATAGGTCGGGTCGAAGTTATGCTGGACGTAGAACAACCAGACGCCCGCACCGCAAGCCATGAGCAGGATGGGAATTTCAACCAGCAAATAGGCCTGCCAGCCGATATGATAGATCGTCCAGCCGACAAATCCCAAGAGGGCAATGTTCGTCCAGATGACACTGTTCTTCTCACGTTTGCCGGCGCTTTTATCCCAGAAGCGGTGCGACAACACAAAGACGATAAACGCGCCGATGGTGAACAGGATCAAGGGATTTCGCATCACGCGATAGCCGAATTTCTTATACCAGGGAGCAGTGAGATACTCCTCCACCGTCATGGTGTACACATCGCCGGTCCCGCGTCGGTCGAGGTCACCGGCGGTGGCGTGGTGAATGGCATGGGAATGTTTCCACGCGTAATACGGAGTCCAAACAGCAACGCCCAGCAAAAGTCCCAGACGGTTGTTGGCAAGCGGGGTTTTGAAAAATGAGCCATGCGTGCAGTCATGGAAGATGATGAACATCCGTACCATGAATCCTGCCGCGGGAATGGTCAACAAAAGCGTTAGCCAATAACCAATCTCAAGGCTGCGGTACGCAAGGTACCACAGCACAAAGAAGGGAATCACTGTGTTGAATACCTGCCACAAACTGCGCCACGTTTCGGGGTGGGCATATTTCGAAACAATGGACTGCCATTTAATCTTTCCGATACTCATGTTAATCTCCTTTGGCAATACAATAAAATAACGCTACTTCTTAATCATACTCTGATATTCCAGAAATGCAGTCACTCCGTTAATCCAATTTTGCACCCCGTCGATGCGGATGGAAGGTTCGTCGCAACTGCTGAAAATGCCGCCGCCAAACCTCGTGGACATATCCTCCGTAATTGCCCAGTTGCAGTCATTATCCGGCAGTTGCCGCGCGCGCACAAAGGTAATGAAGGCGCGCATCTCGGGGTCGAGCCATTGATATTCGGCATCCGAAAAATAAAGAGCCTGGGACAGCGCCGCGAGTCCCTCCAGTTTTGTCGCCGTTGAAATACTGGTATTTTTGGGGTTGAGCGAACGGACTTCGCCAGCAATGATGGTCTGCGCGATCTGATTGGCATAGGCTTGATCAGCTTTTGACAGGAAATCCAACCGCGCCAGTTTGCTGAATGCATAAGCGTGCCAGTGATCCTCCGTCACTGGCTGGGAAATCAGGTATTCATTCACTTCGCGCGCCCGCTCCAACCAGAAGTCATTGTCCGTCATTTCGTGCAATTCCACCATCGCCAGCAGGCTTTGACTGGAGGCATGGGTCATATAATAATCCGGGTCCGCCGTGCCATTGAAGTGGGGGTCGAACGCCTGATAGAAACCGCCTTCAGGTTTTCGCATGGACAGGATGAAATATCCCAGTTCAGTTGCCACATTAAGCAGGTCACGGTCTTGCAGTGAAAAATCACCCGTGGCTTGCCAGCGCTTGTAGATTGTATCCACTGTCAGCGCCGCGCCGCCCAGTGGACAAATGCCCTCAGCGTAGAAACAGGTCCCGCGGAAGTGTTCAGGATCGGTCACCAAAAGTCCAAGATAATGGTCGAGTGCGAGGTCGCCTGCGCGGCAATATTTTGAATCGCCGGAAACGCGGCACACGATAAAGAGCGACCCCGTCCCACCCATCAAGCGGACATGCGACGGAGAATAAGCCCGCTCGCCAGTCATGAAATCCACCTGATAGGTAAGTTCACCGTTGGTCAATTGCTGACGGATGAGATAATCCCCTGCGGCAATGATAGAATCCTTGAGGTCGCCATCCGGGATAGGGAAGGTTTCAGGCATTCGCACAGGCGACAAAGTGGGGATGGGAGATGCCTCGATAGTGGAAGTTACTTCGGGTGGACTTTCACTCCGCGTAAAAAACAAGATGCCCGCCAGTGCGAGCAATACAACAACGGCGAGCAAATATTTTCTGCGAGACGAACTCACTACCGCCTCTTTTTCAGATGCTCATTCAAATCATACAGAGACAACTGCGCCAGGGATGAAACTGTAATATCGCCGCTCACGCCCAATCGAGCGGTCAACTGGTTTGGGACTCCCACCACAAAAATTCCCGCACGTCTGGCGGCTGTTACACCGTTTATAGAATCTTCGAATACCACGGCCTCATCGTGTTTGACGTTTAATGTCCCAAGAACCTTCAGAAAAATATCCGGGTTGGGTTTTGTCCTGCCGGGCGGAACGTCATCCTGGCAAATGATGCAATCGAAGTAATGTAGAATGTCGAGCCGCTTGATATGTGAATCCACCCAACTATGTGGAGAGCTGGAACCAATTGCGACCCGCAGGTCCTTCTCCTTTGCCTGCTTGATCAGGGAAATAACACCAGGCAGAATCTGGCTGGCGTGGACGATTTTTGCTGATTCTTTCAGGTGACTCGCCTTCAAGGAATCCACATCCAGCCGTCCCAGGGAAAGAGACGAAAGATGTTCCGCGGCATCGAAGTTCGAGATCCCGTATCCGCCAATCGTCTTCGCCCACTCGTCAACAGGCAGTTCAAACCCATGCTCGCGATAAATGGACTGCCATACCAACACCTCGGGCGTCTCAGTATCGAGAATCAACCCATCGAAATCGAAAATCAAAGCCTTCAACATTTTATGGAAACCGCCTGACAAAATCGGCAATCGCTTCCCACATCTTGAGGTCGCTCTCACCTGCCGATAGAATATTTTCAACCATGTGCGCCAGCAGGGGCTTCATCAACAAATACTCACGTTGGGCTTCGGTTACCGTGCCAAAGAACCGCGTATGGTCCATCCAGCCGGAAATACTGCATGAAACGGAAACATAATTGCTGGCGCGTTTTAGGGTGAGGCGCGCGCCCGCCGCATGCTCTTCATCGCGCAGGATCACGCCTCCCTCTGCGCTCACAGTGCCAATACTGCCGCCGCCATCATACGCAAACCAATTACTCATTGATATCCATTCTACTGATGCGTGAAGGCTGCACGTTCACATTCGCCGGAACCGTGCGCGCCGGCTGGCCTTCCGTTATCAGGCGCGCGAGATGTTTCGCCATTACTGCCTGGCGCGGCGAAGCCTTTGCGCCAAGGTCTTCCAAAACCGGCTCGAGCCATGTCTGATAGGAACGCACAACCAAATACACCGGACGGCTGCCGCGATCCGTCAGGCTCGATACCAGACCGGCAACCTTCTCGCTGACGTTGTTTTCGTCCGGATGGATGAGCGGAGTCAGCACAATACCATATATGCCGGCGGTGACATTTGCGTATGCCTTCAAGTTATCCGCATGGACAAAGCCCGTCAGACGGCGCGGCGCAGGCTCCACAGGATGAAGGAGCGGCGGCATGATTTGATAATGCAGACTCTGCACCGCGTGCAGGTCAACGGATTGCGCCCGCCTCCATCCCCCGCTCGAGCCTGATACTGTTTTCCCGATGTTGGTCACATCCCACAGTCTTTGCCAGGCATAGACGGAGAAACCCGCCATGCGCAACGCGGGAAAAACATCACTGGTTTCATCCACTTCGGCAGTCACATGGAACGCTTTCCACCCGCCGGCCTGCATTGCCAGGTGTTCGATCAATGCCGGCAGTTGAGGATCGTCCAGCCGCGAAGAAGGCGCAAGATAGAGCAGTTTCGCAAAAGTATCTCCACGCGTATGAGTGACGCTACCCAAAAGGGCGGATTCGCCGCCGTTGGCAATTGCCGCGTACAAATGTCGCGCTGGGTTAATGTACGCCAGCAAGCCCATTGCCCCCAGCGGATGTCCACGCGTGAGGGCGCGCGCGCTATCAAGGGTGATCACATCGTTTCGGTAGCGCGTGATAATGGGAAGATCAAGAAGGTCGAGCGGACGAATCGTCATGGTGAAAAGACCCTAAAAGTTTGAATGCCTTTAGGGTCTCAATTTTACCCCGCCAATGAAACAAAATACTGATGGAATCTGGTATCGTCTGTCAACTCAGGGTGGAAGGATGTGGCAAGCAGATGTCCCTCCTGCGCGGCAACGATGCGCCCGTCCTCAAGCGCGGAAAGCACCTTCGTCTGCCCATGAACCGATTCAATGATCGGCGCGCGGATGAAAACCGCATGGTAGGGATGGTCAGTGTCAGAGGCTTTCTTCAACTCCTCGATATCGAGGTCGGTCTCGAAAGAATCCACCTGCCGCCCAAAAGCATTGCGCTGGACGGTAATATCCATCAACCCAAGCAGAGGCTGGTCGGCTTTCGCATCCTTCGAGAGAAAAATCGCTCCAGCGCAGGTTCCCCAAATGGCATGGGTCTTGCCGAACTCGCGCAGCGGCTCCATCAAATCATAGGCGACAGCGAGTTTGCCGATGGTGGTTGATTCACCGCCTGGAATAATCAGCCCACTCAAACCGTCAAGATGTTTTGGCAAACGGACTTCAACCGCCTCCACGCCGATTTTTTTCAGCATGGAAACGTGTTCAGAAAAATCGCCCTGCAGGGCGAGGACGCCGATTTTCATAATCATCCAACGTAGGGGCGGGGTAACCCCGCCCCTACAGTAATTGGTTTACCAACCCCGTCCTGCGATCTTCTCGCCTTCGGGCATTTGCGACACGTTGCGACCGACCATCGGTTCACCGAGATTCTTGCTGACTTCCGCGAGAATGCCGGCATCCTTGTAATGGGTCACCGCTTTGACGATTGCCGCCGCGCGTTTGGCTGGGTCGCCGCTCTTGAATATGCCGGAGCCGACGAAGACGCCATCCACGCCAAGTTGCATCATCAACGCCGCGTCGGCGGGAGTAGCCACGCCACCTGCTGCAAAGTTGACCACGGGCATGCGTCCAAGTTCCTTGGTTTCCTTCACCAACTCGTAGGGTGCGCCAATTTCCTTTGAGTAACGCATCAGTTCCTCGTCAGCCATCGTGGTCAGGTGGCGGATGTCACCCAACACAGTGCGGGCATGGCGGACAGCCTCCACTACATCGCCAGTCCCAGCTTCGCCCTTCGTGCGGATCATCGCAGCGCCTTCGCCCACGCGGCGCAACGCTTCGCCGAGATTGCGGCATCCGCAGACAAAGGGTACTTTGAAGTTGTGCTTCAAAATGTGATTGACCTCATCAGCGGGAGTCAGTACTTCCGACTCGTCGATGTAGTCAATGCCAATCGCTTCGAGAATCTGCGCTTCGACAAAATGTCCAATACGGCACTTCGCCATCACGGGGATGGTCACCGCATCCATGATTTTGAGAATCATCTCAGGGTCAGACATGCGCGCCACGCCGCCGTCCGCGCGGATATCGGCAGGCACACGCTCCAACGCCATCACGGCACAGGCGCCAGCTTCTTCCGCGATCTTCGCATGTTCGACATTCACCACATCCATGATGACGCCGCCCTTGAGCATTTGCGCCAAACCTTTTTTCTCAGTCCAGGTACCAGTCTTTTGTTCCATGTTGCACTCCTAATTTTTTGATTTTTCCATACGGTCATTCCGCAGGTGATTTAACAAAAGTCCAGAGAAAATCTCTCTGGATTGATATTCTAGGACAAAATTGGCGTATGTTAAGAGCCAATAAATCAAAATAAGTACCCGTCCAATTTTGACGACTGACGCTGTTTACCGCGAATTGTCTCTGTCCGTTCGGGCAGGTTGATGATATATTCACCAAGCCAAAAACGATTGGAGATATCAAATGCGAATTCCACTCGACCGACAAAGCGAGATTCCCCTTTACCAGCAGATTGGGACATACTTGCGTCAGGCGATTCTTTCGGGAAATCTGACCGCCGACACGCGTCTGCCCGCCTGTCGTCAGCTTGCTCATGATCTGGGGGTCAACCGCACCACCGTCGAAAATGCCTACGCCGAATTGGAAGCAGATGGACTAGTCTTCTCGCGCATGGGCAGCGGCACGTACGTTCTGCCGCAAAATCCGATTCCGCCAATCCCTAAAAATAGCAATGCCGTCCTGCCGCTTTGGCAGCAAAGCCTTCAATCCAATCACATCCTGCGGAAGTCCGATGTGGTGGATGACATGCTTGCCGCAGCGGGACATCCACACCCGATCAGTTTTGCCAGCGGCGTCAGCGACGCGAGACAATTTCCATCCGAAGAGTTCCGCAAGATCATTCAAAGCGTCATGCGCCGCGACCAGATTTCCGCGTTGGAATATGGCGAACGCAATGGCTATGCTCCGCTGCGTGAGGGCATTGCCCACATCCTCGCCAGTCAGGGCTTGCAGGCGCATCCCGAAAACGTCCTCATTACGGCTGGGTCACAGCAGGCGATCTTTCTGGCGGCACAGGTATTGCTGAAGCCAAACGATATCGTTTTGGTCGAAGACCCCACGTACTCTTCTGCCATCGACCTCTTCCACACATTGGGATTTCAAATCGTTGGGATTCCGATGGATGGACAGGGAATGCAGGTGGAAAAGCTGGAGACACTCCTCCAGCAGTATCACCCCAAGTTGATTTACACCATCCCGAATTTTCACAACCCGACGGGGACCTGTCTCAACAGCGCCCGCCGCCGACAGTTGATCGTGCTTGCGGACAGATACAACGTCCCGATTCTAGAGGATGATTTCGTCGGCGACTTGCGGTACGAAGGTCACGCCCAACCATCGCTCAAAGCACTCGACCCCGGCGGACAGGTGATTTATGTCAGCACCTTTTCCAAGATGTTGATGCCTGGGCTTCGTGTTGGCTTCATCGTCGCAGATGGTCCCGTCTACGACAGCCTGCTCAACTTCAAGCGTCTCAGCGACCTGGCAACTTCCACGTTGATTCAACGCGCGTTGGATGCCTACGTCACTGTAGGACGTTATCAAGCCTACCTGCATCGATCCTGTCAGGTCTTTCGCAAGCGACGCGACGCCATGCTTGATGCTATTGATCGCCACCTGCCTCCGAGCGTCTCTTTCGATGCGCCGAAAGGCGGTTTGTTCATTTGGTTGAAACTTCCCGCATCCTTGTCAGCGGATAATTTATTACCTGTGGCTTGTAAGGAAGGAGTCGCATTCGCACCAGGCAACTTATTCTTCACCGATGGCGTGAGCGGCAAAGAGTGGATACGTCTCAACTTTGCATCCCAGCCGGCGGAAGATATCGAAGAGGGTATCAAACGCCTGGGGGCTGTAATGCGACGAATTAAAAAGTAACCCACGCCTCAACTACGCAAGAAATAACCGCTTCGCTCTTAGGCTATGCTCAGGGCGAAGTTTTATTCTCAGGGGGATTGACAAAAAGATGAAAAAGAGTACAATTATTACAATGATACAATTAGTACAATTCAAGGATAGTGCATGGCAGAAAAGCAACTCACCCTAAACCTCGACTTTCATTCAGGGCTTCCCATCTACACCCAAATTGTCAACCAGATACAAAGTCAACTGGTGAATGGGATTTTGAAGCCTGGCGACCAACTGCCCACGGTCCGCGCGCTGGCTTCGGAACTAAGAGTCAACTTCAACACCGTGGCGCGTGCGTATCGTATATTAGATGAGGAAAGAATCATCTCCACCCAACAAGGACGCGGCACTTATATCATAGAGATTCCACCGCCGGAGATCAGCGAAAAGTTGAGACAGGAGTCGCTTGCCGAACTCACGCAGAGATTTGTCAACGAAGCTCTTCGGCTGGGATTCTCGGAACGTGAGATCGGTCAAATGGTAAAGGACAGACTGAAGGTTGGAAGAGAGTCAACAGACAAAGACAACAAGTAGTGTAGCGGCTTTCTGAAGCCGAAGGAAGGTACTATGAAACAAATCATCGAATTTCTTACCAGGGCTGCCCTCGTAGTATTTATATGGTTTATCTGGTGGCTATTTTTAGACGCATCCCTTTCAAATGTCATAAATATATCCATCATTGTGGGAGGGGTATTGTTGACATTTCCTGTCGTTTGGCTTGGGAGGAAGTTACTAGACCAACGCCAGACAATAGGTGGAGCCGCATGGATAACGATGTTTGTACATTTTGTTCTGGGCTTTACATTTGGAGTTCCCATTATTCGGGCAGTAACCACCTATCAAGAGTGGTCTGGTTGGGTACTACCAGTGCCATCAGAAGTTGGCTTGGTTCTTGTCATTATCACTGCGGCAGCTTTTTTTCTTGTAGTGGCAAATCTTGCCTTGAAAGGACTAGGCGCGCCTTTTGCGATTGCACTCAGCAAGAAGTTGGCAATGGACTGGTTTTATGCGTGGACACGTAATCCCATGGTGCTTGCGGGTTTGGCTTTCCTCGTCTCATTAGGGATTTGGCTTCAGTCAGCGATGTTTGTGATTTGGGCAATCGTCGTGTTTGCGCCGGCGTTGCTTTTCTTTGTGAAAGTTTACGAAGAACGGGAGTTGGAGATTCGATTTGGAACGTCGTATCTGGAGTACAAATCCAAAACGCCGATGTTATTTCCAAGGAAACCAAGAAAACAAAAAAGTTGAAGTAGATAGTTATTAATCAGGAGAATGAAAAAAATGAATACAAAACCGCTTAAATCCTTGTTGCAGAAAAGAAAAGACGACCAACACATCCCGCCAATTGCAGGGACCTTGTTCGCTATATTCCTCATCATTGCCGTTGCGGGAGCAATTCTCGGCGATGGACGCTATCCAGATGGAGTCATTGGCGCATGGGTTCTCGGCTGGACGATCATTGGAACCTATTTCCTGTTTGCCTTGAAGGTCGCTTCACAATGGGAAAAAGTGATTGTTCTGCGGCTTGGCAAATTCAAAGGATTAAAAGGTCCAGGTCTATTCTGGATCATTCCCATCGTCGATACCACGCCGACGTGGATCGATCACCGCGTAATGGTGACCCCCTTTGCCGCGCAAAAAACGCTAACAAAGGACACCGTCCCCGTGGACGTGGATGCCGTCCTGTTTTGGGTGGTGTGGGATGCGGAAAAAGCCGCGCTCGAAGTGGAAGACTACCGCGCCGCCGTGGACTGGGCAGCTCAGACTGCCCTGCGCGACATCATCGGCAAGAAGATGCTGGCGGATATTCTTGTCGGGCGCAGCGCAATCGACAAAGAGTTGCAGGCGGTCATTGATGAGCGCACCACACCCTGGGGCGTGACCGTGCAGTCGGTGGAAATCCGCGACATTGTCATCCCGCAGGATTTGGAGGACGCCATGTCCCGTCAGGCACAGGCGGAGCGCGAACGTCAGGCACGGGTCATCCTTGGTGAATCCGAAAAGCAGATCGCGGATTCATTTGCAGAGGCGTCGCAGGCGTACATCCACAATCCCACCGCCCTGCACCTGCGGGCAATGAACATGCTCTTTGAAGGTCTGAAGGAAAAGGGCGCATTAGTCATTGTTCCTTCCTCCGCCATCGACACGATGAATCTGGGCGGACTGAGCGGCATGGTTTCGCTGGCGCAGAACAATTTACCAAAAGACAAGTAGAGACACGGCATTATCGTGTCCCCATCGGGTGTTTCACGTGAAACACCCGAAAGAAAGGAAAACGAATGACAACAAAAGCAACAACCATTATCGCCCTCGTCCTGATTGGACTGGCTGTGCTGGCAGGAGCGTTGCTGTGGAATCAACTGCCCGACCAGATGGCTTCGCACTGGAATGCCAACGACGAAGTGAACGGATACATGCCTAAATTCTGGGGCGCGTTTCTGATGCCGCTTATCACGCTGGGAATGCTGGTGCTGTTTCTAGTGCTTCCCAACATTGATCCACTCAAGGCAAACATCGCACAATTCCGTGAGAGTTTCAACCTGTTCATCTTGCTGATCGTGGCGTTTATGCTCTACGTTCACGGGTTGACTCTTGCCTGGAGCCTTGGCTATCAGGATTTCAGGATAAGCGCGGCTATGCTGCCCTTCCTCGGCGTGCTATTCATCGCCGTCGGCTGGATGTTAAGGAAAGCCAAGCGCAACTTCTTCATTGGGATTCGGACTCCCTGGACTCTCTCCAGTGATAGCGTTTGGGATAAGACACATCAGCTTGGCTCGGTCTTGTTCATGATTTCGGGCGCATTGGCGATCGTCGGCGGATTCTTCGGTGGCATGGCAGCCTTCTGGCTGATGTTCATCCCACTAATTGGTTCGAGTCTGTTCCTTGTGGTTTATTCGTATGTACTGTATCGCGGCGAGACAAAGGCATAGTGTTTCATGTGAAACACAAAAAATGCTTCTGTAGTGGCTTCTGTTAAAAGTAACTCATAAGTTTCCGCCAAACATGCAAGGAGATCTAAATGGCTGAAGAAATCAAACAATGGGAATATCGCGTACAGACCGTGGGTGCATTCTGGTCTGGCGTGAAAGCGGATGAGCTGGAACAACTTCTCAATGAATGGGGCGAGGAAGGCTGGGAAGTTGTATCCACTCACATTATTGAAAATGCAAACAAAATCAACGTGATTGCGAAACGTCCGTTGACTCGCGAAGCCATCCGTCGTCGTTCGATGCCGTCAACATTCAACTAGGAGAAAGAATGCTCGAAACCATGCTTGTTATCAACTTTGTGGGAATGATCCTGCTGCCGATCTTCACGGGATTTTATTTCGCGCGGAAATTCAAACTGTCGTGGAAGTTATTCCTCGCAGGCGGTCTGACATTTGTCGCCTCGCAGGTTTTGCATGTACCCCTGGTACTTGCCTTGACTTCCACATTCCAATCCTGGGGCGTCGTTGCGTATGCACTGATACTAGGCGTGCTGGCTGGACTATTTGAAGAAACAGCGCGTTACATCTTATTCAAGTTCATCCTCAAGAAAAATCTAACCTGGAATGAAGGTGTCTATGTCGGTCTGGGGCATGGTGGCACAGAGGCAATCATTCTCGGTATTTTTGCGGCAGTTGCATTCGTTAACATGCTTGCTTATCGTTATATTGACTTGTCCACTGTGCCAAGCATCCCGCCAGAAAAGCTTGAACTGGCAAAACAACAAGTCGAAGCATACTGGTCAACGCCGCCATATCTGGCGATGCTCGGATTTGTGGAACGCATCTTCGCCATGTGTCTACATGTGGCATTATCCGTGATGGTGATGTATGGATTGGTTAGCAAAAAGCCGATCTGGTTTTGGATGGCGGTTTCATGGCATATGGTCGTGGATGCTGCTGCTGTATACCTCGTTCAGAGTATCAGCATGCTTGCCCTGGAAGGAATCGTTGGAGTATTTGCTCTTATTAGTTTGGGAATTGTGTTCTGGCTCAAGCCCAAATTTGCAGATCTAAATGCTGAGGTGTCGAATCAGCCTGATGGGGTCCCGCAGGTAACGGATCAAGTGTGAGACAATGCACTAGAACAAATGTTCTAGTGCAAAAAGATAAAAAACAGGACCGTTTAAAAGCAGTCCTGTTTTTCTATTCCATCACGGGTGGCAGCCCACTCACCATCGCTTCTTTCTCTTCAACGGCTTCAACCTCCGCCTCTTCTTCAACGAGGAAGGCAACGGCATAACTCTTGTGCGCGTCCATGATCAAATCGAGGTAATGATTGGGGCGATAATCGCTGACAGCAATCAGGCGCAGGGCGTTTATCACATGCGGATTATCCACCGAGACAAATTCATTTAAATGGCTGGGAGTGTCATAAAAGAATTCACGCTTGAAAATGGTATTCTTATCATCAAGAAAAATGCCAAGGGGATAAATATCTGCTTCCATCAAATCCTGAAAGAAATGCGTGCCGAAGGATGGCTCACGCGATGCGCCAACCGACTCGCCCGCCAGTTCAACCAGCGCATGGGTGTTGTAAATATCACTATAGGTGACATGCACACCGAGGTCAGGCGTGGAAGTTCCCCAGCGACCAGGTCCAACCGCGATGAAGACTTCGTCCTTCAACGCGGCATTGAGTTGACCGATGGTGCGTTCGAGCAAAGTTCTTTCGGCTTGCGATTCAAGGCTGAAATATCCTTCCGATGGCACAAACAGAACATAACGTATCTCCTGCACCGCGCCCTGTGGAACCATGGTCTGCGTGGAGAAAATAATGTCTTTTTCATCTAGGTCGGTTGGAATCTGCAACTCAGCCCCATCCTGAATATGGCTTTGCGGGCGACACTGCAAAAGAGTAATTTGCACATCGGGTTGACCATCGGGGTTGATGATTTCCAGGGCGAACTCGGTATCTACTGGTGACTTGTAATACGTCTCCAAAAGTTTCAACGCGGTGCGCATGCTTATCGCAAACGGAATACGGGATAATAAACCATCAAATGTAACAACCATCTTTGCGGGATCAGCCAGCCGCGAGCGGATCGGCATGAGGTCGCCGTCTTCGTCCACCTGGGCGATAAATCGCAATGGAGGATAATCCGCATCGAAAACATCGCGGACGAAAACCGTGGTAAAGGAATTGGACTCGATGTCAATCAAATCCACTTTCTGCTGGGAATAGCGTTTGATGTTTCGAACATCCGAAGAGGAATGCAGGCGCGGGTGACTAAGCGCAACGAGGCGCGGGTAATCGTCGCCGACCATATCCACGGCGCGGGTGCCAAGCCCAAAGACAAGGCGCACAAACCCATCCTCCTGTTTAATCTGCGGCGACCAGCGATAGATATTGCGGCTGAACGCAACTCCCGCCGCATGGGGGAAGTAATATCGCCCAGCCCTTTCGCCTTCCACAAATTGAATCAGAATGCCGATGCGTTCGTCATAATCCGCAAGCTCCTTGAGATGACGATACATCAATGCGTCGGGATTCAAGACGCTGGCGTAGATGGTGGTGATGGCACGGGTCAGCGCGGAATATTTTTCGTCGTGACTGCCCTGATTGGGGAGAAAGATGCTTTCATATTTCCCGGCAAAGGAAGTGCCGAAGTTATCCTCCAGCAAACTCGAAGAGCGGACAATCAAAGGTTTGTTGCCTGCCTCCTGCAAAATGCGTTCGAGACTTTCCATGATCTCGGCAGGAAATTGCCCCTGCTGGAATTCTGCACACAGATTCGGATAATCCGCTCGCATTTCCTCATCGGTTTTATATTTCTGGTCGTTCCAGTGGACCAAATCATTATAGGTCAGAAAATTATAGAACACATCCGAGCCAAGGTAAAAGGAAACGGGCAATCGAAACCTCGCGGCGACATCCGCGGGCGCAGTCTCCTTGATGATGCGCATGGCGAGCAACATACCAGCAGCCTTGCCGCCGACCTTGCCGCCACCGATCTTGCGCGCGCGGATATCCTTCAAGTCCGCCACCGTAAACCACTTGCGCGCGATTTTGATGTATTTCAACTGGTCGCTGATCATCGTGCGGATCAATACCACTTTCAATTCCTTCAAACGCGCTTCATATTTTTTGCGCTCCTCGGGTGGCATGGACTCGATCATCTCCGCCTGCTCAAACAACATCTCCTGCGGGGCAAGTTCGGGATTGAACCAGACGAAATCCGAATCGGGGCTGCCATGCTCCGCCAGCAGCTGACGGACGAGATTCTCAAATTCCTCGTAGGGCAGATTGTGGGCATAGTAAAAATCGGTCAGCGAGTCGCGGATGCGCAACAGTCGAGTCTCCCAAATATCCGAAGGCTCCTCTTCCAGCGGATTATGTAGTCCCTCGCGCACCTGCGATTCAATTCCTTTTTTGCGAGTCTCGGCATCGAGATTTTCCTTCGTGATGATGCCGCGCGCGTACAACTCTTTCCTCATCCGCGAGCGGATGCGCTTGCTCAAAATGGGATACTGATTGAGCGCAAGAAAGATACGAAGAACGTTGTCAACCGATATTTTGGGTAAAGTCATAAGTCACCTGATGAGTTACGAGATGCGAGTTACAAGATACGAGGCGCTGATATACAAAATCCGCCAGACGTTTTATCGTCCAGCGGATTCGAGCAACACTCAATCTTGAACTTTCAACGTTCAACTTGCAAACTTACCCCAGGTGCATGGGCATGATGACGTGCAGGAACTTGTCATCGCCCACTGGCTTGATGACGCCAGGCGCGTTCGCCGCGGATGTTTCCAGCGCCACATTCGGGGTCTTGATAACTTCAAGCACTTCACGCAGGAATTTGACGTTGAACGCGATCAGCACACCGCCGCCATCCACTGTGGCTTCGACGATGGTTTCGTTCTTGCCTGTCTCTTCGGAGGTGGCGGAGATTTCGACTTCGCTCGGTTGCATTTCACCACTGGATTGTTTGATGTCGAAACGCGCCACATTCGAGCCTTCACGGGCGAAGATTTCAGCCTGCTTGCAAGCCTTGAGCAGGGATGCGGTGGAGACCAAGGTGCGCGATTTGTAACTGCGCGGGATGATCTGCTGGTAATCGGGGAAGGTGCCGTCAATCAACTGCGAGACCACTTCCACATCCTTCACGCGGAATAGCACCTGTCCGCGGTTCTTGGGGACAACCATGTAAATCTGCTCTTCACCGTCGGACGCCACACGCGCCAGTTCATTCAACGCGCGGGCGGGGATAATCACATTGATGGGGCGCGGCGCAGGGTGCGAGAGCTGCGCCTTGCGGACAGAAAGGCGGAAGCCGTCAGCGGCAACCATGGTCACGTTTTCCTTGTCCACATTCATCAGTACACCCATTAACACAGGGCGGGCTTCATCTGTCGAAGCGGCAAACGCCACCTGTTGAATCATCTCCTTGAAGTCCACCACGTTCAGCGGAACTGCGCCGTCCATTTCGGGCGTGGGAAGCGGAGGAAACTCCTGGGCATCAATACACTTGATATCGTTGTTCGACGTGCCGCCCTTGACATGCAGGCTTTGTGTCTTCACATCCAAAGACAACTGTACCTGATCGCCAGGCAGGGCATTCACCAGGTCGGCAAATGTCCGCGCGGGGACGGTAGTCGAGCCTTCCTCGTCGATCCGCGCCGCGATCCAACAGGTAATGCCCAACTCGAGGTTGGTGGCGGAGAGGCGCAAGCGACCCTCGTCGCTGGCAATTAAAATATTCGATAAAACGGGGAGTGTGCTGCGCGGCGAAACAGCGCGGGAGACAACGCTCAAACCGCGCGCCAGATTTTCTTGAAGGACAGTTACTTTCATGTGAGTTCGCCCTCGATTCCTGTTGAAATTTTTCAAAAGTATATCATGAAGTTAATCCGTGCTGAGCGCAGTCGAAGCGCAATTTCTCAAAAACCCTTCGACTATGCTCAGGGCGAAGAATCTCCACTAAAAACCAACGACCAGTCGGACGCCAAGCATGGTCAACATGAACAGCAATTGCAAAGCGAACAACGCCGCGAAAACGTAGGCGACGTATGTCCATGCAGAAACGCCTTTGGGGCGCGAAGCGTGCGGACGGATTTTTCCGCCTTCAGCCATTGCCTTCGCTGAATCCGCTGCCTGCCCAAGGTCGTTCATCCACGCTACGCCCACCAATTCATCTTCGACGACGAGCCTGATTCCGTTGAAGGAGCGAATCCACGCCCCGGCCTTTTCGGGCGGATTCAACGCCAAAGTACCTGACATCACGAGGGCGTCGGCTTGCAAGTCAGCGGGGATTCCGTCGTTGACGTTCACCACCGTCAGCGGCAGCTTGGGGGCACGCTTGGCAAATGTCGCTTTGACTGATGCCACAAATCCACTGCCGTCATCCAGCACGACCAGTTTGAACTCCTGCTGTTTCTCTTCCAATGTATCGGCAGTCGCCACGCCATCCAGCCGCAGGGCGGACAGGTGATAGAGCAACAGCACCACAAACCAAACCAAAATTTGCAGTGAATTAAGCGCGGACTTGGCGACATCGCTCACACCGCCGCCAAGCGCGGAGTTGATGAGCGTGAAGATCAACGTTCCACCCGAAATCATCCCGCCGATGACGGAGGCAAACAATACCAGGTACAAATACGTCTTGCGGATGACGGAACGCCGCGCATGGTCACCGACCGAGCCTTCAGCGAGAGCATCAGCCTGCATGGGACGCCAGGTTAGCAACCAGAGAGGAAGTCCAGCTGCGAGTGCGCCGAGCGCCGTTGAAAGCGCAGACGCAAATCCGCCGCTGCTGAGATATGCCCGCGTGAAAAGCAGGTCAATCATCACCGAGACAAGGGAGATGACCGCAAAGAGGGTCGCGGCAAGACCGAGGAAGGAGAGGATGTAAAAATACAACCGCTTCTTGCCAGCACGGCGCGGAGAGTCTTCGTCAAAGGCGAATTGCTGGTCGAGCCATTTTCCGTAGTATGCCCAGACGATGGCAAAAGGCACGCCGATGGAAATCGGTCCGCCGATGTCTTGAACGAACTCAGCTACTTTCTTGCCTTCGCCAAGCGCCTGCATCAGCAGCCTATAAATGAGGTTGCCGCCAGCCGTCAGCACCACGATCACGCCACCGAGTGAAAGCACGTAGAGAACCCCGAGGCGCAGATAAGAGTCTTGTTCGGCTGATTCAGTCAAAACGTCCTGCAAAATTTTCCACGCAAAGAACCAAATGGGAGCGCCGACTACCAGCAGCGCAATCGCATTGACCGCCGTCTCCCGTCCCAACGCACCAAGCACATTTCCAGCGGACAGGGTGAAGACATAATTCAACGCCTTCTGTGCGCCGTAGATCACCATCATCAAACCGTACAGCATCCAGATGAAGCGATACAGGCGGCGGATTTCGGTGAAAGATTCGGTTTCGGGAAGTGTGCGCCACTCGTCTTGCAGGGTCTTCCAAAAGTACGCAGCAATCAGCAGGTTGACAATGATGGCGATGAGATTATCCACCCAAGTTTGCGTACCGCCGACAATGGCGCGGGTGACATAAATATTCGCGGCGGAGAGGAAGGTGCGGTCAATCAGCGCGAGCAGGTTTTGCACGGCGGGGATCAGAGTGCCAAGCAAAATCCCGTAAAAGAAAATGGCGCGGATGCCTGCCGTTTTTTCCTCGTCGTCCTTGGCGGAGGCGCGCTGCGCCCACAGCCAGTGGATGAGGAAAATCGGCACACCTACAAAGATGCGCGATAATGCCCCTGCCAGCGTGGATGTGTCGTTCGTGATTCTGTCCGCGCTGAAAATGGATCGCAGCAGGTCGATGACGCCCCAAGTCACCACTTCGATACTGATGATTGCAACAGCGTAAAAGTAAAGTCGTCTAATGGTTTTCATAAGTCTGTCTCCCGTCATTGCGAGCCTGCGATAGCAGGCGAAGCAATCCCCACGTACGCAAGGAGATTGCTTCGGCGGAAGTGCGCCGCCTCGCAATGACGCCACAAGGTTATGGCTTGAACGGTTCCTGATACCAGTCGTAGCCCCAGAAATTGAAGGGCATGGCGCTCAACTTCCACGCGCCGTTTTGTTGGACGAGCAGGGCGCGGTCTTCGCTGGCGTAGCGGCTGGAGAACGGGTCATTGACCGAGTAATAAACCGAGAGGGTTACAATCGCCTCGTCGCCGTTGATTTCCGCTGTCCCGACTTCCACGCCCGCGTCGGTGGGATTGACCGACCCGTTGAAGAAGGACTGGCGGAACTGCTCGTACGTCGGCTTGTTTTCGAGGTCGGCGAGATAGCCGTAGGCTTTTTGATAATCCTTGTTCAAGATGGCAAGCACATAATTGTGAGTCACGCCTTCGGGAATGGAGTCGGCGATGTACTCGCTTTGACCATCCTTCCGCAGGAAGAACAAAACCAGCGCCAGCAGAATCAACACGCCAATGCCGATGAGGATTCCAATCAGAAATTTATCCTGTTTCATAAATGCCTCCGAGTTAACTTCATTGTATGGGGTTCAGTGGATAAAAGCAAGCAAGGTGAAGCCTTAACCAAACCCTACTTAAGTGGGTGTTTTGATTTTCCAATCACGGTATACTTAATCCATCTTTTTTCACAAGGAGATTCCCATGACCGTATCCGCTCCCCGCTGGGACCTGACCAACGTCTATCCCGCGCTAGATTCAAAGCAATTCAAAGCCGCCGTCAAACAATACAAGTCCATGCTGGATGAAATGGAAGTATTTTACAAAAAAGCCAGCAAGGCTGACGCCAAAACCGAACCAAAGAAACTGGGCAAACTGCTCGGCGAATCGGTGGACAGGTTCAACGCCATCTTCGAGCTTTCCAATACCATCCTGCCGTACATCGAGTCCTTCGTCACTACCGATTCACGCAACAAGGAAGCCATGCGCGCGCTCTCGGAGTTCGAACAGATGTCGGTACAGGCACACATCCTCAATACCAAGTTCCAGGCTTGGGTTGGAAAACTTGGCAAAGCTGCTGTCAAGAAAGCCGCCAAGTTCCACTCGTCCGCGAAGGCTCATGAGTTCGCGCTCAACGAAAGTGTGGAACAATCCAAGTATATGATGAGCGAAGCCGAGGAAGTGCTCGCCGCCGAGATGACCCTAAGCGGAGGCAACGCCTTTGGTAAGTTGCAGGGGACGGTCACTTCTCAGCTCTCTGCGGACTTCGAACTCGACGGCAAGATGCAGAAACTACCTGCGCCCGCGTTGATCAACCTGCGCTCCCATCCCGACGAGCCAACCCGCCACCGTGGCTACGATGCGGAGAACATCCTCTGGGCTGGAGTTCAGGAGACTCTCACTGCCTGTATGAACGGGGTCAAGGGTGAGGCAATCACCCTCAACAAAAAGCGCAGACGCGAAGATGCCATCCACGCTTCGATTGACAATTCCCGCATGGACCGCGCAACGCTCAACGCCATGCTCGGCGCGATGAAGGATTCCTTCCCGATGTTCCGCAAGTATTTCAAGCATAAGGCAAAACTGCTTGGCAAGGAAAAGCTCGCCTGGTGGGACCTTTTCGCCCCGATGGGCAAAACAGATAAAGTCTATTCGTGGGAGGAAGCGCGCGACTTCATCGTGGAAAACTTTAACAAGTTCTCGCCCGAACTTGGGACTTTCGCCCGCCGCGCCTTCGACAACAACTGGATCGACGGCGAACAGCGTGATGGCAAACGCGGCGGCGCGTTCTGTATGGGCGTATCCAGAGTAAGGGAAAGCCGCATCCTCAGCAACTTTGATGGCTCGTTCGACCAGGTCAGCACGCTGGCACATGAACTCGGTCACGCCTTCCACAACGAATGCGCTTATCAGGCAAACAAGACCGAAATGCAGCAAGCCACTCCGATGACCCTTGCGGAAACGGCATCCATCATGTGCGAGACCATCGTCGCACAGGCTGCGCTGGCTCAAACCACCGATCCGCAGGAAGCGCTCGCCATTCTCGAAGCGCAGTTGAACGGCGCTTCGCAGGTTGTGGTGGACATCTATTCACGCTACCTCTTTGAGACCGAGGTCTTCGAGCGACGCGCGAAAGCTGAACTCTCCGCCGACGACTTGAACGACATCATGGAGCGCGCCCAGAAGGCAACCTACGGCGATGGCTTGGACGAACGCTGCCTGCAAAAGTTCATGTGGACCTGGAAGCCGCATTACTATGACTCAGGCTTGTCGTTCTATAACTATCCCTATGCCTTCGGCTTGCTCTTCGCCACGGGTTTGTACGCCGTCTACCAGAAACGCGGCGCGGACTTCGTGCCTGATTACAAGAACCTGCTCGCTTCCACGGGCGAGGAACGCGCGGCAGAACTCGCCGACCGCTTCGGCATCAATATCCGCACCAAAAAGTTTTGGGCGGACAGCCTCGCCATCATCGGCAAACAGGTCGAACGATATTGCGAATTGTAATAGATCAAATCTCCGAAGCGTCAAAAACTTCGGAGGTTTTTTATTTATGCCAAACAAACCATACTTTATTGTTGTCATCGTTTTACTGGTATTCCTCTCCGCCTGCGCATCGCAAGCCCCGCAAATTCCACAGACCGAGGATGCCGTCCCGCGTGTGACGGTTGAAGAAGCAAAGTCCGCATTTGAAGATGGCAAAGCAATCATCGTGGATGTGCGGAGCGCGGAATCCTACGCGGCAGGTCATGCGGCTGGCGCAATTTCCATTCCGCTGGCTGAGTTCGAGAACAACATCGACAGCCTGCCCCTCGACAAAGACCAGTGGATCATCACCTACTGTACCTGACTGAACGAGCACACGAGCGCCCGTGCGGCGTTCCTCCTCTTGCAGAACGGTTACACCAAAGCCAGGCCCATCCTCGGCGGATTAACCGCCTGGAAAGAAGCGGGATACCCAATCGAATAATGAATACACCGACTCTCACCCCGTGGGTTGGTTCTGACCCTCCAACTCAATCCATGCTCTGGAAGTTGATGGTCGCCGAGGGACTCGATCCCTATGTCTGGTCAAACGAACCACTTTACACCTATGTCGCCCACACACATCCCAGGCACAAGGTTTTGTATGTGGTGCAGGGCAGCATCACCTTCGGTCTGCCTGAGCTCGGTCAATCGCTGACGATGAAAGCAGGTGATCGCCTCGATCTCCCTGCGGACACTTTGCACGATGCACATGTCGGAGCGCAGGGTGTAGTTTGTTTGGAAGGGTACAAATAAAATTCTTCACCACAGAGACTACAAAGATCACAGAGAAAATCTTTTAAAACCCTCTGTGGACTCTGTGCGCTCTGTGATCAAATCTTTTTCACCTACGAAAACGCCTGCAACCCCGTCTGCGCTCTCCCTAAAATTAACGCATGAATATCGTTCGTGCCTTCATAGGTATTCACTGATTCCAAATTCATCACATGGCGGATGACGTGATACTCATCCGAGATGCCGTTCGCGCCATGCATATCGCGGGCTTGACGCGCAATCTCCAACGCCTTGCCGCATGAGTTGCGTTTGACCAGCGAGATCATCTCAGGGGTGACTTTATCCTCGTCCAGCAAACGTCCCACACGCAAAACAGCTTGCAGCCCAATCGTAATTTCCGTCATCATATTCGTAAGCTTCAACTGGATCAATTGGTTTGCCGCCAGCGGACGTCCAAACTGCGGACGATCCAGCGTGTACTGCCGCGCTGCGTGCCAACAGAATTCCGCAGCACCCAATGCACCCCAGGCAATTCCGTAGCGGGCTTTGTTCAAACATCCAAAAGGACCTTTCAAGCCTGCGACATTAGGCAGCAGGTTTTCGTCTGAGACAAAGACCTCGTTCATCACGATCTCACCCGTCGAACTGGCGCGTAGACTGAACTTCCCTTCGATCTTTGGCGCGCTCAAACCTTGCATTCCTTTTTCAAGGATGAAGCCGCGAATCTCACCGTCCTTGCCTGCGCCGCCGTATTCCTCCGGGATGGTCGGGCCGAGGAAACCCATCGCTCCCATTTCATCCATGATGGCGCGGTCAAAGGTCTCGCTGCGATTCGCTTCGAGAATGCGCGGCATCAACTTATCCTGACAGAAGCGCCTTGCCGTATCGCGAATCATGCGCTCTTCATCGGTCAACTGGTCGTTGAATAGGAAAGGGTCGTCCCATTTGAAGACTTGTTTTGACATGTCAGCCTCGGGGGTAGTGATTAGAGAATGGAAAGCAGGAAATAGTGTGATTCGATTGTATCAAACATCCCCGTAGAAAAAGAAAACAGGATGTGCCTTGCGACACATCCTGTCAATCAATCTCTACTATCTATTTATCTATACTCTGAATTACAACCAGCCGCGGAGTTCCATCGCCTTCACCACACGATCAATGGCGACCATGTAGGCGGCATCGCGCATATAAACCTTTTCCTTCTCACTGCGGTCGAGCACACCGTGGAAGGCGGAGGTCATCTTCTGGTCGAGTTTTTCGAGCACTTCTTCCTTGCTCCAGTAGAAGTTCATGTCGTTCTGAACTTGTTCGAAGTAGGAGCAAGTCACACCACCGGCGTTGCAGAGGAAGTCGGGGATGTTGAAGATGTTGTTCTTCTTGAAGGCTTCGTCAGCCTCGGGGGTGCAGGGTCCGTTTGCGCCTTCAGCCACGATCTTGACGCTCTTGGAAATCTTGCCGACCGTATCCGCATTGACCTGTCCTTCGATCGCGGCGGGAATCAACACATTGGCTTCCTTGCTGATCCAGAGATCGCCGTCTTCGATAACATAGCCCGCATCCTGCGCCTTCGCCTTGTCAATCGTGCCGTACTGATCCACGATGGAGAGCAGGAATTTCGGATCGATGCCACCCTTCTTGCTGTAAGTATAAGACTTCTTGTCATGGCGGTCATAGCAGGCGACACAAGCCACAGTTCCGCCGAGCATTTCGACGAAGCCGATGGATGCATACTGTGAGACATTGCCAAAGCCCTGGATCGCAGCAACGGATTTCTTGGGATCGATGCCGAGGTGCTTCATCGCTTCGCGCACGGTGTAGATGACGCCGTAGCCGGTGGCTTCGGTACGTCCGAGGGATCCGCCGCCGCCAAGGGGCTTGCCGGTGAATACGCCTGGAGTGTACTGACCGACGAGGCGGGAATATTCATCCATCATCCAGCCCATCATCTGGGGAGTGGTGCCAACGTCAGGAGCGGGCACGTCGTTGCGGGGGCCGATGTTCTTCCACATCACGCGTACCCAACCACGGCACAGTTCTTCCTTTTCGCGGACAGACAGGGTGGAGGGATCAACAATGATACCACCCTTGCCACCGCCGAGGGGGATGTCTGCCACGGCGCATTTCCAGGTCATCCATGTGGCGAGAGCGCGCACGGTGTCGAGGGTTTCAGCGGGGTGGAAGCGGATACCGCCCTTGTTGGGACCGCGGGCATCGTTATGTTGTACACGGAACCCCTGAAAGACGCGCATGCTGCCATCGTCCATGCGGACCGGAATGCGGAATGCAAATTCACGCATGGGCCAGCGCAGAACTTCGGAAACGCCGGCATCCAGTTTGAGCTGCTTGGCAACGCCATCAAACTGTTTCTGCGCCATTTCAAAAGCATTGAGTTGTCCTGACATATTGTTCTCCTAGTAAAGAGTTTGGTAATGAGTTTTACGAAAAGATAAGCGGGCACCCCAGACAGGGCGCCCGCTTTAGACACAAGTTATGTCAACATACTGAGGCATGGGATATTAATCCAATTCAGTTTACTTTCAAACTTTACACGAAAAGAGGAGGCAAGTCAATATGACATAAATCCGATTATCTTTGACGGAATGTGATGTCTTTCACATTAAATCGAAGGAAAAATCGCCAAAACGGAAAAAAATAATGCACTATCCAAATTTTGGTGTTCGTTTTTCGAGAAAGGCAGATACTCCGTCTTGATGCTCGGCCGACCTCCCTGCCTCATCCTGCAAAAGACCCTCATAGTTCAACACATCCTCAAGATTAGGCAGTATGGCATGATTAAAGGACTTCTTGCCCAACGCGAACGCTCCCATTGGTCCCGCCGCCAATCTGTCAGCAGTTTTCATTACCAGTTGGTCAAAGTCAGTGTCAGCCACTTGATTGACCATGCCCCATGCCAAAGCTTGCTCCACCGTGATGGGTTTGTTGGAATAGAAATATTCCTGTGTGCGCCCCAAGCCGATGTAGACGGGCAACAGCAGGGAAACGCCTGAATCAGGCGCAAGCCCAATACCGCTGAAACCCACAACAAAATATGCGCTGGATTTTGCAATCCGCAGGTCACAAGCCAGCGCCACGCCAAACGCCGCCCCCGCGCAGGGACCGTTCACCGCCGCGACGACAGGTTTGCCCATATTGCGAATCTGCAAGACAAGCGGATTATATGTTTTCTCCAAATGCTCGCGGTAGGAAATCACGTCACTTCGCTGCATTTCGGAAATATCCTGCCCGGCACTGAAGACGTCACCCGCACCCGTCAACACCACACAGCGCACCTGTGGATCCTGCTCCGCATTGGCAAGCGCCTCGCGCAATTCGTTTACCATGCCGAGGTTGAAGGCGTTGGCGCGTTCGGGGCGATTCAGCGTCAGGATAACAGAACCAGATTGAGGCGTGACAAGGATTGCAGTCATTTGTCCTCCAAATAAAAAATGACAGTCACCCACTTCCGCAGGTGACTGTCATTTTCAAGAAAATCTATTGGTCGGGGAAATCGTTCCTCTGGTCGTCGTCATCGCCGGCGTCCATTTCATATTCCACGCCGTCGCTATCGAGATAGACCCACAACAGGAGCACGTGTCCATCGGGGGTATCCACGCTGCGGGCGGCAAGGATGGGAGCATTTTCCTCCGAGCCATTTTCTGCACGGTAATGCAGATGGATGGAGGAGCGGTTATTCCAGGCGGTGTAGCAACGTTGTACAAGCGCGGGACCGTTAAAAGTTCGCAGGCGGGTGAGCGCCGGCACGGAAAGTCGCGGGCCTTCGTTCAAGCCCATTGCCCAGCCGTCGTTGACGTGCTCAAAAACCGGCGTGGGACCTTCAATAATTGTGATTTTATCGTCCATAAGTTTACCTGTTTGTAGTGCGGGAATATACCACAAACAGGGCGAGGATTCCTTTCAGAATCTTATTAGAATTTTTGGGCGGTCGAAACTACAGGGAATGCAAAATTTCCCGCACCAGTCTGGGACCGCGATAGATCAATCCCGTGTAGATTTGGATCAGGGTCGCGCCCATATCCAGCCGTTTTTTCGCGTCGTCCGGATTCATGATTCCACCGACGCTGACGATTGACACCTGTCCATTGACCTTTTTCACCGTCTGAGCCAGAACCGCTTCGCTCCTCGCCCGGAGCGGGCTGCCGCTCAACCCGCCTGATTCTCCCTTTTGGCTCGACTGCAACCCATCGCGTCCCAAAGTCGTGTTCGTCACGATGATGCCATCCATCCGCGAACGCAGCACCGCTTCGATGGCGTCATCGAGTTCGGCTTTGGTCATATCCGGCGAAAGTTTTACGAGAATGGGAATGCGCTTCTTGTATTGTTTCTGTTCCAGCAGGCGCTGCTGGTGGATGTGACCCAGCAGGGTTTCGAGCACGGCGCGGCTTTGCAGGTCGCGCAGTCCCGCCGTGTTTGGCGAGCTGACGTTGATCGCCAGATAATCGGCATAACGCCCAAAGTTTTGCACCAGCGCCAGATAATCAAGGACAGCCTCTTCGTTGGGAGTATTTTTGTTTTTGCCGAGGTTAATTCCCAACATGGCGCTTGTTGATAGGCGCTTAAAACGTGTACGACTTCGTCCAAAACCAAGGATGCGCTCGACGAAATTGGCCTTGTATGCGGGGTCCAATTCCACCTGCATGAACTCGGAGCCGCGGGAGGGGAATCCCATGCGGTTGATGACGGCTTCATCCTCCACCAGGCGGAAAATGCGCGGAGATGGATTCCCAGGCTGGGGCAGGGAAGTGACCGTCCCAATCTCCACGTGACCAAACCCCAGCGCAGAGAGTCCGCGGATGGCAATGCCGTCCTTGTCATACCCAGCCGCGATGCCAATGGGATTTTTGAAGGTCAGCCCAAAAGCATCGACTGGTTTGGAGGGGGCGTAAAAAAGCAACTGCAACATCCAGCGCGAAGGGGCAAAGTTCCCCGCAAGACGCAGGGCTTTCAGCGTGCGCTCGTGGGCAACTTCAGGGTCGAGGCGGAAGAGGTAGGGACGGATGAGATTGTACATCGATTCCTTTTTTGCGATAGCCGCGCATCACGCGCTCGGTGACAAAACCAAAGTTATTGTAGAGTTTCAAGGCGGGGACATTATCCGCGTTCACGGTCAGACTTATCTTGTCCACTTCTGGAAAAGATAGCATCCAATCAATGCCTGCGGCGAGCAATATCGCTCCAAGTCCGCGACCACGCATGGATTCATCCACACCGATGAAATCAATATAGCCTGAACGTGCGTCGATCTCCGCCTTGCAGAAGTGATACCCTTTCATTATTCCATCTTCACGCCCGAGGAACAGTCGGTGGGTAGCATTCAATTTTTCAACAATCTGGCGCGCCGTAAAATATGTGGTTGGGAAAAGAGTGGTATGACAGCGCTCGAATTGCTCGAAAAAATCGGGAGAATAATCCACAATCGAGAACAGAGTCTCATGAGGCGACGGCTTTTTATAGTTCGCCCGTTCGAGTGAGACAACAGCATTTTCCGAACGCACAGGGAAACCATGCCGTTCGGCGAAAGCCGCCAGATTTAGATTGCGGACATCGCAAAATAAATCCTGTTCGTTTATTCCGTCCGGGATAGCCCTCTCGCTGGCTGCATAAAGTTCATCCGCCACAGTCTGCCAGTCCGCATGTTCAACCAGCGGACCATACAGCCAGGCGCGGCTGATTTCGGGATCCGCGTCCACGCCGAAGACACCAACAAGCCTCTCACCGTCGTAGGCAAGTTGAAATCCCTCGGCGGGTGGAATGATACACTCAGCCAGCGAGGAGCGCGCATCCGCCTCTCCCTCGCCAAAGAAGCCAATGTGATGAGAGTCGTGACCGTTTAGGCGGACAACAAAGTCAACCAGTTCCTCGAAATGTTCTATTCCACACGGAATGATTTTCATTTGCGTATCACTCATTATTCCAATCACCCTGTCTGTACCAAAAACTTCCTCGTCTCCTCGATCTTATCCTTTTCCACCTTGCCCGTTGACTCGTAATAGTCCAGCAATTGGGTGATGGTCAAGACGGCGTGCATGGCATAGCCCGCCTGTTCGAGGGATTCCCTCGCACCCGATTGACGGTCGACAAGAACAACAATATCCTTCACTTTCAAACCAACGCCCGTCAGTTTTTCGATGGCTTCAAACTTACTCCCTCCTGTGGTGGCAAGATCGTCAATCACGGCGATGGTCTCGCCGGCGTTGAAGTCGCCTTCAATCTCGGCTTTCGTTCCATAGGTCTTCACTTCCTTGCGCGGATAGATCATCGGGTAGCCGCCTTGCAGGGAAATGGCTGTGGCAATAGGAATGGCGGCGTAGGGCAGACCCGCAATGCGATCAAATTTCAGGTTTGCGAGAATCGGCAGATAAGCCGCACCGATCTGCTCCAGTAGTTTGGGATAGGTAATAATGCGACGCAGATCAATGTAAATGGGGGATTTCAGTCCCGACTTGAGAGTAAACTCACCGAACTTGATACAACCGGCAGAAAGGAGTCCATCGGCGAGGGAGGATTGGTTATCGGAGATTGGTAATTGGGTTGGCATGATGAGGTATCCTTTATCCCTGTTTATCAGGTCTATCTCTGGCTCAATTCCCTTTTGATACGCAAAATCTCATCCCGAAACTCAGCGGCGGCACGTCCCGGCTTTTCGGCGCGGGAGATCCCACGAGACACGTTGATGAGCATCCCCTTGCCATCTTTGCGGAGTCCCGTTTTTAGCGCAGATTCCAATTCTCCCCCCTGTGCACCAACGCCTGGAGCAAGGAACCATAAATCTGGTGCAACAGCGCGAACATTTACCATCGCTTCGAGGTGGGTGGCACCAACGACGAGACCAATATTATTTTTCACGTTCCACAATTGGGCAAGCCTGGCAACATGGATGTAGAGGAATTCACCAGTCGCAAGTTGCACATCCTGCAAATCACCGCTGCCCTTGTTGGATGTCTTGCAGAGCAGGAACACCCCTTTCTCCGAGTTTTGGATGAATGGGTCGATGGAATCTTTGCCAAGATATGGATTCAGGGTAATGCAATGCGCGCCCAAGCTCTCGAACGCAGATTTGGCATACGCCTCGGCAGTCGAGGCAATGTCGCCGCGCTTGGCATCGAGGATGACGGGAATCAGCGAGCCGAGTCGGACCGATTCCGCCTGAATGGCTTCGATGACCTCCTTGAGCGCAGACCAGCCGTCCGCGCCGAAGACCTCGAAGAAGGCAACGTTGGGTTTGAAGGCCGCGGCGTAGGGAGCGGTCTGCTTGACCAGAGTCAGGCAAAAGTCCAGGGCGGCTGCGGTGGTGGGTTGTTTTAGATCGGGAACATGTGGATCGAGTCCGACGCAAAGCAGGGAGGACGAATCATCCACCCGTTTTTCGAGAAATGTGAAGAAGGATTCCATGAGGGATAGTATACCCTCAGCCGGTTATTCCACAAACGCTTCCCACTTGCTCATGTTTTGGTAAACAGATCGATCTCCCTGCCAGCCGAATTGATCCCAAAAGAAGGAACGCCAGATATCGGCGCCATAGCCGCGGCACTCGGCAAAGAGGAAATCGGCGGGGAGGGTATCAGGCAGATCGCAGACGGGAGATTCGAAAGCTTCGCCTCCCGGCATGGTTGGGACTTCGCCCTCGCGTGAATTGATAAGATTGGGGGTGGGGACGCAATCCTCGTACCAGGAACCGTTGCCATCGGGCAGGCGGCACACGGACTGATCTTCGACTTTTGCAATGGCATAGGTGTAAGCATCATAGATCTTGCCATTGGGGTTGATCAAACGCACCGTATCGCCGCCGTCGCCAAGCAGAATGTTGGTTTGCAACCCGTAGAAAATGGCGCGTTCGCCGGGTTTCAAGGTGAGGTTCGGCAGGACATACGGAGTGGAACCGCTGTCCGCCTCGTCATCCAGTTTCCAGCCATTCAGGTTGACATCCACAATGCTGATGTTCTTGATCTCGATAAATTCATCGAAGACATCCACCCTGCCATCCTGGTTCCAGTCGAAGCCTGGGCGGGCGAGAAACTCGTTGATGACGGGTCTGATAAGCGCCGCCGCGGTGGGGATTGGACTGACAGGGGTGGCGGTTGGGACAAGACCGGCGGAGTTGCCTCTTTTTGGCGTGCCGTAAATTGGATCGCCGTTTGCATCCAGTCCATTTCTTGGCGTACCGACATTGGTTGCCCAGGTATTATCGGAGTCGATCAGTATGTTCAACCTTTCCATCGACCCACGATTGGACCTGGAATCGGCGCTTCCCGCAGGCCATGCGCCGCCGTCCTTGTTGGCGCTATCGAGGAAATAGCTCTGGTTACTGCAAAGGTAAAGAATTTCCCCCGAATCCAAAAGCGCCGGAATGGTATCAAGATAAATTTGATCCGCGGATACATCGGAAACAGTGGTATTGTCACCGGGAGTGGAACCGCGTTCAAGGAGGAAGAACCCGCCTTTTGCGATCCTGGTGCCGCTTGCCAGCGCAATATAGTCATAGCTTGATGGACTGGTGCAACCGTTCTTTTTTATCTTCCAGCCGGTAAGCGTGATATCGACACTACTTGGGTTATAAAGCTCGATCCATTCATCCTCCGGGCTTGCGGCGGTGCCGCCCCAGGCGACCTCATTGATGACAACCGACCTGAAAGGAGTAACTGCGGCGGCGGCGTAATCATCCTCAGAGGCGGACCTGTTTGCCGGGGTCGAATCCGGGTCATCCTGGTCGGACTTCCACACTTCCGCAACATTGGTCTTTATGCCGGTAGAAGCAACGGTTGCAGTAATGGTCATTGTTTTCGACGTACCATTCGGCAAGTCGCCCACCCTCCAGATGCCAGAGTATCTATTGTAGTCATTCCCGATGGAATCGGACACGTACGTCAGACCCGAAGGCAGCAGGGATTTTACCTGCACGCCGCTTGTATTAGCCAACCCCGCATTTCGGACGGTGATCCAAAAGACTACATTATCTCCGATATTCGGATTCCCATTGTTTACCGTCTGAGTTACCGATAAATCCGCCGCCGGGGCGCTGGCGTCGTCATCCTCGGTACATTGGGTAATGGTTCCATAACAATTAGCGGGCAGGGAATCAGGGTCGACCTCATTGACACCGGAGACTTGTGCCCAATTGACAGAAAGCGAAGTAAAGGTGGTTGTGACGGTCAAGGTGGCGCTTGCGCCGTCCAATAAAGAAGGAATCGTCCAATCGCCTGTACCCATGGTATAAGTTCCCGCGGTACTTCCGTGCGACACATAAACATAATTAACGGGAAGTGCAAGCTTCGAGTTTTTTACTGTTATATTGGAAGCATCATCCGGTCCATCGTTTCTGACCGTGATGCGAAAGACGGCATTGCCCCCAGCCACTGACACTGTCTGGGAGAGATTCAGATCCGCAATCGGCACTTCCAGGCTATCACCATCATCCTCACCGCGGTCGCCATTGCCTGTTGTGGAATTCGGATCGTACTGATCGGACCTCCATACCTCGGCAAAATTTTTCGTTCCATCGCCATCTGCCTGCACTTTTACTGTAATGGACAAGGTCGCTTCCCCACCGCTGACTAGCTCCGAAATGACCCAAATACCCGTACCGCTGTTGTAAGTTCCAGCGCTACTTGTGTATGAGACATAATCCAGACCCGAAGGCAGCAAATCCCTTACCTGCACATTCGTGGCTTTATCGGGTCCCGCATTGAGGAGACGTAGTTTGAATGTAACTTGACCCGCCGCGTTGACCTTGATAAGGCTTGTATTTGGAGGGTCTGGAGGAACATGCGCTAGGCTTAGATTGGCTTCTCCCGAAAGTGGGTTGAAGATGGTTGCGGTGGCTGTAGCGGGCAGATACTCATTGGAACTTACAGTGGACGAATAAGGAGGCGGATTGGTTGCAACCACCCTCGCTGTGACATTTAATGTGGCACTCGAACCAATGGCAAGGTTACCTATTATCCAGTTGGTGCCATTATAAGTTCCCACACTGGCGGAATATGAAATATATGTCAGCCCGGCAGGCAAAACAGGTATAGGAGCACTCACTTGAACGCCTGTTGCCTCATCAGGATTACTTGATGGATTGCTCACCGTAATTGTAAACACTACATTGGAGCCAACACTTGGGTTTGGGTTGTTTACAGTGTTTGTAATGTTTAAAGTAGTCGCGCCAGGCGTAGACACCTGAGCCGAAGCAAAATCATCTTCTGTGGTAATTCCATTTCCTGGAGTCGAATCAGGGTCAAATTGATCAAAATTCCATATTTCAGCCTGATTTGTTTTCAACCCAGCTGTTGTAATATTTGCTGTGATACTTAATGTTGCAGTTGATCCGCTTACTAATGAGGGTATGCTCCAAAGACTTGTAGCATTATTGTATGAACCATCAGTTGCGGATATAGAATACCCCGTTAATCCCGCAGTAGGAAGCACATCCCTAACAGAAATATTAGTCGCGCTATAGATGCCTTGATTGGTCAGTGAAACAGTGAAAGTGATGCTATCTCCCACATTAGGCGCAGCAGGGAGCACAGTCATTGTTAAGGAAAGATCTATTTGTGAATTGCGGGGTGTACCATTAATTGGATTACCGTCGGCTGCTAGTCCATTTCGAATTATTCCGTTATTGCTAAACCAAGCACCGGCATTACCATCTGGCGTATTACCATTCCTTTCCATGCTTGCATAAGTAGGCGTACCAGTTCCAGCAGTTCCCGCATCCCATGTATCTCCATTGCTGTTAGCAGAATCGATTTCGTTTGTCAAATTATCTCTGAGACGCAAAATCTCTCCGGCAGAATTACCAAGCGTGCCCGAATACGTTTGGTCTGCCACAATATCAGAAAGAGTATTATCATCTATACTTTCAAGCAAGTAATACCCATTTGCAGGAATTCCCCCAGTTAAGGAAATATTTGGGTCGCCATCATCAGCAGATAAAGTCCATCCTGATAAATCTATAAACGAATTTGTTGTATTAAACAATTCGATCCATTCGTCTGTTGTGTAACTAGAAGAAGTCCCTCCCCAAGCCACTTCACTGATAATCACATCCAATGCGTTTGCCTGCATCGGTGCGGCGCGGACGGACTGCTCCTCCTGCACAGGCAGGGAGACACCGGCTACCATACTGATCAGCACGGACAGGAATAAAACTACACGTGGGAATTTCTTCCAGTTTTCCATAGAAATGGGAACAGAAAAAAACAGGATGTGGATTCTGTCCGGCGCGCAAGGTCGACTTTCGACGAGACGCGCGTCAAAACATCCACACCACCATTATACGCCACCCTCAGTTCGATTTTCCATTAAAAGTCAAGGCATGACCCAAATTGATCATGCCTGTGGTTGACGCACTTCGATCACCATCTTGATGGCAGTGCGGACCTTGTCGTCAATTGTCACTTCCACAAATTCGGGGACGCACACGATTTCGACGCCATCGAGTTTGAGGTAACCGGTCGCGAGTGTCCAGGCCTTGACGGCCTGATTCACTGCGCCCGCTCCAATGGCCTGTACTTCTGCCCGTTTATGTTCACGGACTACGCCCGCGATTGCCCCGGCGACTGCTGAGGTACGGGAGTTGGCTGAAACTTTGATAATATCCATGGCAACCTCCCAAGGTTGGCTAAGATGGGTACGGACTTTCTTAATCTGAATTGTACAGGATACCCATTTTAGATTCAAGTATATGTTTATATTTACTATGGAATCGTAATAGTATTAGGGGGTGTGGATACTGTGGATAATCGTATTGCAATACCATCTGTGGAGGAAGTTGGTTGGATACCCCCATCCCTGCGGCCTACAATTGATTTTGGTTTTTGTTCAACTGTGGATGGAATATGGATAATTATTCCACTGGGCTGAAGGTATTTTTGATCACTTGCCGGGTATTTACTATATATTGGCTGTGCTTCTGATTGCCCCCCATATATAGTGGTCTTGGTTTTTAGGAAAACAACAGCCTTTGTGAAAAAGTGTTGCTATTGTCCACAGGCGGGGCAAGTTTTCCACAGTTTTGCCAGACTTATCCCCAGTTTGGGAGCCGTCCGACAAAACCTGTCTAAACAAGTACCCCCAAATATGGGACTGGATTTCGGATAGTATTAAGATTTTTCCTGTCGAATATCCCTGCCATAGCCAACCGGGACGAGAATCCTGCCATCCTCGAAGGCGGTTTGTCCGCGCAGGATAACCTTGCGGACTTTGCCCTTCACCTTCCAACCTTCAAATGGAGTCCAGCCACAGCGTGTGAACTGGTCAGCGGCTTTGATTTCGTATATCGCATCTTCATCCACTTCGACCCAGGTTTCGGGTTGGTCGGGCAGATTGAAGATTCGCTTCGGGTTGGTGTACATCTTTTCGATGAGCGTGTCCAATGTAAGGCGTTTTTCGCTGACAGCGGTCAACAACAAGGGGAGAATCGTCTCCAGTCCGGGGAAACCAGGCGGCGGGTTGTCCGCATCTTTTTCCTCGACCGTGTGTGGGGCGTGGTCGGTGGCGAAGCAGTCGATCACATCGAGGTTTTTCCACAGGCTGTCCACATCCTCCTGGGTTGCCAGCCGTGGGCGGACTTCGAGTCTTCCCTCTCCCCCATCCCCTCTCCCGCTGGGAGAGGGGTGTAGGGGTGAGGGGGCAGTAAGAAACAAATGATGCGGACAGACCTCGCAGGTGACTTTGATGCCGCGTTCCTTCGCAGCTTTGATCAACAGTACTTCTTCCTTTAATGAAATGTGGGCAATATGCACCGGGCGGTCATAAATGGCGGCAAAGAGAATCGCGGAGGCCATGCTGCGGCTTTCGCTATGCGCCACGACGGGCATATTTTTCGGGAACGTCTGGAAGTGTGGCATCCAGAGGGTCATGTCGTCAAGCCGTAATTCACCGAAGGTCGAATCAAGGTACATCTTCAAGCCGGCAGCGCGCGGGGGCAGGTCTCTATTTTTGTTCCAATCCCCGTTGTTTGGTCCCGCGCCGAGGAACTGGGCGTAGTCGCAACGAGCCTTTTGCTTGGCGGCATTCAAGGCAAGATCGAGCGTCTCCGCATCGAAGATGGGAGGCCTGGTATTGGGCATGGACAGCACCAGCGTGATTCCGCCAGCCAGTGCAGCCGACGTGCCGGAGTCGTAATCCTCCTTGTGTGTCGCGCCAGGCTCACGCAGGTGAACATGCGGGTCGATCAAACCTGGGAGTTTGAGCATTTGAATTCCAATGTCTGTAGGGGCGAGGCGACCTCGCCCTTATCAAAGGTTACACGAAAAAACCAACACCCATCGTGCGCGGTCCAGCATGGACGACAATGGCGGGCGGCAGCTCATAGATAGGGATTTGGGGAACGTTGATGCGCGACTTCAATTCAGCGGCGAAAGCTTCCGCCTCTTTCTCAGCCTCGACCTGGATTACACACAAGTGGGCTGATTCTCCGCCGGGGCATTGTTCCACTGCCACATCTTTCAGACGCGCCAGCGCGCGCTTCTTCGTGCGCTGCTGCTCAAAAGCTTCGACTTGTCCATTCTTGACCTGCAAAATGGGCTTGATCTCCAACAGTTCCGCCAACAGACGTTTCGCCCCGCCGATGCGTCCGCCTTTGGCGAGGTATTCGAGCGTATCCACAAGGAAGTAAAGCCGCCCGCGAGGAATCATGTCGTTGAGCTTTGCCACGATTGCATCGACGGATTCGCCGGCTTTTGCCATGTCATCCGCCAGCAGGACGAGCGAACCGAGGTTGCAGGATATGGTCTGCGTGTCCACCACGCGGATATCTACGCCGGGAAATTCCTGCGCGGCAGTCTCCGCCGAGCGGACAGTTCCGCTGGCCTTGGCGGTGGGAGCGACAACGATCACGCTTTCCCCGCTTTCCTGTGCCTCCTTGAAGAATGGATAATACAACGGCGGTTCGGGGGCGGCTGTCTTGGGCAGGGACCTGGACGCCTTGAGACGTTTCAGGAACGTGGCGGTGTCCATCTCCTTATCGTCGTGGAAGGATTGCTCTTCAAACATGACGACCTGGGGAATTAAAGGAATGCCGCGCTGGGCAAACAGGTCGCGCGGCAATCCACAGGTGGTATCGGCAATGATCATGGTCATAAGATTTCTCCAGAATAATGATTTCAGATTTACGCAACAAACGTTACGTATTACGTATTTTACCTGTTTCTGATGGAAGATTTACAAATCCCGCTCATAGGTGCGGTGCACTTTGTAAAAGTCAATGCCAAAGTTTTCCATGTCGCGCTGCATGGCTTCGTTTTCCATGCCAATCTGTACCACCTCGGCGTGCTTGAACTGTCCCGTCTCCCCCACCGATTTGAATATTTCGCTGTAGAGAATTGCCGTCCCACCGGAGCCGCGGTATTCGGGGATCAGCCCCGCGCCGTTGATGTTAAGCCAGTCGGTGCGATTCCGCTCCCGCAGCAGGGTCAGCCAGCCGATGGGGAATAGCCTCCCCCGGGTCTTTTGCAATGCGGCTGATACATCGGGGTAGGCAAAGAGAAAGCCCACAGGGTCGTCATCCTTCATTACGATCTTGATCAGCTTCGGGTCGGCGAACCACAGCATCTGACTGGCAAGCGCATTCGCTTCCTCGTCCGAAATGGGTGCGTTTCCAGCTGTGCCGCGCAACGCTCCGTTGTACAGGTCTTTCAACTTCGGGACAAGCGCGCGCAGGTCGGAGCGCTTCGCATAGCGGGCAATCCGCAGTCCACGCCGCTGCTGGATGCGCTCCGCCAGTTCGTGAATCCGCTGCGGGAATTGAATATCCGTCCCGATGTACCCGGAGACAGCTTCATGCAGGGGCTCAAACCCAATGGCTTGGATCAGGCTTGGGTAGTAGTCGGGGTTGTAGGGCAGACCAAAGGCGGGGCGATGCTCGAATCCCTTCACCAGCAGACCAAATCCGTCCATGGGCGTGAATCCTTTTGGACCGAGAATCTTCGTCAGCCCGCGGGAACGCGCCCAGTCAAAGCCCGCTTCGAACATGCCCTGCGCGGCTTGGAGGTTGTTTTCACATTCGAAGAGATAAAAGAAGGCTGTGGATTCCCCGTTGAATTCGTTATAGGGACGGTTGTCCAAAACGGCGAGCCGCCCGATGGGAAGACTCCCTTCGTAGGCGATGAAAAATGCTGCTTGGGAATGTCGATAAAACGGGAAGCTCTTTGGGTTCAGCCGGGCGCGTTCATCCATTTGCAGGGGAGGTACCCATTGGGGAATATTTTTGTAGATCGAAAAAGGCAGGTGGAGAAAATCTTCCACCTGCCTTTTGTCGTTGAGATCGATTTGGATGATTCTCATAAACCCAAAATCACATCGCCTTTGCCCGTTCCGCCATTTGATTGCGGAGATCGTGCGAGTCTTTGTCAATGGTGAAGATTGCGCCGAGATAAAAGAAGAAGCACAGAATCCACGTAGCCGTACAGATGAGCAGGATGGCGGTTTTCAAGTCATAGGCGTCGGCGATAAACCCGGTCAGGATCGGGGCGAATGCCGCGCCCGCGTTTTCGATGAAGTATTCCACAGCCTGCGCTGTCGAGCGGACTTCCGGCACGGTGACATCGTACACGGTGGCAATGACGTTCGCTGACGAAAGCGGCATGAAGATCGCGGTCAGGCACATGAAAATGAAAAACTGATTCTTTGCGTCGATCGGCGTGGTGATGGCGAGGTACATGAACAGCGCACCGAGCAAAACGCCGATGCTGGAAACAACAATACGCCCTTTATTGGTGTACTTGAAGGCAAGGTCGCCTAGCGCGCCGCCGACGAAGTATCCCGCCGCCAAAATCAGAATGACAGGTGCCATTGTAAAAAGGATACCCTCTGCATCATACCCGCGTTCCTTTTCGAGATAGGCGAAGAAGAAGAAGGTGATGACGTTCCATGGGAAGACGCCTGCGAAGCCCTGCAAAAAGACAAACCACATGGTCTTCTTCTTGAAGATTTCCTTCGCCTCGGCCCACGAGAATTTGAAGGTCTGCATTTCAGCCATATTCTCGAATTCAGGCTCCGCTTTGCCGCGCGGCATTTCCTTCACGCCAAAGTAGATCAACACCGCGATGACCAGCCCCAGCGAGCCGGTGATGAAGAAAATGGAACGCCAGCCGCCGATCAGCGGCGCGACCATCAACGCCAGGATCATGCCGACCAAATAGCCAAGCGGCTGCGCCAATTGCAAAATGCCGTAGATTTTTCCACGCAGGGTGGGTCCGAAATAATCCGCGATCAGGGTATACAAGCCGGGATAGGAGGAGTCATCGATGCCGGTGGAGGCGCGGGTGAAGAGAAATCCACCATACGTCCGCACGACGGCGTTGAGCCAGGTGGTTGCTCCCCAAATGAAAGATGCCAGCGAAAGCAGCTTCGTGCGCGAGAAACGGTCGTATAAATATCCCCAGATCGGGTAAAGTACGGTGGCGACGATCAGCGCGCCGGAGTTGATCAATCCCCATTGTTTGTTGTTGAGTTGAAAGTCCTCGCTGATCTGCACCTGCATCGAGCCGATCATCAATTTGTCGGTCTGGTGCAGCAGCATAAAGAAGAAGAACACAACGACGACGAACCAGCGGTAGCGTGATTGCTCTTTGGACATAAAGGCCTCTTTTGATTTGCGATTGATAGTTTTTGACTACGATTTGTATTTTACCTGTTTCCCGTCCTGAGCGCAGTCGAAGGACATGTATCGCTGCGCTTCGACTACGCTCAGCGCGAATCTTCAGAAATAATTTCCTGCGCGAGTTTTTTTAGTTCATCCGTGTCTTTGGTTTTTGCGGAGTCGAAATATTGGCCCAGCAAATCGAGCGGACTCAAACTGCTGACCGCCTGCCCTTCGGGGATGCGCACCCGCGACTCGATTTGTGGACGTTTGATGAAGTGAAACTCGAATGCGCCTTCGGTATATTTCCTCAGTGCAGTTTCGTCAATCAGTGTATCCCATTCACGCGGATAGTCCACCACGAGACGGACAATTGCCTCGGACATTTCCCGCGGACTGGGCAATGCGGCTTTGAGCGACTCGGTTACATTCTCATTCGAACTGAGAGTTGTTCGGCGGTCGATGAATTTTCTCACCCCTTCGAGTTGGCGCCATTCCACCCGCGTGTCTTTTCCTTTTTCGATGTGGGCGACGACAAAGAAGCGGTCTTCCTTCGCTTCTCCGAAGTCCACGCGCTCGATGGAGCCGGGATAGATGATGGGCGGCTGATTTCCTTCATTGACATCCTGCGGCTTGTGAATGTGTCCCATTGCCACGTAACTAAATTTTTGATTTTTGACCAAACTTCCAGAGAGGACAAGGTCATTACCAAGCATCACCAGCCGTTCGCCGCCGAACTTCGCGCCTTCGATGGAGGCGTGCGCGGTGAAAATGATCGGCAGGGACAAATCCGATTCCTCGATCCAGCCTTCGATCAACTCGCCGACATTGCCTTCGATCCGTGAAAAGGCTTCGGTGGAATCCGTTTCGCCGGTGACAGCCATCAGCCCGGAGCGGGTAATCCACGGCATGGCAATCACCTGGACGGGTAAATCCCAAAGTTCATCCGATCCCAAAAAGCAGGGCTGATCCAACACTTTAACGAACGGCACTTGCAGGGTCTTGAATTCCTGCAAGGCATGGGCGCGCCCGATGGACGGCGAAACGTCGTGGTTGCCGATCAACAGCAGGGTGGGAATCTCCGCCTGCGACAGCCGCATGATGCGCCTGCCCCATTCACGCTGGAAGGTCGGCGCGGGAGAGCGGTCCTTGTAGGCGTCGCCGGAAAAAATGACCAAATCCACTTTTTCGGAGATGGCGGTATCCACGATGGTATCCAGCGATTTGAGGAAGTCCAGCACGCGCAGGGGCAGACCCGTTTCGGGGTCGTGGCGTCCATAGTTCGCCATGTCGATATGTGCGTCGGAGAAGTGGAGGAGTTTCATAGTTGGAAGGAACGTTTAACGTTAAGCGTTTTTATTGTTGTAGTCCGAGGTCCTGCAATGCCTGCACGGCGGGAACCCAATTCACGTGGACTTTGAGGGCGGCGCGGTAATCGTCCACAGCGGCTTGGGTGTCCCCGCTCATGTAGTAGGCTCGTCCACGCCAGAGCAGGGACTCTTCGAGGGTTGGCTTGGAGATGGTTTCATTGAGGGTCGTGTCGGCAAGGCTGATGACGTCGTTATAGCGGGCGGAATAAAAATAGGCGAAGTAGGGACCCGTTTGATACCACAGGATGCGGTAGGGACGATCCGCCTTTTCCACATCCCATTTTGAATAGAGCGCAAAAGCCTGGTCGTAGGCAGTGGAGGCATCCACATATTCCTGCAAAGCCACATGGCTTGTCCCGCGGTTGAACCAGGCAAAGAACAGGTTGTTGCCGGTCAGGGTTTGGATGTCCTTCTCAGCCAATTCAAGCGCATGTTGCGCCGCCCACCTTTCGTCCGACCAGGGACCGAGCAGTGTGAAGACATTATTCTCGCGGTCGGCGGGATAGACGATGATGAACAAATAGTTGAAGGTACGCCAGCCGTCGAGGTAATCCTCGTATTTGCTGAGCAAGTCCTTGCCGGGCTTGAGATAGGCATCCTGCACGATGAACCCACCGCGGGCGTCGTCATAGCCGGTAGTGAAGAGGTAATGTCCCAGCCAGCTGATCTTGCCGTTGGCGTCACGTTCGTAATAACCCTTCTCGACCAGCACAGGGAAACCAGCCGCAATAAAGCGCTTGACCAGATTCAAGTCCCCGCCGTGACGCATGAGGGCACGGTATTCCGTCTCCTCGTTGATGAAGTCCACCATCTCATAGGGCATGACGTTTTTATCGTCCTTGCCCTGTTCGATGAAGTTTTCACGGGTGTTGCCGTTGCCGGGCTTGACGACGCGGGCGACATCGTCGCGGTTGCCTGTCCAGCCCCAGAAGTTGAGCGCCATGGTCAGATTGGCGGGACCGCAGTAATTCCAACGCTCATGCTGGTCAACATACTTGACGCCCGGCAGGATAACAGAACCAGGCAGGGGCGTGGATGTGACTGTCGGCGTCGGCGTGGGACCAGTTGTGGGCGTCACGGTCGCTGTCACCTGCGGGGTCAACGTCATCAGGTATTCGGCGCGGACGGTGGCGATGGCGGTTTCAACAGTCAATGCCGCTTCTCCACTGGGCTGAAACACGGCTTCGGAAGGTGGATTGAAGTAATAAATAATTTTTGTTCGTAACTCATCCACGCGCCAGGCGAGGCGGCTGTGCACAGGCGGCAGGTTATAGATGCCAGCAAGAAGTGCAAGCCCTAGCGGGATCAACCATAGTTTCTTGAATCTGGATTTCCGTTTCATGGATGGGATTATAAAGCATAAAAAAACTCATCCGGGTATTGATGTTTTGGGTAAAATGCAGTCATTGTTTGTATTCTTTGATTTATATACCAATGCCGTGTTGTTATGACCCCATACACTGTGATTACCTCAAAACGAAAGTGTATCTTCGCAGCCCTGTTGATTGTTCTGATTCTAGCCGGGGGTCTCTGGTGCATTGCCCATTGTACCGAGCCAGGCAATTGATTTTGATTACATCAAATCATTACAAATGGCCAATGTACCATATTTACTCGATGCTGCCGGGCGGCTCTCGGATGAGGAGAATAACGAGAGGGTTCGATCCGGCCTGTTCGCCCGATGGCAGTCAAGTTGCTTTTGCAGCCCCCACAAGCGATGATACGGAGTTTCCATCCAATCTATTTGTTGTTACATTGATGGATCAGATGAAGAACAACTGACTTTTGGGAATGACATTATCAGGCTGCCATCTTGATCTCCGGGTGGCGGGGTCATCGCGTTTAGTACACCAATCGGCATTGGTATGGTCGATGTAAATACAAAGGGAGTAACTTATCCCTTTGTGGATACGAAATCATTGTCGACGCGGGATCCTGCATGGTCAACGGACACGTTAGACATTGCGTTTTTCAGGCTCACGCACGACCTAAGCAGGTGAACCTGTCCGATGATCAATCCCAGCCAGGGGATTTGAATCGGTCTCATGGGCGATTCCCATAAGGAAGATGATGGTCCAATCAGTCCAATCTTCACCGACTTCCCCTTTGTGACGCAGCAGGAATCCCATGGCAATCTCGAAAATAGCCGTTGTGATGACGCAGTTCGGCGATGAATTGTGCTGGTTTTTGTTCCAAGCCTGTCTCGGCGATGTCAAGCGAGGGGCTTCTCCAATCGGTGTAAAGACCTCTCCAATCCTCTACCAACCAAATCTATTGACTTTTATATATTATTGGTTAAAATTATGCCGGTTCTCTGTGAATTGAAAACGCTTCGGGAGAGTTTTTTTACCAGACAGTCGAAATAAATTTGAAAATCGAATTGCAACCCGGGCGGCGGTTTATTTTTTGATATTGATCTTTTTTTTACACTCGGAACATAAATATGAAGGATGTTTGCAAATGAAAAGCAGAGTTCAAGAATTGGCAGAACGAATAAACATGTCTTGTGATGAGTTCGTCGGCGAAATGCGCAAGCGTGGATGTAGCGAGCCGACTGCCCTGAAGATATGGAAGGGCGAGTATGAGGACTTTGTTGATTACAACGATAACAACGTCCAGCTAAGCAATCTTCGCAAAGCTGCTGAAGTGTTGAGTGTTAGAACGGGAACGCTAATCCCGAAATAATGTTTTCGGAATCGACTCAACAAGACATAAACAAGTAATAAATCCCTACTGGGCATTTATATCGTGTTGTAACCTTATAAAGATATCCACTGAAAACTTCCATGGAGTAAAGAGTTGGGTTTATCCCAGCTCTTTTTCTTTCCGTACGCTCATAGCGTTGCCTAGGGTGGTATATATTGTGTGTATTTACACAATATAAGTGAAATGTTCTTAAATGCCCAATGAACAACATGTGACCCGTCAAAAAAGAAAATTTCCCATTAAAAGTATGGGATTCTTTCAAAAAAAAGGCGTTTTCTGTGTGTAATCGTGAAAAACAGCGTTTCCACTATTGACTTTTGGGGATTCTATATTAGAATTAGATTAGCTCCTTTCAAAAGTGAAAGGCCTTTGCAGGTTTTTTGCAAGTTTTTTTCCGGAGCGTGTTTTTTTTACTTCAAATCAAAAATATATTTTTAAATAAGGTTATATCTATACTTCAATTTTATTTTTTATTTTTGCATACTAATAAAAATTAAAAACAACATTGAAGGATATTTATCGAATGAAAAGCAGAGTTCAGGAATTGGCAGAAAGAATAAATATGTCCTGCGATGGTTTCGTGGGTGAAATGCGCAAGCGGGGGTGTAGCGAACCAACCGCCCTAAAAATTTGGAACGGCGTGTACGAGACCTTTGTAGAGTACAACGATAATAATATCCAGTTAAGTAATCTTCGCAAAGCAGCCGAAGTGTTGAACACCAGAATGGGAATGTTGATCCCGTAATGAATTGTTTAAGGTCATGAGTAGAAAAAACTTCCGAAGGCTGTATTCAAGAAAGGAGACTAACATGTCTAATAGAAAGCTAACGATTGTATACATTGCCGTTCTTTTGTCGCTAACAATGTCGTTGATCTTCCCGGCGGGTGTATTGGCGGATGATACCCAGCCGCCTGCCCCGGACGCTCCAGAGGTAACGCCTCCGCCGGAAGAAACTTCTCCAGAGGAAGCCTCCGCCGTGGAAACAACTGTCCCGGAATCGTCGGACGAAGTGCCAACCCCGTCAGACGAGGCGGCTCCCGCGGATTCATCCACGGCTGATGTCATGCCTGAGGAAACAGCGACGGATACAGAGTCAACGACGGACGATGTTCTGTTACTCGCCCAATTGCCTGAAGGTACAGAGGTGGTGGTCTTAAATGAAGAAGGTCAGGCGGTCCCCCTGGCTTCGCAGGAGGCAGAGACAGTGATTGCCGGCAGTGACCCAATGTGGTGTCCGGATGGTGTAGACCCGGGTGGTGTTGGCTGTACAAGTGGATATTCCAGCATGACGGCTTTGCTGGCTGCGCTGTCAGGCGCCAATCAGCCGGTTCAGAATGGCACCATCTGGATCGAAAAAACCTACAATAGTTCAGCGGCCGAGCCAGGGGGTACGACTGCCATCACAATTGACGGAGGGGCTTATACCACCTGGCGAAACTATTCTTTGACCATTAATGGTGGTTGGGACGGGGCGGGAACAAACACTACCAGTGGCACATCCCTGTTTTTCGATGACCGTTTCAGGATCATTAATTGGTGGAATGATGTAACTGTCAATAACATCGTTGTTGATGGCGTTACCGGGAATCCAAGCGTGGAAATAGAAATAGATACCCCGGTCACAAACACTTACAGTGTCGTGCTAAATAATGTCGAAGTAAGGAATAATGCCAACAACATCGGTGCTTTCATTGATAATGATGAAAGCACCGGCTCTGTTACGGTCAGCAATAGCAGATTCATTAACAATGGTGATAATGATGATGGACTGCAAATTTTAGCCATGGGCAATGTGACGCTGCTCAATGTGACCGCGACAGATAATGGTGATGAAGGGGTACAGATTGATAACAGGGCCAGCAGCTCCAGTTCTACTGTCCAAGTTCTTGGCACGAATGTCTTCACCGGGAATTCTGGAGATGGTTTATATATTCTTTCGGACGGCAACATTACCCTGAACAATATCACCGCCAACAACAATCTCGACAACGGTATTGATATAGATAATACTTCAGGCAATACAAATGCCACTTTCACCGTCACTGGAACGAACAGCTTCAGCAACAATGTGAACAACGGCATGAACGTGCTCACCGAGGGTGCCATTACCCTATCGAACATCGTCGCAAGCGGTAATACAGCTGGTACCGGCGCTTATCTGATGAATGATTACACGGGGGCTGGCGGCGTGACCCTCACTGGCGCCAACGTTTTCAACACCAACTACAATAGCGGACTGGTGATCGATTCTAGAGGTGCTGTCAGCATTGGAAACGTCACTGCAAGCGGCAATATCAGAGCGGATGGAGTGAACATTGATAATTGCAGTTGGGGAGGTGGAACCCTTGGCTGTCTGGGCAGCGGCGATGTTACTCTGATTGGTGCATCGGTCTTTGCCAATAATGGCAATGGCGGTGACAGGGGTTTGTACGTCAACTCAAACGGAAATGTGTTGATGGCAGATGTAACGTCCACTGGCAACAGAGGAAATGGCGTGGAGATCAACAACACCAGCAACACGTCCAGCACCACCACCGCAACGGTTCAGATCGGCGGCACAAATGTTTTCACTGGTAATAGTGGAACCGGGCTTGTCATTTACTCCAAGGGCAACATTGGTTTGAACAATGTTACGGCTGGCGCCAATACCAGCAGCGGTGTATATATCGAGAATCAAAACGGCACTACAACTGCAAGTGTCACCTTTACTGGTTTGAATAGTTTTGCTGGAAATACAAGCAATGGAGTGTCTGTGCGTTCCAAAGGCGCCATCACCCTCTCGAATGTGACCGCGAATGGCAGTACGGCAGATAGCGGCGCCTATTTGAGGAACGATTACTCCGGCGCGGTCGGTGGGGTGACGCTTACGGGTTCCAACAGTTTCAGCAATAACCGTGATTATGGGCTCCAAGTCTTATCCCTGGGAGCAGTAAATTTGAACAACCTTACTGCAGATAATAACGTCTTGGAATATGGAGCCTATATTTACAACGCTGGGACAGGTGCAAGCGGCGATGTGACTATTGCCGGCACTAACAGCTTTAGCGGGAATGACGATTATGGCCTCGGGATCGTTTCCAGAGGAGCTGTTACTCTGGAAAATGTCACGGCAAATGGAAACAAGACAGCTGATGGGGTAAACATTAACAATGCTGCCGGGACCAGAGATGTCACGCTGACAGGCACGCAAACTTTCACGAACAATGGTAATGACGAATACGACGATGGTTTGTATATCAGTTCCCAGGGGAATGTTTCACTGGCGGGCGTGATCGCTACGGGCAATAAAGATGAAGGCGTGGAAATTGACAATACGCCCGGTACGGCCAGCGCGACGGTTCAGATTGGCGGCACAAATGTCTTCTCCAACAATGTAGGAACCGGACTTCTCATCTATTCCGAAGGCAATGTTGGGTTGAATAATGTCACGGCCAACACGAACACCAATGGCAACGGACTTTATATCGAGAACTATAACAGCGCCACCAATGGGACTGTTACATTAACCGGTACGAACAATTTCAGTGGGAACAGAAATAGCGGTCTATATGTCCGCTCCAAAGGCGCAATCACCCTATCCGATGTCACTGCAAATAACAGCGTGGTCGATAATGGCGTCATCCTGGACAATGATGAGACGGGCGCAGTTGGTGGGGTAACCATTACCGGTATCAATAACGTTTTCAGCGGCAACAATGACTATGGTCTGGGAATCAATTCCCGAGGCGCTGTCAGTCTCGAAAACATTACTGCCAGCGGCAACAAGCTTGAGGACGGGGTCTACATTGATAATGGTAATGGGACAGGAAGTGTCACGCTGACTGGCACGCTGACCTTCACGAACAATGGCAATGATAACAACGATGATGGTTTGTATGTCCGCACCCAGAGCAGTGTCACGCTGGAAAATGTAAGCGCCACTCTCAATAAAGACGATGGCGTGGAGATCGATAACACGCCTGGGACCGGCAGCGTGTCTTTGACTGGTGGCACATACAATCAGAACGCTGGTGATGGTTTATACGTCAGGTCTGATGGTTTGATCACCCTGGAGAACGTAACCGCTAATCAAAACGGCGACGACGGCGGCGAGATTACCAACGATACTGGCGGTTCGATTGCGAGCGCCAATGTATTCGTCCTCAACAGTACCTTCAACTCCAATGGTGATGATGGGCTGGTTGCCGCATCGAATTTGGACGTTGTACTGATGAACGTGACCGCACAGAACAATGACAACGACGGTGTCGAACTGTATAGCGATGGTGACAATGTCGTCCTCTGCGGCGGTGTGTTCAGCGGAAATGATATTCAAGCCGGTAGTACGGACTACAACGTTCGCGTTACGGGTGGCACACGAACCCGTTCAAGTGACATTGTGGTTACAAACTGGTCTCCGTCCACCGGCTGGACAACTGTCCCCAGCGGGACGGGACGCTGTGCAAATACGGATAACGATGTATTCCCGAACGACTGGGACACTGACGACGACAACGACGGTGTGCTGGATGTTAATGATGCCTTCCCTCTTGATCCAACCGAGTCCGTTGACACGGATGGTGATGGAATTGGTAACAATGCCGATACAGATGATGATGGTGACGGTGTGTTGGATGTTAACGACGCTTTCCCGCTCGATCCAACCGAGTCCGTTGACACGGACGGCGATGGAATTGGCAACAATGCCGATACCGATGACGATAACGACACTGTATTGGACACAAACGATGCATGTCCGGTTGGCGCAGGTGCAGGAACGGATACCGACGGCGATGGCTGTAAGGATGCAGCCGAAGATAACGATGATGACAATGACGGGATGTTGGATGGAGTCGATGCGTGTCCAATTGGAGCAAGCACCGGGACGGATACCGACGGTGATGGTTGTAAGGATACCGAAGATATCGACAACGACAACGATGGTGTGCTGGATGTAGACGATGCCTGTCCGCTCGGCGCAAGTATGGGAACGGATGTCGATGGTGACGGCTGTAAGGATGCTACAGAAGACAACGACGACGATAACGATGGCGTGTTGGATGTCAATGATCGATTCCCGCAAGACCCTAATGAATGGGCTGATATCGATATGGATGGCATTGGCGACAATTCTGATCCTGCAGACGACCGTCGAACATTAGATAAGGGTGGTTCAACCTCATCGGCGGGAACCTCATTGTTGATCCCGGTCACTGGCGCTGCCTTGATTTGCCCCGTCAACTCTTTCGAGATGGCAGGCTTCCAGGTCGTCTTTGATGATTTATGCGGGTACTCTACTGAGCTGAGTGAAGTCTCTGAAGACACACTGCCTGGTGCACTGCCTGGCGGCAACAAGTTCATTGCTGGGGTAGGTATCGTCCTTCTGCAGGATGGCAACCGCATCAGCAATCTGCCCGCAAATACCGCAATCACACTTTCAATTAAGATTCCGTCCGGTCTGGATGGCGAGTCCCTGGCTGTATTACGTTGGGATTCCGCCGCCGGCGCCTGGGTGGAGAAACTGGTTACCATTACTGACGGTAATCTGGTTCTGACAGGGATCACGCCCGGGACCTTTGTGTTGGTCGAAAAGTAAATATGGTCTTTACGAAGGAGCCTTCAGTCAGCGTTGGGGGAGACGGGCTTCTTCGAAAAATGTACACTACATTGTCATTGTAGTGTGAACCAATGGGGTAAAAGGGTGGGGAGCCGGTTATATATCCCGGCTCCTTGTCCTGTCATTTTTTGAATTTTTTAGATCGGTGGTGACTCTGGTGCCCGCTAAAGACTTCTTACATGGGCATCATTTAGGTCACTTTGAGGAAAGCCGAAGTATTGAGCGCCAGAATGGGAGTGTTGATCCCTTAATGAATTGTTTAAGGTCATGATGGAAAAAACTTCCGAAGGCTGTATTCAAGAAAGGAGACTAACATGTCTAATAGAAAGCTAACAATTGTATACATTGCCGTTCTTTTGTCGCTAACAATGTCGTTGATCTTCCCGGCGGGTGTACTGGCGGATGATACCCAGCCGCCTGCCCCCGACGCTCCGGAGGTGACGACTCCACCGGAGGAAACCTCTCCAGAGGAAGCCTCCGCCGTGGAAACAACTGTCCCGGATTCATCGGACGAAGTGCCGCCCTTGGCAGACGAAACGACTCCAGCGGATTCGTCTACGGCTGATGTCATGCCTGAGGAAACAGCGGCGGATACAGAGTCAACCGCGGAAGATGTTCCGTTGCTGGCCCAATTGCCTGAAGGTACAGAGGTGGTGGTCCTGGATGAAAGCGGTAATCCGATTTCACTGGCGACAACAGAGGCAACGGAGATTCTCACCGACCCAGATCCGTTTCTCTACGTTGGCGGTGTGAAGAAAATATTTACTACGACCGATTGCAACCCCGATGTGGCAGGAAATCAGGGTTGCACTACTCCCATTCAGCGTGCAATTGACTATGCCAAGACTCATACCCTAGACGATGGGACTATCTACATCGAGAAAGGGACATTTAATGAAACAGTAACTATAGCAGACTTTACTGTTGCATTAACCCTCCAGGGCGTTCTCAACGCGAGCGGTGCTCCCATCATCAATCCGGGTGACCGCCCGGTAATTAACGGACGCATCCTTCTTATTGATGGAAGTGACAATGAACCCGGACAAGATCATGCCAACACCGCTAGTATCACTTTAGCCGACCTTATTGTCAATGATACTACTGGCGGTAGCGGTGACAATCCCGCGATCTTCGCCGATTGGAACACGGGTGATCTCATATTCAAAAACCTGGATCTTAACGCCGCCAGCAGCGGTAACAGTGGATTGATTGTCAGTAATCATTCCGGAAATGTTACTTTGATTAACGTGGAAGCCAATGGAACAGACAATCGCGGCGCCAGTATAGATAATACAGCGGGCAATAGTAGCGTAGGTGTGGCCGTGACCGACAGTGTGTTCAATGACAACAACTCAGACGGTCTGTATATCCGATCTGATGGCGCAATTGCTCTGACAAATGTGACTGCCGGAAATGCGAATGGGACTGGAAATGGCAGTGACGGGGCCGACCTGGATAATACGACAGGTAATAGCAGTGTAGGCGTGACTGTGACCGGAGGTACATTCAATGACAACAATAATGATGGTTTGCATATCCGGTCTGATGGCGCAATTACCTTGACGAATGTAACTGCCGGAGGTGGAAGTAATACTGGGAATGGTGGCAACGGTGCCGATGTAAACAGCGCAAGCGGTACCGGCGCTGTGACGGTAACTGGAAGCGTATTCAACCAAAATGGTGACGATGGTCTGCTGGCTGTCACATCCACTAACGGGTCAATTACGATTAGCGATACGACTTTCCAGGCATCCACAGGATCTGGAAATCTTAGTAACCATAATGGCGCCGCATTAAACTCCCGGACCGTCACATTGACAAATGTAACTGCCACCAACAATGACCTGAATGGTATTTCCATCTCCAATGCGACAACAGTAAATTTGAATAACGTCGTAGCAACAAATAATGGCACAACATTTACAATTTTTGGCTTCCCGATTCATTTTGGCTCCGGAGTCCTTGTAGATGGCAATGGTGTTGCTGCAACTGTAAACGTAACCGGCGGCACGTTCTCAAATAATCAAAGATATGGTCTTGAAATTGGTAATGCAGGCACCAGTGATACAATCCACGTCTATTCCTTCCCAGTATGTGCTGATAATGTGCTGGGGTGTTACAGTCAGTCAATTATTGATCATACCGATCATACCCCTCCTGTTGTTACCCCCACCGTATCCGGTACCCTTGGCTCTAATGGTTGGTATACAGGCAATGTTACTGTGACTTGGTCGGTGAGTGACCCTGAATCCACGATAACTTCTCCTGCATGTACGAACCAGGAAGTTACTGATGACACAGTGGGTGTGGTATTTACCTGTACTGCTACCAGTGCAGGAGGTACAACAACAGTGCAGACCGTGACGATCAAACGAGATGCAACTCCCCCGACCATTGATTTTCATGCCGATGAAGTAGCTGAAGCAACTGGCCCGGGCGGTGCGGTGGTCAATTACGTTTCTCCAGATGCTTCAGATAACCTGAGTGGAACTGATCCAACAGCCAGTTGTGCATCCTCTTCTGGCAGTAACTTTGGTTTGGGGGACACGACTGTCACCTGTACAGCCACCGACGCTGCTGGTAACGTAACTACATCCAGTTTCACAGTGGCTGTTCAGGATACAACTCCTCCAACCATCAATACACCTGCAGATATCATAGTCAACACCAGCAATGCGTCCGGAGCAATTGTCAATTACAGTGCTCCCACCACATCGGATATAGTAGACGGTGATGGTATTGCTGATTGCCAGCCTCCATCGGGTGGTACGTTCCCAGTTGGTGATACCACTGTGACCTGCCATGCATTCGACCAAGGCGAAAATTCAACTGAAACGACTTTTGTCATCCACGTGATAAAAAGCAATGAAGGTAATGGCGGTGGCGAGCAGGGTAGTAATGAGTTTCTCACCAATAACCAGATTATCCCGGTCACGGGTGGGGGGATTGTCCTAAGCTGCACTGAGCCATTTACCACTGTTGAAAACATGGCTGGCTTCGAAGTGACCTTTACTAGTTTGTGCGGTTACTCCGCAACGCTAACGGGAGGTACAGAAAACAGAGTATCTGACCTGCCGGCTGGCGACAAATACATCGGTGGCATCAACATTGCGCTACTGAAAGATGGTAGCCCGGTTGAGAAACTGCCTACAGGATCCACCATCAAGCTTTCGCTTGAGATTCCATCCGGCATGACCGGCGAAACATTGGCCATCCTGTTCTGGGATCCAACAACCAACACTTGGGTGGAAAAGAGCCTCACAGTTGTTGATGGCAAAGCGACCATTGCGATTGACATGCCCGGGGCCTTTGTGTTGGTTGAAAAGTAAACATGGTCTTTACGAAGGAGCCTTCAGTTAGTGTTGGGGGAGACGGGCTTTTTCGAAAAATTCGCGCTACATTACCATTGTAGTGTGAACCAACGGGGTGAAAGAATAAGGAGCCGGTTATGTATCCCGGCTCCTTATTCTTTGAATCTTTTCAGATCGGTAGCCACCTTTAATGGTTGCTAAAGTCTCTTTAAACTTGGGGCATAGTTGCCCAGGCAAGTTGAAGTTTTTCCAAAAAATAGGCATTTTGCGCGCAATTCCAGGTACAAAATGAATTTTCCTATTGACTTTTGGTCATTATATATTAGAATTAGATTAGCACCTTTCAAAACTGAAAGGCGATTGCAGGTTTTTTGAAAGTTTGTTTCCGGAACTTATTTTTTTTGTCCCAAGTCAAAAATATATTTAGAAATTAGGTTATATCTATACTTCAATTTTATTTTTGTATTTCAATAAAAATTAAAAACGACATTGAAGGATCTTTATCGAATGAAAAGCAGAGTTCAGGAATTGGCAGAAAGAATAAATATGACTTGTGACGAATTTATCGGTGAAATGCGCAAGCGTGGATGCAGTGAACCCACCGCCCTAAAGATTTGGAAGGGTGAGTACGAGAACTATGAGAATTACAACGATAACAATGTCCAGTTAAGCAGTCTTCGCAAAGCGGCCGAAGTGTTAAGTGCCCGAACCGGAATGTTGATGCCGAAGTGATGAAATAAGTTGGGTTCATCAACAGGCAAGCAAAAAACGAGGAGAAAATATGAAAATCCAATTGCCATCCAAAGTTTTGTCTGCGATTATGATTATGATGCTGGCTGTAGCAGCCTTGCCAGTGAAACCAGCGTATGCGGCCGACACAGGTCTCCAAGTACCCAGCGCAAACTCCAATGCCGGCTGGACCAATCCTCAAAACGCGTATACCTCCGACAATAACCGGGCAGTAGCGGATAGTGGAAACGATATCGTACAGTACTCAAATTTCAATTTTCCTGCCATTCCTGGGGGAGCGATAATCACCGGAATAGAAGTTTTGGTTGAGGGATATCAGGAGGGAGGAGCCGTTCCAAGGCAGGCTGATATTTCCCTTTCCTGGAATAGTGGTGCTGGTTATACAACAGGCAGCGGTATTAAGACCACTAATATGCCTGGTAATAATGCGGCAGCCGAAGCTGTTCGCACATTTGGCGGATCTTCGGACACGTGGAACAGGACCTGGTCTCCCGGTGATTTTACCAATGCAAATTTCAGATTACGATTGGACACGAACCCGGGTAGTAATGGAAGTGACTTGTTGATAGATCGTGTGCAGGTTAGAGTCTATTATGACATGCCGCCTGAAATGAACGTTCAGGGAAATGGCGTCTCAATTGCAGATGGAGATACCACTCCGAGCGCCGCTGACTGGACGGATTTTGGTAACGTACCCCAAAACTTTTTTGTGGATAGGACATTTACCATCCAGAATACGGGTACAGGTGATTTAAATATTGGCGCAATCACGTTCACTGGTGGCGATGCTGGCGATTTCAGCATTGTATCTGCACCTGCCGCCACCGTAGTGCCAGGAAATTCAACAACCTTCACAGTACGGCTGACAGCCGGAGGTGGAGGTGGAGCAACACGCGATACCACCATTAATATTGCCAATAACGATGTAAACGAAAACCCATACACCTTTGCCCTTCAAGGGGCACGTATTACCGCGGGAATTGATGTGCTGGGAAATGGAGCCTCGATTACAGACGGTGATAATTCACCCAGTTTGACGGATCATACGCAATTTGGCAGCACTGCACTGGGCGGTTCCATTACGCGTACGTACACAATTTTGAATACAAGCGGAACTGTGGTTCTCTATCTTGGAACCGTGACGATTGGCGGAGCGCAGGCCGGGGATTTTTCAGTGACCGCAGCTCCAAGCGCAACCGTGGCCCCAAATGGTTCAACAACCTTCAGCGTGACCTTTAGCCCTTCCGCGGCTGGCGCGAGAAATGCCACGATCAGTTTTATCAACAACGATAATGATGAAAGCCCGTACAACTGGAGTATACAGGGCACAGGGACCGCAAATACCCCGCCGACAATCACTTCAAATGGTGGAGGGGCAACAACAACCGTCAGTGTCCCTGAGAGTACGACGGCAGTCACCACTGTTACTGCCACCGATCCAAACGTTCCTCCTCAAACATTGACCTATTCGATCTCTGGAACAGATGCCGGTGACTTCTCCATCGATTCAGCAACTGGCGTGTTGACCTTCTCTCCGGCGCCGGATTTCGAATCCCCAACCGATGCGGACACAAACAATTCCTACATTGTGATCGTTCAGGTTTCGGATGGAGCCGGCGGAACCGATTCGCAGACAATTACGGTCAACGTGACAAATGCCAATGATGCGCCGATCACCTCGAACGTAACTGATACGACACTCGAGGATACCGAAAGGATCATCGGACTATCCTATACAGATCCAGAGGGAAATCCGGCCACATCATGTGTTGTTAGCGGACTCTCTAGCGGCAGTATTTCCACGCCCTGTAGTTGCACTGGCGGTGCCTGTACGGTTGGAATCACCCCTGGTCTGAATTCCACAGTCCAGGTGACAGCCAATTACACTGTGTCTGATGGATTGACCTCCAACACTTCCACCATCACACTGGATGTGACTCCGGTCAACGACCCTCCAGCCTTTACCAGTGTCCCGGTGACCAGCGTCAACCAGAATGACCCGTATGTTTACAACATCGTCGTCAATGACCCCGATGTTGGCGACACGTTGGTGATCAATGCCCCCACCCTGCCCGCCTGGTTGTCCTTCACAGATAATGGAAATGGCACGGCCACCTTGAGCGGTACGCCTTCCAACAGTGACCTCGGTTCTCATACTGTGGTACTCCGCGCTACTGATGGTGTGATTTCCGTCCCTGTGGAACAATCTTTTTCTGTGGTTGTCAACGATGTGAATGACGCGCCGAGCTTTACCAGTGCGGCAGTCACCTCCGCTGGCGAGGGTACACCCTATACTTACAACATTGTAACCACCGACCCGGATGCAGGTGACACACTGACAATCACTGCGCCCACTTTGCCGGCCTGGTTGACACTTGTCGATAATGGGGATCGCACAGCCACCCTGAGCGGCACTCCCAGCAGTAGCGATGCCGGGGTTCACAATGTCGTCCTTGAGGTGAGCGATGGCGCGTTAACTGCCAACCAAACCTTCGATATATCGGTTGGGAATACGCCTCCCCAGGTGGTTACGAACGGCATAAATACTTTGGCGAATACCGGCGACGGTGTGTTGACCGAAGGCGAAGTTGTCTCTGTTGGTGTTACCCAGTTGCTAGTCACCTTCAATCAGGATGTCTTCGACCCCGCTGATGTCCCCCCCCTTGACCCCCATGATGTCACCAATCCAGCCAATTACCTTCTTGTCCGTGATAATGGAGATGGTTTCCAGACCACAAGTTGTGCCTTGGGCGTAAGCGCGCAAGATACTGCGCTTACAATCGACCTGGTCACTTACTCCAATGGCGGCGGGTCGGGTCCCTTTGTTGCGACCTTGCTTGTCAATACCGGACTGTCGCTTTCGAATGGCAGCTATCGCCTGTTTGTTTGTGGTACAACGTCTATTGTGGATATTGCAGATACCACCCTGGAACTGGCGGGTGACGGTGTTAACGCGGGCACTGATTTCATCCGTAATTTCTCGGTTTCCATTAGTAATAATGGAAATGCGTCGTCATCGAGCGGCGGTGGCGGAAAGAAAAACACCAAATCAACGGTTTCTACAGGCGGACTTCAAGTCCCGGTTACTGGTTTTGCACCGGACAAGGTTACAGTTCTCCCCCCAAAACCTGCGGATAAAACTTACAAACCCTTGAATGAGTTGCGCGTCGAAATCCCAACTCTCGGCATTAACTTCCCTATCGTCGGTGTGGCACTTTCCGATACTGGCTGGGACCTGACCTGGTTGCAAAACAGCGTGGCTTATCTCGAAGGTTCGGCTTATCCGACCTTAAGCGGCAATACCGTATTGACAGCGCACGTGGTGGACGCCAGCAACAATCTTGGACCCTTCTCGGACATCAAGGGTATGAAGGCCGGTCAGCAGATTTACATCCACTTCAACGGACAGAAGTTCGTTTATCAGGTTCAGGAGAACAGGAAGATATCCTCGTCCAATATCTCCGCTGTTTTCAAGCACGAAGATTATGACTGGATTACGCTCGTGACTTGTGAAGATTACGATGCAAAGAGCGGGTCATACAAATATCGTCGAATGGTACGCGCTGTCCTGATCAGCGTTGTTCCTGAAAAGTAAGTCTGGGGGGCAGGAGAAAAAGCCTGGCGGGTTTATGACCCAGCCAGGCTTTTCTTATTTCCTTCAAATCACCGTCGACTCCTGATACTCGCCGAAGACCTTCTTCATCACGCCGACAATCTCCCCCAGCGTGGCGTAGGCATGGACACATTCCATGATGTGGGGCATGGTATTTTCCGTCCCCTCGCAGGCAATCCGCAACCTGTCCAATGTTTGACCAACCCTCCCGTTGTCTCGCGTCTTGCGGACTTCGTTCAGGCGGCTGACCTGTCGCTCGTAGCCGTCCGGGTCCATTTTGAGGATGGGAACGTTGAGCGGCTTGTCCTCCACGTAGGCATTCACGCCGACAATATTGCGCTTACCCAAATCAATCTCGCGCTGATAGCGGTATGCCGCTTCGGCGATCTCGCTTTGGAAGAAGCCTTTCTCGATGGCGGGAATCACGCCGCCGATTTCCTCAATCCTACGGAAGTAATCGTACGCCTGCTTTTCGATTCGATTTGTCTGCGCCTCGACGAAGAAACTGCCGCCCAGCGGATCGACCGTGTTGGTCACGCCCGATTCCTCGGCGATGATTTGCTGGGTGCGCAGGGCAACTGTCACCGCCTGCTCGGAAGGCAGGGCAAGCGCCTCATCCATCGAGTTGGTGTGCAGACTTTGAGTCCCGCCCAGCACAGCAGACAACGCCTGCAACGCCACGCGGACGACATTGTTTTCGGGTTGTTGCGCCGTCAGGCTGGCGCCAGCCGTCTGTGTGTGAAAACGAAGCAGCCATGAGCGCGGATCTTTCGCTTTGAACGTCTCGCGCATCTCGCGTGCCCAAATCCGTCGCGCAGCACGGTACTTTGCAATCTCCTCGAAGAAGTCGTTGTGCGCGTTGAAGAAAAAGGAAAGCCGCGGCGCGAACTTGTCCACGTCCATGCCGCGTGCCATCCCCCAGCGGACGTATTCCATGCCATCTGCCAGCGTGAAGGCAAGTTCCTGCGCGGCGGTCGAACCCGCCTCGCGGATGTGATATCCGCTGATCGAAATCGTGTTCCACTGCGGAATTTTCTGTGCGCCGAACTCCATCGTGTCCGCCACCAGCCGCATCGAAGGCTCTGGCGGAAAGATGAATTCCTTTTGCGCGATGAACTCTTTGAGGATGTCGTTCTGGATCGTCCCCCGCAATTGGTCTGGTCTCACGCCCTGATTTTCGGCGGCGGCAAGATACATTGCCCAGATGATCGCGGCGGGCGAGTTGATGGTCATGCTCGAAGAGACCTTGTCGAGTTGAATGCCGTTGAGCAAAATCTCCATGTCTTTCAGCGAGGAGATTGCCACACCGCACTTGCCAAACTCACCCAACGCTTCGGGCTGGTCGGTGTCGTAGCCCATCAGCGTTGCCAGGTCGAAGGCGATGCTCAAACCCGTCTGACCCTGCTCCAGCAAATACTTGAAGCGCCTGTTGGTTTCCTCGGCAGTGCCGAAGCCTGCGAACATCCGCATCGTCCACAACTTGCTGCGATGCAGTGTGGGATGGACTCCGCGTGTGAAGGGATATTCGCCCGGCAAACCGAGGTCGGCGGCGTAATCCAAATCCGCCACGTCGAGCGGGGAATACAACCTGTTGATCGGCTCAGACGAGGTTGTGACGAACTCCTCCCTGCGTTCGGGCATCTGCGTCAGCGCCTTTTGCAGGGAAGTCTCCTCCCATTTTTCAAACGACACCTTTAAGTCATCCAGTTTTTTTCTGTCATACATGGTTTTCTCCTTTGGCGTTCGCGGATTATACATGAGCGGCAGTCTGGTATACTACGAAAAATTATCAACAAGACCTGACAGGTTCGCTTCGCGAAAACCTGTCAGGTCCATAGATAGGTAGACCTATGCCCCGCTTTGAAATCGATGTCGACCCCTGTGACCATATCACCGCCGACGCCATTGGCGCCCCCGGACAACGTGTCTTTTATCTGCAAGCTTATCAGGACCAGCGCACCATAACGATCCTGATCGAAAAGACCCAATTGCAATCGCTTGCCATTGGCATCGAACAATTCCTCTCGCAGATCAACCAGCAGAACCCCAACCTCGAAGAAGCCAGGGGGGAATTTGTCGAAGCACAGATGCGAATTAACCCGCCTGTTGACCCGCTCTTCCGCGCGGGCGAGATCGGTCTGGGTTACGACAAGGAACGTGACCGTGTTGTCATCTTTACCAAGGAGTTGCTCACCGAAGAGGAAGACCCCGAGTCTGCCGCACAGATTCGCTTTTGGGCAACCCGTGACCAGATGCGCAAACTTGCCCACTGGGGCGCAGACGTGGTCACTCGCGGACGTCCAATCTGTCCGCAGTGCGGTCAACCGATGGAACCCGAAGGACATTTCTGTCCCAAAAAGAACGGGCACTTGCACTGAAATACTGTCAAAAGTCAAAGGTCGAAGGTCTGACTTTTGACTTTTGACTTTTGACTTTTTATGCGGCCCTCCCACGAAATAATTCAAACCGCTTTATCCCTCGGCGAGTATGAACTCAAAGGTCAGTTCATGCTCGGCTCCAATTACACCTTCCTGGTGGACGTGAACTACGAAGGCGTGACTTATCCCGCTGTTTACAAACCGAGTAAGGGTGAACAGCCGCTTTGGGATTTCCCCGAAAACACGCTGGCGCAGCGCGAAGTCGCCGCGTATCTTTTGAGCGAGCAGCTTGGCTTTGGCTTTGTCCCCGTCACCGCCCTGCGTGAAGATGGGCATTTTGGGCGAGGCTCACTTCAGCAATTTATCCACTACGACGTTCAATATCATTACTTTAACTTCACGCCCGAAGATAAGGAACTGCTCAAGCCTGTTGTGCTCTTCGACCTGCTTGTCAATAACGCCGACCGCAAGGGCAGTCACGTTTTTTTCGAGGATGGAACCCACAAACTGTATGCCATCGACCACGGACTTTGTTTTCACGCGGATGATAAATTCCGCACCGTGATTTGGGACTTTGCTGGATGTTCCATCCCTGACGAATTGCTTGCCCCCCTTTCCCAAGCCGACAGTTGGTCGGCCGTCCTTGAACCTTATCTCAGCGTCGAGGAGATCACCGCCCTCCAGCGCCGCGCAAAAAGGTTGCTCACCAAAAAAGTCTTCCCCCGCCCGCCCAAGGATAGACGGGCGTTTCCGTATCCGCCAATATAGAAAGATATGTCATTGCGAGGGTGATGGGTTTCACCCGAAGCAATCCCCGGTGATGAGGAGATTGTTTCGTCGGGAAACTTCGCGCAACACTTGCACCGGCACGCAAGCGCAGGTGTGACATGACATAAGGAGAAATCATGCACTACAAACTCGCACTCATTGGTTTTGGCAACGTCGCTCGCGCATTGGCCCGGCTCTTCCTTCGCAAGCAGGATATGCTCAAAGCGCAAGGCATCATCTTCTCGTTCACAGGAATTTCCACTGGCAGGCATGGATTTGCAGTGGACCCCGATGGGCTTGACATCCTCAAAGCACTTGAACTTGTCGAAAGCGGACAATCCATCAATTCACTTTCCAAATCGCCAGTTGCCAATTCCCTCGAAGTCATCCAGAAATCAGCCGCTGATGTGATGTTCGAGAACTCTCCCGTCAATACCCAAACGGGACAGCCCGCCCTTGACCACATCCGCACGGCATTGAATTTGGGAATGCATGCCATCACCGCCAACAAAGGTCCCGTGGTTCATGGTTATCGTGAGTTGACTGCGCTTGCCAAGTCCAAGGGCAGACAATTCAAGTTCGAGTCCACGGTTCTGGGCGGCGCGCCCGTCTTCTCGGTCTTCCGCGAAGCCTTTCCGCTGGCAGAACTTTCCTCTGTCAAAGGCATCTTCAACGCCACCACCAACATCATCCTCTCGCGCATGGAAAACGGCGAAGCCTATGATGATGCCGTCAAGTACTGTCAGTCTGTTGGCGTGGCGGAAGCCGACCCCACCAACGACGTGGACGGTTGGGATGCGGCAATCAAGGTCGCGGCGCTCGTCACCGTTTTGATGGATACCCCCATGTCCCCACAGCAGGTTCAACCTACAGGTATCCGCGGTATCACGCCTGAGATGATCGCCAAAGCCAAAGCCGAAGGCAAACGCTATAAGCTGGTCTGCTCCGCCGAAAAGGTTGGGGACAAGGTTATCGCCAGTGTCGCCCCACAACTTGTGGATTCCACCTCCCCCTTGTACGGCATGATGAACTCCAGCACGGGAGTCACCTTCCGCACTGATGTCATCCTCGACTATTCCATCAGTCTCTCCGAACGCGAAGGTATGCAGGGCGGTCCCATTGAAACCGCCTACGGTCTGTTTGCAGATTTTGTGAACAGCGTTAAATAAAAACTCGTTTTTTCTACCACTAAAAGAGCGCGAAAAGCGCAAAGGCCGACAAGATTTTCGTCGCAAACTTTGCGAGCTTCGCGGTAAAGTTTTTTTCAGTTATGCTATAATGAAATTGCATCGGAAACACTACCGTGCCTTCTGGGGATGACAGGCTTCGACGGGAGAGGCTGGTTCCGGAATGCGAGCCGAGCGCGCACCGAACTCGTAAAATCAGTGCAAACATTAAGTGCCAACCGCACTTCATATGCTGCTATGCCCCTCGCCGCCTAGGTGAGAGCGTAACAGTCAATCTCCATAGATGAGATTGCGTCCGCCGTCACCGAATCCTGCCGGGTGCCGGGCCGGGCGAGACAAAGGCAGGATGCCGCGTATGACTCCGCTACATACGCCCAAGACCAGCGGATGGTCACAGGCTTACCTGTCCGCCGAGATGCCTGTGATGACTAACTTCGGCAGACTACGCTCGTAGATTTCCGAGGGTCGAATCTTTCGGACGCGGGTTCAATTCCCGCCATCTCCACAGTCATTCGATCAGCAGGTTATACTGCTGGTCGAATTCGTTTAATTGGAGACCATATGAAAAAACTTTACTTATTGATTGGATGCCTCGCCCTGACCTCTGCCTGCCAAAGCGCCTCTGCCACGCCTCAGGCAGAGGCAACACCAATCGCCACTTCGACTCCGCCGCCAACTGCCACAGTCACCCAGACCTTTACCTCTGTCCCAACCTTGCCCCCCACCACCGTTCCGCTCTTCTTCATCGATGAATTCAATTCAGACCTTGGGGCATGGGTCTCCTTCCAAACCGGCGGGGAAGAAACGCCGTCAGTCAAGCTCGAAAACGACCTCCTGCGGATTGACCTCCCGTCGCCAAATACCTGGTATTACGCCATCCACAACGCGCATGAATATTCCAGTATTTTCGTTAGCGCGGAGTTTTCGGGGACACCCGCAGGCTCGTTTGGGGTCATCTGCAATTACAACGAATCAAAAGGCTGGTATGAGTTCAACATTGCAAGTGACGGGACATACAGCATCCTTTTCGGGCAATGGCTGGTAGAAGGCATTGCGCAATATACGCCCATTGCAATCGAGAGCACTGAATACCTCAAGGCTGGAAAACTCGATTATGAGATCGGATTGACCTGTCAGAATAACATCCTGCTTCCGCACATCAATGGAAAGCTTTTCCGTAAGGTGGATGTGACACGTTATGGATTGACTGAAGGAAAGGTCGGTATCAACGCCTCCTCCTTTGAGGAGGTCCCAATGATTGCCACGTTTGACTGGTTCAAAGTGGAAGAGCCTGTTGAATAATCGGGGATTTCCTGTTCTGAACCCGAAGGTCTTTTGCAATTTCTATACAGCGTTAACAGAATTCTTGCATAAATCGTTTAACATGCAGTCATCGAAAACCATTAGCAAGGAGTATACCCATATGGGAAAAATCATTGGCATTGACCTCGGAACAACCAACAGTGTCGTCTCTGTGATGGAAGGCGGTACACCCACCGTTATTACCACCGCGGAAGGCGGACGACTCTGCCCATCCGTTGTGGCCTTCAACAGGAACGGCGAACGCATGGTCGGGCAGACCGCAAAACGACAGGCTGTGATTAATTCAGATAATACTGTTTATTCCATCAAGCGTTTTATGGGGCGGCATTACGATGAGACCAGCGTCGAACGCGGCATGGTTCCATTTCAAGTCATCGAGGGACCATCCAACGATGTGCGCGTCAAACTCCCTGTGACCGGCAAGGAATATTCCCCGCAGGAAATCAGCGCCATGATCCTGGGCAAACTCAAGGCCGACGCTGAAGCTTATTTGGGACAATCCGTCACACAAGCGGTTATCACCGTCCCTGCTTATTTCAACGACAGCCAGCGCCAGGCAACAAAAGACGCGGGCAAGATCGCGGGTCTAGAAGTGCTGCGTATCATCAATGAGCCGACAGCCTCAGCTTTGGCATACGGGCTCGACAAAAAGAAGAATGAAACCATCCTGGTCTTCGACCTCGGCGGCGGCACGTTTGATGTGTCCGTCCTCGAAGTGGGCGAAGGTGTCATCGAAGTCAAATCCACCAACGGCGATACCCACCTAGGTGGCGATGACTGGGATCAGAAAATCACCAACTGGGCAGCGGACGAATTCAAGAAGGATCAGGGCATTGACCTGCGAACAGACAAGCAGGCACTGCAACGCCTACGCGAAGCCGCGGAAAAGGCCAAGATCGAACTTTCCACCGTTATGGAAACCGAGATCAACCTCCCCTACATCACCGCCGACGCCAGCGGACCCAAGCACCTGCAGCTGAAACTTTCCCGCGCCAAATTCGAGCAGATGACCAGCGACCTGCTTCAGCGCTGCCGCAAGCCGTTCGAGGCCGCGCTCAAGGATGCAGGCTTGACTGCCGATAAACTGGACGAAGTCGTCCTCGTAGGCGGTTCGACTCGTATGCCCATGGTTGTGGACTTGGTACGCAGCCTGACCAATGGCAAGGAGCCGAACAAAGGCGTCAATCCTGATGAGGTGGTTGCCATTGGTGCGGCCATTCAAGGCGGCGTGCTCGGCGGCGAAGTCAAAGACATCCTGCTTCTGGACGTGACTCCTCTCTCGCTCGGCGTGGAAACCATGGGCAGCGTGATGACCGTGATGATTGAACGTAACACCACCATCCCCGTTCGCAAGACCGAGACCTATTCGACAGCGGCGGATAACCAGACCGCGGTTGATATTCACGTCTTGCAGGGTGAACGCCCGATGGCAAACGATAATATGAGTCTCGGACGCTTCCGCCTCGATGGAATCCCACCGGCCCCGCGCGGCATTCCGCAAATCGAAGTGACCTTCGACATTGACGCCAACGGCATCCTGCACGTGACCGCCAAAGATAAGGCAACTGGTAAGGAACAGAAGGTCGCCATTACCGCCTCGACCAACCTGAACAAAGGCGACATCGACCGCATGGTTCAGGAAGCGCGCCAGAATGAAGCCGCCGACAAACAGCGCCGCGAAATGATCGAAGTGAAAAACAATGCCGATAACCTTGTTTATCAAACGGAAAAGGCATTGCGCGAACTCGGCGACAAAGTTCCTGCTTCTGAGCGTGGTTCCATCGAAAACCAGATCAACGACCTGAAGCAAGCCGCGCAGGGCGACGACCTTGCCAATATCAGGCAGAAGACCGAATCCCTGCAAAACGCCTTCCACGCGTTGAGCCAGCAGTTATACGCGCAGGGACAGCCGCAGCAGCAACAGGGTCAACCCGAAGCGGGCGGACCGTCATCCTCAGGTCCACAAAATGGTGATGTGATCGACGGCGAAGTGAAGGAATAAAAGTTCGTAACTCAACCCCGAAGGATTGATGAAAACGGTGACCGTGAAAAGGGTCACCGTTTTTTGCTTGATCCAACAATGCCGTGTCTTTTAATTTGCCAAATCTCCAAACCCGCCTATAATTCATCTGTCTATGTCCACGATTGACGAAATCAAAGCCAAAATCGATATCGTTGACCTTGTGTCCGAAGCGGGGGTGAAACTGCGCCATGCGGGACGGAACTACACGGGGTTTTGCCCGTTCCATGATAACAAGCACACGCCCGCCTTCGTGGTCTGGCCCGAGTCCGGGACGTGGCGCTGCTTTGGTCAATGCAACGAGGGCGGGGATATTTTCAAGTTCGTGATGAAGCGCGAGGGGATTCCGTTCAAGGAGGCGCTGCAAAAACTGGCTGACCGCGCGGGGGTGAAGCTCGAATCCTTTGTGACAGAAAAGCCCGAAATCAAGGAAGCACATGACCACCTGCGGGAGTTGCTCGAATCCGTGATTGTGTATTATCGGACGCATTTGTTCAACAACAAGGATGTGTTGACTTACCTGCGAGAAAAGCGCAAGTTGACCGACGCCACCATCGAGACATTTGGCTTGGGTTATGCCCCGCACGGATACGACAACCTGCACAAACATTTTTCAGCCAAAGGCTATAAGGAACAAGATTTGATTGACGCGGGCTTGCTCACCGTCCGCGAAGACGACACAGACGCACAGGGACACCAAAAAACGTACGATAGATTCCGCAACCGCATCATGATCCCCATCCGCGATGAGAATGGGAAGATGGCGGGCTTCGGTGCGCGCATTGTAGACCCGAATGACATCCCCAAGTTTTTGAACTCACCCGAAACGCCGATCTTCAGCAAGGGACGGATCCTCTATGGCTTGGACCGCGCCCGCAAGCCCATCCGCATGGCGGACCAGGCAGTGATTGTGGAAGGCTACCTTGACGTGATTGCCTTGCACCAGGCGGGCTACGAGAACGTCGTCTCGCCGATGGGCACGGCATTGACCGAAGACCAGTTGCGGTTATTGAAACGTTCGACTCGGCGGATTGTGCTGGCGCTCGACCCCGATGCGGCGGGGCAGAAAGCCGTCCTGCGCGGACTCGATGCGGCGCGTTCGGCAATGGACAGGGAAGGAGAATTGGGCTTCGACGCGCGTGGATTGCTCCGCAACGAGGCACGTCTGCAGGCGGATTTGCGCGTGGCGTCCATGCCCGATGACCTCGACCCCGATGAGATCGTGGCGCGCGACAAGGACGAGTGGAAACATCTCATTGAGAATGCAAAGCCCATCGTCACTCATGTGATGGAGGTGCTGGCCGCTGGCCAGAATCTGAACGATGCCAAGGTGAAGAATCAAATCGCGGCGCAGGTGTTGCCGCTGATCGAAGATTTGCAAACGCCCATAGAACGGGATACCTACCGTCAGGCGCTGGCGCGAATGCTGCGGGTGGATGAAGGCTCGTTGACGGGCAACCAGCTTCAGGGTTTGCCCGCGAAGCGCCGTCCGCGTGGGAGCAGTCAAAGCCAGCAGGGTCAGAAAATGCCTGTGGTGGCTGTCAATCCCACCTTAAAAATCGAATCCTATTGCATCGGGGTTTTGCTCCGCAAGCCCGCGCTGTTGTATCGCCTGGACCGAAAGTTGCAGGAGTTCGGGTTAAGCCCGCTTGCGGCGGAGGATTTCGAGTATACTGACCACCAACAGATGTTTGGCGTCATCCGCATGGCAGTGGAGCAGGATGAGAAGGAGCATCAGCAGTACGTGATGACCCACCTGCCAGAAGCGGTGAGCGAGATTTCGAAGGAGTTATTGGCTCAGTCCGAGAAGCTTGACCCTGTGGAGGATAAACTGCTGGAGGAACTGCTGGCGCGTTTTTTGGATTTGCGACGTGCGTACGCGATGTCGAACATCAACCAACTGCGCTTCATGCAGGAAGAGGACCAGCAGCAGGGTGGCGCAAATTTGAAAATCTATCAGGAACAGGCTGTTCAATTTACGAAATTGCTCAACAACCTGGACCAGGCAAAGAGAAAGTTATCGTCGAAGAGGCAGATGTAAGTGGAGTTCAGCAGATGGAGTATTAACTTTTTTAGCGCACGAAAGGGACCCCATGCCTGCAAAGTCAAAACCCAGCCCAAAGGCAAGACAAAAGACGAAACCAAAACCCTCTGTCCGTAAACCCAGGGCGGCGAAGCAGAAACTTGCCGAAGTTAAATTTTATCCATTGCTTGAAGACGAACAATCGATGGACTTGGTGGTCGATGAGATCATCGAGCCAGACGAGTCCCTGCTTTCCCAACAAGAAGAGGAACTTGACGATTCGTTGACCGTGCGTTCGCACGAACTGGCGGCGGAACTTTCCGAAGACCCCGTGCGTCTGTACCTGCGCGAGATCGGTCAGGTGAAATTGCTTGACTCGGACAGCGAGTTTCGCCTTGCGACAATCAGCGAGGCAGACCGACACATTACGGCGCTGCGCAAGTTGAAACAACGCAAGGGTGTTTCGCAGGCCGCATCCATTTATCGTGCCTTGCTGTCGGAAATGCTTACTTCCTGGGAGCGACTGATCGAGGATGCGGGGCAGTTGGAGCATGAACTCCCCGACCTTGCCTTGATGATTGCCGAAGCCCAGTCGCTCCATGCGGGCTGGCAGTTCGATTCCCCATCCTATTTTCGCGCCTATCTGGATAACGGACATTGGGGTGTGGATCACCTTTGGGATAGCCTCGCCCGCAACGCCTACGGTGTTTACCTGAACCTGTACCTGTTGCCGTTCAAATATGCCGAGTGGCTGCTGGGATACGTCCGCGAACAGCACGGTTTCCCCGCCCAACGTTCCCTGCATCGTAACCTGCCGCCCGACGAAGATTTGTTCAGCGAGATGGATGCGGTGCACGTCCGCGCTGTGGAGGCGAACCAGTCGTTGATCCGCTCGAACCTGCGGCTGGTGGTGAGCGTCGCCAAGCGTTATCTTGGACGCGGCATGTCCCTGCTCGATTTGATCCAGGAGGGCAACATGGGGTTGCTGCGGGCAATCGGCAAGTTCGACCCGCGGCGCGGATTCAAATTCAGCACCTATGCCACGTGGTGGATTCGCCAGTCGATCAACCGCTCGATTGCCGAACAGGCGCGGACGATTCGGATTCCCGTCCATTTGTTTGAATCCATCTCGCGGATTTTGCGCGCCCAACGGAATCTGACCCAGTCGCTCGGGCGGGATCCCAACCCGACGGAATTGGCTCTCGAAGTCGGCTATCTCTCTGCGGCTGACGTACAAACCGTCCTGCGAGCGCGGGCTGAAGACAAACCGCTCAAGGCGGAGTTGCAACGTCGGCTTGATGCAGCGACGCAAAAAGTCACACGTATTTTGCGCTCAGCCGAGGAACCGATCTCGCTCGAAGGTCCTGTCGGCGACGAAGATTCCAGTTCGCTGGGCGATTTCATCGAAGACGAAGACGCTCCGTCCCCGATGGACGCCGCCGCGCGCGAGATGCTCCGCGAACAGGTTCAACACGCGCTGGAGTCGCTTTCGGAGCGTGAACGCGAAGTACTAGAGCTGCGGTTTGGATTGCGTGATGGAAGGGAACACACGCTCGAAGAGGTGAGTCACTACTTCGACGTGACCCGTGAGCGGGTGCGCCAAATCGAGGCAAAGGCGTTACGAAAGATGCGTCACCCCGCCCGCAGCCGCGATTTGCGCGATTATTTGGGGGATTGACCCTTGTTTCGTGCTGAGCGCAATCGAAGCACACATCATTGAAAAGCCCTTCGACTACGCTCATATCATCCCGACGCTTTTTCGGGAGGGCGAGAGCTCTTGTGAAACCAGGTACTTTCCCTAGCCTTTCCACAGCAGTCATGATATACTGGACAAAATGTGTCTTATTTCACATATCGAGAGGTTTCCATGCTGTTGGAATACATCGCCATTGGCGTCATGATTGCGGTCGCCACGTTTATCGCCTTTGCGGCGATTGGGTTGGGGGAGTTGTTTGGACCAAAAAAGAACACGGAAGCAAAATCGATTCCCTACGAGTCGGGTATTACCCCATTCGGCGAAGGGACACGGCGCATGCCCATCCGCTTTTACCTGGTCGCTGTGCTGTTTATTCTTTTCGATATCGAAGTCATCTTCTTTTTGCCGTGGGCAATCGCCTTCCGACAGTTGGGGCTTTTCGGCTTGATTGAGATGGTTGTCTTCCTCGCGATTTTAACGATTGGATATGTGTATGCCTGGAAGAAAGGAGCTTTGGAATGGGAGTAGAACAAAAACTTGGAGATATGGGTGTGGTCACCACCACGCTTGAAAACGTGGTCAACTGGTCGCGGACGAATGCCATGTGGCCGATGCTGTTCGGGCTGGCTTGTTGCGCCATCGAGATGATGGCGGCGCAGGCTTCGCACTACGACATGAGCCGCTTCGGCATGGAGTTGATGCGTGCCAGCCCGCGCCAATCGGATTTGATGATTGTGGCGGGACGTGTCTCGAAGAAGATGGGACCTGTCCTCCGCCGACTGTACGACCAGATGCCCGAACCGAAATGGGTGATCGCCATGGGCGATTGCGCTTCGTGTGGTGGCGTCTTCAACAACTACGCCATCTTTCAAGGAGTTGATGAGGTCGTCCCTGTGGATGTGTATGTGGCGGGCTGTCCGCCGCGCCCCGAGGCTTTGATTCACGGCATAATGACGTTGTATGAAAAAGTGAAGGGCGAGAAGTTCAAGGATTTGGCTTAGCGTCATTGCGAGGGCGTTAGCCCGAAGCAATCTCCATCAAACATGCGGGGATTGCTTCGTCGGGGAATGCGTCCTCCTCGCAATGACGAGGTGAAGGCTATGGATACAAAACTGGAACCCATTGTAAAAACCATTCAGGAAAAGTTCGGCGCGACGCTGGAAGAATTTCATGACGAAGCACATCTCTTCGTCAAACCTGAACAGATTGTCGAAGTCCTGACCCATCTCCGCGACGAGGATCATTTTGAACTGCTCTCGGTCTTGAATGTGGTGGATTATTACCCGCAAACCTCACCGCGCTTTCATGTCGTCTATCAACTAACCTCGATTTCCAGAAATCTTTCGTTGCAGATCAGAGTCCCAGTCAATGAGGACAGCCCCAAACTGCCGACGGTGACTGGTGTGTATGCCGTGGCGAACTGGCGTGAGCGTGAACTCCTCGACATGTTCGGAATCGAGTTTGAAGGTCATCCCGACCCGCGCCGCATTTTGACTCCCGAAGGCATGGAAGGTCATCCCCTGCGGCGGGACTTCCCGCTCGGCTACGAAGAACCACAGTTCACCTTCAACTTCGACGAGATTCGTGTGCAGAAGCCGAGTCCGAAGGAATAGGCAACTTCATGTCATTGCGAGCGGTCTTCGCGAAGCAATTCCCTATTTGAAAGCAGGGGGTTGCTTCGAGCGGAAAAGCGCCGCTCTCGCAACGACATTAGCAAGGAATATTTATGACTCAAATCGAAGAAGTTAGCATCGAACAATTCAAACACCTCGTCTCGGAGCGGGCGCTGACGGGCGAGACCATGCTCCTCAACATGGGACCACAGCACCCGTCCACGCATGGGGTGTTGCGCCTGTTGCTCGAACTGGACGGCGAGATTGTTGTCAACTGCATCCCTGACATCGGCTACCTGCACACAGGTATCGAAAAGAACATGGAAGCCAAGACCTATCAGAAGGCGGAGGTCATGACCGACCGCCTCGATTATATGAACCCGATGGGTAATAATCTGGCATATGTCATGGCGGTCGAAAAACTGGTTGACCTCGATGTGCCAGTCCGCGCACAGGCAATCCGCGTGATCCTCGTCGAGTTGCAGCGTATCGCCTCGCACCTTGTCTGGCTGGGAAGCGTGGGACTTGACCTTGCTGCGATGTCCATGTTCCTGTATTGTTTCCGCGAGCGCGAGCAAATCCTCGACATCTTTGAGTTGGTTTCGGGTCAGCGCATGATGACCACCTATATCCGCCCTGGAGGTGTGTGGCGTGACGTGCCCGTCGAGTTCGAAAAAGCCGTCCGCGATTTTCTCAAGACCTTCCCCAAGCGCGTTGATGAATACGAAAAGCTGCTGACCAAGAATCCGCTCTTCATTGACCGTATGGTGGGGCTGGGAATCCTGGATGCCAAGACCGCGCTATCCTACGGGGTGACGGGTCCCATGCTCCGCGCTTCGGGCGTGGACTGGGACTTGCGCAAGTCCCGCCCGTATCTGGGCTATGAACAATATGACTTCAACGTCCCTGTGTTGACCGAAGGCGATACCTATGCCCGCTACCTTGTTCGCGTGCAGGAGTTCCGCGAGTCGTTGAAGATCATTGAGCAGGCGTTGAACAAACTGCCGTTTGGACCCGTCCACTCGGACAACCGCAAATTCGTCCCGCCGCCGCGCTCCGAGATTGGAGTCAGCATGGAGGCGTTGATCCACCACTTCAAGCTGTGGACCGAAGGATTCGCCGCGCCTGACGCTTCGATCTACAGCGCAGTCGAATCTCCGCGCGGCGAGTTGGGTGTGCTGCTCGCTGGTGATGGCGGACCCAAGCCGCGCCGCGTCCACATGCGGACTCCGTCATTTGATAATCTTGCAGTGTTGCCAGAAATCGTCAAGGGACATCTGGTGGCTGACTTGGTTGCCATTCTCGCTTCCGTAGATATTGTCCTCGGAGATATTGACCGATGAGTCTTGTAAAAAACCATTCGAAGGAAGTCAAACAAATCCTGTCCAAGTATCCGCCTGAGGGAAAGCGCTCGGCGGTGATGCCGCTGCTCTACCTTGCCCAGCGCGAGGAAGGTTACGTCAATAAAACCGCGATGCAGGAGATCGCGCAGATTTTGGAAATCACCGAGACCGAAGTCGCTTCGATTGTCGGTTTCTACACTTTGTATCACGACGAGAAGGCTGGCAAGTATCGAATGCAGGTCTGCACCGATTTGCCCTGTGCCCTGCGCGGTGTGGACGAGTTCCTGCAAAACCTATGCGGCAATCTCGGAATCAAAGTCGGGGAGACCACGCCCGATGGGTTGGTCACGCTCGAGGAAGTCAAATGCCTCGCGGGTTGTGACAAGGCTCCGCTGTTCCAGACTCAGGGTCCAGATGGAATCCAGTATCACGAAAACATGACCGTGGATAAAACCATGGAACTAATCGAGGCGTTGAAGGGTGGCAAAGAATGACTCATATCCTTTTACGTCATCGTGACATCCCCGACATTCACAAGTTGAGTGTCTACAAAAAGAACGGCGGCTTTGCGGCGTGGAAAAAAGCCGTGACTAAAATGCCTCCCGCCGAAGTGACCGAGTTGGTCAAGAACTCTGGCTTGCGCGGACGCGGTGGTGCGGGTTTTCCGACAGGCACCAAGTGGTCTTTCATTGATAGCAAGGTCTTTCCGCATTACTTCGTCGCCAACGCCGACGAGTCCGAGCCTGGCACATTCAAAGATCGCGAAATCATGGAAAACAATCCCCTCCAGTTTTTGGAAGGCTTGGCGATTGGCTCCTATGCCGTCGGCGCGAACGTGGCTTACATCTACCTGCGCGGCGAATCGTGGGACATTGCGACCTTGCTTGATGAAAAGATCGCGGAGATGGAAAAGGCTGGTTATCTCGGCGAGAATCTTTTTGGCAAGGATTACTCGCTGAAAATCCATACCCACCTCGGCGCGGGAGCTTATATCTGCGGCGAGGAGACGGCTTTGCTCGAATCGCTCGAAGGCAAACGCGGACAACCCCGCCTGCGCCCGCCGTTTCCGCCTGCGGTGGGACTGTACGGCAAGCCGACCATCATCAACAACGTCGAGACCTTGACTAACGTCCCGATGATTCTCGCCAATGGCGCGGACTGGTACAAGTCGATGGGCACAGCCGACAGCGCGGGCGTGAAAATCTTCTCGCTCTCGGGGCGGGTGCGCAAGCCAGGGAACTACGAACTGCCCTTTGGCGCCACCTTCCGCCAGTTGATCTACGAACACGGCGGCGGAATCATGGACGGTCGCCCCGTCAAAGTCATCATGCCTGCGGGCGCGTCGTCTTCGATGATCGTGGTGGATGACAAAGTCCTCGACACGCCGATGGACTACGCCACCGTCCGCACCTTGCGCTCGGAGTTGGGCTCCGCTTCGGTCATCGTCATCGACGACACCGTCAGCGTGGACTGGATTGTTAGCAAGACGGTCAGCTTCTTCAAGCATGAATCGTGCGGCAAATGTACGCCCTGCCGTGAAGGTACTTACTGGATGCAGAACATCACCAAGCGCATTGGCGCGGGCAGGGGAACGCAGGAAGACGTTGACCTGCTGCTCAACGTGGCGAAGCAGATGCAGGGCAAATGCTTCTGCGCGCTCGGCGAATTTGCCACGATGGCTGTGGTGACTGGCATTGAAAGATTCCCGCAAGACTTCAAGAAAGCGGTGAAGGCATAGCTTTATGACGACGAAACAAGTAACACTGTCAATCAATGGAAAAACCGCCGTCGTGCCCGAGGGGACGACGATTGTGGATGCTGCAAAGTCGGTGGGGATCGACATTCCCGTTTTTTGTCATCACCCGAAGCTGGAGCCTGTCGGCATGTGCCGCATGTGCCTGGTCGAGATCGGTCGTCCGATGCTCGACCGCGCCACGGGTCAGGTGGTGACCGAGAACGGTCAGCCTAAGATTCAGTTCATGCCCAAGCTTGAGACCGCCTGCACCAACCGCGTGTCGGAAGGCATGGTCGTGATGACCCTCTCCGATAAGGCAAAGGATGGTCAGCGCGGCACGCTGGAATTTTTGCTCACGTCACATCCACTGGATTGTCCTGTTTGTGACAAAGGCGGCGAATGTCCGCTGCAAAATTTGACGATGGCGTTTGGTCCAGGGAAAAGCCGCTTTATCTACGATGAGAAAAATCATCTCGAAAAGCAGGTTCCGCTTGGCGAGTTGATCTGGCTCGACCGCGAACGCTGCATTCAGTGCGCGCGCTGTATCCGCTTTCAGGATGAGGTGGCAGGCGAATCTGTTTTGGGATTCGACGAACGCGCGCGCAACACCCAAATCGTTTCTTTATCCACCCCTGGGTTTGATTCTGTTTTCTCGGGCAACACCACCGACATCTGCCCCGTCGGCGCGTTGACCACCGCGGACTTCCGCTTCGGTGCCCGTCCGTGGGAACTCAAGGCGCAGGCTTCGATCTGCACGCAGTGCCCCGTTGGGTGCAACACCACGCTCAACACGCGGCGCGAAGCCAGGGCGGGTGGCGACATCGTCATCAAACGCGTCATGCCGCGCCAGAACGAGGAAGTGAACGAAATCTGGTTGTGCGACAAGGGGCGCTTCGCTGGCTATCACTACACCGAAAGCAAGAAGCGGCTGACCAAGCCTCTCGTCAGGAAAGATGAAAAACTGGCGCGCGCTTCGTGGACTGCCGCTGTCAATCACGCCGCCGAAAACTTCGTCAAGCACAAGAAGGATTTTGTCGTGCTGGCTTCGGGTCGGCTGGCGAATGAAGACCTGTTCAACTTAAAGTCGCTGGCTGATACTGCTGGCGGCAAAGCCATTTTGTATTCCGACATGGGCGGCGGCGACATCACTCCGCTGGTGGGCGTGGGGCAGGGCACGAACATCGGCGACATGGGCAAGGGCGACGCCATCCTCGTGGTGGCTTCGGACTTGTATCAGGAAGCGCCGATCTGGTGGCTGCGAGTCAAGCAAGCCGCTGACCGTGGCGCGACGCTCATCGTGGCAAATCCGCGCGAGACCAAGCTGGATAAATTTGCGAAGTACGTCATCCGCTATGCGTATGGCGACGAAGTCAAGACGGTCAACGATTTCAGCCGCAAGACCAAAATCTCCGATGAATTTGCCAAGTCGAAGAACGCGCTGATTTTCTTCGGCAGCGAAGGACTCGGCTTGAACGGCTCGTCCATGCTGGCTTCGGCGTGTGCCACGCTGTTGAAAGAGACTGAGCACGTCGGCAAGCCAAACAACGGCTTGATCGGCGTCTGGCAGAGAGTCAATGACCAGTTTGCTTGGGAGGTTGGTTTCCGTCCTGAGCCTGATCTGGAGAAGGCGTTGAAGGGCAAGGCGGTTTACATCGTTGGCGCTGACCCTGTGGGCGATGACCCTGCTTTAGCGAAGGCGCTTAAAAGCGCGAAGTTTGTCGCTGTGCAGGACATCCTCGAAACCGCCACGGCAGAAATTGCCGATGTTGTTTTCCCCGCGCAGGCTTTCACCGAACGCGAGGGCACTTTCACATCAGGCGAACGCTGCGTGCAGAGGTTCTACGCCGCCGTCCCGCCCAAGGGTGAGACCAAGCCCGATTTCGCGATCACCTCACAGGTTGCCAAGGGCATGGGCGTCATCCTCGAAGGCACGTCCGCTTCGGTCGTCTTCGACATCCTCTCCAATTCGCTCGAAGCCTTTGCTGATCTGAGTTACGAAAAACTTGCCGAGGTGCATGGTCAATATCCTATCGTTGGGCGCGGTGACTTGTATTACGGCGGCACGACCTACGAGAACACGCAGGGGCTGGGCGTGCAACTCGTCCCGACCGCACAGGCTGGAGGAACGTTGCACATCCCGAAGGTCAGGAAGGAAGCGGCTCTTCGTCCGAAGGAAAACGAACTGCTGGCTGTTCCTGTCAGCAAGTTGTACGACCTCGGCGCGACGGTCAATCCCGCGCAGTTGCTCCACCCGCGAATCGGCGATGCTTCGGTGACGCTGCACCCGTCCACAGCGGAGAGCCTTGGTCTGGATGCTGGTTCACAGGTCAAAATCAGCTTCGCGGGAGTCAAAGCCGAAGCGACCCTCGAACTCGATGACACCATCTCGACGGGCGTGGTGCTGGTCCCGCGCAGCATGGGGCTTGGGATTCGGGAACCAGTTGTGGCGAAGGTGAAGTGATATGGATTGGACTATCTGGCTTGAATGGGTGATCAAGGGACTGGTTCTGTGCCTCGTCCTGTTGGTTGGATTCGCCTACCTGACCTGGTACGAGCGTCGAGCTTTGGCGCGGATTCAGGTGCGGGTGGGTCCCAACCGCGCGGGCTATCAGGGCTTGCTTCAGCCGATTGCGGACGCGGTCAAGTTGATTTTCAAAGAGGAATTGACTCCGTCTCGGGTGTACAAGGCGGCATTTTTGCTCGCGCCTGTGCTGACGGTTGTCCCGTCGCTGGTTTTGGCGGCGGTGATTCCGCTGGGGACTTCGTTCAACTTGTTCGGACGTGAAATCACTCTGTACGTCGCCAATCTCAACGTTGGCGTGCTGTATCTGACATCCATCGCTTCGATTGCGGTTTATGGAATCGTGCTGGCGGGCTGGTCGAGCAACAACAAGTACGCCATGCTTGGCGGCGTCCGCGCCACGGCGCAGATGATTTCCTACGAACTCTCGCTTGGGCTGTGCTTTGCAATTGCCGTCGTCATGGGCAACTCGATGAACTTGAACGAAATCGTGACCGCTCAAAAGGATATGTGGTTCGTTGTGATTCAACCTGTGGGCGCGTTCATCTTTTTGATTGTCACGCTGGCAGAGGTCAACCGCGCTCCGTTCGACATGCCCGAAGCCGAGCAGGAGTTGACCGCTGGTTATCACTCGGAATACTCTGGCATGAAGTTCGCGCTCTTCTTCATGGCGGAATACCAAAAGATGATTGTCATCTCGATGATTGCCGCCACGCTCTTCTTCGGCGGCTACCGCGAAATTTGGTTTTTGAAAGATACCTTCCTCAGCGTGGACCGAGCCTGGTTCCTCGGTCCCATCTATTTGCTAATTAAAGTCATCGTTTTGTTGTTTGGCATGATTTGGATTCGCGCCACCTGGCCCCGAATCCGCTATGACCGTTTGATGTCCTTCGGCTGGAAGGTTTTGCTTCCGCTCTCTTTTGTGACCGCCTTCATCACAGCAACTGGAATTTTGCTGGCGCAGGAATTGAATAACCAACTTTATTTGTATGCGATTCCCGCGCTTTCCATCGTCAGCGCATTGGTGGCGGTGGTCTTTATTTATCGTGACTTGAGGAGAAAATCTCATGGGCGTATTTGAACCCGTCATCGAACTTGGGCGCGGACTTGCCGAAACGCTGCGTTCCTTCCTGTTCGAGCCGACTGTCACCATTCAATATCCCGAAGAAAAACGCGAAGTCCGTCCGCGCTATCGCGGGCGTCACATCCTGCACCGCTACGAGAACGGACTCGAAAAATGTATCGGTTGTTCGCTCTGCGCCGCAGCCTGTCCCTCGGATGCCATCTTCGTCGAATCTGCCGAGAACACCGACGAGAAGCGCTTCTCGCCTGGTCAGCGCTACGCCTCGACCTACGAGATCAACATGATGCGCTGTATCTACTGTGGCTTCTGTGAAGACGCCTGTCCCACGGAAGCCATCACCCTCGGCGACAACTACGAACTCGCCTACACCGACCGCCGCGACTCGATCTATCCCAAAGAGAAACTTCTCGAACCCGCCCCCTCTGCGGACATGTCCTCACCGCGCAAGGTGGAGCCTGGTGTGTATAACCGCTCGGTGCCTGAGATGCAAAATCCGAAAGATTGGTAATTGGTAAATGGTAATTCCCAGTTCGATTGATGCTTGGCAAAACAATATAGGAATAACATGAACGGTGAATTGGCTCAAATTGTCTCATTGGTGACGCATGGAAATGCATATTTGAATGGTGAAAATGTAGACCTTTCTACAAATTCCACATTTCAGTATGTTTCCGCTGTTAAATTTGCTCGGTATAAAAGCAATCAGGATAAACAAGGTGTAGAAATAGCAAGCAATGTTTCTGATTGGTTTTCTTTTTTGCGTTCAATAAAAGCAACTCGCTTGTGGAATATTGCTTTTGGTTGGCAAAGGCAAGATATTCCAGAACATGCCGCTGATGCTTTTTCAGGCGGCGTGCCAAGAGCCATTCAAGCGGATTTACCAAGGGGTTTTGAACTCTGGTATCCACAATGGAAGACAAGCGGTAATGATAAAAAGCCGTGGCTTGTAGAATATCGCAGCCTTATGTTTCCAAACTCTCACGCCCTGCCTGCCCAAAAACTGAATGGCGTAAAGAATCAGCTTAGACAAGCTATTTCACAGGCTCAAAAGTTTGCTAACCGCTCCGATGTAAATGAAAACAATTGGTGTGCTTGGTTTACCAAGTCATTGGAAATTCTCGATTCTTCTTCACCCATAGCCCCATTCCATCCAGATATGCTTCCCGATAAAGGTTTTAGTTTGGAAGCGCGCCAAGTATTGGCTTCTGCCGTGCAATCGTATGTTTTCGGTGGCATGGGTTCATGGAATGACTTGGGATTTGAGAAACCAGAAACCCAGAAAGAGTATGAAAAAATCACAAGAAAGCTTTATGAAGCAGTGAAATTTTCAATAACAATGTCTTCTAATTCCTATGAGCCTGAAAGAGCAGAATCATCCAAACCAAGTACACAGCAGACGGGTGGATTTCTGCCACGTTTAAAGTCAATTTTCAAACCTACAAAGAATCCTCCCAACTAGGCGGTCCAATCATGCCTACTCATACTGACCCTGGTCGTTACCAATTACCCAAATACCTATGACCTCCGAACTTCTCGTCTTCCTCGTCCTCTCCCTCGTTGCCATCACCAGTGCGCTGGGAATGTTATTCAGCCGCAACACCATCTACTCGGCGCTGTTCCTCGTGCTGAACTTCGTGACCGTGGCGGTCTTCTACCTGATGCTCGGCGCGCCGTTCATTGCCATGTCGCAGATCACCGTGTACGCGGGTGCGATCATGGTCTTGTTCCTCTTCGTCATCATGCTGCTCGGCGCGGAAAGCGTGACTTCTCCAACGCAGGGCATGTCATGGCAAAGACCTCTGGCTTTCCTGCTGGCAATCACGCTGACCGTTGAATCGGTCTATCTCATCTTCGCCCGCGCCAGGCTGGACACGGTCATCACCACGCCAGACGCCGCGACCAATTCAATGGAATCCCTGCGCGAAATGGCGATGACCCTCTTTGACAAGTTCCTGCTGCCGTTCGAGGTCACGTCCATTTTGTTGCTGGTGGCGATGGTCGGCGCGATTGTCCTGGCAAAGAAAGAAAGGGCAGGGAGTAAATCATGATCTCGGTGAATTATTACATCATCCTTTCCGCCATTCTTTTCACCATCGGCGCTTTGGGCGTGTTAATTCGTCGTAATCCGTTGGTGATTTTCATGTCCATCGAGTTGATGCTCAACGCTGCAAACCTCGCCTTCGTCGCTTTCGGGCGTTCGTGGGAGCTTGCCAAAGGCGAAGCATTTTTCAACGGGCAGATCTTCGTCTTCTTCGTCATCGCCGTCGCCGCCGCGGAAGTGGCTGTGGGACTGGCGCTGATCGTCGAGATTTTCAAGACGAAGAAGAATATCAATATTGATGAGATGAATACCTTGAAAGGGTAGAACAAAGTGATTAGGAAGTAGGTAATTAGGTTTCACGCCTAATCCCTAATTACCCAATTACCTATTCACTGCCCTTGGAGAACTTATGAATTTTAGCGACACAATTTTTCCCCTCGCCCCCCTGCTGGTCTTCGCCCCGCTGACGGGACTTTTGCTCAACCTGCTTTTCGGCAGGCGCTGGAGCGAAACCGTCGTTGGCACGGTGGCGAGTCTGGCTTCGGGCGTGGCGTTCGTTGTCTCGGTCTTGCTGACGTATGCCCTCGCGGCTGGACACGGCGAAGCCGTCCGCGTGCCGCTCGCCCAGTGGATTCACGTCGGCAGCTTGCAGTTGGATTGGACCTTCCGCGTCGACTCGCTCTCGACCACGATGATGCTCGTCGTGTCGGGCGTCGGGACTCTCATCCACATCTACGCCATCGGCTACATGCGCGAGGACGTGCGCTTCAAACATCAGGAGGGACGCTTCGCGCGTTTCTTCATCTTCCTCAACTTGTTCATCGCGGCGATGATGATTTTGGTTAGCGGTGACTCGTACCTGATGCTCTTCGTCGGCTGGGAGGGCGTGGGGCTGTGCTCCTTCCTGCTGATCGGCTTCTGGTTCGAGATGGACACGCTCGGTCGTCCGTCGTGGGCGAATTCGGATGCGGGCAACAAGGCATTCATCGCAAACCGTATCGGTGACTTTGGATTTTTGATTGCCTCCTTTCTCATGTTCTGGAATTTTGGTTCCTTGCAATTTGACCAGGTCTTCGCGGGAGCAAGTTCGCTCTCCGCAATCAACTCCCCGCTGACAGTGGCGATCACCCTCTTCCTGCTTTTGGGCGTGGCGGGCAAGTCGGCGCAGATTCCGCTCTACGTCTGGCTGCCAGACGCGATGGCGGGTCCCACCCCCGTTTCGGCGTTGATCCATGCCGCGACGATGGTCACGGCTGGCGTGTATCTCGTCGCCCGCTCCGCACCAATCTACACCACCGCTCCCGCCGCGCAATTTTTGGTGGCGATGACGGGCGCGATCACCGCGCTCTTCGCCGCGACGATCGCCGTCGGTCAATATGACATCAAGAAGGTGCTGGCGTATTCCACCGTTTCGCAGCTTGGCTTCATGGTGGCGGCGGTTGGCATGGGCGCGTACGTGGCGGGGATGTTCCACCTCGTCACACACGCTTTCTTCAAGGCTTTGCTCTTCCTCTCGGCGGGTTCCGTCATCCTCGGTTTGGAGCGCGGACATCATCATCTGGCTCATCATGATGAGAAACCGAAGGGCAAAAAGAAAGAAGTAAAAAGCCACGAAGAACATGAAGAACTCTTCGACCCAGGCGACATGCGCAACATGGGCGGACTTCGCAAGTCCATGCCTGTGACGTTCTGGCTCTATATCGTCGGCACGCTGGCGCTGGCTGGAATTTTCCCCTTCGCAGGATTTTGGTCGAAGGACGAAATTCTGCTGGACGCCCGCCTGCATTTCCCCGCCGTTTACTGGCTGTTGACCATCGCGGCTTTCTTCACCGCCTTCTACATGGGACGCCAGATCTGGATGGTCTTCTTCGGCGTGTCCCGCACCGAAGCCGCCGCGCACGCGGAGGAAAGCCCCAAGGTGATGACCGTCCCGCTGATGGTTTTGGCGGCGCTCTCGGTTTTGGGCGGCGGATTGAATCTTCCCTTCGACGGATACCACAACCTCGGTCACTGGCTCGAACACACCTTGGGCGAAGTCGAATCCCTGCCATTGGATTTGACCGTCGCGGGCGTGTCCACGCTGTTGGCTTTGACTGCCATCTTCGTCTCGTGGCTACTCTACGGGCGGACTCCGCTGGAGGCTGGTCAACCCGATCCGCTCAAGAAGCCGCTTGGTCCGATGTTCATCGGCATGGAAAGCAAGTGGATGATAGATGAGGTTTATCAGGCGCTCATCATCAGTCCGTTCAAGAAGCTTTCGCAGTTTCTCGCGGATGTCATTGACTGGCGCTTCTGGCACGACTTCGTACATGACACGCTGATCGTCGGAACCTACAACTGGCTGAGCACAATCGCCCTCGACCGCTACACCGACCAAAAAGGAATCGACGCTTTTGCCAACTGGCTCGGCACCGCCACGCAATGGATTTCTGAAACCATCCGCAAGGTACAGAACGGTTTTGTCCGCTCGTACGCGCTGGCTGTGATGCTGGGTGTTGTTGTTATTTTGGGCTACCTTATTTTGAAATAGTCAAAAGTCGAAAGTCAAACGTACGACCTTCGACCTTTGACTTTCGACGACATTGAGGACGGAACATGGAATTTCTTTTACAACCTCTTACTCTCCTGACCTTCTTCCCGCTCGTGGGTGTGCTCGTGATTCTCTTCCTGAAATCCGAGCAGAAGAACGCCATCCGCTGGACTGCGTTGGTCACGACCCTGCTCACGTTTGGACTCTCGCTCTGGGTGTTGACTCAGTTCAAGGCGGCGAATCCCGACTTGCAGCTCGAAGCCAGGTACTCGTGGATTCAAGTCGCGGGCTGGGACATCCAATACTATCTCGCGGTGGACGGCTTGAGCATTCTCCTCGTCCTGCTGACGGGGCTGCTCACGCCCATCTCCATCCTCTCCACGTGGACAGCCGTCGAAGACCGCGTCAAGGATTTCATGATCTTCTTCCTGCTTTTGGAAGTTGGCATGATGGGCGTCTTCCTTGCACAGGATTTGTTCCTGTTCTACATCTTCTGGGAATTTACCCTCGTGCCGATGTACTTCCTAATCGGCTTGTGGGGCGGACCGCGCCGCATTTACGCCGCTGTCAAGTTTTTCCTCTACACGATGGCTGGCTCCATTTTGATGTTGCTTGCCATCCTCTGGCTTGGGATTGAAGGCAGCACCTTCTCCGTGCCTGCGTTGATTGCTCAGGGCGGCATTCCCGCGAATATTCAGATGTGGCTCTTCATCGCCTTCGCCGCTGCCTTTGCGATTAAAGTCCCGATGTTTCCGCTGCACTCGTGGTTGCCTGACGCCCACGTCGAAGCGCCGACTGCGGGTTCGGTCATCCTTGCAGGCGTTTTGCTCAAGATGGGAACCTACGGTTTCCTGCGTTTCAACATCCCGCTCTTTCCCGAAGCGACGATCAAAGCCGCCCCGTGGATTGCGCTGCTGGCGACCATCGGAATCATCTACGGCGCTGCGGTCTCCTACGCCCAGGCGGATGTGAAAAAACTGGTGGCGTATTCCTCCGTCAGCCATTTGGGATTTGTGATGCTCGGCTTGTTCGCGCTCAACGCCCAAGGCGTGACTGGCGCGATTCTGCAAATGGTCAACCACGGAGTCAGCACGGGCGCGTTGTTCCTCCTCGTCGGCATGGTCTACGAGCAGACTCACACCCGCGAGATCAAAGTCTACGGCGGACTGTGGAAGCTCATGCCCGTCTTCGGCTCGATCATGCTCATCTCAGCACTCTCCTCGATGGGCTTGCCTGGACTCAACGGCTTCGTCGGCGAGTTCACCATTTTGCTTGGTGCGTTTGGCGCAGGTTTGCATGGTGGTTCTTATACGCCGTTTGGCGGCGTTTGGTTTGCTGGCATCTCCGCGCTCGGTGTCATCATGGCGGCGGTCTACATCCTTTACATGTTCCAAAAGATGTTCCTCGGACCCGCTGGCGAAGTCACCAAAGAGCACGAACTCAAAGACCTCAACTGGCGCGAAATCCTCACCGTTGTCCCGCTGCTGGTTCTCATGTTCTGGATCGGTCTCTACCCCGCACCGTTCATCAACTTGATTGCGCCTGCGGTTGGAAAATTGGTAATTGGTTATTAGTAATTACCAATTACCAATCGCCAATTACCAAAAGATACTATTATGCAACTTGACTTTACAGACTTCTCCATCATCCTCCCGCTGACCATTCTCATCGCCTGGGCGTGTGTGCTTTTGCTGGTTGACCTCTTCATCCCGAAGGGGCGCAAAGGTATCACCGCATTCCTCGCGGCGTTGGGGCTGGCGCTGACACTGAGTTTTACGGTGATACGTGCTGTAATAATGATCGGGCGCGAACCGACGGGCTTCCATGGCATGGTCACGCTCGACGGCTTTGCCACTTTCACCAGCGCCCTCATCCTCGTCAGCGGGCTGCTTGGCATTGCCCTTGCCTACGGCTACCTCAAACGCATGGGGATCGAACGCGGAGAATATTACTCGCTGATGTTGTTCAGCATTACGGGCATGTTGTTGATGACCCAAGCCTCCGACCTCATCATCGTCTTCCTCGCGCTCGAACTGCTCTCCATTCCACTCTACGTCCTCGCCGCCTTTGCCCGTCCCAATTTGCAATCCGAAGAAGCGGGCTTGAAATACTTCCTGCTAGGGTCGTTCTCGACTGGATTCATCGTCTACGGGATTGCGCTGGTCTTCGGCGCGACAGGGAGTACTTCTTTGAGCGCCATTGTTAATGCTCCCATTGGTATGCACCTTCCTTTCAATGCCGACTTCCCATTGCTTTTAATGGGGGCTGCGCTCATCCTCATTGGGTTTGGCTTCAAGGTTGCGGCTGTCCCCTTCCACATGTGGACTCCCGATGTGTATCAAGGCTCGCCGTCCGCTGTGACCGCATTCATGTCCTCTGGCGCGAAGATTGCGGGGTTTGCCGCCCTGCTGCGGGTTTTTGCCCTCGCCTTCCCCAACCTCTCCGCCGACCTGACTGATGTCCTCTGGGCGCTCTCCGCGCTGACGATGATTGTCGGAAACTTCACCGCCATCTCGCAGACGAATATCAAACGCATGTTGGCGTATTCCAGCATTGCCCATGCGGGTTATATTTTGATGGCATTCGTCCCGTTTGGGAATAAAGATGTCGTTGCGACTTCTGTCGCCGCTGGGTTGTTTTATCTCTTTGCCTATGTCCTGACTAACTTCGGCGCGTGGAGCGTGGTCATCGCCCTCGAAAAATCTGAAGGGAAGGGGCTGGAGATTTCCGATTACATGGGACTTGCTAAAAAATATCCCGCCCTTGCCGCGGCGATGGCTGTCTTCATGCTCTCGCTGATTGGCTTCCCGCCCACGCTTGGGTTGGTCGGTAAGTTCTATATCTTCCGCTCTGCCATTGCGGGCGGATTAACAGGTCTTGCAATCATCGGCGTGCTGACCTCGCTGGTCTCGGCGTATTACTATCTGCGAGTCGTGGTCAACATGTACATGCGCGAAGGCGACCCAACCATCGAGCGCGAATCCTGGCTGGATATCACAACAGCCGTCACAGCAGTTGCAATCGTTGCGCTGAGTTTTGTCCCGCAATGGTTATTTCTGCTGGCGAGCGGCGCGGTGTTGAAATTGTTTTAGAAGTTATCATAACCAGCAAAACGGGACGGCGTTCTTCGCCGTCCCGTTTTTATTTTGCTTTTAACTGTAGGGAAGGGGAAATTAAGTGTTTTATTAGAGAGTGTACTCGTCCATTGACAATCTGGACAAAGTGGGTAAAATAAGGACAATAACTGTACAAAACATGTACAAATAATCGACAACTTTAGAAATGGAGAAAAAATGAAACGCTTTTCAATGTTCGCAATGGTACTGGTAGTTGCCTCCCTCGTTATGGCAGCCTGCGCCCCCGCAGCCACCCCCACCCCTGAGCCTCCCGCTCCCACCGCAATGCCCGAACCCACAGCCACCCCCGAGCTTGAGCCAATGGATATTGTCGATACCGCCATCGCCGACGGTCGCTTCACCACCCTTGTCGCCGCAGTGCAAGCCGCTGAATTGGTTGACACGCTCAAAGGTGAAGGTCCTTTCACGGTCTTCGCCCCCACCGATGATGCCTTCGCCGCACTTCCCGCTGGCACGCTCGACGAATTGCTCAAGCCCGAAAACAAGCAGAAACTGACCGACATCCTGCTCTACCATGTAGTTTCAGGTAGTGTGATGGCTGCCGATGTGACCGCTCTGACCAGCGCCGCCACTGTCCTCGGCAAGGATGTCGCTGTCAAGGTTGATATGGGCAACGTTTACATCAATGAAGCAAAAGTCATCATCACCGACATTGCTACTTCAAACGGCGTCATTCATGTCATTGACGCAGTGCTCCTTCCCCCTTCGGATGATGCGGCGATGGAAGAAAAGAACACCATCGTTGACGTCGCAGTTGCTGACGGACGTTTCAACACCCTCGTGGCTGCTGTCACCGCCGCAGACCTGGTCGAAACCTTGAGCGGAGAAGGTCCCTTCACGGTCTTCGCCCCCACTGACGATGCCTTCGCTGCTCTTCCTGCTGGCACTCTCGACAGCCTGCTGTTGTCCGAGAACAAACAGCAATTGACCGACATCCTGCTCTACCATGTGGTCTCCGGCAAGGTCATGGCTGCGGACGTGGTTGGACTGACCAGCGCCCCGACAGTTCTCGGCAAGGATGTCACCATCACCGTCAAGGATGGCAAAGTCTTCCTGAACGACACCGTGCAGGTCATCATCACCGATGTCGAAGCCTCTAACGGTGTGATCCATGTGATTGACGCGGTTCTCCTCCCGCCTCAATAAGTATTCTCTTCTCCTGGTTTGATATGCAAGAAGAAAGGACGGGCAGTTTGCCCGTCCTTTTGATTACACCAAAAATTTCGCAAAAAACAATTGACACGAATTTCCTTTGCGGTATAATACGCCCCGCTACTTTAAAAACGGCTCCGTAGCTCAATGGCAGAGCAGTTGACTCTTAATCAATTGGTTGAGGGTTCGAATCCCCCCGGAGTCACTAACAAAAAGGTCTGGCAAAACCAGACCTTTTGCTTTATATCTCAAACAAACTCAACGCCCACACAATTAACGGAGCCGCTATAAGCGCGGGCAGGAAATTCCCAACGCGGATTCTTTTGATGTCCAGCAAGTTACTGATGCCAACCCCGATCAACAGGATTCCACCTGTAGCAGTCATTTCCGCCATCATCGGGTCGGTGACGATGGTATGGAGTTGATTCGCCAGCAGGCTGACTCCGCCCTGATAGACGAGGATGGGAAGCGCGGAGAACAGCACCCCCACACCCAGCGTGGATGCAAAAGCAATGGACGCGAATCCGTCCAGAGTGGATTTCACAGCCAGTAGGTTGTAATCGCCCGTCAAGCCGTCCTGGATCGAGCCGAGGATGGCGATGGGTCCGATGCAAAAAAGAAGCGACGAGACCATAAATCCGCGCACGAATTTGGAGTTGGCTCCCGACTCGGATTCCTGCGAAAAGCGTTTTTCGAGCGTTTGCCCCAACCTTTGCAGCCAGTCTTCGATGCCGATCCACTCCCCGATCAGTACGCCGATCAATAGCGCGCCGAGGACGATCAATTGATTGTTGCTTTTGAGAAACATCCCCATGCCCATGGCAGCGGTGAAAATTCCCATCCCCGCGATGACCGTGTTCTTGAACTTTTCAGGAATGCGCGAGCCAAAGAGCAGCCCGATGGTTCCGCCAATCAAAATGGCGGCGACGTTGATGAAAGTGCCTGTCATGTTTTACCTTTTTTACGGAGTGGCTATGATTTTGCGAGCGTGGTCTTCTTTCCCGCGTGTTGATTTTCGAGCAGTTCCAGCACAAAGCACAGGGACGAGAGACGGTTCAGGTAGCGCTGCAAGTCCGCGTTGACCACTTCCTCATCGTCGAAGAGGCTAACCACCCGCCGTTCTGCCCTGCGGACAATCGCCCGCGCCAGCGATAGCGCCGCCCCGCCGAGCGTATCCCCTGGCAGAATGAATTGCTTTGGCATCTCGACGATTGCGCTCAAGTCATCGGTCTGCTGTTCGAGCCACTTCACCCGCGTTTCATCGATAAAGTGAAAGTGCTTCGCGTTCTCTGGTGTGGCGGCGACTTCTGCCATTAACTTGTAAAGGTCGCGTTGCACCTCGATCAAAATGGGAGAGGTCTGCGGGGCGTTGCATTGTGCGCGTGCCAAGCCCAACGACGCGGACGCTTCGTCCAGCGCGCCCACCGCCTCCATGCGGACATGATATTTTGGCACCCGTCCCTCGCCGAGCAGACCTGTCGTACCGTCATCGCCTTTTGCTGTATAAAAAGTCATGGGCGGCATTATAGCATTAAGACCATCATGTATAATTTCCCCATGCTTATCCCTGTCCATGATGAAATGACCCTTGAAGCCCTCGGCTCGCGTTTCAGCCCGCGCGCGCTGGAAATCATCCTCGCCGCCAACCGCAAGCAGGACTCGCTGCGCAACCAGATCGGTCACGATGAAATTCACTTCGACAACAACGCCATCGACGCGGGCAACCGCTACATCGTCGAACAGCGCGGACATGTGATCGCCTCCCTGCTTTCGCCTGGTGTGCTTTCCGCGTGGATCGCGTTTGGCAGGCTGACCCACACGGCGCAGGATTTTTATTCGCACACGAATTACGTCACCCTCTGGCTTGACCAGTTCAATGGGATGCCGCCTCCTACAACTGAGATTGATCCCGTTCAAAAGAGTCTGCTTCAAAGCCCAAACCTTCACTCTGGGAAAATTCATTTCCCGTTGGATGTGCTGTACTTCATCCCCTTCCTGCGGAATTTTGCGCTTTCTCTTTTGCCAGACACTTCACATGGCAAGATGAATCTGGACTCGCATGAGCAAGGGGAGAAGTTCGCCTATGCCCGCGCCGCTGCCATCAAACGGACCATCCACGAGTTCGAGCTGTTGCAAAAACTTCTCACGCCAGAGATGTTTTCCAAATTCACCGATTTGTAAATTCTGAAGTCCAGAAATTCTACTTGCGGACTCCATTCCACAGTAAAAGGTATAATCAACTTATGGATATAAAAACTCAACTCAATGAATCAATGAAAGATGCCATGAAGAGTGGCGATAAAGTTCGGAAACTTACTGTCAGCATGGTGCTTGCCGCGATCAAACAGGTCGAAGTGGACAAGCGCACGGCGCTCGATGACCTGGCAGTGACGGCGCTCATCCAAAAGGAGATCAAGAACCGCCGCGAAGCCATCGAGGAGGCGAAGAAAGCCAACCGTCCCGACCTGATCGCCGACAATGAAGCGGAGATCAAGGTGCTGGAGGTCTTCCTGCCGAAAGCCATGCCCGCCGAGGAACTGCGCGCGCTGGTGCAAGCCGCCATTGCCGAGGTCGGAGCCACCGCCCCTGGCGACATGGGCAAGGTGATGAAGGTCGTCATGCCCAAAGTGGCGGGACGCGCTCCGAATGACATGATCAGTTCCATGGTCAAGGAACTGCTTACGAAGTAGCCTAAAGTGACAGTCATCTTTAAGATGACTGTCACTTCTTTCACTCATGCCTCCCCGTCTTCCAGCCACCCCCCGCCTGCGAGTCCTGCAAATCGTTTTGATTCTGGCGGTCAGTCTCGTTTCCTTTGCGATTCTGACCATGCCCATCACCCTGCGTCCCACCACGCAGGCGATGGCTGTTGGCGTGGTACTGCAATACACCATGCAGTCGCCTCGCGACATCGAATACGTCAGCGAGGTGCGGACCGAGGAGGCGCGCAAAGCAGCCGAGAGCGGAGTCCAGCCTGTTTATACGCCGCCAGACCCAGCCATCGCCCGTCAACAAATTGAGCGGCTGCGAACTGCCATGCAGTACATTACTTCGGTGCGGACCAACCCCGAGCTGTCGCTCGAAGACAGGAAGTCGAACCTGGTCGAGTTGAGCGATGTCCGCTTGAAGCTGGAGACGATTGATTATGTCGTCGGCATCTCCGATACCCGCTGGGAAGCCGCGCAGTCCGAAGCGCTGCGGGTCTTGGAACAGGTCATGCGTCGCGCAATTCTCGAAGACAAGCTCGAAGCCACGCAAACAAGCGTTTCCTCCTCGGTCAGTCTGACTTTGAACGAACAGCAGTCCGCGCTGGTAACGGAACTGGTGACTGCCTTCGTGGTACCGAACAGTTTCTACAGCGAAGAGTTGACCGTTGCCGCACGTCAGGCGGCGCGTGATAACGTGAAGCCTGTTGTGCAAACCTACAAGAATGGGGAGACGATTGCACCTGCGGGAGAGATCATCACTCCCGCCGATATGGAAGCTTTCCAACAACTTGGCATGATTAGCACGGGTCAGCGTTGGGAGGATATGCTTGGTGCGACGGCAGTCATCGTGCTTTCCGCCGTCTTCGTGCCGCTGTATTTCTATCGCCGCAAACGCTCGGTGGTTGTCAACGATGCGCGCAGCCTGATGGTGATCGCGCTTATTTTTATTATCTTTTTACTTGGCGCAAGGCTGTTTACAAATCGCACCCTCGCGCCTTACGGATATCCCCTGCAAGCGGCTGGACTTTTGATCACCGCCCTGTATGGTGTGGAAACGGGATTGGTGATTGCCATTCCTTTGAGTCTGTTGGCATCGTACGGCTTGTCGAACACGCTCGACCTCGCGCCGTATTACATGTTCTCGTCGTTGATCGGCTTGCTGGCTCTGGGACCCGTCCGCCGCTTTTGGGGATTTGTGCGGGCGGGGGCTGCCATCTCGCTTTCGGGCTTGGTCGTGCTGATGGCGTATCGCCTGCCCTTCTTCACCCTCGACCTGTTGGGTATCGTTCAATTTGTCGGTGCTGTGCTCTTTGCGGGATTCTCCGCCGCCAGTATCACCCTCCTGCTTCAATATCTTCTCGCCCAAACCCTCGGTCTGACCACCGTCTTCCAACTGCTCGACATCTCCCGACCCGATTATCCGCTGCTGCAATTCTTTCTGCGCAACGCCCCAGGGACGTACCAGCACAGCTTGCAGGTCGCCAACCTTGCGGAGCAGGCGGCGGAGAAGATCGGCGCCGACCCGCTGCTGACCCGAGTTGGGGCGCAGTTCCACGATATCGGCAAGGCACTCAACCCGACCTTCTTCATCGAGAACCAGATCCCAGGCAACGTCAACGCCCACCACGACATCCCGCCCGAAGAGTCCGCCGCGACCATCATCCGCCACGTGACCGAGGGCGTGCAACTGGCGAAGAAGCATCGCCTGCCCGAACGCCTGCATGATTTCATCCTCGAACATCACGGCACGCTCATCACCCGTTATCAATACAACCAGGCGATGCAGGCGGCTGGCGGCGACCCGACCAAGGTGGACATCGAGAAATTCCGTTACCCGGGTCCACGGCCGAGTTCGCGCGAGACCGCCCTGTTGATGCTGGCGGATGCCGCCGAAGCCCGCGCCCGCGCCGAGCGTCCCGCCAACGAGGAAGAGTTGCGCATCCTTGTCCGCAATGTGATCGAGACCGTGCAAAAATACAACCAACTCGACGATACCCTGCTCACGCTTCGCGACCTGAATCTGATCACCGAGTCCTTCGTCACCACCCTGCGCGGAACCTATCATCCGCGCATTCAATATCCCAACGGAAAGCCCGCCGAGCAGGACGCCGCCCCGATGTCCGCGAGGAAAGAAAATGATCCACGTTGACCAACAGCACGCTTTTTCCGACGTCGCCCTTTTGGAACGCGCCGCGCAAATGACTTTGGAACATGTTCACGCTGAGCGAAGTCGAAGCGCCGACCTGACGATAGTCCTGACCGACGATGCCCAACTCCACGAGCTAAACCGCGACTACCTCGGAGTGGATGCGCCTACCGATGTGCTTTCCTTCCCTGCCGACGAGGAAGACCCCGAGTCGGGCATCCGCTATTTGGGCGACATCCTCATCTCGATTCCCCGCGCCAAACAGCAAGCCAAAGCAGCTGGACATCCCCTCGAGGCCGAAGTTCAATTGCTTGTGGTGCATGGAACCCTGCACCTGCTTGGTCACGACCATGCCAAGGTTAGGGAAAAAGTCCGCATGTGGAAGGCGCAGGCAGAGGTGATGTCAAAACTGGGGCTGGGGCATATTAAGGTGCCGGAAAGCTGAAAGTGATTCACCGCTAAGAGGCGCGAAGAACGCGAAGATTCTATACAAGTTTCTTGGCGACCTTCGCGGGCTTTGCGGTAAAAAAATCGGATTGAAATGAAATCCTTTTTCTCCTCCCGAATTGCCTCGTTCCGTTATGCGTTTCATGGCTGGCACTACGCCCTGCGAACGCAAAAGAACATTTGGATTCACAGTGCCATCGCAACCGCCGTTTTGATTGTCGGACTCTGGCTTCAACTCCCCGCTCGTGACTGGGCAGTGCTCGTGCTGACTACGGCAATGGTCTTCACTGCCGAATTCCTGAACACATCCATCGAAGCGGTGGTTGACCTTGCCAGCCCTGAAATCCACCCGCTGGCAAAGATCGGCAAGGACGTGGGCGCGGCGGCGGTGCTGGTCGCCGCCCTCGCCGCGATTTTGGTTGGTCTGCTGATTCTTGGTCCGCCGTTGTGGGCGAAGTTGAGTTTGATGTGGAGGGGATGACTTCTGGCAGGCTTATTAAGATGGCTTTCAATCTTCCCGATAGTGAGGTGGACGATCAAGGGAAATTTGCTTTTTCATTTCTGAAAGCAACTTAAATTTGGATTGTTCGATTATCAAATTAATTTGCGAGACGGCTTTATCTGTGTCAATGTTTTTGTAGTCAATTAGATCTTGAATTTGAGTCCCGTCCGACCAATAAATATCGATTAATAAATCTATTTTTTGTGTTTGTGAATTATTTGACGGCATTAGACTTAGTTCTATTGCTTCTTCTTCTTGATTATTGTGCGGGAAATAACTTATGTACCCACCACCCAAATCTGTATCGTTTGAGACAGAATAACTTAATAATTTGCCTTTTAAGTCGTTCTTAGAGATGTAAACCTCCAACTCTGACGACAGCCAATCTAAATGGTTGGATAATACCTTTTTCAACTGTTGCTTCAACTCGTTTTTCATAGGTTGTTTCGCCCTAAATAACTAACTGGAGATTAAATAGTAACAATCTATACAGTTACACTTATATGACTGGAGATAAAATGTCGATAAGAGTATAGCATTAATTTCAATTGGTAATTTCATAAGCCGAAGGTGTTTTTATTTTATGCAAATCCAAATTGACAAACTCGTCCGCAGTAAACGCCGAACCATTGCGCTGATTGTCGAACGTGATGGGACGTTCACCGTCCGCGCGCCACTGCGTGTGCCACAGGCGGAGATCGACTCCTTCGTCCAGCAAAAAGCGGACTGGGTCACGCGCACGCGGGAAAAGATAAAGTCGGCTCAGCCTGCCCTGAAAAAGCAGTATGCCGATGGCGAGACCTTTCTCTACCTCGGCTCTCTCTTTGAGTTGAAGCTGGTTCGGAGGCAGAAGCCTGTCTTGCAATTCAACGATGGCTTCACCCTCAGTCAGTCCGCGCGGGAAAGGGGCGAGACGTATTTTGTCCGCTGGTACAAGGAGCGGGCGTTCGAGGTCATCTCGGAGCGGGTCAGGGAATATTCGCAGAGGCACGGCTTCACGCCCAGTCAGGTGAAAATCTCGTCCGCAAGAACGCGCTGGGGATCGTGCAGTTCCACGGGTACGTTGAATTTCACCTGGCGGCTGGTCATGGCTCCGCTGGAGGTGATTGACTACGTTGTCGCGCACGAACTCGCCCACCTGCGGGTGAAGAACCACTCCCGCAAATTCTGGAAGGTGGTCGAGACGGTTTGTTCCGACTATAAACGTCACAGAAAGTGGCTGCGGGAGAATGGGGAGAGGTTGAGTTTGTAGATTGTACAATCCGTCCTTCGACTGCGCTCAGGACGAACTTCGCGCTGAGCGCAGTCGAAGCGTATCTACTGGTTTATACTTCGCGTATGAAACAAATCATATCCAGCCTGCGTGATTTCCAGATCAAGATTGCCAGAGAGAAGAACTGGCTTGCAGATGACCTTGAACTTCTGCTTTCATCCATCTCCTTGCTTGCTGATGTGATGGGTGGACGTGAAAACTTCACACACCTGCTTGGGGAGGTGCTGATCGAAAGGGCAGACGTAGGGTCAAAACTTGCGCTGGCATACAGGGACAGGATTCAGTTGAGCGCGACAGGTCGACTCAGTGCGTGGTCGGTGGTTCACGAACTGGCGCATGTCTGGGATGCAAAAAATGGCTGGAAGTTGTCGCTAAAGTTGGAAGAGTTTACAGGCGGGATGACCGATCCGAGACTGTCCGAGAAGAAAAAGGGAATCCCCGAGGAATGGGATGCGGGATTAAACGGCGCGGAGAGCAAGCCAGGGTTTTACGGCAGGAAGCCCGGCGTCAATGCCTACGGATATTTTTACGGCGACAAGCCCAGCGGCTCAAATTGGAATTTCAACCGCAAAGAGGATTTTGCTGAATCGGTGGCGATGTATTGCGGCTGGGGACGGAACAACCCGCTTTCGAGGACGGCTCACGGTCGCATCGAACGGTATCTCCTGCCCAACGGAACAAAAGACCCGATCTACGGCATCGCGGATAATTGGTCTGATTATGCGAGGTATTTTTATCCCGAAGGCGGGGATTACATGAGAACGAAAAGATGGGAATTTGTTGAGTCAGCGATTCAGTGATTCAGCGAGTCAATGGGTCAGCGGGGGATGAATTCAAACGTTGGCATGCCCGTGACTTTGGTTTCGACTTTGAACAGCCCGCCTGAGAGCGGGTATTTTTGCAGGTCGGCTTGGCTCATGCCTTTTCTGGCGGACGTGACGTATAACTCGTTCATGTCTTTGCCGCCAAAGATGCAGGAAGATGTCTGCAAGGCTGGCACGGGGATTTGCTCCAACAGTTGACCTGTGTTTGGATTCCATTTTGTGACCTGTGCGCCGCCCCAGAGCGCGATCCACAAATTGCCGTCGGCGTCGGAGGTCATGCCATCGGGCCAGCCCAAAGTATCGGCAATGCGAATTGCGACGCGCGGATTTGCAATTTGACCTGTGGTAAGGTCGTAGTCAAATGCTTGGACTTTGCGGGTGGGCGTGTCGATGTAGTAAAAGGTCTTGCGGTCGGGACTCCAAGTCAGCCCGTTGGAGATGGTGACGCCGCCGAATAATTTTGTCACCTGTTTGCCGTTGAAGGAATAAACTGAACCGATGGGGTCTTTCTCGTTTATGTCCATGCTGCCGACGATGAACCGACCAGCGGGGTCACATTTGCCATCGTTGAAGCGGGTATTGGCAGATTCACTGACGGTGGCGAGAACGCTTTGCTGGGATGAACCAACCCGAAGGTCCACGAAGGAAGAAAGCTCATCGCCTCCGCTCAAGGCTGTGAGCAGAGTCCCGTTTGGGCGCAGGGAAAGACATCCGATGAATTTATCCAACTGTGCGATGACTTTTTCCCCAGCGTAGATTCGCTTTTCGAGGATGTCGATCCAGTACAGGGTTTGGGATTTCGCGTCCCACACGGGACCTTCACCGAGGGTGGCTTTGGCGTCGAAGAGGAGTTGCGCTTCCATTAGAACCAGTTCCGTTTGTAGAAGAAGTAGGTTGCGAGCGCGGTGAGGGCAAGAGAAATGCCGATGACCGTGAGGAAGGCGTAGGGGTGTCCTTCGCCAGGCAGGGCGACGTTCATGCCGTAGAACGAGGCGACGATGGTGGGCATGTTGAGGATGATGGTAAGCGCGGCGAGGGCTTTCATGACCACGTTGAGGTTGTTGGAGATGACCGAGGCGAAGGCGTCCATCATGCCCGAAAGGATTTCGGTGGCGATGCTGGTCATTTGGATGGCTTGCTGGTTTTCGGTGAGCACGTCTTCGAGCAAGTCCTGGTCTTCTTCGTAGTAGTTGAAAAGTTGAGTCCTTTGGACACGTTCCATCATCACTTCGTTGGAGCGCAGAGCGGTGGCGAAATAGGTCAGGCACTTTTGATATTTGAGCAGTTCGAGCAATTCGCGGTTTTGCGTGGATTTTTGCAGGCGGTCTTCCGCAGCTTCGGTGGCGCGGTTGATTTCGCGCAGCAGGTTGAGGTAGCGGGATGCGGTTTCGAGGAAGATATAGAGCGCAAGGCGGTAGCGTTTGCCTGTCTTCAGGTAGCGGTGTTTGCCGTTGATCAGCGGCTTGAAGATGTCGCTGTCGTAGCGGCAGACGGTGATAATCTTGTTGCCGAGGATCATGATGCCGAGTGGCACGGTGTTATAGGGGATGTCGCTATCGGGCTGGTATATGGGAATGCGAAGCAGGATGAAGGTGTATTCTTCATCGCGTTCCATACGCGCCATTTCATCCTGGTCGAGGGAATAATTGATGTAGTCCATGTCCATCCCCCAGTTGATGAGTTTTTCCATCTCATCGGGCGTCGGGTCTATCACATTGACCCAGGCGCCGTTTGCCATCATTTCGATTGTTTCCAGCCCTTGTTCGGTTGTCTTGTAAATGGTCAGCATGGCAGCCTCCTTGCGTGAATTAACATCACGCAGGGGCGCGCACGCGCCTACGTGACGGTGGTACTTGAATTAAACACGTCCTGTGCCCAGCATCCTATACTGGGCGGGTTATTATCTGATGAACTAAGGTCGCTCTCGTCTGTGGTATACATCTTTACCTTGCCTTTACGGCTTGGCTATTTTACGCCTGATGATGGGATTGGTAAATAGGGTAATTGGAGATTAGTTGTTGGGGAAAGTGAACTCGCTGGTGAAGGTGACGTTGTATTCCGACATGACTTCGAGGGCGAGGGAGAGGGCAGGGGATTTCTGTCCATAGTGACGGGAGACCCAGCCTTCGTAGGGGAGGACATCACATTGACCGTGAATCAATTCACCTGCATGGACAATGGAAAACGTTGAACGTTTAACGTTTAACGTTGATTGGATTGAAAATTCTGTCCATCCATGTGGCGATTTGAGTCTTAATCTGACTCCTGATTCTGTTTCTTCGAGTTGATATTCCCAGTCGGGCAGGAACCAGTGGAGACGGTAGGTGTGCAGATGGCGGCGGGACGAAGTTAGTTTATCTTCGACCAGCCAGCGTTCATCACGGTAAACGGTGACAGTACGCTCATGTTTGATGCTGCCGTATCCGCGATGGTAGGCGCGGACCCGCCCCAGAATATTTTCATCTGTCTCGATGAGATTCTTCGTGTGGGCATTTGCCCAATCCAAAACGAGGAAACGACCTGCGCGGGTCATCTGGTCGCGCCCGTCAACCGTCACCGTGTTATGGACTCGCGTCGTCACCAGCGGATTATCCCAGGGCGGAGCGGCGTTGTATAAATATGTGCCAGCATCCTGTGTGATATTGAGTCCGCGCCACCAAAGGTCGAGATGCAACTGGTCTATGTGCGAGAGACGGCTCTTGAAGTGGGAGGCGCGCAGGTATGCCCATGAATTTTGTCCGCGCAGGTTATCAGTGAGATAGGCGCTGGAGTCAGTGATACGTTCGGCGGGTTTGAGCCCGAACCAGAGGGACATCTCATCCCAAACGCCAGCGGGCAGACCAGTCCGCAGGAAGGCGCGGGCGGCGGCTTGCACGGTGGGACGATAATCTTCAAACGCAGAGGAGTTTAAAGGGAAGATCAAAGCCCCGTCGTTGGCTCCCAGGTTTGGGGTATGTCCCGAAGTATTATCAAGCAGGGAAAACAACCAGTGGGCGGAGCGTCCAAGAGCCTGAGAGGTTTTCGTCGGGAAGGCTTCGCGCTTGATGAGGTTGATCCACAGCGCGGTTTGCAGCATCAAGCGGTGATAGTTGGTGCTGTGTTGGATGTATTCGCCATAGCCGCCTATTTGATTTTGAAACGCCCAGTTGAGCCACTTCCAGCCGAGAGCGCGCCATTTGGCATTATCGAAAAATAATCCCGCCGTGTAAATCGCGGCGGCTTCGGTGACGAGGTGGTTGTTGTTTTGCGAGCGGGCGTAGGGTAGGGTGGGAGGGATGCGGGAGGTGTGCCAATGAATGGAAGTAATTAGTGATCGATAATTGGGGGATTGATTGGGGAAGATGTGAGCGCACCAGACAAAAGACATCAGACGGATGGCGACTTCCTGTCCGTTCATCCAGTGTGGACCGAGGTTGGCGGGGTTGTTTTGCGTGAACGACTCAAAGTATTTCCAGAAAGCCTGGGCGTATTTTTCGTCCTGCGTTAGGTGATACGCACGTCCGAGGGTAAATGCCCAGCTAAAGCGGGCGGGTTCCCAGAGGAATTTGATGTCGGAGTGAGGGGCGAGTGACGAGAAACGAGAAATGAGGGCGTGGTTTGTTTCGTATTCTGTCCAATGGTTGAGAGGTTCTCGATGAGTGAAGTCAAGTGAAACGAGTTCACCGAAAACGCGGACTTGTCCGTTCAAGATTTCATCGGCTTCTTTGATGAGCGCCGCTTTGCCTTCGTCACTGAGAGTTTGGGCGAGCTGTTCGCGTGAGGGAAAAGAAAATAGTGATGCGACATTCGATAATTTGGTATTCGAATCTCGAGTATCGATTATCGGCGTAAGCCGCCTGTAATGCCCTGTAAGTAAACCAAATTTGTACAAGGCATACCACGCCAGCGGACGGAGTCCGAACTGGAGGAAGTATTTGAGGCCGATGAGAAGTTTTGAATTCATTTATTGGATGCGGTTCATGTACGCGAGCGCATGAAATAGTAGCGCCACCTGCAAGCCATTGAGGAATTCTCCGCGTTTGGTCATGGCGATTAATTCATCGAACGGCACGAGGTGAACCTCGATGTCCTCGGCTTCGTCAAGTTTTTGTATGCCTGTTTTTTCGGCATCATACGCCACGTACCCATACATCAAATTCGTTTGCAGGGCGGGGTTTGGATAAAACTTTCCAACCTCAATTAATTTGGACGCTGTGTAACCTGTCTCTTCCAATAATTCCCGTCTCGCCCCGTCGAGCGGACTTTCGCCATCATCCACCACGCCGCCAGGAAATTCCCAAACCGCCTCCCGCACTCCATGACGGTATTGCCTGATTAGAACAACTTCCTGATTTTTGGTCAGCGCCAAGACAGCTGCCCAACTGCGAAACTCAAGCGCAACCGCCTCGAACACCTTGCCGGTTGGCAATTCGACTTGATCGAAACGATAACGCGGGCGCAGGTACTTTGATTCCAAAATCTTCCAGGGCGTGAGGGACATGGGTTCAAGCCTCCAGTTGTGACAATCATACCCGCATGGGCCGGCTTGTCATAGGGCAGGGATTGCAAAGGTGGCTCTGGCCTGAAAACAGGCAACAAAAATAAATCCACATCAGAACCGTTTTTGTTACTCAATCACTTGTTCTGGACATGAGCCTTTTACGATTGGATGTTACTTCATCAGAAAGCGAACGGGAAATGGGGAAGCTGATTTCAGCATTCGGACCCTGCATATTCATATTGTAATAAGCTGCAAACGAAATTCCTTCCCATGCATTGGCGGGTCGAACATCCATCGTCAGTCATTCAGCAAATCTGCGAGGAAGCCAAGCAACCCGCCGTTTTCCTCTTTCTCTGTCTTATCCAAAATATCGCTGGAGACCACGCCGTTCTGTCCGTTGATCAGCACCAGATGTTCGCGCCCGTCGAAGGGGAGTTCGGTCATCCACACGGGAAGCAGGTTGAGCTTGAACGAGTCGATTGCCAGGTTTGCCGACGAGGTGTGCACGATATTCGAGTTGTTGACCAATGCAGGCAGGTCGCGCCTGTATTTTTTGTAGACCTGACTCCGCGCGTCGAGCGAGGCATCCGCCATTGGCACGTCGTAGATTTCGGCGGGCCAGTCCGCAAGGAAACGCGGGTCGTAGGGCTTGATGGATGCCATGTCGAAGGAGTCGATCAGCTGCAGGAAAACAGCGGACGGTTTCTTCGAGGCGGGCAGCGGCAGGTCGTTGACCATCACAGGATATTGGTCTGAAAAACGCCTGACATGGGTTTGTCCGCGCCCGCCGAATATCTCATTCTCAGATTCGACAATTTCATAGGTGTAATCGATCCCGCCTCCTACGTCGAAAGTCCAGAGCGGAAGATAAAGCCCGCGCGGAAGTTCCACCTGCTTTTCGGGCTTGAAGCCGTTGCCCTCCACCCAGTCGATCAATAGTTTGGTGGCTCGTCTTTGATTGAAGGTGTGCGGGATGATCCCATCGGGCGCGAGCAGGTCTTTTGTCTTTTCCAGGCTGACCACGTGCGGCGAGGCGCAGTAAGCGCACGAGGCGGAAATCTTCTTTGGCGGCAAAATAAATTCCGCGCCGCAGCCTTTGCAATGGAAGACCTGTTCCTGCAATGGCTTGCCGTGTCCGCGCGCCGTAGCCATGGCGACGATGAAATCCTTTTCCTCCGCTTCCTCAGGCTTGAAACCGAGAGCTTGTCCGCGCGTGCAGTAATCGCAGACGAGAGTCTGACCATCGGGCGCGAATGACATGCGTCCGCCGCACTTGGGGCACATAAATCTGTCCGCATCGGCTGCCCGCTGTCCGTTGGGAGCGGGGGGCAATTTGTCGGGGTTGACTACCTCATCCGCTTTGAGCTTGCCGTCCACCAGCGCCAGCGCGCGCCGCGCCCGCGAATGTCGCATGTCGTGGGCGAGACAATTTTCCAACGCCTTGCGCTTTTCGGTTGGGTCGATGGAAATTTCACCCATCCAAAACCACGCCTCAGCCAGCACGTCATGTGAGCCGGACATGTAAATGGCGCGGTCAAGATAGCGGCGGGCGGACTCTTTGCTTCCAGCCTTTGCCTCGATAATTCCAGAGCGGAGGAGTTCCTTTGCGTAATCTTCCTGCATATTGCCCTCAGCTTCTCACAATCGCATCCGTCATCTTCGCCACACGCGCCATTTCCTTCACGTCATGCACGCGGATGATGTCTGCGCCGCGCGCGATTCCCACCGCCACCGTCGCGGCTGTGCCTTCGACTCGCTGGTCGGCAGGAAGGTCAAGGGTGAAGCCGATGAACGACTTGCGTGATGTGCCAAGCAAAATGGGATATCCCAACTCGCGGATTGAGTCCAGCCGATTGACCAGTTCCAGGTTATGTTCCCGCGTTTTGCCAAACCCGATGCCTGGGTCAAGGATAATGTGCGAATCAGCGATTTGGGCCTTTTTTGCAATTGCCACGCAGTCGAGTAATTCCCGCCTCACATCTTCGATCAGGTTTTGATATTCCGCGCCGACATAGGAATTGCCCAACTTCTCGCGCACTTCCACGCTGACGGGATTGCTGCGGTTGTGCATCAAGATTACGGGGGCGTTATATTTCTTTGCGACGGATGCAAGCCCATCGTCCGCGCGGAGTCCCCACACGTCGTTGACAATGTTCGCGCCCGCTTTGAGCGCTTCTTCCGCGACCTGCGACTTGTACGTGTCGATGGAGATGATTGCTTCGGGGAAGTTTTGACGCAGCGCCTGAATGACGGGAATCACGCGTTCCAGCTCTTCGTCGGCATTGACGGGTGCGGAGCCGGGGCGGGTGGATTCGCCTCCCACGTCGAGAATATCCGCGCCGCTGGCGAGAAAATCCCGCGCTTGATTCACTGCGGCATCGACCACATCCCCTTTGGCGATGATGCCGTCACCGGAAAAACTATCGGGAGTCACATTCAGGATTCCCATCACGTACGTGCGGGAACCCCAGTTGAATGTAAAACTCCCGATCTGCAAGGAAGGTGATTTCATAAATCAAGACCTGACAGGTTTCTGAAAACCTGTCAGGTCTTTTATTAAATTTGATCCAACGAACGTCCCAGCCAGGCTTCGGCTTCATTGATGTCGGTAAAAATCTTTAGCGCCGAAGCCAAACCAGCCTCCGCCAGGGCCGCCACTTTGACCACTATATCGGCGACGGACTGGTCAGCCACGACGACAGCCACGCGGATGTTCCGCGCCGAAGGGTCGCTGTTCGCATCCACCGCCATGCGGACAGCTTTTTCGGGGATTTCCTTCACGGCGCGCAGGTCATACAAATTGCGCGTGCGGCGGTCAGCGCCGAGAAGGTGTTCTAGGGCAAATTGATGCCAGTGTTCGAGGGTGGCATCCGAAAGATCGGTAAAGGTCAGGGTCATGCCGCCATCGCCGCGGCGGATCACGGAATAACCGACTCCGGGAATGGGAGTCCAGTTTAGTGGTTTGGATTCAGTCATGGGTTCTCTCCTGTTTATAAAGTGATTATAACGCAGGCAGAAATAAAATCATGCTATAATGCGGTTCTCCGGGCGCTTAGCTCAGTTGGTTAGAGCGTCTCGTTTACACCGAGAAGGTCAGGGGTTCGAGTCCCTTAGCGCCCACAGTGATAATATACAGGTAAACAAATAGACACGGATTTGTAGCCGTGTCTATTTGTTTTAATTGTGCGCCTCCCACCCGTGTACTTGTATACCTGTGTACTCGTTTGTGTACCTGTCTACCTGACTCCCTCTGCTATAATCCCTGCCATGATCCTCATTACCGGCTCCACCGGCTTCATCGGGCGCGCGTTGATTCGCCAGTTCTCGTCTATCGGGACTCCGGTGCGGGCGTTGATCCGTCCTTCGCCGCGGACTCCCCGCCTGCCCAAGGGCGTTTCAGTGGAAGTGGCTGTGGTCAGCCTTGCGGACACGCGCGGTCTGCGCGCCGCCCTACGCGATGTGGATACCATCATCCACCTTGCCAGCGCGGAGAATCAAGGCAGCCGCGGCAACCTGCTGGCGACGGACATCCAGGGGACGGCAAATCTTGTCGAAGCGGCATCCGATGCGGGCGTGGACCGGTTCGTTTATCTCAGCCATATCGGCGCGGGTCCATCCTCCGCGTATCCCGCGTTCAAAGCCAAGGGACTTGCAGAGGAGCACATCCGCAACGGGAAAACGCCCTACACCATTTTGCGTTCATCGCTGGTATACGGACCCGAAGACCATTTTACCAACAACCTCTCGCGGCTGATCCGCTCTTCGGTTGGCGTGTTCCCCGTCCCCTCCGGCGGGCGGACAGTGGTTCAGCCGGTATGGGTCGAAGACTTGGTTACCTGTATTTTGTGGGCGCTTGAAAGAGACGATACACTCAATCAGGTATATGAACTCGGCGGCAGTGAATTTTTTACCCTGCAGCAGATCATCGAAACCATCATGGAGGTCACACACCGCAGGCGTTTCCTTGTCCCGCTTTCGCCGATCACTTTGCGCGCGCTTACTGTGTTTTTCGAAGGCGTGACGCGCAACTTCCCCATCTCATCCTTCTGGCTTGATTACTTTGCCGTCAACCGTACCTGTGCCGTGGATGCAATGCCGCGCATCTTTGGGCTGATGCCTGCGCGCTTCACCTACCGTCTCGATTATCTCATCCGCAAACCGTGGTACCAGCGTGCCTGGAACGTCGTGGTTGGAAGAGTTTCTTCTCTTCGAACGCGCTAGACCAGTGACTTTCGACTCTTTATGTTCACCATCCGCCTGATCGAAACACCCGAAGAAATGTCCCTTGTGGAGGAGATGCAACGAGTCGTGTGGCCCGATTCCGAGACCGATGTTGTGCCTCTGCACATGCTCATCACTGCCGTCCATAATGGCGGACTTATCCTCGGCGCGTTCGTCGAGGAAAAGATGATCGGTTTCGTCTTTGGTTTCCCCGGCCTCGACTCCACGCCCGATGGTCCGCGTCCAAAGCATTGTTCGCACATGATGGGCATCCACCCCGACCACCGCGACAGCGGCGTGGGTTTTGCCCTCAAACGCGCCCAATGGCAGATGGTTCGCCACCAGGGGCTCGATCACGTCACCTGGACCTACGACCCCCTGCTCAGCCGCAACGCCTACCTCAACATCGCCAAACTCGGCGCGGTCTGCGTCACCTACCGCCGCTCGGAATACGGCGACATGCGCGACGGGTTGAATGTAGGTTTGCCTTCCGACCGCTTTCAAGTGGATTGGTGGATCAATACCCAGCGTGTGCAAAGAAGACTAGGCAAACGGGCGCGACCAACCCTCAAGCTGACTCACGCCACGAGGTCTGGTCTGCGCCCGTTTTATTCGCTTCGCACCGACGCCCAAGGTCTGGTCCACCCGCCTGAGCATGTCCCACCCTTTGACAGCCGCCTGCTTATGGCGGAGATTCCTGCTGACTTCACCGCCCTCAAATCCGCCGACTTTGCTCTCGCCCGTGACTGGCGCTTCTTCACCCGCGAACTTTTTGAAATTGCCTTTGAGAAAAAATACATCGTCACCGATTTCATCTTTGATTCAGGAGAAGGCTCCCCACGTGGATTCTATGTCATGACCCACGGCGAAAGCACGCTCGATGAATTCGAATAAACTGTGGACAGCAAGCTGCTCGACTCCAGATTAACGCATGAGACGCCCTTGCGGACGTCCCAGCGGTTGGATGGAAAGCGTGAATTGTGGAAACAGAAAGCGGCTGTTACCTCCTTGTGGATGAAGGGTTTTGTTCACCATATCCCATGGCAGACATGCCAACGGGGTGATAGGTCGGTTCGGGACGATTGATCGCATAATTCGGCATGGAAGCAGGACGAGGCTTGGGCGCGGGGCGTGGATAGTTGGCAGACGGAATGTTTTGCGTTGGTCGGGCATAGGACTGATTTGTGGGACGGGGCTGGTTGTAGTAGGCCGGGCGCTGGCCTGCATCCGCGAGGGTAAAGAGGCGCTCGCCTGCAACAGAGAAGGTACCGATAATCAACACACGGATCAACCAGACCATCGCCGCCACGAAGATCGGAACAACCTTGGTCATCACTGATTGACCAACAAGCGCGCCACCTACTGCATTGTGATTGACAATGGCCACCGAGACGCCCCACCAGGTCAGCATGGCATTGAAAGCTGCAGCAAGCAACCATGCGCCAAACAGGTACCAGACTTCAGCGGGTTCGTCGCGTCCCTGCTCCGGGGTAAAGATGCGGGCAATACCGGCAAAGTCCATGCCACAGAAGGCAAAGGCAAGGATGGATGACCAGCGTAGCCCGGCAAACTTCAAGTCGCCCAGAATGTCCTGCAATGCAAACGAAGTCGTGCCGAAGTTGAATACCTCAAAGGCAAGCAGGGCGCAGACCAAAATGCTGCCAAAGATCGCGCCGCGCTTGAGGGCAGTGTTTTTCAAGAAGGGGAGCAGTTGAATATTTAGAGAACGGTTCATGGGAAATCTCCTTTTTGGAACCAAATGGGGAAGAACATTACCATCTCCAATATAGAACATTTGTTCTAGTTTGTCAAGAAGGATTCGTTGCAAATTTGTCACCAAGCTTCATACCGACGTATTACTGTAGAAATATCACGAAACGCCAAAAGGCGGGTTATAAATGAAAATCCAAGTAATGAGGTACCCATGAATTCGAGAGATTTGTTGAGGATCACCAGCCGCACATTTGCACTCGGGATCGAGCGCCTGCCGCGCATTCTATGTAATGCAACCACAATCGCCTACCTGCTGTTGAGAGTATCGGACTATCTCGAAGATAACGATGAGATGGAACCCGATGAAAAAGTGACGCTTTTGAATCTGTGGGTAAACACTCTGCGAGGAGAGGAAAAGGTCGAGTCCTTCAACAGCCGGCTCCCCCGCACTCCCACCAATAATCCGGATGCGATCGTGGCACAACACGCGAAGGATGTTTTACAGCACCTGCATTCCCTGCCTTATGAAGTTCAAGAAATCATCGTCCGCCATGTGATCAACTCCACACAGGGGATGGCGCGCTGGACAAAAAGGGGACCAAATGTCCATGATGAAAAGGACCTCGATGATTACATGTTTGAGGTGGCCGGACGTGTCGGGTACCTAGTCACCCAACTATTCGCGTGGTATTCGGTTACGATCCGACGCCGGGAAAAGGAGATCATGCCGCTGGCGCGCGAGTTCGGATTGGCTCTGCAAACGGTCAACGTGATCCGCGGCATCCGCGAGGACTATGACCGGGGTTGGATATACATCCCCCTGAGATTCATGCAGGAGACGGGTCTTACCAGGGAACAATTCTTTGACCCAAAATATCGCGAGCAGGCATTGAAGGTTTTGGATATGATGACTGACAAGGCTGAACGTCATCTCCGGTATGCCTTGCAATATGTAAAATCCCTGCCGTGGTGGTTGCATGGCATACGGCTCGGTTGTATTTTTCCCTTGATGTTTGCCATCCGCACGCTGGCTGTCAGCCGGCACAATGCGCGGGTATTTGAAAGCGAAGCCAAGATGACACGTAAGGAAGTGAAAAAGATTGTTTTAGACTCCACCCTGTGGGGTTGGTCCAACCTTTGGCTTGACCGCTACTATCAGGAATTAAACTCTGTCAGAGATTAATTCGATCATCGTCAAAGGAGCGGCGTTTTCCAACGCCCGCTCCTTTGACGCAATTCAAACAGAAGACGGCAGAATAAACGCGCCACCAATCCCATCAAAACTTAGGGCTGGGTTGGCACAGGTGTAACGGGTGCGGCTGTAGGCTGAGGGACCAGCGTTACGCCGAGCAGACGGGCAATCTCAATATCATATTTCATGTGCAAATCGCGTGCCTGGGCAATACCCGGGTTTACAACCTCCGCTTGGGGGTTTCCCATAAACACTATTAAGGTCTCGATGACAGTATTCATGTGCGCCAGTTGCAGACTCTTCACGTTAGCCAAACATTGGGGCACCTCCTGATTTTCGGCCCGGCGGCGCACTTCCTGCAAGGATGGAATGACCTGCACAAGTTGTTCCTGTGGGGTGCTGGATGCCAATCTAGAGTAGTCGTCGAACTCGCGCATCAGGTCGTTTACTTTTGTAATTTCGTCAGGCAGGGCCGCCTCGGAACAGGGATCGAGGGTGGCGGTCGCTACCATAACAGGCGTGGCAGATGCAGCAACGAGTTCAACTGCTGTTGGTGTGGCTGGCTTTCCGGCACAAGCAGTGAACACAAATATGAGAAGAAAGGCAATTGCGATGAAGGTTTTGTTTTTCATGAGGTTCCTTTTCAAGATGGTTTACGGGGAACGTATTTGAGAATCACTTCAAACCCGCCCACATTATACATGAATGAATTCATTGTAAACGAAATCATAAAATTGCAAAAATTCCCGCAAAGTTTGTGTACCTTTGCGGGAATTTTGATTTAAGCATCGTTCTTGGAAAAAGGGTTTTCAGGATGCCAGAACGTATGTGCCGGGTTGGTTTACTCCAATTACATAGAAACCATCCACCGCCTTGCCGCCGGTGACTTCCACCCATGTTGAGCCGTTCCAAAAAAGGACAGCCAGGCTAGCCTCATCCGCGCCAGTGGGAATGGGGAATTTGAGCGTAATCTTCCCGCCGACAGGCAGTTCTTCGACCACTTGTTCCCCACTGGAAATACCCACATCCATCCCAGCGATGTACACGAAGCCACCTGGTAACACGCCTGGCAGGATACCGGTTTTTACTTCCTCCAACTGAAAATCAAGCCCGCACAGATTTTGGAAGATACCAAAACCATCACCCGTTCCAAGCAGGACCTTTTTCTCACCGTTGCAGACTGGAGGCTCGCCGGACAGGTTATTCTGCGGTTTGTATCCACGCTCGCCACCTTCTTCGCCTGATTTAGCTTCTACCTGCTTTCCACAAGGACCAGATGTGACCGTTCCAGACCACAGGTTGTACTCGCCATCTGTATTGCCGGTGAGAATGGGACCTCTGAGGTCAGCGTTTCCATCAAGCTCCAAGCCATAATCATCGTTGCCCGTATAACTGCCGCAAAGCACATTAATGCTATCTCCATCAACAAGGGCTCCACTACGCATATTGTCGCTGGCAGTCACATGGTTTAGCGTGACGCCGCCATTGGCGAACACGTCCATTCCATCGAAAAGATTCCCTGAGAAATTACCACCATTAATGGTTGCAGTGCCAGGACCCCCACCCATAAAACCGCTGCCCTCATTCTCGGTGGCGGTTACGTTGTTTAAAGTCAGATTATTAAAGCTGAAGAGGAACAATCCAACGCCTTCTCCATTACCGTTTTTGGAAAACTCACCGCCATTTACGGTGATATCGTAGCCAGACAAGATGGCACCTGAACCTGAATTACCGTTGGCAGTGGCATTGGACAATGTGACATCTCCCGCCAACGCCCCAGCGAACAGACCGGAGCCGCCGTTCCCGGAAAAATTACTTTGCTGGACTGTCAAGCTGCCGTTCCAAGCATCGACGACTGCGCCATCAAACGAATTTCCACTCATGTCGATACCATTCAGATTTACATCCCCATCATCCGCAGAGATTCGAAGACCGGTGCCCCGGGTTGTGGAGCTTACGTTGGTAAGATCGACATCCCCATGGTATGACCATACACTAATCCCGGTGGCTTCATCCATTGTTGCAATTACTTCAAGGTCGGCAAGTTCGAGCGCGCCCTCTTGACCGTCGACATAAATGGCGTCACCGCTATCCGCATTGACTGTGAATCCCGAGAGCGTGAAGGCATTCATACCAAGTATGGAAAATGAACCTGTGAGGGTGGATCCGCCAACACCACTGCCAGCGCCGATGATGCCCAGATAGTCTGGAATGTCGCCGCCCGCCGTCGTCCAGGCAAATCCATCCACAAAGACATTTTCAGTATATGTCCCTGATTCCACATAGATGTTTCCATCGTCCGGCTTTGTGTTAAGTGTTGTGGATAAATAAACAACCGCATCCTGGATTGGGGTATCGGATGTAAAACAAGTCCCCGCGGCATATGCACTGCAATCTGCGCCTGAAGGAAGGAATCGATAGGTTGTACCGCCAGCAGTGAAATATGGATCTGGCGCGGCAAGAACCTCCGCAGCCTCAGTGGAAACAAGGGGCAGGGCTTCGCCCTCTTCATCTACAACCACAAGCGCGGTATCCTCCGGAAGTTGTTCCAAAATTTCGGGAATGGTGACTTCTTCCGTTATCGTTTCTTCGGGAGCAGGTTGAGCCACGGATTCTCCGACCGCAGATTCATCCACAACAGGTTCATCCTCCACTTCAACCGGCGTATCGGGTTGGGGGGGGATTTCGTCCTGTGCCAGCACCACAAGCGGCATTGCTGCGGCAGCAAGCAAGGATAAAAAGACGGCAAAAGATAACACGATCATTCTTTTTTGTTTGGACATAGTCACTTCTCCTTTTTTGACATGAACAATGCATCAAGGAATTTCCCTTGGATCTCTAAATTACATTTATGAATACATTTTTAATTTAATTATAAGGGTTAGGTTCAAAAGTGTCAAATTTCACAACAAAATTGTCATATATATTTGACGAGGAAACTCAGAAAAAAGGGGCGCATCCATACCGGAGAGTGGGAATCGTAAAATTCCTTGACAAAATTCAGTCACTGAATTATGATTGAGGTCAATAAAGTCTATTGGATTAGTAGGAGTTGCAGACAAAGTGAGACTTTCCAAACGTGGAGAATATGGTCTTCGGGCAATGATTGCACTGGCGGAACCCGCCCCAAATGGAGACGCCCCACAGATGATGCAGATCAAGGAGATTTCCCTCCGTGAGAATATCTCTGTCAAGTTCCTCGAGCAGATTCTACTCACGCTCAAGAACGCGGGGCTGCTTCACAGCAAAATGGGCGTCGGTGGCGGGTATTACCTGGCCAGGTCGGCCGGTGAAATCACCTTGGGACAAATCTTCCGCGTGTTGGACGGACCTGTAGCTCCGATCAAATGTGTCAGCCAGATGGCGTATGAGCCATGCGGCTGTCCCGATGAAGAGACCTGTGGCTTGCGGCTGGTGATGGGCGATGTGCGAAACGCCATCGTGGATATCCTGGACCGGACAACCCTGGCGGATGTGAACAAACGCCAGAATGCTATCCGCAGGAAACTTGGCATCAAGTAAATAACAAATTGCGTCGTTGGGGGGAACGCATTTTTATTTGCGTAAAAAGTATACTAGTACTATAGACTTTATGGTCAACTCAAACAAATAGGAGAACGATTATGAGAAAACATATTTCAACCCCGGTCATCATCCTGGCCCTGGCTTCCATCATACTGACCGCCTGCGGGAATGCATCCGCCCCGGCTCCTGCCAAAGGCGAACTGAACGGGACGGTCAGCGTTTCGGGCGCGTTTGCCCTCTACCCCATGATGACCGTCTGGGCTGAGGAATTCACCAAACTTCACCCGGATGTTCAATTTGACGTACAAGGCGGCGGTGCAGGCAAAGGCATGACCGACACCATTGCCGGCGCAGTGGACATTGGCATGATCTCACGCAGCATCAAACCCGAAGAAGAAGCGCAGGACATCTTTTGGGTGTCCGTCACCAAGGATGCGGTCTTCCCCATTATCAGCGCTGAGAATCCTGTAGCAGAACAAATTCTTGCAAAAGGAATCTCTCAAGAAGTCTTTGCCAAGGTCTACATCACAGGCGAGATCAAGACCTGGGGTGAAGTGGTCGGCAACCCGGCCATTACCGACGAAATTCACGTCTTCACCCGCTCCGACGCCGCCGGTGCCGCCGAACAATGGGCAAAATATGCAGGCGGCAAAGCCCAGGAAGACCTCAAGGGTATTGGTGTCAATGGCGAACCTTCGATGGTGGACACCATCATCAAAGACCCGCTGGGAATTGGTTACGGCAACCTGAACAGTATCTTCGATTTGAGCGGCGGTGGACTTGTCCCCGGCATCATCATCCCGCCGGTTGATATCAATGCCAATGGTCAGGTTGACGACGGTGAACTCTATAAAGTCAAGGAAGATGCGTTTGGCGCTGTTGCCGATGGGATTTATCCCTCCCCACCCTCCCGTTTCGAGAACCTCGCCACCAAAGGCAAACCCAGCGGTGTGACGCTCGCCTTCATCGAATGGATATTGACGGACGGGCAACAATATCTCGAAGCCGCCGGATACGTCCCGCTGACCGCCGAACAACAAGCCGAATCGCTTGCAAAACTCAAATGAGCGAAGCCAATTCAACAACCATCACGCAAGAAAATATGAAAGCAGAAGGTCGGGTCACCCGGCCTTCTGCCGTCCTCCGTGCCAGGCAGGATCGAACCGCCCAGCGCACCTTTTTTATTATTACCACCCTGCCGGTGTTGCTCATCCTGATCATCACGGTTGCGCTTTTCGTGCGCGCCTGGCCCATCCTCAGCACATACGGCTTATCAAGCCTGCTTTTCGGGGAAATTTGGAAACCCAATGATGGACAGTTCGGCTTCCTGCCTTTCATCCTTGGGACGGTTTGGGTTACGGTGGTTGGGGTGCTCCTGTCTGTGCCCGCCTGTTTGCTGGCTTCCGTCTATCTTGCGGAATATGCCCATGCCCGCACCCGTACCGTGACCAAGCCTGTTCTGGATGTGCTTGCTGCCATTCCACCTGTGGTCTACGGCGTGTGGGGCCTGCTCGCTATCGTCCCCTTTGTGGATGAGGTTCTCGCGCCGCTCTTCGACCGTTGGCTTGGATTCATCCCCATCTTCGCTGTCACCCAGCCGACGGGGTTTGGAATCTTTGCGGGCGGAATCGTGCTGGCAGTGATGATCGCTCCGCTCATCATTTCGGTCACCTTCGAAGTCTTCTCCACAGTCCCCAATGACTTGAGACATGCCTCGCTTGCTGTCGGTGCAACCCAATGGCAGACCATTCGAAACATCGTCCTGCCGCAGGTGACGCCGGGCATCCTTGCCGCTGTTGTACTGGCGGCATCCCGTGCGTTCGGTGAGACCATTGCCGTGCTGATGGTGGTAGGCAACGTCCCGCAAATTCCGACTTCCATCTTTGACTCAGCCTATCCGCTGCCGGCATTGATCGCAAACAACTACGGCGAGATGATGTCCATCCCGCTGTATGACGCGGCTTTGCTGGGCGCGGCGCTTGTTTTATTGATAGTCATCCTGATCTTCAACATTCTCTCCACACTGGTTCTCCAGAGATTCCTGAGGCGAAAATGGGCATAAAGAAATTGCAGAAGAAACAATTTGAGCGCAGACATTTGATGGAATTATTCATGAAGACCATCATGCGCATCGCCCTGCTGATCGTGGCAGGCGCGCTTGGTTTAATTTTATGGACGATCATTACCCGTGGACTCCCGTCTTTGACCTGGTCCATGGTTTCACAAGTCCCCAAGGGCGGATATTACATGGGCAAGGAAGGTGGCATCCTCAACGCCATCATCGGCTCGGCGTATCTCGCCACCGGCGGAACATTGCTCGCCATGCTTTTGAGCGTGCCGATTGCGTTGTATCTCAAAGCCTACCTCGGTGATTCGAAATGGGGTGAGTACGTTCGCCTTTCGCTGGATGTGTTGTGGGGCATTCCATCCATTGTATACGGTGCGTTTGGCTTCGCGTTGATGATCTTGCTTGGCATGCGTGCGTCGCTGCTGGCGGGCATCATCGTGCTGGCGCTCGTCGAACTGCCGATCATGACCCGCGCCATGGATGAAGTCATCCGCCGTATGCCCGAAGATTTGGAACATGCCGCGCTGGCGTTGGGTTCCACCAAGTTTGAGGTGGCATTGCATGTGGTCACCCGCCAGATGCTGCCTGGCATCACCACCGCCATCCTGCTTGCCTTCGGGCGCGGGATCGGGGACGCGGCATCCGTGCTGTTCACCGCAGGCTACACCGACCGCATCACAACCTCGTTGATGCGCCCAACGGCTTCGCTGCCGCTGGCGGTTTTCTTCCAACTTGGCTCGCCATACCCCCAAGTCCGCGAGCGCGGATACGCCGCCGCGTTGATCCTGACCATCATCGTGTTGCTGGTCAGCTTTGGATCCCGCTGGCTTTCGGCGCGGTTGGGAAGATATACGATCAAGTAGGGGCGCGGTCATCGCGCCCTGGTTTGGGCAAGGTTATGCTCAATTTTGGGCGGGGAAACCCCGCCCCTACAAAGGATGCAAATTATGGAAACCCATATTCAAGTCAAAAATCTCAACGCATATTACGGCAAACAACAGGCTTTGAAAAATATCAACATCGAGATTCCCAAAAAACAGATCACGGTCATCATGGGACCTTCGGGTTGTGGCAAGACTACTTTATTGAAGACCCTCAATCGTTTTTTTGAACTAAACGAAGACACTCATTTGACAGGCGAAGTGTTGGTTGACGGGGAAAACATCTACGACAAGGAAGTGGACGTGACCGAAGTCCGCAAGTGCGTGGGGCTGCTGGCGCAGCGTCCCTCGCCCTTGCCCATGTCGATCTATGACAACATCGTCTACGGGATGCACATCCATAAAATGAAGAAGGACCGCAGGGAATACAAAGCCGCGGTGCGACATTACCTTGAAATCGCGGGCTTGTGGGAGGAGGTGCAAAAACGCTTGCATGACCCCGCCACCAGCCTTTCGATCGGACAGCAGCAGCGCCTGTGTCTTGCCCGCGGACTGGCTGTCGAACCCGAAATCATCCTCGGCGACGAACCCACCTCCGCGTTGGACCCGATCTCGTCGCAAAACATCGAGAGTCGCCTGCTCGAATTGAAGCAGCAGTACACGACGGTCATCGTCACGCACACACTGCGTCAGGCAAAACGTCTTTCAGATTATGTGATTTACATGTACATGGGAGAAGTGATCGAAGCGGGACCCGCAAAGGAAGTATTCGGCAATCCCCAGCACGAACGCACGAAGCAATATCTCGAAGGCTTGTTCTAAAATTGGTCGGTAGTTATTTCGAAATGACTGCCGACTGTTTTTAACATCCAACCATCACAAGGAGATTCGCAATGGAAGCAAACTTCATTCTCTTCGTTGTTGTCGGATTTCTCGCCCAGATGATCGATGGCGCATTGGGTATGGCGTACGGCGTCAGTTCGAATACCTTCCTGTTGAGTTTGGGGATTCCGCCCGCGGCGGCATCTGCCAGCGTTCACATGGCGGAGGTGGTGACGACGGGCATATCGGGCTTCTCCCACTGGAAGCTGGGCAACGTCAACTGGAGTTTGGTCAAACGTCTGCTCATCCCCGGCGTGATCGGCGGCGTGACGGGAGCCTACCTGCTGACCACCTTCGACGGCGATGTCATCAAGCCGTACATCTCAGCCTACCTTCTCATCATGGGCGTGGTCATTGTCTTCAAGGCGTTCAATATGAAGAAGGAACACGACGAGAATGAATATCACGGCCCGACGATCAGCCTGCTCGGTCTGCTCGGCGGATTCTGCGACGCGATTGGCGGCGGCGGATGGGGTCCCGTTGTGACGACGACTCTCGTGGCGCGCGGCAAGCATCCGCGGCTGACGATTGGTTCGGTCAACTTCTCGGAGTTCTTCGTTACCTTCGCCGAGTCGGTCACATTCGTGCTGGCGTTGAATTTCTTCGAGTACTGGCAGATTATTTTGGGCTTGCTGATCGGCGGTAGTATCGCCGCGCCGATTGCGGCGGTGGCGGCGAAGAAACTCCCAATCAGGGCGCTGATGATCTTCGTCGGGGTGCTCATCATCATTTTGAGCATCCGCACGATTGTTCTGGCGGTGAAGTAAAAGAACAACGTCCCGAAGGTTGTACAACCTTCGGGACGATTTTTTACCAAATTCCCGGAAACAGTCGATACTTTGTCTTCCCAGCGAATTCCTTGTAGCCGGGTAGTTCTGCTTGCAAGGTTTTATCCTCCAAGGCGGTGCGGATGATAAGCACCACAACCAGCAAAAGGGTGGGAATCCATGCCCAGAGCGAATCCAACAGAAGGGGAATGAACAAATATCCAAACAGTCCGCCCGCATAGCCGGGGTGACGGACGATGCGATACGGTCCCGTGGAGACGACATGATGTCCGCGCTCGGTTTGGATGCGGACTGTGCCGGCGAAAAAGCGATTCTCGATCAGCGCCCAGGAGGAGAAGCCATAGCCGAGGACGATGCCCGCAAGCGCAACCAGGTTTAGGGTTGGATTGGAAGCCGTGGAAGGGGCGTAATATTTTTCGAGTCCTGCAGCGACTAAACTCAAGATGGAACCAATCCCAAGCAGCGGAGCGAGGACTTTGTCCCATGGCTTTGTATCCTTCGCATCCATGAAGCGCGCGCGCTCCGAAATCAAGTCGGGATGTTTGCGCGCCACAAGCAGGCGGCTGAGGATGAAGGCAAGGATACTTGCAACAGCATACGCCCACGCCTGCCACCAATCCCATCGACCGGAAATGATCAGGGGAATGAACGGGGCGGCGAAAACGATAATCACCATTTGCAAAATAACACGCCACATCACAGGTTTGTTTTGTTGAGCCATAGTTTCCTCCTTAACCATTATAATGACCTCAAACATAGGATACAAATATGAAACTGATTCGCATTACCTTATTGACTCTCTTGCTCGCGTTGGGATTTTCTTCCCTGGCGCGCGCGCAAAGCGACGAACCCCTGGCGATTATTCTGACCGCCGAAGGACCGATCATGCCGCCGATGCTGGAATATTTCCAGCGCGGAATCGAAACCGCCGAACAGAGAAACGCTGAATTGCTTATCATCGAGTTGAACACCCCCGGCGGAAGCGTGGACACGATGCTGGACATCATCCAGAATATTCGCTCCAGCAAGGTGCCAGTGGTGGTCTACGTTGCGCCGAAGAACGCCATTGCGGGTAGCGCGGGCGCATTGATCACGATGGCGGGACACGCTTCGGCGATGGCGCCGGACACGGTCATCGGCGCGGCAAGCCCGATTCAAAGTTCTGGTGAGAATATCCAATCCACGCTGGAAAGCAAGGTCAAGGAGACGCTGAAAGCCAAAGCGCGCTCGCTGGTGGAGGATCGTGGCGAAGAAGCTGTGAAACTCGCCGAAGCGATGATCGATGACGCAACAGCCGTCACCGCGAAAGAGGCGCTCGAAGCCAAACTGATCGACTTCATCGCTGACGACACCGAAGACCTGCTGCAATCGCTCGACGGCTTCAAGGTCAAAATGGAGAATGGCGAACGGACGCTGAATACAGAAAATATCCGCACTGAAAACCTGGAGATCAGTTTCATCGAACAACTGCTGTTGCTGCTCACCGACCCGAACATCGCCTTTCTTTTGCTTGCCATCGGCGTACAGGCAATTCTGATCGAGATTTCCAGTCCTGGCGGATGGGTCGCAGGCTTTATCGGTGCGGTCTGCCTGACTTTGGCAATCTATGGCATGGGCGTGCTGACCGTCAACTGGTTTGGGCTTATCTTCCTGCTGATTGCCTTCGTGCTGTTCATCCTCGACATCAAAGCGCCCACACACGGCGCATTGACGACAGCGGGCGTGGCTTCGTTCATCGTTGGCGCGCTGGTGTTGTTCAATTCGCCGAGCACCCCGCAGTTCCAGCGTGTTTCGGTTCCGCTGGTAATTGGCATGGGAATCTTCCTCGGACTGGTCTTCTTCGGCATTCTGCTGATCGCCCTGCGCGCCCAGCATCGTCCGGTCTGGACTGGAAGCGAGTCCATGGTCGGGAAGACAGGGACAGTTCGAACGTTCGACAGGGATTCCGGTCAGGTTCAGTTGGGAAGCGAACTGTGGAGCGCGGAAAAGTCTCCTGAATCGGAACCAATCGGTAAGGGTGACCATATTGAAGTTGTCGAAGTACGCGGATTGAGATTGATTGTGAAGAAAAAATAATGTCATTGCAAGGAGATTGCTTCGGGCAAAGAACGCCCTCGCAATGACATAATCAACAAAAGGAATCCCATGCCTGTCACCCCCACGAGAGACAGAGTCTCCACTCAAACAGAACAACGCCCACTGCGCCGCCCGGATTGGATCAAAGTCCGCGCACCTTCGGGCAAGACCTTTGAAGACCTGCAAACATTGATGCGCTCGAAAGAACTGCACACGGTCTGCGAAGAGGCGATGTGCCCGAACCTCGGCGAATGCTGGGGCAGTGGAACCGCCACCTTCCTGATGCTGGGCGACGTGTGTACCCGCACCTGTGCCTTCTGCGACATCAAACACGGCAAGCCCGCTTTATTGGATTGGGGCGAAGCCGAACGCGTGGCGCAGGCAGTCAAATCGATGAACCTGAAACACGCGGTCATCACCTCCGTCAACCGCGATGAGCGGCGGGACGGCGGCGCGCCGATCTTTGCGATGGTCATCCGCCGCATCCGCGAGCTGTTGCCGGGCTGCTCCATCGAAGTGCTGATTCCCGATTTCAAGGGCAGCATCGAAGCCTTGAAGATCGTAATGGATGCCCGCCCCGAAATTCTGAACCACAACGTCGAGACTGTGCCGCGGTTGTTCAAGACCGTCCAACCGCAGGACAACTACGAATGGGCGGCGGCGACCTTATCCAACGCCAAAAAACTCGACCCCGATGTGCTGACCAAATCGGGAATCATGGTCGGTTTGGGAGAGACAATGGATGAGGTCAAGCAGGTGATGCGCGACCAGCGCAGTTGGGGTGTGGACATACTGACCATCGGTCAATACCTCCAGCCGAGCAAGAAGCACTTCGCCATGCAACGGTATTACACGATGGAAGAGTTCGCTGAATTACGCGACTTCGGCAAGGAGATCGGCTTCAAGTGGGTCGAGTCCAATCCGCTGGTGAGGTCGTCGTATCACGCGGCAGAGCAGGTGCGGGCTTTGAGCGTGGTGCATCGGAAGTTATATGGGGAGAGGCAGTAAATAGTGACCAGTAAAGTCCTTCAGCTAGATTGGCTGGGGGGCTTTTTGTTGAATTGGTATTTGAGAATATCCCATTCATGGACGGCAGTTGTATAATTGACTCAAACCCTCCCCAGCGCGGACATCCCATGCCCGACGCCCCCCAACGCCGCCTCAAAGTCTTCCCTTCGACAAGCTCAGGGCACCGCCTCTGCCATATCATGCCCGCAGGGTACGCCCACCCTGGCGCGGACGCGGAGCGGTCCGCGCCTTGTATGCCCGCCTGAAATCCGATGGCATGAACAACAGAGGTTCGCGCAAAATAAAATTCCGAAGTCAGTGACCTCGGAATTTTTTGTCATTGCGCGGCATTTTGTAATTCCTCGCGCACCACCCTGCGCAAGATGACTTCGATCGGTTCCTGCTGGTGTGTGATATATTCCCGCAGCGCGTTATTAATCAGGGTTTGATAATTCCCTCCACCCGCAGCATCCACCTGGCTTCGGAACCATTCCAAAATGTCATCATCGATGCGGATTGTGATGCGGGTCTTTCCCTTTGGAGCAGGGCGGACTGCGCCGCGTTTTCCTTTGCTAAAACCGTATTCACTCTTCATCGGTTGAACTTTCCAGGTACTCCTGCGCGGCTTCCAAAAATTCCCGAGCCTGATTGATCATGTTCGCGGCAATATCTTCTTCGATTCCTGTGTCAACTCCATAATCCCCCGAAATGCGTTTATCGAATCCATCCCGAAGCCAGCGATGATATTTGGGATCAAGCGCCTTTGTCTTCGCAAAGTTCTTTCCATACGCGGCGATAACCTGACCATGCTGGTTGAGTTTTAGGTCGAATTCGTTGTACAGCAAAGCCTCGGCGACATAGAACATGGAATAATAAGCCCGTCCAACCGCGATCTCCGCCTTGTCTATATTCAACAATGCCTCCGCCGCTTCGATGGCATCCAGCGCCTTACTCAACAACTTGCTGGAATAATCCTTCATGCGGATACTCCCTCCCTGTGAATGTTATAAATCAACGGTCTTTCGTCGCTGGCGGTTTTCCACTGCAATTCCTTGACGAAAATACAACTGACAGTAACGTCATATTCCAGCGAGACATCGCTTGCCAGTTTGCTGATCTTTTTTTGTTCATTCCAGTAGTTCTTGTAATTGGAGAGCAAAATCATCACATCCACATCCGAGCCTGGACGATAATCTCCGCGCGCGTATGACCCGTAAAGGTAGACGCCTTTCAGCCTATCCCCATAAATGACGACAAGCCCTTCCTTCAACTCCTTCATCAGCTTCCTGATTTTCAGCGGAATTTTTCGGTTCATACGGTTATTTTACTCCATCTCCTTGCCTCGCTGAATCGCTGCCCGCTGAATCCTCGCTGAATCAATGACTCGTTGAATCTCCGAATCGCTGACCCGTTGAATCCCCACCAGTTGTATAATTGTGAAAAATCTCCCCAGCGGGGACATCCCATCCGTTCCCGTCCGTGAATCCGTTATGAAGTCCGTTGACAACCGCCCCCTCAAAGTCTTTCTCTGCCACGCCCACCCTGACGCGGACAAAGTTCGCGCCTTGTATGCCCGCCTTAAAGCCGATGGCGTGGACGCGTGGCTGGACAAAGAAAATATCATCCCAGGTCAGGACTGGGAAATGGAAATCCGCGATGCTGTGCGCGAAAGCGACATTGTGGTGGTCTGTCTTTCCAAACAGTTTAGCCAAAAGGGATATCGCCAAAAAGAAGTGCGGATTGTGTTGGACGAGGCAAGCAAGCAGCCACCAGGTGAAATTTTTATTATCCCCGCACGACTGGAAGAGTGTGATTATCCCGAAAGCCTGAAACATCTGCATGGCGTGGACTTGTTTGAAGAACGCGGCTATGAATATTTGATGCGTGCCCTCCGCCTGCGGGCGGACAAGATTGGCGCGGTCTTGCAATCAAAAAAAGGCTGGTTGGGCGGCTTGACCTCACCAACCAAGAAACCCGATACGCAAAAGCCTAAGCCTGTTGTTAAACCGCTACCCAAACCAAAACCAGAAGAACCCAAGCCTGTTATTACCCAAAGACCGCCGCGAAAATGGAATACTCAAATGATTGCGGCGATTGCTGGCGTAGTTGTTATTTTTGCCGCAATATTCGGTTTGCCATGGCGTCAATGGCTTTCCTCTTCTCCAACAACGACAAGCACAGTCACATCTATTATCGAAACTTCAACCGCGACGAAGATACCTACAGCAATTGCTACAGTCACCAGCATAGTCCCAACGACATTCACTTCAACTATCACACCTACTGTACCGACTTTAACCTTTACTTTCACTCCCGATCCATGGTTGACCTCAGGTAAAATCAACAACAGTGAAGGTGGAGGCGCAAACCTGCGTCAGAGTCCCAATGGAAAATATTTAATGACGCTGGACAACGGAACAATTGTAGAAATTTATCCTGACTTCAAACAGGTGAACGGCATAGCGTGGCTGCGTGTCGCCTTCAACCGCGACGGACGGCGTGTGGAAGGCTGGCTATTGGAATCGGTGGTGAGTTATTCCACTCCCGTACCGAACTTTGAGCCACTTGCAACCTCGACAACAGGGATCACACCCGCACCATAATTATGTCATCCTGAGATAAACTGCAGTTTCTTGCATTTGGAGTTGTACATTCGAAGGGCGGGACAAAGGCGGAAACCCAAATCCCCTCGAAACAAAACCATCGTCCACGGTCTACCGTCCACCATTCCCCCCAGAGTACAATAGGAGACATGCAAAAATACCTTTCCATCCTCCGTGCCCGCCGAGAGCGGCGACTTGACAAGCAACGAAAATCTTCGGGTCGCGCGCGCGGCGCATTGCTTGGTTTTGGGATGGTCTTTTCGCTCGTCCTCGCCGCGCTGATTTTGCTGGGAGCGTTCGCCTACGCCGACGTCACCCGCGACCTGCCCTCGGTGGAAATCCTGCCGCGACTGCTCAACCCGCCCGACGGACTACTCCTCCAGCCCACGCGCATCTATGACCGTACGGGACTTCATCCGCTGTTCAGCTTCTCATCCGCGCCCGACGCGTCCCGCCGCTACATCCCCATCAACGAACAAAACCCACAGCACATCCCGACCAGCCTGGTCAACGCCGTGCTTGCCGTTGCCGACCCGCGCTTTTGGTCACACTCGGGTTATACCCTTCAAAAGCTCGACGACCCCAACGCGCACCCGACCATCGCGCAAAAACTCGTCAGCGACTTGATTCTTTACGACGAAGAGCCGTCCCTGCGACGCGCCGTCCGCGAGCGGATTCTTGCCGCGCAAATCACCGCCCAGTTCGGTCGCGGACAAATCATCGAGTGGTATCTCAATAGCACACATTTCGGCAGGTACGCCTTTGGCGCCGACGCCGCCGCCCAGCTTTATTTCGGCAAACCCGCCGACCAGCTCACGCCCGCCGAGTCCGCAATTTTGGCGGCAGCCAGCGAGACGCCCGCCCTCAATCCGCTGGATGCTCCGCAGGTGGCGACCCAGCGCGGGCGCGAAGTTCTCCACATGATGAACCGATTCAAACTGCTGAGCAACGAAGCGCTGGACTTGGCTCTCGCTGAAACTCCCGAACTTCGTGCTGAGCGAAGTCGAAGCACGGATACTTCAGCCAGCACTTCGACTTCGCTCAGTGCGGATACTGCTTTCATCAACCTTGTCCTCGCCCAAGCCGAGACTCAAATCCCGCGTGACCGAATCGAGCGCGGCGGATTGAACGTCATCAGCACGCTGGATTTCGACTTGCAGACTCAAGCCGCCTGCGCAACCGAAGTCTATGCCGCGCGGATGGCGGGTCTGCCCGAACCCAAAGCAGATTGCCCCTCGGCGCGTCTACTGCCTTCGCTGCCACCCGCCGTCACCCTGGCTGATTCGTCCGCCAGTGCGTTGATCCTCGACCCGAAAACGGGACAGGTGCTGGCTCTGGTCGGCGAGACAGTTCAAGGCGTGGAAACGCCTCTCGTAACCGCGCACCAGCCTGGGTCGAGTCTCGACGCCTTTGTCTATCTGACAGGATTCACACGAGGCTTGAGTCCCGCCTCCTTAACTTGGGACATCCCAAACGAGTCGAACATCCAAAACTTTGACGGAGAATTTCACGGCGCGCTTCGTCTGCGGACGGCGCTGGCGAACGATTATCAGGTTCCCGTCGAGACGTTGAAGGGGCAGATGGGAATCGAAAACGTGACCAACATCGAGTCGTCGTTTGGGATTGCTTCAGGTTCCGATGTGACCATGCTGAAACTCGCGGGCGCGTACGGCGTGTTTGGCACGCAGGGCGTGTACTTCGGGCAAAACGTCGGCGACGACTTTGTGCCTGCCTCTGTGCTGAAAATCGAAACCGCCGACCACGCCTCTCTCCTCGACTGGACTCTGCCGCAAGCCAAGCCCGTGCTGACTCCCGCGCTGGCGTACCTGATGACGAATGTGTTGAGCGACGAGTCGACCCGAAGCAAATCTGTCCCACTTGAAATCGGACGACCCGCTGGCGTGAAAGTCGGTCAAACGACGGACGGACGCGACGCTTGGGTGGTTGGCTTCACGCCGTCGCATGTGGTCGTGACTTGGACGGGTGTTCACTCCCCCCTTGATGGGGGGCAGGGGGGTGTCACCCCACGTTTTCCCGCCGTCTTATGGAACGCGCTGATTCAAACCGCCTCCGCCAACCTTCCCGCCGACGGCTGGACAGCTCCGCAAGGTGTCTCGACCGTCACAGTCTGCGACCCGTCGGGGATGTTGCCCACGCGCGAATGCCCGAACCTGGTCAACGAAGTTTTTCTCAACGGCAGCGAACCCGTCCAAGCCGACAACCTCTTCCGCGAGTTCGACATCAACCGCGAGACGGGTCTACTTGCAACCGTGTTCACCCCGCCAGAACTCATCGAAAAACGGATTTACATGATCGTCCCCGAGTCCGCCCGCGATTGGGCGTTGAGCAAAGGCGTGGACATCCCGCCCACCAACTACGACGCCATCCAACCGCCGCCCGTCAAACCGACGGCGAACATCACCTCCCCCGAACTGTTCGCGGAAGTCAACGGCAAAGTACAAATCTTGGGCACGGCTTCAGGAGAAAACTTTAGTTATTATCGTGTGCAAGTCGGAAAAGGACTCAACCCGCAAACCTGGACTCAACTCGGCAGTGACGTCATCACCCCCGTGGAAAACGGTCAACTCGCGGAATGGGATACGACTGGTCTCAGCGGGCTGTATGCTGTGCAATTACAGGTGGTCAGGTCAGATCAAGTGGTGGATACGGCAGTGATTCAAGTCACAGTGAAATAACTGATGTTATGTACCCAACCGTGATTCCCTGAGCGATAGCGAAGGGTCTCTGAGATAATTGTAGAGGTTCTTCGCTCCGCTCAGAACGACACTGCGTAACCTCACTGAAATAAATCAAAAAACTCCGAGGAAATAAAGACCTCGGAGTTTTTTGATGAGATTACTTTCCCGCTTCCTTCTTTATCTGATAATTATCGAAATCCCTCGCCACCACTACATCTGGAAAAACAGATTGCGCCTCGGCGATGACATCCTTTTCGCGGTAGCGGCGCGAGATGTGGGTGAGAATTAGCTTCTTAACTCCTGCTTTTGTGGCGAGTTCCGCGCCCATGCGAGCGGTGAGGTGGTTGAACTGCTTCGCCATGTCGGCTTCTTCATCCAGGTATGTAGATTCGATGACCAGCCCGTCCGCGCCTTTGCAAACCTCAACCAGATTGTCAGTTCTTCCTGCGTCGCCGACCACGACCAGTTTGCTGCCCCGCTCCCAGTCGCCAAGCACATCGTCGGGTTTGACCACTCGACCGTCTGCCAGGGTAATCTCCCGCCCTTCGACCAACTCTCGTCGTTCGGGTCCAAACGGCACACCCAGCGCATCCGCCTTCTCAGAAAGAAACGGACGGCGTGCCTTTTCCTCGAAGACGTAGCCCAGACAGTCGGGTCCCCGATGGGTGACGGGGAAAGCCGTCACGGTGAAATCCTCCGCGTCGAAGATAACCCCAGGCTTGATCTCGTTCAAAGTCATCGGCATCGGCGGCTGGTTGCCGCGCAGGACGACATCATAAAGAAGTGTGCGAACCCGTTCCAACGTGGACTTCCCGCCGTAGATTTGCAGCTCGTCAATCGATTCCCAACGAAGCAGGGTCGAGAGTAAACCGCCCAAACCGAGGATGTGGTCGAGATGTCCGTGTGTGAGAAGGATGCGGGTCAGGCGTTTGAAGCCGATTCCAGATTGAAGAATCTGTCGCTGCGTCCCCTCGCCGCAGTCGATCAGAAACCGGTATTCGTTGTGCGAGACGACCAAAGCGGAAAGTCCGCGCCTTGCCGAGGGCGCGGATGCGGATGTGCCTAGAAAAAGAAGTTCGAACACAGTTTTGAGTCCTTGAGTTATTCAATGATAGATCGCACGGTATTTATAGGTCACGTTTGAAACGTGACACATTGTACCTCAAAGAAAACAGACCATTTGTGCTATACTCTGTCCAAGCATTCATCATTCGATATTCATCCTTTGTCGTTATGCCCCTTCTCAAGCCCTCCACTCCCCCCAAGAAAAGCACAAAGCCTGTGGCAAAGACTCTGCCGCCCAAAAAGGGCGAACCTTCGCATGGCAAGTCCGCGCCAAAAGGGAAACAACACCAGCCGTCCCCTCCACCACCTTCACAATCCTTTTGGGACAAACTCTCCGCCGAACGCAAACTCGACGTGTTAGGTGTGGGACTTACACTGGCTGGCATCCTCATGATTCTGGGTTTGGTCTCTCCGAACCGTTCCAGACTGATTGATGCTTTTTTTGTCTTCATCTCGAAAATCTTTGGCTGGGGTGTCTTCGTTCTGTCAATCGGCTTGCTGGTTTTTGGCGTATGGCTGATCATTCGCAAGATCGAGCGCATCCCTCCGCTTGCTTCCGAACGCGTTGCCGGCAGTATCATTCTCTTTGTCTGGCTTCTCACCGTTTTGCATTCACTGGTCGCCACCGGTGAAACCGCTGAAATGGTTGGGGGTGAAGGCAGGGGTGGTGGCACGCTCGGCGGACTTTTCCTTCGGGCACTCTGGTTTGTGTTTGGCGGCGGCGGGATGGTGGTGGCCCTGCTTGCCTGGCTGATTATTGGTATTGCCGTTTTCCTGGACAAGCCGGTAAAGGATTTATTCTTCTGGCTCTCTCCATTGATTGGCTGGATTAAGAAATTATTTAACAAACTCATCGGTTCAAAAACTTCGCCGGACCTCAAGCCTGATTCCATTTCGACGGATGATTTCACCCCGTTGGATTCTTCCGTCGTTCCGCCTGTTGCTCAGGTGATTGAAAGTGTCCAACCCACACGCACCACCAGCGGACCTTCCGTCATCCATTGGACCCTGCCCCAACCCGGCGACATCCTCGATGCGGGCAATGCCCCAGCCATCAATGAGGATTTCATTCAACAACGCGCGCGTCTCATCGAAGAGACTCTCGCTTCTTTCGGCGCGCCCGCCCAAGTGGTCGAGATCAGCCGTGGACCATCCATCACCCAGTTCGGGGTCGAACCGCTCTTCCTCGAAGGTCGTGGCGGAGTCAGAACCAAGGTCCGCGTAAGCAAGATTGCCTCCCTCTCCGATGACCTGGCACTCGCCCTCGCTGCGCCGCGCATCCGTATCCAGGCTCCGGTGCCGGGGCATAGTTACGTCGGAATCGAAGTGCCCAATGAAGAGATGGCGATGGTCGCCCTGCGTGATATTTTGGAAAGCGAGACCTTCAAGCGCAATACCAAGCCTCTGGTTTTTGCCCTCGGGCGCGATGTGGCGGGTGTTCCCATCGTTACCAACCTCGAAGGGATGCCGCACCTGTTGATCGCCGGCACTACCGGTTCCGGTAAATCGGTTTGCGTCAACTCCATCCTGACTTGTATGCTGCTTTACAACACCCCCGATGATCTGCGCCTCGTCCTCGTTGACCCGAAGCGCGTGGAGTTGACCGGCTATAACGGCATCCCACACCTGCTCGGTCCTGTGGTGGTGGAAATGGAGCGCGTCATCGGCGCGTTGCAATGGATGACCCGCGAAATGGACAAGCGTTATCACCTGTTCGCGCAGGCTGGTTCACGCAACATTATTGATTACAACGCAAAGATGAAATTGCAGGGACAAAAGAAACTGCCCTACCTCGTCATAATCATCGACGAGTTGGCAGACTTGATGATGATCGCCCCCGACGAAACCGAAAAGACTATCACCCGCCTTGCGCAATTGGCGCGTGCAACGGGCATTCACATGGTGCTCGCTACCCAGCGTCCCTCGGTGGACGTGGTGACGGGTTTGATCAAGGCCAACTTCCCGGCGCGCATTGCCTTTGCGGTGGCGTCCAACACCGACAGCCGCGTCATCCTCGACCAACCCGGTGCGGAGCGATTGCTCGGCCGCGGCGACATGCTCTATCAGGCCCCCGATGCCCCGTCTGCTGCGCGTTTGCAGGGTGTCTTTGTCTCCGACCATGAAATCCAGCGGCTGACCGAATACTGGCGGACGCAGGCTGGCAACGCCAGCCCATACGCTGTCGCTGGCACTCCAACCGATTCGGTGCCGACCAATGTTCCGCTCAAACAGGGTGAGCTCTGGGACGAGGGCAAGCCAGCCGAAGGTGACCCGCTTTTTGGCGATGCTGTGGAAATCGTCCGCAAGGAAGGACGCGCCTCGGTCTCGATGTTGCAAAGAAGGTTACGCATCGGCTACACCCGCGCTTCGCGTCTCGTGGACATGATGGAAGACAAGAAGATCGTCGGTCCGCCCGAAGGTGGTACGCAAATGCGCGCAGTCTTGGATTATGGTCAAACCGCACCGCCGAAGGACGACGGGATGTAGGAACTTACAGGTTATTTTCAACCCTGAAAGGGATGACATAATTCCGTAAAGTGCATCGGGGATGCATAGTATAATTTTTGTCATCATTCCCTCGGAGGAACTATGACCGAAAAGAAGATTAGAGTATTAGTCGCCAAGCCCGGGCTGGATGGGCATGACCGCGGCGCAAAAGTTGTGGCGCGCGCACTGCGCGATGCCGGCATGGAAGTCATCTACACCGGCTTGCGCCAGACCCCTGAAATGATCGCCGAAGCTGCTCTCCAAGAGGATGTGGATGTCGTTGGCCTCTCCATCCTTTCGGGCGCGCACATGGCATTGACTCCCCGCCTTTTGGAACTGTTGAAGAACAATGGACAGTCGAATGTGAAGGTCTTTGTCGGCGGCATCATTCCAGATGAAGACCTGGTGCGTTTGAAAGAGATGGGTGTCAGCGGTGTGTACGGACCCGGCGCATCCACCGAAGATATTATCCGCGACGTGAAAACGTCAGTGACAGGGTAGCTGATAGCCGAAGCACAGGGTTGGAATCACGCTCTGTGCTTCGCTTCTTAATCTGCCTTGTTGTGTTATAAATTTTGCTGTCCAACGGACTTCGGAGGTCTTGAACGGGCTTCCGAAGTTTTCCTGTAAACTGTAAATTTCGATGACTTATTTCCAATCCATTCTTGACGGTAGCCGCCTTGCCCTGTCCCGCCTGTTGACTCAGGTGGAGAATGATTCACCGGAAAGCCGCGCCGCACTCATTGAGTTGTTTCCATATACCGGACGGGCGCATTTGATTGGTGTGACCGGCTCTCCCGGCACGGGCAAGTCTTCGCTGGTGAACCAACTGGTGTTGCATTACCGCAAAACGGAAAACAAACGCGTGGCGGTTGTTGCCGTCGACCCATCCAGCCCTTTCACTGGTGGAGCGGTGTTGGGTGACCGCGTGCGGATGCGCGATCTTGCCGGCGATCCCGGCGTTTTCATCCGCTCGATGGCAACCCGTGGGTCGCTGGGTGGACTAGCCCAGTCCACGGCAAACGTGGTGCGGGTCTTCGATGCGGCTGGCTTCGATAAGATCATCATCGAGACCGTCGGCGCGGGACAAAGTGAAGTGGATATCGCCCGTCTCGCACACACTACTTTAGTTGTTGAAGCGCCCGGGCTTGGCGATGACATTCAAGCCATTAAGGCGGGTATTCTCGAAATTGCGGATATTCTGGTGGTGAACAAAGCTGACCGCCCCGGCGTGGAGATGACCGAGAAGGCGTTGAAGTCCATGCTGGAGCTGGCGCACCCGGTACAGCATCGCTTCAAACATCATGGGACTTATATGGATGTCCCTGCCCATGCATCCGAGCCGCAAACCCAAATGTGGATTCCGCCCATCCAGCGGACGATATCCACTGAGGGCACAGGTATCGTGGAGCTTATTGAATCCATCAAGCGGCATGCGGCATACTTAACTCAAAGCGGGGACTGGACCCTTCGGGAGCGTACCCGGCTTGAGGTCGAGCTGGATGCCCTGATCCGCGAGGAACTGGTGGAGCGTTTCAGCCGGGATGTCCCCGTAGAGCAATATGAAAGCGTGCTTGAGAAAATCGTTCAAAGGGAATTGTCACCAGGCGAGGCGGTCAAATTGTTGATGGATGGCAGGTTCAAATGAGCGTGATTTACGGCGAACGCATACGCTTGCGCGCGGTGGAGCGCGAGGATGTGAAAAAGTTTTGCATCTGGGTTAACGACCCGGAAGTGACCCGTCACCTGGCGTTGTATCTGCCTTTGTCGACTGTGGACGAGGAGAACTGGTTCGACTCATTGAGCAAGCGCGATCAAAGCGAGAAGCCGCTGGCAATTGAAATCCGCGACGGCGATGGCTGGAAGTTGATCGGCAATTGCGGTGTGTTCGGTATCGACACGGTCAGCCGCCTTGGCGAACTTGGCATCATGATCGGTGAAAAGGACGAATGGAACAAGGGTTACGGTACTGAAACGATGACATTGTTGTTACGTCATTGTTTTGAAACCTTAAATTTGAATCGTGTATATTTGCATGTATATGCTGAAAACCTGCGCGGCAAACGCGCCTACGAAAAGGCCGGCTTTGTGGAAGAGGGACGCTTGCGCGAGGCGATCTACAAGCGTGGAAAATATGACGATGTGGTTGTTATGAGCGTGTTGCGCTCTGAATGGAATTTACGAAAGAAGGAGTAATCAATGCACCATGCTCATCATGACCTGAAAGTGTACGGCGGAATAAAACTTTTTGTAGGCACCGGATCGCCCGAACTCGGGCAAAAGATTGCTGATTATCTCGACCTGCCTGTAAGTGAATGTGAGGTGCTCGAATTTCCCAACGAAAACCTCTTTGTCAAATTGGGTGGTAGTGTACGTGGACAGGATGTGTATGTCATCCAAACCACATCCTCGCCTGTGCATCGTAACCTGATGGAACTGCTTATCACGATTCAAACCCTGCGGCTCGATTCCGCGGCACGGATCACGGCCGTCGTGCCGTACATGTGTTATGGACGTTCTGATAAAAAGGATCAGCCGCGTGTGCCAATCACTGCCCGCCTGATTGCCGACATGGTCGAGGTTGCCGGCGCAGACCGTTACATGACACTGGACCCGCACGCCGGACAAGTACAGGGCTTCTTTTCCATCCCTGGCGATGTTTTAACTGCCTCACATCTGCTCTCCGCGTATATAAATCAGCACCTCCGGGCCAATATGAAGAACCCCGTGGTGGTTTCGGTTGACCTGGGCTTTGCAAAAAAAGGACGCAATTATGCGGCCGAGCTGGACTTGCCGATTGCGTTCATCGAAAAACGACGGCTGGGAAATGACGCCAATGCCGAAGCGTTGACCTTGATCGGTGACGTCAAAGACCGCGATGTGATCATTGTGGACGATGAAGTGGATACAGGCGGATCCATCGCGCAGGCCGTGAATGTGGCCAAGCAAAACGGCGCCCGCGATGTGTACCTGGCTTTTGTTCATGCCATCCTTTCACGCAACGGCGTGGAGCGCCTTGCATCCCTGCCGATCAAGCATATTGTTACAACCGATTCTGTCCCGCTTTCCGTTGAAAAGAAAAAAGTTCTGGAGGGACGTCTGACCATTCTCTCCATTGCCTCGCTTTTAGGCGAGGTGATTCGCCGCGCCCACGAGGGACGTTCGGTTGGCGAAATGTTCAACGAGTAATATGCCCGAACTCCCCGAAGTCGAGACCATTGTCCGCACCCTGAAGCCGGAACTGATTGGAAAAACCATCCTCTCTGCCGACTTGCGCTGGGGGCGCACGCTCACCACTCCCTCGCCTTCCAAATTCAAAAAGCAGATTGCGGGGCAAAAGATCCTGAACGTCTCGCGCCGCGCAAAGTATCTGGTCATCCATCTGGAAGCTTACAGTTTCCTTGTGCATTTGCGAATGAGCGGGGATTTGGTCATCAGAGCGGGTAAAATCAAGCCTGAAAAACACGACCGCCTTCTTTTGCATCTCTCCAATAAAAAATACCTGGCGTTCAACGATACTCGCAAGTTTGGGCGCGTCTGGCTGACGGCCCAGCCCGAACAAATCCTCGGCAAGCTGGGACCTGAACCACTCGAAAAGGGGTTCACTCCCCGATGGCTTTTTGAAAATCTGCACAAACGCAGTCGCTCGCTCAAGCCCCTGCTTCTTGACCAGACCTTCCTTGCCGGGCTTGGCAACATATACACCGATGAATGCCTGCATCTCGCCCAATTGCATCCCCGCGCCGCATCCAATAATGTCACCGAAGAACAGGCTCAGGCACTGCACAAGGCGATTCGCAAGGTGTTGCAGGAAGGCATCCGTCGCAATGGCGCCAGTATCGACTGGGTTTATCGCGGCGGCGAATATCAGAATCATTTTCGGGTGTACGACCGCGAAGGCAAGCCCTGCCCGGTGTGCGGAACTGCAATTCAAAAGTTTACTCTTGGGCAGCGTGGCACGCACATCTGTCCAAATTGTCAGTGCTTGAGGTGAAATATGACGTTCCTATACATTCTTATCGGCGTCGTTATAGGCTGGTTTATCGGCTTTTTGGATTCCAACCGGAACATGCAGAAGAAAGTCCGGGCCGCTGAATTCAATGCTGAAATAAAGATCGAGGAAGCCGAGAAAAGAGCCGCATTGGCTGAAAGAGGCTTTGCGGCGGCCAACCCCTCGCAGGATGATCCCGGGCTTCTGCGCCTCAAAAAAGTCAACGGGCGGCATACGCTGGAACTGGATGGGGTTCTTGTTCCGGCCGAGTTGACGCTTGACATGAGAAAGCGCCTGATGGAACTGATCACGGTCTTTCGATTGTGGCTCGAGCCGGGACAGACTTCACAATCTGCGTCCCAACCTGTCACGCCAGCCAGGGTTTCAACTCCACCCGCGCCCGATCCAATTCGTGAGGCTGTTTATGGTTCTCCACAGCCTATGCCTGTACGGGAGATGATTTCGCATCCCATGCAGACTTCACCCCAGCCTGCCGCCCAACCCAAAAAGCCTGAGCCCGATAAAAACATCACCTCCCTCAGCATTGTCCAGCAGATCGATACGGTCTTGCAGGAACACCTGGCGATTTCGCATCTTGCCGGGCGCGGGGTTCGTTTACAGGAATCCATTCAGGGCGGCGTGGAAGTTTATGTCGGTTCGACAAAATTCGAAATGGTTGATGATGTACCCGATGCGGAGATTAAGGCCGCCATCCGTTCCGCCATTGCGGAATGGGAAAAGAAGTACACCCCCGGAATGTAATTTGGAGTCCGACAGCTTGCTGCCGAAACTATGACCCTCGCCCCAGCCGCCATTTCCGGCGGCTGGATGCTTTAAAAGTCGATCAGTCTCTTTTGAATCGCGCGGTGAGGATTGGGCAGGTTACATCGTCAGCAATCTCTGCGGTGACATTGGGCGCATAGAGTTGCCGCAGGGCATTTGCGCTGTATGGCGACCCCATGCACAGCAGGTCGTAATGTCCCTCTTTATTTTCAGCCAGTATTTCCTCAACAACATTCCCCTGACGCGCCTTGACATTTGCGACCAGTCCGTCGTCTTTCGCGATCTCCAATGCCTGGCGCAGACTTCGCCCAACGGGTGTGTTTGTGTCGGTCAGGTGCCGCCAGTTGGCGCTGACTGTTTTTGCGGTTGGATAATCCAAATCTATCGGAGGGATAATGTGCAACAGAGTGATTTCAGCCCGGCTTTTCATGGCCATTTGCATAGCAATATGTTCCGCTGTTACTTCGTAGCCCAACCCGCCCAGACAGATCAGGATTTTTTTCAGCGGCAATCTCGACTCCGGGACGTACAGGATGGGCTGTTCGATTTCCTCCATCAAATGACGGATGGAGCGTCCCGTCAACATGCGGCGGATCTGCGGACGTCCCAACGGACCCGAAACAACGATGCAATCTTCCTGCCTTGCCCTGCGCGGGATGACTTCTTCCGCGTTGCCGTTCTGCACCTCGAGGCTGTATGTCACACCCTTTTGCTGGAACAGTTCAACAGCGCGCGCGAAGATGTCCTCCAGCGGGTGATGGTCATCTATTGCCGCCGGGCTTAGGTTCTCTGTCACTCCAAGTAGCGTGATATTTTTTTCGAGCGTCGATGCCAGCCATGCGCCGTATTCGATCGAGGGCCAGGTCCCTTTAAATCCATTGGTCGCAATTAATAAATCGGGTTTCATAAACGGTTCCATTTATCGAAATAAAAATACGCCCAAAACTCCCGCGCCAAGCAAGACCAGCGGGGAGGGGACTTCGAACCACAGCGCGATTGCGCTGAGTGCGGCGATAAACAATGTGCGTTTATCGATTTTTTTCGTTTGCCCCACATGAAAAAGCTCCCACGCCACCATGATGATCAACGCGGCAACGGCTGGACTCATGCCCTTCACGAAGCCCTGCAGCCAGTTCTCCTGCTGAAACTGCTCCAAGACGGCGGCAACCGCAAACATCAGTACCGTGGGTGGTAGCACCGCGCCCAATAATGCTGTAAATACGCCCGGCACTCCGCCTGCGGCATAGCCGACAAACATGGCGAGTTTCAGGGCCTCGCTTCCCGGCAGGACATTGGAAAAGCCGACCGCTTCCACAAAGCGTTCCTCGCTCATCACTTTGCCAACCGCCTCTTTGTAAAGCAATCCCACCGAGGCGGGACCCGACGGCGAGAGCAGGTTCACTTTGAGGAACATCCACAGGAGACGGAGCCAGACGGAGAATTTTGACAGATTCATGAGGAAAGAAAAATAATCCCGATGATGCCTGCCGCAACGACAACGAGTCGTTCGGGAGCTTTCCGCCACATGGCAACCATGCTGACAATGCCAATCGCCCAGCCGACCCAGCTAGTCTCGCCGCCCTTTTCGAAAATCTTCCAGGCTGTAAAAAGCATCAGTATGGAAATGGCGGGTGCGAGTCCTTCAACAAAATTGCCCACCCAGGCTTCACGGCGCAGGCGGTGCAGGATCATGGTCACGCCGAGGATGATGACGGTGGGCGGCAGGATCGAGCCGGTCAATGCCACCAACCCGCCGGGGACTCCGCCTGCTGCATAACCGATGTACATCGCCAGTTGCAGGGCGTCACTGCCGGGCAACACCGAGGAAAGTCCGACCGCCTGGATAAACTGGCTCTCGGTCACGAAACGTCCCACCGCTTCGTGATAGAGCAAGCCCACCGAGGCCGGGCCGGAAGTGCTGAGCAGGTTGACTTTGATAAAAGTCCAGAAAAGAAGAGGGAGGATGTTCAAGGGTATTAGTTGTCGGCTGAATTTGGTTTCAATTCCCGGCAAATGGGAAGGAAGGCAAAAGTTTATCATATCACTTTGATTCGGCGTATAATTTAATAACTGATACTACGGGAGGGTGCGTCGCACATGCTTCGATAAGATAATCCAACCGAGTGGTTCCGTCCGTTTGATGAGATTCGTTCACCTGCCTGGTGCGACGCACTACGTAAGGTGAGTTAACAAAAATTTTTCGGCGGGTAATATGAATAAAGCAGTGACACGACCATTGAAGGCGTTTCTCTGTCACGCATCCGGCGACAAACCGGCGGTACGTGAGATGTATAAACGTTTGGTTTTTGAAGGAGTGGATGCTTGGCTGGACAAGGAAAAGCTCCTGCCTGGTCAGGATTGGCGGGTGGAAATTCCCAAGGCCGTCCAGGAGGCGGATGTCGTCATTGTGTTCCTGTCGAAGAATTCGATCACCAAGGAGGGATATGTCCAAAAGGAAATCAAGAACGCACTGGACATCGCAGATGAAAAACCCGAAGGTACGATCTTTCTGATTCCCGCGCGGCTGGAGGAGTGTCTTGTACCTGAACGGTTGAGCCGCTGGCAATGGGTGGATTTGTTCGAGGAAAACGGTTTTATCCAGTTGTTGCGTTCATTGAAACTGCGCGCTAGGGCTGTGGGAGCGACCATCGAGCAGGCTTCTTTTCAGGAATCAGATAGTGAAGTTGTGAGACGGGCGGAACAACTCTACACCGAAGGACTTGCCGCTTTTTATACTGAAGAGTGGGACAAGGCCTGTCGGCGTTTTCAAACGATCCTGAGCGAATACCCGAATCATAAAAATGCGGCGGAAAAACTGGCAGAGGCCGAGACACAGAGAAATCTGGCGCGATTATATGCCAACGCTGAACAGGAGTACAAAGTCGAGAATTGGACAGCGACCATTCAATCTTTGGAAGACCTGCTGCAAAGAACGCCGGACTACAAGGATGCCACGCAGTTGCTCAGAAATGCGAGAAAGCAAAAGCGGTTGAAAGAACTGTATGTTGAGGCAAAGGCATTGCACATGGCGCAGAAATGGCATGCGGTTCTCAAAGTCTTCGAGCAGATCACCGCCATTGAACCGGCCTGTCCCGACCCCGACAACCTGCTGCCGTCTGCTCAAAAGGAAGTCGCAGAACTAAAGCGCATTGCAGAACTGAACGAGCAATACAGCGTCGCTGTCCGCCGGATGGATGCGGGGGAGTGGTTGGAAGCTCGCACGTTGTTAGAGAAAGTCCACAAATCGCAAACCGGTTTCATGGAAACGGAACGCTTGTTGAAAAAAGCCGAAACTGAAATTATCAAGATGGAGGAAAGGGACAAGCGGATTGAGCAAATCAACGTACTTTACGAACAGGCGCATGGACTCGTCCGCTCGAAGAACTGGCGCAAGGCATTGGAGAAGATCGAGGAAATCCATCAACTGGACAGTTTGTTTGAAGACAAGGACGAAATTACAGAACAAGCCAAAGCCGAACTGGCGTATGAGGAGCAGGAAATCCAGCGGCAAAATGAGCTGGCGGCCATGTATGCCGAATCCGTGCGGTTGATGCAGGAAGGGAAATATCAGGAGGCGTTGGATAAATGGGATGAAGTGCGTGCGGTTGACTCGAAATATCCGGATAGGCAGGGGGTACAGAGGATGGCAAAAAAGAAACTGACGGAGATGACCAAGCCGGTGAAGATCAAGCCGCGACTTGTGATCAAGAAATCTTTTTGGAAAAGAACAGCGTTTTTTGTCGTGGTTATGGTGGGTGTAGTTGGCATCACGGCGTTGATAAAGTTTGGTCAACAAATGTTATCCGTTCCAACAACTGTTCCAACGCGGACTATGGTTTCGTTTTTTACTTCGACGAAAGTTCCTGCCAAAATCAGCACACCCCGACCGACAACCGCCATTCCTGTCACAGGCGGCTACACTGACCCGACGATGTATGATGATTTCGGGAGAAAGGAATTTGAAGGAATATATAACATTGCCTTATGGGAATGGCAGTCAGATGATCCCGACGCTAAAATCATTCAAGACAATGGCGTTTTGAAAATTAACTCAAGTGGATATAACAAAGGAGCAGGGTTAGGTATTAAAAAAATTGCAGACATAAGTTCGCCTTATTTTGTGGAGGTATCAACAAGTCTGGAGCCAAATCAGAATGGTGGGATAGGTTTCAACTTCAGAATAGATAGTGTTGGTGGGTATTGCCATATTTGGGCAATGAATCAGGCGCAAAATATCAATTGCACCCATGCAGTTGGACAGCAAGAAGAGAGTACAGAATTTATAAAAATAGCCCAAGGCACCAGACATACACTTCGTATTGAGATAATTCCTGGACCACCCCTCAACATTGTTTATATGGTTGACGGCGAAATAATCGGCGACTTCAAAATTCTTTCCACCGAGAATACCGTACACGTCGAAAGTTTTTCCATTTCAAGTGGATGCAGTGGTGGCGGCTGTATTGATAAAAATCCAAGGACTTTAACAGGTTATGTTGACTATGTCCGCATGGGCGCGATTGAAGATGACCCCGTTATCTATGATGGTTTCGAAAATACAAGTTTTGCTGGGAAGTTTGATCCAGCCAAATGGGCTTATCTTCCTGGTCATCATTATCCAGACGGCAGTATGTATCAGGAAGATGGAAAAATGATATTTGAGCAGAATGGTACTGGAGACAGGTGGCAATTCTTAAAAGGAATTGCTGTCGATTCATATCCTAAGACATCCGCTATCTTGGAGAGTAAATTGAAACTCGATTCTGAGGTGAAAGGTGGCGACATCCAGTTGAGGTTTCAAAATAAAAATGGATTGGCTGTGTGTGGAATAAGTGGTAGCGACTCCAGGGCTTATTGTTGGTGCGATATGGATGGTCATCATTATCTAGATGAACGTTTCTCTGTAAATACAAGCGATTGGCATGTTTTTAATATTGAATATGAACAACCGACAATGACTTATACTTTTCGTGTCGACGATCGTCAAGTCGGGTATTGTTCATTATTCAAGTCCAATGACTCCCCTGATCTATTAGCTGATTTCGCTATTGGGGGGTGGTTGCGATCCAATAGTGTAAAAGGATATTTTGAATATATAAAGATTGTGCCCCTGCAATAGTGTGAAATAAACTTACTTCATGCCATCACCGCCCCTTCCATCAACAACAACCATTCCTTGGTAGGCAGTCCCTCTCCACCGCCGTAGCCGTGGAGTTTTCCGTCCGTGCCGATGACCCGGTGACAGGGAATCACCAGCGGCATGGGGTTGGTAGCGTTGGCCCGTCCCACGGCACGGTAGGCGTGGGGACGCCCAATCTGCTCGGCGATCTCGGCGTAGGTGCGTGTCTCACCATAGGGGATTTCATAAACGGCCAGCAATGCTTTCATCTGGAACGGTTTCAAGGTTGACCAGTCAATGGCAAAGGTGAATTTGCTACGTTTGCCATTCAGGTATTCGCTGATTTCCTTTGCGTAGGGACGGGTGATTTTGGGGTTTGACCCAATCTCAGCCTTCAGACGTATTAAGTAGGCATCCAACTCTCGCTGGGACTTGGCCCATTCAACGGCAACCAGCCCCAGGGCGGAGACCGCGAAGCGCAGGTCCCCAAGGGGGGTACGATTCAATTCGTCAAGATAAACTTTGAGGGTAGGGAAACTCATTTTTGCCATTCTCCATCCGAATCGTTTACATTATTGTTAATTGTCGGACAATCGTAGGGCAGTCGTAGGTTAAGCGTCAAGTACCATTTAAGTAAACATGATAAATTTGGCGTTGTAAGGTGATTTCTCTTCTCCTCCTTTCAAAGGGAACCGCGGTCGGCGTCCGCGGTTCTCGGCGTTTAAAGGGGGAATTATCGCAGTATAATCTCGTTATCAAACTCTTGCGAGGGTAACATGCCTGTACAAATTACGATCATCGGTCTCGGACAAATCGGCGCTTCGATGGGGTTGGCGCTTGCAACACATAAGGAATCCATCCTGCGCGTAGGCCACGATAAAAAACGTGAAGTGGAGCGTGAAGCGTTAGAAATGGGGGTGGCGGATAAAATGGAACATAACCTGCCCACTGCGGTGCAGGACGCCAAAATGGTGGTGCTGTCCATTCCTCTCAGCCAGGTGAAGGAGACTCTGGAGTTCATCGCGCCCGATTTGCAGGAGGGTGCGGTGGTTCTGGATACCACACCGATCAAGGCGGGTGTGCAAAAATGGGCAAAGGAAATATTGCCCGATGGATGCTATTACGTGGGACTTGCTCCCGCGCTGAATCCCGAAGCTCTGCATGATTTTGGAGCCGGTCTGACCACGGCCAAGGCTGACCTGTTTTCGAAAGGCCTTTTCATGATTGATGCTCCTGTCGGAGTGCCCGAAGAGGCTGTGGTTCTGGCGATGGATTTTGTCCGCCTCTTGGGTGCTGAGCCTGTCCTTGCCGACCCGCTTGAATCAGATGGGTTGATGTCCACGGTGCACCTCCTGCCGCAGCTTATGGCAGCTTCGCTGTTGAATGCAACAATTGACCAACCCGGCTGGCTGGATGCGCGTAAAGTTGCAGGACGCGCCTATGCGGTGGCGACTTCGGGGATGGCGTATTCGGATGAGATCGATTCATTGCGCATGTCTGCGTTGCAGAATCGCGCAAGTGTTGTCCACGCACTGGATGTGATCATCGCCTCGCTGCGCGGTCTGCGCGACGATATCGAAAATGAAAACGATGAAGGTCTGGCGTTGCGATTGGAATCCGCATTGAAGGGACGTCAACGCTGGATGAGTGAACGGCTTGCGGCGAATTGGGCGAACACCAAACGGGCTGACACGCCTGATTATCCATCGATGTCTGAAAGGCTGTTTGGCGGTTTGTTTGCCAAAAAAAACCGCAAGAAATGATCTATTACTGCTACATCGTCGAGTGCGCCGATGGAACGTTTTATACCGGTTGGACAACGGATCCCGAAAGGCGGGTGTTGCAGCATAACAAGGGCGTGGGAGCAAAATATACCAGCACCCGCCGCCCGGTCACGTTGGTGTATTTGGAAGAGCATCCGAGTCGAATATCCGCAATGAAGCGCGAACTTGCCATCAAGAAGATGAAGCGGGCGCGGAAAAGTAAACTGGCTGAAGAGTGGGAGCGCATACACGGGTAGACAGGTACACAGTAAAACAAGACCCCGAAATATCTTCTCGGGGTCTTGTTTTTTTACCTTTCTACTTGTCTACCTGTGTACCGTCTTTACTCCGTAAACAACGGCAGATGTCCCAAAGAGATAATGTCAGACCACTGAGCACGGTCGCCTTCGGTAAGGATCGCGGCCTGCGCCACCACATTCGAATTGGCTTTATCCAAAATCATCCGCATCCCCTGCAGAGTCGAACCGGTGCTGATGACATCGTCTAAAATGATGACCTTCTTGTTTTGAATGACGTCACGGTCCTTCTCATCCAGGATCAACATCTGCGGTTGACCGGTGGTAATCGAAAGTGTCTCCGCTCTGACCGCGTCGCCCATGTATGGTTTGTACGTTTTTCGCAGGATGACATACGGCTTCTTCAATTCAACTGACAGTGCGTGTGCCAACGGGATGGACTTTGCTTCCGCCGTGACGAGAATGTCGTGCTCGATGCCCTGAAGTTTTTTGGCGAGTTCACGCGCGCTGGCTTGCACCAATTCGGTATCGCCCAAAATGTTGAGGATGGCAATTTTCAGCCCTGGTTTGATTTCAAACAAACGCAGGTCGCGCTTGACGCCCGCGATTTCGATGGAATAATGCTGGCGATTTGACATGAGGTTTCTCCGCGAAAAAATTGTCTGGCTGGGCAAGTTTATCATAACTTGATATAGAAAATTTGTGCTATACTTTGTCCATGCCCATTATTCGTGCATCTGACATCGGAAGTTATCTCTACTGCCATCGGGCTTGGCGCTACCGCAAGGATGGGGTCGAATCCGAGAACCAGGCGGAACTCGCCGCCGGGACTGAGCTTCACCAAAAACATGGACTCAAGATCCTCTCTGCCAGCCTGCTCCGCACCCTCGGTTTGATTCTGCTTCTGGCGGCTGTCCTCACGTTGACGGCTTACTGCGCTGCCCAGTTGTAATCAAGGAGTGAATCATGTCTGTGTTAAATCGTCTCGCATGTTTTCAGAATCGCCGCGACGAAGTCCCGAACCAGGAACTGGCACGTGACCTTGCCGTGAAGAAGGACAAAACGGGAATCCGCGAGATTGCCGAAAACCTGTGGAACAAGGATAAGAATATCCAGGCAGATTGCATCAAGGTCATGTATGAAATTGGCTACATCGAACCCGGCCTGATTGCCGGATATGCCGAGGACTTTATTAAGTTGCTAAAAAGCAAGAACAACCGTCTTGTTTGGGGTGCAATGGGTGCGCTTGTGGCGGCAGCAAAGATCGACCCCGACACGATTTTCAAGAACTTGGATGTCATCAAAAAGGCAAAAGCGATGGGTTCCGTCATCACCGTGGACAACGCCATCTCGGTGCTTGCCCTGACCGCCTCCGCTAACCCGAAACACAACGCCGCCATCTTCCCTGATCTGATTCGTCATCTTGCATCCTGCCGTCCGAAGGAAGTTCCCCAACATGCCGAGCGGACTCTTCCCGCGGTGAATGCGAACAACAAAAAAGAATTCGTCAAAGTTCTCGAAAAACGCACCGAAGATCTTTCTGGCGGCGGATTGTCCCGCGTCAAAAAGCTCATCCGTGCCGCTGAAGCCCTATAGCCTGCCCACCGATTACTGATCACTGCTTACTGGAACATGCTTTACCTTGCCCTTGCCTTGCTTATCATCGCCCTGTTCTTCTTCCGCCAGTCCAGCCGCCAGCGGAAGGAGGCGGGACTGCCCGGCGGACGAATCATCTACACCGACACACGCGGATGGGGCAAGGTGGAGAAACCACTTTTTTATACCGCGATGGAGTTGACCGGCAAGCCCGATTATTTAGTCAAACAAAACGGAAAAATCATCCCGGTGGAGGTCAAATCGGGACGAGCACCCGAAGCGCCTTACGACTCGCACATTTATCAGCTCGCGGCGTATTGTCTGCTGGTGGAGAAAACCTATCATACCCGCCCACCATATGGCATCATCCACTACGAGAACCGCGACTTTGCAGTGGACTACACCCGCGAACTGGAAAACGCTCTTGTTGACCTGCTTGTGGAGATGAAACGCGACGAACACAAAAAGGATGTCCCCCGCTCACACGAACAACCCGGCCGTTGTGCCAAATGCGGCTATCGAAATGTATGTGACCAGAGTCTAATTACCGATCACTAATCTCCAATTACCAAGTTTATCCTTTGCTCTTATAATTGTCCTGTCATGTCCAAATCCTTCTTGCCCAAGCATCCCGTAATCACGGCTTACCCGAAAATGCCCGAAGCCTTTGCGGAAGCGCAGGCCATGTCTGCCTTTCTCAAGGAAAAAGGGGTGGATGCACCATTCGGCTCCCTGTATGATACCGACCTTCGTAACCGGGTAAAGAACGGACAGTATGACCTGCTTATCACTGTCGGCGGTGACGGCAGCGTGTTGCGCGCGGGGCATTTATGTGCTCCCAGTGGCGTTCCTATTTTGGGCGTTAACCTTGGCCGGCTCGGATTCCTAATCCAGATCGAACGTCAGGAATGGCGCGAGTATTTTGAGAAATTACTCAACGGTGAGGCATGGATCGAGAACCGCATGATGCTCCGCGCAGAGCATATCCGCGCGGGAGAAAGCCTTGGTTCATCGAATGCGCTGAATGAGGTTGTTGTGGCGCGCGGACAGAATTTGCGTCCCATTCGCCTGACCGCAACTGTGGATGGGCGTCGTCTCACCAGTTACGCCGCCGACGGGTTGATTGCATCCACCGCCACAGGCTCTACTGCGTATGCCCTCGCCGCTGGCGGGCCTATCCTCCCGCCGGAGCTGCGCAACATTCTGCTCGTACCGATTGCCCCGCACCTCTCAGTGGATCGTGCTGTTGTTTTATCGGAAGGATCGTCGGTCAGCATCGTTGTCAATAGCGAAAACTCCATCCTCAGTGTGGATGGTCAACCGCCGGTCTTGCTGATGGAGGACGACCATGTGGATGTGACCGTTGCCGACGTCACCGCGCAATTTGTCCGCTTTGGCGACCCAGGCTATTTCTACCGCAACCTCACCGCGCATATGAACGAAAACTCTTTGGGATTTCCACGATGACAGACTCAGAAACCATTTCAACCTCCCCCGTAAACTATTGTTACGCCCATCCCACCCGCGAGACCAGCCTGCGTTGCAAGCGCTGTGAAAGATATATGTGTGCTTCCTGCTCGGTGCGAACACCCACCGGCTATCTTTGCAAGGACTGCGTAAAATCGCACCAAAAATCCTTTGACACGAGTGAATGGTACGATTACATATTAGGCTTTATCACGGCAGCGTTTTTATCGGGTGTGGCGGCCTTCCTCGTCACCTTGATTGGCGGCATCGGTTTCTTTGGCTGGTTTTTGATTGCTGCGGGAGCGCCCGTGGCCGGGACGGTAATTGCTGAAAGTGTCCGCTTTGTGACCCGCCGTCGTCGTTCGAAAAACCTGTTCATTACCGTTGCCGTCGGCGTCGTGGTCGGCGCGTTACCCATTGCTTTGTTTCAGCTGTTGACCATGAACATTTTTGGAATCGTCTTCCAAGCCATCTATCTCGTGATTGCCGTGCCGCTCGTTTATACCCGCCTTTCCGGAATCCAACTATTTCGATAACCTATGCTGACCGAACTCCACATCCAAAATTTTGCCATCATTGACAAGCTCGACCTGCGTTTCGATTCGGGACTGATCATCCTCACCGGTGAAACGGGCGCGGGCAAATCCATCATCCTCGACGCAGTGGTCATGCTCATTGGCGGCAAGGCGGATACCACTTTCGTCCGCACCGACGCCGACACAGCCTTCGTTGAAGCCGTCTTCCATCTCACAGGCACGGAAAGGGAAGCCGTGCATTTCATCCTTAACCGTGAGGAACTGATGGATGACCCGAACTACGTGACACTGATGCGCGAAGTTCGCAAGGAGGGACGCAGTGTGGCGAGGATCAACGGGCGCACGGTGAACGTTGGATTGTTGAAGGAATTGGGCGCGCTGCTGGTTGACATCCACGGGCAGGCGGAACATCTCTCCCTGCTTGACCCTCGCGCTCACCTTGGGCTGCTCGATCGCTTCGCCGAAGTTGGTCAACCCTTGAGCGATTACCGCCAGACCTATCATACCCTGCTCAACTTGCGCCGTGAGTTGACCGACCTGCGCAAGGCGCAATCCGATGCAGACCGACGCATCGAGATGCTCACCTATCAGGCCGAGGAAATCGAAGCCGCCAGGTTGAAGCCCGGCGAAGACGAAGAACTGCGTAAGGAACGTGACCGCCTTGCCAACGCCGAAGCTCTCGCGGAGAACGCGCAGGAAGCGCTGGCTGTTCTGGACGAAGGCTCACCCGAGACTCCCGCCGCCACCGATTTGATCGGTCAAGCCGCGCAGGCTTTGGGCGCGCTCGCCAAGATCGATGCGGCGCAGTCCGAACTGGCAAATCAAGCTGACCTCCTGCTCGACACCATCTCGGATGTGATTCACAGTCTGCGTGATTACCTGGAAGAAATCGAGTTCAATCCCAAACGGCTGGAGGATGTCGAAGAACGCCTTGACCTCATCCATTCGCTGGTGCGCAAATACGGTGGCAGCATCCCCGCTGTCATTGCCTATGGCTCGGATGCCCGCAAGCAACTCGAAACCATCACAGGCGCGGCAGAACGCATCAACGAATTGGAAATGCAAGAAGCCAAACTGCTGGAGAAACTTGCCAAACAAGGCGGCGAGCTTTCTGAAAAGCGCAAGTCTGCCGCGGTGGAGATGGGCAACGACATCGAAGGCGAACTCAACGACCTGAAAATGCAATCCGCCCGCTTTGGCGTGGACTTCCAAACCAAGCCCGACCCCAACGGCGCACCCCTGTCTGACGGCTCGCGCATCGCCTTCGACCAAAACGGATTCGACCGCGTCGAGTTTTTGATCGCGCCTAATCCCGGCGAAGGACTCAAGCCATTGGTAAAGATCGCCTCCGGCGGTGAGACCTCACGTCTCATGCTTGGTTTGAAGAATGTCCTCGCCCGCGCCGATGAAATCCCTTCGCTTATCTTCGACGAAATCGACCAGGGCATCGGCGGACGTGTGGGTATGGTGGTCGGACAAAAACTCTGGAACCTCTCGCGCTCGCATCAGGTCTTTTGCGTGACCCACCTCCCGCAACTGGCAGTCTTCGGCGACCAGCATTATCAGGTGCAGAAACTCATCAAGGATGGACGCACGCTCACACGCGTCGAACGGCTCGAAGGCGAACAGCGTCTGCTCGAACTTTCACAAATGCTCGGCGAAGTCGGCGAAGGCACACTGCGTTCCGCGCATGAGTTATTGCAGTCCGCAAGGCAGATGGTCAAAGCAAAGAAATAAATCAGGGAATCAAAGCCGCTCCATCACTTGGAGCGGTTTTTTGTTTTATGCAAGTATTTTCACTGGCAACTTAAATGTTGACCGCCAGGGTGAGGGGGGCACCCTAGCGGTCAACGTTGGCAATAATACTACAGGGATTTATTTTTTGCAATAGTTTCTTTGTTAGAAGAATATTAAAGTTTTAAAAAATTTTCAGTGCCCCGAGTAGGAATCGAACCTACATCTAAGCCTTAGGAGTGCCTTGTTCTGTCCATTGAACTATCGGGGCGGACAACGGCATTATACACAAAAGGATAAAATATATCCATGCGCCAGAAGATTGCCATCCTCCTGTTATTTGTCACAGCCTGTTCTGCCCCAATGCCTGCCCCGACCATTGTCCCATCAGTGACTCTTGATGCTACTGATATCCCTGCCACTTCAACTCCAATCCCTCCCACGCAAGTTCCCACGCAGGGCGCAGAACGACCCGCATATACACTCGATACAACGGTGGATTACGACGCTCACAAGGTCACGGTGAATGAGGACATCGTCTACCCAAATCGCAGCGGGGAACGGCTCGACAGTCTCGTGCTTGCAATTGCTGCCAATCTTTGGCAAAACTGTTTTTATCTGGATTCGATTCAAGTGGATGGCTCACCTGTCACGAATTACACATTGACCGCCCACCGTTTGGAGATTCCGCTGCCGACTCCGCTCGAAGCTGATTCTGCTGCGACGGTGACTCTTGGCTACAAACTTTCCCTGCCCTACATGGACCAAGCCCACAGCCTGCGCGCGCGTATCTTTGGCTACAGCGATATCCAAATGAACTTGGTCAATTGGTATCCGTTCGTTGTTCCCTTCAAGGACGGCGAGTGGATGATCCGCGAGCCGTGGTCGCATGGTGAGTATCTGGTCTATCCCACAGCGGACTTTGAAGTGAATCTTAAATTTACCAACCCTGAGAATCAGCCTATCGTCGCCACCAGTGGATTTGCCGAACCAAACGGCGATTCCACCCGTTATACGTTGCCCGAAGCCCGCGCCTTCGCCATCTCAGCCAGCCGCGAGTTTCAGGTCTCGCAAATGCAGGTCGGCGACACGACGGTTTACAGCTATTACCTTCCCATCTACCAGCGAGCGGGTGAAGCCGCCATGGTCGCCAGCGCGCAGGCAATACAAGTCTTCTCGCAAAAGTTTGGGGTATATCCACACAAGACCCTCTCGGTGGTCATCGCAGATTTCAAGGACAGCATGGAATTCTCAGCGTTGTATTTTCATAGCCGTAGTTTCTATGATTTATACGATGGCACCCCCGCCAATTATTTGACTTTCGTCGCCGTGCATGAAACGGCTCACCAGTGGTGGTTCGACCAGGTTGCCAACGACCAGGCGCTCGAATCCTGGATGGATGAATCGCTCACAACCTATTCCGAATCCATTTACTACGAAACGCTCTATCCAGACATGCTCTCGTGGTGGTGGTCATACCGCATTGACTTCTTTGAGCCGCAGGGCTACATCGACATCCCCGTCTATGACGGGCAGAACGACGACAATTACAAACACATCGTCTATTTCAATGGCGCGCACTTTCTACAAGACTTGCGTCAGCGCATTGGTGACGAAGCCTTTCAGTCGTTTGTTCAGGACTATTTCGCGCAGAACCGGGGCAGGGTCGCTACTGGCGATGATTTCTTCCGCATTTTGGATCAGCACACGGACAAGGATTACTCGGACATCGTCCACGCATATTTTCACAGCCGATGAAATGCTTTAAATAATGGTAACTTCCGCGCCTTCGTAGCTGGTCCCCAACTCGAAGACACGCGCTGTCAAGCCGGCATGTTCAAAGGCCCGCTTCATCGCCGCACCGACAGCCGGATCCTCTTTTGAGGAAAAGGCGATCAAGCTTGGTCCCGCTCCCGAAAGTGCCACCGCAGCCGTCCCGGCATGGTGGGCGGCATCGATTGCGGCCTGTGCGCCCGGAATCAGTGGGATACGATAGGGTTGATGCAGGGCATCACTCATGGCTTTGCCAAGCAGGTCGAGATCTCCGGTGCGAAGAGCTTCGGTCACCAGCACAGCCCGACTGATGTTGTAGATGGCATCCTTGCGGTCCACCTGTTTGGGCAGGATGGCGCGCGCCTGTTTTGTGGGGAAGTCGAAATCAGGCAGGACAATGGTAACGTGGATTGGAGAGCGGTTGGCCCGGGCGGGCAATTTCAAAGAGATGACACGGTCTTCATACACGATGGACGCCACCAAGCCACCGAGCATGGCGGGGGCAACGTTATCGGGATGTCCTTCGGTTTCGATGGCCAGTTTCAGGATTTCCTCGTCACTGAACGGGTTGCCCAGCAGCGCATTGGCACCCAACATGCCCGTCAGAAAAGCCGCGGAACTGGACCCCAACCCTGAGCTGAGTGGAATCCGGTTCAGGCAGTGGATTCGCATCCCGTTGCAGGATTTTCCAGCCCGGTCATAAATTTGCAGCGCCGCATCCACCACGGCATTGTTCGCATCGTCGGGCAAAATCCCCACGCCTTCCCCCTCGACAATTACTTCGAATTTACAGTCATTCGTGGCGGCAAATTCAGTCTCATTCCAAAGGTTCAAAGCCAGCCCCAAGGCATCGAAACCGGGTCCCAGGTTGGCGGTGGTTGCAGGGACTTTAACCAAGACTTTCATTTCTTCCTCCTGTGATGCGCGCCTGCGGCGCCCTCCCCAAAAAATTTCGCCAAGTCTAACATAAAACTCCGAAAAGACATCAGGTGTGGAGCGGGACATGCGGGTTTGGCGATTGCACTGCACCGAAAAGGTGCCACCCCAAAAAATTCCCACTCCCTTTATGGCATGGTATACTCCACAAAGTTTCAGACCAGAAAAGTTCAGGGAATTTTATGCGCATCGCAAAAATTTTTCGCCCCGATCAGGAAAACATCAGCCGGTTCATAACCGCGCTTGGCAGTGGTTCCGTTATTTTAAGCACAACAAAATTTGCGCGTCCGGACTTTTTCATTACAGCGTATGACTTCATCCGAGACTATATAGAGAGAGGACTTTTCAAAAAGGAAGAATCGTTGATCAAGACGTTGGAAGAGGGTGGTTTTTCAATGGAGAGCGGACCGATTGGCGCGATGATTAGTGATCAAAAGAAAAGCCGTGAGGCCGCCGAATTGATGTTGAACACCGCAAAGCAGTGGCAAGGGGGTGATGAGATCGCACGTTCCGAGTTGATATGGGCAACCAGCCAGTTTACGGGCGCAATTCGCCAGCACCTTGAGCGGCTGAAAAGTTTGATATTCCCGCTGATCGAGCAGACTATCTCCATTGATGATGAACACAAGTTGTCCGAGGAGATCAACAAGATCGTCTTTGACGGCGGACTGAAGGACGGGGAGGAAAAATACATCAAGCTGATCGAGAAACTCGAAGACCAGCTAAGCGACTGGCGATAAGACTCACAGCAAATATGAAGGGGCGGACTTCTCTGGAAAGGTCCGTCCCTTTTTTGTTTTCAAATTTCGGATGAGGCGGATGAAATTTTATATCTTGCCGTACATGGGGTCTGATGCGTTGTGTGACATCGGTAAAAGGAGAAATCATGATCGATCCTTCCAAACTTTATTTCTTTATGCTTGCGGCTTTGGCGCTATTGCTTGTCCCCGGCCCAGCGGTGCTGTACATTACCGCCCGCAGTGCCAGTCAGGGACGGATGGCCGGGTTTGTCTCTGTGCTTGCAATCGAGACGGCGAACTTCCTTCAAGCGGTTGCCGCGGCGCTGGGACTTTCGGCGATCCTGTTATCCTCGGCGCTGGCATTCGACGTTGTGAAATATTTGGGCGCTGCATACCTGATCTATCTTGGAATTCGAAAATTATTGACCCAGGACAACCAATCGGAGGGTGGGCAACTCAAAAAGGAAAGTTTGCAACGCATTTACTGGCAGGGATTTGTCGTCAACATCCTGAACCCAAAGACGGCGCTTTTCTTTTTTGCGTTCCTGCCGCAATTCGTCGATCCCGGCAGGGGAAATGTCACAATGCAGACTCTTTTGCTGGGAGTCATTTTTGTCTCCATGGCAATTGTGACTGACAGTTTGTACGCGCTGGTCGCCAGTTCCCTTGCAAACCGGCTAGGTGGGAACAAACATTTTCAAAAGGGTCAGCAATATTTTGCAGGGCTGGTCTATATTGGGCTTGGTATTACAACCGCTTTGACGGGTTCGCGGAAGTAGAAATTTTGCCAGGAGTCTTTCATGCAGGCGTATGAACTTACCCAATTGATTTCCCAACGAGAAGCCAGCAATAAGCGCTACCTCGAGTTTCTTAAAGTTCCCGACCTCAGTATGGGACTGTACATCCTCCCTGTTGGCGGGGTGGATTCCCAGTCACCGCACACGGAGGATGAAGTCTATTACGTAGTGAGCGGACAAGCAAAGATTCAAGTTGCAGATGAAGACCGCAGCGTGCAGGCTGGTTCGATTGTCTATGTGGCGAAGAATGTGGAACACAGGTTTCATTCAATTGAAGAAGAGTTGACCGTGGTTGTGTTCTTCGCTCCGGCGGAGTATTCTTTGAAGGCTTAATAAAAACCATTACTCAAAGAATTGCCATTTGGGCTTTACCAGCAAATAGATTGCAAGAACGAGACTTAAAGATGTAATGAGACTAACGATTATTTCTAAAATCGACCCAACTCTGAAATAGGCGATTATTGAGGAAATCAACGTGATAGCGGCATAGCCAAAGACTCCCCATTTCTTCCAAAGCCAGACGCCAACAATAAAGATTATCTGAAAAATGGAACAGCCTATTGCCGCTGTTTTATACCATTCGGTATTTGAAATGAAATTTGGCACAAACCAGATAAGTAATAATGCAAGAATGGCCGCATAGGCCAACCAGTAGGTTAAACATCCCTTGCGATCTTTTGTTTCTCGCGAGACCGAATGGAAGTAAATATATGCCAATCCGATCATAAATCCATTGCGCACCAATGCCGAGGAAAAAGTGTCAACTGTACTTCCCCAAGCTTTGTTCACAGCGGGCGTTCCAATTGCGTCAAGCATGATGTTTATAACAAATATTATCAGTACTAATCCGAGCGGTGCAAGGAATATTAGTCCTGCCATCCTTGCCTTGGCTCCCTCAAGATATACAGTTTTTCCGCTTTTTACTTTGCCGGAAATCAGGAAGAACAAGCCGGCTATCAATGAAACAATTAAGTAAAGCATCTCACCTCCAAAGTAACATTAAGAAAACGGCGAACGCACGCCCGTGTTGACCCGCCGCTAAGATAACTAAATGACAGCCCCGCATTTTTGACGGGGCTGTCATTTTCATACTCTACTTCTCCGGAATCACGCTGATGAGAACGGCTCTTACCATGCGGCGATACGTGAATTTCTCCAATCTTGCATTGTAGTTTTCGCAGGTCACGAGAGTAAGCCATTCATAATCCTCGTGCTGGAATAGGGTTTCGATGCTGCCCGGAGATACCAGCCTGCTCTGTCGTACTTCATAGACATAGGTCGAACCGGTGCTGTGAATATATATCTTGTCTCCGGCTTTCAAGTCCTTGACCGAGGCGAACGGGCCGGGATTTCCATTTACATCCGTGACATGGCCGGTAAGGATGGAATTCCCGGAATGGGTGGGATAGGCTGAACCTTCCAGATAGCCGGCGTTGTTTCCCAGCCAGGAGACATCCCAATTGCCATCCTTTAGCATCACGCCCACAATTTGCATATCCAAACTCAGGCCTGGAACTTCGAGCCGCAAGTCATTTGTGGATGAATAAGCCATGCCCTTCGGTTGTGCGGGCAGTTTTGTGACCGTGCCAGGGGTGAAGCCGGTGGCAGGGATTAACGATCCGACTGCCGTTGATGCAAGTTTTGCATTGCCTCCGTTATCGCGTGAATTGCCGCCTCCATCCGGGAACAAGACCCGGAAATGACGGATGAAGTCTGTGCCCGGCTGCCCGTTTCCAGATAAAGTCACACCAAACTGATTGGTGATGGATGTTGTCCCGCACACGTACAGGCGGTAGGTCCCATTCGACAATGGGAATCCGCCATTGACACTCAAGGTCGCCACAAAGGGTCCGTCTCCCCCATTGTTGGAATATTCAGCCAATTCAATCGAGATTGGAGTATCGTCCCCGCCCGGTCCCTCCTCGCAACCAATGGTCTCGAAGCCGTTGCCGTTATCACGGACAAGCAAATAGTTTTCGGGATTGACTGCGCTGTCACCGAAATCGGGATCATTGTTATCGACGTCAATCACATCCTGGCTGAAGGCAACCTTGAATCGATTCACGCCGACCGAAACGATTTCGAATTCACTCAGGACATTGTCGGGTGGATTGCCAGTCACGTTGGCCGCGCTGATGGATGAAACTGCGGGCGGCAGGGCTTGGGCAACTGTCAGCGTGAACCCCTGGATTGCATCTGGCAGAATGCCGTTTGTGGCAATGAAAGTCAGGTTGTAGTCACCCTCCACACTGGCGGGTGGCGTGCCGGACAGGGTAGCCGTTCCATCGAGGTTGTCAGTAAAGGTTACGCCTGTGGGCAGGGTCCCGGATATGGTAATGGCGGAGACCGTCGGAACACTGGTGGTTGTGATTGTGAATATGCCCGCGCTACCGACATTGAAACCTGTGTTATCCGGGCTGGTGAATGCAGGTTGTGTGTTTAGTGTTTCACAGGAACCTGTTAGCGAGGCGTAATTCGTGTCACCATTGTAGATGGCTTGGAAGGATAGGGCTCCGCCCGTCACTGTGGAAGCATTGCTGGGGTCGGCTACCCCCGCCGCGTCCAGGGAAACAATTCCCGCGCCCGAGCCGGGTCCAGCGCAACTGGTATTAGCAAACACCTTGAAAGTGATATTGCCGGTTGGCGTCGCGCCAATGCCAGTTACACTCGCGCTTGCATGAACAACATCCCCAATGGCTGCGGATGTGATTGTGGTATCGCCTACATCATGGATGACGGCCGTGATTGTGACGTCAGCCCGGGTGATGCTAGCGGATGTATTCGCAGTCGTGGAGGATAGTTGATAATTGCCGGCATCGGCGCCTGTAAGAGTCAAGCCAGTGGCGGTGACTGGCCAGGTTCCCACGTTTGCATTGCTGAAGTTGGCCGTACCGCCAGTGAGACTGACGTCATCCACGCCGATCACACCAGTCAAGTTGTGACTGGTGATGGTTGCTGTGGCCGTGCCATCGTAAACTTTGTTGGCTGCTGTAATGGAGGGACTCACTGTTGCTTTTCCAATTACCAGCGTACCGGTCGTCGTCCCCGCATAGTTTGGGTCGTTGATGGTCGCCACAACTGAATAGCTTCCCGCGTCTATGGGCGGTGTGGTGGAGCCATTATATGTAAAGTTCATCGAAAGGTTGGGCGGATTGGTTGTGGCTGTTGTGGTTTTTGGCGTGCCATCGTAAGTGAAATTCAAATTCCCAAGCGTGACGGTTGAGTTGTCTTGTGTGATCGTGAAATTGGCTGTGTTATAAGCGATGTTGTAATTGCCCAATATCCCAGCCGGGCTGAGTGAGACACTAATGGTATACGGGCTGCCTGCAACGCTTTCACCGGCAGTGCGGCTGTAAGTGGCGGTGACATTGTCTGCGGGCAGAAAGCCATTCAAAGTACCAGTCAACACAGGGTCGGGGTCGCCAAAGATTTTACTGGCGGAGTTTGGTGTGACCGAGGCCGCCTTTTGGCTGATGGTAAAGTCTGCCGGCACAAAGGACGCGATCTGATATCTGGTGTTGTCCGCAACAGCAAGAGTTCCCCGGCTGATTGGGTAGGAACCGACATTTTCACCGCTGTCCCGGATTAATGTTCCGGTAAAAACAGCGGATGGATTGGATGATGTGTAAGTCAGGGCTGGCTCTGCCGCTCCATAGACCTTGGACTGGTTCGGATTGACCGTCACCGTGACCGGGCATGGTTGATACGTGGCAATGAAAGTCTGGGGATTGGGACCGACCGTGATCTGATGGCTGGACGTTCCGCCGTCGGACCATGATGAAAAATTGTAGCAACCTTGTGTTTGTGGAGCGATTAAATCACGCACCGCGTTGACGCCGGTGACGACGCTAAATGGCGCAGTATAAGTGATGCCATCGTATTCCAGCTCCAACCCGCTTGGAATGGTGTTGAATGTAAGTGTTACAGTATTGGGCGTCAGGTCCACACATTCCTGGTCGTTTAATCCGCCGCTATCGGTGACGGTCAGGCATAACTCGAGCCACGTGTTATCGCCATGATCCGGGATTTGAAAACTTCCCGTATTGCCGATCAGTCCGGGGATTGCGTCGAAGTGAACGTGTTGGTTGTGGTGCAGCAGGACATCCCATTGCAAGCTTGCCCCGCTGAGGTTTCCGTCCTCGTTATCGATGCCTGTCCCGTTGTAGTTGATTATATCGCCCGTGTTGTAGCCAAAGCCATTGACCGGCGCGATGATGTCAGCGACAGGCTGGAGGTTACCGATATCTATAATCACTGTATCCGAACCTGTTGCCCCCTGTGTGTCGGTGACGGTAAGAGTTACTGTGAAAACGCCGCTGTTCTGATAGGTGTAAGAGGGGTTCGGTCCGGTGCCCGTGTTGCCATCGCCGAAGTCCCATGAATAGGTGAGGGATTGGGCATCGGGATCGAAAGAACCGATGCTTGAAAAATTCACTGTCAGCGGCACATAACCGGAATCGGGGTCGGCGCTGGCGAATGCCGTGGGCGGTGTATTCCCTCCGGAGGTATAGCGAATGCGTCGGACCTCGCTTGTGTTTGGCGATGGTCCGTTATAGGCGACATAATAGAGATTTGTATCCGGACCAGTCAACAACTGTACAATTCCGCCAACTGGAGCAACATCCGCGCCGAAGTTGTTTGCTGTGGCGTTGCCGTTGACATCAAAGGTAAGGTAGCGAATCCAGTCGCCGTTATAGTCTGAGATAAACAGAGCATTCAGGTATTGAGAGGGATAGACAGAGCCACGATAAAATCCCCCAGCCTGTATCGAACTGCTCCCGCCACTATGGTTGTAGGCGTAGGTGGGGGCTTTGACCGCGCTGAGCCCCTGCGCATATAGCGCATCACAGGTGGGTTGTGTGGTAGCATTATTTGCATAACTTCCCTGTTGAGCGCTGGTGGTGGCATTGCCTTCGTAACACGGCCAGCCGAAATTTGCCCCCCGGCCTGTATCAACCTCTTCCCAGGTATTCCAGCCGACATCGCCGCTGAATGGCTCATTGGTCAGTTCATTGATGGTAATGCGAAAAGGGTTTCGGAGACCAAGGCTATAGACTTTGGAACGATTGCTATTCAGATTGCCGTTATAAAACGGGTTGTTGGCATATCCCAGACCAGTAATTGGATTGATGCGCAGAATTTTTCCGTTAAGGCTGTTGACGTCAAGCGAACGCAGGGCGCGGGCGTCGGTGTAACTGAAATGAGCGCCATCCCCGCTGCTGACAAACAGTGATCCATCTGTCCCAAAGGCAAGCGTACCAATCGTATGTGAAGGGCTGTCCGCTGCTATGCAATTCTGAACGTAGACATTTCCAGTCTGACACGAGGCGGGCCCGTTGTTGCCATTGGGGTCACCGATGTTTGCCAGTGTGCTGTTGGTTCCCAGGAGAACGACTTCACTACCGGGTAGATATACATTCGTGTTATTGGGGTCGGCGCTGACACGCAGCAGGCGCGAGACGCGCGCGCCTCCGCCGTTGTCTGCGGTGCCGGGCGGATCGTAGGTATAAAGCAGGTACACATAGGGGGTGTTTGGAAAATCGGGATGAATGGCAAGCCCCAGCAGTCCACGGTCCCAATAGTTGTTGACTTGGGAGGAAATATTTATGAAATCGGTTGGCAGAAGAACGCCGTTTTGGAAGACCCGAACCCGCCCGTCCTTTTGACCGATGAACATGCGTCCGTCAGGGGCAAATGCAATCGTGGTTGGACCGGTGAGATTGGTTACAACCGCCTCGGTGACAAACCCTGCCGGGAAGGCGGGTGCAGCATACACAGACTGTGTTGGCAGGGTGGAGACTGCAAGCGCAAGGACTGTTACCCAAACCAGGATTTTACGAAACCGCATCTTCTCTTCCATGATTCACCTCTCCATGACCGGAAGGCACTTTCCTGTTGTAATCTTTTTTTAAATACGTTTTTTTACCTGCACAAAACTTTTAAATGATTCGACAATCCTTGCGAATTTATGTCATCATGTTCAAATCCGCGCAGATCACCCTAAATCAGTGGGTGGAACTTTGTTTGTGTAGGTCTGTTGCTTTTGTTGAACCTGGAATTGGATTTTTTGAATTGGTCTTACCAACCTTACAAATTTGCAAAGTTGACCAATGTTATCTTTATTTTTCTTGTTTGTCAATGAAAATGGTCTAATTTGTCAAATAAAAGGGACGAGGGCAGCTCGTCCCTACTTTTATATGCAACCGCTCAATTGAATTGCCCGTGGGTCGCGCCCGAAGGCGAGGCGCTTTGCCCAGGAGCTAGGGAAGGCGTGCAAATCGTGAGAATCCATCGGCGCAGGTTGATTTATCCGCCAGCCAGCGCGGACCAAATTCTCGCGGACCTGCGCCACGCCGTCTTCGAAAGTCCAACCCGCTTCGGCAAGCGCGCCGCCGTTCAAGCGGAGGTCGAGCTTTGCACCCGTGGTCAAAACAGACTCAAGTCCGCACAGGAGCAGAGGGTCGCCGGTCAGCAGACTTCCGAGCAGGCTGCCCCACGGGAAGTTGATGGTGACATATGAGACCAATCCGCTCAATTCCTTTGGCAACGCTTGTGCGCTGGCAATGACGTAGAGCAGGTTGGGCAGTTTAGTGCGGGAGAATTCGCGCAGGTTCTCGCGGCACGAGTCCAGGCCGATGACGAAGCGCCCCGGAAAACTTTCAGCGTGGCAAAAGGCAAATTTGCCGTCACCAGTTCCGAGGTCGAGTGTGATGGCAGAATAGTTTGCAAGCCGCGCTTGCAGCGTGGTCGAATCCAAAGTATGGGACATTTTGCCCCGAATCGTTTCCATATCGAAACCTCCAATTTGTCGAAGTTGAAAAAGGGCGACAAATTGAAGCGGGGCGGAGCGCGGGCGCGCTTAAACGAAAACAGACGGCGTCAGGCACCGTCGAGGTCGTCGGGGGTTGGTTTTTTACGGGTTAGGGGGAATGGAACTTAACAGGGTGGGCGTGCGGTGTTCATGAGAAAATTATAGCATCGCAAAAGGAAAATTTTTGTTGGAGAAGTGTAGGAGATTTAATCACTGATGTTACGCAGTGTCGTTCTGAGCAAAGCGACACTCCCTGGCACTGCCCGCCAGGGCAAGTGTGCGCCGCGCGCCAGTGCGGTGAGAACCTCGGATTTCAGGGTAGAGACCCTTCGCTCCGCTCAGGGAATCACGGCTAGGTGCGTAACATCAGTTAATGACTCGGAACCTTCGAGAACAGGTTGATTACCGCAATGCCGACGATGATAAGCGTGATGCCGATGCCGCGCCCCCAGTCCAGTGGTTCACGCCAGATGGATATGCCAATGATCACCGTCAGCACGATGCCGATGCCCGACCAGAGCGCGTACGCTGTTCCAAGGGGAATGACCTTCAGGCTGAGAGAAAGCAGGTAGAAGGAGAGTCCATACCCGACCACGACGACCATGCTGGGGACAAATTTTGTGAATCCCTCCGAGAACTTCAAGGCGGTGGTGCCGATTACTTCGCTGAGGACGGCGAAGAAGAAGATCAACGCGGTTTTCATGGTTCCATCCTTGTTCATTGGTTGAGAGTGCTTCTTAAGTACAATTCACCACAGATAAACACGGATGAAAAGGATTCAAGAGCCCTTTTTAGGCTGGCTCTATCAAAAATCTGTGTTTATCTGTGTTCGTCTGTGGTTAAAAGTGAGAAACAGTCTCCAGGGAGATTGTACTTGATTAGGCCCTTGGCAGGGTTTTTGCCATCCACCAATCGGCGGCAGGATGACGTCCGCAATTCCGAATAAAAACCGGCCGATTCCCGTATATAGTATGACAAAGGCAAGAAACGGAAGGAACCTGTGGTGATCGTTTTCGAAGTCAGTGAAACAGAACTCATCCTCAAGGCGCGGGACGGCGACCGAAACGCTTTCAACGAGCTGGTTCGCATCCATGCGCAGGGCGTGATGAACGTTATCTACCGCATGTGCGGCGACGCGCAGGTGGCGGAAGACGCCGCCCAGGAGACCTTCATCCGCGCCTGGTCGCATCTCGGTTCTTTCCGCGTGGATTCGTCGCTGCGAAACTGGCTGTACCGCATCGCACTCAACACTGCAACGGATATGCTTCGCAAAGAGAAGCGCATCCTGCCGGGCGATGTGGAGGATTTCCAACTCGTCGACCCGCAGCTTGGACCCGAAGGAATCTATTTGCAGGAGGAGCGGACTGCGCTGGTGCAGGCGGCGATCCAGTCCCTGCCGGATGCCAGCCGCGCGGTACTGGTGCTGAAGGAGTACGAAGGGCTTTCCTACCGCGAGATCGCAGATGCCCTCGACATCCCAATCGGGACGGTCATGTCGCGGTTAAATTATGCGCGGAAAACATTGAAGGAGAAATTGGAAAGACACATGAGTGTGTTGATGGAGGCTGAACATGTCTAACCACGTCACAGAATGGCTGAATGCCTACCTTGATGGCGAACTGAAAAACGGAAAGCTTCATCAGGTGGAGAAGCATCTCGTCGCGTGCGCGGAATGTCGGGCGGAGTTGGAGTCACTGAAAAACCTATCCAGCCTGCTGCACGAAGTCCCCACTCCTGAGTTCACACCGTCGGAGCGATTCGCATCCCAGGTCAGCCTGCGCCTTCCACATGCCAAGCCCAGGGCTGTCAAACACAAGGCGCAGGAAGTTGGATGGTGGATGATCCCTGTCAGCCTGCTCCTGCTCTGGGTTCTCATCGGCTCCATGGAAGTGGTCGGCGATGTGATTTCTACTGCGGACAGGCTCGGCTTGCTGAGTTTGAACGACGCTCCCGCTTGGTTGGTATCGGGCTTATCCAATGGAACTGTCTGGTCGGGAAGGCTTGGAGAATTCGGTTTCCTCGACGGGCAAAGCCTGCAATGGGCTGAATATACGGAAGTATTTACAAGAAACAATTTGCCCCAGGTCGTTTTGCAGGTTTCGATTGCCCTGCTGTATCTGAGTTGGATTGCAATCTGGTGGACGCGGCATACGCCCCGGGAGACTGATCAACTCCCTGAAGGCTGAACCAGCCCATCTAATGGGTGTGTCACTCTGAGCGATAGCGAAGGGTCTCTGAGGTAATCGTAGAGGTTCTCACCGCACTGGCGCGCGGCGCACACTTGCCCTGGCGGGCAGTGCCAGGGAGTGTCGCTTCGCTCAGAACGACACTGCGTAAGGTGAGTAAGTAAAATTAACTGAAGAAAAAAATGGAAAGAAGGAAAAAATGGATCCTATCAAAATTCTAAAACGTGCATGGCAAATCTTATGGAGTTATCGAGCGTTGTGGGTCTTCGGCTTGATTCTGGCGATGGCGGGCGCAGGCTCATCGGGCAGTAATGGCTCGAACAGCAGTTCCCGATACGAAGCGAACTCACAAAGCAGCCAGCAGCAGCCGCTTCCCGAAGATATGGGGGAAGCCTTCAAACAGGCCACCCAGGAAATGGGCAAGGCGTTCAATGAAGGGCTGGACGCAGTTGGAATTCCCAGAGGGGATGTGAACACCCTGATCGTAATTGCGGTTGTCTTCATCATCTTCTGCATGATATTGGGGCTGATCATCACCGTCGCACGATACGTTGCCGAGACCGCCGTCATCCGCATGGTGGACGAGTACGAAAACACGGGCTCGAAGATGACCATCCGCGAGGGGTTCCGCATCGGCTGGTCGCGCACCTCATGGCGGCTGTTCCTGATCAATTTGATCGTAAACCTACCGCTTATCCTTGGCATGATCTTGCTCGTTGGCGGAGTCGGGATTGCAATCTTCCAAAGCATGACAGAGGGCTTCCAAACACCCGCAACGTTCGTCATCGTTGCCTTGGTCGTCGTCATGTTCCTGGTCATCTTTGTGGTGGCAATCGTCAGCATCTTCCTTGGCCTGCTGCGACATTTCTTCTGGCGGGCTTGTGCGCTGGAGAACCTCACCGTGCGTGAATCGCTAAGTCGCGGCTTCCAGATGGCGCGCCAGAATTGGAAGAACATCGGCATCATGTGGCTGGTGATGATCGGACTGGGAATCGTCTGGATGATTGTGTCGGTGATTGCCTTTGTCCTGACCATCCCCGTGGTCGCGGTGACGGCGGTGGCTGGCGCACTCGTGGCGGTCATCCCTGCCCTGCTCACGGGCGGACTGACCAGCCTCTTCCTCAACGGTTGGCTGCCGTGGGTCGTTGGCGTGCTCTTCGCGCTGCCGCTGTTCTTCACGGTCGCCTTCTCGCCCTGGCTGCTCCTGCAAGGCTGGCAGACGGTCTTCACCTCCACCGTGTGGACTCTGGTCTACCGCGAGTTGAAAGCCCTGCCTGCGCTGGCCCCGCAAGCCGTGGACGAAACTCCGCTGCCGCCAGTGAGTTGATTTGAGTTCGATTGAAATGACAAGGGCGACCTCGAACGGGTTGCCCTTGTTTTGTTACATGGCGTCAGGACTGTAATATTTTCAAACATTCCTATGAGTGGCGTATGGTCTTTCCAGAGTCTTTTATTCCCCTATAAGTGCTATAATGATTCTAGTAAGATGAGTTCGAAATTGTCTGTTTGCTATTACAAGGAGAAACAGCAATGAACAAGAAAACGATGGGTATCGTTTTGTTGGCAGTTGGGGTGGTGTTGTTGATTGGCTCGCTGGCAGCCGATGCAATTGGGATCGGTGGTGCAGCCGGTTTCGGTTATAAACAAATCATCGGCGCTGTTGTCGGAGTCATTGTTGCCGTGGTCGGGTTTGTCTTATATTCCAGGAAGTAGAACGTCCAACTGATTAAGATATAAATTGACGACCAGTTTCCTCGCGGACCTGGTACTTTTGCCTTTCCCTGCTCACGGGTGGATTGACCAGCCTTTTCCCGCACGGCTGTCCTACCGTGAATTGAAAGCCCTGCCCGCGCTGACCCCGCAGGTTGTGGATGAAACTCCGCTGCCGCCAGTGAGTTGATTTGAATTTGCATTGAAATGACAAGGGCGACCTCGAACGGGTCGCCCTTGTTTTTTCGTCATCGTCAGGTAGTATAATTTCGAGCGAGGAGACAAACTCATGACGCTCTATAATTCTCCAAACTCGGTGCTGAATAAAGTTGCAGGCTCTTTGGTTGCGACGAAGCGCTTCGCCACAGTGGAAGATGCCCTGTGGGACATGGCTGTCTCGACTGTGCGCGGCAAGGTGACATATTACCGCCGCCGAATCCGAAGGATGGAGAACAAATATGGGATGGACTTCGATAAGTTTACAACGCGCCTGAAAGGTAAAGCCACGCCCGCGCAGGAAGATGACTGGCTGGCTTGGAAATCCGCCCGCTCCATGTTAGCGGACTGGCAGAAGACCTATCAGGATTTGCGCCATGCAAGCCATCGTTGATGATATATTGAGCATACTCGAAGCGGATGCGCTGGTTGAAGACGCGCATGTCGTTAATTACGACGAGACTCCATTCGGAAAACTGGAAGCCAAGATTCGCTGCCAGTTGCCAAAGAAACACCTGCTTCAAATCTGGATTCACCTTGAGCCAGAATCTTTGGACTACGCATACCAATTATTTACGACTGTCCCGCTTTTACGTTGGGATAATGCGCCACATTATGGGCATCTCGCCAGTGCACCGCATCACTTTCACGATGAAAACGGGGACGTTTTTGATTCACCTCTGACTGGCAATGTCAAACGGGATTTGAAAATCGTGCTATCCGAAATCCGCAAGTGGATGAAAGCACAAACATAGTCAATCGATAATTAGCCCTTTTCTCCCCTAAACTGCGTTTCATACAACTGGGCATACAACCCATTGACCGCCAACAGTTCCTCGTGTGTTCCTCTCTCGACAACCCTCCCGCGATCCATGTTTTCGTCATTGCGAGGGCGCTCTTGTTCTTTGCCCGAAGCAATCCCCATCACGTAAGCGAGATTGCTTCGTCGGAAAGAGCACCCTCCTCGCAATGACGGAATAGGCTACACCTTCTCTCCCCTAAACTGCGTCTCATACAACTGGGCATACAACCCATTGACCGCCAGCAGTTCCTCGTGCGTTCCTCGTTCGACAATCTTCCCGCGATCCATCACCAAAATAAGATCCGCCGCCAAAATCGTGGACAGGCGATGGGCGATGACAATGCTTGTCCGCCCTGCCATGACGTGTTTCAACGCGTCTTGAATCAGCGACTCAGATTCGCTGTCCAGTGAACTGGTGGCTTCGTCTAGAACGAGGATGCGCGGGTTCTTGAGGATCACGCGCGCGAGGGCGATGCGTTGTTTTTCACCGCCGCTCAGTCGGTATCCACGCTCGCCGACGATGGTATCGTAGCCTTCGGACAGGTCCATGATGAAGTTGTGGATGTTCGCGGCGCGCGCCGCAGACTCGATCTCCGCTTGTGTGGCGTCGGGTTTGGCGTAGGTCAGGTTGGTGCGGATGGTGTCATGGAAGAGGTAGGTCTCCTGCGTCACCATGCCGATGGCGGACGAAAGCGACTCGAGCGTCACATCGCGCAGGTCATGCCCGTCGATGCGGATCAAGCCGTCGGTGGGGTCGTACAGGCGCGGGATGAGATAAGTCACCGTGGTCTTGCCCGCTCCAGATGGACCGACGAGGGCAACCAACTGTCCAGGGCGGGCGATGAAGGAGAGTCCCTCAAGGGCGACGTCTCGGGCCTGGGAGGTCGAGTCAGCTTCCCCGTTGTCATCCTGACGATTGACCATAGACGATTGACCATTCCCTCCCTTGGCATTTTTAGTGTCCACTGATGACTGTCCACTGATGACTGCTTTGACGTCTTCCATCTTCCCGTAACGTTTGACATCCTTCAGCAGCTTGGAGTCATCCACCTTGTAGTTGAAGGTGACATCCTTGAATTCAAGCTCGCCTTTGACATCTTTCAACGCAACTGCGTTCTTTTTTTCGATAATATCATGCGGCAAATCGAGCACCTCGAAGACGCGCTCAAAGGAAACCATGCTGGTGGAGAATTCGACGGGCGCGCCAGCCAGCCCTTGCAGCGTGCCATAGAGTTGACCGAGATACGAGCCGAACGCGACGATGGTGCCGATGGTGAAGACGTCGGTGATGACGAAGTATCCGCCCAAGCCGTAGACGAGCGCCGTGCCCACCGCAGTCACCAGCCCGAAGATGACGAAGAACGACGAGCCGACCACCGCGCGTCGAATCCCAATATCGCGGACATTCGCGGCGCGTTCGCGGAAACGCTTCTCCTCTTCGCGCGTGCGCCCGAAGAGCTTGACCAGCAGCGCGCCGCCGATGTTGAGGGTCTCGTTCATGTGCGCGTTCATCTGCGCGTTGATGTCCATCGACTGGCGGGCGATGTCGCGCAGGACGTTGCCGAGCCGCTGGGCGGTGACGATGAACAGCGGCAGGATGAGCACGCTGACGACGGTCAGCCGCCATTCGAGTGTCAGCATGACCGACAGCAGGGCAACGGCTTCGACAAAATTGGTGACGATGTTGACGATGGTATTGCTGATGGCGTTTTGCGCGCCGACTACATCGTTGTTGAGGCGGGACATCAACTCGCCTGTCTTGGTGTTGGTGAAGAAACGCAGCGACATCCGTTGCAGACGGGAGAACAGTGCGGAACGTAAATCGAAGATCACGCCTTCGCCGACCGTCGAGTTGAGTCTGCGCTGGACGACGCTGATCCCCCCGTTGAGCGCGGGGATGAACAGCAGCGCCAGTCCCAGCCAGATGAGGCGCTGGGTATCCTTGGCGGGCAGCACCACGTCGATCATGTTGCGGAAGATGAGCGGGGTCAGCAGGGATAGTCCCGTGCTGAGGAGGATGGTCACCAACATGCCTGTGATGTGTCCCCAGTAGGGTTTGGCATAATCGAGGACACGCAATAAAAGTTCGCGGGTCACTTTGGGCTTTTCGTCGCCCTGACGCATTGACATGAAAAAACCGTATCCGTGCATGGGAGTTCCTTGGTTGGAGTGAGCAGATAGGGAATGGTGAATAGTTGTTTGACCATGAACTATTCACCATTCCCCATGACCTTTCCCTCTATTTTGCCCCCGCCTGCCTGATTTCACAACTGGACAAAGGGGGAGGTTAATGAAAGTCTGATGGGGAAGTGGGAAAACAATCTCCTGTTTGTGGCGCCTCTTTTCGAGTATTGAAGCCCAGGATGATAAATACCCAAATCCATGTCATGGCATGATTTACAAGTGAAAATCAAGTGCATGAAACAATTTTGCGTGAACTAAATTGGAAAGATGCTTGACATGGATGCTATAATAATTTTGAAAAGGATTTTGATCTAACAATGATTATGGTCAACTTGCTTTGGGAACCAGCAAGAAGGTAGGTTGGAAGAAAAATGACAGATCATTCCGAAAAACCAGATTTCATTGTCGATCCATCAGGAAACGCGCGAGATGTTCGCGATCAAAAATATTCGCAGTGGTCTTCTTCCTCAGCGCCAACAAACAACACAGCACCTTCACCCCATGTTGAACGGACCTCTCCGGAAAGACCACCGTCCATACAAAACTCGAGAATTACTCCTATCTTTCCGATTTTTCTCGTAATATCGCTTCTCTTGTTTGCTGTCAGACTTTGTGCGGCATCCTCCATAGCTAGAAATACTCCTGCCGAACCCGATGGGCAATCCTTCGTTGATATGGGGATGTATTATTATGAGCAAGGGGAACTCGAACAAGCCATCACCCAACTCAATATTGCAATCAACATGAATCCAGATTTTGGCGAAGCCTACAATAACCGCGGGCTGGTCTACTTTGATCTGTCTGATTACGACAAAGCACTGGCAGACTTTGATAAAGCCACCCAACTTATGCCCAATTCTGCTATCCCTTACAGTAATCGGGGAGCCACCTATTTAGCCAAAGGCGATCATGACAATGCACTTACCAGTCTTGATAGAGCGCTCGAACTGAACCAAAAATTTGGCAAAGCCTTTTATAACCGCGGTCTCACCCATCTGGATTTGGAGAATTACGATCAAGCCATCACAGATTTTGATAAGGCAATCGAATTCAGCCCCGAACAGTTTTCCACCTTATTACATAAAACTCCAACCAGGGAAGCGACAAATAACAGTCCGTTTCTCGGTAATTTTGTAAAAAGCATCGAGATGTCACAGTCATTTGCAGATCTGCCAACAGCGTACACGTACCGGGGAGTTGCTTATTACAGAAAAAACGATTACGAAAGTGCTATCGCAGATTTCAACAAGGCAATCGAACTTCAACCTGACCTAGCCTTTGCCTACTATTATCGGGGCGTCACATACTACAATCGCAGTGAAAACGAAAAGGCATTAAAAGATCTCGAAACAGTCGTTGAATTAAACAATGACCCACAGATTCAGTCAGAAGCAGGGTTGATTTTGGATGAATTGAAATTGACCTTGGAGCCTGCTTTTCTTAGCCCGACAGGGAGTAGTGGTGCTTTTGGAGAGACGGGGATCGAGAACGAACAGGTTTTTAGTCTGGTAATTGACCCGCTAACTCCAAATACTCTATTTGCAGCAACAGGGAACGGCATATTTACAAGCGTAAATAGTGGGGTGGATTGGATACCTGCCAACAACGGGCTGACTGATACTGATGTTCGGGCCCTAGCTATTAATCCACTGACCCCAACCATCCTCTATGCCGGGACATTTACTGGCACTTTTAAAAGCACGGATGGTGGCGAAAACTGGAGTTTGGTAAATACGGGTCTAATCGATACCGATATTCAATCTTTGGTAATTCATCCGACAAAGCCAGAGGTTATTTATGCGGGCACTTTTGGGGGTAGTGTATTCAAAAGTGAAAACGGAGGGGATAGTTGGAGTTCGGCCGCCAATGGCATTACTGGCACAGCAGTTTTTACGCTGGCTATTGACCCGACGATGCCAACCACCATCTATGCAGGAACAATGGATGGTTTTTTTAAGAGCATGAATGACGGCGAGACATGGGAGTTCTTTGGGTTGAAGGATTCATTTGTTTTGGCCATCGCAATTGACCCTATCACACCAACTACCCTATATGCAGGGACAATCGATGGTTTGTTTAAGAGCGTTGATGGTGGTAAGCAATGGCTGCCCGTCGAAAACGGCTTACCTGATACCTATATTTCTGGTTTGGTAATTGATCCTTTTAATCCTGTTACTATTTATGCCGGGGGATCCAGTGTATATAAAAGCACAGATGGCGGTAACAATTGGCAGTTGGTCGCTGCTGACCTGTCTATTCCAGCAGTTCGCGTTCTTGCGCTTGATCCGATTACGACGACTACTCTCTATGTTGGAACAGAATACAACGGCGTCTTTGCCATTCGGCAAGTGGATGAGAAATAGTTTGCAAATTTGGAAATATAAGAACGGAACATTATGTAAGTTGAACAGACCCACTTTCGTGTCAAAGAAGATAAGTCAGCCCGTGCGAATGAGATGAGGCAACTCGAAGGTTCACGGGAAAAAATCCGCCGTGTTATGCGTGCAAAGCCGACTCAAGTGAGCAGCTAGTCCGCTTGAGCGGACTTCGTAGGAATAGTCCGTGGATTAGGTGGAGATATGGTTTTGCTGTTCAGGTAAAATCCCCACATGAGCACCAAATCGGTCATTGGTTCCTACCAAGACATTTATCATGAGATAAATGTCGAGCGGCTTGGGTTGTTCAGGCTGGTTGGAGAGATGTATTCCTGCAAGGAAGTCCTTTATCCTGGTTGTTCGATTCATGTCACGCCTTCGTTCGTCTTTCCGCATGTGGTGTACGTGGACAAAAGCGCCGACGCGAAAGCCTTTTTCGAGGATCAGGCAGAACTCATGAATTTCGTGATGAGAAAAAGGGAGTACAAGCGGAAGCCGTTCATCCAGTTTCTTCATCGGGATTATTCCGAAGTCCTGCCGCTTCAACCAGAGTCTTTTGACTTGCTGCTCTCTTTTTTTGCGGGGAGGATTGCCCCTGCCTGTAAAAAATATCTTCGCAAGGGCGGGTTGTTACTGACAAATCAGCGCGGAGAAGCCGACTCCGGGTTTCGATTGGTTGCAGCAATCCGCTTCGAGGGTGGAAAATATAAATTTGTGGACGAAGTAGTTGTCCCTGCAAGAGAGCCATCAAAGAAATACCTTCGTCAGTCTGCCCGCGGATTTGAATACGTGGAGAATGAAACCTATTTTGTCTTTGAGAAACGTGCATAAGTGGAGTAAGCCATGCTACCCTTTCACCAGGTTGAAAACTTCCTCAAATTCACGCCCCAACCTTTACAGGAAATCGTGCTGGAGTTGAGAAATATCATTTTCTCTGTTGCGCCAGATACGGTTGAGGTAATCCGCTGGGGTGAGTTGAGCTATTTTCATGAAGGGCGTGGGGGGATTGTCAGCGCGGGGATATGCCAGATCGGAATTGAAAAGGACCATGTCCGTTTGGCATTTATTCATGGGGCGTTTTTGCCAGACCCCCACAGCCTCCTCCTCGGCACACAAAAAGCCAAACGATATGTAGAAATCTCTTCCTATGAGGATGCCCCATGGGATTATTTCAAGAAGTTGATTGCAGCTTCGGCGAAATTTGATCCGCGCGCATTGATAGGGTGACAAAAAAGCAACTTGTTTTTCCAAATGGGGGAGGGAACGGGTAAAATCTCCGCAGGAGACAACCTATGCCAAGCAAAATCCCTTCCGTCATTTCATCCGTCCTTACCGTCATCCTCCTCATTGTCTTCGGGTTTATGCTCACCATTGGCCAAGTCATCATGCTCAACGGGTTTAGCGAAAGAGAGGGGAATGCATCCTTCATCACTGCGTTTGCCTGTCAGGGGGTGGGGATGATTCTCTGTGCCATCCTTGCCTGGTGGTTGACCAAGCTCTTCATCCAAAAGTTCAAGTGGAACAAGGTGTTGTCGGTGATCATTTCAGTGGTGGCCACAACGATTCTGGGGAGTGGGTTGGCGTTCGTTTCCTTGTTTATTTCGATTGGCGTAGCAGAGGCAATATGGCAGGCTCGATGACTTTCAAGAACTACGTTCTCACCGAAGTCTGAGCGGGTGAGAAGCAGTGGAGTGAAGACAAAAATATTTGCAAAAAGGAGAATATTGTCATGGATGAACAGAAACCGTTAAACCCGTGGGAGCCGTACCGGCTGTTGTCATATTTTATGTTCATTACCATCTTTGGCTCGGGCATATTGCTGGGGATCAATTGGAAAAGGCTGGGAAAGCCCGAGTGGATGTGGAAGACCATCCTGCTTTCGATATTTTTACCGGCTGCGATGATTGCCGGTCCGATGGTGTTTGTGCTCAACGCGATCGAAACGGGACTCCCTGAGTGGCTGGCGCTGTTGGGAATTTTACTGCCAATATCCATAAATTTTGCGTATCTTTGGTCTCTCACCTGGCTCCAAAACGGGGCGTTCCAAAAATTCAAAGCGGAAGGCGCCGCTGTTTTGCCCGGCTATGTGTATGACTTTCAAAAGGCGATTGTTTATGGGGTGCTTGGTGCAATTGGCATAACGGTAGCCGTGACCGTTTTTATCTCATTCCTCAACGGATAGATTGCGGGTATCGAAATCCCAGAGTCCAGTTTTCATTGTGACGGGAGTTACTGCGCGACGACCTGTGCTTCATTTGAAGCCGCCTCGCTGCGGGAATACGAATTTTTCGGCAGACTGAGTGTCGACGTGGAGGCTGGATTGACGCTGGAAGATATCGACCTGAAAACTTCTCATTAATTCGTGGATGGGGGGATGCTCCCAATTTCAACGAGAGAGTTCCAGGTTTTCTTCCCGTAATTTAAGCTGACAGTCACTTGCAAAGCGACTGTCAGCTCGCGGGGTATAATTCAAAAAAGGGTAATCGCCATCCAGGACCAATCATACAAGATACTCAGTTTTTGGGGATAACCTGTTGACTAAAATTATCCAATTGATACGTCGAAGGAATGGAAGTGAATATGCCGAATAATTTTTTGAGCTTGCGCTGTCCCGATTGTGGGGGAAAGATAAAAGAAGACGAACGTTATTGTCCCCACTGCGGAACAGACCTTGAAGCGCCAATTGTGCCTGGCGGTCCCGTAGACGGAAAAACCGCGCAGGAGTATTGTGATTCCGCGCAGGTCGATTATGAACTCGATACAAACCTAGACAAAGCGCTTATCGACTGCGAACTTGCCATTCAACTCGATCCCAATCTTGCTGAAGCGCACAATTTGCGCGGACTGATCCTCGATGAAATGGGACGGGCTGGCGAGGCAATTGCCTCCTACCGGGAAGCAATTCGATTGGATCCCACCCTGGAGGAGGCAAAGGCTAATCTGAGGGATGCGGAAGCCGAGCAGATCAAGAATCCACCGAGGATTCCGCAATCCATTGGGATGATCGAAGATTCAGACCGTCAAAATGGCGGATTTATAAAGTATGTTGTGGCAGGGGTCATTGTCATTCTTGTTGTGTTTACCGCGATCTTTGGGTTCAAATATGTCGACAAATTTGCAAACGCCTATTTGATGCCAAAATCCCCGATCATTTTTGTGCCCGACCTGCCCGAAGGGATGACTGTAGAAAAGCAGGACCTGGAAATCGCAGCTCAGACCCTGACCGACCGTTGTGGACTTCTGGGATATTCCTATATTTCATTCGAGGTTTCCGACGCTGGCGAAATTGTTGGAAGAATTCCCACTACGATGGACGCCGCTGAATTTGCTAAAAAAATAAGCTCCATCGGCTTGTTGGAATTCGTTGACTTTGGTCAGACACCCATTAAGGAAGGCACGACAATCAGAACCGATCTGGAAAACAAATATTTACCCCAGGTGGAAGGTCAGGAATGGCATACCGTAATGTCCAATGACGGCATCATGACTGCCTTAGCATCAAAAGATCCGAACTATGAGACATATCGAATCGATTTTGCCCTTACAGAAAAGGGAACGAAGATATTTTTCGAACACACCTCCCAAAACATCGGAACTTATTTGGGGATTGTTTTCGATAAGTCTGTCATTGCTTCGCCGATAATTCACGACGCCATTCCAAGCGGACAGGGAGTTGTTTCAGGAAACTTCACCCAGGAGACAGCAGAGGAATTGGCTGCTGCTTTACAGACAAAGCCGTTGCCTTTTCCAATAAGACTCAGTAATCGTTGATTGAAGCAGGGGGAGTTGGGATTGTGAAATGTGGAAAGCCACGTGACAGTTACCTGCGAGGTGACTGTTACGTTTTAAATCTCTAACGCTCTTCTAACATCTCAGCCCTTGACCAAAACCAAACTCGGTTATATAGTTCAGTCCGCTTAACTAAAAAGAGGACTTAACAATGACTGACTCTATCCAATTTTCACAGGCCTTGCGCGCGTGGATGGAAATCTCCACGCACCGCTCCATGCACGAGCGGAGTCGCTTTGCCAAGTCCACGGGATTGTCCATGCCGCAACTTGGCATTCTGATGCAGTTGCACCATAAAGGCAGGTGCGGTGTCTCCGAGATCGGCGAGCGGTTTGACATCAGCAACGCAGCCGCCAGTCAACTGGTGGAGAAGCTTGTACAGGCGGGCTATCTCGAACGCACTGAAGACCCCAACGATAGGCGCGTCAAGCAATTGACTCTCACCACAAAAGCCGAAAAGCTCATCGAAAGCAGCGCTCAGAAGCGTTATCGCTGGCTGGATGAGCTCACGTCCCAGTTAAGCGCCGAGGAGCAGACGAAGGCAGCGGAGGCATTGGCGATATTGACCAAAGCCGCGCAAAAGCTGGAAGACAGGAATTAATCCAGAAAGTCTGCCCCATCCCCACACAATTTCTGCACAAACTTTTGGTAATTTTTACAACTGTTGTTCATTGAGACCTGTGTCCTGAGCGCAGTCGAAGGACATTTTTACAAATACGCTTCGACTGCGCTCAGCGCGAAGAATAGGTAATTTCGATAAGGAGTATTCCCTTGCAAGCAACCATGACACAAACCTCCTCCCGCCGTCGTGAGCGGACCAAGTCCAGCGGCGGCATTGGGCGCGCAATCAAATATCTGACGCGGTACAAGCGCCAGGCTGCGCTGCCCTATGTCTTTCTCATTATCGCCACGCTCTCGCAACTGGCTGTGCCGCGTATGATCCGCAATGTGATCGACGCGGTAACAAGCGGATTCCTTGCCAGCCAGGTTTTGGAAGCGCTGGACAAAATCCCCGCCCAATTTATGGGCGCGGCGCTGCCGAAGATTCTGGAGGCGACGGGGAATCCCAGCTCGATGACGGCGGACCAACTCACGGCGGCGCTTGAAACCAACCTGACTCACGCGCCCCAGGCGTTGATCACAGCCCTCGTCGCCATCATCGGTTTCGCCCTCCTGCGCGGACTGTTCTCCTTCCTACAGGCGTTTTGGGCGGAGAAGAATTCGCAGTCGGTTGCGTACGATCTTCGCAATGATCTGTATGCCAAGATTCAACAATTGTCTTTCGCGTATCATGATAAAAACCAGACGGGTCAGTTGATGATCCGTGCGACGGATGATGTGGAAAAGGTGCGCCTTTTCATTGGACAGGGACTGTTGCAGCTTGTCGGCGCCGTGATTCTGCTTTCGGGCACGGTCATCATTTTGTTCTCGTCGAACGTTGCGCTGGCTTGGACAGCCATGCCGATCCTGCCGATTGCGATTGTGTTGTTCGGCGTCTTTTCAAGCCTCGCGCAACCGATGTTCAAAAAGGTGCAGCAAAAACTTTCAACGTTGAACACGGTCTTGCAGGAAAACCTGGCGGGCATCAAAGTCATCAAGTCGTTCACGCGCGAGAAGGAACAGCAGACGAAGTTCCGCGCCGCCGCCGACGACACTATGAATCAAGCCATTGCGGTAAACCGCCTTTTCACGTTCCTGTTCCCGCTGGTATTCCTGACCGCCAACCTCGGACAAGCCACAATTTTGTATGTTGGCGGCAAGCAGATTATCGCTGGCACGCTGACCATCGGCGCATGGCAGGAGTTCTCGCTTTACCTGATGTACCTCTTCTTCCCCATTATGATGTTCGGTATGATCGTCACCCAGATGGGCCAGGCTGCCGCATCGGCTGACCGCATCTTTGAAATCCTCGACGCGAAGAGCGACATCTTGGATAAGCCCGACGCCATCAAACTCCCCGCTGTGAACGGCGACGTGAAGTTCGAGAACGTCACCTTCCGCTATGTTGGCGGTGGTGAGCCTGTGCTGAAGAACGTCTCGTTCGAAGCCAAGCCAGGCGAGACGATTGCCCTGCTCGGCGCAACTGGCTCAGGCAAGACCAGCATCATCAATTTGCTTCCGCGTTTCTACGACCCAAGCGAAGGTCGCATCACAATTGATGGAAACGACCTTCGCGATGTGACGTTGGATTCGCTCCGCTCGCAGATTGGCATCGTGCTTCAGGAAACAACTTTATTTAGCGGCACCATCGCCGAGAATATCGCCTTCGGCAAACCCGAAGCCACACTCGATGAAATTCAAGCCGCCGCGAAAGCCGCAGCCGCGCACGACTTCATCATGTCGTTCCCCGAAGGCTACAGCACACACGTCGGCGAACGCGGAACAACCCTCAGCGGTGGACAAAAACAGCGGGTGGCAATCGCCCGCGCCCTTCTGCTCGATCCGCGCATTCTCATCCTTGACGACTCAACCTCCAGCGTGGATATCGCCACCGAGTCACATATCCAGGAAGCGCTCGAAACGCTGATGACAGGTCGCACGTCCTTCGTCATCGCGCAGCGCATCAGTACCGTGATGAACGCCGATAAAATTCTGGTGCTTGAAAAAGGTGAAGTCGTGGCGCAAGGCAAACACGCTCAACTCATGGAAGAAGAACCGATTTATGCTGAAATTTACAACTCGCAAATACTGGTGCATGAACATGAAAAATAACTCTACCCCCAAAAATAATTATGTCGTTGCGAGCCGCGTTCTTTGCGGCGAAGCAACCTCCAATGCTACAAGCAGATTGCTTCGTCGGGAAGAGCACCCTCCTCACAATGACATGTTTACAGTAGAGGTGACACTATGATGCACGGACGCGCTGGCGGTATGCTCAATCAAGAAACACTCAAGCCACGCAACCTGGGCGAAACGCTCGGTCGGCTTGGAAAATACTTCGGGCGCTTCTGGTACATGATCGCGCTGGCGGTGCTGTTCGTTGTCATTGCCACCTGGACTCAGGTGACCTCTCCCGAATTACTGGGGCAGGCAACCGATTGTTTCCTCGTCCCCGCTGGAGGAAGCGCCTTCGCCCAACTCGCCGCTCCCATGTCTGGTTCTGTTCAAAAATCAGAATCTAGTTGTTGGCTTGGGGGGACCGAAGACCCATCCACGTTGTCGTATTCGCGCCAGATTATTTACAAAGCCTATCATCTCAACGGGTATACGACTCCCGATCTTGCAACGGCAACGAATGCTGAACGTATCACAGGCATGTTCCGCTTGATCCTGATCGTCATCTCATTGTATGTGCTCGGCGCAGTTCTGACAGGCACAACTTTCTTCGCCATGGCGTGGACTGGTCAGCACGTACTGCGCTCGTTGCGCGTGGAAGTCTTTGAAAAATTACACTCGCTCTCGCTCAGTTACTATGCCGAACACGAAGCCGGCGATTTGATGAGCCGCATCACCAACGATACTTCGGCGATCGAGCAGGCATTTTCGTTTGCGCTGGTCAACGTCTTTAGCGGAATTTTGCTGTTGATTTGGGTGGCGTACAACATGCTGACCCTCAGCCTGCCGTTTGCTTTGCTTTCGCTTTCCGTTGCGCCGCTCATGTTTTTGGCGACTGTCTATTTCTCAGGCCAGGCGCGCAAAGCTTTCCGCGTTTCGCGCAAAGAGATCGGCAACGTCAACGCCGAATTGCAGGAGACCATTTCATCCGTCCGCGAAGTGCAAGCCTTCAACCGCGCCGATGAAAACATCGAGCAGTTCAAGGAAGTCAATGCCGCCAACCGTGACGCCAACGTCACCGCCGTGGCGTACACCTCCGCGCTTGCACCGACACTTGAAGCGCTTTCGTATCTTGGACTTGCCATCGTCACAGGCGTCGGCGGCTGGTACCTGCTGACGGGTGACCTGCTCTTCGGCACGACCGTCACCATTGGCTTGGTCATCACCTTCCTCGCCTACGTTCAACGCTTCAACCAACCCATTCAACAGATCGCCGTGCTGTGGACAAATATCCAAAATGCCGTTGCGGGCGCGGAACGCATCTTCACCATCCTCGACGAGAAGCCCGCTGTGGTTGACAAGCCCAACGCCAAACCAATGACCGAGATCAGAGGCAAGGTTGAGTTCAACGAAGTCAGCCACGAATATGAAGACGGCGTGCCTGTCTTGAACAAGGTTTCATTCACTGCCGCAGTTGGACAGACCATCGCCATCGTCGGTCCCACGGGTGCTGGCAAGACCACCATCATCAACTTGCTGCCACGCTTCTATGATGTGACCCACGGCTCAGTCAAAATTGACGGCGTGGATGTGCGCGATGTGACAGCAGAATCTATCCGCAAGCAGGTGGGCGTGGTTTTGCAAGATACCTTCCTGTTCAGCGCCTCGGTCATGGATAACATCCGCTTTGGTCGCCCCGACGCCACCGATGAGGAAGTCTATGCCGCCGCCAAACTCGCCAACGCGGATTCGTTCATCGAACGCCTGCCCGAAAAATATGAGACGGTCCTGGGCGAACGCGGTTCTGGTTTGAGCCAGGGACAGCGGCAGTTGCTTTCGATTGCCCGCGCCGCGCTCGCAGATCCGCGCGTGCTGATTCTGGACGAAGCCACCTCCAGCGTGGACACCCGCACCGAGCGTCTCATCCAAAAGGCATTCGACCAATTACTCGAAGGACGTACTTCGTTTGTCATCGCCCACCGTCTGTCCACCATCCGCAATGCGGATATGATTCTCGTCCTGAAGGATGGTCAGATCATCGAGCGCGGCAAACATGACGACCTGCTGGCAAAGAAGGGCTTTTACTACGATTTGTATATGAGCCAGTTCAAGCGGCAGGAGGAAATGGAAGTTGCATAATCGTCAGTTTGGGGTGGCAGCGGCTTAATGAGTTATGAATAATAAAAACGAGCAACAGGAGGCTGTCGCTCGTTTTTGATTTAGGGCTATGGAAACAGGCTAATTTCATTACCTCGTAAAGAATTTCAGTATTTTGTCGAGGTTCGCCAACATAAAACCGAGCAGGGGCAACATGAGTTGGTTTAAGAAATTAAGCCCGGCCTTCAAATCCAAAGGGGAACTTTGGGTGTTGCGAATCCGCTCGTGCAAATCCATCAGTCGATTGATTGCATCAGTGGTTTCTTTTTCAGTCAGTTTCCCACTGGTGCGCAAAACACGGATTTCGGACTGAATTTCATTCAGCGTTTTCCATTTGATGGTGGAGACAATTTTCCCTAGGGCCCTCTGGTTGACGATGAATTGGGTGGTAATTATGCTCCAGCCCAGCGCCAGAATAATGACCACCACTTGAGCCGCCGGACCTCCAGTCAAGACATCTGCCATGGTTATTAAGGCGAAGTAAGCGGCGACACTATAGATAAACCCGCTTAACATGTGCGTCAAATGACCGATTACTTCTGAATGGACCGGGTCTACTTCATGCAATTTATATTTATAGCCACCTAGATGGAGCGGCAATTTGATTATCCATACCAGGTAATACAAGGCGATTCCAAGAATCCCACCGACAAAGATTGCGGCGATGATAAATCCAATCCCAATAAACATGCCGAAGGCAAGACTGAGCCAAGATGTGCTAATCAAAGGCCAGGCAATCGCCACACCAATGGCAATCCCGATGGGTTTCTGTAATGTCCAACCGCTTTCCAGCCATTGCTGCAAGTCGTTTAAATCGTCAATGGATTCAATGGCTTCTATCAGAAAGCCATCTATGTTCTTGATAATAAAACCGAGCGCAAAGTGAAAGGCAACGAATCCCACCACTCCTAATTCAACCGCCATTGCCTCCGCAATCCCAACTACTTTCCACGATGCAGTTTCTTCCAGCAACCATCTTGCGAATAGTGTCGGCAGGATGCAGATTAAGGCAAGCACAACGGCGCAAAAAAACCATGGTAGCGGGGTTTTCCTGTGTATTATCTTTCGAATGACTAAATCGATTTTGTTCAAGACCAGTGTTGGCAATATCTTGTCCCTGTTAGCCAAAATTTCGCGCTTCAAAGCCGCGCGCTTTTCCAAAAGAGCTAAGTCTGTAGACATGTTGCCCTCCGCAACCCGGTTTTTGCCAATCTTTCCACTAAAAGTATACAACCAATGACTTGGGTTTGTGCCGTGCAATGAAAAACGAATGACGGGACCCGCCACTCGTTTTTTTACTTAACTTGCACCTTTCTACTTTCCCGTCAATGCGCCGCGATGTACTGCATGGATGAGCGCTCCACCTTCTCCACTGGCAGGACATCCACCAGTTCATACTCACGCGAGCCGAGACCAAGCTTCTCGCCGTATTCCACCACTTTGTATGGGTCTTTATACGGACCATGCAGCCAGCGGAAGGGATGTCCCTCGCGGGTGTGGACTTCCATGGATGTGGGGATATTCTCTTCGATGAGCCGCGTCTGTGCGATGATATCCAGCGTGGCTTGCTCGATGGCGACAATGTCGTCCGAGCCGAAGACTCCGGCGTCGGGGAGAATCTGCATCGAGGTGAAGCCAAAGCAGTCGCAGACGGGGGTCATGTGCGTGGCAAGGTTGAGATGGGTCACCTTTTCGGGAGCGAAGGTCGAAAGTGTAATATCCACCGAGATGGCACAAGCCTCCTGGAAGGTATGGAAGTTCACAGGGTTAATGAACAGGCCTCCCTCAGGAGCAACACGCAAGCATCGTCCGCATTGATTGCACTGTTCCATGTGCAAATGCAACTCGCCAGGTTTCTCCTTATCCTCCACAACCGCTTCAAATGGACACGCCTCGGTAATTTTCTTGAGCATGGATTTGTCGGGGCATTTTTCGGGGAACCAGTATTGATCGTAGTGCATGGCGTCGTGCATGGCACTGCGGGTTTTCCCCGCCATGCAGCCCAATGCAATATTCTTGAACGCCGCGCCAAAGCCGCAGCTGGGATGTCCCTTGACGTGGGCGAAGTTGATCATGAACGTCGAGTCTTGAATGAGACCTGAGACATTCCAGCTCTTGATGCTTTTATAAGGACGTTCGTGCTCGTAGAAATACTTTTCATCGGGACCCGCGGCGGGATACACAGGGCAACCAATCGCTTCCGAAGCATAGCCGCGAGTCTCCGCGCCCGCCACGTCCCAGTTGACATCCACCACGAACGGCTTGCCGCCTCCATCCTTGACAGCCTGCACCACGCGCCGCACGAAGACGGGGTGAATGGTGGAATAACTCATGTTGTTGCCCGTGTGCATCTTGATGACGACGGTCTCCTTGTTCACGCGGTCGCGGATGTGAAGCTGGTCGATGATTAAGTCCAGTTTGGCGGGTAATGTTTCCTTGGCATCCAGCCGCGCCTGACGTGCGGAACCGAAAAATACTTTGCTTGGCATGAGGTTATCCTTTTTAGAGGTGATGACTTATTATAGAGCATCAGCGCGTTATTTTGCACATGAAGAATGACACTTTAAAGATACAATCCTGTTCATGAAAATCCTCACCAAAATCCATCGTTCCAATGGAGTCAACATAACAGGCAGGACCGTTCACCGTTACCGCTGTCCGTGCCGTCATCCTGCGCGGACGCGAACTGCTGATGGCCCACTCCACCAAAGTGGGCGATTATAAATTCCCTGGCGGTGGCGCGGACGAAGGCGAATCACACGAGCAGGCTTTGGCGCGCAAAAATTGGACGATTACGAAAGGGATTTGGGTTTCAAACCAATCTGGGTGGAAATCGACTTTGCCATCTCGACAAATCGCTCCCTGCTTGGTCTATCAACTCCACCCGAATGGCTAGAGCGTGAAGTATTTGTCCTCGAATATCTCAGTAAAACAATATAACCATCCTCCGCCCTGAGCGAAGTCGAAGGGTGTCTGTTATTTCAAGACATCCAGCAGTTTTGTCGTGTCTACCAGAATCAAATCCGCGCCCATCTTTCTCAACTCGGGTTCTTCGCCAAAGCCGCACAGCACACCCACAGTTTGCGCCCCGGCGGATTTGCCCGCGCGGATATCCACTGTCGTGTCGCCGATCATCAGGCAGGCTTCGGGAGCGACCTTCATCTTTTGTGCGGCAAGCAGAATCGGGTCAGGGTATGGCTTGGTATGCTCCGCCGATAGACCGGTGACGATCACATCGAAATATTTGACCAGGTCAAACTGTTCGAGAAAAGCCATCGTGCCTTTTTCATCACGCGCGCTGACCACTGCCATCGGATAACGTCCGTGTAGTTGCTTGAGCATTTCATCCACGCCTGGGATAAGCAGGAATCTTTTTGGCTTGAACTTGCGGCGGCGGGATATCCAGTGGATGACCGCAATCATCTCATCGTCAATGCCAAGGGTATCTGCCAAACCAAGCAATGCGTTGCCGGGCGCTTCGATCCACATGATGAAGCGTCGCGCGGCATGGACAGGGTCTTTGAACAGAACACGAGGGAAGAAGCGGGAGACCTTCCGAGTGTACAGGTCGTCGGTATCGCTCAAGGTTCCATCGACATCGAAGCACAGGGCCTGTATGTAAGATAAATCAAGGGACATGGATTAATTGTACCAAAGGGACTATACTTTGGTTTCTGGCATATAAAAATGCCGAGAAGTATGATTTAATAAGCATATGGCAGTAGACCGGTCTCAATCCCTGCTCGAATTGTTGATCAATATCAGCCGCGAGGTCGCCACCGCATTGGACCTGCGCACCGTGTTGCAGCGCCTGCTTTTCGCGGTCATGCAGTATGTGGGCGGGGAGCGCAGCAGCATCATTGTATTGGATGACAATGGAAAGCCCGTGGACGCGACCATCGTCTATGGGAAACAACTTCATGAGCATACCACCCAACAGCTGCGCGATACCGTTGAGCGCGGACTTGCGGGATGGGTGGTGCAGTATCGAAAACCTGCGCTGTTGCCGGATACCACCAAGGATCAGCGTTGGCTGCGCCGCGCGGACGACTCTGCCAGCAAAACCGGAGCGAAATCTGCCATCTGTGTGCCGTTGATGGCGCGTGAACGATTGGTTGGGGTGTTGACTCTTGTTCACCCAATCCCGAATACATTCAACGAGCATCACCTTGAATTGATGCAGGCCATTGCTGATCAGGCAAGTGTGGCCGTTCTGAACGCGCGTTTATATACCGAGAGTCAGCGCACAGCCCGTGTAATGACGGCATTGGCTGAGGCGGCGGCCGCGATCAATACTTCACTCGAAATGCCGGATGTCTGGCGGCGTGTACTCAACCAGACCATGCAAGCCTTGCAGGTCGAGACTGTAGCCCTGGCTTTGATCGACAGCGTGAGTTATGACCTTGTCTTCCATGCCGCGGCCGGAAATAACTCGGAAAAGATTTCAGGCAGGCATATCCCCGCTGGACAGGGTTTGACGGGAATGGTTGTGAGCAAGGGACAAGGGGTGGTGATTCCATCCGTCAAACAGGATCCCCGTTTTAACATGGCGGAACATCTTGGTGAGATCGAAATGCGGTCCATGGCTATTGCCCCGATCCAGTCGCAGGGAAAAGTCACCGGCGTATTGATGGCGATCAACCCTGTTTCCGGTGCCTTCGATCCGGATGCGATGCTGGTGATGACTGGACTGGGCAGCCTCGCCGGGACGACGATTCAAAATGCCCAATTTTTGTCCAGATTACAAAAAGCGCACCAGCGTTACCGGGAGTTATTCGAAGATAGTGTCGACCCAATCCTGATCACGGATTGGGAAGGCAGGGTGCTGGAGGTGAACCGTCAGGCTGTGGAGTTGAGTGGCTACAGTAGCGAGGCGCTGCACTCGATGAATATCAAGCAATTACACGAGGTCAAACAGAATAAAACAGGCTCGAAATTCGAAACGCTCAGGAACAGCGGCGAATGCAGTTACGAATCCGTCCTCTATCAGCAGAACGAAGGCGCAAGACCGATTGAAGTCCACGCGCACCGTGTCGAGTTTGAAGGGGCCGATCTGGTGCAATGGATCCTGCGCGACATTGCCGAACGAAAGGAACTCGACGCCCTCAAGGATGACATGATCGCCATGATCTATCATGACCTTCGCTCGCCACTTGGCAATATTGTTTCAAGCCTTGAATTGATGGACAGTGTGCTCCCGCCGGATGAAACCCTGCGCACCATGCTGAACATTGCCAGAAATTCCACGGCGCGCATCCAGCGCCTGGTTAATTCACTGCTCGATATCAGCCGCCTTGAATCCGGACAGCCCATCGCGGACCAATATGCCATAGACCCGCTCGTCCTGATTCGTGAAGCGCTTCGTGATGTTGAACCATCTGCGGCGGGACGGCATCAAACGTTGGAAAACAAAGCAGTAGGCGTCCTTCCACTCATCTGGGTGGATGTGGATATGACTCATCGCGTGTTTATCAATTTATTGGAAAACGCGATCAAGTACACGCCTTCGGGTGGGCGGGTTGAAATTGGAGCACAAACCACCAGTGGAACTTCCGTCAAGTTTTGGGTGCGCGACAACGGTCCCGGCATTTCAGCGGCAGACCGTGAACGGATCTTTGAAAAGTTTACCCGCCTGCGTGGCAAGGATGCTCCAAGCGGACTTGGGGTTGGGCTGGCATTTTGCAAGCTGGCCGTACAGGGGCATGGCGGACAGATTTGGGTGGAGAGCGAGTCAGGCAAAGGTACCACCTTCTGGTTGACCCTGCCTGTGGCCCAAAGACCGGCAACGGGACAACTCAAGCGACAAACCGGCAGACTGGTGATGAAGGAACAAAGAAGATAATCAGGAGAAGCATGCAGGAAATAGCGACCAATATTTATATTGAAGATGAATTTCACGGCGTTACATTGGGAGTGATTGTCACCCCGCGCGGACTGATTCAAATTGATGCCCCCCCTTCCCCTGAAGATGCCCGTTCATGGCGGGCAGCGCTCATGAATCTCGGCGGCGGCATGGAGCGTGTACTGGTTAACCTCGATGCGCATCCCGACAGGACGCTCGGCGCCCGCGCCATGGATTGCATTGTGATCGCGCATGAAAAAACCGCCAATACCTTCCGCACGCGCCCCAACACATTCAAGGCGCAAGGGGAGGAAACCGGCGCGGATTGGGAATCCATCTCCGGCTTGGGGAGTGTGCGCTGGGTTCCGCCTGAAATTTCGTTCTTAAATCAAATGACCCTTCATTGGGGCGGTTCACCTGTGTTGATCGAGCACCACCCGGGACCTGCAAACGGTTCCATCTGGGTGCGCCTGCCCGAGGAAAAAATCGTCTTTATTGGTGACGCGGTGCTGAAGAATCAGCCGCCGTTCCTTGCGGGCGCAAACCTTGCCGATTGGATTTCCTCGCTCAACCTTTTGCTCAGTCCGGCATTCAAGGGATACACCATCGTCAGTGGACGTGGCGGCGTGGTCACAACAGCTGCGATCAAGACCCAGTTGGATTTCATCAAACATGTTCATGACAAATTGGAAAAACTCACGGCGAAGAAGCCCAACCCGGCCGCAATCGAAAAACTGGTCAATTCGCTCCTGATCTGGTTCAAAGCCCCAGCCGCTCGTCAAAAGCAATTTGCACAGCGCCTGCGTTATGGACTGCTGCACTACAACTCCCGTCCGAGCCATGCCTCCGGACAATTCACCGAAAGTCAATAAATGACCAACCCCCAACCCATTTTGGAGTTGACCCGCGGACAAATTGTGGAGTCGACTCATTTTGGTTCGATTGCCGTTGTGGATTCAACGGGCAAACTTTTACATTCCTGGGGCGATGCGCAAACGGTCGCCTTTTTACGTTCATCCGCCAAGCCTTTTCAAATCCTTCCCTTCGTCGAGCACGGCGGCGCGGAGCATTTCAACTTCTCGCAAAAGGAACTTTCCATTTCGTGCGCTTCGCATGAGACTGCGCAAATGCACCTCGAAACGGTCAGGGAAATGCAGGCAAGGATCGGGATCGAAGAAAAGCATTTGCAATGCGGACCTCACCTGCCCGGCGATGCGGCGATGTTGAAGACGGTCATCAAACAGGACATCACACCGACAGCCAACTTCAATAATTGTTCGGGCAAGCATACCGCCATGCTGGCGCACGCCAAAATGCGCCGACTTCCCCTCGAAAATTATCTCGATTCCACACATCCCATCCAGCAGGATATTCTCGCCACACTATCTGAAATGTGCGACATTGAAAAGGAAAAGATCGAACTTGGCATTGACGGCTGTTCCGCCCCGAACTTTGCCCTGCCGTTGGTAAATGTGGCTCTTGGCATGGCCCGCCTTTGTGACCCGCGCGGGTTGAGCGAGACTCGCGCATCCGCATGCAGAAAAGTTACCGCCGCCATGACGGCTTATCCCGAAATGGTCGCTGGTCACGGGGAATTCGATACCGAGCTGATGAAGATGGGCGCCGGGAAAATTGTCGCCAAGCGCGGCGCGGAGGGATTTCAGATCATCGGGTTGATGCCAGGCGTATATGGAGAAAAAGGCGTGGGCATTGCCATGAAGGTTGTGGACGGCGATGCCTCGCATGTGGATAATGAATTGGTTTCCAGCACGCGAGTTCGTCCCGCGGTCATACTCGAAATCCTGCGTCAGTTGAAAGCCCTGAATGAATCTCAATTGAAAATGCTTGCGGGTTTCGGTCCCACAAAAAAATTGAAAAATTATGCCGGGCTTGTCACCGGCAAATCGTATCCGGTGTTTGATCTTTTCGCATGAAGAACCTGAAAACACGCGCAATTGCCATCCACGAGAAATTGATCGAAGCCTTTGGCGAGCCGGTTTGGCGTACGCCTCTGCCTGCCATCGACGAGCTTGTCTCCACCATCCTTTCGCAAAATACAAACGATGTCAATCGCGACCGGGGATTTAATGCCCTGCGCGCAAAGTTCCCGACTTGGGAGGAAGTACGCGACGCCGACCCCAGAGAGGTAATCGATGCCATCCGTCCTGCCGGACTCGCGAATCAAAAAGGTCCGCGCATCCAGCAGGTTTTGCGTTCCATTACCGAGGAGCGCGGCTCGCTCAATCTGGATTTTCTGGCTGACCTGCCTCTTGAGGAAGCCCGTGCCTGGCTGACGAAGTTCAACGGTGTCGGTCCCAAGACGGCTGCCATTGTTTTATGTTTTTCGTTGAACAGGCCCGCTTTTCCCGTGGATACGCACATCTACCGCGTCAGCGGACGTATCGGCTTGCGTCCCGAAAAGATGACAGTGGAGCAGGCACACCCGCATTTGGAATCGGTCTTTCCACCTGAGACATACTACGCCGCTCACTTGAATTTGATTCGCCTCGGACGCGAAGTCTGCGGCGCGCGCAAACCCAATTGTTCACAGTGTCCAGTTCGGAAGTTGTGTGATTACAAGGAAAAGACAAAGTAACGTGGAAATTCCTCCCGCCAGCCTTGCCTTGGAAAAGCTTGGCATCCCACACCAAATCTTCCGCCACGAAAACCCTGTCACCTCGTTTGAGCAGGCAGCAAAGGAACGCGGACAACGGGCAGCACAAATCGTGCGCAGTATTTTGTTCCGCCTGACGGGAGAAGAATTTGTAATGGTTTTAATTGCCGGTTCTGCGCAAGTTTCGTGGAAAATACTACGTAGATACCTCGGCAGTTCGCGCATGACCATGGCAACCGAGGAAGAAGTGCTTGCAGTGACGGGTTACCGGATCGGGGCGGTGAGTCCGCTTGGGTTGCCGAATCCGCTCCGGGTCCTGGTTGACGAAAGCGTCCTGCGCGAGGAGGAAATCTCCATCGGGTCCGGAATCCGCAATACGGCGATCATCCTCAAAAGCGCAGATTTGCAGCAGGCCCTGAAAAACATAGAAATCCTGTCATTGGTTGAAACCTAAAGGAGGATTCCATGACCAGTTTGAAACAACGTACGCTGAATTATTTGCAAATCGAATGGGGGACTTACATCGAAAGGTTTGAACACCTGCCTGCTGAAGAGGGACGCAGACGGGTCGACGAACAGGGGTATGAACGGTTCCGCGATATGCTGGCACACATCCTGGCATGGTGGGAGGAGGGTATGGGAATCATCCTCGCCATTGCGGAGGGACGCGAGTACGAACGCAAAAAATATGATTTCGATGTTTTCAACGCGGAGGCAGTGGCGAATTATAGGAACTGGGATGAGACGGAATTCCTAGCCCGCTTCCAGGAAACCCGCTTGAATACGATTGGCCAACTAAAATCCATGAATGAGGCGGCATGGGAGAACAAACGTGTGCGGGGCTGGGTCAACGGCATTTTCATCCATCATGCGCGCGAGCACATGATCTCCCTAAGCCGCCTCCTGCTTTTGGATATTCTCCAAAACGAATGGGCGACCTATGTTGAGGATTTCAATGAACTGGATGATGAAGCAAAAAAGGAATTCATTGCCAGACAGGGCTTTGCCAATTTCCACGACCTGCTGGCGCACATCATCGGCTGGTGGGAGGAGGCCATCCGCGTGATCAAAGGGATATTGAACAAGCCGAACTTTGCCTGGCAGGAACCTCAGGTGGACGCTTTCAACCTGGAACTGACAAAGAAATATTCGACATGGTCACATGCCGACCTGCTGGCACATTATCAAACTGTGCGCTCTGCCATGATGGAACTTATCATGAAGATACCGGAGGACGCCTTGCAAAACCCGGACATCGAAAACTGGCTCGCATCGGACGTTATCCGACATTATGAAGATCATGAAATTTGAGGGATGCTTATGGAACACATTGTTTATCTTGCGCTTGGAAGTAACATGGGCAACCGCCTTGCAAATCTCAGGGCGGCGCTCAACAACCTGACGCCGCAAATGGCGGTGAAGATCAAATCGTCGGTTTACGAAACCCCGCCCTGGGGATTCACGGCCCAGCCTGAGTTTCTGAACCAGGTTATCATGGCGGAGACCTATCTCAAGCCACAGGCGCTCCTCAGCCACTTGAAAAGACTTGAGACGGCCTTGGGACGCGCGCCCAGTTTTCAAAACGGGCCGCGCCTGATCGACATGGACATCCTGTTCTTTGACAACTTGGTGCTGGACACGCCGTCGCTTGTCATTCCGCATCCCCGCTTGCATGAACGCGCCTTCGTGCTGGTTCCGCTTGCCGAGATCGCGCCTGACCTTGTACACCCTGTGTTGAATAAACCCATCCACGAACTGCTGGATAGGGTGGACCGCAGCGATATCAAGTTGTTCAAATAGGGGCGACCCTTCATTGTGGACTGAGGTGTAATTCCTGCCGGACAGGTCGCCCTCTAAATGTGAAAAATACAAAATGGAGTATCTCTCATGGATATTGAAGTTATTCATCGTCCCTCCTATTCGCTTGCCATTGCAAAACTTGCACCCAATGAGCACATCCGCGCCGAGGCCGGGGCGATGGTCAGCATGTCTGGTGGAGTCAACGTCGAGACCAAAGCCGAGGGTGGATTCCTCAAGTCGTTGGGACGCGCCGTGCTTGGCGGCGAGTCCTTCTTCCAGAACTTTTTTGTCGCGCCCGCAAACGGTGGCGAAGTGACTCTCGCTCCCGAGCTTCCTGGCGACATCATCGTGATCGAAATGACCGGCAATAAAATGATGGTTCAGGCTGGTTCGTACATGGCTTCCGAGACGGGCATTGACCTGACTGCCAAAGTCAGTATGAAAGCCTTCATGTCTGCCGAGGGAATTTCCATGCTCGAAGCGACCGGCTCCGGCACCTTGTTGGTCTCCTCCTACGGCGCGATTTTCGAGAAGAATCTCGGCACTGGTGAGAAATACGTTGTGGATACAACCCATCTGGTCGCGTTCGATGCCACCATCGACGTGCAGCCCAAGCCCATTGGCGGCTTCAAGTCCACGCTGTTCAGCGGTGAGGGATTCGTCGTCGAGCTGACAGGGCCGGGCAAGGTCTATATCCAGACCCGCTCTCCGCAGGCGCTGATCAACTGGATCATTCCACAGTTACCCAAGCCACCGTCATCGCCCAATCACTAAATCTCCACGGTTACGCAGTGCGGCGCACCCTCATTGTATAATAGGTGCAGGATGAAACTTCTTCATCCTGCATTTTCTTTTGCGTTTCAGGAGGAACCATGAAAATTGTCCGTTACATAGCCAATGATGAAGCCGTCAAGTACGGCTGGATGCTGGAGGACAAGATCGGCGAGATTCAGGGCGACATCTTTGGCGAATATCGCAGACGCGAAGCCAAAACCCCGCTGACGGAAGTGAAGCTTGCCGCGCCCTGTACGCCGAGCAAAATCGTATGCGTAGGACGCAATTATGTGGAACATGCCCGTGAGCTTGGCAACGAAACCCCCAAAGTGCCGCTTATTTTCATGAAGCCGCCTTCCTCGATCATCGCAAACGGCGAGTATATTATTTTGCCGCCGCAATCCAAGCAGGTTGAACATGAAGCGGAACTGGTTGTGGTCATCGGCAAGCGCGGACGAAATATCACCCCCGAAGCCGCAAGGGAATATATCTTCGGTTATACCATCGGCAACGACGTCACCGCGCGTGACCTGCAAAAGACCGATGACCAATGGACCCGCGCCAAAGGTTTCGACACCTTCTGCTCGTTCGGTCCGTGGATCGACACCGAGTTCGATGCCTCCGATGCGGTAGTCACCTGCCGCGTCAACGGACAGATGCGCCAGATGGCATCCACCCGCGACATGGTCTTCAACGTCAGCACGCTCATCGCTTACGTCTCTTCCATCATGACCCTCGAACCCGGTGACATTCTCTTCACAGGCACGCCTGCGGGTGTGGGCATTCTGAAGAGCGGCGATGTGGTGGAAGTGGAGATCGAGGGGCTTGGAAAGTTGAGCAATAGCGTCAAGGCGTAAAAAGTCAACTACGGAGATACCATGCCTGCGAACGAATTCGAAGCCTTCCTTGAAAAACATCCCGCTTACAAAAAAACGGCGATCATCGATGACCTCCGCAAGAAGGACTATGCCCGTCTTGATGCTGGCGAGCATATCTATCTCGATTACACGGGAGGCGGAATTTATGCCGAGTCACAGATCAACAAGCATCATAAGCTATTGCATGAAAATGTTTTCGGCAATCCGCACTCGTCCAATCCCACATCACTGGCTGCTACCAAAGTTGTCGAAGGCGCACGCGACTACATCCTCAAATTCTTCAACGCCGATCCCAATGAATATCTCGCCATCTTCACCTCCAACGCCAGCGGAGCGCTCAAACTGGTCGGTGAGTCCTATCCCTTCCCGAATGGGCGCTACCTGCTGACCTTCGACAACCACAACTCGGTCAATGGGATTCGGGAATTTGCCCATGTGCGCGGCGCGGAAGTAACTTACATCCCGGTCATGCTTCCCGATATGCGGGTGGACTCTTCGCAGCTTGAACTTGAACTGTCCCGCCCTTCCCAAAGCGGACACAACCTTTTTGCTTTTCCCGCCCAGTCGAACTTCTCCTCGGTCAAACATCCGCTGGAGTGGATCGAAAAAGCCCACGCCCACGGCTGGGACGTTTTGCTCGATGCGGCGGCATACGTACCCACCAGTAAACTTGACCTAAGCAAGGTCAAGCCCGATTTTGTGCCGATTTCCTTTTACAAGATGTTCGGCTATCCCACGGGACTCGGGGCATTGATCGCGCGCAAGAAAGCACTGGCGAAATTACATCGCCCCTGGTTTGCGGGTGGGACGATCACCGTCGCCTCGGTGCAGGGCGATAAATACTATCTTGCCGACGGCGCCCCCGCTTTCGAGGATGGCACGCTCGACTATCTCAACATCCCCGCCATCGAGATCGGACTCAAGCATATTGAATCCATCGGCTACGATGTCATCAGTGAAAGAGTCAAAACGCTGACGGGCTGGCTGTTGGAACACCTGACCGAAATGAAACACAGTACCGGCAAACCGTTGGTGAGGTTGTTTGGACCCAACTCCACCGAGGGACGCGGCGGCGCAGTCACGGTCAACTTTTATGACAAGGATGGCAAAGCTTTCGACCACCGTTACATCGAAAGCGAAGCCAACAAGGTGAACATCTCCCTCCGCACGGGTTGCTTCTGTAACCCCGGCGCAGGCGAGATCGCCCTCGGCATCTCCCGCGTGGAGTTGGATGTCTGCTTCACCCAGTTGGGACACGAAGAACGCCTCTCGATTGACGACTTCCGCCACTGCATCGACGGAAAATCCAGCGGCGCGGTGCGCATCTCTGTGGGCATGGTCACGAATTTCAATGACGTGCAGGCGTTTTTGTCCTTTGCGAGAGGGTTGTTGTCATAACCGAGTCATCCTGAGCCGCCTTGCGGCGAAGGATCTCTGTCATGTTGTGCAAGAGACCCTTCGCTTTTACTCAGGGTGACACTGTATAAATTCTTGTACTTGGAGAATAAATGGATATTGAAGCTTTGAAACAAGGTTTAAGCGCCATCGCTGCTATTTTAGGGATGCTGAAACAAGCAAAAGACTTGCTTCCTGATGGAAAGAACAAAGAGGAAATCGCTGATCAAGTCGAAAAGGCGGAAAGACAGATGCAAACTGCGGAGATACAAATAGCCAAGATTCTTGGACATGAAATATGTACAAATCATTGGCCTTCAGGAATAATGCTTTCAGCTGATAAGAAACATTGGAAATGCCCCATGTGCGGAAATGAAATTAAACCACAAAAACCTCAGTCAACTAAACACCCTGCAAGCGGCATCGAAATTCTTTAATTGTGTCATGCTGAGCGACAGCGAAGCATCTCTACTTCGTTGTGGCGCAGAGGTCCTTCGGTCGCGAAGAACGCGCTCCCTCAGGACGACACAAAGGAGAGGATTTATGAAAAGCTACTATGTCTACATCATGACGAATAAATCCAGAACACTCTACACCGGTGTGACCAATAACCTTGAGCGGCGCGTGCATGAACATAAGAATAAACTGGTTGCTGGCTTTACGCGTAAGTACAATATCACACAGTTGGTCTATTATGAGGAAACGAATGATGTTCAAGTTGCTCTTGCGCGGGAAAAGCAGATCAAAGGTTGGCTGCGCACGAAGAAAATTGCGTTGATCGAGACCATTAATCCTCAATGGAAGGATTTGAGCCTTGAATGGTATGTTGCAACAGCCAGCACAGAGTCCCTTCGCTGACGCTCAGGGTGACACGTCCCAATACTGTGTCATGCTAAGGAGCGGGAATTCATGAAACTAAACCCATCAAGTTCAAGCGACGAAGCATCTTTACCTCATTGTGCCAGAGGTCCTTTGGTCGTGAAGAACACGCTCCCTCACGACGACACAAAACAAGAATATCAAAGTAAAAAAAGGGCATTTTATGATCAGCAGAATTTGGCATGGATACACAACCCCGGCAAATGCGGATGCATACGAAACACTGTTGAAGAGCGAGATTTTCACCGGCATTCGCGGACGAAATATTCAAGGCTTTCAGGAAATCCAACTGTTTCGCAGGGAGCTTGAAAAGGAAGTGGAGTTCATCACGGTCATGTGGTTCGACTCCATCGAAGCCGTCCGCATCTTCGCGGGCGAAGATTACGAAGCGGCGGTCGTCCCGCCCAAGGCAAGAGCATTGCTGTCCCGCTTCGACGACCGCTCCCAGCATTACGAAGTCCGCGAGAGATTGCAGCAATGACAAACGGACAAACCCGCTCGAACATCAAGCCCGGCATGACCGTGCTCATCGTCCTCAAGCAGGATCAGCGCACGGGAAAACTGACCAAGGGTGTGGTTAGGGACATCCTGACCAAGTCGCCCAATCATCCGCACGGAATCAAAGTCCGTCTGACGGATGGACAGGTGGGGCGCGTCAAGGAGATTGTCAATGCAGGCGAGTGAGGTTCTGATTCGCAACGTCCGCCCGCAGGATTTGGACGATTGCTGCGCCGTCGAATCCTATGGCTTTTCGCCCGAAGAGATGGCATCGCGGGAGACGATTCAACTCCGCATCGAGACTTTTCCACAGGGCTTCTTCGTCGCCGAGGTCGATGGGCGGGTTATCGGCATGGCGAACGGCGCCTGCACGAACAAGGACGACATCAGCGACGAAGAGTTGAAGCAATTGATCGGTCATGACCCGGATGGGAAAAATATGGTCATCTTTGCGCTGGCTGTCCTGCCTGAGTTTCAAAAACAGGGAATCGCAAAACGGTTGATACAACAATTCGTCGAAGGGGCAAAACGGAACAAAAAGGAAAAGGTCTTCCTGATGTGCAAACCGCACCTGATCGCCTACTACGAAGGGATGGGCTTCCTCCACATGGGATTATCCCGCTCCACACACGGCGGCGCGCAATGGCATGAGATGTGTTTGCCGCTCAAAGATTGAAAAATCCAATACCAAACCACGAAGACACAGGGGGAAACAAAAACTCCACGTTACGTGTCTTCGTGGTTTGATGCCCGGTTTAGGGAATCACAACAGCGTAACCAAAGCGGCCCACGCGCTCGAAAACAATAAAATAACCGCGCCAAAGACGGCAAAAACCAGTCTCATGCGTCCCCTTAGTGCCTGAGCCAGACCAAAGAGGAAGAACGCCATTGCCATCACCGTCAGCACGCTGACATAGGCGTCAGCCTTGCCGTCCCAGCGGCGATATTCATCCGTCGCCTTGTTTTGAGTTGCGGTGATTTCGTTCGCTTTCGCAAACGCGTCTGCCAGGTATGCTTCGGCATTGGGAAGTCCATCGTCTGTCTGTGGGGCATAGCGAGGATCCGTAAAGAAAACGGAATAGGTCTTGAGTTTGTCCGCGCGTGCTTGTGAACCCACCGCAGCCAGTTCTGTTGCCATGCGGTCATCCGTATCTTCGAGACCCAAGGCTGCGATCTGCATCACCAGCGACTCCTGCGAAAGCCGCAGATATTCGGTCATGGTGGCTGTCTCGTAATTGCTTTGCAGACCCTGGCGGTGAATCTCGCCGGATGCCAGTACGGCGTAATATTGCGAGTCGCGGTTGGCGTTGCTGGCGCGGATGCCCGCATCCGCTTGCAGTCCAGCCACAATGGCCGTGACGATGCTTGTGATCAACGTCAACACAATGATCAATGTTTTATGTTGATCCGGCCTGCCTTGAGACAACTCGGCAGATTGAGCCTTTGCCTCGTCAACGGGATTGGGAACAGCTTGAAGCTGGTTTTCGGTCACAGCGCACCTCCGCGAGCGAAGATAAATATGATCTCGACGACGCCAAACCATGCAAGGCTGAGAAAATAAACGCCCAAACCAATGGCAAGCGTGATCGCCCGTGAGTTTCCTGAATTCAATTCGGCAAGGGCAAGCCAGAACAGGCTGACCGCCAGGATTACAATGTCCACCGTCAGCCAGCGTTGTTCGGCTCCGTAACTATCCGATAATTCAAAAGACGCTTCGGGGTCGAGCGCAGTCAGGTCGGGGGATTCAGACTGGAGGTCTGCAAAATACAATTCAAGGTCATAGGTGCCGTCTTCCTTGAGATATTTCTCGTCCGTGCCAAGTGGTTCGGACAGCAACAGCAGGTTTGGCAGAAGATATTGACGCATATTTTCCGCCTGTGCCTTGCCCGCTTTGTTGCTACCAGCCTCGTAAGCCTCCACCTGAGCAAGTGTGACCGCATACGTTTGCGCGTAATGCGCCTGTTCGTACACCTGTCTCCAGTTTTCGTTTGCGGATGCCTGTTTTTTGACCGCATCGATCAGTCCCTGACGGATGGCGTTTCCAGCCTCGGAATTAACGCTGCTGGTTCGCCAGGTTACAAGTGCCGTTGTTGCAGAGGCAAGCGCGATCATGACCGCAATGAAAACCTCCAGGCGCGGCGAACCGATGATTCGTTTGAGCATATGACCTCCATTGTGAATAAAAATGAGTTGTTTTATCTGATTATATTACATGCGGAACAGGACGAGGTCATACGAAAAAAATGTTCCCCATCGAGTGTGGGATTTTGGCCATCGATGGCTCGAATAGTAAGAAATAATCAAGCGGGGAATTCCAAATAACATGACTCATCCACGACTAAATTACGACAAAATCTCAAGCGACTACAACCAGCGCTATCCTTCCACCTTTCATTGGGCCCGTGGCGACGCCCTCCTTGAACTTGCCCGTCACATTGATGCGAAAGCCGTTCTGGAAGTCGGCAGCGGGACGGGCTATTGGTTGAACCTGTTGAATCAGGGGACGTCCCAACTCTACGGGCTGGATTTTTCAGCGGGGATGATCGCGCAGGCGAAGAATCAATCCGCTCCCCTCAAGCTGACTCGCGGAATTGCGACTCAACTTCCCTTTCGAGCTGAATCCTTCGACCTGCTTTACTGTGTAGACGCCATCCATCATTTTGGCGACCATGTGGCTTTTGTGAACGAAGCCTTTCGCGTCTTGAAGCCCGGTGGCGCGCTGGCAGTTATTGGTCACGACCCGCACAGCGGCGATTTCAACTGGTACTTTTATGATTATTTCGACACTGTCTACGAGACCGACCTGCGCCGTTATCCCTCCAGCGATGGTCTGAAAGAAATGATGAATCGAACAGGCTTCCAAAACGTTGAGCGCCGGAATATCGAACATGTCCTGAGCATTCACGAAGGAGAGAAAGTTCTGGACGATCCCTTTATCAAACAAAACGCCACGTCACAACTGGCTTTGCTTAGTAGGGAAACTTATGAGGCTGGCATCGAAAGAATCAAGGCGGACTTGAAGAAGGATAGCCGCATGGTCTTTAAATCCGATTTTTGGGTCAGGATGGTCATGGGGATAAAACCGTGAACGCAATTTATTGTGAACTAGAATAGTTCCATTATCGGGCGGGGAGGAGCGGGCAATTTCTTTGCGCCGTGCTATACTCGCGTATATCGACCTTCTTATACGGATGAGCAACCATGATAAAAAGAATATTGATGTTCCTCGCCCTGGCAGTTGTTGTGTCATCTTGCGGAAAGCCTGCCGCCGCCCCTCCCACAGCCACGCCGACGCCCACGATTCCACCGCCTACTAAAACGGAAGAGGCGCCTCTGCCAACCGTCACAGCGGCTTGCATTTCCCCCGAGCCCACACAAAAGGATATTGACCGCGTCCTTTCCTTTACCGAGGGGACCTTCGATGTAGCCGAATGGGAGAGAAGTTATACGGTTGCTGAAAACCGTGTTTCGGTCACATGGTTGAATAATCCATCAGGTGCAATCGCTTACCTTGAAGCGATCATCTTCCCGTGTGGATATGAAGAACCCGATTTGAATAATTATTACAGCGATGAAAATTGGAAGACAATCTTTCAATATTATGAAAATTACGAATTGGTGGATGAATGCAAGCGGGACGATGGCTTGCGGTTGTACGAATTCAAAACGCAGAATCAGGGATTTGAATACGGCGTCAAATACTGGGTAAAAAACGACACCGACACACGGGTCATTTCCATGATGATCGTTTTCCCGCTCGAATTAAACGCCATGATGGGCGATTACTCCACCCGCCTTTTCCCAACCTATCCAAACTGCCCGTAAAATTTTAGACCCTAAACCATCGTCCCGAAGGTTTGTGAAACGAGAACAAGTTTTACAGAAAAACCTTCGGGACGTTTCAAAACATAACAAGGAAAACCATATGACCTCCCGTTACGATATCCTCTTCCAACCCGTCAAAATCGGACCCGTCACCGCACCCAACCGTTTCTATCAAGTGCCGCATTGCAACGGCTTCGGATGGAGAATGCCCCAGGGACATGCCACCATGCGCGGGATGAAAGCCGAAGGCGGCTGGGGTGTAGTCCACACCGAAGAAGTGGAAATCCATCACACCAGCGATTTATCCCCATACTTTGAAGGGCGCCTCTGGAACGATGACGACATCCCGGCCCTACAACTGATGACCGAAGCCGTCCATAAGCACGGAGCGCTGGCGGGAATCGAACTGGCTTACAACGGGCACGACGCCTCGAACCTGTACTCGCGTGCGGTTCCATTCGATTTACGTTCAAGGGGTATCGTCGGCGCCAGCGGATATGAACCCGGTCAATCGCGCGCCGCGAGCAAGGACGACATCAAGCAAATCCGCAAATGGCATCGCAATGCTGCCATCCGCGCCAAACGGGCAGGCTTCGACATCATCACCTGTTACGCGGGACACAACCTCTCGCTCGCCTTTCACTTTTTATCGAAGGAAAATGACCGCGCCGATGAATACGGCGGCTCGCTCGAAAACCGCGTGCGTTTTTTACGTGAAATCATCGAAGAAACAAAGGAAGCTGTCGGCGATACCTGCGGGGTCGCAGTGCGCTTTGCGGTGGATGAACTGCTCGGCAGTGCGGGGATGGAGTCCACAGGCGAGGCGCGGGACATCATGGGGATGCTTGCCGAACTCCCCGACCTGTGGGACGTGAACATCAGCAACTGGTCGAACGACTCAAGCACCTCACGTTTCGAAAAAGAGGGCAACCAGGAAAAATACATTTCCTTCGTCAAGAAACTCACCACAAAACCTGTCGTTGGCGTGGGACGTTACACCTCGCCCGACTCGATGGTCTCCGCCATCCAACGCGGAATCATGGATATGATCGGCTCGGCACGCCCCAGTATCGCCGACCCCTTCCTGCCAAACAAAATAAAAGAAGACCGCCTCGAAGACATCCGTGAGTGTATTGGCTGTAACATCTGCGTCACCGGCGACACGCGTTACGTTCCCATCCGCTGCACGCAGAATCCAACCATGGGCGAGGAATGGCGGCGCGGCTGGCATCCCGAATTCATCGCGCCGAAAAAATCCGACGACGAAATCCTCATCGTCGGCGCGGGACCTGCGGGACTTGAAGCGGCACGGGCGCTGGGCCAGCGCGGGTATCATGTCATCCTGACCGAGTCAAAGCGCGAAGCGGGCGGACGTGTGGCGCTCGAGTCGGCGCTGCCCGGTCTCATCGAATGGCGGCGCGTGATGGATTGGCGGCTGACCCAAATCAACAAGACACCGAACATCTTTTTTTATCCATCCAGCCAGATGACGGCAAAGGATGTTCTCGAAGCAGGCGCGCCGCACGTCATCCTTGCCACAGGCGCAACCTGGCGGCGCGATGGCGTGGGACGTTATCTTTCGCAACCCGTTCCCGGCGATGCCAAAATTTTCACCCCCGATGATTTGATGAATGGCAAGTTGCCATCTGGCAAAGTCCTCATCTATGACGACGACCATTATTACATGGGCAGCGTCCTTGCGGAACTGCTCGCCGAAAATAGCTGTGAAGTTACTCTGGTCACTCCCGCGCCTTCCATCTCTTATTGGACTCAATTCACGCTGGAGCAGAATCGCATCCACAAGCGGCTCCAAGCCTTGAACGTGACCCTGCTCCCAAGCCATTTCGTCGCTTCGCTTCACACGACGACTGCCACTGTTACGAACGTCCTGACAGCCACCGAAAGCATTTTGCCTTGCGACGCCGTGGTGTTAATCACCGACAGGCTTCCCAACGACGCGCTCTATCACGAGTTAAAGCCCGCGCTGGACGAAGGCAAACTCAAGTCCCTGCGGCTGATCGGTGACGCCGAAGCGCCCAACATCATCGCGCAAGCCATATTTTCTGGTCATCTCGCCGCCCAGGAATTTGACGAAACCCTTGACCCCGACGCGACGCCGTTCAAAGTTGAGCGGGTGATTTTGTAGTGGCGACTTGAGTCGCCCTGCCCCACGGATTTTGTAAGTTCTAATAAAAGGAGATTTTATGATTGGAGCGATCATCGGTGACATCGTCGGCTCGATCTATGAATTCCACAACCACCGTTCGGTAGACTTTCCATTCTTCGGTGAAAAATGCTTCTTCACAGATGATTCTGTATTAACCATTGCGCTTGCAGATGCAATCTTGTACGAAAAAAACTATGCCGCTCTCCTCAAGGAATATGTCATACGATATCCAAACAGAGGATATGGAATGGGGTTCAACAGATGGGCACAGTCAGGGGATATGAAACCATATAACAGTTATGGCAACGGCGCGGCAATGCGCATTAGTCCCGTTGGGTTTGCCTTCAACGACCTGGATACGGTTCTTAAGTCTGCGGAAAAATATACGGCAGTCACACACAACCATCCCGAAGGAATTAAAGGCGCACAGGCAACTGCGGCGGCAATCTTTATGGCTCGCACCGGCAAAAGCAAGCAGGACATCCGCGCATATATCCAGCAAACCTTTGGTTACAACCTCAATCGCACCTGTGATGAGATACGACCCAGCTATCATTTCAATGAAACCTGTCAGCAGACTGTTCCCGAAGCTGTTATCGCGTTTCTAGAGTCAAACGACTTTGAACATGCCATTCGGCTGGCCATTTCCCTCGGCGGCGATTCAGATACACTGGCTTGTATCACAGGCGGAATTGCCGAGGCATTTTATGGCGGCGTTCCTGAGTGGATGGAGACTCACGCGATGAATCTCCTCGAAAATCGGCTTCAAAAAACAGTAATTGAATTTAGAGAACGGTTCATGTGATGAATCTCTTTCACTTTATTTTCCCTGTCTTGGGCTATCTCTTCGGCTCCATGCCTTTTTCGGTTTGGATCACCCGCCTCGTCAAAGGCGTGGATTTGCGCGATGCAGGCTCCGGTCACGCCACTACCACCAACACCATCCGTCAGGCGGGGTTTGGCTGGGGGACTTTGGTTTTGATTCTGGATATCGCAAAGGGATTTATTCCAACATATCTTGCCATCAGGCAGGATGTCCCAACCTACATTGTTGCGCTAACTGCCACTCTCGCGGTTGTTGGTCACTGTTGGCCAGTATTTGCCCAATTCCGCGGCGGGATGGGACTGGCAACCACGGGTGGAGCATTCCTCGCGGTCAACCCGCTGGCGTTTCTCACCAGTCTCGGATTGCTCATCCTGCTCGTTTTGGTGGTCCGTCACTCGGCGCGGGCGAGCGTGTTCACAGGCATTCTGGTTGCGCCTGTGTTGTGGCTTTTCAATATCCGCGACATTTCGATGTGGGTGGCGGTGGGCGCGGGAGTGGTGATTACCGTCCGCTTTTTGATAGATTGGAATCGCAAGTATCGCGAGCTATGGCTCGACCGCGAAAAGCCATCATAGCGCGGGTAATTTCATCCCCGCGCAAGCCCGAAACAAAAAGAGCCTCGGTTGGACCGGGGCTCTTTATTCTCCAAACAGCCAGTCAATGAGATTATGCTTCTTTTTCCCCGTGTCTTCCACCTTGGGCATGGATAGAATTACCACCGTAATATTATCGTGCCCGCCGCGTTCGTTTGCCAGGTCCACCAGCGCTTCAGCTGCCAGCTTCAAATCCTTCTTTGTGCGGATGATCTTTTGGATCTCGTCATCCCAAACCAGGTCGGTCAAACCGTCACTGCAAATCATGACAGTGTCGCCAGGCTCGAGGTGAAATCCCTGGTTGTTTTCTGATTCTTCATTGGTTTCTGAATTATCAATCCGAAGGCGAAAATCCACTTCGGGCAATTTTAGTCCACCTAAATACCGACGGATGACGTGTTGGTTCGGGTGGTCATGCATCTGGTCTGCGGTGATGATTCCTTTTTCAAAGGCCTCCTGCACCCAGGTATGGTCAATCGTCAGCCGCTGGATGTATTTGCCGCGCAGAAGATAAATTCGAGAATCGCCGACATACGCGGTGTAAAGTTTGTCCTCGATGATCCATGCGCAGGCGCACGTTGCTCCCATGCCGTTTTCGCCTTCATTCCCGGCCGAATGCGAGGAAATGGATTGGCTCGCGTTCTGGATGGCGGACTCCATGATCTTGACGGGCTTCCGCGCGTTACTTTCCGCAACCCCCGCAGTAATATAGTTGACCGCAAGTTCCGCCGCAATCTCCCCCGCAAGATGCCCACCGATGCCATCCGCCACCACCGCAAAGACCGCCGGGCGCGGATCATCAGCGCTGATATGAAATGAAGAGACCGCATAACGATCTTCATTGTTCTTTCCGGACATCCCAGCATGGCTGAGCGCGGCAACGTGCACGTGGGGAAGCGAAGTGCGGATCATTCTTCAATACTTTGGACGGTAACTGTTGGCTTGAGGGTCACAGGTTGCACCCTGAAGGTGAAACGATACATTAATTGGCCAAAGTTTACCATATCCCCATGCACCAGACGATAGCCTTCGCGGGGGATGGGCTCGTAGTTGACCCAGGTACCGGCAATCGAGCCGTTATCCAGAAGAAGGAAGCCGCCGTCTTCAGTCAGTCTCAGCCGGGCATGGACAGGGGAGATGGACGGATCATCCAAAATCTGGCCGCACTGGGTGGGGTCTGTGCCAAAAATGATTTCCTGTTCCGCAAGCGGGATCGGCGTAACGGGAAGCACCTGTCCCTCGGCATTGATGCGGATGAGTGAAGCCGGAGCGTCCACTTTGGACTTTGCCTCGGATGTGGTTTTCCTCGTGACGACAGCCCGTCTTTGGGTCTTGACTCCGGTTGTGGCGGAAAGCGGGGCGGTGGGCGGTTCCATCGCCGCCGGCACCGACTGCCTGAGTGGATCCGCTTCCGCGCGTTTTGCCTCCTGTGCGGCGCGAACGGAAGGCATCCGCAAACGTCCGCTAAGGAGGATGGCAAGCAGGGCCAGCCCGGCAAAGACGATGCCGCCAATCATGATGGGAATGCGATATTTTGCCAGCAAGGCCGGGATGCCCTGTGGCGGCTGGATCACTGTCACCACCACCGGCGAAGGCATGCTGGAGTTGCTCAACCCAAGCGAATCCACCACCTCGACCATGATCTGGTGTTCGGCACTGCTGGTATATGGCTCCAGATTCCAAGTGAATAGGTTGAAAGGCTCCGTCGTGTTTTCGTCCACGATCTCACCATCCACATACAGGGTGGTGCGTGTCAGCGAACGTTCGTACCCATCGGGAAATTCCACGTTGATTTCGATCTGCTGTTCCCTGGGCATGAGCGCTTCAAGGTCAAAAGGATCGTCTTCCGGCGCCCGGCGGGTAATCTGCAGGGAGGTGGCGATGGGGTACGCGTTCGGTGGCTGGATGTCGATACTGAAAGCTTGTTCGCCCGTGCTCAACGCGCCCGATGCCAGGTTTACGTTGACGTTGATCTTATGTTCGCCCGCAGTTTGCAGGCGGGAAGTGTAACTAAACGTATAAACGCGGCGCAGCCCTGAAAAATAGTTCTCCGGGTCGGGAAAACGTTCGATACCCGAATAGGTGAACATGCTCCCGCCGGCCTGGATGGCGAGGTTGTTGAAGGCGGCCGCGCTGGTGCTGGTGAAGGCGGTGGCAGGTCCCACATACCAGACAAAGATACGGATGTTGTTTTCGATCGCGCGCTGAAGATAGGGTTCGAGGGTCGCCACAATGTCCCCGTCTTCCATCGGCGGGGTAATGAACAGGATGGCGCGTTTCATGCCCAGTCTCGTAGTCTGGGCGCTGACCGTGTCCAGCGCAATTGAAAGGGATTGCAGGTTGGGCACGGCGGAGCGGAAGTTGGGCTGGAAGCCATTCAACCCAACTATGAAGTCCGCTGCGGGAGCGTGATTGATAACCGGTCCCGCCTGGCTGACGAGACTGAGGTCATCGGGCAGGTCGGCGGGGCGGCTTTGTGCCCATTCGGCCAATACCTGTGAAATGCGTTGGAAATGGGAGAAATTTGTCGCTGGGTCGCGGGTATCCAATGGCGCGCCCTGGTTGACTGCAATGACCAGTTGCAGCGGGACGGCGATCTCGTTCAGTGTGTCAACCGGCAGCGCCTGTCCATCCTCAACGATGGAAACAGCCCCGGGTTGGATTCCAGTGGCGAAGATACTGTTCGTGTCGAAGACATCTACAAACCCGGAAATCCTCGGAAAGGAGGAAACGTCCACCGGGTAGAGAGTCGCTGTGGCAAGGTTCTGTTGCGCGCGCACGGGGGATGCGGCGCCAAACAACAGACTCAAAGCAAACAGCAGAGCAGGGAACTTACGCATTTGCCTCGAGAATGATCGGGTTATTCTTTTCTTCCACAGGCTGTTTTGTGACGCTCGTGTAGATCAGCGTCCAGACGGTTTGAACATAGCTCATGACAATGCCGCTCAAAACCCAGGCAACCGGCGAATATAAACATAGGAAGACGCCTGCAATGATGAAGGGTTGCCATGACCCAATATTACCTTCCATGAAACTGATCATAAGCGGTATCATGACAATCAAGGCGGGAATCCCTATGATGATACTTGCGATCATATTTACAATGGTGAGAACCACTCCCATTGCAAATATGCCCATCACATTTTTGCTGAACACCTGCCAACCGCGAGCCAGGGAGGAGAAAACTCCCTTGTTCTCTAATATAAGGGCCCGCTCGACCTGTAGATAATATAAACCAAGCACGAACATGAAGGGGATGAGGCAGCAGCAGAACGCAAGGAAAAATAATCCAAGCACTCCAAAAATTTCAGCTTCCTCTGTAAGTAGCTCTCCCTCCAATGAGAAAAAGAACGCCACGAATATACCAACGAGGGCGAGAATGATCGGCAGCCAGACAACCAGCCATAGCCCAATCATCCGCCAGAAATACCCAAGACTCTCACCAAACAGTTCCCCGAAGCGGATTTTCTCGACGCCCATCTCGGCATGATATGCGCCGCGGATCAAACCGATCTGTCCCACGTTTGTCAGGACAATCTGGATGAGCCACAGTACCAGGATTACACCCACAAAGACAAAAATCACCCATGGGTTTTCTTTGATCCACTCGACCGCCCTTTCAAAAAAGGCGACCATGTCCCGCATCATGTCATTTGCTAATGGATTCTCTGAAAAGTCGCCGCTGCTTGAGCGTGAATTGCCTGAACTGTTTCCACCGCTGCTGCCGCAACTGGCCAAAATGCCAAAAATCCACAAGACCTTGTGTTTCCAGATGATTTTCCAGGCATGGACAAGGACTTCGCCAAAGTTAAAATTCATGGTGCTCCTTTTTGAGTCGGCGGGGTGGCGCAGGCTCTTGGATTACGGTTTTCTGAATCATACCTGATTCTCGGCATTTTGCGTAAGCCGAAGACTGGTGAGATCGAGCGCTGTTTTCATAAAAACGCCCATCACGCTGGATACTAGAATCATGACCGGGATGAAAACACAAAAGAAAAGAGCCGAGATCAAAGCCATGCCCAAAAGACTCACTTCCCCTCCCAATTCAAGGAGCAGGGGAAGGGCGAATGCCGGCATCATCAACGGTACGACAACGATGCTGCTCAGGATCGAGGTGCCAAAATACACGATCAAGGTAATACCGATGTACTTCCAGACATGGGCGCGTACCACCTGGCAGGCGTACTTGATCGCGTCCATGACACTCATGTCCCGCGTAATTACGGCTACCTCGGCGGCTTCCGTGATCCCGATCACCAGGAACATCAACGGCGTAAGCAAAAGCATAATAGGTTGCATACAAATCGAAGCCATTCCAAAGGTGACGAGGATTAACACAAGCCCGAGCAGGGTAAAGATGCCATAAGCAAGCAGAAGCGTCAAATTGACCGCCAGCGTTACGCCAAGGATGCGCCAAAAATATGGCCTACCATCCCTGAGTAGATCCATGAGTTTGGTCGAGCCTTCTCCTCGTTCCGCACGGATGATCCCCAATGTGGCGGCTGAACTGCAAAGAGAACTAACCATATAATTTACGGCGGTGGTTAATACAAATAGCAGGAGGAAAACAATTCCCAAAACCGCATACGCTATACCCGGCAGGTCTGCTTCCGCGACCCAAATGACCGAAAAAAATAGGACAACGAAAAGAGCAAACGGAACAAATGCCACCAGCATTGGCAGCATGAGCAATCCCCAAATGGATTTATGTCTCCAGGAAATTTTTCCGGCACAGGTCAGGGTATCGCCAAGATCGAAGTTCATAATCCCGCCTCTTGAGGTTCTTCTCCCAAAATAATAGGCTGATTTGCGTTAAGGTTCAAACGGATGTATGCCACTGCCCAGGCAGTTTGGAAGAAGGTAAGCAGGATTCCCTGAACGACATACAATAAGACGAACGTGATCGGGAAGACGACAAAAAAGATTACAGGTATGAAATTTTCGAAACTACCTTGCGATTCCATCCCAAAGGGGAGCATCATCATTGGGACTATCATGGGGAAGGCTGGAATCATGGAGAGAAAGTACATCCCAAAATAGAGGATCAACGTCAGCAGAGTCACAGCTAACCAGTTTGTGCGGAAAAGTTTCCAGCTGTGTGAGATGGCATTTAAGGTGCTCATGTCATCTGCAATGATGGCCGCCTGTGCCAATTCCAAAATGGAAGCGCCAACCAGCAAAACCGGGATCAACAAAAGAAAGAGCGGCATGACGCAGATGGAGGCCAATCCAAAAGTCAACATGGAACCGAACATGAAAAAGACCATGAAGCCAAACCAGATTACCATCCATGCGCCGCCGAAAATGGCATATAGCCCCAACACGCGCCAAAAATAAGGCAGGCTTTCGCGGAACAGTTCCATAAAGGCAAGCTTCTCTGCGCCCTTGTCCACTTTCACCGCTCCGTAGGTTGTGGTCAATTGGGCAACAATCCCCAAGAACATGATTGGAATCATGGAAATGAACATCACGACAACGAACGCCATCGCGATCCATTCCTCATTTGCATACTGAGCATACTGATTCCACGGTTCGGGCATGAACATTGCAAAAGCGGGATTCAGCACGAACATGAAAGGCATCACGACAATTGAAAATATACCGGGAAGCATCTGCCAGAGCCACAGTACCTTGTGATTCCAACTGATCTTCCACATTCTTTTCAAGACTTCGCCGAAATCGAACTTCATTTTTTTCTCCTATGGGTTTGATTCTGCCACAACCAATGTCTCGATTGGACCGCTAAGCCGCAAATACATCACCGCCCAGCCAGACTGAAAGAAAGTCATACAAACTCCCGCAATTGAAGTCGGGAGAATAACCACGAGAGGGATAATTACGAAAAGAACTGTAAAGAATATGATGTTGGGATCAGGTGCGCGTGTTAAGGACATCAGCGAAATACCGACCAAAAATGGAAAAGGCATTAATAACAAACCGAAAGGAATGGCCGTCGCATAATACAGTACTATTACTATTACCACCACATTCAATAGATTGCTTTTGAAAATCTTCCAGGCGTGCAAAACAGCGGCAATAACCCTCATGTTATCTGCGACAATGGCTACTTGAGCCAGTTCCAATACAATCACGCTGGTTAGCCATACAATTAAAAGGGGCAGAGCTAACAAGGTGGACAGGAGTTCCAAGGTAGAGAGAGAATTCCTGGCAACAGGTCCCAAAATGGGAGCAGAGCTAGCGCTAATCAATGCCCACATACCGCCAAAGAGAAAATATAACCCACTTACACGCCAAACATAAGACAGGCTTTTTCGGAAAAGTTCCCTAAACGAAAGTTTTGCCGCCCCATTTTCGATTTCCATTACGCCACAGATTGTTGTTAACTGGGCAAATATCCACATGAGAACATATGAAAGCACAAAGAGAATCCCTATCGAATTAAGGGAAATCGACATCCAGGGTTCGATTGAAATTTGCAATTCTGGATCTTGAACCAACCTTGTAAAAATAGGGTAGTAAATAAAAGCAATTGGAAGAACAAAGATGACCGCCATGCCAGGTATTGCCTGCCAGAGCCACAGTATTTTGTGCCTCCATCCAATTTTGAATGCGTTCCCCAGCACATCGCCAACATTAACTTTCATCACTAACCTCCCAATCTCAAATCGTAAATCGTAAACCTGCACTGACGGTTCGTCTTTCGCTCACCGTGTCAAAGTGTCGCTACTCCCATTCGATTGTCGCGGGCGGCTTGCTTGTTATATCATAGACCACACGGTTAATACCTTCCACTTCATTTACAATGCGGTTGGACACCTTTGCCAGCAGGTCGTGAGGCAGGCGCGCCCAATCGGCGGTCATGAAATCCTCGGTGGTGACGACGCGAATCGCCGCCGTTTCCTGATACGTCCGCTGGTCGCCCATCACGCCCACCGATCTCACGGGGAGCAAAACTACGAATGCCTGCGAAGCCTTTCCGCCTTTACCCAAGAATCCCGCTGCCGACAATTCCTCTTGCAGGACGTGATCCGCTGCCCGCAAACGGGACACCCGCTCCGGGGTGCACTCTCCGAGACAGCGCACCGTCAAACCCGGACCCGGGAACGGTTGCCGCCACACGAGGCTTGGACTCAGCCCCAGGGCTTCGCCCACCAGCCGCACCTCGTCCTTGAACAGATAGCGCAGCGGCTCGACGAGTTCGAACTGCATGTCTTCAGGGAGTCCGCCCACGTTGTGGTGTGACTTGATCTTCGCCGCCTTGCTGCGATCCGGTCCCGACGATTCGACCACATCGGGATAGATCGTCCCCTGCACCAGGTACTTCGGTTGACCGACGTTCTTTGCCTCGCGCTCGAAAATTCGGATGAACTTTTCGCCGACAATCTTGCGCTTTTGTTCGGGGTCGGTCACGCCCTTCAACGCGCCGAAGAAATCATCGCTGGCTTCGACGGCAATCAGTTCCACGCCAAGCCCGTCATGCAGGGCGGAAGCCACCTGCTCGCCTTCCTTGTAACGCATCAAACCCGTGTCCACAAAGACAGTCACGAGTTGGTCGCCGATGGCTTTGTGAACCAGTGCCGCCGCGACGGTGGAATCCACTCCACCGCTGACAGCCGCCAGCACACGTTCCTTCCCAACCTGATCCCGAATCCGCTTGACGCTGGTTTCGATGATGGAAGAAGGAGTCCAGTCAGGTGTCACGCCGCAGATGTCAATGGCAAAGTGTTTGAGCAATTCTGCGCCGTTGGACGTGTGATGTACTTCGGGATGAAACTGCACGCCGAAATATTTTCTTTTCACGTCGCCCATCGCCGCAAAGGGACTGTTCCCGCTTTTTGCAAGCGCGACAAAACCGTCGGGCAATTGTGTTACCTTGTCGCCGTGAGACATCCAGACTCTGGAGAGATTGGAGAGTAGAGGAGTGGAGAGTAGGGGTTGGATTTCTGCGGGACCGTATTCGCGTTGGGCGGAGGGGTCCACCTTGCCGCCAAGGGCGTGGGTGAGCGCCTGCATCCCGTAGCAAATGCCGAGGATGGGAAGTCCGCTTTCGAGGATGAACTTCTGAATGTAGGGCGCATTCTCCTCGTACACGGATTTCGGTCCACCGGAGAGGATGAAGCCTTTGGGGTTGATCGAGAGAATCTTATCAGCAGGGGCGTCCCAGGGGAATAACTCGCAATAGACCTGTGCCTCGCGCACGCGGCGGGCGATGATCTGGGCGTATTGTGAACCGAAGTCAAGAATAGCAATTGATTCTGTCATGGATTAATCCTGTGTCAAAAGTCAAAAGTCAAAGGCGGACTTTCGACCTTTGACTTTTGACCTATAATTTCTGAGATAAGAGGGAGCGTTTCACGTCGGACGTTTACATCAATCCACAAACGTAATCTTATTATCATCCAGTGAGGCGATACACGCCAGTGCCTCGACCTGCACACCCACCTGCTTGAGCGCGTCACGTCCGCCTTCGAAGATTTTTTCGATCAACGCGCCGATGCCGACGATATGCGAGCCCGCTGCCTCTGCCAGCCGCACCAGTCCGAGGATGGTTGCGCCCGAGGCGAGGAAGTCATCGATAATCAACACCTTTTCGCCATTGGCAAGGTATTCAGGCGAGACAATCAACTCGACCATGCGTCCTTTAGTATGTGACGGTGCAAGCGTGAGATAGACCTGGTCGGGCATGGTGACCGGCTTGGTCTTGCGGGCATATACAACGGGCAGACCGAGGTGGAAGCCGGTGGTCAGCGCCGGGGCGATGCCCGAAATTTCAGCAGTGAGGATTTTGGTCGCGCCAACATTTGCAAAGCGCTTTGCGAACTCCCGTCCGCAGGCATCCATTAATGCCGGGTCCACTTGATGATTGATGAAACTATCCACTTTCAAAATCCCACCGCCCAGAACTTGCCCCTCGCTCAAAATTCGATCCTTCAACTCCTGCATTTTTGCCTCCGCATTGACTAGACAAGATTTTTGGGTGCGATTGTACAACGTGATAGGGTAAGATGACGGAGTTTTAAGACAGGGATTTTCAGCTCATGCCCGCTTAAGGTCGTCAAAATGGACTGTGTTAGAATCCTGTACTTGATGGATAAAACAACTTTATTACTGGCCTCCAATTCACCGCGCCGCAAACAATTGCTTGCACTTGGGAACTGGAAGTTCATTGTTGACGTCTCAGATGTGGATGAATCACAACAGGAAAGCGAATCACCCAAAGATTACGTATTGCGCCTTGCGAAAGCAAAGGCGCTGTCCGCGGTTGAAAAAACGCAGGGCGGGGACCTCATCGTTATCGGCTCGGATACCGCTGTGGTGGATGCTGACTCCATCCTTGGCAAGCCAACTGACAGCGAGGATGCGGCCCGGATGTTGAATCAGCTTCGAGGTCACACCCATCAGGTTTATACGGGCGTGACGTTGCACCGTGTCCGCGATGGGAAGACTCTGTCCGAGTTATGCGTGACCGATGTCCCGATGCGCGATTATTCCGATGATGAGGTTGCAGCCTACATCCAGACGGGTGACCCGCTCGACAAGGCTGGCGCGTATGCTATCCAGCATCCCGACTTCCAGCCGGTGGAATCCATGCGCGGATGCTATGCCAGCGTGATGGGACTACCGATGTGTCATGTGACCCGCGCCCTGCAGAAGTTGGATATCCCTCCCTTGGCAAACGTGCCGACGGCTTGTCGCAAACTGTTGAACTATGAATGTCCTGTTTCGGGCGCGATTCTGCGCGGCGAAATGTAATGAAGGAAAAAGGAAACGAATGAAGTCTCTACGCTGGATAAACTACATTCTGATACTGGTTTTTCTAACCTCCTGCGGCGGCACGAGTACAGGTGACGATGGTGGGATTGTAAATATCTTTTCAGATTCCACCCCCACCGCGGTCCTGCCCACAGCACAAGCAAAAGTAACTCCCGCACCCGATGCGCAGGCGGCACTCACGCAATATTTGCAGGCCTATCAAAAGAGTGACTTTGCTGCAATGTACGGGATGCTGAGCAAGGCCAGCCGCGAGTTGATCAATCAGGAGGATTTTGCCAAACGACATAACGATGCGCTCAATACCATGAGCGCATCCAGCGTCGAATTTACGGTTAACTCAGCCTTGCTCAGCCCGTATGCGGCGGAGGTCGGTTACAACATCACCTACAAGACGGTGCTGGCAGGGGACATCCAGCGCGACATCATCACACACCTTGTCCTCGAAGACGGCGCATGGAAAGTCGAATGGGTGGAAGGCATGATCCTGCCTGAACTGGCGGGCGGAAATTCGCTCGCCATGGAATACAGCATTCCTTCACGAGGCGACATCTATGACCGCGATGGAAATCCCATCGTCTCACAGGCGGAAGCCTATGCCTTTGGCATCCAGACCGACCAGATCGACCCTGAACTGAGCGGGACACTCGTCACCGATTTGGGAAGGTTATGTGGCTTGGACCCGGAATATATCAAGGACCAGATCGAGGCTTCAGGTCCCGGCTGGTACCTGCCGATGTGCGAAGGAACCAAAGAGGAAGCCGCGCGCCTGCTCTCCATCAGCCCCGGTGGATTGGTCTACACCAAATATGAATCCCGCTATTACTTCAAGACCGGACTTGCGCCGCAAGCCGTTGGATATACACAACTCATTTCCCCCGAACAAATGGATGCCTATCGTCGCCTCGGTTATAACGGAAGTGAAAAAGTGGGGCAGACTGGCATTGAAAAATGGGCGGAGGATTATCTTGCAGGAAAGCATGGCGGAGTCCTGCGCGTGGTCAGCCCCACTGGGCAACCTATCTCCACCCTCGGACAATCCAGCCGCCAGCCCGCGGATTCCGTCTACCTGACGCTTGATGAGAATATGCAATATTATGCCCAGCAAGCAATCGAATATTTCCGTGGCGCCGTCGTTGTGATGGAGGTGAACACGGGACGAATTATTGCCATGGCTTCGGGTCCGGACTTCGACCCAAACCTGTTCAACCCGGATAATCCCAATAACATGGCGCTCAATCAATTGCTTAACAACGGTAACCAACCGCTCCTCAACCGCGCCACTCAAGGACAGTATCCGCTTGGCTCGGCGTTCAAACCCATTACCATGTTTGCGGCACTCGAAAGCGGATTGTACTTGAAGGATACCACCTACGATTGCCAGTACGAATTCAAGGAACTCGGCGAACCTATCCTGCGCGACTGGACCTGGCAACACTGCCAGGATGCCATTGCTGTCGGCGAGTTTTGTGACGATTCATCCACCACACCCTCCGGTTTGCTAACCTTGCAGGAAGGTCTGATGCGCTCCTGCAACCCGTACTTCTGGCATATCGGACTTGACCTATACAACTACGACCGCAAGACTGACATTGCCAAGATGGCGCGCGCCTTTGGGTTTGGTTCTCCCACGGGTATTGGGGAAATCGAGGAAGTCAGTGGGCAAATTACTGACCCAGTGGCTGATTTGGACGCTGTCAACCAGGCCATCGGTCAGGGCGATATGCAGGTGACCCCGCTTCAAGTGGCGCGTTACATGGCTGCCATTGCCAACGGCGGGACACTTTACCGCCCGCAGATTGTCGAGAAAATCCAGCCTGTGGAAGGCGACCCGAAACTGGTCTTCCGCCCCGAAGCGACTGGCACGCTCCCCGTCCGCACTGAAAACCTGGAGATCGTGCGCGAAGCCTTGAAGATGGTGACGCAAAATCCGCGCGGCACGGCACGCTGGAACCTGCGCGGACTTCAATTCGATGTGGCAGGCAAGACGGGTACTGCCGAGTCGGGCAGTGGCAAATCCCATGCTTGGTTTGTGGGCTACACCTTGAACGAAGCGGACACGGGTCAACCCGATATTGCCATCGCGGTCATCGTCGAAAATATTGGCGAAGGCTCGGAGTATGGCGTGCCGATCTTCCGCGCGATGGTCGAGACCTATTATTACGGCAGTCCGCAAAGCGTACCGCCGTATGGCAGGGTCGGCGAACCGCCCTATACACCAACACCATTCGGAGCGGGTAACTTTGCGCCATAGCTGATGTTCCGTCCTGAGCGCAGTCGAAGGACAAAGCCCCTCGACTACGCTCGGGGTGGAGATAAAAGGAAACATTTGACGAACGCAACTCAACGACAAGGTTTGATCGTAAAAGCCCAATCCGGTTTCTTCACTGTGGAGACCGGGGAGGGCTTTGTCATTTGTCAGTTGCGGGGCAAACTCAAGCAGGGACGCGCTACTGGCGACATCGCCGCGCTCGGCGACCGCGTGCAAATCACCGTCCTGACGGATGGCAGCGGCGTGGTGGAAAAGGTCGAGGAGCGTCAGCGCGCCATCATCCGCCTCGACCCTCGTCCGCAGGGGATGTATCAGCAGGTGTTGCTGGCAAACGCCGACCAGGCAGTCTTCGTCTTCGCTTGTGCCAACCCGAATCCCAAATTGAGAATGCTCGACCGTTTTTTGGTCATCACTGAAAAGCAGAGAATCCCCGCTGTCGTCATCGCCAACAAAACAGACCTCGTCGAAAACGCGGAAGAGCTTTTCAGCGTGTACGAATCGCTTGGTTATCGTGTGATCTACACATCCACAAAAACAGGCGCGGGATTGGATGAGTTGAAGTCACAGTTGACGGGCAAGATCAGCGCGTTGGCGGGACCCAGCGGCGTGGGAAAATCCAGCCTGTTGAACATGATCCAGCCCGGGCTTGGTCTGGCGGTGAACGAGATCAGCATGGCGCTGAACAGGGGGCGCCACACCACTGTCACCCGTCAACTGTTCGCCCTCGAAGGCGGCGGGTATGTGGCCGATACACCCGGCTGGAAGAGCCTCGCCCTGTGGGATACCGAAGCCGTGGAGATGGATGCCTACTTCCCCGAACTGCGCGACCTCGTTCCGCATTGCCAGTTCAGTGATTGCACGCACAAACACGAGCCGGGCTGCGCCGTGCTAAAAGCATTGAAGGATGGGAAGATACATCCCGAACGATACGATTCGTATTTGAGATTACGAGCGGGACAAGAATAAGAAACGAGTTACGAGATACGAGTTGCACACTTGACACTTGGCACGTGACACTTGATACTTAATCAATGACTGACAACTGGAACATGCTCGGACATGAATGGGCTGTGGACATGCTCCACCAGCACGCGGCGCGCGGAGATGTCCGCCACGCCTATCTTTTTTGCGGACCGCCCGGGCTGGGTCGGCGGACTTTGGCTTTGCGCCTCGCCCAAGCCCTGAACTGCACAAAACCCATCGCCGCAGGAATGCCATGCGGGACCTGCCGCGACTGCAAACAGATCGAAGCCATGCAGCATCCCGACATGAATGTGATTCAGGCTGTGGACGGCGACGGGCTTCCAAAAGAAGGCGGCACGCTTAGGGTGGACCAGGTCCGCGAGGTACAGCGCGCCCTGTCGCTGAAACCGTACCAGGCAAAGTACCGCGTGGCTCTGTTCCTGCGCTTTCAGGAAGCCAATGACAACGCTGCCAACGCCCTGTTGAAGACTCTCGAAGAAGCACCTGCTCATGCCATCCTCCTGCTGACAGCGGATACCCCCGAACAACTCCTCCCGACCATCGTCTCGCGTTGCGAAATCTTGCGGCTGCGTCCCCTGCCCGTTGGCGCGATTGAATCCGATTTGATTGGACGCGGCTTGGACGAGGAACGCGCACGCCTGCTGGCTCACATCAGCGGCGGACGTCCCGGCTATGCCCGCCGTCTCATGGACGATGCAACCGTCCTCGAAAAACGCGAGGAGCGCCTGAACGACTTGCAGACCCTGCTCCCCGCGCCGCGAGTCGAAAAATTCTCCTACGCCGATAAACTCTCCAGAGATAAGGACTCCATGCGGCAGGCAATCCTCATCTGGCTCTCGTATTGGCGTGACGTGCTGCTGCGCGTGGCGCAGGCGGAGACTCCGCTGGTCAACGTGGACCGCAACATGGAAATCGAGTTCCTTGCCGGTCGCCTGGATTTATCCTCCGCCCGCCGCGTGGTCAGTGACTTGGAGTCCGCACTGGAGAAGATGGATAAAAACGTGAATTCAAGATTATTGGCTGAAGTCTTATTGCTGGATTTGCCTCACCTGTAGTGAAGTTGTAGTGACGACTTCAGTCGTCTTTTGCCATGCCCTACGAATATCGAAAACTATCACCAAAAGAACGCGAAGAAATCGTTCGGTATCGGAGTGAAAGAGGCTATCCACTCCACGCGCCTCCACATCCATTCCGAGATGCAGGGGTATATCTAATTTCGTCCGCAAATTTCGAGCATCAGCCCGTCATGGAGTCACCAAAACGTCGCACGGAATTTGAAACCCTGTTGTTGAATTCACTCAGGGAAATTGTGGATGATGTCATCGCCTGGGTGGTTCTGCCAAATCACTATCATATTTTGGCGCGAGTTCAATCGCTGGGTGACATGTCCGCCGCGCTCAAACACTTGCATGGAACGACATCCCGCCAGTGGAATATCGAAGATGACCTGACGGGAAAACGCCGTGTTTGGTATAAGTTTGCCGATACAGCTATAAGGAACGAAGCTCATCTTCACACGGCATTCAACTACATCCATTACAATCCTGTAAAACATGGATGTGTGAATGATCCGTATGAGTGGCGCTGGTCGAGTTTGTCCCTTTATTATGATGACAGGGGCGGGGAATGGATTCGGGAGCACTGGAAGTTGTTTACCCCGTCTCACGATTTTGGGAATGGTTGGGATTAGTTGTAAGTAGTAGCGACTTCAGTCGCTTTTATTGTGAATATAACGACTGAAGTCGTTACTACAAGAAAAGGAGATTTTTATGTGTCGAAGCATCAAACCCCTGCGCCTGCCGGATCGTCCCGCCACCGAGCAGGAGATTCAGGAAGCCGCCCTCCAATACGTACGGAAGGTCAGCGGATATAGAAAGCCTTCAAAGGCAAACGAGGAGGCTTTTCAACGCGCCGTGGACGAGGTCGCCGAGGCAACGAGGAAAATGCTGGAAGGTTTAAAATCAAGTAGGGCAGAATCGCTTTGAGAACAGGTGAATAATGAATAAGATGATAACTGATACTATGCCAGCGGGAATCGAATATTTAGGAATTCCTGGTGTATCGTTTCACTGTAAACGTGCTATTATGCGATTTCTTCAATATAGAGATCATATAACACTTGCAAGAATCCTTTCCTGTGGTAATAGTCATTGTTTTTTGCTAACAGTTAATGGCGACTTAACTGCCATAAAATCTGGTTTCTCCTCTGGTTATGATGGGGAGGGACCAAGGGCATTCTCCTATGTTATAGAACTCTTACATGCTCATGGAATAGAAATCGAAGAATACGAAGTGACTAAGGATTTTTTTGAACGTGTAGACATGTCATCATTAACTAATGGAGATATTGAGGAACTTGACAAATCTCATCCTGTAGAGCCACCTCGATGGTATGAGTATATGATCGACTCTTATTGGGAAAGGGAGAAAAATAAAAAAATCTGGCGAGATTTTCCCTACATTATTCCATTATCAATTATTGATTCTCGTATCATTGATTTAGCTTTGCAGTTCTGGGAAAACCCGGACCAGAGTTTAACAATTGGATACAGACGGTTGGAAGATATTGTAAGAAGAAGAACTGGCAGTAAAGAACACGGGGTGGGACTGTTTTCAGAAGTCTTTTTAGGTCAGAAAGCAAAGCTTGGGTGGAAAGGTGTAGACGTAAGCGAGCAAAAAGGGAGAGGGATGCTGTTTACAGCAATATATATGGCATACCGAAATCCCAGGGCACACCGTGAATTAGATAAACATTATCATATGCACATAGCAGAATTTTTGCTTTTAAATCAATTGTTTGTTTTAGAGAAAGAATCTTATGATTTCGACGAAAATAATTCGGTTAATGTCGGACATTAAGTTTTTGATTTATTATTAAAAAGGAGCCTTATATGTCCCTTGACCCCACCTACAAAGACCTCAACCGCGCATCCACGGGGCGCATCAAAAAACTGGCGTTTACCCTTACTGATGATGAAATGCAAACCCGCGTCGGCGAGCATTGGACGGTCTCGATGGCGCTGGCGCACCTTGCATTTTGGGACAGGCGCGTGTTGTGCGTGCTGGATATGACCGCGAAGGAGGGCAAACTTTCCATGCCGCAAATCGACATCGTCGTCAATGATTTGTCCCTGCCGTTTTGGGCGGCGATTCCCCCGCGTGAAGCGGCGCGTCTTGCCGTCGAAACCGCCGAGGAACTGGACAGGCGGCTGGAGGAGTATCCGCAGGACCTGCTGGAGGAAATCTACAACTTCAACCAGCGCTGGGTCATCCGCGCCATACATCGCAACGGTCACCTCGATGAAGTGGATGCGGCGTTGAAAAACGTGTCACCCTGAGGGAGCGCACTTGTCGCGACCGACACTTGCGCTGCACGCCAGTGCAGTGAGGGTCTCTATTTACAGGTTCAGAGATGCTTCGGGGAAGAACACCCCTCACATCGTCCCGATGTCCTTCGGGAGCATGACATAAATAGGAGCGATCATGTTCGACAAAAAGGATAAACAACTCGCAGACTTGGAAGTTGCCTATTCTGCCTTCATGGAAACCATGCAAGGTCTTTCTGCTGAAACCCTGCTCACCTCCCTTGGTGACTGGACTCCGCGCGATATTGCGGCGCACTTCATCGGTTGGAATCGAATCACATTAGCGGGATGTAGTGCCCTGCGCGAAGGCGCGGAACCTTTTTACTTTTACGATGGAACGAACGATTACAGAAAGGTCAATGCGAAGTTTTTTGTCCAATTCCCGTCCACTGACCGCGATGAGCTATTGAAAGAGATCGCCTCTACCAAAGAGGTGCTGGTTAATTATTTGAAATCAATTGATGAAGCAGAATGGGAACTGGACACGGGCATTGTCCATTATCGCAGGGACCCTGCGACCATAGCACGCTGCGTCGACTCGCTGATCCGCGATTATCGGAAGCACAGGCAGGAGATCATCGACGCGAGGCTGTAAGCCTTAGAATATCTCCAACAGCCGCATGCGTGTTTCATTGATGTGTGCCCGCATGGATTCCTGCGCGCGTGCCTTGTCATGTGTCTTGAGACTGTTGATGATTTCGGTGTGCTGGCTTGGGTCGGCGCTATAGGGGTCAAAAGACAACGCACGTTCGAGGTCATTGATCAACGATTGGATTATTTTCTCGAGTCGCAGGTTGCCTGAAGCGCGCGCAATCGTCGCATGAAATTCACGGTTTAATTGATGCGCCTGTTCACTGCCCTGTGGGGATTTTTCAAGGAAGACCTTCTTTTCCTGGTTGTTATTCTTCTCAAGTTGAGCCAGTTCCTCAGCCGTGATGCGTTCGGCGGCCAGTCCGATTGCCTCTGTTTCCAAAACCAATCGCAGGGAAAATATCTCCAGTAGGTCTTTTGTCGTCAGGCGGGAAACAACGTACCCCACACGCGGCATCGAATCGAGAAAGTCTTCATTGGCAAGCAGGAGCAGGGCCTCACGAGTGGGGGTCTTGCCCATGCCATATTTTTCGGCAAGCACCGCCTCATTGAGGATTTGGCCCGGCTTGATCTCGCCGGAAATGATCGCGTTCTTCAATTGTTCATAGACGAAGGTTTTTTTCGTGGGCTTATGTGCCATCTAGTCCTGCCTTTCAGGGATGCACGCTGTAGGGTAATTTTACCGCTATATGCAAGAATTTGAGTTGACAGCCTTCTGGTATGAATTATAATATGTTATAAATATATCACAACTTGGGCAAAAATGGAGACCCCTATGAGCCAAAAGAAAATTGTCTATCCCTATATTCCCAACTCCGTACAGGCCACGAAGGAGGCAATGCTGAAGGCGGTCAACGCCAAAAGCGTGGAGGAATTCTTCGCGGACATTCCCGACTTCATCCGCTTGAAGCGGAAGATGAACCTGCCCGAGCCGCTGCTTTCGGAGGCGGCGCTGGTGCGTCACGTGGAAGGGTTGCTCTCGAAGAACCAATCCACCCGCGAGATGCTGAGTTTCCTCGGCGCGGGATGTGCCCAGCATCACGTCCCCGCAGTGTGCGATGAAATCAACTCGCGCAGTGAATTCCTGACCGCGTACGCGGGCGAACCCTACGAAGACCACGGACGCTTCCAGGCTTTGTTCGAGTATGAAAGCATGATGGCGGAACTGCTCAACATGGACGTGGTCAACGTGCCTGTGTACGACGGTTTTCAGGCGACGGGGACGGCGCTCCGCATGGCGGGAAGAATCACGGGCAGGAAGGTTGTGCTTGCGCCCGCAACAATGATGCCTGACAAACTCTCGAAGGTGCGCGATTACGTCAAGCCTGACTTGCAAGTTGAACTGGTTCCGTTCGACCCATCCACTGGCTTGATGGATTTGAAAGCATTGAAGAAGCAAATCGGAGCAAAGACGGCGGCGGTGTTCATCGAGAACCCGTCCTATCTGGGCTTCCTTGAAACGCAAGCGGAAAAGATCGGTAAGATTGCCCACGAGAACGGCGCGATCTTCGTCGTCGGCGTGGACCCGATTTCGTTGGGAGTCATCAACCCGCCCGCCGAGTATGGCGGTGACATTGTCTGTGGCGACATCCAGTCGCTGGGCATCCACATGAACTACGGCGGCGGACATGCTGGCTTCATCGCGTCGCGTGATGAAGAAAAGTTTGTCATGGAATTCCCGTCGCGTTTGTTCGGTCTGGCTACGACCTGTGTTGATGGCGAATGTGGCTTTGGCGATGTGGCGTACGATCGCACGTCATTTGCCGTCCGCGAGGAAGGCAAAGAGTGGGTGGGAACTGCCGCCGCGTTGTGGGGCATCACGGCGGGCGTGTACATGGCGCTGATGGGTCCGCAGGGCATGGTGGAACTCGGACAGGGAATCATGCAGCGGGTGAGATATGCCGTCCGCAAACTGAATCATGTGTCGGGTGTGAAGACGCACTTCGCAAACACGCCCCATTTCAAAGAGTTCGTCGTCAACTTCGACAAGACAGGCAAGACCGTCCAGCAAATCAATCAGGCATTGCAGGAGAAAGGCATCTTCGGCGGCAAGGACTTGAGCGCAGATTTCCCGTCGCTGGGACAGAGCGCTTTGTACTGCGTGACCGAAGTCCACACACAGGCGGATATTGATACGCTCGTGAACGCAATTCAGGAGGCAGTGAAATGACACACGCAACCCCAAAGAAACTCGGCGCGCCGAAACCCGTTGCACCCAAGCCCGCACTGCGGAGATTCCATCAGGCAAGTTGGGATGAGCCTGTGATCTTTGAATTGAGTTCGGCGGGTCAGCGCGGTGTGCTGCCGCCCGAACCCGAAGCCGCCATTGTGGAAGCCGCTGGCGATGTGTTCGACAACGTGCCCGCAGGTTTGAAGCGCAAGACCGCGCCCGCGCTGCCTGAGATGTCACAAATCCATGTGTTGCGTCACTACATGCGCATGTCGCAGGAAAACCTCGGCGTGGATTTGAACATCGACATTGGTCAGGGGACCTGCACCATGAAATACAGCCCGAAGGTCAATGACCAGTTGGCGCGTTCGCACAAGTTGAGTGAGTTGCATCCGCTCCAGCCGCTTTCGACGGTTCAAGGAATCCTTGAAGTGATGTACAGTCTCGAAGGAATGCTCAAGGAAATTTCGGGTATGGACCGCGTTACGCTCCAGCCTGGCGCTGGCTCGGCGGCAATCTATGCCAACGTCGCGATGATCCGCGCTTATCACGAATCGCGCGGCGAAGGTGCGAAGCGCACCGAGGTCATCACGTCCTCCTTCTCGCACCCGTCGAATGCGGCGGCGGCGAAGGTGGCTGGATACAAGATCATCACCCTGCCGCCCGATGCCGATGGCTATCCCGATTTTGAGGCGTTGAAGGCTGCTGTCTCAGAACGAACCGCCGCCCTGCTGATCACCAACCCCGAGGACACGGGCATCTTCAATCCGCGCATCGTTGAGTTCGTAGAGCTTGTCCACAAGGCGGGCGGACTCTGCTCGTATGACCAGGCGAACGCGAATGGTTTGCTTGGGATTACACGCGCGCGGGATGCGGGCTTCGATGTCTGTCACTTCAACCTGCATAAGACTTTTTCCACACCTCACGGCTGCGGCGGACCTGCCGCTGGCGCCTGCGGTGTAACGAAGGAGTTGGCTCCCTTCCTGCCGACTCCCACCGTCGAGTTCGACGGCACATCTTATTATCTCGACTACAACCGCCCGCAAAGTGTCGGCAAGACCCGTCCGTGGTACGGCGTGACGGCGAACATCCTCAAGGCTTATGCGTGGATCATGAGCCTCGGCGCGGATGGTCTGCGCGAGGTGTCCGAGATTGCCGTGCTCAATAACAACTATCTGCTCAACAAGGTGCTCCAAATTCGTGGCGCAAGCGCTCCGTATGCAAAGGGCAAACGCCGCATCGAGCAGGTGCGTTACTCGTGGGAGCAACTCACGGACGACACGGGCGTCCATTCAGAGGAGATTGGTTTCCGTGCGGCGGACTTCGGCACGCATTACTGGACGAGTCATCACCCGTTTGTGGTGCCCGAGCCGATGACCCTTGAACCCACCGAGTCCTACTCGATGGAAGACCTCGACGAGTACCTCACCATCCTCAAGCACATTGCGGACGAGGCGTACACCAACCCCGAAATCATCCACACCGCGCCGCATAACAGCACTGTCCACAAGATTGACCAGGAGTCGTTCGATGACCCCGACGCGTGGGCGGTCACCTGGCGGGCGTACAAGCGGAAGTTGAAGAAATAGCATAACCGTCATTGCGAGGGCGTTAGCCCGAAGCAATCTCCTCACAACTTGGGATTGCTTCGTCGGGGAGAGCGCCCTCCTCGCAACGACATGGAAACGATATGAATCGCATCGGACTAATCGTCAACCCTCTCGCGGGAATCGGCGGGCGCGTGGGACTCAAAGGAAGTGATGGAATCGAGACCCAGCGCCGCGCTCTGGAATTGGGAGCCGTTTCCGAGTCGATTCATCGCGCCAGCCTCAGCCTGATTCAATTGCTTCAAACCGAGTCCACTCTGGAGGTTGTGACGTTCCCCCGCGAGATGGGCGAGACGTCTGCACGTGAAGCGGGTTTCTCGCCGACGGTTATCGGCGAGACGGGCGCATCGACAACCGCCGAAGACACGCGCCATGCTGTGCGGGAAATATCCACACTGGGCGTGGACTTGATTCTCTTTGCTGGCGGCGACGGCACAGCGCGTGACGTTTGCTCCGCCATTTCTGAGGGGTTCCCATGTTTGGGAATCCCTGCGGGTGTGAAAATCCATTCGGCGGTCTATGCCACCAATCCCAAACATGCGGGCGAATTGGCAGGGATGTATCTTGCGGGCAAGGCACGTCTGCGCGAAGCCGAAGTCCTTGACCTGGATGAAGAAGCGTATCGCGATGGCAGGGTCAGCACGCGTTTGTATGGGACCTTGCACGTGCCGTATCGTCCGCTGTTGTTGCAGAACCAGAAAGCGCCCAGCCCTGCTTCAGAGACACATCAAGCGGAAGCCATCGCGGCGGATGTTGTTGATGGAATGCAATCTGGCGTGGCTTATATTCTGGGACCAGGCACAACCACCCGCGCCATCGCGCAGGAACTGAACGTGGAAAAGACGCTTGTCGGCGTGGATGTCGTCCACGATGGAAAACTCATCGCCAAGGATGTGACGCAAAAGCAGTTGCTGGAATTGACCGAAACCCTGCCCGCGAAGATCATCGTCACTCCCATCGGCGGGCAGGGATTCCTGTTCGGGCGTGGCAACCAGCAGATTGGTCCAGAGGTAATTCGCAAGGTCGGGCGTGGAAACATCATCGTGGTCAGCACATCGGATAAATTACGCGCCCTGCGTCTCCAACCGCTCATCGTGGATACAGGCGACACCGAAGTGGATGCGTTGCTCGAAGGCTATTTCAGTGTCATTACGGGTTATAAAGAAAGCATGGTCTATAAAGTTATCTCTTGAAAACAGGTGGTCTCGGTACCTTCGTACTCGACCACCAGAATGGAAAGGAACAATATGAAAGGTCTAACTGGAAAACGAGTTTTGATTACCGGCGGTGCGGGTGGAATTGGCTCTGCAACCGCAAAAAGGTTTCTCGAAGAAGGGGCGCGGGTGTACGTGTTCGACCGTGACGAAGCGGCGTGTCAGCGCTTGAAGAAGGACTTGCCAGATCTGCATGGTTACATTTTGGCAGAAGTAGACGATCCTGATTCGGTAGTGCGCGCGTTCACTGAGTTGGATAAACTCGCGGGCGGATTGGACATCCTCATCAACAACGCAGGCATCAGCATCCGCCATTCGTTCATGGATATCACGCCGCAGGAATGGCAAACGGTGATTAACATCAACCTCAATGGCGTGTTTTATGTGGCACAGCAGGCTGCGAAGCGAATGTTGGCGCAGGGCGGCGGAGTGATTGTCAACATGGGTTCGTCTAATGGTTTGATGGGCTATCACTACTATGCCGATTACAACGCAAGCAAGGCGGGTGTGATCGAGTTATCGCGCTCGATGGCTCTTGAACTCGCACCGACCATCCGCGTCAACGCGGTTTGTCCAGGTTTCATCATGACGCCGATGCAGGAAGCCGAGTACACACCCGAAATGCGCAGAGCCTTCGAGAACAAACTCCCGTTGAATAAACTGGGCAAGCCAGAGGACGTGGCGGCGTTGTTTGCATTCCTATCGTCTGACGATGCTGGTTTCATCACAGGACAGTATTTCGTCATCGACGGCGGCGAGATCGCGGGTGGACTCGCCAGCCAGGCGTAAATTCATACCGTAGGGGCGACCCGTCAGGTTGGCAAATTACCTTGCTCATACTGGGCGGGTCGCCCCTACATTTTCATAAACAAGGAGACCTCATGGGTAAAATAAATAACAAATGCGCAATCGTGACAGGTGGCGCGTCGGGAATTGGGCTCGCCACCGCGCAACTGCTTGCCGACGAAGGTGCGTCAGTCGTCATCGCGGACATCAACACCGAACAGGGCAAACAGGCAGAAGCGCAGATTCAAGCTGCGGGCGGAAAGGCGGTCTTCGTCCAATGCAACGTGGCGCGTTCTGCTGACTGTCAACGCGTGGTACAGACCGCCGTCGAAAAATTCGGCAGGCTCGATATCGTCTTCAACAACGCGGGCATCATCCGCCGTACGGACGTGATCGGCATCAGCGAAGAGGACTGGGACCTTGTGATGGCGGTCAACGTCAAGTCCATTTATTTGATGTGCAAATTTGCCATCCCCGAAATTGCCAAACAGGGCGGCGGAGCAATCGTCAACACGGGGTCGGGTTGGGGCATCAAAGGCGGACGCAATGCCATTTCGTATTGCGCCTCCAAAGGCGCGGTGGTCAATATGACCCGCGCCCTGGCAATTGACCACGGTCCGCAGAACATCCGCGTCAACTGCATTTGCCCCGGTGACACCGATACGCCTATGCTTCGCAACGAAGCCAAGCAGCTTGGTCAGGCGGAGGACAAGTTCATGGCGGAAGCCGCCGAGCGTCCGCTCAACCGTTATGCCCAGCCGAGAGAGATCGGGGAGTCAGTTTTATATCTTGTCAGCGACGCGGCAAGTTACGTCACGGGCGCTGTGCTGGCAGTGGATGGCGGCGGCACGGCTTAACTCTGCCTGCTTTGTGCATATAAGCAACGGAAGAAATAAGACGCGGGTTGAGGAATCAATCCGCGCATTCTTTCCAGGGGTATAATCACGCTTCGACTTCAAACAAAAAGAGGCACACATGGATCGGGAATCCCCGGCGCAGGCAACATCCTGTTTTCTCAACATCGAATCAAAATGGCTGGTCCTGTTGACGGTCGGCGTGGGTACCTTCATGTCCGCGCTGGATGGTAGTGTTGTCAACGCCATTCTGCCGGTCATTCAGAAATACTTCAACGCCGAAGTTGCCACCGTCCAGTGGGTTGTCACCATTTACCTGCTGATGGTGAGTGGGTTGCTGCTCTCCTTTGGGCGGCTCGGCGACCTGCGCGGTAACAAGAACGTCTATGTGTGGGGATTTGTCATCTTTGTGATTGGTTCCGCGCTTTCGGGCTTTTCTCCAACCCCCGGCTTTCTTATCACCTCGCGGGCAGTGCAGGCCCTCGGGGCGGCTATGCTTTTCGCCAACTCTCCTGCCATCCTCACCAAGACCTTCCCTGGCGCCGAACGTGGACGCGCCCTCGGCTTGCAGGGGACGATGACCTACCTTGGTCTCACAACTGGTCCATTCCTTGGTGGTTGGTTGGCGAACCGCTTCGGCTGGCATTCGGTCTTTTTCATCAACGTTCCCATCGGTCTGCTTGCCACTTGGTTAAGTTGGCGGACTATCCCCAACGATAGTCCCTCCGAACGCAAGGAACAATTCGACCTGTATGGTGCCTTTACTTTTATGACTGGTTTGGTGATTTTGCTCTTCGCTCTCAATCGCGGCGGACAATGGGGCTGGCTTTCTCCGCTGACTTTGGGGTTGCTCTCCGTTTCCCTCATTATCCTCGCCATCTTCATCTGGATCGAACTGCGGACTCCCGCTCCCATGCTTGACCTGAATCTCTTCCATAACCGGGTTTTCAACACCGCAGCCATCAGCCCCGTCCTGAACTATATCGGCATCTACAGCCTGCTCTTTCTCATGCCCTTCTACCTGATTCAAGGACGCGGCCTGACCTCCGCCCAGGCTGGTTTGATTCTCACCGCCCAGCCACTAGTGATGGCGGCCATGGCTCCCTTTGCAGGGACCTTCTCCGACCATATCGGCGCGCAAATCCCAACCACGTTGGGGATGCTGGTTATGGCGGGCGGTTTGTTCATGCTCAGCCGCCTGACGCCTGATTCACCGATTGTCTATGTTGTAGCTGGTCTTGCCATCAGTGGCTTGGGCTCTGGCATGTTTGTCGCCCCCAACAACAGCGCTCTCATGGGCGCTGCTCCGCATAACCGGCAGGGAATTGCTTCGGGCGTACTGGCTTTGGCTCGCAATGTGGGAATGGTGCTTGGCGTGGGACTCACTGGCGCCGTTTTCACTACCTTGCTGGCGCAGGGTCAGAGTGATAATCCGATTACCCTTGTCCATGCTGTGGATGCAGGGTTACTATTTGCCACTATCATGGCGTTACTTGCTGCGGTCACATCCTTTGCGCGTGGGGTCGATTACCCCAAATCCGTATAAAAAATCGGACAATTCAAGACTTCTTTCATGTAAGATCAAATTTCCAGCAAAGGGTGCTCACGTTTAATGATGTTGACCACCCTGTCATTTTGCATAAGAAGGGGATATTTTTACATTGTTACCCTGCAAAACGATGGGTGTTGACCCGAAAATAGAACATTAAATCCAGTTGACTTTTACAAAAAATCGTGGAATAATAAATTTGCGGTAACGTTCCCGGTATCAATACCGAAAATCTCCTCTTTCGCAGGTATTTTCATGCAATATAAGAAACGAGCAGCGACAATTCAGGATGTTGCCAGGCGAGCAGGTGTCTCTGTATCGACTGTTTCGCGTGTGTTGAACGGGAAGGTCGATGTGGCCAATGATACGCGGGACCACATCCTTGCCGTTATTAAGAAATTAGGCTACACATCGAACCTTGCAGCGCGAAGCATGCGGAGCCATCGGAAAAACCTGATTGGGCTTGTGGTGCCGGATATCGGTTTTCCATACTCAATCGAGATCATGAAGGGTATCAACCACGCAATTGCGGAATCCCAATTTGATTTATTGGTCTACACAACGGGGGATGTCAGAAAGCATGGCACGGCTTTACATGAACAACATTATGTTTCACTTTTGAATAATTCTGTTACCGATGGGGTGATCATTGTAGCGTCTGTTGCTTCAGATTTTATTACCGATGCTCCCATTGTTTCGGTCGACCCGCATATCACCAACCCAAACTACCCCTATGTTCAGGGGACCAACTATCATGGTGCCCTGGAACTTATGGAATATCTGCTCAGTATGGGACATCGACGCATTGGCTTTATCAGCGGGCGGCCGGAAATAGCAAGCGCCCAAAGGCGCTTAAAGGGATATCAGGATGCACTTGCAAATGCAGGTATAGAAATTGATAATGATCTTATTGTTCCAGGGGATTTTATTCAGCCAACCGCCTATCTTTCCACCCGCCAATTGCTCTCGATGAAGAATCCGCCCACTGCGATTTTTGCCGCCAACGACCAATCAGCGATGGGCGTCTATCAGGCTGCCAACGAATTGGGGGTGCGAATTCCGGATGATTTGTCGGTTGTGGGGTTTGACAATATCGCCGAGGCAAAATACATGGGTCTGACGACCATAGATCAATTCCTGGATGAAATGGGATATGTTGCAGTCCAAATGCTCATCAGACTCATTAATCATGAGCCTCTCGAAGAGGAGGTTCACAAAATGCAGACAAAATTGATCGTACGGACATCGTGTCAAAAAGTAGAGACGAAAATTGCCGCCTTTCAATAAAACGGTTCGTTTTTTTGTGTGCTGTCGGTAACGTTACCGGCAGCGGGTGCCAGTGCATACCCGGTTTGATTAAGTACATGTACCTTGTTTGAATGTTAAACCTGTGACCGGGGTCACAGGGTAAAACAGGAAAAGTGGAAAGCGCAATTGCGGTGGCTTTCTCGAAAACGTCAGGATATCTTTAAGGAGGTGCCTGCCAAAATAGACAACAAACCATATCCGCTTGTCTGTAAAGTGGGCGACCGATACCCAGAGTGGGCACCGGCCGCCGTCGAGAAGGAATCCACGCCCGTCTCAAGGTTAGTGGATGTCCGTCTCCAAAATATATCATAAATATAAAGGAGTATGAAGAAGATGAAACGTTTATCATTTGTTCTGTCAGTATTAGTGGCGTTGAGCATGCTGCTCTCTGCTTGTGGCGCGCCCACCGCGGCCCCCGCTGCCGAAGCTCCCGCCGCCACCGAAGCTCCCGCTGCTGAGGCACCCGCTGCCACCGAAGCTCCCGCTGAGAAGGTCACTGTCACTTGGTGGCATATCACCACCAAAGACCCGGGTCTGACGGATTGGCAAAAGATGGCCGATGACTACATGGCAGCCAATCCCAATGTCAACATTGAGATCACCGTCCTCGAAAACGAAGCCTTCAAGACCAAACTCACCACTGTCATGCAATCTGGCGAAGTTCCCGACATCTTCCAGAGTTGGGGCGGCGGCGGGTTCAATCAGCAGGTCGAAGCTGGACTGCTGAAGGACATCACTGCCGATCTTGATGCCGATGCCGCATGGAAAGATAGCTTTGCGCCTGGCGCGCTGGCTGTCTATTCCAAGGACGGCAAGAACTATGGCGTGCCGTGGGATATGGGCATGGTGGGTTTCTGGTACAACAAGGCGCTCTTCGAACAGGCTGGAATTACCACGCCTCCCGCCACCTGGACTGAATTCCTGGATGCTGTGAAGGCTCTTAAAGCCGCAGGCATTACTCCCATCTCCATCGGTGAAGGAGACAAATGGCCCGGCATGCACTTCTGGAACTATCTTGCCACCCGCGTTTGCGGAAAGGAAAAATTCGAAGCCGCCATGGCTCGGACAGGTTCCTTTACCGATCCGTGCTTCGTCGAGGCCGGCACCAAGCTCCAGGAATTGCTTGCCCTCGAGCCCTTCCAGGATGGTTATCTTGGCGCTACGCACGACGAAATGCAGGCAACCTTTGGTAATGGCAAGGCCGCCATGGAACTTTCCGGACAATGGGCTCCCACTGTCCAGGCTGCCAATGCTGCTGATCAAAAGGGTGTGACCGGTGACAACCTTGGCTTGTTCGGCTTCCCCGCCGTTGAGGGTGGCGCTGGCAGCGCTGCTGACGTTGTCGGCGGCGGTAACGGCTTTGCAATCGGCAAGGATGCCGAACCGGAAGCTGTGGACTTTGTCAAATATCTGACCAGCGTCGAAAACCAGACGATCATCGCCGAGCATGGTTCGGGTATCCCGGTGGTTAAGGGCAGTGAAAAAGGCTTGAAGGATCCCAATATGCTCTTGGTCCAGCAACTCTTTGCTGCAGCGCCGTACTTCCAACTGTACTACGATCAATTCCTGCCCCCGGCCACGGGTTCCGTGCTTAACGACTCGGTGCAGGGCCTTTTCGCTGGCACGCTGACACCTGAGCAGGTTGCGCAGGCGGTCGAAGATTCTGTTGCGAAAGAAATGAAGTAATCCACAAGATGATCTGGTCGGTCAGGAAAACCCGCCCAGGTCTGTAGCTGAAAGAGGCTTCGTGGCGTCACAACGCCACGAAGCCTCAAAAAAAGGAACTTTTTTCATGCAGCAACTCCCCGCCATTCCGGATGTCCTAAAGCTGAAACGCGCTTCGGGCGTTCAAGACAAATTTATCGTCGCCTTGTTTTTGGCGCCTGCTCTCATTCTCTTCCTGCTTTTCGTTGTTTACCCTATTTTCCGCTCGATCTATTTCAGCATGTACGATTGGAACGGTTTGGGACCTGCAGTGGACTTCGTAGGACTGGGGAACTTCAAAACCATTCTCGCTGATAAAGTATTTATAAAGGCGCTCTGGAATGTGCTCCTGATCATCGTGTTCTCGTTGGGATTACAGTTGCCCCTGGCGTTGGCATTGGCGGTATTAGTGGGACGTAACCTGCCGGGACGTGGTTTATTCCGCACCATTTTTTTCATGCCCTATGTCCTTTCCGAAGTCAATGTCGCCATCATGTGGATGCTGCTTTACAACCCCGACCCTGACCGCGGCCTTCTTAATGCAATCGTGGTTCTTTTTGGCGTGAAGCCCATTGGCTGGCTTAGTAATACGGATATTGTTTTGCTGTCGGTTTTCATCGCTTTGACGTGGAAATACTTTGGCTTCCACATGCTGTTAGATTTGGCCGGGCTCCAAAACATACCCTTGGAGCTTGAAGAAGCGGCGCGCATCGACGGTGCAAATAGTTTTCAGAATTTCTTTTACATTACACTGCCCCTGCTGGGCAGTACGATCCGCACCTCTGTTTACATGTCCGTGCTTGGCTCGATCCAACAGTTCATTCTGGTCTGGATCATGACCAAGGGCGGGCCGGTCAATGCAAGTGAGACATTGTCAACTTATATGTACCGCTTTGGCTTTGTGCGTTTCGAGTTGGGTTATGGTTCTGCGGTGGCCATCTACATGTTCCTGCTCTGCCTGATCTTCTCTTTGATTTACCAGCGTCTCACCCGCCAACCCGATTACCTGACTGGACTTTAGAAAGGTATTTTCATGTCGATTTTATTCCCTCGCAGGCTTCAAAAGACACTGCCAAGGTTCTTTCAATATCTCATTCTCTCAATAGTCGTGGTGGCTATATTCGTACCGATTGTGATTCTGCTCTTCGGCAGTGTCAAGACGACTGGTGAGATGTACTCACACCCTTACACGATTCCCAACCCTCCGCATTGGGATAATCTCCTGGGAATATTGAGCACACCCAGCTTCTGGGTCATGTTACGGAACAGTTTGGTTGTTATGACCGGGACTACAGCCGGGGTGATCTTTGTTTGCGGCCTGGCGGCTTTTGTTTTTGCACGCCTGGATTTTCGCGGCAAAAATTGGCTTTTCAATCTGTTCACCCTGGGACTCATGTTCCCAATTAATGTCGCCATTTTGCCTGTCTATTTTGTGCTTCGCCAAATGAATGAGATGGGCATACCCATGATCGACAGCCTGTGGGGTGTCGTCTTTGTGCAACTCGCATTCCAGATATCCGGCAACATTATGATCCTGCGCGGTTTCTTTACCGCCATCCCGGCGGAATTGCAGGATGCCGCGTACATAGACGGCTGTAATAATTTTGACTTCTTCTGGCGCATTCTCCTTCCATTGGCAAAACCTGCGCTCGCGGCCGTTGCGGCGTTGACAATGATCATGAGTTGGAATGATTTGCTTGTTCCTCTCGTGGTATTGAATAGCAATGAACTCTGGACTTTGCCATTGGGTACCATGCAATTTCAGGGGCAATATGGGCAGGATTTAGCCCTGGTCTCGGCATTTGTGGCTCTGGCTTCCATACCAACAATCATCTTTTATATGTTTGCCGAGCGACAGATCGTCTCAGGACTCACCGCGGGTGCGGTCAAAGGTTAATGGCCTTGGGTAAAACTTTTCGCAACCCGATCCTGCCAGGTTTTTATCCAGATCCTTCCATCTGCCGAGTTGGGGGCGATTATTATTTGGTCACATCCACATTCGAATATTTTCCCGGGCTTCCCATCTTCCATAGCCGCGACCTGGTCCACTGGCATCAGATCGGGCATGTGCTGGATCGTCCCTCCCAACTACCTCTTGATGGCATAAATTTTTCGCGGGGTTTGTACGCGCCTACCATCCGCTATTCGAACGGTACTTTCTATGTCATCAACACGCTTGTGGACGGAAAAACAAAGTCGGGTAATTTCATTGTGACCGCCACCGACCCCGCCGGACCCTGGTCGGAGCCTTACTGGTTGGAATCCGCTCCGGGCATCGACCCTTCTCTCTTTTTCGATGACAATGGCCGTGCCTGGTACACAGGCAATCGCATTCCGGACCAACCTCAGTATGAATCGCATAGGGAAATCTGGCTCCAGGAATTGGATTTACGGTCGATGCGTCTCGTTGGCGATGTGCATGTCCTTTGGGATGGAGCGCTCAAAGGCGCCATCCATGCGGAGGCGTCACATCTTTACAAAGTGAATGGTCGTTATTATCTGATGATCGCGGAAGGCGGGACAGCTCACCATCATGCCGTGACCATTGCGCGCAGCGACTCGATCACTGGACCCTACGAGTCCAATCCTTGCAACCCGATTTTGACCCATCGCCATTTGGGATTGGATTACCCGATTGTGGGTACGGGTCATGCCGACCTCGTGGAGACGCAAAACGGCGAATGGTGGATGGTCTTGCTTGCCATGCGGCCATACGGTGGTTACTTCTACAACCTTGGCAGGGAGACATTCCTTACTCCTGTGCGTTGGGAGGATGGCTGGCCCATTGTCAGCCCGGGGAGCGGACGAGTGGAATTCTCGTACCCGGTTCCGAATTTACTTGAAACGACCTGGCCCGAAGTCCCCGCCCGCGATGACTTTGATGCTCCTGCACTGGCTCTGCATTGGAATTTCCTGCGTACACCGCGCGATGAGTTTTACAGCCTCAGCGAAAGACCGGGTCACCTGCGGCTACGACTTCGACCTCAACGCCTTTCGGAGCCGACCAATCCCAGCTTTGTCGGACGCAGACAACAGCACATTTACTTCAAGACAGAATGCGTAGTTGAGTTCACTCCGCAAAATGAGAATGAATGCGCAGGTTTGACGCTTATCCAGAACAATGACTTTTACTTTTTATTTGCGATCACAAAATCAACGAAGCCAGTCTTGCGCCTGATCAAACGGGCATATGGAAAAGAAGAAATTTTGTCGGAAGAGCCCGTCAATGCGGGAAAGCTGTATCTGAAAGTGGAAGGTCATGAGCAGGCATACAGCTTTTATTTTGCCGACCAACCCAATGATGAATGGAAGACGGTTGCAAAAAACGTGGATGGACGCATCCTGAGCACGCCCGTTGCAGGTGGTTTTGTCGGCGCATGTATTGCAATGTATGCCAGCAGCAATGGACAATCAAGCATGAATAATGCAGACTTTGACTGGTTTGAATACATTAGTTTGGATCAGTGATTCGATGGAAATCAAAATCAATACTACTAAATATCCGGTACTGGAATTTTATGGAAAATCTCGATCTTGCCATTCGTAAAAATAGAACTGCAAAGACAACCGTTGCGCTTTCTCACAACGGACAGCCTGTTGCCAACCGAGAGATCCTGGTTCAGCAGAAAAGCCATAAGTTCCTCTTCGGCACAAATTGGGGGGAGAGCACCATCGCCCTGGTCAATGGGGAATTGTCAGGCAGGGAGAGGGAACTGGCTGAACTTCGCAATGAGAATTTTTTGCGTTTGTTCAACCAGGTAACTTTACCTTTTTACTGGGCGCGGTTTGAACCTCGGCGTGGACAACCGCAAACACAACGCATCCTCAACGTTGCGCGCTGGTATAAGGAGCAGGGTTGTATTGTCAAAGGACATCCCTTGTGTTGGCATACCCTGACGGCGGACTGGTTGCTGGAAATGAGCAATCAGGAAATACTTCGGGCTCAGTTGGATCGCATTCAGCGGGATGTCTCCGATTTCGCGGGCGTAATCGATCAGTGGGATGTCGTAAACGAGGCACTCATCATGCCAGTTTTTGACCGCTATGACAATGGAATCACGCGTTTGTGTAAAGAATTGGGACGCATCGAGTTGATTCGGACCATGTTCGACACGACTCGCGCTGTAAATCCGAAAGCAACTCTGTTGTTGAACGATTTTGACGTTTCGCCTGCCTATGACATTTTGGTCGAAGGTTGCCTGGCGGCAGGGATCCAGATAGACGTTATTGGTATCCAGACGCATATGCACCAGGGATATTGGGGTGCCGAGCGGACTCAGAGCGTGCTCGAAAGGTTCGCCCGTTTCAATCTCCCGATCCACTTTACCGAGAATACGATTGTGTCGGGACATCTCATGCCACCTGAGATTGTCGATCTAAACGATTATCAGGTCGAAGATTGGCCGAGCACACCGGAGGGGGAGGAACGTCAAGCGCAAGAGGTGGTTCTTCACTATAAATCCCTCTTTGCTCATCCTTCGGTGCAGGCGGTCACCTGGTGGGATATGTCCGATGGCGGATGGCTCAATGCGCCTGCTGGTTTGGTGCGGAAGGATCAGTCCTGCAAGCCCGCCTATGATGAGTTGGTAAAGCTGGTCAAAGGTGAATGGTGGCTCCCGCCGACAAGGATGACAACCAATGCCGATGGTCAGTTTGTATTTGATGGTTTCCTGGGACAATATGAAATTTCTTTGGAAAACCAGAAAGTTTGCTTCTCTGTGACGGAAAAAGGCGAATCCTCGATTTCCGTCAGTCTTTGAGGCACGATACTTATAACAAGCTTCTTTGCGCATGAAGGTAATTGTTTGAAACAAGGAGTATATCCAGGCTGATTACACTCATACACCTGAGCATATTGACCATTGCTTCAAGCAACTGTGACAATTTGGCGCAGAGACATGCGGTCTCGAAATTACCTGCCGGATTGTTTCATCTGGCAGCGCATATTGGAATATCAAGAAATAATTTATCTCAACTTGAAAAATTCCGGAGTTTAGTGTCTCCATCCTTCAGGGTGGCGTGGAAAGGATTAGAAGATTTTTACGTTCATCCTTCTCCTTGGTACAGCCCCCGCCTCCTGGTCAGAGGCGGGGGCCAGGAGGCGGCTGTCTGTCAGACTGAAGACCGGCGCAAGATAATCAAATCAAAGCGAGTGTATTATGGAATTGATCAAACAACGTGTAACCCAATTAATCGATCAGTTAACCCTGGACGAAAAACTTGCCCAGCTTGGCTCCTATTGGATGTATGAACTGCAAACCAACGGAGAGCTCGATCGGAAGAAAATTAGCGAGAATCTCAAATATGGCATTGGGCAGATATCCCGTGTCGCAGGCGCCTCCACTTTGGATCCGGCCAATGCGGCAAAGGCCGCCAACAGGCTGCAAAAATTCCTGATCGAAAACACCCGGCACGCCATTCCCGCGATCCTGCATGAGGAATGTTGCATGGGTTCGATGATTTTGGGCGGTACAACGTTCCCTCAAATGCTTGGGCTGGCAAGCACCTTCAAGCCTGAATTTGCCGAGGCAATGACCACGGTTATTCGCAGACAATTGCGCGCTATTGGCGCACATCAGGGGTTGGCGCCGGTCCTTGATGTTTCGCTCGATCCGCGCTGGGGACGTGTGGAGGAGACATTTGGCGAAGATCCCATGCTTGTCAGTCACTTTGGCGTGGCCTATATCAAGGGATTGCAGGGTGAAAATCTCAAAAATGGGATCATGGCGACCGCCAAGCATTTCATTGGGCACAGCCTCAGCCAGGGCGGGCTTAACTGTGCCCCGGCCCACATGGGGATGCGCGTTCTTTACGATATTTATCTTGGACCATTTCAGGCGGCCATTCGTGATGCCGGTCTTGCCTCCATGATGAATGCTTATCCTGAATTGGATGGGGAAGTGGTCGCCGCTTCGCGACGAATCCTGACCGATCTCCTGCGCGGGGAACTTGGTTTCGATGGACTTGTAGTTTCGGACTATGAGGCAGTGGTTATGCTTCACAACTATCACAATCTTGCCGCTGACCTGTCGACTGCCGGACGTTTGGCGCTGACTGCGGGCATCGACGTCGAACTGCCCACCACGGTTTGTTATGGTGACCCACTCAAGGCTGCGCTCGAAGCGGGTGACTTAAACCTGGAAACAGTTGACCTGGCTGTGAGTCGCCACCTGCAAAAGAAGATTGAACTTGGCTTGTTCGAAAATCCCTATGTGGACGAAGGTCGTGTACTGGAGGTCTTTGAAACTTCCGAAAACCGTAATCTTGCCCGTGAAATTGCGGTTCAAAGCATGGTCTTGTTGAAGAATGACGGTCTGCTTCCTTTGGATAAGAACATCAAGACTCTTGCTGTCATCGGTCCCAACGCGAATAATGGAAGAAACCAGCTTGGGGATTATTCCTATGCTTCCATGTCCCAATTGATGGAATTTCAATCCCCGCTGGGCTCGAGTTTTGTAAATATCGACATGGATAAATTGGCGCGGCATGAGGTTAAAGTTGAAACGGTCTTGGAGGGTATCAGTACTTTTGTGTCTCCTGATACAAGAATCCTTTACGCAAAGGGATGCGAAAACATGAGCGGTGACACATCCGGGTTTAAAGATGCTGTTAATGCCGCTGAACAATCAGATGCGGTAGTGCTGGCGTTGGGTGATTGTTCGGGACTGATCCCCACCTGTACCACTGGCGAATTTCGTGACAGCGCCGATTTGAAAGTCCCCGGCGTTCAGGAAGAACTGGCCCGCGCGATCATCGCCACAGGGAAACCTGTTGCAGTTGTGCTCGTGAATGGTCGTCCCTATGCCATTCCCTCGCTGGCGGATAACGCAAATGCCATTCTCGAAGCGTGGCTTCCGGGTGAAGAAGGCGGACCTGCCATTGCGGATGTTTTATTTGGCGCAAGAAACCCTGGAGGCAAATTGCCGGTCTCCCTGCCGCGCTCGGTCGGACAACTTCCGATTTTCTATAATGCAAAACCTTCGGGTATGAAGTCCAACCCATATGTGGATTATGTGTCCGAAAAAGTCACGCCGTTGTATTGCTTTGGCCATGGATTAAGTTACACAAGGTTCAAGTACAGCACCCTGTCCATTGACCGCAGACACGCAACAAGCGGTGAGGTTGTGAACATCTCACTCAAAGTTAGAAACGTGGGAGAGATCATGGGCGATGAAGTCGTCCAGCTATATATTCGCGATGAGTTTGCATCCATGCCGCGCCCGGTCAAGGAATTGAAAGGTTATCGGCGAATTACCTTGAAACCGGACGAAGAGCGGACGCTGACCTTCCACCTGCCCGTTGACCAGCTTGCCTTTTACGACGAAAACTTGAAACTTTGCGTGGAAAGCGGTAGGATTCTGGTAATGGTCGGCAGTTCATCCGAAGATATTCGCTTGTGCGATGATTTCGAAATTACTGGTGGCAGAAAAATATTTATCAAGGATCGGGTGTTTGTCTGCCCGATTTCAGTGGAATAACTCTATAGGATGGTTCAATGGCATCGACACACGAAATCAGGCAGATGGAAGTTGTCAATTTTCTCGGGCAAAAATGTTTTTCGTTGAAAAATGAAACGCTAAACTTGCTGGTATCACAGTCTGTGGGACCTCGTATTTTATCTTTGAGTCTTGCCGGTGGTGACAATCTGCTGGCTGAGTTGCCCGATGCCATACTGGATTGCCCCGGAAGTGGAAAACTTCATCTCTATGGCGGACATCGACTCTGGCATGCGCCTGAAGAACCAAGCCGCACCTATTTGCCGGACCACTTTCCGGTTGAAGTCACTGCTGTTGAGAATGGGTGTCGCCTCACGCAGGATGTGGAATCCAGGACCGGTTTGCAAAAATCCATGGAAATTCACCTGGTGGGAAATGCGCCACAGGTTGTTGTTACGCATTATTTATCCAACCATGGCATGTGGCCAGTAACGTGCGCTCCTTGGGCGATCACACAATTAAAACCCGGCGGGGTTGCTATTTTGCCTCAAGTATATGAGGATACAGGCGTCCTGCCAAATCGTTCCCTGGTATTATGGCCCTATACAAATATGGCTGAGTCGAACTTGCAATGGGGGAAGCATTATCTCATCTTGAACGCCAATGTAACATCCCCCTTCAAGGTGGGATTCCCAAATCCGCGCGGCTGGCTGGCTTACTGGTTGAATGGGACGCTTTTTGTGAAACGCGCAAAATATGAAGCGCAATCTGTTTATTTTGACTTTGGCAGTTCGAGCGAATGTTATTGCGGCGATCAGTTTATCGAACTGGAAACGCTGGGGCCGATTGCCACAATTGACCCGGGAGCAACGGTTACCCATGTGGAAACATGGGAACTGTACGGCGAGGTCGACCGTCCGCGCGATGAAAAGGACGCACAATCACTTGTCGAAAAATTAAGGCTGGAGTAGTGGATAGTTTTATTCCACCACCGCTACTCCAGCGAAGCGGCATTTGGGGTGGCTTACTGTTTTGATTTGGTCCTGAGAAAATCCATAACCTCATCGAGCTTGGTGAAGGCTATTGCAGTGATGGTATCCGCGCCGCCGTAATATATTGCTATTCGTCCTGTCGGTTCATCGTACAGCGTTGCGCAGGGGAAAGCTACGTTTGGAACATCGCCAACACATTCGTAAAGTGTTTGCGGCGAAAGCAGGTATGGTTCGCCGCGCGCAATCACCTTCCAGGGTTGGTCAAGGTCAAGCAGGGCTGCCCCGAAGCTGTATACGAATCCATTGCAGGAGGTTAGAACACCGTGGTAGAAGAGCAACCAGCCGTCCGGTGTTTCGATTGGCACGGGACCTGCTCCAATCTTTGTGCTTTCCCATCCGCCTTTGACTCCCATCACGAAGCGATGTTCTCCCCAGCGGATCATATCCGTGCTTTGGCTTAGAAAAATATCCCCAAAGGGCGTGTGCCCATTATCACTGGGGCGATTTAGCATGACGTATCTGCCGTTGATCCTGCGCGGGAACAGGACGCCGTTGCGATTGAAGGGCAAAAACGCGTTTTCGAGAAAGGTGAATTTCTCGAAGTCGTAGGTGTAACCGATGCCGATGGTCGGACCGTGATATCCATTGCACCAGGTCACATAGTAGCGGTCCTCCAGCCAGACTACACGCGGGTCGTAACGGTACTCGAACCGGCCAAGTTCGGGGTCCGCATATTCCCATTCGATGGGGGTGTTTTCGATCTGCCAATCCACACCGTTGTCACTGAAGCCACGGTGGATGTTCATCTCACGTTTTTTGTTGTCGCAGCGAAAAACGCCAGCAAACTTTCCGTTGAAGGGGACCACCGCACTGTTGAAAATACTGTTCGAGGATGGGATCAGGTTTCGGGGAATGATGGGATTGCGGCTGTAACGCCAGACCACATCTAAACTGCCAGATGGGCGGTCCTCCCATGGGATGTTCGGGAGAGCGAGGGAATTCATGGAAGGCCTCCTGAAGAGAAAAGTCAAACGCAATTTTAATACTTGACTCTTGTTCAAAAAGTATCTATAATACTTTTGTGAGAGCGCTCCCAGAATAATACCATAAATCCATAAAATATGCCTAAAAACCACTAAAAAGAACATTTTTTTGATAAAAGTCATAAAAAACATTGAGAGCGCTACCAAAAACAGGAGAAATCGGTGCCCAGTTTGACATTGGAAGACATCGCAAAACAGGCCGGGGTTTCCCGTTCCACCGTTTCACGGGTTGTGAACAATTTCCCCAACGTCCGCGAGGATGTTCGTAGCCGTGTCCTGGATGTGATTCAAAAGACCGGTTATCATCCCAATGCCGCTGCCCGCACCCTGGCTTCCCAACGTTCCTGGACTCTGGGGTTGGTGCTCCCTCACAGCGTTTCCCAATTTTTTACAGACCCTTATTATCCCCACCTTACAAAAGGCATCGCGCAAGCGTGCAATGAGCACAATTTCACATTGGCATTGTTCCTTGTGAGTACCAAGGAAGACGAAAGGAAGATATTTACCCGTATTACCCGAAATGGGTTGTTGGACGGAGTGCTCGTTCAGTCGGGACATCACGGCGATCAGCAGATTATAGGTCATTTGGTAGATGCGGAAATGCCGCAGGTGGTCATTGGACGCCCATTCCGTTTTGATAACGTCAGTTATTTGGATGTGGACAACGTAAATGGTGCGTTTAATGCTGTCACTCACCTCATCCGGCTGGGACGCCGGCGTATCGCAACCATTTGCGGTCCCGCTCAAAGCACGGTGGGCTTGGATCGAAAGGAAGGATATATCAAGGCCTTGACCGAGCGTGGATACGAAGTCGATGAGTCTCTTATTGTGGAAAGTGATTTTACTGAAGCGGGCGGATACTATGCCATGCAGAAACTCTTTCCTGCCAAACCAGACGCTGTTTTTGCCGCCTCCGACGTGATGGCTATCGGTGGAATACGTGCCGCCCGCGAGGCCGGGTTGACCGTGCCGGACGATGTCGCCTTTGTCGGATTCGATGACATTCCCCTCACCAGTATTACAGATACACAGTTAACCACCATCCGACAACCGGTAACCCAGTTCGGCATCCGTGCTGTCGAACTTCTAATTGACCTGATCGAAAATGGCATCCAGCCCCCGCGTCACATCATCATGAATACCCAGCTTATCATCCGCGACTCCTGTGGCGCGTCGCGAGGCTTGACGTTTCCATAAAAATTAGACGCCATGATCGTTTTTTCCTGGCGTGGCAGTATTTTTATGACATTTGTAACTAGACTCTTTGATTGTCTTGTGAAATAATGTAAACGGTTACTGTAAACGGTTACATTCCGAAACTATGACCAGACGCTCTTCTTCCGTCACTATCCGTGATGTGGCTCGGCAGGCAAATGTCTCCGTTGCCACAGTGAGCCGTTATATCAACCAAAACGCACCGGTTTCTCTTGAAGTTGCGAATCGGTTGAATAAGGTCATGACCGATTTAAGGTATGTCCCCCATGCTGCGGCCCGTCATCTGGCATCCAGAAAGACCCGGGTGGTGGGACTCCTCCTCAACAACCTACATAACGATTTTTTTGTCCCGCTTTTGAACGGTATAGAAGCTGTCGTCCGCCAAAAAGGATATAACCTGATTGTGGCCACCTATCATGTTGGCAGCCGGGACCAGATGAACCCACCCATTGGACCACATAACACTGACGGATTATTGGTCTTTTCAGATGGATTGTTCGACGAGGATCTGGTAAACCTGAACGCAAGCGGTTTTCCCATGGTTTTGGTTCACCGAACCCCGCCCCCCTTCCTGACCATCCCCAGCGTCACTGTTGAAAATGTGGAAGCCACCCATAAACTGGTGAACCATCTTATTCAGGCGCACGGAAGAAGGCGGATCATGTTCCTGCGGGGCCCCGCTTATCAGGAGGATTCCACCAAACGGGAAATGGGATATAAGTCTGCGCTACAGGCTAATGGTATCCCTTTCGATGAGAGTTTGGTGATTAATGGAGATTTCGAACGCGACATCGCCTATCAGGCCATGGATCATTTCCTTGGCAATGACAGGCGGATCGCGTTCGATGCTGTATTTACCGGTGATGACGACGCGGCCATCGGAGTCCTCAAGGCATTGCAACAGCATGGATTGAGGGTGCCTGAGGACGTTTCCGTGATTGGGTTTGACGATCTTGGGTTTGCTGCCCTCCTCAATCCTCCACTTACCACTGTGCGGGCGCCAACCGAATTGGTGGGACGAATTGCCACTGAAAACTTATTTGGACTCCTGGAAAATCATCCGACGGATGAAGTGTTTATCCTGCCGACGGAGGTCATTTACCGCCGTTCTTGTGGATGTGAGTCGTGAGCGTAGAAACATACCGAAAGGAGGTGAAACCCTTCCCTAGTTTCCATTTTCATTCACTACACACTGTCAATTCCAAATTTCTAGTATGAGGAGAAATCTCACCATGAAAAAACTTTTGTACGTTCTGTCCCTCTTGGTCATTGCATCGATGATGCTTACGGCCTGTGGAACCCCCGCTACGGAAGCCCCTGCTGCCACTGAAGCGCCCGCTGCCGAGGCCCCTGCTGCCACTGAGGCGCCCGCTGCCACTGAAGCCCCTGCCGCTGAAGGTCCGGCTGATCCGAATGCTCTGCCCCGCAATGAGACCCTGTATTTCAATGGTTTCCAATGGGGAGCGATTAAGGGTTGGAATCCATACTCTTCCGACATGAATAATGCGATGGCTGTTGTCGACGGCGCCAACAACGCCAGTGCCCGCGTCACCATGTTCGAAACCCCGTATATGTACAACATGCTCGATGGCAAGCAGTATCCTCTGCTGGCTGACGGTGATTACACATGGAACGCGGACATGACCGAAGTCACGTTCAAGATCAAAGCTGCCGCAAAGTGGAGCGATGGCACCCCGGTGACCGCTGATGATGTTGCCTACACCTGGGCTACTCATCTTAAGTATGAAACCACAAACGGCGCTGCTTACAAGGATTACATCGATACCGTCGAAGCAGTCGATCCCCAGACAGTGTTGATCAAGGCCAAATTGAATGCGGAAGGAAAAGCTGCGAATCCTTTGCAGGTTGCTGCCTACCTCAGCAATATCTATGTTGCCCAGAAAGCCTGGACGGAAACGCTGGAAGCGCGCGTTGGTGACGATAAGACTGCTTTCAAATCCGACGCTGCTGAAGATGCAGTTGGCTCCGGTCCTTACACCAAATACTATGCTGACGATCAGAAACTTGTCTTGATTCGTGATGACAACTACTGGGGTCAGGATGCCTCCATGTGGGGCAAGCTGCCTGTTCCGAAGTATCTGGCGCACACGATCTTTGCCGATAATAATGCCGGTCTTGTCGCTTTGAAAGCCGGTGAGGTGGACGTCAGCCAGCAGTTCAATGCCAATGTTCAGGACCTGTGGCTGAAGGACAACCTGCCCGTCTCCACCTACCTGCCAGAGGCTCCATATATGGTTGCCGCCAGCCTCCCAACCGCCTACTTCAACTTGAAGTCCTATGGTTTGGATAACGTTGCTGTCCGCAAGGCCATTGCCATGGCTGTCGACTATGACACGATCATTGCCAACGCGATGACCAACCAATCCCCGACCTTCACCCAGGTTCCGCGCTCAGTGATGAACCCCACTGACGGTGAACAGGCTCTGTATGACCATGACGTTGTCAAGGACCTGCAATGGACCGGAAATGACATCGAAGGCGCCAAGGCATTGCTCGACGAAGCTGGAATCAAAGACACCGATGGCGATGGCTGGCGCGAGCTCGATGGAAAGAAACTTTCCTACAAGGCTCTCTGCCCCAACGGGTGGTCTGACTGGCAGGCCGCCATTGAGATCGTCGCTGCCGCTGGACAGAAGATCGGTATCGATATCACGACCGAATTCCCCGAATGGTCAGTTTATCAGACCGTTTTCACCGATGCAACGGTGAACAACTATGACATCTTCATGGTGTGGAGCAATGGCGCTGGCCCGACCAATCCATGGGGACGTGTCCGCCAGTTGATGAGCTCAGAATTCGTCGGTACCACAGGCAACTGGAACGGCAACTGGGGTGGCTACAGCAATCCTGAAGCCGACAAGATCATTGCCGCAATCCCCAACGAGACCGATCCTGCCAAGCTGAAGGAACTCTACACGGAAGCAACCAAGATCTACCTGACCGATGTTCCTTCCTTCTCACTCATGTACCGCCCCGATCTGTTCCACACTGTGAACGAATCTGTGTGGACGAACTTCCCGGCAGTGGATGATGGCAGCAATCCGCCCATCCCGCCGACCGACATGGTCAACGGCTATGGCGTTGCAGGCCTGTACAACCTTGAGCTGGTAAATCCGTAAGCGATAGTTTAGTAAAACAGCCATGTTCCGCAAACGCCGGAACATGGCTGTTTGATATATAATTGCCGCGAGGTGACAATTGAAAGGATACCGAAAGTATTTCGCCACAAAACTGGCGTGGTTTTTTATCACTTTGGTTTTTGCGTTCATACTGAATTTTGTTCTACCACGCTTGATGCCGGGAGATCCAGTGGCTGTCATCACACAAAGAGTTGCCGCGGGTATGACGAGTCAGGCGGGGATTCAACAGGTCTATAACCAATACGCGGAACTATTCGGCACCAACAGACCCATGTACGAACAATTTTTTCTCTATGTGAGAAATGCAATACGGGGCGATTTTGGCACCTCATTCAGCCAATATCCCAGACCGGTGGCAGATATCGTCAAGTCATCGATCTGGTGGACAGTTTGTCTACAGTTCCCGGCGATCATCGTTGGCTGGATTATTGGGAATGCGCTCGGCGCGTTGTCCGCCTATCTCAAGGGGAGTTTCGATAAGGTTCTCATGCCCGTTAGTATTTTTATAAGTAACTTACCGGCATTTGGCATGGCGGTCATTTTGCTGGTCATTTTTGGAATCGAGCTAAAGTGGTTCCCAACCTCGGGTGGATATGGGTTTGACCTGATCCCCAATTTCAGTTATGCATTTATTTGGTCTGTGATCATCCATTATCAATTGCCGTTCTGGTCGATCGTGTTGATTGCGATTGGCGGCCAGGCGATCGGCATGCGTTCCATGGCCATCTATGAGTTGAATGCGGATTACGTAAAGTACAGCCGTTTCATGGGAATCAAGGACCGCAAGATCATCGGTTATGTATTCCGAAATGCTATGCTTCCACAGGTTACGGGCTTGGCATTATCGATTGGCACCATGGTCAGCGGCGCGCTGGTGGCGGAGATCATCTTCAGCTATCCGGGGCTTGGTTCCACCATCCTGACAGCAGTATTGGGCCGGGATTATCCGCTGATCTCGGCAACCACATTGATCATCACATTGATGGCGCTGATTGCGAACTTCCTCATTGAAATTTTGTACGGTTTTATTGACCCGCGCATTAAGACGGCGCAGGCGGATTAGGCAGAGATGCTGTTATGAAACATACCCTTCAACAAGTTTTTCGTTCCGGCAAATTTGTTTTTGGTTTCTCCATTTTTATGGGACTGCTGTTGATCGTGATTGTTTATCCGTTGATCGTTACAAATCCCCCATTGCAGATCATCGGACAGGGCACCTTCTTCGAACCTGGAATCTATGTGAGTGTTTATGACAGTATTGGCGCGGACCCCTACATACTTAATCTGGATGATGCCGCCGCAAAACGAATCGCCCTAAAATTGGGCGACCAGGAACGCCTTGACATCAAGGAATGGCTCCTGGCAGACGGCATTCCTGAAAGCGAGATCGATATCACAGATACTGAAAAACTCTTGGATCAGTGGGTTAATAATTATGACCCCAAGATAAAGATCAAAGGAATGACCAACGCCAAGCGGCAATACTATGTCAGGCTTAATGACTCGCTCAAGGGAATTCTCTCAACGGAGGGGGCGATTATTGCAATGAAAAACCAGCAAACGGCTGTCCTTGAGGAGATAGGAGTTGTTGAACAATCTGATTATGTGAATATCAGCAAACTGCCGAATGTACGGGTATTGCCGCTGGGAACCGATAATTTCGGCCGAGATATGCTGACCGAGTTGATTTCGGCGACCGGCACATCCATGAAGCTCGGTTTTGTCGCGGGCATCATAGCAACCCTGATCGGTTTGACCCTGGGATTGCTGGCAGGTTATCTCGGCGGCGTGGTGGATGACATCATTATGTTCTTCACAAATCTCTTTACCGTCATCCCCAGCTTTGTGTTGTTGATCTTGATTTCATTCAGCATCGGGCAGGAACAACGCGGCGTTGTCACGATCGCAGTGGTAATCGGGTTGACTTCCTGGTATTGGACTACCAGGGCAGTGCGAGCGCAAGTGATTTCACTGCGCAATCGCGACCACGTTAATCTGTCGAAACTGTCTGGACATTCAATCGCCCACATCATCATCGCAGATATTCTGCCTTACATCGCTTCTTATGTCGTCATGGCGCTGATTCTGCAGATTTCCGCGGGTATCCTGGTGGAGGCTGGGTTGTCGATCATTGGGTTAGGACCTAGAACCACCGAGGTGCCAACATTGGGCTTGATGATGCAATGGGCCATGATCTATTCGGCACATCTGCTCGGGAAATGGTGGGCGTATTTTCCTGTGATTGTGGTCATTGCCCTGATTACATTCTCGCTGAATTTGATGAATACAGGTCTCGATCAAGTATTCAATCCAGCACTGAGAGACTAGGTGATTGATATGTCAAAAGTAATGTTAGAGGTTAGAGAACTAACGACAAAGTACATTACCCGCTTTGGGGAGGATGTTTATGCTGTTGACCACGTTTCCCTGAAGGTCGAAGAAGGGAAGTCACTGGGAATTGCCGGAGAATCCGGCTGCGGAAAATCGACGCTGGCGCTCAGCCTGATGGGCTATTACTTCCCTCCGCTGCACTATATGAGCGGCGATATCATCATCGATGGAAAAAATATTTCGGGGATGAATCCGGATGACATTCGCAAATCGGTCCTCGGGACGGAGATTTCCTATATCCCCCAGTCTGCGATGAACGCGCTCAACCCCACCCAGAAGATCATCCACTTTATCGAGGACGTAATTCATGCGCATGATGAATACGTCCCCCCGGCGGAGGTTTATGACCTTGCCAAAGGATTTTTTGAATCCGTGGGGCTTTCAGCAGATGTACTGCAAAAATACTCTGTTGAACTTTCCGGCGGCATGAAACAGCGTACGGTGATCGCAGTATCATCAATTCTTTTTCCAAAAGTCCTGATTGCAGATGAGCCTTCCTCCGCACTCGATGTCACTTCGCAGAAGATGGTCATCAAGATGCTGAAGTATTTGATGGAAAAGAAACTCATCAAATCGATGATCTTCATCACGCATGAGCTTCCGCTTCTTTACAACGTGACCGACGATATTATGGTCATGTATGCAGGGCAGATCGTGGAAAAGGGCACCGCGGATGAGGTCGTATTCGATCCGCTCCATCCGTACGCCAAAGGTCTGATGGGCTCGATTATTGTGCCTGAAGACGGCTTGCGGGGTGTCGAGCTAACATCCATCCCCGGGGTGCCACCCAATCTAAAAAAACCACCTACTGGCTGCCGGTTTGCCGAGCGCTGCAAATACGTTCGCCCGGAATGCCAGTCTAGTTCCGTCCCTCTTCGTGATATCGGTGGCGGCCGCGCCTATCGCTGCATCCTGTCGGAAAAAGAACTAAGGGAAACTTACGCGAAGGAGACAAAGAAAAATGTCAGATGAAAAAAAATTATGCCTGAGCGGTTCAGGACTTACCAAGGTGTTTGGGTTAGGCCGCCAGAAAACCGTGGCTGTCGACCATGTGGACTTTAATTTCTATGAAAGTGAAATCGTCTCGATCGTGGGCGAATCGGGCAGCGGAAAGACCACTTTGGCGAAGATGCTTTTGGGGCTGATCAACCCCACCGAAGGCGAGGTTTACTTCCAGGGACAGAAGCGTGATATCAGCACCCACTGGAAGAAGCAGGAATATTGGAAGAACATTCAAGCCATCTTTCAGGACCCATTCTCTTCGTACAATATATTTAACAAGATCGATACCGTCCTTTTGGATTGCATTTACATGCGCGGCGGACGAAGGCTTCCGCGCGAGAAAAAAGTGGAATTGATGACGGAAGCGTGCAGCTTTGTCAACTTGAAATTCGAGGAGTTGACCAACAAGTATCCTTTCGAGCTTTCCGGCGGACAGATGCAGCGCCTGATGATTGCCCGCATCTTCCTGTTGAAGCCCAAGATCCTGCTGGCCGATGAACCGACCTCGATGATCGACGCCTGTTCACGTTCGACCATCCTGAGCATGCTGATGAAACTGGTCTATGAAACCGGGATGACGCTTATTTTCATCACCCATGATCTTGGACTGGCGTATTATGTTTCCGACAGCATATACATTATGGAGCATGGAAAATTCGTCGAAAGCGGACCTCCCGATGAGGTGATTCTACATCCGAAAGAGGCATACACCCAGCGCCTGCTCAGTGATGTTCCAAAGCTCCATGCAGAATGGGACCTCTCGACTGTGTAATGGATGCCTTCGTTTCAGTCATTCCAGAATACAATAATGAAAATTCAATCCTTGACGGGTAAGTGGCAATTTCAGAAAGTGGGAGGGGAGGAATGGTTACCAGCAACTATACCGGGTGGTGTCCATACAGACCTTATGGCAAGCGGGCACATTCCGGATCCATTTGTTGCCGATAATGAGAAACGTGTCCAGTGGGTCGCAGAGTCCGATTGGGTGTATCGGACCAGTTTTGCCTGCACAGACGAATTGTTTGCCGAAGAAAAGGTTTTTCTCGTTTGTGATGGGTTGGATACACTGGCGACAGTTGTTCTCAACCGCCATGAGCTTGGCCACACGGACAACATGTTCCGCCGGTATCAATGGGAAGTCAAGTCATTATTAAATGCACAAGGTGTCAATGACTTAACCATCACATTCTCATCGCCGGTTAAATTTGCGGCGGAACAGCAAGCCATTCGCCCTCTGCCGGGTGTCCCTCAGGCAATTCCCGGTGGGCCGCATCTGCGTAAAGCCCCATGTCAGTTTGGCTGGGACTGGGGGCCACAACTCCCGCCGATTGGTGTTTGGAAAGACATCCGCTTGGAAGGCTATAGCAGAGCGCGCCTTGAGGAGGTTCATCTCCGCCAGGATCATGTCGGCGGGCAGGTCACAGTCAAATCCCGGATTGTTATCGAGCGTTGGAGTAATGCGTCGCTCGCCGCGGTAGTACGTATCACGGCGCCAGATGGTGAAGTTATCGAAAAGAAAGTTGGAATACCTGACCGGGGTGAGGTGATTGTGGAGGTGCCGATCTCCAGTCCTGAGCTTTGGTGGCCCAACGGCTATGGCGGACAGCCACTGTATCAGGTGGACGTGTCACTTGTGTCGGCTGATTCTTCCGGGACAGCCCCTTTGGACCTGCGTTCCTATCAACTTGGATTGCGTACGATTGAACTGAGTCAACAGGAAGACCAGTGGGGACGTTCCTTCGTCTTTGTGGTCAACAACGTCCCGATCTTTGCCAAAGGTTCCAATTGGATTCCGGCTGATTCCTTCCCCACGCAGATCACGGATGTGCATTTGGAAAGCCTCATTCGTTCGGCGGTTGAGACACACCAGAATATGTTGCGCGTCTGGGGCGGCGGTTTTTACGAGGATGAACGCTTCTATGATCTATGCGACCGTTATGGCATCCTGGTCTGGCAGGAATTTATCTTCTCATGCAGCGTCTATCCATTGGACTCCCCGGAATTTCTTGAAAACGTCAACAGGGAAGTGGTTGAGAATATCCGCCGTCTGCGCCATCGGGCCAGTCTGGCGTTGTGGTGTGGCAATAATGAGATGGAATGGGGCTGGGTGGAGTGGAATTGGAAACGGCCCGACCTTGAGGAATTGAAGACCGCCTATGATCGGTTTTTTCACCATACACTGCCTGAATGGTGCCAGACCGAAGATCCCGATCACTCTTATTGGCCCAGTTCTCCCTCTTCCAACACCCCGTTTGTGGATCCGAATGGACAGAGGCAGGGAGATGCGCATTATTGGGATGTATGGCATGGGAGGAAACCCTTTACTTCTTATCGTGACCAATATCCGCGGTTCATGAGTGAGTTTGGCTTTCAGGCACTTCCACCCCTAGCGACCATCCGCACCTATGCGGATGAATTCGAGTGGAACATGACTTCCTACATCATGGAGCAGCATCAGAAAAATGCCAGTGGCAATTCCCTGATGGTCGGACAAATGCTGGATACCTTCCGGTTGCCTAGGGATTTTAACTCGCTGGTATATCTAAGTATGGTGCTCCAGGCAGAGGGCATTCGCTATGGTGTGGAGCATTGGCGGCGTCATCCTGACCGCGTTGCCGGAACCCTGTACTGGCAGCTCAACGATTGCTGGCCGGTTGCCTCTTGGTCCAGCCTGGATTACTTCGGGCGTTGGAAGGCACTGCACTACGCCGCACGTCGCTTCTATTCACCGCTGATGCTTTCCATCGAAGACAAACCTCCCAAACAGGGAGTGTATATTACCAATGACCTGCTCGATCCTTGGGAGGGAAAAGTACACTGGTCGCTTGAGACCTTCGCTGGCGATGTCCTAACCTCGGGGCAGGTGCCGGTAATGGCGGCCCCACAAGCTGCAACCCACGTGTGCGAGCTTGATTTTTCCGATCGCATCTCGGATGACAACATCCGCTCACTGGTTTTCGTTGCCGAACTGTACCAGGGGGAACGGCTTGTAACACGACAAACGTCAGGATTTGCTCCGATCAAGCATTTATCCCTGGTCGACCCGGAAATGACCGCAAAGCTGCGCAGCGAAAAAGGCCAATTGATCGTTGAGTTGACGTCCAAATCTCTGGCACTCCTGGTGGAGCTGTCTTTGGAAGGCGCCAACGTTGTCTTCAGCGATAACTATTTCAACCTGCCTGCTGGTCGGACGGCTGTGATTTCCTGTCCGTTGCCTGCCGGTTGGAAGGTAAGCCAGGCGCGAAAAGCGTTTCGCCTTCGTTCCGTCTACGATTCTTATTCACACGGCGTTGAAAGCTAAATGCTTTCAATTGCCAAATCATCACCATTCAATATTACTCTGATCTCCTGCCTGTAGATTGCAGGTCGCGGGATTGATAGATAGGAGCTATATGGATATTAACAACTTGATCAAGCAGATGACCCTCGAAGAGAAGGCCGCTTTATGTACTGGCGCCAGCGCATGGTCGACCACCCCTGTGGAACGGTTGGGGATTCCGGAAATGATTGTTTCGGATGGACCGCATGGAGTCCGGCGCGTACCCGATATTCATTCGATGGCAAATGAAAGTTTGCCCGCCACCTGCTTCCCCACGGCATCCTGTACGGCCTCCACTTGGGACGTGAATTTAATCCGCAAAATGGGTGAAGCACTGGCTGAGGAGTGTATTGCCCTCAATGTGGATATATTGCTCGGACCCGGTGCGAACATGAAACGCTCCCCCTTGGGCGGACGCAACTTTGAATACTTCTCTGAAGACCCATTCCTGGCAGGAGAGATGGCTGCCAACTTCATCGATGGCGTACAAAGCAAAGGAGTGGGGACTTCCCTCAAGCATTATGCCGCCAACAACCAGGAATTCCAACGCTTCAGCATCAGCGCCGAAGTGGACGAACGCACTTTGCGTGAAATCTACCTGCCCGCTTTTGAAAAAGCCGTCAAACAAGCCCAGCCCTGGACGGTGATGTGTTCATACAACAAGGTCAATGGCACGTTTGCCTCGGAACATCGCCACCTGCTGACCGAAATTCTCAAAAACGAATGGGGTTTCGAGGGCTTGGTCGTCTCAGACTGGGGTGCGGTGCGTGACCGCGTGGCTGCGCTCAAGGGTGGATTGGATTGGGAAATGCCCGGTCCCCAGGAACGCCGTGTCCAGGCTGTTGTTGCCGCTGTCCGCGATGGTGAATTAGATGAAGCACTTCTTGATGAGTCGGTGCGCCGTATCTTGCGCATTGTCTTCAAAGCCAAGGAAACGTCCAAAGGCGGTACGTTTGACGTGGATGCACATCACGAGCTGGCGCACCGTATTGCCACCGAAGGCATGGTGCTGTTGAAGAACAATGGGCTGTTGCCGCTTAAGGGTCAGCAGCATATTGCTGTGATTGGTCGCGCTGCGGAACAGGCACACTTTCAGGGTGGCGGCAGTTCACACATCAATCCCACCAAAGTGGCGGTTCCGTTCAAGGAGTTGCAAACACAGGCGGAAGGCGCCGAACTGACCTACGTCGAAGGCTATCCCATTGACAATTCCTTCCGGCAGGATATGATCGATCAGGCTGTGAAGCTTGCCCAGCCTGCCGATGTGGCTGTGCTCTATATTGCGTTGCCTACCTTCAAGGAATCTGAAGGTTACGACCGCACCGATCTCGATCTGACTGAACAGCAGGTTGCACTGATCAAGGCTGTAGCCAAGGTCCAGCCTAAGACGGTTGTTATCCTCAACAACGGCGCGTCGGTTGCCATGAGCGCATGGATCGATGATGTGGCTGCCGTGCTCGAAGGCTGGATGATGGGACAAGCCGGTGGCATAGCCATTGCCGATGTGCTCTTCGGCAAGGTTAACCCATGTGGCAAACTGGCTGAGACGTTCCCGCTCAAGCTCTCCGACACACCTGCATATCTCAATTGGCCGGGCGGGGCGGGCGAAGTGCATTACGGGGAAGGATTGTTCATTGGTTATCGTTATTACGATGCCAAAGAAATGCCTGTCCTGTTCCCCTTTGGTCATGGATTAAGTTACACCACCTTCAAATACAGCAATGCCAGGGCGTCTGCGAAAAACTTCAAGGATGTGGATGGGCTGACGGTCATGGTGGATATCACCAACACGGGCGAGTTCGCAGGCAAGGAAATTGTCCAGGTCTATGTCCACGACCAAAAGTCCGGTTTGGTGCGGCCTCAAAAGGAATTGAAAGGCTTTACCAAAGTGGAACTCCAGCCGGGCGAGACCAAGTCCGTCTCCGTCAGGTTGGATTTCCGTGCCTTTGCCTACTACCACCCCGAATACAAACAGTGGATCACCGAGGATGGGGATTTCGACATCCTGATTGCTGCCTCCGCTGCGGACATTCGCCAGAGTCTGACAGTGACCCTCGAATCAACCCTCAAGCTGCCCTGCATCCTGGATAAGGAATCCACTGTCCGCGAGTGGATGACAGACCCGCGTGGGAAGGCTGTGTTTGGACCCTTCTACGCCCAGATGGAAACCGAGGCCCGCAAGATGTTTGGCGGCGGGGATGAACGTTATGGCAACGAAGGGACTATCGGCATGGACATTATGGAGATGTTCAATGACATGCCTCTCTTAAGTGTGCTGATGTTCCAGCAAAGCGCCTTGCCGATGCACCCCGAAGACATCGTGAATGGGTTGTTGGCGCAAGTTCACAGCATGGACAATTCGTAATCGAGGGAAAAGATCCGTGACATCAAACCAAACCGTGCAACTCGCCGAAATCGTCAGGCAGCATTCCGGTCTGCTCAGGGCCGAAAATGGCTGTGCGTTTCGCGACCTCAATAAAAACGGCAAATTGGATGTTTATGAGGATCCACGCCAGCCCATTGAGTCCCGCGTGGAAGATTTGCTCGGTCAGATGACGTTGGAAGAAAAAGCCGGGACGTTGTTCATCAACGGCTCTGTTGTCAACACTGACGGCTCCATCGAAGAGAAACCCGATACACCCGGGTTTGGGGGCGTTGCCGCAAAACAGATTGCCAACCAGAAAATGAACCACTTCAACCTGTGGGATATACCGCGAACACAGGCTGTGGCGGCCTGGCACAATAAATTACAGAGTTTTGCCGAAGGGATGCGGCTGGGTATCCCGATTACGATTGCCTCCGACCCGCGCAACCATTTCACCCGTAATATCTTTTCGATGGCTGCCAACGAGTTTTCGCAGTGGTGCGAGACTTTGGGCTTTGCTGCGCTGGATGACGCCGACCTGGTAAAACAATTTGCCGATATCGCCCGGCGGGAATATCTTTCCGTTGGGATTCGCGTCGCGTTGCATCCACAAATTGACCTGTCTACCGAACCGCGCTGGCCGCGTATCAGTGGAACCTTCGGTGAAGACGCTCATCTGACGGCGCGTCTGGTCAAGGCCTACATTGCAGGATTCCAAGGTACGGCCCTCGGACCTCACAGCGTGGCTTGCATGACCAAACATTTCCCCGGTGGTGGACCGCAAAACGAAGGGCTGGATCCGCACTTCGAATTCCAACAAGGTCAAATCTATCCGGGCAAGAACTTTGACTATCACCTGATCCCCTTCGAGGCTGCTATCGAGTCCCGGACTGCTGCCATCATGCCATATTACGGCGTCCCCATTGACCAGACGGATGAGAACGTGGCGATGTCGTTCAACAAGGCGATCATCACCGGACTGCTGCGCGACAAGTATCACTTCGATGGTGTGGTTTGCACTGACTGGGGCTTGATTACCGATGTTCACATGGGGGAAGCCGTCTGGCCCGCGCGGGCCTGGGGAGTGGAGCATCTGAGCAAACCTGAACGGGTGCTCAAGGCGCTTGAAGCCGGTGTCGATCAATTTGGCGGCGAAAGTTGCCCAGAATATGTAATCGAACTGGTGAAAACTGAACGGCTGTCTGAAACGCGGATCGATCAGTCAGTGCGGCGTTTGCTGCGGTTGAAATTCCAACTGGGGCTGTTCGATAACCCATTCGTTGATGAATCCCAGGTTCCGCAAATTCTTGGGCACCCTGCTTCCGTGGCGGCAGGTCTGGATTCCCAACAGCGGGCCATGACTTTGCTCAAAAATGAGTCGCAGACGCTGCCTCTCAAAGGTCAGCCAAAAATATTCGTCAAGAACATAGCCCCGGCTGTTGCTGCGCGTTATGCCGAGGTGGTCGCGACCCCTGAACAGGCTGATTTTGCCATCCTGCGGCTGGACACCCCGTGGGTTCCGGTCGAAACGAAGAATCCGTTTGCACGAGATTTTCATCATGGCGATCTGGATTTCAAAGGTGAGGTCAAGGCTGAGATTTTGTCACTGCTGCAAACCGTGCCCACCATCGTTGTCATCTATCTGGATCGCCCGGCGGTCATTCCCGAAATCAGTGCTGCGTCCAAAGCCTTACTGGCTGAATATGGCGCTGACGACTCAGCCGTGCTGAACATCATCTTTGGCAAATCCCGCCCGGAAGGCAAACTGCCCTTTGAACTCCCCAGCTCGATGGAGGCAGTGCGCAACCAAAAAGCGGATATCCCTTACGACTCTGAGAATCCGCTCTATCCATTTGGTTTTGGGATGTCTTATTGATATCAGGGCATACATAAAATCCAATAAAAAACCTTAAGCATTGGAAAAGGTTTCCGTTGCTTTATGAATAGGAGTTATTTCTTATGCGTTACGGCTATTTCGATGATGAACGCCGCGAATATGTGATTACGCGGCCTGATACCCCGTTACCCTGGATCAACTATCTGGGCAGTGAGTCCTACTTTGGGTTGATCTCCAACACTGCGGGCGGATACTCGTTCTACAAGGATGCGCGCCTGCGCCGCCTGACTCGTTACCGTTATAACAATGCGCCGCTGGACATGGGCGGACGATACATCTATCTGCGTGACAACGATCCGCATAATTCAGAATCCCAGGTTTGGTCGCCGTCGTGGATGCCAACCCGCCAGCCGCTGGATTCGTATGAATGTCGCCATGGCATGGGATATACAATCATCAAGTCGCAGATGGCGGAGATCGAATCGCAAATCCGTTATTTTGTTCCGCTTGGGAATCATCTCGAAACATGGGAGTTGACCCTCACCAATCATCGCGATGAGTTGGCAGACTTATCTGTTTTCTCGGCGGTCGAATTTGCCCTGTGGGATGCCAACGATGATGCCACCAACTTTCAGCGTAACTATTCCGTCGGGGAGGTTGAAGTTGTCGATGGGGTGATTTACCACAAGACCGAATATCGTGAACGCCGCGACCACTTTGCCTTCTTTGCATGTTCCGAACCTCTGGCTGGATACGACACAAGCCGCGAGGCCTTTCTGGGACCCTATTGGGGCTGGGATTCGCCCAAGGCAGTTACAACAGGACAATCGTCAAATTCGATCGCGCATGGCTGGCAACCGATTGGCTCGCACCATGTCAAGATTCAGTTGAGGGCAGGGGAAAAGAAAAGAATCATCTTTATCCTTGGCTATCATGAAAATCCCAAGGATGACAAGTTCGATCCGCCCAATTCACAATATATCAATCGCAAGACCGTACTGCCGATTATCGCCCGCTACCTGAAGGAAGATGTGGTTGAGAACGCCTTTGCCGAGTTGGGCAGGCATTGGGATAATCTGCTGGGCAAATTTACAGTGAACACGCCCGACGTGCACACCAATCGCATGGTCAACATTTGGAATGCATACCAGACCATGATCACGTTCAACATGAGCCGTTCGGCTTCATACTTTGAGAGTGGGATTGGACGCGGCATGGGATTCCGTGATTCGACTCAAGATTTGCTCGGCTTTGTGCATCTCATCCCTGAACGTGCCCGCGAGCGGATTCTGGATCTGGCGGCCACGCAGCTGCCGACAGGTGGTGCCTATCATCAATATCAACCGCTGACCAAACGCGGCAATAACGATGTCGGCTCCGGCTTTAACGATGATCCGCTTTGGCTGGTGCTGGCTGTGACCGCCTACGTGAAGGAAACAGGCGACTGGAGCATTCTCGAAGAATCTGTTCCCTACGACAACCAGTCTGGCTCCGAAATGCCGCTGTATGACCATTTGCAGCGCTCTCTTCAATATACACTTGACCGACTTGGACCACATGGACTGCCGTTGATCGGCCGCGCGGACTGGAACGACTGCCTTAACCTGAATTGCTTCTCCGATACGCCCGGTCAATCCTTCCAGACCACGACCAACAAGGAAGGCAAAGTGGCGGAGAGTGTATTTATCGCGGGGCTGTTCGTGCTGGCAGCAAAGGAAATGGCGGCGCTGGTTGAGAGTTGCAAGCTGAAATTTGAAACGTTCAGTGTTCAACCCCCGGCTTTTTATGCAAGTGCGGTTTCTCAAATGGAATCTGTTATTTGGCAGCACGGCTGGGATGGTGAATGGTTCCGCCGCGCCTACGATGACTTTGGACATGTGTTGGGGTCGAAGGAAAACGATGAGGGGCGCATCTTCATCGAGCCGCAGGGAATCTGCGTAATGGCAGGCTTGGGCGTAGATGATGGTCGCGCTGAAAAATCCATGGATTCCGTGGGTGAACATCTTGCCACGGCGCATGGCATTGTGGTGCACCAACCCGCATTTACACGCTATTACCTGCATCTGGGTGAGATCTCGTCCTATCCGCCGGGATACAAGGAAAACGCAAGCGTCTTCTGTCACACCAACCCGTGGGTCATGATCGCCGAGACAAAGCTCGGGCGCGGGGACAAGGCTTACGATTATTACCTGCGTATCAATCCATCCTCACGCGAAGAGCTAAGCGACGTTCATCGTTGCGAACCGTACGTTTACGCGCAGACGATTGCAGGCAAGGATGCGCCTACGCATGGCGAGGCCAAGAACTCCTGGTTGACCGGAACCGCCGCGTGGAATTACGTTGCCGTCTCACAATGGATTCTCGGCATCCGCCCGACGTATAACGGCTTGCAGATTGCGCCGGTCATGCCGTCGGGTTGGAACGGCTTCGAAGCTGTCCGCAGCTATCGGGGAGTCCGCTACGTGGTTCGGGTGGTGCGACAAGGCATGGGTAATCAAGTCCAACTTGTGGTGGATGGAAAACCCGTCGCGGGTAACGTCATCCCTGTTCCGCCTGCGGGCGCGAAGGAAGTGAAAGTTGTTGCCACATTGAGGTGACAAGAAGGATTTTTGGAGAACATAATTGGATAACAAGATGACGCAGTTTCCGAAAGACTTTGTATGGGGTGCGGCCACGGCTTCATATCAGATCGAAGGCGCGTGGAATGAGGATGGCAAAGGGGAAAGCATTTGGGATCGTTTCAGTCATACGCCCGGCAAAGTGCAGGACGGCGACACAGGCGACGTTGCCTGCGACCATTATCACCGCTGGCGTGACGACGTGAAATTGATGAAGGAACTGGGGTTGAAAGCTTACCGGTTTTCGGTTGCCTGGCCTCGCATTTTGCCCGAGGGACGTGAAAAGGTCAACCAGCCTGGTGTTGATTTTTATAACCGCCTGGTGGATGCCCTGCTCGAAGAAAGAATCGAGCCGTGGGTGACCTTGTATCATTGGGACCTGCCTCAGGATTTACAGGATGAAGGCGGTTGGGCGTCGCGCATGGTCGTGGATGCGTTTGTCGAATATGCGGATGTAGTCAGCCGCGCGTTGGGTGACCGCGTCAAGAATTGGATCACGTTGAACGAGCCGTGGGTCAGTGCCTTTGTCGGATATCAACATGGACACCATGCTCCCGGCCATACGAATTTGGTCGAAGCCATGGCTGCATCCCATCATTTGCTTCTTTCACACGGACAGTCTGTGCCAGTCATCCGTGCCAACAGTCTGATGTCCAGGGTGGGTATCACCCTGAACCTGACTCCGCAGGAACCGGCATCTCCAAGCGTGGCGGATAGAAAAGCTGCCACCTGGGTTGACGGCTACATCAACCGCTTTTTCCTCGACCCGCTGGTTGGGCGTGGCTACCCACAGGATATCGTCAATGGTTTCGGCAAAGCGATGGACTTTATCCAGCCTGGAGATATGGATACAATTGCTGTTCCAGTTGACTTTTTAGGCATTAATTATTACACCCGTAACATTGCCCGTGCTGACAATATCACAGAGGAAGAGAATGAACCGCGCACCGTCATTCGTGGCGACGAAATCACTGAAATGGATTGGGAGGTCTACCCCAAGGGACTCTACAACATTTTGGGACGTTTGCATTTTGAGTATAATTTTCCTGCCATCTACATTTCCGAAAACGGGGCAGCCTTTCCCGACAAGGTCCGCCCGGATGGACAGGTGGATGACCCCGCCCGCCTTTCGTACATCAAACGCCATCTGGAAATGGTAAGTAAAGCCATTGACGCCGAGGTGCCGGTGAAGGGATATTTTGTCTGGTCGCTGTTCGATAATTTCGAGTGGGCATTTGGGTATTCCAAACGCTTTGGGATCGTGTATGTCGATTACCAGACGCAGCAGCGCATCCCCAAGTCTAGCGCAAAGTGGTACAGCCAAATGATCAGGGAAAATGCGGGTCTGTAAAATTCAGGACTATCTCCCAAATTTTCTCGTAAAACTGTACAGTGACAAACAACTATAAATGGGCCAGTTCAAAAGACAGGGGATTTGAACTTGTATTAACTCTGGAAAAGACGAGTGAAAATGAGTATGATGATGTTATCCCTTCCAAGAGTTGGGACGGAGGTGCAGCATGAAAAACCGAACATTGCTCTTCTGTGCATGGATGTCGATTTTTCTTTTATTCGCATGTTCGAGTGTCCCTGCGACCCCCACCGCCGGCTCGGCGACGATCACTGCTACCGTTGACATGGGTGCCGGTGGGGCGGGGTTTGCCTCGATCATCTACGCTCAGGAGGTGAATACCGGGAGGACTTTCCACATCGTCATGCCCGCTGGTTCGCATGGACTGGTGGCGTTGCCCACCTCTCCGCCGCTCTCTTTCTCTGTGGATGCGCCCGGCACTTATGTCTTCTATGCCGTGTTGATCAACGAGGATAGCTATCATTACGGCGCGACTGGTTGCAAAGCCGCAATGGACTGCTCATCCAACGAACTGGTTGCCCTGGATGTTCTCCCCGGTGAAACGTACGAGGTCTATATCGGCGATTCCTCGGCGGCTGTTCCTCCGACCGGGGTGCCGGTCATGGTGCCGTGGCATAAATAGTTTAACGTTTTCCCAAATTCTTCATAAATTCATACAGCGGTTTCAAGCGGCCGTACATATTCTTATACACTCCATGATACAACTCGTTGTATCTGGCATGTGTTTTTGCATCCGGCTCGAATGTATCGCGGACGCGGGTCATCTCGCGGATGGCGGTGGGGAAGTCCTTGTAGATGCCGATGCCGACTGCCGCGTCGATTGCCGCGCCCAGAGCGGATGCCTCGTACAGATGCGGGCGTGACGCCGGTAGACCAAAGACATCCGCCGTCAGTTGTAATGCTGCGTCGGATTGACTGCCACCGCCCGCGACTCGCAATTCGGTGATGGGCACGCCGCTGCGCTTTTCGGTTCGTTCCGCGCCTTCACGCAGGGCATAGGCAAGCCCTTCGAGAATGGCTCGATATAAATGGGCGCGGGTGTGGATGTCACTGAAGCCGATGACTGCGCCGCGCGCTTCGGGTCCGGGGAAACGCAGTCCCGGCGACCAATAAGGTTGCAGTACCAAACCGTCCGAGCCGGGGGAAACGGAGCGGATCAAATCGTCGAAGAGGAATTCAGCTTCAATGCCCTGCTCATCGGCCAGCTTTTGTTCACGCAGCCCGAATTCATGTTTGAACCAGGAGACCATCCAATAGCCGCGATAGATTTGAATCTCGAAGCTGTATTGTCCCGGCACGGCGGCGGGATACGGCGGCAAAAGCGGAATCACCTCGATATATTTTTTGTGTGTGGTGTTGATGGTGGCGGTCGTGCCGTAACTCAGGCAGGCAACATGCGGTTCGAGACAACCCGCGCCGAGGACTTCGGTGGCTTTGTCGGCGGCGGCAGCGATAAGCGGGAGTCCCTGCGGGATACCGGTTGCAGACGAGGCTTCGGCGGTGATCAAACCCAATGGCGACGCGGCAGGCACGAGGTCAGGCAGGATGCGTTTGTCCATCGGGACAGCCTGCCATTTCCAATCCAACGGCCTTGCCCACGCCTGCGCTTTGTAGTCGAAGGGAATGTATGCAACTTGTGAGGCGATGGAATCTACAAATTGACCGACGAGGCGATACGTGAGATAGCCCGATAAAAGGAGATACTTGTGCGTGTCGTGCCAGACTTCCGGCTGGTGGGTGCGGACCCAGTTGCACTCGGCTTCGGCTTGAAGATAGGCAACGGTTTCCGTCGCACCTGCAAGGGCGAACGCCACCCCCCACCATCCGCTGACAGGTTTGAGCCCTTCGGTGCGACGCTGATCGGGCCAGACGATGGCTGGGCGCAGCGGCTTGCCGTGTCTGTCCACGTTGATGAGGGTGCTGCGCTGCGTGGTTAACGACACTGCCGCGATGGAGGATTTATCCACACCCTGCGCCCACAACCCCTGACAAGCCTCGCAGATGGCATTCCAGAAGACTTCGGGATCTTGTTCAGCAAGACCGGGAGCAGTCGAGTAATACGACTCGATGGGGACACGATGTTTGGCAAGCAGATTGCCGCGTGGGTCGAACACGAGCGCGCGGGCGGACTGTGTGCCGTTATCGATGGCAAGAATGTTTTCGGGCATGGATGATTCCTTCTCAAGTGATATAAAGGGGAATGACCGTCTTCAAAAAAGTTTAGCCTGAGTTGATGGTCGCTTTGAAAGCAACCGTCAACTTTGGGGTTTCGCCTCCCAAACGCGCATGCAGTTGCGTCCAGCCTGCTTGGCCATGTACATGGCGGCATCGGCGGCTTTGATGACCGCATCCGAATCGCCGCCGTCTTTTGGGTAAAAGGCCACTCCAATGGAAATGGCGGTGGAGAGTCTGATGCCGCCATAATCCACTTCCGTTTTATGAAAGCTATGACGGATTTCCTCGGCGCGTCGTCTTGCATCCGCCTCTCCCACCTGCGGCATGATCACCAAAAACTCCTCGCCGCCGTAGCGACAGGCAATGTCACCCTGACGCGTATGCGTGCGCAACAGCTCAGCCAGCGCCACCAATATCATGTCGCCGACGTCATGTCCATAGGTATCGTTGAACTGCTTGAAATAGTCAATGTCCATCATCATGAAACTGACGGGATACTTTTCCCGCCGGGCGCGCGCAAGTTCGCGTCCCATGGTTTCATAGAGATAGCGGCGGTTGTACAAACTCGTCAGCGGATCGCGGATCGCCTGCTCGCGTAAAATTTCCTGCAGCTTGAGATTTTCCTTAATCTGCTCCGCAAGTTGCTCGTTCATCGAACGCAACTGGATCTGGGACTCTTTTCGGTCCGTGATGTTTTCCTTGACTGCCACGTAATGTGTAATGACGCCGTGGGCATTCAAAATGGGGGAAATACTTGCCAGTTCATAATAGATCTCGCCGCTCTTTTTGCGGTTGACAAACTCCCCCTGCCAATCCCGGCCTGCGGTGACGGTCTCCCACAATTCACGATAGGTCTCCTTTGGGGTCAAATCTGTTTTCAGGATGCGCGGATTCTGTCCAATTGCCTCTTCCACGCTGTACCCGGTCACCCTGGTAAAACGCGGATTTATGTATTCGATCTTTCCCTTTGTATCCGTGATAACGATGGACGCAGGACTCTGCTCGACAGCACGCGAGAGTTGTTGCAGTTTCTCATCCGTGCGTTTACGTTCGGTTATGTCATGAATAGCCGCAAGGATATGCGACACCCCTCCCAATAGGATGATCTCCGCCGACACCAAACCGTTCAGTATGCTTCCAGACTTGGAACGGAAATCGTATTCCACCCCCCGAATCCTGGAATGTTCACATAATGTGCTGACAAAGGATTCGCGTTCCTTTGGGATTGCCCAAAGCCCGAGGGTGAGTGTGGAATGACCAAGCGCCTCCTCCCTTGAATATCCTGTAGTAAGACAAAAGCTATCGTTGACTTCCACGATTTGCCCGTCGTTTACACGGGTGATGAGAACTGCGTCCGGGCTGGAATGGAACGCCTTTTGAAATTTCTCGTCGCTCAGCCTGAGGGCATTCTCCGTCTGCTCGCGGGCTGTGATATCCACTTCCAAATCCATGACCAGGCGACGGTTGACCATCATGAACAGGCTGAAAACCAGCATGATGGAAAGCATCTGGTACAAAATCAATGCCGATGTGTCGTACACATTGGAATGGAAGAAATCATTACCTGCCGGGACGAAAACGTCAACCAGGATGCGTACTATGCTGACCAGACAATAAGCGACAAACAGGATGCCCGCATTGCGCGTGTGATGACGCACTTCGATATCCACCCCGCGCAGCATAAGCCATGCGCACTGGGAACAAATCACCAGTAAGCCAAGTGAAAAAATGATGTTGCGTGCTTTCAGACTGGGATAAATAAAAACAAAATAGGCATGTGTCGCAATAAAAATTATCAGCAGGACGGCGTTATGGAACTGTGATCTGCGTTTGACCCAAAACCTTTCGAGACCCGCCAGCAGGAGCATGGCCCCGCCAACGCCAAGCGCGTTGCTGACGGTCATGGATATGAAATCAGGCACAATCCCGCGCAGGACAACCAAAATCAACGCAATAAATTGCAGCGCAAAATCCGCCAGCCAGAAGCCAGTCCCATCGAAACGCCCGCGGTGCAGCCTCCACAGCATGGTCATGACCAGAGCGCAGATGACGTTGGTGATCATGTAACTGACAATGACCGTCTTCATGTCGAGTAGATTCATTTGTCAACTCGGGTCTTTGCACACACCAGAATGATAACGTCCCACACGATGACATGCGGGATCGCAGGCGTCTGCTTCAAAGCGCATAAGGGAGGCTATTTCAGCAACCAGGGCGAAAACGACGGTGGCTTTCACATGCCGATGATACTTCAAATAAATTATTTAAGGAAATGTTTATCATTGGCTCGTTCATCGTCAGTCATGCGCGTCGGGCTGGGATGAGGGAAAGAGGAACCCCGGTCGCCCAATGAACCAGACCAACAGGATGCCAATCGCAAACAGGAGCATGTTCAGCGCAAACGGCAGGGCGCGGTCCACTGCGGAGAGTTGACCAGCGATCCAGCCGAAGGGTGAAATCAACAAGATCAAAGCCACATACACCATGGCGCTGACCCGGGCGCGCTCATCCGATTCCAACGAAAACGCAAGCAGGGACTCGGTCATCGGGTTGACCAATGCTGAAGCGGCGCCTTCGAGTGCGACACTAAGGACCAACAGGGGAATGGCGCGCGCGGGCATCACCACCAGCAACAATTGACTGGCAAAAAAGGCGACGAACCCCGTCCATAACGGCAGGCGGAAGCGCCGCAGGTTGGTCAGGCGCGGACCAAGTAAAAAGAAACAGATGGTCATGACGATCGAGCGGAGAGCGACATAGGTGGAAATTTCGGAATCGGTAAAGCCGAGTTTACTCGTAAATAAAACTCCCCAGAAACTGCCGCTGACGGTGGTGTAAATGTTGGTGATGACCAGCAGGGACAATGCCGCCAGCACGGGCCTGGAATGCAAGAGCTGGCTGAAAACACTTCGATATTCGCCCAACAGACTCACAAGCGAACGGTGACGGGTTTCCTCACGGCGCTGAATGCCGCGCCTGGTCTCATGGGAATACAGATACAGCACAATGGCTTTTGCCGAGAGCACGACGAAGCCAAATGTGAACAATCCCCGCACTGCTGGGATCAATCCGAAGCGTCCAACGAACCATCCACCCAGCGGGGCAATGAACGCCGAACAGACCGCGAAGATAAAGATCCAGGTCCAGATGTGAACCAGATGACGCTCCTCGGCATCCTCCACCATCAGACAGGTCCAGGCTGTGTTCGAGATGCGCCACAGGCTGTTCATCGCAGCCGCCGCGACAAAGAAGCGAAAATCTTGGGCAACTGCCCAGATCAGACAGGGCATACTCCAGCCCAGCAAATCTGCAATAAGCAGGGTCAGCCGCCTGCCAAACTTATCGACGATCGCGCCGCTGAGCAGGGCGGTGAAAATCTGGAGTGCCAATCCCAGGCTGGCGATGCTTCCGATTTGCTGGTCATTCAATCCCAGAGCCAGCATGTAGACGGAGAAAAATGGGTTGAACAGGTTGTATGGAATTCCAAACATCACCTCGGTGAGTACGGTGACACGCGGGTTGCCTTTCAGTTCGCGCAGGGTTTGAAAGAGAGGATGATTTCGGAACATGGATATTGGCTTTCTCTGAACAAGAATTTCTGGAGTCCATCAACGAGCGAATGGACTCCAGAACTGTCAGTTCCTGACTATACCATGTTTGGAAGTAGCCCCAAGTAGCAAGTCAGGTATCTGCTGACCCGCTCAAAGAATGGCAAGATATCCAACGTGACAGGGTAACCCCTGAGCGGGGTCGGATGGAAATTTGATATGGTCTTGTCAAGAGGCAATTGCCACAAAAGACAGTAAAATCAATAACCGTTAAAAGGATGTAGTTTGCGTCTCTGAAATTCATCTATGCCACTGTTGTGGTCGGACCAATCTTCTGCCTGTGTTTTCATTACAAATGCCGTTTTGAAGCTCTTTCATCCGCGCCACAGTCAGCGCCCGGTAGCCGGTTTGAAAGTTACGGCAGACGATGGGTCTATCCCTGCAATTTCGGTCAATTTATCGAGCGGAAATTTGGATGGAGGCTAAAATCCCTTGCATGGAGTAAAATGTTTGCGACTCAAGGATGACAAATATGTTGTACAAGGTTTTTTTTGTTGAAGACGAAGTTATCACTCGCGAGGGTATCCGTGATAATGTGGACTGGAATGCCAGCGGATTTGAATTTTGCGGCGAGGCGACTGACGGCGAGATGGCCCTGTCCCTGTTACGCGCTGCCCAGCCTGACGTGTTGATCACCGACATCAAGATGCCTTTTATGGACGGCCTGCAACTCAGCAAAGTTGTCAGGGAACGCATGCCCTGGGTGAAAATCATTATCCTCAGCGGACATGACGAGTTTGAATATGCCCAGCAAGCCATCAATATAGGGGTCACAGATTATCTTCTAAAACCAGTCACTGCCAGAAAATTACAAAACACCCTTCAAAAACTGGCCGAGCGACTCGACCAGGAAAGAAAAGAACAGGATAAATTGAAAAAGCTTCAGGAGCAGGTGGAGGAAAATCAGGCGGCAATTCGTGAAAGGCTTTTGTTCAATCTGGTGGTGGGGGCAATTTCTCCAACGGACGTCATCGAAAAGGGACAGGCGTTAGGACTTGACCTGATCGCAAGGTATTATCTGGTTGTCGTCCTGAAAATTGAGCTGGGGGACCGTACAGAACAATACGACTATGATGAATTGCAAGGGATTCAACGTCATATAATCGAGCTGGCCGAAAAAAATCCTGATGTTTTTTCGCTAAAACGGGAATGGGGTGACCTGATCCTGGTCATGAAAGGAAATACTCCGGAATATTTCGAAGAAGAACGTGATTTGCTCCTGGATGAAATCAGACAGCTGGTTGCAAAGACCCGTTATCAGGTTGTCATTGGCATGGGGTCGCCAAAAAAGCGGATTGCCGATATCCGCCAGTCCTTCATTGAGGCTCTGATCCATATTCAAAATTTAGTCAGTGGGAATAAATCCGGGTTGAACCATGCCTTTGAGCGAACGGAATTACTTAAGCTGGATAAATCGGCTGTTGAAAATTACCTGCGCAGCGGTACAAGGGATGGGTTTGACGAATTTTTCAACGCTTATCTTCGGCCGTTGGGTGAAACGGCGTTGAAATCAGATTTGATCAAAAATTATCTTTTTGCTGATGTTGTCCTGTCCGTTGCGAAACTGGTGAACGATCTGGGCGGCGAGGTGGACAAGGTCATTCCGGAACTGAATTCCATCGAAACGATCATGGCGGACATCAAAACGATCGAACAGTTGCGTGAACAAACCCATAAAATATTATCCAACGCGCTGGCTTATCGCGACAGTCAGCCGAATAGGCAGTATAAAAACCTGATTCGCCAGGTGCGCGAGTACATCCAGCACCATTATGCGGACCCGGAACTTTCGCTCAACGAGGCGGCTTCACAGGCAAATCTTAGCGCCAGCCATTTCAGCGTTGTTTTCAGCCAGGAAACCGGACAGACGTTCAAGGAATACCTGACTGAAATCCGCATTAACAAAGCAAAGGAATTGTTGCGAATGACATCGTTGCGGTCGGCGGACGTTGCCTATCAGGTGGGATACAACGACCCTCATTACTTCAGTGCGGTTTTCAAGAAGAACACCGGACTTACGCCCATGGAATTTCGTTCGCAGATTTAACCGCTTGCTCAGGAGAGCGATATGACTCAAAAAACGATACTGCCCGGTTTCAGGCAATTCCTGCTTCGGATAAGCGCAGAAGCGGGTTCCGGCAGTAAATCCCCGCTTAGGTTTTTTGGACGATTAGCCGATATTATTGCTGGCGTCAATTTGTCCATTCGCACGAAGATTTTGGTCTCCCTTTGCGTTGTCATTTTGTTGATGGGCGCCACGAATGTAGTATCAATGCTGCAAGTATTGAATTATAGCCGCCAGTATGATGCCATTATCACGAACATTACCACCGCAAACAGCATCAGCGGCAGCATCAAGCCTGACATCGATAATGAGATGTGGAAGATCGTAGCCGGGAAGGAAAAATTCTCGGAAGGAAAGCAGTACCAAATCATCGACAACGTAAACACAAAAGTACGCTGGATGATGGAAAATACTGATTCGAAACGGGCCAAGGTCAAACTGGATTTAATCCTTAGGACGTTGCAATCGCTGGAGGGATATGTCGATCAGATGGGCGACAAAATCGCACAGAATAGCACTGCTGCTGAAAACGAAGCCATACTGGAAAACATCCGGTTTGCGACCTCTGTGATGGAGGAAGTCGTACAGAATTACGTGTTGTATGAGGTGCACCGCACCGAGGATCAGTACCAGCTCATGCGCGAAAGCTTTGTGCGCTGGCAAATTCTTTCCCTCATCCTGATTTTCAGCGCTGTGGGTTTTTCGGTGGTGGCAGCCTGGAGTTTGTCCAAGAGCATTTACACTCCCATTAAAAAATTACATGACGTGACCACCACCATCACCAAAAATGACCTGCAAGCATTGATGACCAGCGATAACGTGGATGAGATCACCGAATTGGGAATGAGTTTTAACATCATGATCGGAAAGATCAAGGAGTTGTTGGATTCGAAGATCAAGGAGCAGGAGGAACTCAAGAAGGCCGAACTGCGCGCCCTTCAGGCCCAGATCAATCCCCATTTTCTTTACAATACTCTGGATACGATCATCTGGATGGCTGAATCCAAGAAGACCGATCAGGTGATCAGGATTGTCAGCGCGCTGTCAAATTTCTTTCGCATCAGTCTCAGCAAAGGCATGGACTGGATCACCATTGGAGAAGAGGTCGAACGCGTCAGAAATTATCTGACCATTCAAAAGATGCGGTATCAGGACATTTTGGATTTCAAAATCGAAGTCGATGAAAACGTATTCGAGAACACCATCCTGAAATTGATTCTCCAGCCGCTGGTCGAGAACGCCCTTTATCACGGCATTAAGAACAAGAGGCAGAGAGGCACAATCAGTGTACGGGCCCGGCAAAAGGGCGAAGATGAAGTCCTGCTCGAAGTGGAAGATGATGGAATCGGTTTCACCACTGAAAAACTGGCGCAGCTGCGTGCCGAGTTGGAGGATGATTCAGGCGATATTAAACTGGAAAGCGGGTTCGGGATCGGCAATGTCAACAAGCGTATCAGGCTGTATTATGGAAAGCCTTATGGACTTTCCATCCGAAGCGAGTATGCCACCGGCACTTGCGTGACGCTGGTAATTCCAGCCAAGGTGGAGATGGCGCCGCAGAAAAATAACTCTGCGAACGCGCAGGATTCGACGATGGCAGTTGAAAAACAAGAGGAGCGTGGTTAATGAAGGTTGCGCATATTTTTGTTTCTTTTTTGGCCTTTGTGGTCATTCTTGGCTCAGGCTGTTCCCGACAACCATCTTCATTATTTACTCCACAACCCGATTCAAATTCGGATATCACCCCCAAAAAAAACTACGAAGACTTGATTGTCGGTTATGCCCAGTTGGGGGCTGAAAGTGAATGGCGGGCTGCCAACACCATTTCCATCAAGGAAACTGCGGAAAATTTGGGCGTGGAGTTGCGTTTCCTCGACGCACAGCAGAAACAGGATAACCAGATCGTGGCGATTCGCAAGTTCATCGTCCAGAAAGTGGATATTATTGGAGTTTCACCCATCGTCGAAACAGGTTGGGAAGAAGTCTTTCAGGAGGCAAAAGGCGCCGGCATTCCCATCATTTTGGTTGATCGGCGAGCGGCTGTCCCGGAAGACCTTTACGTATCCTATCTGGGTTCGGATTTTCTTGAGGAAGGCCGCAAGTCCGCGCGAATCATGGCTGACCTTGTAAACGGGAAGGCAAACATTGTCGAGTTGGTAGGCACGGTTGGTTCCGCGCCTGCGAATGACCGATATACGGGCTTTCGGGAGATATTACAGGAATATCCCGAGATGAAAATCATCGATTCGGAGTCGGGTGACTTTACGCGTGCCAGAGGCAGGGAAGTGATGAGGAGGTTCCTGCAAAAGCACGGCGATGAAATCACCGCGGTGTATGCACATAATGATGATATGGCGCTCGGCGCGATCGAGGCGATCGAAGAATACGGGCTCAAACCGGGGGTGGACATCAAGATTATTTCAGTGGATGCTGCGCGGGGTGCCTTTGAGGCGATGATTGCCGGGAAATTAAATGCGGCGGTGGAGTGTAATCCTCTGCTGGGTCCGCAGTTTTTCGAGCTGGCATTAAAGGTGGTCAACGGGCAGCCTGTTCCCAAGTGGGTCCCATCCATTGAAGGCGTTTTTTTCCCCGAAGATGCCAGCGAGATTTTGCCCACACGTAAATACTAGTCGGGCGTTGCCGCCACCAAAAGAAAATTAACTCTTTTCAAAAAAAAACGCCATTCAGTATAACGGCGGTTTTTTTGCTTTTCCTACACAATGGAAAAATCGACCACTCCCAAAAAAGAAATCATGGAGTATCGTACCACGAAGATGTATCCTATCTACAGTATGTGCTTTGATTCTCACCTGCGTTTTGTTCGTATGTTTTGGGGAAAAATGGAGATAAACCAGGAAGGAGGTGTGCCGGCTGACAGATAATCAGGACTCAATAAAAGGTGGAGGTACCTGCTCATTGATTGGCGTCTCAGAGCAAGCACCTCCGGGCGAAAGATGACCCATCAGAGAAAGGCACCTTCGCGTGCCCCATTATATCGCACCCAAACCTCCGCAAGGAGAACCGATTATTCCAAGAATGGAGAGAAGAAAATGTTCAAGAAAGTTGCTTTTCTGATCGTGCTTGCCACCATGGTTTTGACCGCCTGTCAGCCGGCTGCTGTTCCAACTGAAGCGGCTAAACCTGCCGCCCCTGCTGCCGCGACGGAAGCACCTGCTGCCGCCCCCACCGAGGCCCCGGCAAAGGTCTGGACCTATGCTGATATGACCGTCGGCTTCCTGCAGACCGGTTCTGAAGGCGGCTGGCGCGCCGCCAACAGCGCTTCCTTCAAGGAAACCGCCGAGCAATTGGGCATCAACCTCAAATTCTACGATTCACAAAACGACTTGGCGAAACAAGTTGCCGGTTTCCAGCAATTCATTGAGGATCCGGAAGTGGACGTGATCGTTATGTCCCCCCTCGAAGTTACCGGTTGGGAACAGGTTCTGAAGGATGCAAAAGCCGCCGGCAAACCGGTCATTCTTTCAGACCGCCGCATCGATGGTTTTGAAGATTACTACGTCACCTTCATCGGCGCAGACTTCGTCGAGGAAGGCCGCAAGGCTGGCACTGCAATGTGCGAACTGCTCAAAGACAGCGCGACCAAGAACGTTTGGGAATTGGTTGGCAACGTAGGTGCAGCCCCCGCCATTGACCGTGGCAAGGGCTTCCGCGAAACGGCGGAAGCGTGCGGTATCACCGTTACCAAGAGCCAGACCGCCAACTGGAGCATCAAGGAAGGCAAGGAAGTAACAGAAGCCTGGTTGAAGGAAACCAAGGATGTCCAGGGTATCTTCGGACAAAATGACGAAATGGCGTTTGGTGCAATCGAAGCGCTCAAGGAAGCCGGTCTTGTACCTGCCGTCGATGTCAAGCTTATCTCCGTGGATGCAACCTCCGGCGCCTTCCAGGCCATGTTGGACGGCACGTTGAACGGAGCTATCGAGTGCAATCCGTTACTGGCCCCGCAGGTCTACGAAGCCGCTCTGGCAGCCCTCAACGGTGAAACCCTGCCCAAGTGGATTCCTTCACAGGAAAGCGAATTCTATATGGACGACCCGAACCTGAAGGAAATCGCTGCCGGTCGCAAGTACTAGAAATTTCATATCGTCCCGCTGGTTATTGAACACAGCGGGACGAATACCAAAATTGATTGGGAGGCGATGCAAAACATCGCCTCCCAATCTTGAAAATACTTATTTTCAGAAGGCAGGCAGGCATGTCTGAGACGGCTCAAAACATACTCATAATGGAAGGCATTAGCAAGACTTTCCCGGGCGTACAGGCGCTTGATGATGTAAGCCTGACGCTCAGAAAAGGAGAGGTTTTGTGTTTGGTGGGGGAAAATGGCGCGGGCAAATCCACTTTGATGAAAGTGTTAACCGGGGTGGATCGGCCAGATTCCGGCCGAATTATTCTTGATGGCAAGGAAATACAGGCGAAATCTCCGCAACATGCCCAGTCCCTGGGAATTAGCACAGTCTACCAGGAAGTCAATCTGTGTCCCAATTTGACGGTCTCGGAAAATATTCTGCTTGGCTATGAGCCCCACAAGATGGGGCGGATTGATTGGACAAAGATGAATGCCCTCGCTGACGAGAGTCTACACCGCCTCCTTGGAGTTGACATTGACGTTACCCGGCCGCTTGGATCATATACGGTGGCCATTCAGCAGATGGTTGCGATTACACGGGCGCTTTATATTTCATCGGCAAGGGTATTGATATTGGATGAACCCACATCCAGTTTGGATGAGCATGAAACGGAGCAACTCTTCAAAGTAATGAAGAGACTCAAGGATGAAGGCGTTGGCATTATTTTCATTACCCACTTTATCGGTCAGGTTTATGACATCTCTGACCGGATCACTGTTCTGCGAAACGGAAAGCTGGTCGGGACCTACACTACAAAGTCACTCCCGCGCATCGAACTCATTGCGAAAATGATTGGACGCAGTCTGGCTGAATTCGACGAGATGACAAAAATCAAATTGGAGAGCAGCAAGCACATAAAAAGCGAGGCATTATTGCAAGCCAGGGGGCTTGGACTTACAGATTCAATCCGTCCCTTCGACTTGGACTTGCACGTCGGGGAAGTCGTCGGGTTGGCTGGGCTTCTCGGTTCGGGACGGACGGAAACCGCAAGCATTTTATTCGGTGTCGAAAAACCAGACACCGGTTCGGTAACCCTCAATGGGAAGACGATTCAGGATTATTCCCCGCTTGGTTCGATCACTCGCGGTGTGGCCCTTTGTCCCGAAGACCGAAAGGCAGCGGGTATTGTTGACGATCTCACCGTGCGGGAGAATATCATTCTTGCCATGCAGGCAAGCAAGGGCTGGTTCAAATACTTGAACCTGTCGGAACAATATGAAATTGCGGAAAAATTCATCAAATTATTGAACATCGCCACTCCCTCGGCAGATCAAACAGTGAAAAATTTGAGCGGCGGCAATCAACAAAAGGTGATTCTTGCAAGGTGGCTCGCCATCAATCCACAGGTTCTCATCCTTGACGAGCCCACCCGTGGAATTGACGTGGGCACCAAGGCGGAAATACAAAAGCTTGTGCTGTCACTGGCGGAAGAGGGAAAGTCCTGTGTGTTCATCTCCTCTGAACTGGAGGAAGTGTTGCGCACCAGTCATCGCATCGTGATCCTGCGCGAGCGCGAAAAGGTTGCCGAGTTTGCCGGCGAAGCGGATGAGAAAACGATCATTCATGCCATCGCAGGGAGTGAATCATGAGAAAACCACTTAAACCGACTTTTACCTGGAGGAGCATCACAGAGAGCAGGCTCTTCTTCCCGATTCTCGCCTTCTCTCTGATTCTGCTCTTCGATTTCATCTTCATCCCGGGCTTTTTCGCCATAGAGAATAGGGGAGGCAACCTCCACGGAAGCCTGATTGACATCTTTCGAAATGGCTCGACCGTGATGCTCCTGGCCATCGGCATGACCCTGGTTATTGCGACCGGCGGTGTGGACCTCTCGGTGGGTGCGGTCATGGCGATTTCCGCTTCTGTGGCGGGAATATTGATGAATCCGTCCGCGCTTTATAACGAGGTGTTTTTTGTCACTGACCCCACATATACATTCCAGCCGCTTTGGCTGGTGATTGCGGGCGCTTTGATTGTATCCATCCTTTGTGGGTTGTGGAACGGCACCCTGGTTGCCTACATGAGAATTCAACCCATGGTCGCCACTTTGATCTTGATGATCTCGGGACGCGGGATTGCCCAATTGATCACCAATGGACTCCGGGTCCAGATCACCTACAAACCCTATACCTTTATTGGACAGGGCTGGATCGTCCTGCCATTTTCCTTGTACATCGTTGTCCTTGTGCTGACGATCACCTGGCTCATTACCCGCAAGACAGCCATCGGTATGTTTATCGAGTCGGTGGGCATCAATTTTCGCTCCAGTTTTTTCAGTGGAATTGACGAGAAGAAAATCAAGTTGTTGGTCTATACGTTCTGCGGATTTTGCGCGGGGATTGCCGGATTGGTTGCCAGCTCGAATATCAAGACATCGGATGCCAATAATATTGGACTCACCACCGAGTTGGATGCAATTCTCGCGGTCGTGATTGGCGGCACGTCCATGTCGGGCGGACGTTTCTCCCTGTTTGCCAGCATGATTGGCGCGCTGGTCATGCAGGCAATTACCCAATCCATGTATGCAATTGGCGTTCCCGCATTTGCGCTTCAGGCAATCAAGGCAGTGGTTGTCATTTTGGTAATCCTCCTTTACTCGGACCAGGTCAGGGGCTTTGTCCGGGGAATTGGCGCGTCAAGGAAAGGAGCATAGCCATGTTGAAACGCACAGGCAACTTCTTTTCGCAAGGACGTAAATTTATCCCGATCATGTCAACAGCATTGCTGGCCCTGCTGGCATACGGGATTGGAGCGTATTTCTTCGTCGGGATGCGGAATCCGCAGGTGTTCTTCAATTTGTTCCGTAATACTTCATATCTCTTGATCAGTGGAATTGGAATGACCTTCGTCATTCTAACGGGTGGGATCGACCTTTCGGTAAGCGGCGTGGTGGCACTGACGACAGTTTCGTCTGCTGTGCTGCTTCGGGAAGGTTGGAATCCCTGGGTTGTGATTCTGCTCATGCTGGCCATGGGAATGACGCTTGGCGCCATTATGGGGAGTTTCATCGTTTACATGAAGGTGCAGCCGTTTATCGCCACCCTGGCGGGCATGTGGTTCGCCCGCGGAATGTGTTTCTTTATCAGCGATGATGCCGTCACCATCGATAACCGTGTTTTTCAAATTCTTGGAAAAACGAAGATTCTGATTCCGGGATTGAAGGAACTTGCTGAGAGCCAGGGGAACGCTGCACCTTACGTTTCCATTTCAGTGGTTGTCGGCTTTATTCTCTTGGCAGTCGCGATGTATATCGCCCACTATACACGGTTTGGGCGGACGGTTTATGCCATAGGTGGCAATGAAGGCAGGAATGAACAATCTGCCCGTCTGATGGGCTTGCCCGTCAACAGGACAAAACTGCTGGTCTACACTTTCAATGGGTTCTGTTCAGCGCTGGCAGGGCTTTCACTCAGTCTCTTCGTGTTCTCGGGACATGGGTTGTACGCTTCCGGCTTTGAACTGGACGTCATTGCATCAGTGGTCATGGGCGGAACGATGCTGAGCGGCGGTTCGGGGTACGTATTTGGCACGTTGTTCGGAGTTCTGGTTCTTGCCGTCACCCAGGCCCTGATCCAATTTATCGGCTCGCTCAGTTCCTGGTGGACAAAAATTGTGATCGGCGTGCTTACACTCGCCTTCATTGGCGTACAAACAGTTTTGGCGAACCGTAAAGGCGGCCACCGAATTGCACAAACTGCCCGGGAAACGGAAGTCACCCGTCGCAAGAGACAAAGGCTCATTCTTGGATTTGGCGCAGTCGCTGTACTGGCAGTCGCAGCCGTTATCTCCATTTCCAAATTTGGATCGAATGCCTCCGACGCTTCGGCAAGCGCGCCATGTGTAGTTGCGCCATTCCGGGAGGAGGAAGCCGCGAACTTGGAGAAGGATGGCGCTGTAATTGTCTATCATCGGACCGCCGGACCTCAGTGCGTCGATGAATTGTTTGCGATCTATCCGGATGGGCGCGTCACCGGCACAGACGGCAAAAATACGGTGGAGAACAAAGTGGATCCCGCCAAAGTGGAGAGTTTGCTCGTTGCCATCAGCGTGGAACATGGATGGTTTACCGATGAAATCTACAGCACGTATCTTACTCCATGCCGGCAATGCTTCGCGCATTACATCAGCATTTCCTACGATGGTCAGGAAAAGGCTGCGACAGGGGTGGACGGTACAACTGCGATGCCTCCTGGTTATGCGTTTGCCCTCGCGGAAATCCGACCTCTACTTCCTCAACTTAGCCCTGCTCCGTAGTGGGCATCTAGTGGAGTTCTCATAAAGGAGAAGGAAAGATGGATGTAAAGAAAATACTGGTTCCAACCCTGCTGGCTTTTGCTTTTTTCACCTTTGCCTGTGTTTACATTGTATTGCCCGAAGGATTGGAGACTCCGGAAGCAGCGGTTGAGGATGTGGAAGTAAAAGTCTGGAAAGGGATTGTGACCAATGTCGGCAAGTCCGATGCTGGAGACCTGCATGTGGATATTGCCATTCGGAACGATACCGGCGATTGGAGCACCATGCGGGCTGTCCCTGGAAAACCTGCCATACTTACAACTGGCGATGGAAAGACCATAAATTGCGACACGGTTTTTATCGGAACCGGTGGTCATCGCCTGGCTCCAGGCTTTCAGATGCGAGGTTATACAGGTGGAAAAAAGGATGCGCTGGAAACCCAGCTTTTGTACGTGGAATGTGCGGGTGCTTCCGCCGATGCCGGTTCCATACTCTCGATTGACTATGTGAGCTTTGGTGGCATTCTGGATGACTATGATCCGGAAGCAAACAAAACCGAAGGCGTGTTGGAACTGAACCTCGACGAAGTGGTAGCAGATTTGCAGTATCCGATTGGCTCAACGGTTGACGGCTTAATTCTGGAGGCTGGAACCAGCATCACCGGCTTAAGCGATAATGTGGTTACCCTTCTCGACGTCGAACGTACAGATATCGGCTTCCAGTTTACCTGGCAAAACTTTAATCCCACAAAATTCCCATTGAAGACCCATATTGGGACCCCGCCCGTGATTGGCTCGGACGGCATCATCTACGGCTTTTATGAGTCTTTGGATATTGTGCCCATTCCAATCACCCCTCCAAGCGAAAATACGGAATGGACCACCGAAGTTGCTGTTCCCGAAGATGTAAAAGGTTTTTATATTATGCTCAGTGTCGAGTCGAAAAAACCGCGAACCTATGTAAACTACGCTCTTGATATAAGCGATAAGTAGCGCCGGACGCTACTTCGCAGCTTCTCCTTGGTTATGTCGGTCTGTGGGACAGCACAGGCCGACATAACAGAACCGCGATTTGGAATAGGGGACATACCAAGAAATTTCCCTCTTGACTCTGGTAGGCAATTTTGATATTATGTTATCGATAACATGTTATCGATAACATGTTATAACACTGCAACACTGAACAGGCTGTGATTGTGATTTCATCTGACAGGAAGAAACGCATTACGATTAAGGATGTCGCCCAAGCTGCGGGAGTTTCAACGCAGACGGTATCCCGTGTAATGAACAAGTTTTCCTATGTGTCAGAGGAAACCCGACAGCGGGTGGAGGAAGTGGTGGAGCAATTGGGGTACAACCCCAGCACCCTTGCCCGCAGTCTCATTCAACAGCGCAGCTATACTTTGGGGGTGGTCACATTTGGTTTAAGGCATATTGGACCATCGCGTACCCTCAACGGCGTAGCCGACAAGGCGGATGAACTTGGCTATATGCTTTTGATGAAAGAATTGGATAATTTTGCCTCAAACAGAATTGACGATGTCATTGACTCCCTGCTTGCCCGCCAGGTGGATGGAATCATCTGGGTGGCGCCGGAGATTGGTGACAATCACGCCTGGCTTGATGAGCGCATGGACAAAATACCCGTGCCGGTGTTATTCCTTGCCATGCGTCCGCGTGAGGGCATTTTCAGCGTAGCAACAGACAACTTCCAAGGTGGAGCAATGGCAATACGGCATTTATTGGATTGTGGACGAAAAAAGATCGGACATATCTCAGGTCCCCTCAGTTGGTGGGAGGCTGATGAGCGAAAGCGCGGCTGGCGTGAGACCCTCAGTGCTGCAGGGTTGGATGCCCCTGAGTGTCACTGCTCCGAGGGAAACTGGTCATCTGCCAGCGGCGAACAAGCGTTCATTCAACTGCTTGAAGCGTTTCCGGAAATGGATGCAGTCTTCGTTGGAAACGATCAGATGGCGCTTGGCGTTTTGCGGGAGGCTTCCCGCCGGGGAATCAGCATCCCTGATCAATTAGCGGTGGTCGGTTTTGACAACATCCCCGAATCAGCCTATTTTTACCCTTCCCTGACAACAATCGCGCAGGATCTCCAACTGCTTGGGGAGCAGGCGGCGCAAAGCGTGGTGGAAATGATTCAATCCAGACAGCAGGGTTGGACCATGACCGCCCAGTCGAAGTTCATCCACCCTACCCTGGTTATTCGGGAAAGTTCGCAAAAGTTCTAATTTTATATGCGGCTTTCCCATTTTTATTTCCAAGCCTTGCATCCAAATTCAAAAGGAGGTGAGACAAAAGGGGAATGAAAAGTTAATAGCACGAAGGAAGTGTACGTCAGCACGTTGGCGTCTGAGGTGCAGACTTCCCGCGAAGCAGACAAATCACTGTCAAACATACCCCGGTCGGTTTCGCCAATTAGTACGCCAACACAATACTTTATATCTACTCACTAAGGAGAAGAAATGTCCAAAAAATTGTTCTACAACCTACTTGCTGTCCTGATGTTGGCCAGCCTTGTCCTTTCGGCTTGCGGCGCTTCGGCTAGCGACAAAAAACTGGTTGGTATTTCCATGCCCACCAAGAGTTCAACCCGCTGGATTTCCGATGGCGAAAGCATGGTCAAAGAATTCGAGGCTATGGGTTACGAAACCGACCTGCAATTTGCTGACAATGACATCCCCAACCAGCTTGCCCAGATCGAAAACATGGTTACAAAGGGCGCGGATGTACTCGTTATTGCGGCCATTGACGGAACGACCATGTCCGACATCCTCCAGAAGGCTCACGACAGCGGCGCCATTATAATTTCCTACGACCGCCTGATCACCAAGACCCCCAACGTCGATTATTATGCAACCTTTGATAACTTCGGCGTGGGCGTCATCCAGGGCACCCAGCTCCTCGAAGGCCTCGGCTTGAAACCCGGCGAAAAAGCCCCCGCTGGCGTTGGACCCTTCAACGTCGAACTCTTCGGCGGCTCCCCCGACGACACCAACGCTTTCTACTTCTATGATGGCGCCATGTCCGTCATCCAACCCTTCATCGACGACGGCACGATCGTGATCCAAAGTGGACAAATGGGCATGGACAAAGTCGGCACTCTGCGCTGGCTGGCTGCAACTGCTCAGTCCCGCATGGACAACCTGCTGAGCGCCTACTACACCGACAAGCGCGTGGATGGTGTTCTGTCTCCCTATGATGGTCTTAGCATTGGTATTCTCTCCTCCCTCAAAGGCGTTGGCTACTGCACTCCCGAACAGCCGTGCCCTGTTGTGACCGGTCAGGATGCAGAAGTTGCCTCCGTCAAGTCGATCATTGCCGGCGAACAGACCTACACCGTGTTCAAAGACACCCGCGTTCTTGCCAAGCAGGCCGCTAAGATGGCTGACCAGGCTCTGAAAGGTGAGACAGTTGACGTCAATGACACCACGACCTACGACAACCTCGTCAAGGTTGTGCCCTCCTATCTGCTGACCCCGATTAGCATTGATATCAACAATTACGAGAAAGAATTGGTTGATACCGGCTATATCAAGGCTGAAGATCTGAAGTAAGTCGTTTTACATGGTGTGTGAGGGTAGAAATGCCCTCACACACTTTCCTTTGTTCATATAGATAATATTTCCTTCAATACCACCATTTTGTATTAGAATTGCGGTATTAAACGTAAGATATTTTCACATTTATGTAGGTCAAGGACGAGAAAACCATGTCTAATGTCATTTTGGAAATGCGCAACATTACGAAGACATTCCCTGGCGTAAAGGCGCTTGACAATGTGAGTTTTAGCGTGAGGCAGGGAGAGATCCATGCTCTGGTTGGGGAAAATGGGGCGGGAAAATCGACCCTGATGAATGTGTTAAGTGGCATCTATCCATATGGCACATATAGCGGAGAGATCTATTTTCAAGGCAGGGAATGCCGGTTTCGCGATATCACCGAATCTGAAAAAGTTGGACTTGTCATTATTCATCAGGAACTTGCGCTTATTCCTCTTCTTTCCATTGCCGAAAACCTGTTTCTCGGTAATGAGCGCGCGAAAAACGGCGTAATCGATTGGAATGAATCGATTGCAAAAACCAAGGAGTTATTGGATAGAGTGGGATTGCACGAATCCCCCAACACATTAATTACAGACATCGGCGTAGGAAAGCAACAATTGGTGGAAATTGCCAAGGCGCTTGCAAAAAAGGTAAAACTTCTTATTCTGGACGAACCTACAGCGTCATTGAATGAAACTGACAGCGAAAAACTACTGGAACTATTGCTCCAACTCAAAGAGCATGGGATTTCTTCGATTTTGATTTCCCATAAATTAAGCGATGTTTCCAAAGTCGCCGATTCCATCACGATTCTTCGCGATGGAACAACGATCGAAACTTTGGATTGCAAAAAGGACGCCATTACAGAAGACCGCATCATTCGCGGCATGGTGGGGCGTGACCTGACACACCGTTACCCGCCTCGCGAATCGAAAATTGGAGAAATTATTTTTGAAGTGCGCGATTGGAATGTATATCACCCGCTCCATGAGGATCGCAAAGTAAGCACGAATGTGAATATAACCGTCCGCAAGGGCGAAGTTGTTGGAATTGCGGGGTTAATGGGGGCTGGAAGAACTGAGCTGGCAATGAGCATTTTTGGCCATTCTTACGGCACACGTATTAGCGGTACCGCTTATAGACACGGGAAGGAAATAGACATCAGCACCATTGATAAGGCAATTTCCAACGGAATCGCTTACGCAACTGAAGATCGTAAGGCGTATGGACTGGTCTTGATCCAGGAGGTCAAAAATAACATTACCCTGGCGAACCTGGAAGAAATTTCCAGACGTCAAGTGATCAATGAACCTCAGGAAATGAGGGTTACCGGTGAATATCGGGATAAACTTAATATAAAATGTTCCAGTATTCAGCAACTGGCGGTTAATCTTTCCGGTGGCAATCAACAAAAAGTGGTGCTTAGCAAATGGTTATTTGCAAGCCCGGAGATCCTGATCTTGGACGAACCCACACGTGGCATTGATGTTGGAGCGAAATACGAGATTTACACCATTATCAATCGCTTGGTTAGCGAGGGAAAGGGAATCATCCTGATCTCATCAGAATTACCAGAGATTTTGGGAGTTTGTGATCGCATTTACGTAATGCGCGACGGCAAAGTCGTCGGCGAAATGCCGGCCAGCGAAGCATCCCAGGAAAAAGTAATGAAATACATTATGACACAACAAGAGGTAGTGGAACAATGAAAACTCTTTCAACGCTTTTCAAAAACAATATCCGCGAATATGGCATGTTGATCGCGCTGATTGCGGTCATGGTGTTCTTCCAGATCCAGACCGGGGGCGTACTGATGAAGCCCGTGAATATAACCAATCTTGTTCTACAGAACAGCTATGTTATCACCATGGCGATGGGTATGCTATTGATTATCATCACTGGCGGGATCGACCTGTCTGTAGGTTCAGTTGTCGCCGTTATTGGTGCACTTGCGGGCGTGCTGATAGTCAGATATGATTTCAATTGGGTTTTGGTTGTCGCGATTTCCCTGCTGCTCGGCGCAGCAATTGGCGCTTTTCATGGCTATTTTGTCGCGTATCTAAAAATTCCAGCCTTCATTGTTACCCTAGCAGGCATGTTGATCTTTCGCGGTTTAACCATAGCTTTGCTTCGGGGAGAGTCGGTCGGTCCTTTTCCAAGGGGATTTCAAAATATAAGCTCCGGCTTTATTCCAGATTTCTTTCATGGCAGTTTAAACGATAAACCGTTTCATATTACCACTATCCTGATCGGCGTGTTACTTTCAATTCTATTAATATGGCTCGATACGCGTACCAGGAAAAATCAGCAAAAATATGGATTGGAAGTAACTCCATTCTATTTTTTTGTCGTTAAAAATATCGCGATTACTGCGGCGGTTATGGGCTTTTGCTATTTGATGGCTTCCTACAAAGGCCTTCCAAATGTACTTGTCCTTCTTTTTGTGCTGATTACATTTTATGCTTTCATCACCAGTTCGTCGGTAATTGGCCGTCGGATTTATGCAATGGGCGGCAATGAAAAAGCAGCCAGGCTTTCGGGTGTCAATACGCCGCGTTTGCTATTTTATACATTTGTCAACTTGGGCGTTCTGGCTTCTTTGGCGGGTTTGATCGTTGCGGCCCGTTTAAATAGTTCCACGCCCAATGCTGGGGACGGTATGGAATTGGATGTTATCGCCGCCTGTTTCATCGGAGGTGCATCACCGATGGGCGGTGTCGGTAAAGTCATTGGTGCATTAGTCGGGGCTTTTCTCATCGGCGTTTTGAACAATGGCATGTCCATTATGGGAGTCGGGATCGATTGGCAGAAGGTTGTCAAAGGTGTTGTGTTGCTGCTTGCAGTTTTGTTTGATGTCTATAACAAGAACAAGAGCGTGTAATTGACGACACGCCGGGTGAAGGAGCATGCTCGACGTGATGACTGTTTTTGTTGCAAAAAGTTTTCAATACTGCGTTGTAAATTAAACGAAAAGAAGTATCGCCTCCTATTAAAGCGAATTGGGTTTTCGTGGGTTTTCTGTTGACAGGTGACAGGTTTGTCGGAGGATGTGATGGAAGATATTTTGGAACAATTGCTTCGGGAAGAACGGGAACTTCAGTTTGCAAGTTTCAATGAGGACTCAGCCTGGCAACTGGGCAGTGAACTTGTCGAAAAATGCGCCCGTGAAGGGCTTCCTGTGACAATCGACATTATGCGCGGGGAGCACCAGCTTTTTCATGCCAGCCTGCGTGGAACTTCCGCCGACAACGATGAATGGGTCAAACGAAAAGTCCGACTTGTCTATCGCTTTGGACATAGTTCGTTTTACATCGGACAACTATTGAAGAATAAGGGGAAAAGCATCGAAGAGATGTTCCTGATTCCCGAAAGTCAATATGCCCCGCATGGCGGCTGTTTTCCCATTATTGTCAAAGGTACTGGCATGGTCGGGACGATCACCGTCTCCGGGCTTCCACAGGAAGAAGACCATGGATTAGTGGTTCAGACAATCAAAGATTATTTGAGCAAGGAGAAATAAATGAAATTAAACCCAATTATATCCACACTTGGACGCAGGCTCAGGCTGGCAGTCGTCGGCGGCGGATTAGGATCCTTCATCGGTGCGATGCACCGTCAGGCGGCGCGGCACGACGACCGCTACGAAATCGTCACGGGCGTTTTTTCGTCCAACCCGGAGAAATCCAAAAAGGATGCGCTGCACCTCGGCATGGATACCAAGCGTATCTACCCGAGTGTGATCGAAATGCTCGACTCCGAAGCGTCCCGCAAGGATGGCGCGGATGTGGTCGCCATCATGACCCCGAACGACAGTCATTTCGAATACTCGATGGCGGCGCTGGAGCGAGGCTTCGATGTCATCTGCGACAAGCCCATGACCAACACTCTCGAAGAAGCCGAAGCCCTGCATAAAAAAGTCGAGGAGACCGGGCTGGTCTTCTGCCTCACCCACAACTACACCGGCTACCCCATGGTTCGTCAGGCTAAGGCGATGGTGAAGGACGGGCAGTTGGGCGCGATTCGACTGGTTCAGGTTGAGTACGTGCAGGGCGGAAAAGCCGATGAGAAAAAACCTGCCGGGCATGGCTGGAAATTCGACCCGGTGCGCGGCGGTCCATCACGTGTGATGGGTGACATTGGGACGCATGCCCATAACCTTCTTCGCTTCATCACAGGGCTTGAAGTGGAGGAAGTCTCCGCCGAGGTTGGTACCATCGTCCCCAAGCGGCTGATCCACGATTTCGCCGGGGCGTTGCTCCACCTTGAACATGGCGCGCGCGGAAATTTCTGGGTGACGCAAGCCGCCGCCGGTGTGGAAAACTGCCTGCGCATCCGCGTCAGCGGGACGAAGGGCAGTCTCGAGTGGATGCAGGAAATCCCCCAGCAACTAACCTTCAAGCCGCTGCATGGACCCTCCGAGAATCGAACGCCCAACGGACCGGGAACCCTGCCCCTCGCGGCGCGGTCCACCCGCATTGTGGCGGGACATCCCGAAGGCTTTCCCGACGGCTTTGCCAACATTTACTCCGACGCGGCGGAGGCAATTGCCGCGCGACGCGCCGGCAAACACCCCGACCCGCTGGCGTTGTATTTTCCGAAATCGTTGGATGGCTTGCTGGGTGTCCGCTTTGTGGATAGCGTGATCGAGTCGAGTAACAACGGCGGCAAGTGGACGAAGTGTTAGGAGACTGCCATGCCTGATACTGGGGCGATTCTGGTTACTGGCGCAACCGGCAAAGTCGGGCGGACCTTTATCGCCCGACTGCTGGCTGACCCGCGATTTGACTCGTTCTCGCTTCGGGCATTGAATCACAACCGCGAGTTGGAGCCGCATCCACGCATTGAGAATGTGCGTGGCTCCATCGAACACCGCGCGGTGGTGGAAAAAGCAATGGAGGGCGTAACGCATGTCCTCCATCTGGCAACGGTCAAGGAAACGCCCGAACAAATCATGGATGTGGCGGTCAAGGGCTTGTTCTGGCTTCTGGAGTCCTGCCGCACTAGCAAAACATTCAGGCAGTTCATCATGGTCGGCGGCGATGCGGGAATGGGGCATTTTGTTTACCCGCATCCGATTCCAGTGGCTGAAACACAAAAACATTCCGCGTATCAGGGATGTTACGCGCTTTCCAAGGTGTTGGAAGAAGTCATGTTGGAACAGTATTACATCCAGTATGACCTCAATGGGTGCTGCCTGCGCGCACCATGGATCATGGAAAAGGATGATTTCAAGTATCAACTTTCGTTCGGGGAGGATGTGTTTGGCGGACCGCGCTGGCGGGATTTGGTCGGCGCGGAAAAAGCCGATGAATACGCGCGGACTCAAGCCATCCCGATCATGCTCGACCCCCAAGCTGTTCCCGTCCAACGGAATTTTGTCCACGTCGATGATTTGGTGAGCGCCCTCCTGCTTGCGGTGGATAACCCAAAGGCGCGCCAGCAGTTGTTCAACATCTGCATGGATGAGCCTGTAGACTATGGCGAGATGGCCAAATATTTGAACAAGACTCGCGGCTTGCCAACAGTGGAAATCAAGACCCAATATCACTCCACCTGGCTCGACAACACGAAAGCGAAATTTTTACTGGGCTGGCGTCCCGAATATGACATGAAGAAGATGATCGACGCCGCCTTCGATTATGTCCGCGCGGAGAATGATCCGCGAAAGGTTTGGTATCCAGGTTGATGGCGACGATGGACGGCGGACAATTGACGATGGTCTGTGGTCCATGATACATGGTTGAGATAATGAGGACTTAGAGCAATGAAAACCATTCGATTGCATGGGACTGGAGATTTACGAATATACGATGAACCCATGCCCGTTGCGGGCGTTGGGGAGAAACTTGTCCGCGTGAAGTCGGTGGGAGTATGCGGCTCGGATTTGCATTGGTTTTCTGGTGGAGCAATTGGCGACGCGAAACTGGAACGTCCGCTGGTGTTGGGGCATGAATTTGCTGGCGTGCTGGAAGATGGTCAACGCGTGGCGGTCGATCCAGCCATCTCGTGCGGACACTGCGAACCCTGCCAGCATGGACATCCCAATTTGTGCTTGTCCATTATTTTTGCGGGATACGCGACTCAAGACGGCTCAATGCGCGAGTGGATGGCGTGGAAGGAAAGCTGTCTTTTCCCCATTCCTGATTCGTTGAGCTTTGAAGATGGCGCGATGCTCGAACCGCTCGGCGTGGCGATCCATGCGGTTGACCTGGCTCACCTCAAGCCGGGGATGTCGGTCGGAGTCTTTGGCTGCGGACCGATTGGCTTGCTCATCATCCAGATGGCGAAGATCGCAGGCGCGGCGAAGATTTTTTCAACGGACAAACTCCCCCATCGGGTGGATGCGGCAAAAGCTCTCGGGGCGGACCATGCCATTTTGGCGGGGACCAACTCCGAGGTCGAGGAAATCCGCGCGGAGACCAAAGGACGAGGCTTGGATGTCGTCTTCGAAGCGGCAGGGATGCAGGATGCGGTCGATACTTCCTTCGCGACCGCAATGATGGGCGGCAAGGTCATGCTGGTCGGCATCCCCGACGAGGAGCGGACTTCGTTTTCCGCATCCACGGCGCGGCGCAAGGGGCTGACCATCAAGATGGTGCGGCGCATGAAGCACACCTACCCGCGCGCGATTGAACTGGTTTCAAAAGGTTTGGTGGACGTTCGTTCGATTGTCACGCATCGCTTTTCGCTCGATCAGGCTGAAGAGGCTTATCGGGTTGCGGAGCGGCGCGAAGGCTTGAAAGTGATCCTGGAATTCTAATCATTGGAGATGGACATGAACCACAACGATATCCAAAAAGTAATTGAAAGCGGAAAGACCGTCCTTGGCATCGAGTTCGGCTCGACTCGCATCAAGGCGGTGCTCATTGATGAAAACCATGCGCCGATTGCGTCGGGAAGCCATGAATGGGAAAACCGATATGAAAACGGCGTATGGACCTACAGCCTCGAAGACGTGTGGACTGGCTTGCAGGAAAGCTATCGGAACCTCGCCAAAGAGGTTGCCGCGAAGTACGGCGTTTCGCTCAAGACATTTGGCGCCATCGGTTTCAGCGGCATGATGCACGGCTATCTCGCGTTCGACAAAGATGGAAACCTGCTAGCCCCGTTCCGCACCTGGCGCAACACGATTACCGAGCCAGCGGCGAAGAAACTCACCAAGTTGTTCCAATTCAATATCCCCCAGCGTTGGAGCATTGCCCATCTTTACCAGGCGATTCTGAACAAGGAATCGCATGTCAAGATGATCGCCCACCAGACCACGCTGGCGGGTTATGTCCACTGGAAGTTGACGGGGCAGAAGGTGATGGGGATTGGCGAAGCCTCGGGCATGTTCCCGATCAACAGCAAGACCAATGATTACGATAAAGGCATGATGAAGCTGTTCAACGAAGAGCTCAAAGCCAAGAAACTCCCGTGGAAATTGCAGGATATTCTGCCCAAAGTTTTGATGGCTGGAGACGCGGCTGGCACGCTGACCGAGGAAGGCGCAAAGCTGCTCGATCCTACGGGAGAGTTGGGTGCTGGCATCCCGCTTTGTCCGCCCGAAGGTGACGCAGGCACAGGCATGGTCGCAACCAACAGCGTCGCCGTGCGCACGGGCAACGTCTCGGCTGGGACATCGGTCTTCGCCATGATCGTTTTGGAGAAGCCGCTCTCGAAGCTGTACACCGAAATCGATATGGTAACCACTCCCAGCGGGAAGCCCGTGGCGATGGTCCACAGCAACAACTGTACCTCCGACCTCAATGCGTGGGTTGACCTGTTCCAGGAATTCACCAAAGTGCTGGGTGTGGAAGTGAGCGAGTCGAAACTATTTGAGATGCTTTACAAGCAGGGACTCGCTGGCGATGCCGATGCAGGCGGACTGCTTGCCTACAATTATGTTTCGGGCGAGCACCTCACGCACCTCGAAGAGGGACGTCCCCTGTTTGTCCGCACTCCCGAGAGCAAGTTTACACTGGCGAACTTCATGCGCGCCCACTTGTTCGCGTCACTTGGCGCGTTGAAGACTGGGCTGGGCATCTTCGAGAAGGAGAAGGTCAAGATTGACCAGGTCCTTGGTCACGGTGGATTTTTCAAGACGAAGGAAGTTGGTCAGCGGATGATGGCGGCTGCGATGAACGTCCCGGTGTCAGTGATGGAGACCGCTGGCGAAGGCGGCGCGTGGGGCATTGCCCTGTTGGCTGCCTATATGCTGCACAAATCAAACGGCGAGTCTTTGGATGCTTATCTCTCGAACAAGGTCTTCGTGGGCGAGAAAGGCTCGACCATTGCTCCCGATGCGAAGGACGTTGAAGGCTTTGCGGCGTTCATGGAACGTTACAAGAAGGGACTTGCTATCGAGCGAGCCGCTGTGGAAGGATTAAAGTAAGAACTTTTACAGTTATTAGAAAAAATTTACAGGTAAGGAGCCGAGAAAATGAGAAACACAGCATTCCATCTCAAGTTGGGTGTGTTGGTTGTTCTTTTGACCAGCCTGTTGTTGACCGCCTGTGGCGCGCCAGCTCCTACGGCAACGCCAGTCGCTACCAAGGAATGGGACTGGTTCAACATGGAGTTGACCGACGTGGTGACTGGCGAGACTTTCACCATGAACGATTACACAGGCAAGGTTGTGCTGGTCGAAACCATGGCAATGTGGTGTCCTAATTGCGTTATTCAGGCAGCCGAAGTAAGGAAACTGCATACCCTGCTTGGCGATCCCGAAGACTTCATCTCTGTCAGCTTGGATGTCGATGTCAACGAGGATGCCGCCTCCCTCAAGAAGTACGTCGAGGAATACGGGTTTGAGTGGCATTTTGCGGTTGCCCCGTTGGAGGTCGCCCGTTCGTTGGGAAATCTGTACAGCGCCCAATACTTGAATCCGCCGCTCTCGCCCATGCTGGTGATCGACCGTGACGGGAACGTGCATCATCTTGAGTATGGGAAAAAGGATGCGGAAGCACTGCGGAAATTCATCGAGCCGTTCCTGGCTCCCTGAACGTGAAAGGAAATGTGATGCTCGAAAGATTAAAAAAACAGGTGCTTCAGGCAAATCTGTTACTTCCAAAGCATGGACTTGTCACCTTCACCTGGGGAAATGTCTCAGGTATCGACCGCCAGCAGGGACTGGTGGTCATCAAACCTTCAGGCGTTTCCTATGAGGAAATGAAGGCGGAGGACATGGTGGTCGTGGAATTGGAAACAGGGAAGAAGGTGGAAGGAAGTTTGAAGCCTTCCTCCGATACCGCGACCCACATCGAACTCTACAAGGCATTTCCCAACGTCGGCGGCATTGTCCACACCCACAGCCGCTGGGCAACCACCTTCGCGCAGGCGGGGCGCAGCATCAATGCGCTTGGCACAACACACGGCGATTATTTTTATGGCAAGATTCCCTGCACGCGAAAGATGACAAAAGCCGAGATCGAAGGCGAATATGAGAAGGAAACGGGTCTGGTGATTGCGGAGACTTTCCGCGAGAGAGACCCCGACGCCATTCCAGCAGTCCTTGTCTACAGTCACGGTCCCTTTGCCTGGGGAAAAGACCCCATGGACGCAGTCCATAATGCCGTGGTGTTGGAGGAGGTTGCATTTATGAACCTCCATACCATGATGCTCGAACCGGATATTCTGCCCATGCAGAAGGAATTATTGGATAAGCACTACCTCAGAAAGCATGGAAAGAACGCCTATTACGGACAGTAGGAACGATCGACGTTGGACGGTGCCTGTATCGACGCCAGTGCAGGCATTGTCAAGCCGTCGTTTCAAAAGAGACAAATAAGGAGACATAACCATGATTGATTTAAAACAATATGAAGTTTGGTTTGTGACGGGAAGCCAGCATCTTTATGGACCCAAGACTCTCGAAACCGTGGCGGAACATTCAAAAGAGATTGCCGCCGCGCTTACCGCATCGAAACACATGCCGATGAAGGTGGTCTTCAAGCCCGTGTTGACCACACCCGAAGCCATCCGGGATCTATGCCTCGAAGCCAACTCTGCAAAGAACTGCATCGGTCTCATCACCTGGATGCACACCTTCTCGCCCGCCAAGATGTGGATTGCTGGACTTAGCCTTCTCAAGAAGCCGTTCGCCCACCTCCACACACAGTACAACCGCGAAATCCCCTGGGCTGAGATCGATATGAACTTCATGAATCTCAACCAGGCGGCGCATGGCGACCGTGAGTTTGGTTTCATCGGCAGCCGACTTCGTCTCGACCGCAAGGTGGTGGTTGGTCACTGGCAGGACGACGACGTGCAGGCGAAGCTGGGTTCGTGGGCGCGCGTCGCTGCCGCCTGGGCAGACTGGCAGGGCGCAAAGGTTGCCCGCTTCGGAGACAACATGCGCGATGTCGCCGTCACCGAAGGAGACAAGGTCCAGGCGCAGATTCAGCTTGGGTACGACGTCTACGGCTACGGAGTTGGTGATCTCGTCAAGGCGGTCAAAGATGCCAGCGATGCCGATGTTGATAAAATGGTCAAGACCTATCTTGATGAGTACGAGGTTGCCCCCGCTTTGAAGCCCGGCGGCGACAAACATGCCTCCCTGCGCGAAGGCGCCCGTATCGAAGTCGGGATGCGCAACTTCCTCGAAGCTGGTAACTTCAAAGCCTTCACCACCACCTTCGAGGATTTGCATGGACTGGCTCAACTGCCCGGTCTTGCTGTCCAGCGTTTGATGCGCGACGGCTACGGTTTCGGCGCGGAAGGTGACTGGAAGACCTCTGCCCTTGTCCGCGCAATGAAAGTGATGAGCGCCGGCTTGAAGGGCGGCGTCAGCTTCATGGAAGACTACACCTACCATTTCAGCGCCAGCGGTGACAAGGTCCTCGGCGCGCACATGCTCGAAATCTGCGAGTCAATTGCGGCGAACAAACCGAAGCTCGAAATCCTGCCACTTTCGATTGGCGGCAAGGCTGACCCCGTGCGCCTGATCTTCGACTCGAACACGGGACCCGCCATTGGCGCATCCATGATGCACATGGGCGGACGCTTCCGCATGGTCGCCAACGTCGTGGATGTTGTCCCAACCGACGCGCCGCTTCCCAACCTGCCCGTTGCCCGCGCCCTCTGGCTGCCGCGTCCCAATTTGAAAGTCGCCGCCGCCGCGTGGATCTATGCCGGCGGAGCGCACCACACCAGTTTCAGCTACACGGTCACAGCCGAGCAATTGCAGGACTTCGCCGAGATGGCTGGTATCGAGTTCATGGTCATCGACGAAAACACCCGCGTGGATGAATTCAAAGACAAGCTGCGCTGGAACGATTTGTATTACCATTTGAGCAAAGGAATATAGTTTATTGCGTGTCACCCTGAGCGGAGCGAAGGGTCTCTAGGGCAGTCTCGGAGATTCTTCGCTGTCGCTCAGAATGACATGAGAGGAAAGAATCATGCAATATCGTGAACTGGGGCGTACCGGATGGAAAGTCTCAACAGTCTCTTTTGGAGCGTGGGCAATCGGCGGCTCGTGGGGCAACGTGGACGACAAAGACTCGCTTGCCGCCCTGCACCGTTCCATAGACTTGGGTGTCAACTTCATCGACACTGCCGATGTATACGGCGATGGTCGTTCTGAACGTCTTGTGGCACAGCTTCGTAAGGAACGCAAGGAAACCATCTATGTGGCGACCAAAGCCGGGCGGAGACTCGATCCGCATGTGGCGGGTGGCTATAACCGCATCAATCTCACAGCTTTCGTCGAGCACAGTCTGAAGAACTTGAACACCGAAGCCATTGACCTCTTGCAATTGCACTGCCCGCCAACCGAAGTTTTTTATATGCCCGAAACCTTTGGTGTGCTGGACGATCTCGTACATGCTGGCAAGTTGCGCCACTACGGTGTCAGCGTTGAAAAGGTGGAAGAGGCACTCAAAGCCATCGAGTACCCCAACGTGCAGACCGTGCAAATCATCTTCAACATCTTCCGCCAGCGACCTGCCGATTTGTTTTTCAGCGAAGCCATCCGCCGCAAGGTCGGTATCCTGGCTCGTGTACCGCTCGCCAGCGGAATGTTGACCGGCAAACTGACAGCGAAGTCCACCTTCGAGGCGGACGACCATCGCGCCTTCAATCGTCACGGCGAAGCCTTCGACCGCGGCGAGACATTCTCCGGCGTGGACTACGAAACCGGCTTGAAGGCTGTAGACGAACTCCGCGCCCTCCTGCCTGCGGGTTGGACAATGCCGCAATTTGCCCTGCGCTGGATTTTGATGTTCGACGCTGTGACCTGCACCATCCCCGGGGCGAAGAATCCGACTCAGGCGGAGGACAACGTCAAAGCCGCCGACCTGCCCGCGCTGGATTCCGTCACGATGGAAAAAGTCCGCGCGATCTATGATGCCCGCATCCGCGACCTGGTTCACAACTACTGGTAGGCTTGGCGATAGCGCTATAGATAATTACTGTCGGACCGCGCCGTTGAAATTATTGCAACACAGAATTGTGTTGCAATATTGTTATATGAGCATTGAAAGTTTCATTCTCACAGGCGGATTGACCAAAGTCACGGTAAAATCTACTAAATCTCGCGGGTTTATTCCCGGCATTTTCCAACAGGATGTCATTCATGCCCTCTGAAATTCGCCTGCGCTACGGATGCAATCCACACCAATCCCCTGCTCGTGTTTTCATGAAAAGCGGCGAACTGCCGTTTGAAGTCCTTTCGTCTGCGCCGGGCTACATCAACCTGTTGGACGCGCTCAATGCGTGGCAACTGGTTCGGGAGTTGAATCAGGCGACGGGTCTGCCCGCCGCCGCTTCGTTCAAGCACGTCAGCCCGTCGGGTGCGGCGGTTGGGACTCCGCTTTCAGATATCCTTCGCAAAATCTACTTCGTGGATGATATGGAACTCTCGCCGCTTGCCACCGCCTACGCCCGTGCGCGTGGTGTGGACAGGATGTCGTCCTTTGGCGATTGGGTTGCTCTCTCCGCCACGGTAGATGTGCCAACTGCCAAACTCTTCAGCCGCGAAGTCTCCGACGGGGTGATTGCTCCCGCCTACGAACCCGAAGCGTTGGAGATTCTCAAAAAGAAGAAGGGCGGAAAATACGTCGTCGTCCAAATGAATCCTGCCTATCAGCCTGACCCGACCGAAACGCGGGAGGTTTTCGGCGTGATCCTTGAACAACGCCGCAATGACAGGCCCATCACTCCCGCCGACTTTGCAAACATCGCCACGAAGAGCAGGTCCCTGCCCGAAAGCGCCGTCCGCGATTTGCTGATTGCCTCGATTACGTTGAAGTACACCCAGTCCAACTCAGTCTGTTTCGCAGCGGACGGACAGGTCATTGGCGTTGGCGCGGGGCAGCAATCGCGGGTGCATTGTGTTCGTCTGGCTGGCGCAAAAGCCGACCTGTGGCGGCTGAGACAGCATCCACAGGTCATGGCTCTGCCTTTTCAGCCTGGCCTCAAACGTCCCGACCGCGACAACGCAATTGACCAATTCCTTCAGCCCGATGTGACCGACGCCGAAAAATCCAACTGGTCGAAGGTTTTCCACGAAATCCCGCACCAACTCACCGCCGAGGAACGCCGCACCTGGCTCGATGGCATGACCGAAGTCGCCCTTGGCTCGGACGCTTTCTTCCCCTTCCGCGACTCGATTGATCGCGCTGCAAAGAGTGGCGTAAAATACGTTGTCCAGCCCGGTGGTTCCACCCGTGACGAAGATGTCATCGCCGCTTGCGACGAGTATGACATGACGATGGCCTTTTCGGGCGTCCGGCTGTTTCATCATTAAGATCGATACGCATGTTGGCAATTCGTAAAGAACGAGGAGGCACTCTTGATTTTTCACATCACTTCGAAGGTTGAATGGCTTGCCGCGCGGGAGCGTGGTGAATACATTGCGCCGAGTTTGCAAAGTGAAGGGTTCATCCACTGTTCCACCGAAAAGCAGGTCCTTCACGTGGCGAACGCCTTCTATCGTGGACGGACCGACCTGGTGTTGTTGCAAATTGACGAAGCAAAACTCAACTCCGAGTTGAAGTGGGAGCCACCCGCCGGACCTCCCGCCCCGGGACATTTTCCCACGAACTTATTTCCCCACATCTATGGTCCCATCAGCCTGACGGCCGTTTCTGCTGTCTTTGACTTCCCGCCCGACCCCGCCTCCGACACCTTTTCCCTCCCGCCACAACTATACACTGATAACTGAAGACTGATTACTATTTTCTAATCACTATTCACCTATGACTGCCTTTCTCACCTGGTACTTCCTCATTACTTTCCTCGGCTGGCTGACCTTTCCGCTGGCATTTATTCTCTTCCCGGCATTTGCAGATCGGGGCTATACCCTGTCTCGCGCTGTGGGCATGTTGATTTGGGGATACGTCTTTTGGATGTTTGCCTCCCTTGGTATTGCCCAAAACGACAGCGGAGGAATCATCCTTGCCCTCATCTTCGTCGTTGCGCTCAGCGGTTGGGTACTCGTAAATCGTAAATCCGAAATCGTAAATTTCCTCAAATCCAACCTTGCACCTCTCCTCACCGCAGAAATTTTATTCTTCGTCGCCTTCGCTTTCCTTGCCTTTGTCCGCTCTGCGAACCCGGAGTTGAACGGCACGGAACGCCCGATGGAACTGGCTTTCATCAACGCCATTTTGCGTTCGCCGACTTTTCCGCCGCAGGATCCCTGGCTCTCGGGGTATGCCATTTCCTATTATTACTTCGGCTATGTGATGACCGCCATGCTCGCCCGCCTTTCGGGAATCGCCGGCAGTATGGCACATAACCTGATGACCTCACTCATCTTCGCCCTTGCCGCAGTGGGTTCGTATGGGATTCTCTACAACCTGCTTGCTAAAGCGGACTATGGACAACAGACGATGGACCGTCGTCCAGCGTCCAGCGTCTATGGTCTTTTTGCCCCCCTCTTTCTCCTCCTTGTCTCCAACTTTGGGGCTTTGTTGGAAGTATTGCATCGTCTCGGTTTGTTCTGGACAAAAGATGCGACAGGTCAATATACCAGCGCTTTTTGGAAATGGCTGGATATAAAGGATTTGTCCGAGCCGCCGATATTGCCGTTTCAATTTGTGCCTGACCGTTACCTGTGGTGGTGGCGTTCCTCCCGTGTCCTTCAGGATTATGACATGGTCGGCAATCCCCTCGAAGTGATTGACGAATTCCCCTTCTTTTCATTCCTGCTTGGGGATTTGCACCCGCATGTGCTTGCACTTCCCTTTGGTCTGCTTGCCATTGCCGCCGCTCTGCATCTCTTTCTTGGCGGCTGGCGTGGGGAGATCAGACTGCCCTGGGGCGCAAATATAAATATCAACTATACGGGCTTTTTATTTTCCGCCCTCCTCCTCGGGGGACTTGCCTTCCTCAATACCTGGGACATTCTTATCTCCGCCGCCCTTATTGTCGGCTCGTACGTTTGCTGGCGTGCCAGCGAAGATGGTTGGAGTTGGGAGCGTCTCGAAGACGTTTTCCTGCTTGGCTTGCCGCTTGGCTTTCTCGCCATCCTTCTTTATCTTCCGTTCTATCTGGGATTCTCATCGCAGGCGGGTGGAATTTTGCCCAACCTGATTTACGTCACCCGTGGCGCGCATCTCTGGGTGATGTGGGGGACTCTGCTCATTCCCATCCTTGCATATCTTGTCCATACTCGAACCCAATATTCGGAGGAAGAAAAGCCCAACTGGAAACTTGCGCTCATCCTTGGGCTTGGATTCACCCTCCTGCTGTGGATTTTCTCCTGGCTCATTGGTTGGATTGGCTCTTATATCGATCCCGATTTCGTTAGCGTTTTCCTTTCTTCTCAGGGTATGACTGCGGGTGAACTCTTCAAAGCCGCTTCCCGGCGGAGATTGACTTATATTGCCAGTCTCATCACCCTGCTTGCAGTGTTGATACCGGCGCTTGCTCATCTGCTCCGAAGACCTTCAACCATAGACAGTGGACCCCAGCCCACAGACCACGGTCCATCGTCCACGGTCCATCGTCAATCTCCAGGTCAGTTTATTCTGTTGCTGTTAACCATCGGTGTGGTTCTAGTGCTTGCCCCTGAATTTGTCTATCTCCGTGACCAGTTCGGTTATCGCATTAATACCATCTTCAAGTTCTACTACCAGGCGTGGATGTTGTGGAGTCTTGCCGCGGCCTTTGCCGTTGCCTGGTTGTTTCAAAACCTGCGATGGGTTGAAAACATCATTTTCCGTGTACTGATGGCGGTGGTTGTTTTTGCGGGACTGTTATATCCAGTGTTTGGCTTGATCACCAAGACGGACAACTTCAACCCGGCCTTTGGATTCGCCCTCGATGACTTCGACCGCATCAAACGTGACAACCCTGACGAGGCCAGCGCGATCCAGTTCCTGAACACTGTCCCGAATGGAGTCATTGCCGAGGCGATAGGTGGAAGTTACACCGGATATGCGCGTATTTCCACTTACACCGGCTTGCAGACTGTGCTTGGCTGGCCAGGTCATGAGGCCCAATGGCGCGGAGGTTACGCCCCGCAAGGCTCCCGCAATGACGATATCATTAGACTGTATTCCACTACTCGCTGGGACGAAGCCCAAGCCATCATCGATCGATATGATATCCGTTACATTTACGTCGGCCAGTTGGAATATGGTTCCATGCCTGTGAAGGAGGAGAAATTCCGCGCCCATCTCAAGGCTGTTTTTCAACAAAACAGCGTCACCATTTACGAAGTGCCCTAAAACAGGGGTGACCCGTCAGGGATCATCACGGCTGTGAAAAAAACTGACGGGTCGCCCTCTACTCAATTTAACCGATTACAATTACCCCCATGAACTACAGACATTTCAAACACGAAGGCTGGCTGTATGCGCTGGCGTTCCTTTTTGCGGTTATTTTGCGATTTGTCCAACTTGGCGCAATGCCTCTAACTGACATGGAGGCCGCTCCAGCATTGCAGGCGCTTCAAATCGCACAGGGACTCAGACCCACGCTCAACCCGCATCCCTTTTACATCCTTTCCACGGCTGTCATCTTTTTCATCTATGGCGGCGGGACTGATTTTCTTGCGCGCTTCATCCCCGCGCTGGCGGGAAGCCTGCTGGTCTTTGTCCCCCTGCTTTTTGCGGACCGGATCAAACCTCGCGCGGCAGTAGTGCTTGCCTTCTTCCTTGCCCTCGACCCGGGACTGGTAGCCCTCTCACGCCAGATTGCCAGCCCCATTCTTGCCCTGACTTTTCTGCTCTTTGCTCTCGGATTTTACAATCAAGGTAAGACCAGCCTTGCAGCCTCCTTTGCAGCCCTCACCCTTCTCAGCGGACCTTCCCTCTGGAATGGCGTTATCGGCCTTGCCATCACCTGGAGCATTCTACGCTTTATTAACTCCCGCCGCGCTTCTGCCGAAGAAGAATCGAAAACTGCGCCTCTCATTTCGCCATTGAGCCGCGAAACACTTATTCCTTTCGTCGCCGTTTTCCTTGTTGTCGGTTCTCTCTTCTTTATCGTCCCCAACGGATTGAGTGCAGCGCTTGCATCCATCCCATCATTTTTTGAAAGCTGGTTGGCGGTGGACGTTGTCCCTGTAATCAGGATTTTCTTCTCGCTCCTGGTTTATCAGCCGCTTGGGATTTTCCTCGCCATCTTTGCCATGGTTCGTGGTTGGCGAAATGGAAGCAGGCGCATCATCCCGCTCAGTATATGGTTCTTTGTTGCGCTGCTTCTTGTACTCATCAACCCGTCCCGTCAGCTTGCCGACCTGTCCTGGGCTTTGATTCCACTTTGGGCGATGTCTGCGCTCGAAATTGTCCGTAACTTGGACATCTATGCCGAGGAACGTGCCGAAGTGGGTGGGGTGGCCTTTCTCACCGCCTTTATCTGGACTTTTGCCTGGCTTGATTTTTCCGGGCTAACCACGCTTCCCGTTGACTCGCGGGAATATGCCATGCGCCTCTGGCTGTTGATTGGTTCGCTCTTCCTGTTGGTGATGAGCCTGCTGTTGGTTGCGGCGGGATGGTCGATTCGCACAGCGCGCATCGGCGGCATTTTGGGGATGGCGCTTGTATTGGGAGCGCTTGGGGTGGGGGGTGCCTTCGGGACGGCTGGCCTGCGTGGGGGAGCCTTCCCTGAATTGTGGTGGCTCCGCCAACAACCCATTCACGCGCGGCTGCTGGAATCAACCGTCAGCGATGTTTCCGAATGGGGAATTGGCGACGACCATGCCGCGGCGGTGACAATCGTCGGCGTGAACTCCCCCGCCCTCGAGTGGACATTACGCGAGCGCCGGGTCTCTGTTGTCCAATCGCTTGATGCGGCCAGCACGCCGGAACTTGTCATCACCCCGCTTCAGGAAAATCCCGTACTTTCCTCCGCCTATCGCGGACAGGATTTTGCCTGGCGGCAGACTCCGCTTTGGGATGTCACCGTGCCGCAGGATTGGATCCGTTGGGTGGCTTTGCGTCAAATGCCCACGAGCGGCGAGACGCTCATCCTCTGGGTGCGTGACGACCTGTTCATTAACTCGACATCGGCACAATAAAACTTGGACTTGGCGGGTTCCACAAAACCCCCAGGTCTTATAATCAATCATCATGACAAACAAAACTCCCCCCTCCATCATCGCCCTCGACGGTCCCGCCGCATCGGGGAAATCCACACTCGGACAAAGCCTTGCCGATTCCCTTGGCTATCTTTTTTTCGACACGGGTATCATGTACCGCGCTGTCACCTGGATCGCGCTTCAGCACGATTTGAATTTGAAGGATGAAGCCGTCATCACCGAACTTGCGCAGAAGGCACAAATCGATATCCGTCCGCCTTCAATGAAGGATGGTCGTTCGTGTGACGTGGTCATCGAGGACCGTGATGTTACCTGGGAGATGCGGGGCGGCGATGTGGATGCCAATGTCTCCGTCGTTTCGGCCTATGCGGGTGTGCGCAAGGCATTGTCCGAGCAACAGCGCCGCATTGGGATGCGCGGCAAAGTGGTCATGGTGGGGCGTGACATTGGGACAGTTGTCCTGCCCGAAGCAGACCTAAAGATTTATCTCGACGCCAGCGCCGAGGAGCGCGCCAAACGCAGGTACGACGAACTCATCGCCCGCGGCGAAAAAGCCGATTACGAGGAAATCCTCCGCAAGGTCATCCAGCGCGACCGCATTGACTCCACCCGCGCCGTCGCTCCGCTGCGTCCCGCTGACGATGCCGTCATCATTGATTCGGATAAAATGAACGCCAAACAGGTCTTTGACCATGTCCTGGGGTTGTGCAAATAGCTCCACGGATGAGGCCCACATTTTTGTAATCATGTCTGTATCAATTGTGGCTATAATCTAGCAAAATGGAATTTATTCCCAAGCTCTTTACCGGCATTGCATTTCCAGCCACACCCACTCTGGCAGGTTGGGTGGTATGGGTATCCCTGCTGGGAGTGTTGGTTTATGCATTGCTTCGCTGGAGAGAGTATCGGCCGGCATGGACGGGACGTGAATGGGGAATTTTTATTGTCTTTTTTGTCCTGGTTGCGATTACCAATTTGTTTATTGGATTAAGAATTACGTCCGCTTCCGCCCGCCCCATGCCTGGCGTTCCTGCAAATCCGGGCGCCGCGTTGATGGTTTTTTCCGCCATCTTCTGGCTTCTGGGCGGAGGTTTGCTTGGTTCCGTGGGGGCGGCGGTGTTGGGAGCATTTGCGGGGCTTGTCCGTGGTGCCTGGGATTCATATTCCCTTTTTCCCATCGTTGAACTTGCCTTGTTGAGCATGCTGTTTTCCATCAACGTGCGCCAGCGTTTCCGGACGCGAGGTTATGCCTGGCTGCGCCAGCCTTTGGTGAGCGCGTTGTTGTTGATTCCATTTCACACCTTGTTCTATATCATCAGCGCGTTGTTTACCCAATGGGGATTGGATGCGGTTGTGCCGCCCACTGCGCGCCTTGATTTTGCCATCAGTAATGCGGGGATTGTAACCCTCGCTTTCGGCGGGGAGATGCTGGTCGGGGGGCTTGTGGCACAGATCGTTTCCCAGGCATTTCCCGTCATGTGGGGCGGCGCGAAAAAAACATTTCAACCTTCGCCTGCAGAGAAGAGTCTTGAGTCGCGCTTCCTTTTGGGGGTTGGCACGTTTATTGCCCTTTTGCTTACAACCTTGTTGATTCAAGATTGGGTGGTGGCGGGGCGGGCTGCGCGTGACATGCTGGAGGATCGCTTGTCAAGCGCGAGCGAATCTGCCGCGCAAAGCGTGCCCTTCTTCCTCGAAACCGGACAAAACCTGACGGTGCAATTGGCGTCTGATCCGCGGCTGTTGGCCGCCACCGGCGACGAGTTGAAATCCATCATCGGGTCGAGAATGCAAGCCGTGCCATATTTCGATCAGTTCTTTGTGTTGGAGGCGAAAAACGATCAAAAACTGCTGGCGGGGTATCCTGATTCAGCCAGCGGCAACTTTCAGCTCTACCCCGATGAAATATCCGGCATGTTGCTGGCATCCAGCGGCGTGTTGACACAGATTTATTCCATTCCACCCACTTCCGCCGACGATGCCTCGCGTGTCTCCTTTTTGGTTGCCATTGTGGATGGCGCCGGGCAGGTACAGCGTGTTTTGATCGGGCGCACCACGCTGGAGACCAACCCGCTTACCCTGCCCCTGGTTGAAAACATCAATAATATGCGCGACCTGGGCGGCGCGGGCTTTTTATTGAATGAAAATGGGCGCATCATCTATCATTCGGATAAAACGCAATTGTTGGCCACCTATGCTGAACCGCGCGGCGACCAGCCCCGCTTTTACGACAGCACTGCTTCGAATGGCACGCGACAATTGGAATACTACCAGCCTGTGAAGGGCCGTCCATGGGCGGTGGTGCTGACGGTCCCGGCGCAAAAGGCCCAGCAACTTGCGTTGAACATCGCCATGCCGCTTTCAGTGATGATTATTTTGTTGGCCTTCTTGGCGATGATTTCGCTGCGCATAGGCTTGCGCGTAGTGACCGGTTCCCTGAAAAGCCTGGCAACCGAAGCCAACCGTATCGCACAGGGCAATCTTGATCACCCGCTGCAAGTGGATGGCGTGGACGAAGTCGCTCAATTGCGCCGCGCCTTCGAACAGATGCGTTCCAGCTTGCAGGCGCGCCTCGGCGAAATCAACAGCCTGTTGCGTGTCAGTCAGGGTGTGGCATCCAGCCTTGAGATGCAGGATGCGGTCAAACCCGTGTTGGATGCAATCCTCTCCACGGGCGCAAATTCGGTCAGTGTGGTTCTCTCTCCCAGTATCCTGCCGGATACCTTTGTGGAACTTCCTTCGCGTTTTGCATTGGGAGCCGCACAGGATGCCTACTCCCACTTAGATAAACAAATCCTCGCGCTGGCGCAAAACCAGGAAAAGATCGTTTTGCCAAACCTCAGCCGTTCACGCGACCTGACGTTTGATTCGTCCCTGCCGCAGCCGCTGGCCTTGTTGGCTGTTGCCCTGCGGCACGAGAATCGTTATTACGGCGTGGTGTGGGCTGGTTTTGAACAGCCGCGCGCGTTCTCTGATTCGGATGTCCGTTTTGTGACCACGCTTGCGGGTCAGGCGGCTTTAGCGGTTGCAAACGCGCATCTGTATCTGAATGTGGAAGCCTCCCGCCGACAGTTGGAAGCGGTTCTCAATTCCACCCCTGACCCGGTGCTGGTGACCGATCATCGCAACCGTCTCCTGCTTGCCAACCGCGCCGCTTCGGTTGCCCTGGGACAAAACAAGGATACAACAAGTGATATTGGCCGGAAGACAGAACAGGTCGTAAAACTCAGGACGCTGCTTAACTTGCTGGAAAGCACAATTACCGAAAATCAATCCGCCGAGATCATGCTTGCAGATAAACGCACCTATCTCGCAACCGCCTCATCAGTGATTGTGGAAGGACGACAGATCGGGCGTGTCTGTATCATGCGGGATGTAACCCACTTCAAGGAACTGGACACCATGAAATCGGAGTTCGTGGCAACAGTCAGTCACGACCTGCGCTCCCCGTTGACGTTGATGCGCGGCTACGCCACCATGCTTGAAATGGTCGGCGAGTTGAACGAGCAGCAGCAGGGCTATGTCAGGAAGATAATTTCGGGCGTGGAGAATATGTCGCGCCTGGTGAACAACCTGCTCGACCTGGGGCGCATCGACCTTGGCGTTGGGCTTCAGGTGGAACATGTCACCGTGGTGGATATCATCGAACGTGTGACAAGCGCCCTGCAATTACAGGCAACACAAAAGAACATTATCTTGAGCGTTGAGCTTGCCAAGGATATGCCCAATGCGGTGGAAGCCGACCAGGCGCTCCTGCATCAGGCTGTATATAACCTCGTCGAAAATGCGATCAAATACACACCCAATCACGGGCAGGTGACCATTCGGACTTCCTCGCAGTCCGGTTTTCTTATCTTTTCAATAGTAGATTCAGGGATAGGCATTTCCGCAGACGACCTGCCGCGCCTGTTCGAAAAATTCTATCGTGGCAAGCAGCGCGAGGCCCGCGCCCAGCATGGATCGGGACTGGGACTTGCCATCGTCCATTCCATTGCCGAAAGCCACGGGGGACGTGTGTGGGTGGATAGTGTGGTTGGCAAAGGCAGTACATTCCATTTGCAGATTCCCATTTCACAGCCCAAAGAATCCAGGCCTGCATAATTTGAACTATAATCCCGCCCTGCGCCTTAATTTTCAAGGCTATACTTTGTCAGCAAGCTGGTGTTTATGATTAATAAAGAAAACAATTCGCAAACCCCGATTATCGAGCGTACCGCAAACTATAAGCCGCCTCGCACATTAAGCTCCTGGCTGATTGGACGTCCATTGTCCACAGCGGATGCTGTGCACGAGACAATCGGCAAGGGTGTGGGGCTTGCTGTGTTCGCAGCCGACGCCCTTTCATCCAATGCGTATGCCACTCAGGAAATCCTGGTGATTTTGGCGATGGCAGGTGCCCAGTCTTTCGGGTACGTTTTTCCGATCTCCATCGCGATTGTTCTCTTGCTTACAATCGTTTCCATTTCCTACGAACAGATTATCCACGCTTATCCCGAAGGCGGCGGCGCTTATATCGTTGCCCGCGATAATATGGGAGATGTCGCCGCATTGATTGCGGCGTCATCGCTCTTGATGGATTACATCCTCACTGTCTCAGTATCCATTTCCTCGGGAGTGGCGCAAATTGTCTCGGCTTTTCCGGAAGCGTATGAATACCGCGTGTATATTGCGGTGGCGGCTGTGAATCTTGTTATGTTGATCAACTTGCGCGGTGTGAAAGAATCCGGCGCGGCGATTGCCGTCCCCAGTTTTTTCTTTATCATCAGCATGTTCATAACCCTGGCGCTGGGATTGGTGAAGTATTTTACCGGGTCCCTCGGTGTTGTGGTTGACCCGCCTGAACTTGTCGAAACGCATGGTGCGCTTGTGGCGGTAACTCCATTCCTGATCTTACATGCGTTTTCCAGCGGTACGTCCGCTTTGACGGGGATCGAGGCAATCTCGAATGGCATTACTGCGTTCAAGGAACCGCGCAGCAAGAACGCAGGTATTACATTGATCTGGATGGCTGTTATTCTGGCAAGCCTGTTTTTGGGGATATCATTCCTGACAGTTCAAACCAATGCCGTGCCGTCTGAATTTGAAACTGTTATTTCCCAGCTTGCGCGCACAGTGTATGGCGGACAGGGCATCCTGTATATCGCGGTCATTCTGGCAACCACAGTGATTTTGATTCTTGCCGCCAATACAGCTTATGCCGGTTTCCCCCGTTTGAGCGCTCTCATGGCAAAAGATGGGTTTTTACCGCGCCAGTTTACCTATCGTGGCAGCCGGCTTGTTTACTCGCGTGGCATTGCCGCCCTGGCGGTTGTGGCCTCCATATTGATTGTGATTTTCCAGGCCAGTGTCACACGTCTTATCCCGTTGTATGCAATTGGCGTATTTCTTTCGTTCACTTTTTCCCAATTCGGCATGGCATTACGCTGGTGGAAGAGCGGACACCTGAAATCCGATCAGGAGATTGTTGTGCATGGGTCGACCCTCCGGTTCGATCCGCTTTGGAAGTTAAAGATGGTTGCCAACGGCTTTGGCTCGCTTTGTACCGCAGTAGTTATGATGGTCTTTGCGGTGACGAAGTTCCATGACGGCGCGTATATCGTTTTGGTGCTCATCCCGTTGTCCGTTGGTGTTCTTTGGCTTATCCATCGTCATTACAACAATCTTGCCAAAAAACTTTCCCTCGATAACTTTGGCGTCATCCCCCCCCACGCCATCCGTCACCGGGTCATCATGCCGGTCAGCGGTGTGCACCAGGGGACGCTTGCCGCGCTGCGTTATGCGCGCATGTTGTCCGATGATGTGACGGCTGTGCATGTGGTCATCGAACCCGCCGATGCCGAAAAGGTCCGCGCAAAATGGGAGACCTGGGGCGGGGGCGTGCGCATGGTCCTTCTTGATTCCCCCTATCGTCTGTTCATCGAACCGATTCTTTCATATATCACCGATATTGCCAACGCGCGCCAGCCGGGCGAGACGATAACCGTTGTTGTTCCCGAATTCATCACGGACAACCGGCTCGCCGGCACCCTGCATACGAATACTGCCAATATCCTGCGCGAACAATTGAAAAATATGCATGGCATCGTGATTACAAATGTGCCATATCATGTGCATGAAGAAAGCATAGTTTAAGGAGCTGCTGTCATGAACTTCATCGTTATTGGGTGCGGCAGGGTGGGCGAGCAACTTGCCTACCGCCTTTATCAACAAAAGCACAAAGTTGTGGTTGTGGATAACAACCGCAATAATTTCAACCGCCTCTCCCCAGATTTTCATGGACGAACTGTCGAAGGCGAGGTGCTTTCCCTCGACACCTTCACCCGCGCTGGTGTCGCAACCGCGGATGGGGTTGCCGTGGTCACCAATTCGGATGTCATGAATGCTGTCATCGGTCACGCCATCCGCTCGCATTACCCGCAGGTGAAACGTGTGCTTGTCCGCAATTATGATCCCGCCATGCGCGAAATGCTGGAGGCGTTTGGCTTGCAGGTGATTAGTTCCACTGCCTGGGGCGCGGAACGTTTGCAGGAGTTGTTGATTGACGCCTCCTTCCGCACGGTCTTCTCTGCCGGCAATGGTGAAGTGGAACTTTATGAAATGTATATCCCGGAACATTGGGGAGAACGCACCGTATCCGACATGTTATCTGGCTGCTCCAATACGATTGTGATTGCGGCGTTGACCCGCGGCGGGCGCGCCGCACTGGTTTCTCCCGATTCGGTGCTCAAAGGCGGGGATGTCCTCACCATCAGTGCGACACTGGAAGGCGTGACAGCCCTTCACGCGCGTTTACATGAAGGAATGGAGGCCTAATATGTTTGTTGTTATTGCGGGCGGCGGAAGGACTGGCGCCCAACTGGCAATGCAGTTGCTGGCTCAAAATCACCAGGTTCGCATGATCGAACATCGACGCGAACTGTTGAACCTGCTGCATCGGGAACTTCCCACCGAGGTCATCTACGAGGGACATGCCACAGATCCAAATATTTTGAAACTCGCGGGTTTGGACAAGGCAAATGTCCTTATCACCACCAGTAACGATGACGCTGCCAACCTCATCACCTGTTACTTGGCGCGCACGCTTTTCAATGTCCGCCGCACGGTGGCCCGCATCAACAATCCGCTCAATGCCTGGCTCTTCGACCAGAATTTTCACGTGGATGAAGTCATCAACCAGGCGGATGTGATGGCGCACCTGATCCAGGAGGAAATGTCGATGGGCGACATGATGACCCTGCTCAAACTGCGGCGCGGGCGTTATTCGCTTGTGGAGGAAAAGGTTCCCCCAGGAGCAAAGGCGTTGGGTGTGCCCATCAAGGACCTCGGATTGCCCGATACCTGTGTGATCGCGGCGATCATCCGCCACGGACAGATCACCCTGCCGCGCGGCACGATCAGCTTCGAGGAAGGCGACGAGGTTCTGGCTGTAACTGATGACGAGGGCGCAAAGGAACTTGCCAGATTGTTGGAGCCTCCGTCAAGACCTGTGAAGTGATGGTCTCCAGACCCTAAAGGTTCAAAAACCTTTAGGGTCTTTTATCACGACAGCGAGGTGTGTATGAATCGAAAACTGGATTGGGGTGGGCTTCTTCTCTTTATGGCATTGCTCTTTGGCGCGGTGGTACGTTTTGTACCTGCCGCCTCCAACGGATTCCCGCTCAACGACGGCGGTTTGTTCTACACAATGATCCGCGACCTGAAGGCGAATCACTTCATCCTGCCGCAAATCACAACCTATAACTTTGTGGACATCCCCTTCGCCTACCCGCCAGTTGGTTTTTACATCGCCGCGATTTTTTCCACCCTTTTGCCTGTCTCTGATTTACAGGTACTGCTCTGGCTTCCGCCCCTGGTCAACACGCTCGCCATCTTTTTCTTTTTCAAACTTGCCGAACAAATCCTTCCTTCGCGCACATCCGCTGCTTTAGCCGCGTTGATCTACGCCCTCTCGTCCCGCGCCTTTCTTTGGCAGGTGATGGGCGGCGGAATCACCCGTTCCTTTGGTATGGTGTTTTTGATTCTCATGCTCTGGCAGGCGGTGCAACTCTTTCGTGCGTCGCACCGAAATCAACAGAATAATGCCAATCTGTTAGGTGCGACGCACCCTCACCTTGCACTGACCATTCTCTTCGGCGCTCTCGCGGTGATGAGTCACCCGCAGACGGCTTTGCACGCCGTGCTGGGCGGCTTGATGGTTTTCCTGTTTTACGGACGTAGCAAACGCGGAGTCATTTCTGCGCTGTGGGCGGGTGTGGGCGTTATTTTGCTCTCCGCCCCGTGGTGGGCGACTATCTTCCTGCGGCACGGGTTCGAGCCTTTGCTTTCGGCAGGACAGACCAGCCAACGCACGCTGGAGTTCTATCTCATTGTTTTACAACTTCACAGCCCGACTAACTATCTCGCCCTGCCGTTTTTGATTTTCTTCTACATCGGACTTTTTCTCTCGTTCAAGCGGCGCGAGTTTTTCTTCATCACCTGGATTGTGATCGCCTACCTGATCGACACACGCGGCGGTGACGGTGTGGTTCTGCTGGCGGAGTCGATGCTGGCGGCGATTGGGTTGATTCAACTCTCGGCGTGGATCACTCGTTTGGATGGTAACCAACCTGAGACGGTGATGGCGAAGCCTGTCAGCCAGATTCTGGTGTTCGTGTCCGCCTTCTATTTCCTTCTCGCCGCCAGCATCACGGACTTCCAGTTGGTCAACACCAGCTTGAAGCCCGCAGACCTCGAGATGATCACATGGGTCAATTCCAATGTGGAGGACGGGCGGACGTTTTTGCTTTCGACGGGGCGTGAGTTTTCGATGTCCGACCCGATGCAGGAGTGGTTCCCTGCGCTGACGAAGCAGCACAGCGCCACCACCTTGCAAGGCTTGGAATGGACTCTGTCCGAGAAGTTTTTCCCCTGGTATGAGCAGTTGGTGGATTTCCAGCATTGCCCCGATATGGATTGTGTTGCTTCGTGGAGCGCCGCCAACGGCGTGAAATACGATTATCTGCTCGTGACCATTCCGCCCAAGGAAGATGAAAGCGATTTCGCGGATTACCTGCGAAGCCTTGCCGCTTCCGCCCGCGATTCCGATCTGCTCGCGCTGGCGTACGAGTCGAAGTCCGCGCTGGTGTTTAAAAAGAAATAACACGTCATTGCGAGGGCGAATGCCCGAATCAATCTTCTCGCAACAAGGGATTGCTTTGTCGCTGCTGTCATTCGCTTCTTGCAATGACATCAGTTATTCCAAATCCTTCCCTTCCCATTCCAGCATAAACTGTTGGAGGAACCTCAACATCACCTCATGCCGCCCTTCTGCGATTTTCTTCGCGGTGGCGGTATTCATTTTATATTTGAGCAGCAACAGTTTCTCGTAGAAGTGATTGATGGTCGCACTTTTGCTGTTTTTGTATTCCTCGAAGGTCGCGTGCATTTGTTTTTCCGCTTCGGGGTTGTGCATCGGGCGGTTTTTATATCCGCCATAAGCGAAGGCGCGACCGATGCCGATGGCGCCAATGGCGTCGAGGCGGTCGGCATCCTGCACGATGAAACCTTCGAGAGTCTTCATTTTGTTTTCGACCTGCGCCCCTTTGAACGAGACATTCATGATGATGTCGCGTACAGCTTGGATAGTCTGCGGTTCAACGCCACAGGATTCCATCCAGGCGATGGCGCGGCGCGGGGTTTCGTCTCCGCTCTCGTTGAACTTCCAATCGTCGAGGTCGTGGAGCAGTGCCGCGAGTTCCACGATGAAGCGGTCGGCTTGTTCGCGTTCCCAAATGGCGATAGCGTTCTTCCACACTCGGTAGATGTGCCACCAGTCATGCCCCGAAGAATCGTCGCCGAATTCCTGCTTGATGAAGTCCACTGTTTTTTGGATGATATCGTTTTGATTCATAGGCGTAATTCTACAACATCCCGGCGTGATATACTGCCTGCTGTCTACGTTGTAATAAAAGGAAGCCCCATGAAAATCAGCAGCTTGATTTGTGTATTTTTCGCCGGTTTGTTGATTGTATCAGTCGTCACGGCATGCAGTCCCTTTTCATCATCGCCGATTAGCCCTCCCGTGGACATAACGGCTGTCATCGTTCCCGAGGAAGCCATCGGAGAAGAAGCAGAGGCCGGGTCGTCAGGTCTGGGCGATTCCTACTACCCGGGCTTTGGCAATGGTGGCTACGATGTGACTCATTACACATTGGACATCACAGTGGATGATATATCCATCAGTGACCTGACAGCGGTTACGACCATTGAGGCGACTGCCACTCAGGACTTGCGCAGTTTCAACCTGGACTTCCTCGGTTTTCGCATCGACTCGATTACCGTCAACGGTGTGACCGCGGACTCGTCACGCAAAGGACAGGAGTTGACCATTACTCCGCTCAAGCCGCTCGTGACTGGTCAATCTTTCACGACGGTAATTCACTATCACGGCTCGCCGGAGGAGATGCAGTCTGTGGCTTTGCCTGTGCAAACAGGCTGGATAACAGTGGGAGACCGCAGTTTCGTTTTGAGCGAACCGGACGGCTCAGCAAGCATTTATCCCGTCAACGACCATCCGCTGGACAAGGCGACCTATACCTTCCGCGTGACCGTGCCTAAGCCTTTCGAAGTTGCGGCAAATGGCGTCTTGACCGAAACGCTCGATAACGGTAATACAACCACATTCACTTTTGAACTCCTTGACCCGATGGCGAGTTATCTCGCCACCATTGACATAGATGAGTTTGACATTGAGACCATGGAATCCAAAGGCGGTATCTCCATCCGCAATTATTACTCTTCCGATCTGCCTGAAGAGGTCCGCAAGCCATTTGCGCGGCAGGGTGAGATGCTCGATTATTTTAGTGAAGTCTATGGACCATATCCCTTCGAGGTGTATGGCTCGCTGGTGATGAATACCGACTTCGGCGCGGCATTGGAGAACCAGACCCTGTCCATTTTCGGAGCTGACATGATCGATGTTGAAGACTTGGAAGGTACCGAGTTGACCGTGGCGCACGAACTGGCGCATCAATGGTTCGGCGATAGTGTCAGCGTGGCGGATTGGAGCGACATCTGGCTCAACGAGGGTTTTGCCACTTACTCCGAAGGGCTGTGGCTGGAACACCTGTACGGGCGTGAGGGAGTGGATGACTTTGTGCGGTTCCAATATGCCGAGGTAACCACCTACCCTGACGCCTATGTTTCGCCGGGTGACCCGCCTCCAAATGACCTGTTCAACGGCGGAGTCTATGTCTGGGGCGGGTTGACGCTCCACGCCCTGCGGTTGGAGATTGGTGACGAAGCCTTCTTTAAGACCTTGAAGACATACTTTGCCCTCTACAAAAATAGCAACGCCACCACCGATGATTTCATTGCCGTCGCCGAGAAGGTCAGGGGGAAGAATTTGGACGGGTTCTTCGATACCTGGCTTTACAGCGAGACGATTCCGCCAATTCCCGAAATGGGACTGGGGTCTGAATAAAATATCCCGAAGGTTTTCTTGAAAAACCCTGTTCATCCGATCAAGCCTTCGAGACGTTTGCTGAGGTTTGAGTTATAAGGAGCAATCATGATTAATGAACCTCGTACCTATCGCCGTTCACCGGTCCAATACATATTGGTCATGGTGGTGTTGGTGCTTGTCGGTATCAGCATCCTGCCGACATTTCCCCGTGATAGCTACATTATCCTGCTTCCGTTTGTGCTTGTCATTGGAATTGCTTTTGCCTCCACGTTGTATTCGATGACGCAAAAGACGACCATCTCCGATGATGGGATTTCTGTGCAGAGCATTTTCGGTGAAAAGTCGCTCCGCTGGGGCGAGATCAGCCGCGTATCGGGCAGGGGACATGGCATCAAACTACACAACTTCGATGGGGATGTGACGGTTGCACCCAGTTCTCAACTGCCCGGTTACGAGGAAGTCGTGGAATGGATTGGAATCAAACGCCCTGACTTGTTCAATCCGCAGGAATACAGCGAGATGAAACAAAGCGCGTTCACACCGGTGATACTTGCTGTGTTTGTCCTGGTATTGGTAGGTATACTAATCGCTGCCGGAGTCTTGTCCTTTTATAACAGTGACCGCCTGGATACCCTCCTCCCGCTGGCTTTTATCATTTTCATCCTTGCCGTTGTGTTTGCCTCGACATTCTTCTTCCGACCCCAATCTTTGACTCTGGAGGGAAGGTCCCTGCGGGTGAAATATCTTCTCAACGAAAAGACCCTGCTGACAGATGAGATCGCATCGGTTGATCTTCGATATTCCCAATCACGCAACGGAAAAAATTACTTTGTTCAATTGACCCAGACGGACAAAAAGAAGATAAAGATTTCGGGGTTAAGTCCCAGCCTGCCGATTGTCTATCTTGTCCTGAAAAACTGGCATGGGAAGAATACTGGTACATCTTGGCAGAAATAAACTGCTTCAGGCAAAAACCGATCTGAGAACAATGGGCGTATTTACGCCAAAGAGCACCAGGTAGATTGAACGATCCCGCATATATAAAACGAGTTGGCCAATATGCTTGATAAACCGCGCACATACCGTCATTCACTGGTTGAATTTATCTTGGGAATGGTGATTTTGGTGATTGTTGGCATCAGTATTCTGCCAGCGTTTCTCCGTGTGCTCCTTATTGGGATTGTTTTCTTGTCTGTACTATATTTGATAACGCAAAAGATGGTCATTTCTGACGAGGGAATTTTTGCACAGACCATTTTGGATGAAAAATTCCTTCGCTGGGATGAGATCAGCCGCGTGTCGGGGCGGGGGGATGGAATCAAATTGTATAATTTCAATGGTGACGTGACCATTGCTCCCAGCCCAAACCTGTTTGGCTATGAGGAGATCGTCTATTTCATTGGCAACAAACGCCCCGACCTGTTCGACCCGCAGGAATATGGTGTAATGAAGCAAAGTGCCTCCGTGCAGGTTATGCTTGATGTACTTGCCGTGGCGTCGGTGGGCGTACTCCTTGTTGTAGGAGTCTTGTTTTTTTATAAAAGAGAAAGCTCGGCATTCTTACTTCCACTATCTCTTCTTGTTTTTATTCCTGTCGGTATGTTTGCCGTAATTTCTTTTTTCCAGGTGCAAGCTGTAATACTTGATGGAAAGTACCTGCATTTGAAATATCTCCTCCAGGAGAAGACCTTGTCTGCCGACGAAATCGAATCTATCAGCCTGTGTTATTTCAAAACATGGCAAACACGAGGAATGGGAATAAAAAACTATTTCATTATGCTTGTCCAAAAGCACAAAGAGACAATACGTATTTCCAGGTTGAGTCCCTGCGTGCCGATTGTGTATCTTGTCCTCAAGAATTGGCATAAGAAGAATGTTCAAATCAAAACGGACTAAAAGTAGAATGAGCAAAACAACAATATATGCAAAGGGTTTTTACAATTTATTAGGAATATTTGTGTTGATTTTTATAATCATCATTGTCGTAAACATGATTCGGTCTGCAAGTTGGATCGGCGTTTTTATTGTCTGTTCTCTGGGAATTATAAATTTATGGTATTGGTTATTTTCACCGCAGTCCGTTGTTTTGGAAGGTGATACAATCAAAGAAAGCTGTTTTTTTTCAAAAAGAACTTTCAAAGCTCACGAAATAGAAACTATCAAGGTTAACCGCCGCGTTCTGAATTTTGGGAGAGGACAAAGCGCACATAGTTTTGTTGATATTCAAGCCAAAAACGGTTGTGTTATTTCCATAGAATATTTTGCTGATAAAAACCCTGACATATATGAAATTCTCTCGGAATGGCACAAAAGGAATACTTCAATTGGTCTGACAACTCAACAAAATTAACACATGCCGGTAACTTTCTGTTAACGGGGATACTGCTATAATATGCCCATCTTTATCGACAGGCGGTATGCCCACATGATCCACACTTCCCACTAAATTTATGACCTGCGTTGCAAACAAGGTTCTAATGCAGCGCACGTATTTTTGCCTACGGCTCGTGTCTGCGGACACGTTTTCACAACTGGTACCTTAACCATGACTCAACATCGAATTACAGACGACCTGGAAGTCCTCCTCGACGTTTTACCCCCCAACATTCGCCATGCGGTGGAAAAGGCGAACAACAGCGATAAATTACTCGAAATCGTCATTGACCTGGGACGCATCGCCGCCGCGCGTTTTGTGGACGGCGAAGTTCCCCTTTCCGTAAAGGAAATCAGCCGCGCGGAAATCGACCACGTCACCGAACGCATCGGCAAGTTCGACGCGGATAATCGCGCGGGCATGGAACGCACGCTTCACCGCATCTCCGCCATCCGCAACCGGCTTGGAACTGTCGTCGGGTTGACCTGCCGCGTGGGTCGCGCCGTCTACGGGACGGTGGACATCATTCAGGACATCATCGAATCGGGCAAGTCTGTGCTGATTCTCGGACGCCCCGGCGTGGGCAAGACCACCCTCCTGCGTGAAGCCGCCCGCATCCTCGCTGAAAACAAACGCGTGGTCATCGTGGACACGTCCAACGAGATCGGTGGCGACGGCGACGTGCCGCATCCAGCCGTCGGACGGGCGCGCCGCATGCAGGTCCGCGAGCCGATGCTCCAGCACGAGGTGATGATCGAAGCGGTCGAGAATCACAATCCCGAAGTCATCGTCATCGACGAGATCGGGCGTGAACTCGAAGCGCAGGCGGCGCGGACCATCGCCGAGCGCGGCGTCCAACTCATCGGCACGGCGCACGGTCAGACGCTGGAAAACCTCCTGCTCAACCCCACCCTCAGCGATCTGGTTGGCGGCATCGAAGCAGTCACGCTGTCGGACGAGGAAGCCCGTCGGCGCGGAACCCAGAAGACGGTGTTGGAACGTCGTGCGCCCCCGACCTTCGACGTGGTGATCGAAATCCAAAACCGCGACCGATTTGCCGTTCACAGCGACGTGACAATCTCGGTCGATTCCCTCCTGCGTGAGATGCCGATGCTGCCCGAAGTCCGTACGCGCGATGCCGAAGGGAAGATCGTGATCGAGAAAGCCGCACCCGCTCCCCGCACGAAGATGGAACCAAAGGAAGTGGGTAAGACCCGTCGCGGACGTCAGCCCGCCAGCCCGCCGCCCCAGCCTATTCCAGCGGGGACTTCCCAGCCTCAAGCTGATTCCGCTTCCGAGGAGCAGAGTCAACCTTCAAGTGTCGTCACATCCCCTTTGCAGACCGTGCGTGTCTTTGCCTATGGTGTGGCGCGCAACCGTTTGATGCAAGCCGCCAAGCGACTCGGCGTGCCTGCGGTCATTGTGACCGAAGTTGACGAAGCCGACGCCGTCGTCACACTGCGGACGTATTACCGCAACCGCGAGCAGACGGTCATGGAAGCCGAGCATCGCGGACTGCCGATCTATGTCCTGCGCGCGAACACGGTGGCGCAGGTCGAGCAGTTTTTGGGCGACCTGTTCAACCTGACCGAGATGCAACATCCGCGAGACAGGATGGACGACGTGCGTGAGGACACCCAACGCGCGATTGCCGCCGTCCTCAACGGTGAGCGCTGGGTGGACCTGCCGCCTGGTACGTCGCTTGTGCGAAGATTGCAGCACGAAATGGCTCGCAATGCGGAACTGGTTTCCCACTCATACGGGAAGGAGCCGAGAAGGCATGTGAGGATTTTCAGGGAGTAAGACCATGGACGATAGACCGTGGACGGTGGAATGTAATTGCCGTCCACGGTTTTCGTTTAGTTCCTAAGAGACATCAAAATGACAACCAACATTAAGCAAAAATCTTCCATATTCAGGATAATCATCGTTGTGATTTTAGGATGTGTCTCAGCCCCGTTTGTGCTTAACTTTGCTCTCCAATTCGCTGCCGATACAATCTTTCCTGTAATTGGTCCTGATAGCGTGTATGCCATCAGGAAAACTTCAGATCAATTTGTAACTTCTTTGAAGGTTGGCGATAAAGAGGAGATACATCGGCTCGTGGACGATGCTACCGATGAGGTGCAGATAATGCGCGATATAGAAGCTCTTGTAAATGAAGAGGCAATAATCAATTATGATGATCTTTATATTTGCGACTGGCAGTTTAAAGGAGACATGACCAATAATTTTGGGCTGATATATTTCAACGAGACTTCCATGCGCTTCAATATCCAGTTGATAAAGGATGCAAATAAATCATGGAAGGTTCATAGATTTATACTCTTGCCAGAGCTTGAACCAGGACCATTTGAAAATTGTCAGTAGGTAAATTCGTTTTGAAAGAATCAACGCCAACTTTTCGAAAGCTGGCGTTGATTTGTTTTTTATTCCACCATGAGTGACTGACTTCTTAATTGTGACTCGACTCCCCAAGCGTGATGGTCAAATCAACCTGCTTGCCATCTCGCATGACGCCGAGCTTTACTTCATCGCCCGGCTTGAAGGTGAACAGGGTATTGATGTAGGAGTGGGTTTCGTCGAGCGTCATGTCACCGATCTTGAAGATGATATCGCCCTGTTGCAAGCCTGCTGTGCTGGCGGGACTTCCCTGCGAGACCTCGGTTACGTACACGCCCCATTGCACGGGCAGGTTATAGGCGGCGGCGATGTTCGGCGTCACCTGTTGGAAGCGGATTCCCATGAACGGGCGCGAGAAATATCCCTTCTGGATGATCTGTTCCGCGACGGCGCGCGCGGTGTTGACAGGGACGGCGAACCCCAAGCCTTCCGCCACGTCACCACTGTTGGTGTTGCGGACGACCAGCGTGTTGATGCCGATCACTTCGCCCGCGAGGTTCATCAGCGGTCCGCCCGAATTGCCGTGGTTGATTGCCGCGTCGGTCTGAATCAAATCTTCGATCTGGTATCCGCTGCCAGTGTCGATGGAACGTCCCGTGGCGCTGACCACACCCACCGTCACCGTGTTCTTGAAATTCCCAAGCGGCGAGCCGATGGCGATCACCGATTCACCGGGGTTTAGCAAGTCGGAGTTGCCAAGTGTCGCCACTGCGGGCGCTTGGGCGTCTGTCTTCAAGACGGCTAAATCTGAATACATGTCTGTGCCGACGATGGCGGCTTTTTCCTCAGTCCCATCCGAGAGGACGATGTAAACTTCCTTCGTGCCTTCGACCACATGGTTGTTGGTCAGGATGTAGCCCTCGTCCGAGATGAAGACGCCGCTGCCGCTGACGGTTGCATCGCCCGTCTGCCCGAAGAAGGTCATCTGCCCGGGGATGGTGCCAACGATGGTCACGACCGCGGGACCGACTTTTTGCACAGACTGCGTGACGGCTGTCTCCACGTCCGTCGAATTCATCACCAGGGTTTCATTCGGGTTGGTTGACGTGTTCGACGCGGGCAGGATGGACTGAATGGGATTTGCCGATTGCTTGCTGCCAACTGCCTGATAGACTGCAATTCCGCCAGCCACTGCGCCTGTCAATGCCGAACCGCCGGCGACCACGACAACGAGCAGGATATAAAGTATCTTTTTCCAATTCATTTCTACCTCCGTAACTGCATCAATCCTAGTCCACGAAAATTACACACCGATTAAAAAGTTTTGGCGTAAAATAAAACCAGGTTAAGAAAGTTGTAGGAAAATTGTTAACTCTCTCGAGTGTGTCACTCTGAGCGCAGCGAAGAGACTCTTTGCTTTTACTGAGACTCTCACTGCACTGGCGTGCAGCGCAAGTGTCAGTCGCGACGGACACACTCCCTCAGAGTGACATAACGACAACGAGGCATATGTTCATCACACTCGAAGGACCCGAAGGCTCCGGCAAGACATCCCATATCCCCTATCTCGTGGAATATCTGCGCGAGAAGGGTTACACCGTTTTCCCCACCCGTGAACCGGGCGGAACGTCCATCAGCGAGCAAATCCGCGACGTGCTGCACGACTTGAAGAACGCCGAAATGCTCCCGCGCACTGAGACCCTGCTCTATCAAGCCGCGCGCGCCCAGATCGTGGAACAGGTCATCAAGCCGAGGCTGGCGGCAGGTGAGATCGTCATCTCCGACCGCTATTACGATTCGACGATTGCCTATCAGGGCTACGGTCACCAACAGGATTTGGAGCAGGTGCGCGGACTGGTGTGCTACGCCACCGGCGGCTTGACTCCCGACCTGACGGTTTTGCTCGACCTCGACGTGGAAGTCGGTTTGCGGCGCAAGACTCAGAACGAAGTCGAGTGGAACCGCATGGACGCCTACACCGTGGAATTCCACCGGCGAGTCCGCGCGGGATATTTGGAGATGGTCAAAGCCGAACCGCGGCGCTGGGTGGTGGTCAACTCCGAGCAGAAGTGGGATGATGTGCAGGCGGAGTTGAAGAAAGTGATCTTGGATAGATTGGTCAAAAGTCAATGATTGTTGAACACGAAGAAGACATCGCAGGCTTGAAAGCCATCGGTCACATCTGCGCGGGGACGTTGCGGACGATGATGGAAGCCGTCCAACCCGGCATGACCACTATGGAGTTGGATGAAATCGGCAGGGAGGTTCTCGACAAGGCGGGCGCGAATTCCGCGCCGGTTTCGTTGTATAAGTTCCCCGGCATCACCTGTATCAGCGTTTCGCCGGTCATCGCGCACGGCATCCCCAGCGACCACGTTTTGCGCGAAGGCCAGTTGATCAACATCGACGTCTCAGCAGAGATGAATGGTTACTTTGGCGACACAGGCGCTTCGATGGTGGTCGCGATGCATGTGCCGGAATATGAAAAAATCATCGCGGCAGCAAAGTCCGCATTGGAGAAGGCGGTACAAGTGGCTCGCACCGGGCAGACCATCAACAGCATCGGCAAGGCGGTTCAAGGGGTGGCAAGGCGGAACGGCTATGGCGTCATCTACGACCTGACCGGTCACGGCATTGGACGTCATTTGCATGAGGAGCCGGTGCAGGTCTTCAATCACTTCAAGCCGCGTGACCGCTACGTTTTGAAGGAGGGACTGGTTCTGGCAATCGAACCCTTCCTCACCACCGGCAAGGGACACGTTGTCGAGGAAGCCGACGGCTGGTCCCTGCGGACAACGGACCGCACCATCGCGGCGCAATTCGAGCACACGATCATCGTCACCAAAGACGAACCGATTATTCTCACGATATAGGCTTGGCTCTTTCGGGGGCTTAGCCCCCGAAAGAGCGGAGAAAATATATGATCAAATCCCTCATCCAACGAGTCAAGAAAACCGAGCATGGCTTCACCGACATTTTGAGAGCCGCCGAAGAAGTCTTTTCCAGTCACAGCCGGGCGGAGACCCTCTCCATCGCCAAAGAGTTGCACGCCTCCGATGTCAATCAGGCGCGCATGTTGGCGACCTTTCTATTTGGGTTTCTGGCGGCCAAGTCAAAGACCAGCCTTGACATCATGCGCAAGCAAATCAGCAGGGATACAGATTGGCGCGTGCAGGAAATCCTTGCCAAAGCCTTCGACCAGTATTGCAGTGACGTCGGCTATGGGGACGCCCTGCCCGTCATCGAGGACTGGCTGCGCGACGAGCACCCAAATGTCCGCCGGGCAGTGACCGAAGGTCTGCGCATCTGGACCGGGCGCGAGTATTTCTGTGACCACCCCGAAGTTGCGATTCGACTCCTCAGTCAGTTGAAGGCGGACGAAAGCGAGTACGTCCGCAAGTCGGTGGGCAATGCCCTGTGCGACATCAGCCGCAAGCACACGGAACTGGTCCGCGCCGAGTTGGCGACTTGGGACGCGTCCGATAAACGTATCCGCCTGACCTACAAACTGGCAAGCAAGTTATTGGGATAAAGCCATGCCAAACCTCCACCTTTTTTCCTCCCCCGGCAAAGACGATATCCGCTACGTGATCGAAGCGAGCCAACCCTACCTCGAAGGCAAGCCCGACGCGACCGTGGCGTATCTTCCGCTTGCCTCACTGTTTGCGGAACGTTGGCAGGAATTCACCGCCGACTCTTTCAAAGGCTTGGCGCGGATCGAAACGATCAACGCCGAGCTCATGACCCTGCCGCAGATGGAGGATGTGGTTCGCCGCGCTGCGCTGGTCTACATCCCCGGCGGGAACACCTTCCTGTTGAACCATCGTCTGAATATCAGCCGGTTGATGCTTTTCCTGCGGAAGAAGGCCCAGGCTGGCCTGCCCGTCGTCGCCTTCAGCGCAGGGACAGTCCTCTGCGGACCGAACATCCTGACCTCCAAAGACATGAACACAGTCCCCACGCCGCACTTTGAAGGATTGAACGCGACGCCGTTTAATTTTCTCGTTCACTACGCAGACGATGCCTACGGAAAAGCTGTCCACGATGACTGGCTGGCGGATTATCATTTCTTCCACGATAATCCGGTGGTCATGCTGTGTGACGGGGCGTATGTCAGGGTCGATGGAAAGAAGACGATCCTTGTCCGCGGCGAGGCTTGGATTTTGCGCAAGGATTCAGAAAAGGAAAGGCTCGAAGAAGGAAAGTTGATAACTTTATAGGAGATGACTTATGGCTGAACAATGGATACCTGGGAACAAGCGCGAATTGACGTCCGCCATCAAGCGGGAGTGGAAGCTCCTGATGGATGTGGCGGACAAGTTGACCGACGAGCAGATGACCAAACCCGACGCCGGGAGCTGGTCGCCAAAAGATAACCTTGCCCATCTTTCAGAGTGGATGAATGTCCTCATGGGCTATCACATCGACCATCGCCCGGCGCATGAAGTCCTTGGAGTATCCGAGGATGTGACGAAGGATTGGGACATGGAAGTCATCAACCCTGTTCTTCTTGAGCGGAACCGCAGCCGTTCAAGGCAGGATGTGATGGACAAGTTGAATCAAGTCTATGATAAGTTAATGGCAAAGCTGGAGTCAATGACCTTCGAAGACATGCTAAAGCCGCGTCATGCAGACGACCCCAAAAAGCGCCCCCTGCTTCTTTGGATATTGGGGGACACCACAGAGCATTTTGCCGAGCACCGCGAAACAATCGAAAAGGCGATAAAAGGTTGAGACGAACACCCCACAGATAACGTACCTGCGGGGTGTTTTGATTAATCCTCTCTCATCCAGCGTTTGACCGCTTCATGTGGATGGGCATACTTGTTCATCGCGTCGAGTAACTGACGCGGCTCCGCCTCACAGCAAATCGCATCCCGATGTTCCTTGAAGATGAATCCTTCCACCACGGCGTGATCCATTGCGGCGAGCAGGGGATTGTAATATCCGCGCACGTTGAGCAAGCCGACAGGTTTCTCGTGTGCCCCGGTCTGCGCCCAGGTGACGGTCTCGAAGAGTTCGTCCCAAGTGCCGAATCCGCCGGGCAGGGCGATGTAACCGTCGGAGAGTTCGTGCATCCGCGCTTTGCGGCTGTGCATGTGCGGGGTCACGTCCATGCGGGCAAGCCCGGTATGAGCCAGCGCCGGCGTGTTCATCGAAGGGATGATGACACCGATGACTTCGCCGCCCGCATCCACCGCCCCACCTGCCACTTTGCCCATCAAACCGGTCTTGCCGCCGCCATACACCACGCGGATTCCGCTTTCAGCAAGCAGTTTTCCCAACTGGTATGCGGCAGTTTTATAGTCCGCGTGGACGGAGTCCGAAGAGCCACAAAAAACACAGATTGATTTCATATTCTCCTCATTGTCACGGTATTCGCAATGCCATGATCTTTTTAGGCAACTGTACCACACAAAAACCACAGGTTAGAGTTATGTTAGCGTGCCTTTTGGGCGCTTGACTCTGAACTGCCGTGGTGATAACAATGGAATTATGGACTATAAGGATTATTACAAAATTCTCGGCGTGGAACGCAAAGCCAGCGCGGACGATATCCGCAAGGCATATCGCAAGCTTGCCATGCAGCACCATCCCGACAAGAACCCCGGCGATAAAAAGGCTGAAGAGAAGTTCAAGGAAATCAACGAAGCCTACCAGGTCTTGAGCGACGAGACCAAACGCGCCCGCTACGACCAGCTTGGGAGCGCGTATTCCAATTTCCGTACGCAGGGCGGGCGACCGGGCGATTTTCGCTGGGAGGATTGGACGGGCGGCGGCTCCTCGGTCAACATGGATGATATGTTCGGTGGCGGCGGGGGATTCTCGGATTTCTTCAGAGCCATCTTCGGCGAAGCCATGCGTTCCTCCATCCGCAATCAGGCGGCACAACAGCAGCAACAGGGGTATCAGCAGGAGGTTCAGATCAGTTTCAAGGAAGCATATGAAGGTACGACCCGTCAACTGCAAACCAATGGGCGCAAGTTACAGGTGCGCATCCCGGCCGGGGTGAAGACCGGTTCCAAAGTCCGTGTGGCAGGTGCGGGACCGGAAGGGCTGGACCTGTATCTCGTGGTGAACATCACGGATGAAGACCGCTTCGAGCGGGATGGTTACGACTTGTACACTACATCCACCTTGAGTGTGTTCACCCTGATTTTGGGCGGTGACGCTGATGTGGAGACCCCCACGGGAAAGGTTAAATTAAACATCCCTGCTGGTACACAGCCTGATCAAGTCTTTCGCCTTGCCGGGCGGGGGATGCCGCATTTGAAGAGTTCAACCACAAAAGGCGATCTTTATGTCAGGTTGAAGGTACAAATTCCCAAATACCTATCGTCCAAGCAGAAAGAGCTTCTAGAAGAGGCCGCCCGCATTAAGTTTTAGCAATTTTCAGGAGTGTTTAGGAAATGAAAAAAGTTTTATTGGCTTTAACGGTTTTGGCGCTTGCGATGCTTGCCTGCCAGGCGGCCACATTGCCCAGTCAGCAACCAGCGCCTTTGATCATGGTACCCACGATTGCCCCAATCGATTCAAATGCTGTCAACCCCGCCTCTGAGCAGGAAGGTTTGGTGGCGCTCTATGAGACTGTCAGCGCCGGTACGGTTGCCATCATCACAGATACGGGACAGGGGTCGGGTTTTGTATTCGATGGGCAGGGAAACATCGTCACGAATTACCACGTCATCGAAGGCGCGGAGACGGTGGAGGTCCGGTTTACCTCCGGTTATATGGCGTATGGAAAAGTAATTGGCACCGACCTAGATTCCGACATTGCCATCGTCAAAGTGGATGCGCCTGCCTCTGAACTTCGTCCGCTCCCGCTGGGTGACTCGACTACGCTGAAGGTTGGCCAGACGGTGATTGCCATTGGCAATCCCTTTGGCTTGAACAGTACCATGACCGTTGGCATTATCTCCGCATTGGGACGCACACTGGATTCGGCGCATCAAACCGGCGAAGGTAACTTCTTCACCGCTGGTGACATCATCCAGACCGACGCGGCAATCAACCCCGGCAATTCGGGTGGCCCGCTTTTCAATATCAACGGCGAAGTGATCGGCATCAATCGCGCCATCCGCACCACCAACTTTACCGAGACCGGAGAGCCGGTCAATTCAGGTATCGGTTTTGCGATTTCAGTCAACATGGTGAAACGTGTTGCTCCGGTGTTGATCGAAACAGGCAAGTATGATTATCCTTACCTTGGAATTTCGGCCCTGCCAAGCGAACTCCTGACCCTGCCGGTGGTCGAAGCATTGGGCTTGAAGTCCTACACCGGCGCGTATGTCACAGATGTTGTCAAAGGCGGTCCTGCCGATAAGGCGGGAATCATTCCCGGTACAAAACCCACTGACATCCAAAACCTGTTGGGCGGTGGCGATTTGATTGTCGCCATAGATGGGCATCCCGTCCGTACCTTCGATGAGATGCTCGCCTACCTCATCACCAACAAAGGTCCCGGCGACTCGGTGGTTCTGCAAGTCCTGCGTGGTGATGAACGGGTGGACGTGACCGTCGTCCTCGGAAGCAGGCCATAGAAAACATAAAATGGAAAGGCTCCACAGACTGAAACCTGTGGAGCCTTTTTGTTTGGCTGTTAAAACCGTTCCTGTGGCGGTTTTATTCCATAATACCCTCGGCGCACAAATTGCGCTTCCCGCAGGGTAAAAAGGCGCAATTTGTGACCGTGTTGGGTATACTTGACCCGGGAAAATTGAAAACCTTTTTGAAGGTGTTTCGTTTTATCTGATTTATTTAAATTGGGAGATTATTATGCACTCACGACGCGCATTGCTTTACATGCCCGGCGACAACTGGAAGATGATCACCAAGTCCATCACTCTCGGCGTGGACTGCATCTGCATGGATATGGAGGACGGGACTGCCATCAACAAAAAGGCTGAGGCGCGAGCCACGATTACCCGCGCTTTGCGGGAATTGGATTTTGGCGCGAGCGAAAGACTGGCTCGCATCAACTCAGTGGGGTCTGGCTGGGAAAAGGACGACATCGAAGCCGTCCTGCCGTACCATCCCCATGGGATCGTGATTCCCAAGGTCGAGGCCTTCGACCAGGTGGAATGGGCAAGCCGCATCATCGAATCGGCGGAGTTGATGCATGGCTGGCAGGTCAATTCCATCCGCGTGTTGATCGGCGTGGAAACTGCAAAAGGGATTTTGAATCTCAAAGAGATTGCGGCGCATCCGCGTCTGGATGCGATCATCTTCGGCGGCGAGGACTTTGCCGCTTCGGTTGGCGCGACGCGAACAAAGGAGGCAACCGAATTGCTCTATGCGCGTCAGGCGGTAGTGGTGGCTTGTGCCGCCAATGATTTGCAGGCAATTGACATCGTGAACATTGATTACAGGGACATCGAAGCCTTGCGCGCCGAAGCGGAGTTTGGCGCACGGCTTGGCTACAGCGGAAAACAGATCATCCACCCGGCGCAGGTTCAGCCGGTACAGACCGCCTTCACGCCAAACGATGAAACGATTGTCCATGCCAGGCGTATCGTCGAAACCTTTGAAGCAAGTCAAAGAGAGGGGAAGGGAGCGTACTCGCTGGATGGTAAGATGATCGATAAGCCACTGTTGAAGAATGCCCAAAAGGTGTTGGACAGGGCAAAAGCGGCAGGGAAATGAACACAGGAGATTACATTGTTATCCATTCTATTAGGTCTCGGGGCGGCGCTTAGCTGGGGAACGGGTGATTTCACAGGTGGGCTGGCTTCGCGCAAGACGGGCGCGTACCGTGCGGTTTTTTACAGCGAAATCATTGGCGTGTTCCTGCTGTTGATTTACCTGGGTGTTTCCGGGGAATCGTTTCCGGAAATCAGGGCAATTCTCTTTGCTGCATTTGCGGGCGTGATCGGTACATTTGGCTTGATACTTTTATATCATTCCATGACGCTGGGGTTGATGAGCATTTCCGCGCCTGTCTCGGCGTTGCTTGCCGCCGTGTTGCCGGTGGTTGTCGGCGCTTTCAAAGAGGGGTTGCCCGATCTGCCGATATTCCTGGGTTTTGGGTTTGCGCTCTCCGCAGTTTGGCTGGTTTCCCAAAGTCAAGGCGGAATGAAGGACATACTTTCCCATATTTCCGATTTGAAATTGCCCCTGCTGGCTGGGATTGGATTTGGTCTGTATTTCATCTTCATGCACGAATCCACCGCTACAGGGGCGCGAGTTTGGCCCATGCTGGCGTCACGCACGGGAGGCTCCATCCTGATCGCAGTCTACATGCTCATCAGCCGTACTTCACTCAAAGTGGGGGACAAATCCGCCTGGGTCTTCCTCATCCTCAATGGTTTCTTTGACGTCGGCGGAAATGTGTTCTTCGTGTACGCAGGTCAGGCGGGGCGGCTTGACGTTGCCTCGGTGTTGAGTTCCCTTTTCTCAGGTGTTACCGTCATGCTAGCCTGGATATTTCTCCGCGAACGCCTCACCCGCGGACAGTGGGTCGGTGTTCTTTCAGCTTTGATAGCCATCATTTTGATGACGATATAACCCAATTTCTGTGGTAGACTCCCGTCCGCTCTCATTGGAGAGTAAATTTTCTGGGAAGTTGTTTTGATCACTCTGGACTACAAGCCCGATGAAGTTTGGTCGGGCTTTTTTGTTGGGCGGGTTTGCTTGCAAAAGTAAACTTTGTTGACAGGAAGAAAGTTAAGCGGAGTCATCGAAACATCCCGCATTATGTCATTGCGAGGGCGTTAGCCCGACACTTGCACCGTGCGCCAGTGCGGTGAGCAATCTCCACTTATAAGGAGATTGCTTCGCTCCTTACAGTCGTCGCAATGACATCAAAGGACTAAACAATGACAACCGATTTTTCTTCTCTTAACCTGCGTGACGAGATCATGCAGGCGATCACCGAACTTGGCTATGCCGAGCCAACCCCCATTCAAGCGGGCATGATTCCGCTCATGCTCACCGGCGCGGACGTGATCGGTCAAGCCCAGACCGGTACCGGCAAGACCGCCGCCTTCGCCCTCCCCATTCTTCAAAATTTCAAACCGCAGCAACATCCGCAGGCGTTGGTGCTTGCGCCCACCCGCGAGCTTGCCTTGCAGGTTGCCGACTCGATGGTCCAGTACGGCAAGTACCTGCGGGTGCGAGTCCTCGCCGTCTATGGCGGACAACCCTACAGTCCGCAGATCAACAGCCTCAAGCGCGGCGTGGATATTGTCGTTGGCACACCGGGACGTTTGAACGACTTGCTCGAACGCGGCGTCCTCAACCTGAGCGAGATCAAGACCGTCGTTCTCGATGAGGCGGATGAAATGCTCAATATGGGGTTCATCGAAGAAGTTGAAAAGATTCTGGCGACGACTCCGCCCGAACGTCAGACCGCCCTATTCAGCGCCACCATGCCCGCGCGGATTCGCAAACTGGCGGATGGTTTCATGCGCGACCCGCAGTCGGTCATCGTCAAGAAGAGCACGCTTACCCTTTCCACTACCGAACAGCGTTATTACCTTGTCCATGAGAACGACAAGACCAACGCGCTGACCCGCCTCTTCGAGATCGAACCCATTCACAGCGCGTTGATCTTCGCCCGCACGCGCGCCGAGACCAGCACCCTCGCCAATGAACTCGTCGTGCGCGGAATCCCAGCCGAAGCCATTCACGGCGATCTGGATCAGAATGCCCGCGAGCGTGTGCTGGGACGTTTTCGCGCCAACCAGTTGAAGGTGTTGGTTGCGACTGATGTCGCTGCGCGAGGTTTGGACATCGACGATATTTCGCACGTTTTCAACTATCACCTGCCTGACGATGCAGAGGTGTACGTCCACCGCATTGGGCGCACGGGACGCGCCGGCAAGACGGGCATTGCCATCACCCTGCTTTCTCCGCGGGAGAAGCGCCGCATGAGAGAGGTTGAAGCGTTGACCAAGCAGGTTGTGACGAAGATGGAGTTGCCGACCACCACCGAAATCATCCGTCACCGCGAATCGAAAACCGTTGAAAACTTGAAGGTCTGGCTTGGGCGCGGACGTTTCAAGCGCGAACTGGAGATGGTGCAGGAATTGATTGAAGCAGGTCACGAACCGATCAACATTGCCGCCGCCGCCATCAAGATCGCGCGCGCCGACGAGAAACAGCGTCCGATTGCCGAGGTGTCCGAGGTGAAGGCGGAGTTTTCCCGCAAGCCTGAGCGTGGTTTTGGACGCGACTCGAAGGGCGGTAAACCCGCTGGCAGGCGCGAGTTCGCCCAAAAGCCCGGTCGCCGCGATTCGCACGAGGAGGGTATGATCCGCTTGAAGATCAACAAAGGCAAGGCGCACAACATCCGCCCGAACGACATCGTGGGACAGATCGCCTTCCATGCCAACATCCCCGGCTATACCATCGGCAAGATTCGCATAGAGGACAAGTACAGTTTTGTGGATGTGCCCGAGGAATTTGTGGATCAGGTCATCAAGCACAGCGGCAACTACAAGATCGGCAAGGAAAAGTTCAGCGTGGTCAAGTCGTAGGAAACCGCTCCGATAATTGGTGGCGATATTTCATTGACATATCCGCATCTGCGTGATAAATTAACGCCACGTACGGATACCAGTAAGTTCGCTTTGGAAGTATAACCAACGGCTCATGGGTAAAAGTCCATGAGCCGTTTTGTTTTGTCTGTTCTGGCGAAAGAACCGGATCCTCCAAATTTTTTTCTTGCCTAAGGAGGCAAACATGTCAGAACGTATTCTTGGAACAGTCAAATGGTTTAACGGAAGCAAGGGCTACGGCTTTCTCGCCCGCGAAAGCGGCGCGGATGTCTTCGTCCACTTCTCCGCGATCCAGGGTGACGGTTTCAAAAACCTTGAAGAAGGTCAGAAAGTCGAATTCACCGTTGAGAAAGGCCCCAAGGGTCCGCAGGCTACCAACGTAGTTATCCTCAGCTAATTCAGACTGAATACGAAAACTCCCCAGGATGAAAATCCCGGGGAGTTTTTTGATTTGAAAGGTTACTTCGTGTTGAGCGTAGTCGAAGCACGGTTTGTCTGATGTCCGCCCTTCGGCTTCGCTCAGGGCGATTTTTTTGCCGCCAGCGCCGCGCCGACGATGCCCGCCTGGTTAAGCATTTGCGCGGGGATGACGGGCGTTTCAATCGTCAGCAGGGGCAGGAATTTTTCGTGTTCCTTGCTGATTCCGCCGCCGACGATGAACAGGTCGGGCCAGAAGAGTTTTTCCATGCGTTTCATGTATTTGTTCAGGCGTTTGGCGTATTTCTTCCATGAAAGGTCTTCGCGCTGACGTGCCGCGTCCGAGGCGCGGAATTCGGCATCCTCGCCGTCCAGTTCCATGTGACCAAACTCGGTGTTAGGGAGCAGGTGTCCGCGGTGGAAGATGGCGGTGCCGATGCCCGTCCCCAAAGTCAGCATGATGACGGTGCCGGGTTGTCCGCGTCCCGCGCCGAAGGCCATTTCCGCCAGTCCCGCCGCATCCGCGTCGTTGACGAGGGTGCAGTCACAGCCGGTGATTTTGGTGAAGAGCGCGTCCGCGTTGACGCCGACCCACTTCTCGGAGATGTTGGCCGCCATCATGGCCACGCCGCCCTTGATCGGCGCGGGGAAGCCGATGCCGATGGGACCGTCCCATTTGAAGGATTCGGCGATCTGTTTCACCACCTCTGCGACGGGTTCGGGCTCCGCGTTCCTTGGGGTCTTGATGCGAAGCCGTTCTGCCGCCAGTTCCCCCGTTTCGATATCCACGGGCGCGCCCTTGATGCCCGATCCGCCTACGTCAATTCCGAGAGTTTGCATGGTCTGTTCCTGAGTTTGGATTTTAATCTGCTGGTATTTAACCACAAATACCGTGAGATGCAAACCTTTCTTTTTTGTTTTGTGGTCTTTCAAAAATGTTAGTATCACTTATGAGCCTATTATTGTAGAATGAAAATAGGCAAGACTGAACCAATACAATTTACATAAATGGCGGGACTTTGAATTAGATTTCTCCCCATCCAAGTCAAATTCCCACCAGTTTTATCCCACTGAGGAAAGCTGTTTTTGTTCCCTGTTCGTATTGGATTATGCAGCATCGACATGCAGAAAGGAGGATTTATTGCCAGTATAGGATGAGTATAGGACGGGTATAGGATGACTATAGGACAAAAATCAACCAAACTACATGAAAAGGAGTTCAATATGGCAACAGTACGTAATAATATCGTAATTAAAGGTCTCAGCGGCTCGCTTGGAGACCAACTTGTCATTAAGAACGACAAGGCGGGACGGACAATTGTAGCGGTAAAGCCCGAATTCAACCCCAACTATGCCTTTTCCGAGGCACAAATGGCAGTACAGGAAAAATTCCGTGAAGCTACTGTCTACGCAAAAACCGTCAAGGGCGATGAGATTTATGTCAATAAAGCCAACGGTTCAGTCCAAAGCCCGTATAACGTGGCTATAGCAGATTGGTTCCATGCGCCGGAAATTCTCGAATTGGATGCAAGCGCGTGGAATGGCGCACCAGGACAAGTGATTCGCATCAAGGCGATGGATGATGTGCAGGTGACACAAGTAAGCGTGGCCATTACCGACGGCGCTGGCACGGTTTCGGAGCAAGGACAGGCTGTACGTTCGGATGGGTTGTGGTGGAATTACACTACGACTGCAACTGCTCCCGAGGGACCGCGCATTGTGGCGACGGCACGAGACCTGCCGGGGCATATTGCAGAACTCAATTTGGATTAAGTCCTGACTCCTCTCCCAGCCCCTCCTCATCTGGAAGAACGCCAGATGGGGAGGGGAACAAAGAGGTGGGGTATACTCGAAAACAGCAAGAAAATACCCCATGAAAACCTTGCGGATAATCCTAACTCCCCTACTTGTCATACCGATTTCATTATTAGTATTTCACGTTCTATACCCTTATAAATGGTCTGCTGAAGTGGAATATCTTTATGCGCTTTTTGGATTACCAATTGGAACGTTCAATTATTGGGCATGGTTTGAGCCAATCATTATTGAAAGGCTCTTTTTCATGAAAGAATAGAGATAAGAATTAAAAGTGATCTTTCAGAGCTAATGCTATAATCGTTTCACCACACTTTCGAGGGTATAAAAATGTCCTATTCTGTTGACACCATCTTTCGAAACGCCGAGACCAAGCACGGCTTGACCTTGTTCGAGCCGCAGGATATTGCATGGATTGAAAAGCAGTTATTCAAGAAGTCGGGCAAGCCTTACATAAAATGTCAGGTCAAAGATACCGACCGACCTGCCAAGCCCGAAGAGATTGTGCGGCAGTTATATTTGCGGCGACTGCTGACGCACTACAACTATCCCAAAGACAGAATAGATGTGGAATCGGAAGTTCATCTCGGCGTGGAGAAGAAACGCGCCGACATTGTCATCTACGATAAAGATCAGCCGAATGCTCGTTATATTATTGTGGAAGTGAAGAAGCCAAAGCGCGGCGATGGAAAAGAACAACTGCGTTCGTATTGCAATGCCACAGGCGCGCCGATTGGGGTTTGGACAAACGGTAACGAAATCGAGTTCTGGCACAGGCGCGACCCGAATTACTTCGAACCGCTGCTGGATATTCCCGATGGGGATATGAGTTTTGCGGATTTTCTCAACAAGCCTTTTACCTTGAATGACCTGATTGAAAGGGATGCAAAAGAGGCGCAGACACAGCCCAGTCTGAAAGACTTGATCGTGGAAATGGAAGATGAAGTTCTTGCCAAAGAAGGTGCGGATGTGTTCGAGGAAGTATTCAAACTCATCTTTGCCAAGATTTACGATGAGTGGAAATCGGGTAATGAAGACCGCACCGCCCGCACACCACGCAACCTGCAATTCCGTAATGTTGGCACAGAGGCGGAAGTCAAGAAGCATATTGAAAATCTTTTTGAGGCGGCAAAGAAAAAATGGGAAAAGGTATTCCCTGATAAAGATGTAATCGAACTCACACCTTCCGCGCTGGCTACCTGCGTGGCGTTTCTCGAAAACCGTAAACTGCTCAATTCCAACCTTGACTTGGTGGACGAAGCCTTTGAATATCTCATCAATAAAACTTCCAAAGGCGAAAAGGGACAATACTTCACTTCCCGTTGGGTGATTGATATGGCGGTGAAAATGCTCAACCCCAAAGAACATGAATATATGATTGACACGGCGGCAGGTTCTTCGGGCTTTACTGTGCATACCATCTTCCATGTCTGGGAGCAGATTTTACGGGACATGAACCTAAACCTGTCCCATCTTTTCACCAGCGAAGACAAGCCCGCCCGCTGTTATGAATACGTGCAGGAGCGCGTCTTTGCGATTGATTTCGACCAGAAAGCCGTGCGCGTGGCACGGTGCTTGAACCTTATTGCGGGCGACGGGCAAACGAACGTGCTGGAATTGAATACTTTGGATTGGGAACGCTGGAAGGAACGCTCGGAACAGACCACATGGCAGGATGCTTACTTTGAAGGCTTCAAACGCCTGCGTAAACTAGTTGCGGAAAAGGATAGTTTCCGCAACTTCAAGTTCCACTTACTGATGGCAAACCCACCCTTTGCAGGCGATTTGACGGGACGCGACGCGCGAATCATTCACAAATACGAGATTGCCAAAAACGAAAAAGGCAAATACAAGGAAACCATCAGCCGCCATATTCTCTTCATCGAGCGCAATTTGGAATTTTTGCGACCTGGCGGACGCATGGCGATTGTCTTGCCGCAAGGCGTTTTCAACAACTCGTCCGATAAATTCATCCGCGACTTTATCGCCAAAAAGTGCCGCATTCTGGCTGTGGTGGGATTGCATGGCAATACCTTCAAGCCGCACACTGGCACAAAGACCAGCGTCTTGTTCGTGCAAAAGTGGAACGACGACCCCGAAGCGGGCGAACTTTGCCCCTACAAGGAAGATTACAACATCTTCTTTGCCACACAGCAGACCAAAGGCAAGGACAACAGCGGCGATAAGATTTTTGCCAAAGACAAAGGCGGCAACTTATTACTGGACAAGAACGGACACCGCTTTGTAGAGCATGACCTTTTCAGCGTGGAACTGGCGGACGGCACACGCACGCCCGCGGGAATAGCCGAAGCCTTTATTGAGTTCGCCAAGAAGGAGAAGTTAAGTTTTTTTCGTTAAGCCCGTTTGATGAGGCAAGGTATAAGACCTTGTTGGACGGGCTGGAAGTTTCGGAAGTCAAGTTAAGTGAATTGGAACGAACGAAAAGAATTGATGCAGAATATTATCGTCCTGCATTTCTATCCTTATTGAAGATACAAGCAGAAAATACTAAAAAGACTAAATCCCTTCTTGATGCGTGCGAGAAAATTGATGTAGGATTTGTCGGCTCAATGGTACATGCTTATTCGGATGAAACAGGCGTGCCATTATTGCAAACTCAAAATATAAAACCGTTCTTTATAGATACTTCTGATTTGAAGTATGTCTATTCTTGGTTTCACGATGAACTCAAGAAATCGCAAATATTTACTGGGGATGTATTAATAGCAAGAAGCGGAAGCATTGGAAACGCAGTCGTTGTTAGTAAAAACGATCCTCAACCTTTGAACTCGTCTGATATTATTATCATTCGCCCCAAAAAGAATTTAAATGAATATTATCTTTGCGCTTATATCAATTCAAAGTTCGGACAAATTCAAATTGAAAGATTGTCAAGCGGTGGAGTACAAGGACATATAAATTTAGGCGCATTAGAAACAGTTATTGTTCCAATTACAAGTTCTGAATTTCAATCTGCCATCGAAAATATAGTAAAACTTGCCCGTTCTAAATTGGAACAAAGTAAACGCCTGTACGCCGAAGCGGAAGAAATTTTGCTCAATGAGTTGGGATTAAAGAACTGGAGTCCGCCCAAAGAAAGCGCGGCGGTCAAGTCCTTTTCAGAGAGTTTTGGCAAGTCGGGACGGTTGGATGCGGAACATTATCATCCTAAATATGATGCTGCCCTTAAAGCCATTCTTTCTCTAAAACCTTTGGAAATGTTGCCTTTGGGCGAAATGGTGACAGAGATTACCAATGGACATACTCCTTATTGGCATGATTTATCCACTGGCGAAATTCCATTTATCACTGCTGAATTTGTCTCTGATTTCCGTATCAACTTTGAAAGTGACAAATTCGTTACACAAAAACATCATCAAGGCGAACTAGAAAAGACCGCCTTGAAAGAAAATGACCTGCTAATCACCATCAAAGGCAGAACTGGCAATGCCGCTGTTGTAAATCACCTGCCTGGAGAAATGAATATCAATCAAGACGTAGGTTTGATTCGTCTCAATGAAAAATATCATCCTTATTATGTTGCCGCCTTCTTGAACTCTATTTTAGGCAAAGAACTTACAGAGCAAGCTAGCACAGGTCAAATCAACCCATTTTTAGGATTGGGTAATTTGAAATTTGTCCCAATCCCTATCTTTGAGACAAGGCTAATGAACAAGTTAGGCGAGAAAATAAAATCTCAACTAGAGAAAGCCTACAATGCCAGTCAAGAATCCAAACGGCTGCTGGAAATGTCCAAGCGTGCGGTGGAAGTGTCCATTGAGAGAGGGGAGTCAGCGGGGATGAGGGTGTTGGAGTAAATCATAAATAATCTCTGCTAAAACGGGTTTATGCTAAGCTTAGGCGGTATCCTTTGATGATAAACTACTTTCTGGTTGGTTGTCTCTAATATAAACCGTTATTGAGTAAGTGATAAAATGAATATAGATAGGACCAAAGGCTTACATAGCTGGTTTTTAGGTTTATATAAAATTGCCATTATCGAAAACACATTATGACAAATTAAGCTATAAGCAGTTATGTGGAAACCATCAATCGAAGTCCTGGCTAGCCACATGAAAAGGAGATACTGTGTCACTTACAACGGATCTCTATTATCCATGGGTTGATATCAAAAATGAAGACTAGCTAAAAAGTGCTGCTCTTTATAAGGAGAAAATCTTTACGCGATAACCCCTTTGCATATGTACTGGCGACAGAAAAAGCATTCGGTTAGCCGACTGCAGGCTAACAATCAGAGAAGACATGGATAAGACTAGATCAGCAAACAGGCTTCCTAAACTTGGCAAATTGAGCATGGCTGTTATTGAGCATCTAGTACAGCCGGTGATTGGTGATAGGGCCATAAGTGAAATCAAAGCTCCACTAGTTGAGAAGGAATTACGTGATTCTTTAGCAAAGGCGCTTGTAGATACTGAGGGACGTTTTGTCGCTGAGTATACTGACGCCGAGGTGAAAGAAGCGGTTTTAAATCTTCCTCTTGCTAATTTGCCAAAAGTTCTTCAGGCAGTTCGCGATTTCTATACAAGACCAACTGACAATACTTTACGCCAGATATTACATGACCAAATCACAACTACTTTCAGATGCTTTCCCCCTGAACATATAGACTCTGGAGTTTTAACATACCTTAGAATCTTGCGCGAGGAACTCGCAAATCTATCGAGCGAGATAAGGGGAAAATTAGATACTCATGCAATCTTGTCCATTGAAGATAATACAATGCAAATTGCAAAAACTCTAAATCGCATAGAATATCGTTTAAGTGCAAAGCAAGGAAAAAAAAGATCTGGTCCTAAGAGTAATCTCGATTTGGATTTGGTGGATGTGAGTTTTGCTGAAGAAGGGGGTTATGATGATTATGATGATTATGATTATGATGATACCCCTGTATTGGATATCAAGTTAAGAAATATTGGTAAAAGGGTGATTTTTCTAAAAAGGGTGACTTTTAGTGTTCAAAAGATATGGAGAATAAGGCCACTATTAAAAGCTATGGGAGCGGTGAAATCTTCAGCTAAGTATGACATCATGTTGCCTGCTAGTAATATACCCTATTCCAAGTCTGTGAATATATCTAATGCCATTCCACCAAATGATGTTGATCGATTCATGATCTCCATGGATGCCGAGAGAGACACTATTTACCAGATTGCCATCAATATTATCTATGATGGAGATGATAAGTCCATTCGTAGTGAAAATATTTTGTTTTTCACGCCAAAGCCAACAAGCATATATACGCTTCCAAGATATTCTCGCAATTCAGAAGAGATCGAAAGTCTAAATAAGTTCGATTGGATTTTTGATAACAAAAAAGTGCTTGAGGATGTCAGCAAAATCAAGGCTGTAAAAAATCGAGGGCTACGAGATATTGAACGTTTTATCCTGAAGAGTCTGCGATATTTCGACAGTATTTTAGAAACATACAGAAGAAGATTGCTCGCATTGACAGATGGCAACACCTCACATATCAATGAAATCGAGTACCTTCTAAATCCTGAATTAGGAATTGAGTTTGAGGGTTCCTGCCTTAGATTCTCGGAAATGACAGACGGTCAATTGATTTACCTCAGATGTTTGGCTAAATTGGAAGAGCTAGATCTGGGTTTCAGTAGTATCACAAACACAGGGTTAATATGTTTACAGAACTTGGATAATCTTCGAAAATTAACGATTGGAGGAGCCGGCATTAACGGTGCAGGTTTAATTCATCTAAGTAAATTCAAAAGGCTTACTTCTTTAGATCTCTCAGGGATGCCAAAAATAGGTAAGGGTTTGGAGTCTCTTAAGGCATTAAGAAATCTGGAAATTTTGAAGCTTGCGGGTACATCCATAGGAAATCTAGGATTAGTTCACTTGCGGGAATTGGAAAATCTAAAGATATTAGATCTTACTGATTCAAAAATTACCGATCAGGGTTTGAAGAAATTGCAAGAGATGACCAAGTTAGAGGAACTCAGGATAGAAGGGTGTCAGATTACCGATGTCGGTTTGACTTATTTACAAGAATTGGAAAATCTAAAGGTGTTAGATCTCGCAAATACAAAAATTACCGATCAAGGTTTGAAGAAATTGCAAGGGATGACAAACTTAAGGGAGCTCAAGATAGTAGGCTGTCAAATTACCGATGTCGGCTTGACTTATTTAAAGAGCTTGAAAAAGCTGAAAATTCAATCCCGAGGTTACTGGTAGCGCTCAACCACGCCGATATCCAGCATGTAGGGCATCTCTATTTTTCTTTTCACTATATATTCCAATCTGCTTTTGAAAGGAATAAAGACGCCGTCACTTCTCATCCGAAAATCATCAGGGAAGTTATGAAAACGTTGCTGATCATACTTGTCGTTGTTGTTATCGGCGGGATTGCTGGACTGTTCGCAGGTAGGTTTGTAGGTGTGTATGTCGAATCTCGCTGGAATGGAATGGGAATAATAGTTGGTTTCATTTCAGCAATAATCACCAGTTTTGCGGTTGGTTACGTTGTCAAACGAGGAGTAGGAAAGCTGGGTAGCTGATGAAATTCAAGGGAAAGCTGGCATTGCAACAGCGCGTTCTGCCTTCATACCGTGTGCCGTTCTTTGATCTGCTCGCGCAATCCTGCGAAGGCATGAGCCTGTTCGCGGGGCAGGCGCGCCCTGTGGAGATGATCTCCAACGGAAGGACGCAAATTGCAAAATACGTCGAGGCGCGGAACATCCATCTGCTGAGCGGTCCATTTTATTTATGCCATCAGCCGGGCTTCGTCAACTGGCTCGAGGATTGGAATCCCGACGCCTTGATCATGGAAGCGAACCCACGTTACCTGTCCACACCTGCGGCGGTCAAGTGGATGCACGCACGCGGACGAAAGGTCATCGGCTGGGGATTGGGTGCGCCAAAGCGAAGCCTGGTTTGGCAGAAATTCATTCGTCAGTTCGATGCCATGCTTTCCTACAGTCAGCGCGGCGCGGATGAATACGCCGCCCTCGGCTTTCCGCGCGAAAAGATTTTTGTGGCGCATAATTCGGTGTCGGCGAAGCCAGAGCGAAAGCCAGATGATAGACCGTTGACCATGGACCGTGCGGCGATTCTATTCGTGGGAAGACTGCAAGCCCGCAAACGGGTTGACTCCCTGCTCCATGCCTGCGCTGAAATGGAATCCAAACCACGCCTGATGATCGTCGGCGATGGACTCGAACGTGTTGCGCTGGAATCGCTGGCAAAGCAAGTTTATCCCTCCGCCGAATTTGTCGGCGCTAAACATGGCGCGGAACTCAAACCCTACTTTGAGCAGGCAGACTTGTTCGTTTTGCCAGGAACGGGCGGACTTGCCGTACAGGAGGCGATGAGCTATGGTCTGCCAGTCATTGTGGCGAAAGGTGACGGCACGCAGGATGACCTTGTCCGCGAAGGGAATGGCTGGCAGATTCAACCCGAAGATTACGGTGCGTTGGTCTCCGCAATGAAAAACGCCCTGTCAGACAGGGCGCGCTTGCGAAAGATGGGTAAAGAATCATTTCGCATCGTCTCGGAAGAGATCAACATCCAAAAGATGGTGGAAGTTTTTGTAGATGCGTTGAATAGCCTGGGTTAGAAAAGACTATTATGGGTGGACGTCAAGTGTTTTCTGCTCAAGCAGGCGCAATTTTCCTCCCTGATTTATTTTGCAAAATTTCCTAAAGCCAATCTTCGGCTTTGCAATGAGATATGAGTTCCTGAAGAAGTTTTTTTCTTCCCCTGTGCAGCCTAATTTTCACCACATCCAGGTCCAATCCAAGGATCTCGGCAATCTCGTTAGCCGCCAACTCTTCCAATTCACTGAGTTCCACGATCGTCCGGTAGTTCGATGGGAGAGTTTCAATGCAATCGCAATAACACTTATATCTTTCCTTGCGAAAGAGTTGCTGTTCAGGCGAGGGTGCGTCTTCCCCCGTCCACATATCCTTATCTTTGGTCTCCAGTTCGGCAGAGTCAGAACAATCCGACGTCCCATTATAAACAATGTGCTTGAAAGACGGGTTGCGCAGTTTATCCAAGGCGGTATTGGTGGCAATTCTGTATATCCATGTAGATAGTTGTGATTCGCCTCTAAAAGTTTGCAAGGCGCGGCTGATCTTAATAAAGACATCCTGGGTCAGATCTTCCGCCTCGTACTCGCCCACCAAGCGCGCCAGGTAGTTTTGTATTTTTGGTCGAAATTCATCGTGGATTTTCTGGAAGTCCAATACTGTCTCATTCATCGCTTTACCTTACTGCAAGACAAACTACTGTTCGCCACCCGCCATGCGCTTCACGCCATGCAACAGGATGAGATGCGCGGCTCAAAATTATTGTATGTCTGAAAAATAAACCAGTCAAGTTGTGTTTGCCGTCCGTTATTCAGTTTTGGTACGGATCACAAGAGACGCAATCTTTGCCAGACCGATTACGATCAACATCATAGCGAACGATAATTCGAAGTTCGGGTTCCAAACCGTATCGACGGCACCCCACACAAGCGCAATGATACCGATGACGGTTGTCGAACCTTTAGCAGGGATACCATTCAGGAGTCGCGCCGCGTTCACCCCGAGCATAATCAGACCGGTGCCTATTGCGCCCATGCCGATGGTCAGGGGATCGAACATGATTACCGTACCCCACCAGATAAGCAGCATGCCATTTCCAATGGTTGCAAAATTATGTTTCAAAGTATTTGTGTTTTCCATTTTTTCTCCAAAAATAATTAATGCATCTTGTACTTTCCATCCTTATAGACGAGAATCTGGCGGGAAAAGATACGCTTCCCCAGTTCGGTGAATGTTACTGAGTTTGGATCTAATCGACTCTTTTTTCGCCCACATCTTAAAACAGACAGACCATGCTTGAGAGCGTGGTCTGTTAATAATCACTCACAATTGCTTTGCCCGCGCGTCCACTTGTTTGCCAGCTTACTTTTACCCAATCTTAGGCGTATCGCCGATGATTTCCCATCCACGCTGCGAGGCAATCGCTTTCAACTTTGCTTCGGGATATACTGCCACGGGATGGTCCGCATGTTCGAGCAGGGGGACATCCAGAATCGTGTCGCCGTAGGCAACGTCCACCCGATCTACGCCGAGGCGACTCAGCACCTGCTCGATCTTCTTTTCATTTGCCATCAACTCGCCGACCATTTGCACCCGCCCGTTCACGATTTCGACGGGCGTGCCGATTGCCTGTGCGCCGATGCGTCTGGCAAAGGGTTCGATGAATGGTTCCACCACGCTGCTGGCAATGTAAACCTTTGCCCCCTGTTCGTGGTGACCGACCAGCCGCGCAATCACATCCTCGCGGCGCTTCTTCCAGAAGTCGTGTTCCACAACCCACTCCGAAGCGCGCGCCAGTTTTTCGGGATTTGCCTCCTTGATGTAGGCAAGGCTGTCCACCATCAATTTTTGTCCCCATGCTTGCCAGTCGATCCAGCCGTTTTTTGCGAGGACATACGAGGGCATGGCTGCCGCCAAATAAAAGTTCGCGCGGACTTTGCCCTGATTGTGTTTGATCCAATCCACCAGCCCCAAAAACGGTGAGCCGGTGGTCAATGTGCCCATTAAGTCCGATGCGACGATCATGTTTTCCTCTTTTATGGCAGGTTGCTTTTACTCATACATCAAGGTTGTCAACTATAGGGAAAACACGTCTTTACCCAAAAAGATATGGGCGGCCCGTCATTTACGACAAGCCGCCCGATGAAATTTTCCCTCTTTGCATTCAACATTACTAGATGCTGGACAGACTACTATTGACCTTGCTAAACACATTGCCGATTACGGGTCCGAGGATCATAAGCGCAGCGATGACAACAATGGCGACTAAAACAAGAATTAGCGCATACTCAACCAGACCTTGCCCCTTCTCTTTCGGTGAGAATAACATGTGGACTACCTCCTTTCTTTGAAGATGTAAAGCTCTTTCATTATAACCAAAAGAGCTTTTAAAACCAATCATGAATTTCATTTTATATAATCATACTCACTGTGCCGTATTGCCGCCATCCACCAAAAGTAAGTGGCCCGTCACGAAGGCGGACTCGTCTGAAGCCAGGAACAGGACGGCATTGGCGATTTCCTCGGGTTTGCCAAACCGTCCCATTGGGATGTAGTCGCTTGCCTCCCGAATCGCCTCCTCCAGCGTCACCGGGTCGGAGCCTTCGAAGTAGCCCTTTTCCATCCAGCGGTCCACAAAGGTATCACCGGGGCAAACCGCGTTGACGCGGATGTTGTCGCGCGCGTAATCGATTGCCATTGCCTTGGTCATCATGCCCACCGCGCCCTTGCTGACAATGTACGGCAGGGCATTCTTGCCCGCCACCACCGACCAGTCCGAGCCGTTGTTGACGATCACCCCGCCGCCCTGTTTCTTCATCTGTGGGATGACCAGACTGCACATGCGCCAGACCGCCGTCACGTTGATTTCGAGCGTCTCGCGCCAGACGTTTTCGGACGTGGTATCCGCTGTCCCTTTGGTGACGATACCCGCGTTGTTGAACAGGATATCGATGCGACCGAACTCCCGAAGCGCGGAATCCACAACCCGTTGACAATCCTCCGCCTTGGTGTGGTCCGCCTCGACGAAAAGGCATTGACCGCCCCTCTGCCTGCATTCCGCTTCGACGACTTTTCCCAATCCGCTTCTTCTGCCTGTGACGACGAGGTTTGCACCTTCCTCTGCAAATCGCAAGGTGGTGGCCTTCCCAATTCCGCTCGTCCCGCCTGTGATAATGGCAACTTTGTTTTTCAATCTCATTCCATTCTCTCCTATTCACTATCTGCTATTCACCATATTTTATCCCCGTTCATCTGTGGTTTATAATTCTCTCATTATGGACAGCAAGACTCTCAACGTTCTCGAATATCCAAAAATCCTCGACCGCCTGGCGGGATTCTGCGACTTCTCCGCTTCGATGGAACTGGCTCGTTCGCTGGAGCCGACCTCTTCCTTTGAGTTGGCAACCGCCCGCCTCGCGGAAACCAGCGAAGCCTGCAAACTGCTTGCGATTCAAGGCATGGGCGTTGGCGCGGCGCATGACATCCGCCCGCAGGCTGACCTTGCCGCGCGCGGCGGAGTGCTCGACCCGCAGGCTTTGCTCGACGTGAAGTCCACGCTGATTGCATGCCGCGAACTCAAGAAAGCGTTCGAAAAGCGGACAGAGGAATATCCGCGCCTGACACAGACCGCGATGGGATTGCCCGACAGCCACGGCTTGGTGGATGCAATTTCACGTATCCTTTCGGATCGTGGCGAGATTTTGGATTCCGCCTCGCCCAAACTTGGCGACATCCGCCGCGAGCTGAAAGTGGCACAGGACCGTCTGATGAGCCGCCTGCAAAAGTACGTGACCGATTCCAAAACTGTTTCGATGTTGCAGGAACCAATCGTCACCCAGCGCGACGGGCGCTATGTGATTCCGCTACGATCCGAGTTCAAGGGCAAGATCAAAGCCATCGTCCATGATTCCTCGTCCAGCGGTGCGACTCTCTTCATCGAACCACTGCCTGTGGTTGAAGCCAATAATCTGTTGCGTGAGTTGCAGCTTGCCGAGCGTGACGAGGAACGCCGCATCCTGGCGGAGGTCTCGCATCAAATTGGCGAACATGCCGTTGAATTGAAGTATGGCGTGGAGAATCTTGCCGCGCTTGATCTGGCTTTTGCAAAGGCAAAGTATGCAGAGGAGTTGAGGGCGAGTGAACCAATCCTGTATAAGGATGAAGGCAGAAGGATGAAGGATGAAGGAAAACAATCGTCAATCGTCAATCGTCAATCGTCAATCAAATTGCTAAATGCCCGCCATCCTTTACTAGATCCTGCCACCGTCGTCCCGATTGACGTTGACCCGGCGCCGGGCACGCAAGCCATTGTCATCACGGGTCCCAACACCGGCGGCAAAACCGTCTCACTCAAGACGGTGGGACTGCTGGCGATGATGGCGCAAAGCGGACTCCACATCCCAGCCCAAAGCGGATCAGAACTTCCGTGCTTTCATTCTGTCTGGGCGGACATCGGGGACGAGCAATCCATCGAGCAGTCGCTTTCCACGTTCAGCGGACACATTACTAACATCATCCGCATTTTGAAGAAGATTGATAATCGCTCGCTGGTCATCTTCGACGAGCTTGGCGCTGGCACCGATCCGCAGGAAGGCGCGGCAATTGCGCGTGCGATTTTGAGTCACCTGCTCGAATCGGGCGCGATGACTCTGGTCGCCACGCATTATCCCGAACTCAAGACCTTCGCGCACAGCACCGAGCACGTGGTTAATGCCTCGCTGGAATTTGATATCAAAACACTGCGCCCGACCTACAAGTTGACTCTCGGTCTGCCGGGGCGTTCAAATGCCCTGCTTATTGCGCAGAAACTTGGACTGCCGCAGCCCATCATCGACTCGGCGCGGGCGGAGATCAATCCGCTGGATTTGCGCGCCGACAAACTGCTGGACGACATCCGCAAGGAACGCAACCGCACGTCACGCGAGCGCGAGAAGCTGGAGAAGGCGAGGGCGAAGCTGGAGGCTGAAACCCGCGAACTGGAGAAGCGTCTTGAAAAGATCGAAGACGAACGCCGCGAGACGTTGGCGAAAGCCCGCGCCGAAGGTGAACTCGAAGTGGCGGTGCTCAAGCGAAACATCGACTCGTTGAAAGCGCAACTGAAGAAAGCCAGCCAGCCCCTGCAAGCCATCAAAGCCATCGAGGAAAAGATGGAAAAGATGGAGGAGAAGGTGGAACAGCCTGTCGAGCGAAAAGGTAACCAGTTATCAGTTGGCAGTAATCAGTTGTTGCGTCTGGGTGAACGAGTCACTATCAGCACGTTGAATGCCGAAGGTGTAGTGACAGCTTTGGGCGAGTCCGATGCCGAAATCCAAATCGGCACGGTGCGGATGCGGGCAAGGCTGTCCGATTTGATCCGAAAATCGAGCGGGCAGACCGTGGACGATAGACCACAGACTATAGCGAGTCACTCATCGTCCATCGTCCATCGTCAATCGTCTTCTCCGGGAATGGAAGTTGACCTACGCGGGTTGATGGCGGATGATGCGCTCGACAAAATGGAACGATACCTCGAACAGGCTTTTCTTGCGGGTCTGCCCTGGGTGCGGATCATCCACGGCAAGGGGACCGGCAGACTCAGGCAGGCGGTACGCGAGGCGCTGCGCGGACATGAGTACGTCAAGTCGTTCGAGGAGGGCGGCGACAAGGAAGGCGGCGAAGGTGTGACTGTGGCGAAGCTGAAAAGCGGATAGTACTTTTTGGCGGATGACTTGCGATTCCGTATGCCGCGCCATTGCCGGGAAGATTTATAATTGAGAAAACTCAAACAGGGAGCCGACGATGTCGATTGATGAAGCCGTTCAAAAAATGACTGACCTAATCAAAGCCGCCTGCGCCAGCGCGGAAATCAAATCCGCCAAGATGTCGGATGAAGAAGCGCGGCTTTCGGTCTACGCGCCCGCGGGCGACATGCAAAAGATCAAGGACGCGACGTTCATGCCCGCGATGGATTTGCTGAATAAGGATGGAATGGATGTGCAGGTCTTCGTCTATGACAAGGATGCGCCGCCGCTGAAAGGATGAAGGCGGAACGCTTCGCGTGAAGGATGAAAGTTGGGCTCTCGCTTAACGGGGAACCCAACTTTTTTGTTTCGAAAGACGGCTAAAATGGAAAGTGGTTGTACAATTGGTGACAGATAGTCGAATAGTCAAAAGTCAAAGGTCGGTTGGCGAGGAACGAGGGTAGAGATGGCAGGAAACAAAGGTTCCAAAAGCACAAAGGCACAGAATCAGCCTGCGGAGGCGCAGGGAAATATTCACGTGGGCGGAAATGTCGCAGGCGACCATATTGTCGTTGGGAACAACAACGTCATCAATTATTACGCCGCCAATGGCGAAAAGCGCGAGATGCGGGGTTGGTTTTATGGACATCGCTACGGCGACTTGGCGACATTCACAGGTCGCGCCGCAGAAATGCAAATGCTCGACGATTGGCTGGCAAACGACACTGATAACTTATTACTGATCACTGCCTTCGGCGGATTTGGCAAATCGGCGTTGACTTGGCAATGGTTCAACAACAGGGTGGATAAAGAAAAATGGCAAACGGCGGTCTGGTGGTCGTTCTATGAGAAGGAATCGGGATTTGAGAGTTTTCTCGCGGAGACGCTGAACCATCTCGGGGTGGAGGTCAAAGCGTCGGCGCGGTTGCAGGTCAATGATCTGCTGGAGGCGATGCGCGGGACGAATGTCCTGATCGTGCTGGACGGCTTCGAGCGGTTGCTGCGTCAATACGGTCGGATGGATGCGGCGCTTCAACCCGATGACGAGGATGCGGATATTGACCCATCCCAGCGCGATTGCTCCTCCCCGCTGACGGAAACCTTCCTGCGCGGGCTGAGCGGCGCGGGGATGAAGTCCAAAGTCTTGATGACCACGCGCCTGTGTCCGCGCGTGTTGGAGAGCGCCGACGGCAAACTGCTCAAAGGCTGCCGCGAGGTGCCGCTCGCCGCCTTCTCGCCCGAGGATGCGGTGACGTACTTCCACAAAGAGGAGATAAAAGCCAGACGTGATGAGATTATCGCGCTGTGCGCCGCGTACGGCTATCATCCGCTGAGTTTGAGCCTGCTGGTCGGTTTGATCAACGCCGACCACGAACATCGTGGCGATATCGAGGCGGTGAAGAACCTGGAAATCTTCGCGGACGTGAAAGCCAGAAGACATCACGTGTTGGAACGCGCCTACGGAAGTTTAGCCCCCGAGCGCAGGGATTTGCTGAGCAAGATGTCCTGCTTTCGCGGCTCGATGGAATACGCCGTGCTCAAAAAGGTGTTCCCCAGCCCCGACTTGGACAAAGCCCTGCTCGACCTGCGCAAGCGCGGACTGCTGCAATACGCGGGCGAGTCCCAGCGCTACGATATGCATCCGATCGTGCGGCTTTATGCCTATGACCATTTCACCGACGAAAAGCGGCGCAAAGAAGCGCACGTCCAACTTGCAGAGCACTTTATTGATGCCATGCCTGTGACGAACACGAAAGTGAAAACACTGGAAGACCTCGCGCCCGTCATCGAACTGTATCATCACATGGTCAGGGCGGGGAATTTGGATGAGGCATTGAAGTTGTTTTATGATCGAATAGGCAAGCAAACTCATTATCAATTCGGCGCATATCAACTTCAGATTGAACTTTTACGCGCTTTATTTCCTGGCGGTGAAGATAAACCGCCGCGCTTGAAAAGGGATGATTATCAAGCTTTTGCTCTCAACGAACTTGCCAACTCCTACTCCCTGAGTGGACAGCCGTACCGCGCCGTTCCGTTGTTGGAAATGCACAATGCCGTTTACGAAAAAGCGGGTGACAAGCAAAATCTCGCCGTCGGGCTGGGGAACTTAGCGAACAGAAACACAGATCTCGGCAGACTAAGCGCCGCGGAGCGCAACCTGCGCCGCCGTATTGACCTGTGCCGCGAGATTGAAAATGAAGATAGTGAAGGCAATGGTCATCAGGGATTGGGGCGCGTCCTGTCCTATCGCGGCGCATGGCAGGAGGCAGAGCAGGAATTAGATAGCGCAATTGCTATTCAACAAAAAATCAAGCATGTTCAAACAGAAGGTATCTCACATGCCTACCACGCCCTACGTTTTCTCCTTATTGCTCGTGCCAATCCCCAATCGTCAACATTTGCACCGCACGCAAGTGCAGGTGTCGTAAATCTAAAATCGGCAATCGAATGTGCCCAACGCGCCCTTGAACAGGCAGATGAGCAAGCAAAAGATATACCTATTCCCCGCGATTATGTTCGTGCCTACTATCTACTAGGAGTAGCATATCGCGCCAATAACGAATTGACTCTGGCAGAAGAAAACCTGTCCAAAGCGCTCAATCTATGCAGACAAATCAATGCGGTTGAAGCAGAAGCCGACATCCTGCTCGACCTGGCGCGGTTGTCCTTCGCCTACGCCCTTCGCGAGGCTCCGGGCTCCGCTCAGGACAGGCTCTTTGAGGAAGCCAAATCTCGTGCTGAAGAGGCGCTGGTGATCACGGAGAGGAGCGGGTATGTGTTGCAGGGAGCGGATGTGAATTTGTTTCTTGCCCAATACGCGCTGGAGCAGGAGAAGGATAAAGCCAAGGCAAAGGAATATGCCGAAACCACGCTGAAACTCGCCACCTGCGATGGTCCGCCGTATTATTACAAGGTGGCGTATGAGGAAGCCGAAAGACTAATTGTGCAATTACAAGAGTGACAAGGTGTCCCCCGCGGGTGAAGAAGCCGAAAGACTAATTGCGCAATTACAAGAGTGACAAGGTGTCCCCTGCGGGTGAAGAAGCGGAGAGGATGTTGGAGAAATTGAAATAGCCCCCACCCGTCCTCCCCCAAATACGACATTGAAGCGCTTTCTGGATTCATGTGAAGTATAAATTGTCGTATTTGGGGGAGGTGTCTCCGCCGTAGGCGGGACGGAGGGGGCGTTGAAGAACCCTGGAAGCGATTCTGCCGTTAAAACGAAACCGCCGCCGACTTGCCCAAGTCGGCGGCGGTTTCGTAGGAGAATGTTAATTGTTATTATATGGAGGGAGATAAATGGAACCTGAACGGCTATTAAAGAGAAGATGAGAGTTTTACAACTCCGCCGTCTTCAAAAGCTTCGGCGGGACCCGCACTTTTGTAGCCTGTTCAAAGGCGTAGGCAAGTTTGATCAATGTCGGCTCGCTCCAGGCTTTGGCGAAGAAGGAAAGCCCCACGGGCAGGCCGAAGATGTAGCCCATCGGCACGGTAATGTGGGGATAGCCAGCCACCGCCGCCGGTGACGTGCTTTCCATGTCCCAGTTGATGGCGTCTCCGTTGGCAAGGTCGATCATCCACGCCGGTCCGCCAGAGGGGACGATCAATGCGTCGAGCTTGTACTTCTTCATCACGGCGTCGATGCCGCTCTTGCGGGTCAGCAGGTGATTCTTTGCCAGCGCCTCGCGATATTTATTGTCGCGCAGACCGCCTTTCTCCTGCGCGGTGAGCATGTGCTCCTGACCGAAGTAGGGCATCACCCGCGCCTTGTTCTCATCATTGAACTTGATCACGTCCGCCATCGACTTGACACGTCCGTTCGTGCCCGCGAGATACTTGTTCAAGTCCGCTTTGAATTCGTAGTGCAGGACTTCCATTTCGGTCTTGCCGAATTTGTCGAAGTTCGGCAGGTTTGCAGGGTCGATAATCATTGCGCCGAGACTCTTCATTACAACGATGCTTTGGTCAAAGAGACCAATGATACGCGTGTCCGTACCGCACATGTTGCGCGCGATGCCGATGCGCGCGCCTTTCAAGCCGTCCTTGTCGAGGAGCCTGGTGTAATCCTTCAACGCCCGCTTCGCGCTGGTTGTGGTGGCGGTATCGTTTTTGTCAACGCCGGTTAGTGCGCCGAGGAGGATTGCTGCATCGACGACGGTGCGAGCCATGGGACCTGCTGTGTCCTGGCTGTGCGCGATGGGGATGATCCCGCTGCGGCTGACGAGTCCCAGCGTGGGTTTGATGCCCACGATACCGTTGGTCTGCGACGGACAGATGACCGAGCCGTCTGTTTCCGTGCCGACGGCGGCGGAACAAAAATTCGCGGTGACGGCTGCTCCCGATCCTGACGACGATCCGCAGGCGGAGCGGTCCAGCGCGTAGGGATTGCGAGTCAACCCGCCGCGAGACGACCATCCGCTGACAGAGCGTTTGCCACGGAAGTTCGCCCACTCACTGAGATTGGTCTTGCCGAGGATGACCGCGCCCGCCTTCCGCAACTGCCTGACAAGGAAGGCATCCCGCGAAGCAATGTTTCCTTCCAATGCCAATGACCCTGCGGTAGTCTGCATTTTGTCGTGGGTGTCGATATTGTCCTTGATGAGAATCGGAATCCCATGCAGTGGCCCTCGTACCTTGCCGCCCGTTCTTTCGGTGTCAAGTCCCGCCGCGATACTTTCCGCATCCGGGTTGACCTCGATCACAGAATTGACTTTGTGGTCGAGGTCGCGGATTCTTTCCAGATACGATTCCATAATTTGCAGCGAAGTCAACTCGCCTGTAGCCATTTTTTGCTGGAGTTCCGAGATGGTCTGTTCCATGAGGCACCTTTTCACCGAAAAAAATGATGCGTGGAATTATAGTCCATTGCTTTTTACATCGGTCGAAACGGGTGAAATGGCTTCCAGGTTTTCTCTTCCAAAACCCTTGACTTGGAGTCGACTCCAAGTGTTACACTGCCTTCCGAGGTGAATTATGAAGATTGCAGAAGTCAGCGAACAGTATGGCATTTCGTCGGATACGCTGCGCTACTATGAGCGTGTCGGGCTCATTCCGACGGTCAACCGAAGCGAGAGCGGCATCCGGGATTACAACGAACTCGATCTCAGGCGGGTTGGATTCATCAAGTGCATGAGGAGCGCGGGGCTTCCCGTTGAAGTGCTGATCGAGTACATGGGACTGGTTCAGCAGGGCGACAAAACCATTGAAACCCGAAAAGAAATCCTGAAGGAGCAGCGGGAACTACTTGTCGCCAGAATGGAAGAAATGCAAAAAACATTGGCTCTCCTCGACCATAAGATTGAAGTATATGAAAGTGCTCTCTTGAAAAAAGAGCAGGAAATCCTTCGGATAGAAGACTAAAAAGTGGACACAACCAGTTCCAACGTCCGGGGAGTTGCCTTCCTTGTGCTGGCAATGTTCATCATTTCCCTTCAGAATATCGCGGTCAAATGGATTGGCGGCGACTATCCTGTTTTGGAGATCGTTGTTTTTCGCAATTTGATTGCCTTGCCATGCACCCTGCTCTTTTTTCGATATGAGGGGAGACGGGGATTGCCAACCACGCAGCATTACAAACTCGAGTACATCCGTGGCGCTTTCCTTTTTCTTTCCTACACCGCCTATATGATGGGGTTGGCGGCTCTGCCGCTGGCCGAGGTTGAATCGATTCGCTTTTCGGCTCCGCTAATGATTACCCTTTTGTCGGTCCTGTTGCTGGGAGAAAAGGTCGGTCCACGCCGCTGGCTTGCGCTTGTTGTCGGCTTTATCGGCGTTCTTTTTATTGTCAGACCCGGTTCGGCGGCTTTCAATATGGGTTCCGTCTTCATTTTGATATCCGTGCTTTTCTACGCGCTTACTGTCATGGTCACACGCAAACTGCAAAGGACGGATAGCAGTGCGACGATGGCTTACTACGGTTCCCTCGTTTACCTGATTGCCGCCCTTATTTTGGCGCCTCTGGTCATCCTTGTTGGAGAAATTCCGGATGCCCATCCGAGCGTTGTTTTTCTTTTTCGCGCCTGGTCCATGCCAACCCTGTTGGATTGGGTCATCATGTCCGGGCTGGGACTGGTTTGGGCTGGTTGGATGTATTTCATGGCCCGAGCCTACAGCCTGGTTCAAGCCTCGGTCGCTGCCCCGTTTGAATATGTAGCGCTGCCGATTAATATAATGTGGGGTTTTGCCATCTGGCATGAAGTCCCGACATGGATGACATTGGCGGGCGCCTTTTTGACGCTGTTTAGCGGGATGTTTGTTTTCTACCGAGAGCAGCGGGAACGACCGGTGAACAAAATAATTCCCATGGAAGATTAAAAGGAGAAATAAAAATGCAAACACGTAAACTTGGAAACAGTGGGTTGGAAGTTTCAGCCATGGGGCTGGGCTGCATGCGCATGAGCTTTGGGGACAAGCCGACCGATAAACAGGAGATGATCACCTTCCTTCACAAGGCTGTCGAACGAGGCGTGACCTTCTTCGATACGGCGGAAGTATATGGCCCGTTCACGAACGAGGAACTGGTGGGGGAAGCTCTGGAGCCCTTCAAGGGACAAGTGGTGATCGCCACCAAGTTCGGCTGGAAACATGGCGACAAGGGTCCCCATCCCAGCGTGGGATTGGATAGCCGTCCGGAGCAGATCAAGCGGGTAGCAGATGCCTCTCTCAATCGTCTGCGGGTCGAGATCATTGACCTGTTCTACCAGCACCGCCCCGATCCGAACGTGCCAATGGAAGATGTGGCCGGAGCCGTCAGGGATTTGATCCAGGCTGGCAAGGTCAGGCATTTTGGATTGTCCGAGGCTGATGCCGACCAAATCCGCCGCGCCCATGCCGTTCAGCCTGTGACCGCGCTGCAAAGCGAATACTCCATCTGGTGGCGCGAGATCGAAGAAAATTCTGTCCTTGCAACTTGTGAAGAACTCGGCATTGGGCTTGTGCCATTTAGCCCGCTGGGGCGCGGATATTTGACGGGCAAGGTGGACGAGAACACCACCTTCGACAAGACCGACATCCGCGCGCGCAATCCACGCTTTACGCAGGATGCGATTAAGGCGAATCGGGTTGTGGTGGAGTTGCTGGAACGCATCGCCAAACAAAAAAATGCCACGCCCGCGCAAATTGCATTGGCTTGGCTGCTGGCGCAAAAACCGTGGATCGTGCCCATCCCTGGCTCGCGCAAGTTGGAACGCCTCGATGAAAACAATGGCGCGTTGAATATCGAATTAAGCGCGGATGACCTGCGCGAGATTCGCGGCGCGATGGAAAAAATTACGGTCGTTGGTAATCGGTATTAAATCAAAAGGAGGTTGCCATGCACATCGGATTACAAATCCCGTCTTTCAAAGTTCCCGGCGGTGCGGCGAATATTCGTCCCAAATTGAAAGAAGTTGTCACCACTGCGGAGGAAGCGGGATTTTACAGCCTGTGGGTGATGGATCATTACTATCAAATCAAGGGACTGTTCGGAGAAACCTACACCGACCCGATGCTGGAAGCCTACACCACGCTCGGATATTTTGCAGGCTTGACCGAAAAAGCTTACCTCGGCGTTTTGGTGACGGGCGTGATTTACCGTCACCCCGCCGTGTTGATGAAGATGGTCAATACGCTCGACGTCCTCTCCGGCGGGCGCGCTTATTTTGGAATCGGCGCGGCATGGTACGAAGACGAAGCGCGGGGCAATGGCATTCCCTACCCGCCGACATCCGAACGCTTCGAGCGATTGGAAGACGGCTTGAAACTGGCAAAGGCGCTGTGGAACAGCGACGAGACAGCCTTTGCCGGTACGCATTTTTCCGCCCCGGCGCTCACCAATAACCCGCGCCCGCTTTCAAGTCCGCATCCGCGCATCATGATTGGCGGAACGGGTCCGAATAAAACATTACGCATGGTCGCCCAGTATGCCGATGCCTGCAATATCGGGGATTGGGTTGGCACAGAGAATATGCAAAAAGCGCTCGACACACTCAAAGGACATTGTGAAGCCTTGGGGCAGGATTACAACACGATTGAGAAAACCTGCCTCTGCACTGCGCATCTTTCAGGAGATGATACGGTAGACAGCATTATCCATCGCATCAAGGAACTCTCTACGATAGGCTTCACACACGCGATTTTTAATATGCCGGATGTTTACAAAATTACCCCGCTTGAAACCTTTGCAAAAGAAATTATCCCAGCAGTAGCAGGATTCTAAGGAGATGACTATGCAAACTGTCGCATTGAACAATGGTGTACAAATGCCCATTCTGGGTTTCGGCGTTTTTCAGATCACGAACGCAGAAGAGTGTGAACGGAGCGTCTCTGACGCGATCCAGGCTGGGTATCGTCTGATCGATACGGCAGCTTCTTATCTCAATGAAGAGGCGGTCGGTAGAGCCATAAAAAGCAGTGATGTTACAAGGGAAGAGCTGTTTGTGACCACAAAGCTTTGGATCCAGGATGCGGGCTACGAAAGCACAAAGAAAGCGTTTGAAAATTCGTTAAAGCGATTGCAACTGGATTATCTCGATCTGTATCTGATCCATCAACCGTATGGGGATGTCTACGGTTCCTGGCGTGCAATGGAAGAGTTGTATAACGAAGGCAAGATCAAAGCCATTGGTGTCAGTAACTTCCAGCCAGACCGCATCATGGATTTGATCCTTCATAATGAGGTGGTTCCTGCGGTCAATCAGATCGAGACACATCCCTTCAATCAGCAAATTGAGACGCAAAAGTTCCTACTGGAAAACAACGTTCAAATTGAGTCTTGGGGACCCTTTGCCGAAGGCAAAAACAACATTTTCCAAAATGAATTACTGCTTTCCATCGCTGGAAAGTACAAGAAAACCGTTGCTCAAGTGATTCTGCGCTGGCTGACACAAAAGGGAGTGGTGGTGATTCCGAAATCCGTTCGCAAGGAAAGAATGGTTGAAAATTTTAGCATTTTTGATTTTGAGCTAAGCGCTGAAGATATGGATGCGATCAAAGCGCTGGATACGAAAGTGAGCAGTTTCTTCGACCATCGTGACCCGGCAATGGTGAAATGGCTGGGCACTCGAAAGCTTGAAATCTGATTTGAGAAATAGTGAAGGAGTATGGATATGGAGAGCAAACGAAGAAAAATATCAGGCTGGACCACATGACAACCTGGACGAGCGAGGAGCTCAACAAGATCGGAACGGCTGAAGAATTGCAGATCGCGTCACTCCGACACGATGGCACGCTGCGAAAGCCGGTGATCATTTGGGTTGTGCGCGTTGGTGATGAGCTGTATGTTCGCTCTGTGAATGGACGCACATCCGCATGGTTTCGTGGTGTTCGGACGCGCCAAGAGGGACAGATCCGAGCTGGAGGTGTTGTAAAAGACGTCACCTTCGTGGAAGAGTCCGACTCAAACATCAACGATCAAATTGACGCCGCCTATGCAACAAAGTATCGTCGTTATGCGGCAAGCATCATTAATAGCATCATCAGCCCAGAAGCATGCTCTGCGACAATAAAACTCGTGCCGCGCTCAACAAGCTCGCAGTTCAACAACTGCTACAATGTACCCTCTCGTAAATCAAAAAGGAGCGGGACGCTTTACACGGCGCCCGCTCCTTCCACTACTGATTACCTTTCACTGATAACTGTTTGCTACCTTATCCGTGCCTGCTCATGAACCGTTCCATGCGGCGCAAGGCTTCTTCGATCTTGCTGTATTCGGTGGCGTAGCACGCGCGGACGAAACCCTCGCCGCCGGGACCAAAGGCAGTGCCGGGCACAACCGCCACGCTTTCCTCTTTTAATAACGTTTCGGCGAAAGTTTCCTCGTCCATGCCGGAGGCGCGGATGTTCGGGAAGGTGTAGAACGCGCCGCGCGGCTCGAAGGTCTTGAGTCCGAGTTTGTTGAAGCCATCCACCATCAACCTGCGGCGGCGGTTATATTCGGTCACCATTTCCATCACGTGCGGCTCGCCCGTCTTCAATGCTTCGGTCGCCGCATCCTGTGCGGTGGTCGGTGCGGACATGATGGTGTACTGATGTACGCGCAGCATCCCCTGCAAAATATCCTTCGGGGCGCAGGCATAGCCGATGCGCCAGCCGGTCATGGCGTAGGCTTTGGAGAATCCGCCGAGCAAAACCGTCCGCTCGCGCAGGCTGTCGCTGAGCGCGGGGAAGCAGACATGCTCGAAGTCGTAGACCAGCCTGTCGTAGATTTCATCCGAGACGACGATCAGGTTGTGTTCTTCGGCAATTTTCCCAATCTCCAGCATGATCTCACGCGGTGCGACCGCGCCCGTCGGGTTGGATGGGTAGCCAATGAAGATGACCTTCGTGCGCGGGGTGATGGCTTTGCGGATATCGTCTGGGTCGACGGCAAAATCGTTTTCGATGCGCGAGGGGATTTCAACTGGAACCCCGCCTGCCAGAATCACCTCGGCTTGATAGGCGACGAAACACGGCGTCGGGATGATGACCTCGTCGCCGGGTTCGAGCAGGGCGGTGAACGCCAGGTACAACGCCTCCGAAACGCCGACGGTTGCCAGCACTTCAGAGGGATCGTATTTCACGTTGTACAGTTTTTGCAGGTTGTCCACGATGCCCTGGCGCAGTTCGATCTTGCCGCTGTTGGACGTGTAGTGCGTCTCGCCGTGTCCCAACGACTGGATGCCCGCATCGAGGATTGGCTTGGGGGTGGTGAAGTCGGGCTCGCCGATGCCCAACGAGATGACATCCTTCATCGTCGCCACAATATCGAAAAACTTGCGAATACCGCTCGGCTTCAAATTCGCCACGCGCGTTGAAAGTCTTTGTTCCATTGTTTCTCTCCTACAGGGGTTGGACGTGCCAGTCGTCTGAAACTTCCTGGTACGTGATCTCAAAAGCCATGCCGTTCACCGTCTTCACACGGAATCCCTTTTCACCGGGTCCACGCCAGCGGGCGAAGATTTCCGCAATCTCCTGGCGGCTTCCCTCCCATAATAGCGAAAGCGGTCTTTCCGCATATTCAGTATCGGAGCGGCACTCGACGATTTCCATGATTATGAGTTGACGACGACGCTGCTGTTGTCGCCGATATTGAGTGAAGAAGGCTGTTCCTTGTTCGCCTGCCCTTCCACACGGCAGTTGCGTCCGATCAGCGAGTGGGTGAGTGACGTGCGGACGAGTTCCGTGCCATCCTCGACGATGCTGTCCGAGATGACAGCCGAATTCACGTAGCAGTTTGCGCCGATGGAGACGTAGGGTCCGATGACCGCCGCCTCGACTTTGGCTGATGGATGGATGAAGACCGGCGGCTCGATCTTGACCGTTGGTCGGGTTGCTGCTTTGGACGAATTATCCGCCCCGCGGTCGAGCAGGATGCGGTTCGTCTCCAACGTAGCTTCGATGGTTCCCGTATCCAGCCAGGTGCTGATTTTGTTTGTGCGGACCTTCGCCCCGCCTTCGATCATGATCGAGATGGCGTCGGTCATGAAGTATTCATTCTTCAACATTACGCCGCGCTTCATTTGCAGATCTATCGCGGCAAGTATCTGCTCGGATCTCTTGAAATAGTAACAGCCGACGACCACCTGGTTGTTGTCCAGACTTTGCGGTTTCTCGATGAAACGGGTCACCCAGCCGTCTGCGCCGGTTTCCGCCACCCCGAAGCGGCGTGGATCGTCCACAGGCATCACCCATGCCACACCGTCCGACTTCTCATCTTTAAGGAAGGAGAAATCTGTTTCCATTAGGGTATCCGAGAAGCACATGATCATCGGTCCCTGCAAGTATTCACGCGCCAATGAGATGGCATGCGATTGTCCCTTCATTTCATGCTGTACCACAAAATGAGCTTTGAGATTGGGGTAGTTTGCCTTGACGAAAGGTGGAATCTGCATCTCGCCAAGATAGGGCCCAAGAATAAAGATGTATTCCGTGTTTTCGGGGTTTGGCACAGTTTTGAACATATCGAGCAGGTGTTCGAGCGAGGTCTTGCCCGCCACGCTCACCAACGGTTTGGGTTTGCTCCAGGTGTGCGGGCGCATGCGCGTCCCCCAGCCTGCCATTGGGATCACGATTTTCATAGTATCAACCACGATAATTCTCCAGTTAAAGATTTCATGTTTATTGTACCAACCTTGTCCTGACAGATATAGTGACGACTTTAGCCGTTTGACGATGACGAATGTCGTCCGTATTTATTACCAAACCCCAACCTGTGGACTGGTTGCTCCCGCCCGGTATTCCTCCAGCCGACGGCGGTGACCGGGCCATAGGTCGGCTGGCAGGTCATTTAGCGAGAAGGCACGCAGTTCGGCAATTTCAGCGTCGGGCTTGCCCTTGAATTCGAAATCGGTGCAAAGAAAAAGAATGTTATGGTCGCTCTTCCATTCCACGAAATTGGAATACGCACCCATCAACGTGACTTCGCCCAGTTCCGCGCCGGTTTCTTCATGGGCTTCACGCCGGGCAGCATCTTCGAGCGTCTCCAACTTCTTCAACCCACCGCCAGGCATGAACCAGCCGGGTACATAGGTCTGTCGCACCAGCCAGACCATGCCATCCTGAATCATCATTACCCGCACCCCCATGCGGATCGGGCGGAAGAGGAAACAGTGGATTCTGAAGCCGAGGTAGAGAAGACGAAGGAACATGGCTTGGACAATGGACGACGGACGATGGACTGTGGTCAACGGTCTATCTATCGTCCATTGTCAAATTATTTTGAGATTTGCCAGACTTGCCGCAAGGCGCTTTAGCCCGACGGATTTGAATTGGATGACGACGATTTCATCGTTGTCCTGTATTTTGCTTTCCAGCACCGTGCCTTCTCCAAATGATGAATGACTGACGCGGTCTCCAGATGTGTATCGACTTTGAATGACAAGGGCGGGCTTCGACGGTGCGGGCATTGACCATCTCATGTTATCGTAGGATGACCGGGATGGGCTTGAATAACTGTGGTGCACGGAACGTCCCGTGCGGGTTTTTCCAACCAGCAGATCGGCGGGGATGTCTTCCAAAAAGCGCGAAGGATAGGTATCCTCCGTCATGCCACGTCCGCCGCGCTGGATGGCACGCAATAGGTAAAGTTTATCCTTGGCACGGGTAATTCCCACGTAAAAGAGTCGGCGTTCCTCCTCCATTTGTTCGGGTTCATCGAAGGAGCGGCTGTGCGGGATGATGCCGTCATCGAGCCCAATGATGAAGACCGCGCCAAATTCCAGTCCTTTGGCAGCATGGAGTGTGAGCAGGGTGGGCGCATTGGCGTCGGTGATGGTGTCCTGGTCGGCGACGAGCGCAATGTTTTCGAGGAACTCGTCCAGTGTGCGGGTGGAATATTCCATCGCAAGGCGCTTCAATTCCTGCACGTTTTCCCAGCGATCCTTGCTTTCTTCTGACTCGTCCTCGACGATGTATTCCTTGTAGTTGATGTCTTTCACGATACGGTCGAATAATTCTGGGATGGTGGCGACAGCGGCAAGCGCACGCCAGTTGGCGAGCATCCCGCCGAAATCTGCGAGAGGCAGGGCGGCGCGTCCCGTGAAGGATTTGTAAAACGGCGAATCTGAACCATGCGCGAGATCAAGCAAAACTGCGCCGGGTGTGATCCCATTTTGACGGGCGACCATGTGCAAAGTCGTCAACGTCTTCTCGCCGATGCCGCGCGGCGGGACATTGATGATTCGTCCCAGCGAGGCTTCGTCCGCCGGGTTGTGGACAAGACGAATAAAGGAAATGACATCCTTGACTTCGCGGCGTCCGTAGAACCGCTGCGCGCCGACGAGTTTATATGGAAGTCTTGCCTGCAAAAATGCTTCTTCAAGCAAACGCGACATGGCGTTGGTGCGATACATCACCGCGCATTCGCCGGGCTCGAACTGCTTGCTCAGCACCAACTCCGCGATGGTATCCACGACGAAGGCGGCTTCGCCGTAATCGTCACGGGCTTCGAAAAAGAGGATTTTGTCGCCTGCGCCGCGGTCAGTGAACAGACGCTTCTTGTGACGATTCTTTGCACGGTCAATGACCCCCATCGCCGCATCAAGGATGTTCTGGCGCGAACGGTAATTCTCCTCCAGTAGAATCACCTGCGCATCGGGAAAATCCTGCTCGAAGCGGCGGACGTTGCGATAGTCCGCGCCGCGCCAGGCATAAATGGATTGGTCCGGGTCACCGACACAAAATATATTTTTGTGATGCGAAGCCAGATGCTTGACCAACGCGTACTGCGCGAGGTTGGTGTCCTGAAATTCATCCACCAATACATGGCGGAAGCGCTGGGCGTACTTATCCCGCACGGCGGGGTTTTCCTCCAGCAGGCGGGCGGTGTAAACCAGCAGGTCATCGAAGTCCACAGCATTGCTGGCGATGAGTCGTTTTTGGTACTCGGCGTAAACCCGCTTGACCACTTCGTCGCGGTAGGTGTTGATCGGATAATCTTCGGACAAAATCAACTCATTCTTCGCGCGTGATATGGCAGCATGGACACTGGCGGCGCGATATAACTTGTCATTCAGGTTCAATTCCTTGATGATGGTCTTGACGATTCGCTCCTGGTCGTCCGCATCGAAGATGACGAAGTTCGACTCAAGCGGCAGGTGATCGGACTCCCTCCGCAAAATCCGCGCGCAGATCGAATGGAATGTGCCGAGCATCATGCCCTCGGTCGCCTGTTCATTCAGCATTGCCTTCACGCGGCTGTCCATTTCCTTTGCGGCTTTGTTGGTGAAGGTGACGGCGAGAATCTGCCAGGGGCGGACTCCTTCGGAGTCGATCAGGTAGGCGATGCGCTGGCTCAGTACGCGGGTCTTGCCGGAGCCGGGTCCAGCCACCACGAGGACGGGACTGTCTGCGGCGGTCACGGCCTTGCGTTGTTGCGGGTTGAGATTGTTGAGAAAATCCATGGGTTCATTATAAACGCTATGGCGGGGGCTTCGCCCCCGCCATAGCGGACACTTTGTTGAACCTGGTTGTTTTATTACTTTTGCATCATTTTTGCGACAGCAAGTTCAGAAGTGCAATTTGGGCAGCGCGTGGCCTTGATGGAAATGGTGGAGAAACAGTGCGGGCATTCTTTTGTAGTTGGCTCCACGGGGGTGGCAGGAGCAGGCGCCTTCTTCAGACGGTTTGCGGCTTTAACAATCAGGAAAATAACGAAGGCAATAATGAGGAAGTCGATGATGGTTTGCACAAAAGTGCCCCATTTAATGGCTGCATCGCCGACTGTGATAGCCAGGTCGCTGAAATTGACCCCGCCCATCACCAGTCCGATCAACGGCATGAGGATGTCATTGACCAGGGAACCGACGATTTTCCCGAATGCGCCGCCGATGATGACAGCCACAGCCAGGTCCAGCACGTTGCCGCGCACGACGAATTCCTTGAATTCTTTTAACATGATGTTCTCCTTGAAAAAGTGGAATTGCAACTTGATTCTATGTCGGGAAGGGGGGCTTGTCAACAATGTGGGAAATTTGAATTTTGTCGGGTATGTGTAAAACCTCCAAGGGGAGGGTTGGTAAGGGCTGGGGAAAGGATGCATGCTATTGTTCGTTTTTAAGGATATTAGGATATAGTACCCTGGTATTACCTCTGACCAGTTCTTGGGTAGTGTTTTTTTCTAATAAATTGGTTATGAAAGACGCTCTAAAGGTAGCGGTGTTGACGCCCTAAAAGAATTAGGTATAATTCATCCTGCTTTCTATTTTGGAAGCGGCGTTTATTGGTCGCTGTTTGTTTTTATCTGAAAGCTGTGAATGGTTGAAACAGGTTTGACTGTGCAGGCGTAATGGCGGCACAAATCAACTTGCGGTACTTATCTCTGCGAAGAAAAGGATCTCACTGATGCCTGATCTGTTGTTAGATATAAAGGGTCTTGAGACACATTTTAAGACCCCGGGCGGTATCGTCCATGCTGTAAATGGTGTCTCGTTTGGGTTGAAGGAGGGTGAAACATTGGGGGTTGTGGGAGAGAGTGGCTGCGGAAAAAGCGTGACCATGCTCTCGGTGCTGGGGCTGATCCCGGTACCTCCAGGAAAGATTGTTGCGGGGGAAGCGCTTTATTTCGGACAAGACCTGCTTAAACTGTCCAAAGAAGAGATGCGCGACATACGCGGCGCCCAGATTGCCATGGTTTTTCAAGATCCAATGACTTCGCTGAATCCGGTGTTGACTGTGGGTCTCCAGCTTGCGGAACCGCTGATGCTGCATCTTGGCATGACGCGAAAACAGGCGGATGAGCGCGCGGCTGCGTTGTTGGAAATGGTCGGTATTCCAAAAGCGAAGGAGCGACTGGGCGATTACCCCCATCAGTTTTCAGGCGGTATGCGCCAGCGCGTGATGATTGCCATGGCGCTTTCATGCAACCCGCAAATCCTCATCGCTGACGAACCCACGACCGCCCTTGATGTGACCATCCAGGCGCAAATTATGGACCTGGTCAAACGCTTGCGAGATGAACTTGGCATGGCAATGATCTGGATTACCCACGATTTGGGTGTGGTTGCCGGACTGGCTCATCGAGTGGTTGTTATGTACGGGGGATATCTCATCGAAGAAGCGCCGGTAAAAGAATTGTATGCAAATCCCCAGCACCCCTACACGATCGGCTTGCTGGGCAGTTTGCCGCGTGTGGACGAAAAGGAACATCCGCGCCTCGTTTCCATTGATGGTGCGCCCCCTGTTTTGTATGAGAAACCAAAAACTTGTCCGTTTGCGCCGCGATGCACGTATGCAATTGAACGTTGCTGGAAAGAGAACCCCTTGCTGGAGATGGTTGGACAGGACCATCGGGCGGCCTGCTGGGTAGATACCAAAACAAGGAGACCGCGCTAATGCCCGAAGCAAACAATGTACTATTGCGTGTTACCAATCTTGTAAAGCATTTCCCGATTATGCAGGGGATCATTATACAAAAGCAGATCGGCGCGGTTCATGCGGTTGACGATGTTTCATTTGATGTAAGACGCGGCGAAACGCTTGGACTGGTGGGCGAATCAGGATGCGGCAAATCCACCACCGGACGGACAGTCCTTCAACTATATCGGCCCACTTCAGGATCGGTGGTTTTTGATGACGTGGACCTGGTCAATTTAAAGGGCGAAGAATTACGCCGCATGCGGCGTAAAATGCAGATGATATTTCAGGATCCGTATGCCAGCTTGAATCCCCGCATGACGGTTGGCGAGATTGTTGGCGAGCCTTTGGTCGTGCACAATGTTGCCAAACAGAAGGAAATTGAAGAGCGCGTGGCCAATCTGCTTGACCTGGTGGGTTTAAACCCGGCGTTCTCAGCGCGCTACCCGCATGAATTCTCCGGAGGACAGCGCCAGCGCATTGGCGTGGCGCGCGCACTGGCGTTACAGCCTTCATTCATCGTCTGTGACGAGCCTATCTCCGCGCTGGATGTTTCGATTCAGGCACAGGTTGTAAATTTGTTGGAAGACCTCCAAAAGCAGTTCAACCTGACCTATCTGTTCATTGCCCACGACCTCTCCATGGTGCGCCATATCAGCAACCGCATCGCCGTTATGTACCTTGGCGTTATTGTGGAATTGGCAGACCGCGACGAACTGTATTTAAACCCGCTTCATCCGTACGCTCAGGCGCTTTTATCCGCCGTGCCCATTCCCGATCCGGTTGCGGATGCCAAGCGACAGCGCGTCCTTCTCGAAGGAGACGTGCCGTCGCCGGTAAATCCGCCTTCCGGATGTCATTTCCGGACGCGCTGTTCCATCGCTCAGGCCATCTGCGCGGAACAAAAACCGGCCTTCCGTGAGTTGAAGCCCGATCACTTTGTTGCCTGTCATTTTGCCGAACGTTTCTTGTAAGGCATCGTTGTAGTGCTTTGAAAAATAACCAAAAGGAGGTGGTTCCGCTCCAGACCATAATTAATTGAATAATAAGTTGTCGAAAAGTGTCCCTGTAACAAATCATCAATATTTTGAATGAGGAGAAGAATATGCGTAAAAACTTTGCTGTACTAAGTTTGCTTGTCGTTCTCAGCGTGATTTTGTCGGCCTGCGGCGGCGCTGCGCCTGCTGCTGAACCTGTTGTCGTAAAGGAAACAGTGGTTGTCGAAGTCCCTGTTGAAGGCGAAGCCCCCGCAGAGCAAATGGGTCCCAAGATCCTGCGTGTCAACCCCGGCGGCGTGGGTGACATCCCCACCATCGACCCGGCCATTGCCGAAGATACCAGCTCCATCACAATCATCGAATCGACCTTCATCGGTTTGACCAATATCAACGAAGAAACCAGCCTGCTCGAACCGGGCATGGCCACTGAATGGGAAGCGGTTACCAACGATGACGGCACCGAGACAATCACCTTCAACCTGCGCACCGACGTTCCGTGGGTCCGCTGGAATGGAACCGAAGTTGAAACCGTCAAGACCTGCGATGGCTCGGCCGACCGCATGGTCACCGCCAGCGACTTCGCGTATGGCATCTACCGCAACCTGCTTCCCGCCAATGCATCGCCCTACGGCTACCTCTTGAGCTTCGTGCTTAAGGGAGCCGCAGACTTCAACAACGGCAAGACGGAAGATTTCGCCACTGTCGGCGTTGAAGTGGTTGACGACGCGACTCTCAAGTTGACATTCCTGCAACCGACTGCTTATAACGCTCAGATTGCTGGTCTGTGGGTTGCGCGCCCGCAGCCCAAGTGGGTGATCGAAGGCGATTGTGATGGCGGCGTGGAAGCACGCGGCGAACGCTGGACAGAGCCTGGCTTCTTCCAGAGCTATGGTCCCTATACCATGAGCGAGTGGATTCACGACTCGTCCATGATCCTGGTCAAGAATCCCTTCTGGCCGGGTGCTGATAACATCCCGCAAGCCAAGATCGATGAAGTCCACATCTCGATGCTGGATGAGCCTGCCGCCTTCTCTGAATACGAAGCTGGCAATATGGATGCCGCGGCTGTTCCTTTGGCCGACATCGATCGTGTCAAGGCCGATCCGGTTCTTTCTCAAGAATTGGTGATTGCACCCAACCTGTGCACCTACTACTATGGCTTCAATACAACCGCTCCGGTGGTCAGTGATGTGCGCGTACGCCGCGCTCTCTCCATGGCAGTGGATCGCCAGGCTTTGATCGATAACGTGACCAAAGGTGGACAGGAACCCGCCCAGTGGTTCTCCCGCCCAGGCCTTGCCGGCGCCCCGACCATGAAAGATCACCCCGATCTCGGCGTGAAGTCCGATGTCGAAGCCGCGAAGGCTGAACTTCAATCCTACCTCGATGAGACCGGTCAGACCGCCGATCAACTCGACATCACCCTGATGTTCAACACCTCAGCGGGTCATCAGAAGATTGCAGAAGCCATCCAGCAGATGTGGAATACCAACCTGGGGCTCAATGTCAAGATCGTCAACCAGGAATGGGCTGTTTACCTCGAAACCACCAAGAGCAAGGACACCCCGCAGGTCTTCCGCATGGGCTGGTGCCTGGACTATCCGGATGCCAACAACTTCCTTGCCGAAGTCACTCTGCCGAACGGTTCCATGAACCCGGTCGATGCTTCCGGCGCCCCCGCTGGCGGCTTCATGTGGAACAACCCCACCTATAACGACCTTGTCACTAAGGCGGCAATCGAGACCGATCCGGCCAAGCGCGTGGATCTCTATTCACAGGCCGAGCAGATCCTGGTCTATGAAGACGCGGTGATGATCCCGATCTACTGGTACACTCGCGTTACCGTTACAAAGCCCTACGTCACCCGCACCTTCAGCGTCGGTGGACACGAGATTTACTACAAGTGGGATATTACTCCCCAATAAGATTTGGCATAAAATATGGAGAGGGGGGAACCCCTCTCCATATTTGTTATTTTTGTGAACGGAGATTGTGATGGGCCGATATATTATTCGCCGACTGCTCTACATGCTGGTGGTGATTCTGGTTGTCTCTGTAATCACCTTTGGGTTGATGCACGCGGTGCCGGGAGGACCTTTCACCCGCGAGAAGGCGCTCCCCGCGGAGACGCTCAAGGTGCTGAATGAACGCTATCATTTGGACGATCCTTTATGGAAACAATATACTGATTATGTGTACGCTGTGATGATTCCTCGAATCACCACAACACCGCCCAGCACCTCCCTGCAGGATGATTTCTTGATAAGTGCGAAAATTGGTCCCGTCTGGTTCCGTTGGATGAATTTTGGCCCCTCGTTCAAATCCCGCAGTCGCACAGTTAATGATATTTTCCGCGATAACCTGCCGATCTCGGGACAATTGGGAACGATGGCGTTGTTTGTGGCGATTTTGATCGGTATGCCTTTGGGTGTGGTGGCGGCGCTGAAGCAAAATTCGATTACGGATTATATAGCAATGGGGGTGGCGATCCTCGGGGTGTCTGTGCCTGTCATTGTCATGGGACCGATACTCGTATGGATTTTTGGCGTCGAACTAAAATGGCTTCCGCCCACAGGCTGGGGGGCGAAGCCGCCCTATTTATTGGGCTTTTTGCCTTCCAAGATAGGATGGGATTTCTTCAAGTATGCCCTGATGCCGTCTATCGCGCTGGGGTTGGCTTCGTCGGCGGTTATCGCCCGCCTGACGCGCGCCACCCTGCTTCAAACCATCCGTGAGGATTATATTCGAACGGCGCGCGCCAAAGGCCTGAGCGAGAGAGTGGTCATTGTCCGTCATGCCCTGAAGAATTCCCTGATCCCGGTCGTTACCATTCTCGGACCGCTCTTTGCCGCGTTGGTTACTGGAACATTTGTAGCCGAGTTGATTTTTGGTATCCCAGGTATGGGCAAGTACTTTGTCACCAGCATTACCAATCGCGATTACCCGGTAATCATGGGCACGATCCTGCTGTATGCAGTTTTCCTCGTGATCGCAAACCTGATAGTCGATATTATGTACGCCTACCTTGACCCGCGAATTCGTTACGATTAATGGCATAAAAGGAGAAGCGCAATGACGGTAAAAACTGACCTGAAATCCCTCGGCACCGGGGGTGCGCCGCTGACCCAAAAACGTGAGAGTTTAACTCAGGATGCCATTCGGCGTCTGGTCCGCAACCGCGCGGCGGTCGTCGGCGGCTCGATTATCATTATCCTTGCCTTGATGGCGATATTTGCGCCATTGGTCGCCCCCAAATCCTTTGAAGTGCAGGTGCTGACGGACCAAAATTCAGCGCCTGAATGGCTGTTTTCGATTTTTCCGAGCATGAAGCCATATGCGCAGGTTTCGAATGACTATCCTCTTGGAACCGATTATGTCGGGCGCGACCTGTTCAGCCGCATTGTTTACGGCGCGCGCATCTCGCTGTCGGTTGCGGTGATTGCTCCCTTGATCAGCCTGTTGATTGGCGTGGTCTATGGCAGTATCTCCGGCTATTTTGGCGGCCGCGTGGATAACATCATGATGCGCATTGTGGACGTGCTGTATGCCTTCCCGACGGTCCTTTTCGTTATCCTGATGATGGCATTCTTCCGCTCCACACTTTCGGACCTTGAACCCGGTTCGTTCGCTTATACGCTCAGTAAAATAGACGAGGCAATGGGCGGGTTGTTCTTTATCTTTGTGGGACTCGGCCTGACGGCCTGGGAAACAATGGCCCGCCTCACGCGCGGCCAGGTGCTTGCCATTCGTGAAAAGGAATTTATCGAGGCGGCGCATACGATTGGCGCGACCGATGGACGTATCATGTTTCGTCATATCCTGCCCAACATCCTTGGTCCGCTGGTTGTGGCTGAGACTCTTGCCATCCCCGGCTACATTTCCCTGGAGGCGTTCCTTTCCTTCATCGGCATTGGCGTCACCGCCCCGACCCCATCGTGGGGTTCCATGATTTCCGATGGCGCTGGCGCCATTCGAAGCTACCCATACCAGGCCATCTTCCCCGCGCTTGCCCTGGCAATTACCATGTTTGCCTTCAACTTCCTAGGCGATGGTTTGCGCGATGCCATGGACCCCCGTTTGCGGGGCACCCAATAAGGTCCTCCCCAAAAATGATTTTTCAAAGGATTCGGAAGCGTCAACCTCCGAATCCTTTTCATACATATGGGATGTCGGAACATTTACGGAAAGGCTGGTCTCTCGTGCAGAAGCTAAAGAATTACACTCCGCTTCCGTTCTTTCTGGCACTGGTGCTTGTACTTGGTGTTTCAAGCTGGAGTTCTCCAGGTGCGGTTGTTAAGGTGCAAACGCCAACCCCTACCGCAATGCCCCCGAAAACCCCAATACCCACCGAGGATAGTTGGATCATTGTGGACCTGCCGGCTGATGCCACCCAACTCGAATATGGCGCGGAGGTATACAGGCTGGTCTGCAAGGCATGTCATGGCGATAAGGGACAGGGTCTTACTGACGACTGGCGCGCCCAGTGGGCACCGCAGGACCAAAACTGCTGGCAATCCAAGTGCCATGCCCTGAATCACCCCCCTGACGGTTTCTATCTGCCTGCCAGTCCGGCGGTTGTCGGTCCCCCACTCTTAATCTTTGAAACCGCCTTAGACCTTTATAACTATATTCATACCAAAATGCCTTGGCATAATCCCGCCAGTATGTTGGAAAGTGAATCCTGGAGCGTCACCGCATATATCTTGAAGATAAATAACATCGATCCAGGCCCGGAATTGAATGCGGACACCGCCGCGAAAATCTTCCTGCGTGGGACTCCGACTCAACCCGCTCCTCAGTCCATTGTTGTGACGGAAGCCAGCCAGGAACCAGTCCATGATTTGCGGGATGAAAGCGCGCCGAGTGTTTCCCTATTCTGGATGATTGCGATTGGCGCGATCATCGTGCTGGTTGTGATCGGAATCTTTTTGCTGAAAAGGCAACTAGCCAAATGAATTGACCTGAAAGCGCTCTTTTTGAAGGGAAGTGCCTCATGGTTTAATGCCGTTGGGTATAATTTCAATTATGACAGACCCGCGATCCTCCATACATAGCCGTGTCCCAATAAGCGAACTGAAATTGATTACGCGCCGCATCAGCAATGCGGCGTTAACTTTGCTCATCATCGCCTATCTCACATCCTTTGGGCTCATCCTCGCGGAACGTGGGCGTGAGCATCTTCCCGCGCATCCTTTTGACGCTGCGCTTCAGGCCTTCATTCGTGTATGGCAGTTTGTGACCGATCATCCGCAAATATATTATTGGCATAAAACGGATGTTCCCGCCCTTCGACTTGTTCTCGATACATTATTGAATAGTGTGGGATTGTTATTCACCTCCTTGTGTTTTGCGTTTTTCATCGGGATCGTCCTGGGGGTCGTTGCCGCCGTTTCAAAAAGTAAAATATTATCCGCCCTGATCGTCATGCTTTCAACGCTGGGTATTTCGACTCCCAGCTTTCTTTTGGGAATGTTGTTTTGGGTGTTGAATATTCAAGTTCACCGCACCTTTGACGTCACAGTACTGCCGTCGGCCGGCTTTGGCTGGGATTCCCATCTCATCATGCCCGCTCTTGTTCTTGCCATGCGTCCACTGGCGCAAATAGCGCAGGTGTCCTATGTGTCCCTGACCACCATCGTCCGGCAGGACTATATCCGCACGGCATATTCCAAAGGGTTACGTCCCCGCACGATCTATAACCGCCATGCGTTGACCAATGCGCTGATCCCAATATTGACCACGCTTGGCGCTTCCCTGCGTTTTTCGCTTGCCAGCCTGCCGGTGGTGGAGTTGTTCTTCGACTGGACCGGCGTTGGCCTCATGTTGCTTCAAGCGATAGATAAAGGCGTGACATTCCTGGTGATCGACCTTATCCTGTCGTTGGGCGTCTTCTTTTTACTGGTCAATCTTGTGATTGAGATTTTCTTCCCCCTGCTTGACCCGCGCCTGCGAAATGTGGAAACCCAGACGCGGGCGGGGGAACACTCGACTTTCATTGGAACGATAAACGGATTATCCGAGGGACTTCGTGGCTGGGTGGGCGATTTGGTGAGTTCATTCCGTCTCCGTCGCGGATCCAGCCTGCCTCCGTTGCCACTTTCAAGGAGTGGTCCAGTGAAGCATGACGAAGTTCCATCCAAGCGCAAGTGGATTATGCGGGCCATCATTAAAAACCCGTCGTTGATTCTTGGAACTTTTCTGGCGCTTGGACTGGGAGGATTGATATTTTGGGGTGGACAACTGACCAAGGCGAGTCCATACGCAACCCACGGTGTCCTCACGATTGAAGGAGTAATTCAGTCCCCGCCATTTAAGCCTTCGTCTGTCTTCCCATGGGGAAGCGATTATGTTGGGCGTGACATTCAATCCCTCGTATACAATGGTGCAAGGCAGACTCTGTCCCTGGCTTTCTTCGGCATGTTGATGCGCCTTCTGTTGGGCATTGTATTGGGGATTTTAGCTGGCTGGCAGCGCGGCGGCTGGTTCGACCGTCTGGTCAACGGCGCGATTGGGGTCTGGGCGGCGTTCCCAGTCACATTGTTTGCCATGATCCTGATACAAGGCTTGGGTATCCAGCAGGGGATGTGGGTCTTTATATTTGCCATATCCGTGGTCGGCTGGGGTGAGGTGGCGCAAATTGTGCATGGACAGGTCGTCAACATCAAATTGCAGCCGTATATCGAATCTGCGCGCTCGGTGGGGGCACGGTCCGATCAAATTCTACGAAGGCATGTACTGCCCAACCTGGTGAATCCCCTGATTGTGATGGCCGCGTTGGAAATGGGCGGCGTGATGATGCTTCTTGCGGAACTGGGTTATCTTGGCATCTTCATGGGAGGAGGTTTCAGCGCCATGATCGCCGAAGTGGGGAATATGCAGTCGCTTGTCGTTCATTTCTCGGATGTCCCGGAATGGGCCGCGCTGATCGCTAATGTGCGTGACTGGTGGCGCAGCAATCCCTGGATGGCCTTGTACCCCGGAGCGGCTTTCTTTGTTTCAATCATGGCTTTCAATCTGCTGGGCGAAGGATTGCGCCGCTTCCTCGATGAAAGCCAGTTGAACCTAAGCCACCTGCTGAACCGTTATACTTTCACGGCAGGCATCGCGGTGATTGCCGTCATGTCTCTGTTGTTGCAAGCTGGTACTCCGCTGTCCGTCTACCGCCCCGAGGGTTTGAAGTTCGACGCGGCGCGGGTCCAGCGGGATATCGAAGTTTTGTCTTCCGTCGAATTCTTGGGGCGCGAGACGGGCATGCTTGGAACGGAATCTTCGGCGCAATACATCGCCAAGCGCATGGAGGAGAACGGCTTGTTGCCAGCCGGTGAAAAACAAACCTTTCTGCAATCACTGGTAAACCCGCGCGGACATTTGGTCGAATTGCCCGCTTTGACCCTGATCGGCAGTGACGGGAAACCGATTCTGAATTTCTTCTACCGGCAGGACTTTGCGGAGATTGCGGACGCAAATCGTTACGGGGAAACGCGCGGCAGTGTGATGGGCGTCGCTTTTGGTCCGGAAGACAGCAGCTCGGACAGGTCGGACCCTTACGGTCTTTTGAACACAGACGCCCGCGGCAATGTATTGATCGTACATGGCGCTGACCTCGATAAGGTAAACCTTGCAGCCGCGGAGGGCATTCTGGTCATTGCGGATGAGACGTACAGGTTGAACAGGCGCGACCTGTTTCCTTACGAACCGCCCGCTCGTGGTAATCAGTATAAAGTCCCAACTATGGTAATCAGCCCACAGCTGGCTGAAATGCTCCTGGCTTCAACCGGAAGCAGCCTGTCCATGCTGGCGGAGATGGAGAAGGGATTGGATGTTAACCAGACGGCATTCACCAATATGGGTGTGAAAGTTGAAATGAGCGTCAAAGCCCGGCAATACGAGAATTTGTCGCTGGATCGTTATATCAATGTCCTTGGCGTGATCCCCGGTGAGGGAGGGGTTCTGACTTCCGAAGAACAGGTGATTGTCGTCAGCGCCTACTATGACGGGCTGGGCATCGGTCCCAATGGCGCTTTTTATCCCGGCGCAAACGACAATGCGAGCGGCGTTGCGACATTGATCGAACTTGCGCGCATCATGAAAGCCAGCGCGTATAAACCGGCGAAGACGATTCTATTCGTCGCCTGGGCTGGCGGAGAAAGAGGCGAGGGCTTGAGCGTGGTCAATGTGTTGAATGCGCGCCCCGGTGCTGGCAATCTGACGGTGGAGGTGGTGATCGAACTTTCGGGCGTTGGGTACGGGACCGGTGATTCCATCGCCCTGCAGGAAGGCAGCAGTTATCGCCTTGTTAAATTATTCCAGTCGGCGGCGGAAAAATATAATGATCCCACCACCACCCGCGGACGCAACCCGCATTATGGGCGCGAGATGAGCGTCGGGTTTGGCGACCGTCGTGCTTTGACCCTGTCCATCAGTTGGAGCGGTTCTGATGACCTGGCGCACACACAATCTGACCAGCCCCAAATCATCGATCCGCAGAAACTCGAGCGCGTCGGGCGCACAACCTTGTTGACCCTGATGGTACTTGCCCGCGAATCGAGTTATTGATGACCAGCCTGAAAAAGTTAGATGCCTTCTTTGAATCAGGCGACAAACGCTTTCCAAAAGTGACTGTCGCCTGTTTGCTTGTATAATTGGCTTATGTTTTCCCCACAGAAGGACATCCCCATGAATCCAAATAAGAGATTTGCAGCGCTCACGTCTTTTCTTCTTGCTTTGCTTTTGTTCATCGCCGCCTGTGGACTTCCATTCTCCGCTGCGGAACCTGAAATTACAGCCACGCCGTCGGCGACGTCCGTCCCCCTGCCGACCGCCACAGCCACACCGAAATTCCTCACTGTCTGCCTCGGACAAGAGCCGAGCACCCTCTATCCTTTTGGCGAACTAAATGCTGCCGCGCGCAGTGTGCTGGCCGCCATCAATGACGGTCCCATTGATACGGTTGGATATGAATACCAGCCGGTCATCCTTACCCAATTGCCGTCGCTTGAAAACGGCGACGCGCAAATCGTCAAAACGGCGGTCCAGCCAGGCGGACAGGTGATCGATGCGGAGGGGAATATTGTCCTGCTCGAACAGGGCGACAAAGTCCGTCCTGCAGGTTGCCGCGGCGATGACTGCGTCATCACTTACGATGGTACGACCCCGCTTGAGATGGATCAAATGGTGGTCAACTTCCGAATGCGCCCCGACCTGATCTGGTCTGACGGCACACCCATCACCTCCGATGATTCAGTTTATGCCTTCACGCTTGTGAAGGATACGGATTCGATTGCCTATGCTTATCTGCTTGACCGCACACAAACGTATGAAGCGACTGACGAAAACACCGTTCAATGGTGGGGCAAGCCCGGTTTCATCGATCCTGCATATTTTACAAATTTCTGGCAACCCGCGCCCAAGCATGTCTGGAGTCAGTTCCCCGCAGACCAGTTGGCGACCATTGACGTTTCCTCCCGCGCGCCCATTGGCTGGGGTCCATACATGGTTCAGGAGTGGGGGGTGGGTGACCACATCACGTTGACCAAGAACCCATATTACTTCCGCGCCGCGGACGGCTATCCCAAATTCGACACCCTGACCTTCCGCTTTATTGCCGACCCAAACACGGCTTTGACCGAACTAGTCGCGGGACGCTGCGACATCATCGACCCAAGTATCCGCCTCGATAACAATGCCAGTCTGCTTGAGGAAATGCAGGCGGGCGAACAAGCTCAGGTCTTCTTCGCCCCCGGCATGACCATCGAATGGCTTGGCATCGGTACCACACCTGCCGCGTACGATGACGGTTATGACACCATCAATCAAAAAGACCGTCAGGATATTTTTGCCGACCCGCATACCCGTCAGGGTATTGCCTATTGTCTTGATCGCCAATCGGCTGTGGACAACGTCCTGATGGGACGCACCACCGTCCCTGCAACCTATATCCCTGTTGAACACCCGCTGTATGATCCCAATATTGTCCCCATTACCTTCGATCCCAAGGCCGGCAAGTCCCTGTTGGAGGGAGCGGGCTGGAGGGACACCGATGGCGATCCCAACACGCCGCTTGTCGCAGTCACGGTCAAGAACGTTGCCGCAGGTACGCCGCTTCTACTCAACTACTACACCACCACCGCCACGCAACGCCGCCAGGTGACGGATATCCTCGTCAAGTCACTTGCCCAATGCGGTGTTGGGGTCAACGCGCAGTACTTCTCGCAGAATGACCTCTACTCATCTGGCCCCAGCGGACCGCTTTTTGGCCGCCGTTTCGACCTCATCGAATATGCGATGGGAGTCAATGGCGTTGAGCCTCCCTGCGGCTGGTTCACCACTACTGAGATTCCTTCCGCCTCCAATGGTTGGATTGGCACAAATGTGACCGGTTACAAAAACGAAGAATACGATGCTGCCTGTCGTGCCGCCCAACTTGCCCTGCCCGATGAGCAATCCTACATCGATTCGTACCGCCAAACCCAGGTGCTTTTTGCCAGCGAACTTCCCGCCATCCCGCTTTATTATCGGATGAGGGTTGCCGCCGCCCGCCCCGGCATTTGTCACTTCGACTTTGACGCAACCGCCAATCCGCTTTGGAACATCGAAGCGGTTGATTCGGGCGAGGCCTGCCAGAATTAATGCGACGTTTCACCCGCCTTGGTTTTTTCCTCATCCTTTTGTTCGCTTCCTGCGCGCCTCAACCTGACTCTGATACGGTTGGCGTTTCCACCCCGACAGTTTCCCCGCCGCAGGCGCCTGCGCACGCAGATGAGATTCGATTCGGGTTGATAGGCGAACCACCTCTTTCGCAGGTCAATGTCTGGGAACTTTTCGATGAGACTGGCTCGACCTACGCAAACCGCGCTCTGTTCAGCGGATACTATCCACGCTTGTATCACCTCGCTCCAGTGAATTCTTCATTCCAGCCGCTTGCCGCAGACGGTCTACCCTCCGAAGTAATTCAGGATGGGGAAGGTTATTCCGCAACTGTAAAACTACGCGCTGACCTCAAGTGGACGGATGGTTCTCCGTTTACTGCTGAAGATGTCGCTTTCACAGCAAATACCATCCTCAACTATGAATTTGGCTACGACTGGGGCGCATATTATCCGCTGGACTATCTCGATCACGCCGAAGCTGTTGATAAGTCAACAGTGAAGTTTATATTCAAGCAAAAGCCGAATGCGGGTGTCTGGCAATACGGTATTTTACAAGCTCCGATTGTGCAAAAATCATTTTGGGAATCCACGGTGCAAAAAGCCTCCGATGGACTTCCCGACGAAACCCTACGTTCCAAAATTGCCGAAACCCGCTCCAAACTGGAAGCCGCCCAGGCTGACCTTGACAACTTGAATGCTCAGGTCACTTCGCTCAGGGTCAATGGTCAGCAAAATCGAAAAGTCGAAGGCGATTACACCCGAATGCAGGGAGAGGTGGTGTATCTCCAATCCACCCTCGATAGCCTGCTCGAAGATTATGCCGCGCAGGTAAAATCCGCGCAGGGAGTTTTGCATGATGTGGCTGCTGACGGAGAGCCAACTCTTGGCGCGTGGATGCCTGATTCAAAGAAAGACGGGGTCTGGGTCAATAAGGCCAGTCCCGATTTTCCTTTTGGAGTGCCAAATTTTGACCGTGCTTCGTATCATTTCTTTGAGGATGGAAATGAAGTATCGACCGCCTTCCAAAACGGTGATGTGGATTTCATTCTTTCGCCAGTGATGAAACTCCCCGAAGGCGCAATTCACAATCCCAGTTCCAGTGCGCGTTTCCTTGTCTTCAATCCGCTGAATGGCTATATCGCCGACCCTGCCTTCCGCTCCGCACTTTCGTGCATGATCGATCGGGATTTTCTCGCGTCCGAGGTGTTGCAGGATAATGCCATGCCTCTCGACTCTTTTGTACTTTCCATTCAATGGCACGACTTAAATTTGAAGTCCCCTTGCAACGGCATGGATAAGTCCGCGCGGGTGACGTCTGTCGTAAAGCTCTTGAAAGATGCCGGATACTCATGGGGGCGTGAACCTGATTCGCAGAGCACAGGGCAAAACCTGGTCATGTTAAATGGTGAAGCTTTTCCCAGGGTCGTATTGCTTGCGCCTTCACAGGAGGAGGATGCATTGCGCTATGCTGCCGCGAAGTACGTTGCGGAGCAGGCGCAATATTTGGGCATCCCCTTTGCTGTGCGTGAAGCAAGCCTCGATGAAATTGTGTACGCGGCTTATAGTTCGCAGAAATATGACATGGCATTGATGGGCTGGCGGTTGAGCGAATACCCCGCATATTTGTGTGAGTGGTTCGGGGAAAAGAATCCACTGTTGTATAACAGTGACAGGTTTGGGACGGTCTGCCAGGCGCTTGAAAAGGAGTCCAACCTCGAAGTGGCGCATCAGGCTGTTTCCCAGATCGAATCCGCTTTAATGTCCGAATTGCCCTTTGTTCCCCTTTTCACGGTCACACAAACGGATGTACATCGGCATCTTTCATATCCCGTGCCGAGTATTCCCAATGGCTGGGCTGGTTTGTATGGCGCGCCGTCTTATGCGGCTCCCATGCCGTGAGCCCGGTTCGATTTCCTATTTTTACAGGCTGCCGAATCAACCCCGGTAAATTTATAAAAAATTCGTGAGACGAAGTATAATAAGCCAATTCTTATTTGAGGAGTCGGACGTGGCAAAGGCCGATCAAAAACCATTGTTGGAAGTTCGCAATCTTAAGACATATTTTTATACTGAGGATGGGGTGGTCAGTGCCGTGGATGGCGTGAGTTTCGAAGTCTATCCTGGCGAAGTCCTTGGGTTGGTCGGTGAATCAGGCTGTGGAAAAAGTGTTACTTCGCTTTCGATCATGCGTCTGATTGCACCGCCCGGCAAAATCACTGAAGGTGAAATATTGCTCGATGGGAAGAATCTCCTCAACCTTTCCGAAGATGAAATGACCAAGGTGCGCGGTGACAGGATTTCCATGATCTTCCAACAGCCGCAAACCGCGTTGAATCCCGTCTTCCGGGTGGACAGCCAGATTGGGGAAGTGTTGAATATCCACAAGGACTTTGGCAAGGAGGCCGGGAAAGCACGTGCCATCGAGTTGTTGAAGATGGTGGGCATCCCCGATGCGGAACGCCGCGCCGAGGCATATCCGCATGAGCTTTCGGGTGGCATGGCGCAGCGCGTGATGATCGCCATGGCGCTGGCTTGTGTGCCCGAATTGCTGATTGCCGACGAACCCACCACCGCGCTGGATGTGACCATTCAAGCGCAAATACTTGACCTGATGCGCGACCTGCGCTCGCAGATGAACACATCCGTCATTTTGATTACCCACGACCTTGGTGTGGTGGCTGAGATGGCTGAACGTGTGGCGGTGATGTATGCGGGTGAGATCGTCGAACAAGCCGATGTCAATCCGCTGTTTGAACAACCTTTGCATCCCTATACCCAGGGCTTGATCGGTTCCATCCCCGTTTTGGGTCAACTCAAGGAGCGCCTGGATGTGATCCCCGGTTCAGTGCCGAACCTGGTCAACCTGCCGCCCGGTTGCCGCTTTGCACCGCGCTGTGGCGCTCGTGAAAAGTTTGGGTTGTCCATCTGCACCGATGTCAAACCAGCCCTTGCAGAAGCCGCGCCGGGACATTTGGTGCGCTGCTGGTTATATCAAAATGCCGAAGGGCATGAAGCGCCATTGAAGGCGAAGTAATTTTCCCGGAGCCAATACTTATGAGTCAAATTATTGAACCGCACAAAGCGGAAGACCTGGTTGAAGTCAGGAATTTGGTTAAATATTTTCCGGTACGCGCCGGGTTGATGCAACGTGTGGTGAACTGGGTCAAGGCGGTGGATAACGTTTCGTTTAACGTCCAAAAAGGCGAAACCCTCGGCATGGTCGGTGAATCGGGTTGCGGTAAAACCACCATCGGGCGTTCCATGCTCAGGCTGATCGAGCCAACTTCGGGGTCCGTTCATTTTGACGACAAGGATGTCCTGAAATTGCGCGGCAAGGATTTGAAGGATGTGCGTCGTCACATGCAGATTATCTTCCAGGACCCGTATGCCTCGCTCGATCCGCGTGTGCCGATTGGCGAATCAGTTATGGAAGGATTGCACATCCACAACATTGGCACGCGCCAGGAACGTTACGACCTGATGATCGACACGCTCAAGAAGGTGGGACTCGAGGACTATCACGCCCGCCGCTATCCGCATGAATTCTCCGGCGGACAGCGCCAGCGCATCGGTATTGCGCGCGCGCTTGCCCTACGTCCCAACTTCATTGTTTGCGACGAGCCCGTTTCGGCGTTGGATGTTTCCATTCAATCGCAGGTTTTGAACATTCTGAAGGACCTGCAAAAGGAATTCGGTCTCACCTATCTTTTTATCGCGCATAATTTGAGCGTGGTCGAGCACATCTCCGACCGCGTGGCGGTAATGTATCTCGGCAAGATGGTGGAATTGACCACCCGCGAAGACCTTTTCAAGGAGCCTTTGCATCCCTACACAAAGGCGTTGATGACAGCCATTCCGGTCCCCGACCCGAAGCTCAAGCGCAGCCGTGAGATTCTCAAAGGCGATGTGCCAAGTCCGCTCAACCCGCCCAAGGGTTGTCGTTTCCATCCGCGCTGCCCCATTGCAGATAAGATTTGTTCCGAACAGGAACCTGAATTCCGTGAGGCCAAACCCAGTCACTGGGTGGCGTGTTGGATGGTGAAGTAGGTTGTTATGGACCGCAATATTTTGCTCGTGGATGACCAGCGCGATGTCCTGCGCCTTTTGCATTCCACGCTGGACTCGCTTAAAAAGCCGGAAATTAAGATCTTCGAGGCTCCATCGGGCGAAGAAGCCATGCTTCATTCCTCGCGGCATAAGGTTGACCTGCTCGTCACTGATTACAAGCTGCCCGGCATGAGCGGCGTGGAATTAATGCACAAGGTTCGAGTGCGCCACCCCGAGGCAAAAGTGGTGATTGTCACCGGCGTTACCGAGCGCAAGGTGCGCGAGGAAATCCTCAATGCTGGGGCGCTTGCGGTTTTCGATAAACCTGTTCCGCTGGCGGATTTTCTGGATGTGGTAGAACGCAGTTTGGGACTTGTACAAACCATCTTCCCTGCTGAAAAGGCGGAAGGTAAGGCCGAAGAACGACATGCCAGAGTCTCGGACCTGCTCGCCAACTTCAGGCAGGATATCGGCGCCGATGCGGTTTTTCTGCTCAATGACCGCGGACTGGTGCAGGCGCGCACCGGCAAGTTGCGCGATGACAGCATGGAAGTTTCGCTTATCTCCACCCTGATGGCGATCCACAACGCCAGCCTCAAGGTTGCGCGCCTCAATCACCAGGAAGCGCTCGATACCTATCACGTTTTTAGCGGCGGTGACCACGACCTGCTTTTCATTCCCGTTACCCCGCTTTACGCCCTGTTCGTGGCCGGAAAGGGACTTGCCAGTGAAGAGCGTGTGATTGAAACCGTGAATTCCCTGCTGGCCTTGCGCACCCAGGTGGAAAAATCCCTTAGGTTGATGGGCGTGACGGGCGAGTTACATGGGGTTGACGATAATGTTATTTCGGCTGCCGCAGCCATCCCGGCGCAGAATGCGAAAAAACCGGCTGAGAAAGAGGTGGAAGCCCCGCCTGCGCCTGAAATGGAAGCCCTGCTAAAGGATGCAACAAAAAAGAAGGAAAAGGTCAATAACAACGTGGATGATTTTTGGGATCAGGCCGCAGAAAAACATGGCAACAAACCCACCACTTCGGATGTAATCTCTTTGGAAGAAGCTCGCAAGCTGGGACTTGTTCCCGGAGATGAAAAATAAAAAATTTGTGATACAATCCTGCCCGCACTGGGGCATGGTGCAATGGCAGCACACCAGCCTTTGGAGCTGTGGATCTTGGTTCGAATCCAGGTGCCCCAGCCAAACATCCCCCGCTCAGGCGGGGTTTCTTTTCTAAGCAGGATTTGTCAGCGCCTTGCACTGTATAAATCCTGCTTGTGCTTTAATTCTTTATCGAGGTGAACCCATGAGAGTAACAGCCGTTTTGCTAGCCGCCGGACAGGGCACGCGCATGAAATCGGGCCTGCCCAAAGTTTTACACGCCATTGCAGGGAAACCGATGATCTGGCATGCCCTGCAAGCCATCAGCCAGTCCACCACCGAGAAGCCGGTTGTGGTCGTCGGTCACGGCGCGGACGAGGTGACGAAATATCTCGGCGATTCCGCTCAAACTGTTCTGCAGGAACCGCAACTGGGGACTGGTCATGCCGTGATGCAGGCTGAGTCCTTGTTGAAAGGCAAGACCGACCTGGTTGTTGTCTGCTACAGTGACATGCCATTGCTGCGCGGCGAGACCTTGCAAAAGCTGGTCGAGACGCAGAAGAATAACAAGGGACCTATTTCAATGTTGACCGTCACTGCGGACGACCCGCACGGGTTCGGCAGAATCATCCGCAAACCGGACGGGACAGTGGAAGCCATCGTCGAGGAATATGTTGCCACCCCGGAGCAGTTGCAGATCAAGGAACTCAACGTCGGCGGATACTGCTTCGATGCGGACTGGCTCTGGGACGCCCTGCACCGCATTCCGAAAAATCCGAAAAAGGGTGAATACTACCTGACCGACACGGTGGAACTGGCGACGAAGGATGGTCTGCCCGTGCAAGCCACATTGATGGACGACGTGGAAGAGACCATCGGTATCAACAACCGCGTGCATCTCGCGGAAGTGGAAGCCGCCATGCGCCGCCGTATCAACGAAGATCACATGCTCAACGGCGTGACGATGATCGATCCCGCTTCGGCCTATATCGAAGCCAGCGTAAAAATCGGCAGGGATACGGTCATCATGCCGAACACCTACCTGCACGGTAAAACTGAAATTGGCGAATCCAATGTCATCGGGCCAAATTCCATCATCCGCGACACGAAGATCGGGAATTTCTGCAAGGTGCTTGCCTCCGTCACCGAAGGAGCAGTCCTCGAAGATCACGTGGACATGGGACCGTTTGCCCGCCTGAGGAAAGGCGCGCATTTGGGAAATCACGTCCACATGGGGAATTTTGGTGAGGTCAAGGATTCATATCTCTTTGAGGGCGTGAAAATGGGACACTTCTCCTATATCGGCAACGCGCAGATCGGTGCGAATACCAATATCGGCGCCGGGACAATCACCTGCAACTACGACGGTGAGAAGAAACATCCCACCGAGATCGGTGAGGATGTCTTCATCGGTTCGGATACCATGCTGGTTGCGCCGGTGAAACTCGGCGCGGGCGCGCGCACGGGCGCGGGCGCGGTGGTGACAAAGAACGTACCAGAGGATACGCTGGTGGTTGGAGTCCCAGCCCGCGCGATCAGGAAGTTGGAACGGAAAGCGAAGAAGTAAACAGGTAGACATGAAACTCACGAATGAAGAACGACAATCTTTGATTGACCTTGCCAACGAGGCAAGGCGGCGGGCGTATGCCCCGTACTCAAAATATCGCGTTGGTGCTGCTCTGCGGACGAAGAGCGGGCGCATCTTCACCGGCGTCAATGTGGAGAATGCCGTGTATCCGCACACGATGTGCGCCGAACGCGTGGCCATCTTCAAGGCAGTCTCGGAAGGGGAGACCGAGTTCGAGGTGATTGCCGTTGCCACGGATAACGGTGGTTCTCCCTGCGGTGGATGCCGTCAAGTGATGGCGGAGTTTGGGCTGGACATCGTTGTCCTGATCGCCGACGGCTCTGGAACCTTGAAGCAGGAAATGACCGTTGCCCAACTTCTGCCGCAGGCGTTTACCCCGGCGGATTTGCAGTGAAAAGGTAGACAGGTACACATGTAAAAACGTACACAGGTACAAACTGTTTTCGTGGCTACCTGTCTACTTGTCCACTTTCCCATGACCGACTTCCGTTCCTTCCGCGCTTCTGCCGTTGTCCTCCGCCATAGTGACTGGGGCGAGGCAGACCGCCTGCTGACGCTCTACACCCGCGAGCAGGGATTGGTGCGCGCGCTGGCAAAGGGGGCGCGGAAGATCACCTCACGCAAGGCGGGACACCTTCAACCCTTCACATACGTCACCCTGCAACTTGCCAGGGGACGCGACCTGTTGATCGTGACCCAGGCGGAGACGGTCAATGCCTTTCTGCCCCTGCATGACAACCTGACCAAAACCGGTCACGCCGCGTATGTCGTCGAATTGCTTTACCGTTTTTCGCGCGAAGAGGAAGGCGGGAATCCCGCGCTCTTCAAACTGCTGGTGGACACGCTCGACCGAATCGAAAAGTCGGAAAGCGCCTGGCTGCCGATTCGATATTTCGAGATGAGATTTTTGGACGCTGTGGGGTTTCGTCCGCAACTGTTCGAGTGCGCCAACTGTGGGCGGGAGGTTCAAGCGGAGGATCAGTTCTTCTCGGCGACGGTGGGCGGGGTCATTTGTCCGCGCTGTGGGCTGGGACTTCCCAACCTGGAGAAGGTCTCGATGGAAGCGTTGAAGTATCTGCGTCACTTCCAAAGGTCGAGTTACAGGGATGCCGCCCGCGCAAATCCCAGCCTCGAGGTCCAGAAGGAAACCGAAATCCTCATGCAGGGATATTTCACCTACCTGTTGGAACGTGAATTGAACACGCCGGGCTTCATCAAAAGAGTAAGATCATGAAGTGGAAAAGAGCCTGTCCTTCAAGTCGGTGATTGGTCTTTCGAGCAGGTAAAAACTAAGGGTGGCGATCAAAAGTGTGGCGCCAAAGGAAGCAATGAACATCTGCGGGGAGCGCAGGGAATAGTCCAACTCGTATTTTCGGAAGAGCGCCGTCATGATGGCAATGGTGCCATAATGATAAACATACAACCCATACGAAATTTTCCCCAAGTATCGAAGGGGAGCAAGTTCAAGAATCTTCGTCAGGAAACCTTTGCGCGCCACGCAGTAGATCAGCACGGCGAAGAGATAATTCAACAGGGTGTAGCCCCAGACCTCCTTGTAGTAACCAGTCATCGGCAGATCGTAGCCGAGGGCGAAGGTCAGAGTCCCTTTGCGGAGGAAGTCGGTTAACAGCCCAATGGCAGGGACAGCTATGGCAAGGGCAATCAACTGCAAACGCGGACGGGAAATCTCGAAGCGCGAGATATATGCGCCGAGGGCAAAAGCGTCGAGATGTGAAAAAGGCAAAACGTTCACCGCCAGCTGCGGGTCAGTCAGCAGGAAGGGGAAAAGTCCTTCACGATAGATGAGGGTAATGGCGACGCGGAAGACGAAGCCCAGTCCAATTGCAGTAAAACATAACTGCTTAAACTTTTCACGCGGAGTCAGGAAGATCAGCATGGGCCAGACAAAATAAAACTGTTCCTCCACCGAGAGCGACCAGAGATGGGTGAAGAAGCGGCTGCGCTCGAAGAACGCGCTGGCATGGAAAAAATCGTACAGGTAAAAGAGCGAGACCCAGATCTGGTTGAGAAAACCCTTATTGAGTTCGGGGCGGATACCTTTCAGGTCGAGCAGGGGCAGAAGGAAGATGAGCGCCGTGAGCAGGGCAAGGTAAAAATAATACAGCGGGAAGATACGCAAAAAACGCCGCCCATAAAACTTGGCGAAGAACTCGCGGCGCGGATATTTCTCCTTCATCCGTAACAGAATGTCGGTAATCAAAAACCCCGAAAGCACGAAGAACAATTGCACGCCCATCCAGCCGAAGGGCAGGTTGCGGGTGTGAAAGAAGAAGACGATGAGGAAGGCAACCGCGCGTATGCCGTCGAGACCAGCAATCATTTGAGTCGTTTACTCCAGTTCAAGGTGAGGTCCATTTGCAGGTTGCTGAATTATAGTCCGGATGGTTTCGGGTGCAAAAATTGTCGGCGGATATACAACCTAAGCCAGCGGAGGAAAACGCGCCGGGAATTCTCGTAGTTGACCTGTTCAGGTCGGGTAGCGCAGTGTTGAATGGCGTGACGCAAGTCCTGTGCGGTGTCGCCCTCGAAATGGGTGACTCCTGCGCCGATCATCGAAGCCATGTGCGCGTCACTCGATGCGATACGTGCCAGTGGCAGCCCGTCGGCGATCTGTTGCGAATGCCGGTTGTATGGACTGTGGCTGGGGTTCATATTGCAGACTTCTATCCCGAGCAGCGCCTCCCGCGCCAACGGATGTTCGAGCGCGCTCTGGATGCTTTTCAAGGTGATACTGTTTGGCACAGGCTGTTGCGGATGCGGAGCGATTCCCAGTCCGCCCATTTCGTGGATGAGGAGCAGTGCCTCGATAACCGGCATACCTCTGGGGATGTTCTGCTCGACGAAGAGCGCAACGAGATGTCCTTCCCTTGTGGTGACCTCGACTCCGGGAATGACTTCGACCCCAGAGCCTTTGCAAATCTCCCGTGCTTCGAGTGCGCCTTGAATCTCGTTGTGGTCGGTAATGGCGATCACGTCCAGCCCCGTGCGGACGGCGCTCTCCAGCACCTCGCGCACACTGGCGGTTCCGTCCATGCTGTATGCCGTGTGGATGTGTAGGTCGGCTTTGCCCATAATGGCGCACAGTATACCCGCCTAAGTAACTTTCATGTCATATCTGGATTCCCTGTCCCCAATTTGTCACTTGTAACTTTTTTCAATCCGTTGTGACTGTTATAGAGTCTACCCTCTCATTCTGCCTCCAAAAGGATGTCCAGCACATGAACACAGAAATCGTGTACAGGATAATGGTCCCAATGAAGGATGGATCAAATCCATAGCGGACCTGCAACCAGCCGCTGATGCCGACGGCGAACATTGGTTAAGAATCAAGTAAGATAATCTGCCCTCGAAAAAATTACGGTGCGGGCGTGGGAGTATTATCCAGCATGGCGGGTTCCAACGTTGGTGCTGTGCTGCCTATGGGAGTGGAAGAGCAAAGGCTCCGCACCACCACAATGTCAGCGGCGATGTTGGGATCGTTGTCGAACTCAGAGGCTTCGATCGTCGACGCAATATCCAGCGCTTCGGGGCAATATTTATCGTCCAATGGGCCCAACGCGGCAAGTTCGGATGCGTAAATGTCGTAATAGTAGATCGTGCTGGCAGAGAGCGGCAACCCCTGCACGTCGGCGGGGGTGTCTCCCGGTCCGCAGTCACCGCGCGCCGGGCAGGACTCTTCGGCAGTGCAGCCGCGCACCGCGCACTTTAGCGCAAGGATGCCCGTCTCATAATTGCGATTCTTATGATACAACACACCCAGTTCGCCGTAGAAAACGGGGTTATCCGGTTGGAACTCGATGGTCTTTTGCACGTTGCGGATGGCGATGAAGAACTGTCCCATTTGCGAGTAGGTTCGGGCAATGGAAAGATATGGCACGGGGTCCTGCACGCCCAACTGCTCGTTGATGCGTGCGGTTTGCGCGAAATATTCCAGCGATTTTTCATAAAGTTCGGTCTGCACCGTTTCGTTGGGACTGCCAAACGCCAGGCGGCGGTAATTTGCGCCTGCGCGCAAGTAGAGGAAGGTCAGATTGGGGGTGATGGCAATGGCGCGGTCATAGGCTTCGATGGCAAGCGCATATTCGCCTAGCGACTCAAGCACGTAGGCATGGACGCGGTGTACATCCATTAGGGATGAGTCGCGGTTGAGCGCCTGCTGAATGTTCGACTCGGCCTGGGACCATTTTTGCTGGTCTACGAGGATTTCAGCATAGAAAGCCAGGGCGAGAGTGTTGGTATTGTCCAGTTGCAGGGCGCGCACGGCTTCGTTCTCGGCCTTCGTTAGCAGTCTTTGGGCTTCGCGAGCATCCACCAGGGTCGGGTTGGCGTTCCAGTCCAGGGCAAAGGAGTAAATGGCATGGGTAAAACTGTCGTCGGGAGCAAGCGCGGCGGCCTGCTCGGCCGAAGCCAATCCCTCTTCGAGCCTCGCTTTGATGGTTTCATCCTTGACAAGCATCGCGGATGAATAGATTTGAATACGGGCGAGCTGTGCCAGCAATTGCGCGTTGTTTGGGTCGATCCTTGTGGCTTCGCGATAGGCGGTAATGGCGCCGGGGATCACGTTACCGCTGGCATCCCGCGCATCGTTGAGTTTGCCCGCGGTAAAAAGCGCATCGCCTTCGAGCACATAGGAATCCGCGAAGCGTGTGGGAGTTGGGGTGGGTTGGAACAACGGTTTGACGTCACCGCTGTTGACGGAGCGGATGAGCCACGCGCCTCCGAGAATCAAAACAACCCAGAGGAACATGCGGTAGATATTGGGCTGATCGCGGCGTCGGAACAGTTCGCGCTTTGGGTGGATGTTCATGGCGTTGCCGGGGGGGGAGTCTCTTCTGCGGCGGGTATCTCCGTCGGCTTGGGCGGGGCGTCAAGACTCTGTTGGCAGCGGTCAATGATCGCATTCGCATTTTCCACGGCCACTTCATCGGCGGGGATGCGCTCAAGAAGCGTGCGGGCGACCTGTAAGGCCTTGCCGCATTCGTTCAAACGGGAAAGCGCGAGTCCATAGGTGGAGTAATATTCCGCCGTGCGCGAATCATTTGGGACAAGGGTAACGGGTTCGATCTTGTCTCCTTCTTCTGTCATGCCGCCGTTGACCACGTATCCAAGCTCGGTGATGGACTCGGTCCAATAGGCGTTGCGGTAATACATCACGCCGAGGTTGCCGCGCAGGCTGGCATCATCGGGATTGTCGGTCACAGCGGATAATGCGTACTGCATGGCTTTTGCATATTCGCCGATGGTGGCATAGGTGCGCGAGATTAATAAGTCGGGCGTGGGGTCTTCAGGGTTGAGGGCGTTGGCGCGGGTGAACGACAGGATGGCATTGTCGTAACTGCCGAGGATGCGATAGTTGCGTCCGAGGGAGAGGTGCAAGTCCGCAATGTTGGCGTTGATTGCAACGGCTGCTTCATATTCGCGGATGGCTTCTTCGTAGTTGCCTGTTGCTTCAAGAACGTAGCCGCGCGCGCGGTGCGTTTCCAGCGTATCAGGCGCGAGCGCGATGGCGACCTTTGATTCTTCGATGGCTTTTTCGATGGCGCCGACGATGCTTGTGCCGCCATAAAAGGAATCCACAAGGATTTCGGAATAGTAGGCGTGGGCAAGTGCGTTGTTGGGGTCCAATTCCAGGGCGCGTTTGATGTTGTCTTCAGCCTGGATAGTTTCCCCCTGAAAATCCAAAGCCCAGGCGAGCACGGCATAGGCATTGGAATTGTTGTTGTTAAGCAGGATTGCGGATTCGGCGCTTTCCTGCGCCTCTTTATATTGACCCGCGAAGACCTGAGTGCGGGCAAGTGCCACATAGATGGACGGGTCCTGGGGAGACGAAGCAATTGCCTGCTTGTATGATTCGATGGCCGGGAAGAGTTTGCCCTGAGCGAAATATTCCTGCGCCTCGGTGACGAAGGATTCGGGCGAGCGGGTGACGGTGGGAGTAGGGACTCCAATTTGGGGCTGGTTCGGGATAATAAATCGGTTGACGTACGCACCAGCCAGCACCAGCAGTGACAACAGGATGATGCGGAACCAGTTGGGGCGCTTCCGCCGCCGATTCATGCTCCATTTGCTTCCTTTGAGATACATGTAATCATATTACCATCCCTGACAAAACACAGTCAAGCAAAGGGTTTCATCTCTTATGCGTCTTTAATGCCCATTCAACTCACTAATTCTCCGAATTGCTGAATCGTTGACTTTCTGAATCGCTGAATCCAATTTTGATGTATCATCAGTGTATTCCTGGAAATTCGGGAAGTAGAATTACCTTGAGGAAGTTCATGAAGAATAAACGGACGTTTATCATTTTGGGCGCAATCGGACTGGTTGTCTTCGTGTTATTCTGGGTTGTCGTCCTCACGCTGGCAGTTAAATTTGTGCGTGGATTGTCAGCCGACAAAGTTGAAGCGCCGGTGGTCGAAATGACCCTCTGTGACGAGGATTCCAGCGGCCTGTGTGTCGTCAATTTTGGTACGAACAGCCTGAACCGCATGGTAATCAATTTCCTCCTGCCGGACGAGGAGTACGCGGCATTTTATGTCAAGGCGAAGAACAGGGATACGGTTGGTGTGTACACCTGTGAAGTGGATAAATCGGATTCAACGGCTGCCCGATGTACGGGACTTCGCACGCCGCTGGGTGAAACGATTGATCTCGAGGTCTACACCACTGATGGAGATACGCTGATCGCGCGCGGGACGTTCCTGGTTGCGGCGCTTGCGATCCCAACGCCCATCAGTCAGCCCACTGTGGGGCCGGCCACCGCAACGGAAGAACCCGTTGTCACCGAAGTGCCCTACATGACGGAAGAACCTTTCCCCACCGGCGAACCTTCCATCGATGGGGAGTCAACGCCGCCGCCTGAGGGCGAGTCAACACCTCCACCTGAAGGCGAGTCAACGCCGCCACCGGAATCATCTTCACCGCCTTAAATGAACACATATTTCATCACCGGAGGCTTTGGCTTCGTGGGACAATACATCGTGCAAGCAATCCACGAGCATGACCCACGCGGAGAGTTGCGGGTGCTGACCCGTACCCAGCGCAAGACTTTTCTCGACCTGCAAAAACTGGAGCGGGTCAAATGGGTGCGAGGAGAGTTGACCCAGCCCGAATCTTTTGTGGAGCATCTAGCAGGTGTGGATGCCGTCATTCACAACGCGGCGATGGTCTCCTTTGTCAAGGCAGACGCGCAAAAGGTCTTCGAGTCCAATGTGGTTGGCACACGCAACCTTGCCTGGGCGGCCCATAAAGCGGGATGCAAAAACTTTATATTCATCAGTTCCATCTCGGCTATTGAGTTCCGTCCGCCGCAGGTGACAGACGAGACGTTCATCCCCGACCTTGATTACAAGAAAAAGTACGATATTTACGGCTATACCAAACGGCTGAGCGAAATCGAATTGAGCGAAATGAAAGATGACATGCGCGTCATCATGCTCAACCCCAGCGTGATCCTCGGTCCCGGCTCGGAGCGGGTGGAAACTGCCGTCAAAGCGATTCACAAGTTTCCCATTTTGCCGATGATGGATTATGTCAACGCCTTTGTGGATGTGCGCGACGTTGCCCGCGCCGTGGCCCTTGCTCTCACAAATGGACGCAGTGGCGAGCGCTACATTGTCTCCGCTCATAACGCCAGCATGATTGAATTCACCCGGCTTGTGGTGGATGCGCTGGAAAAGAAGGCCCGTGTCCTGCCGCTTTCGCCAGTGGGATTGAAACTTGCCGACGGATTAGTTGCCCTGCTCGATGTGCTGAACCTCAATCCCGGTCTGCGCCGTCCCTCGCAGATGAACATCGACAAACCCTGCTCGTATGAAAAGATCAAAGCAGAGATGGGCTGGGAACCGATCTTTACGCTGGAAGAGTCGATTCGGGATTCGGTGAAGTCAGTAATCAGTAATCAGTGAGCAGTGGTCATGGATTTACGAGACAAGCACGTTCTCATCACCGGCGCGGCGCGCGGACTTGGCCGTGAACTTGCAACGCTTCTCGAAAAAGAGGGCGTTTCCCTGATCTTAGTTGACCGGGATGCGGTTTCGTTTCCAAATGTAAAAACACATCTTTGCGATCTGGCTGACCTTGACCAAAGAAAAAAGCTGATTGAGGAAATGCAACTGCAAAAGATCGATGTCCTCATCAATTGCGCGGGGATTGGGAGTCATTCGCAACTGAGTCGACTCACAGTGGACGAGATCGAACGCGTGATACAAGTCAACGCCCTTGCGCCATTGGAATTGATCGCGGCATTGTCCCCGCTGGAGTTGGTTGTCAATATTGGGTCGGTGGCGGGGGAGATGAATCTGCCTTCGATGAGTCTGTATGGGGCAAGCAAATCCTCCGTCCATGCGTTTACTCGTTCCATACAACTCGAAGGTGTGCGGACATTGCTTGTCATCCTCGGTCCCCTGCGCGGTACAGACTTTGCCCAGTCCATTGCCCATCCGCGTACGGGACAGCCGAATTGGTATCGTCAACTGGATTTGCCAGTTGAAAAGGCAGCCAGACTCATCGTCCAGGCGATGAGGCGGGGACAGGATCAACTGGTCGCGCCGTGGTGGTATCGGATTGTGTTCGTTCTGACAAGGATGTTTTCTCCGCTGATTGGGATGTTTGCATCAACAAATAAAAAGGTGAACTTTTGATGAATCTCAAGTCCGTGTTTGAAAAGTTGAACAGCCCTAAACTGGCAGGGATTCTGCTTTTTGCCGGGACAATGGTCTCAATTGGATGGGCAGTCTATTTTTCCATTATCACCATTTCCATACCCTACCAGCTCGAACTCCGCGAGGGGACCGCGCTGGTCACCACCCGGATTCTTTTAAGCGGTGAAAATCCATTTAGTTTCGAAAACCAACCGCTTGCGATGACAAACTATGGAATTGGTTATAACCTGGTTGTCTTTCCATTTGCGAGATTTTTAGGCAACACGCTGGTTGTGCATCGTGCTGTTAACTTCGCTTTTATTTTACTGTCAGCTCTTGTCTGTGCTGTAATTGTCTACAAAAAACAAAATGACGTTTCTCTATCCTTTGCCTGTTCAGCTTTTGTAGTCATAGGACTGATGGCAAATGGAGGCATTGGCGCATATCCTTCTTCCTTGGGGACGTTTCTGTTCTTGGTGGCTATCCTGATTCCATACGTTCGCTCCTTTGACAGGGTTGGGTTGTCAACAAGCATTCTGTTTTCCCTGCTGGCTTTTTACACAAAACCATATTTTGTCCTTGCGTTTGGAATTGTCGCAGTCTATCTGTTCCTGTTTGTATCGAAGAGAAAAGCCGTAGTTTATGGCTTCTTGTTTTTTGCCCCGCTTTTGCTCTCGCTTTTTGTGATGCGCGCTGTTTTTCCCTTGTATTTTATCGACACAATAATAGGAAATATCTTCAATACTTATAAATCATCTGGACATCTGATTCAGCAATTGAAACAACTCCTTCTTTACTTCTACCCGATAATGTTTTTGACTTTGTTCATGGCTGCGAAAGTCATATCGAGGCTGCGAATAGTCAGCGCTGAAGGGAAATGGTTCGATGTGTCGAGTTGGGATCAACCCTTTATTACGTGTTCGATGAATTATCTTTTTTACTCCTTTGTCTGTTCCCTCCTGGCGTTTTTGTTGATCCTTGGCCCTCACATGGGAACTTACATGAATTATGCATATCAATTATTGGTGCCGCTGTTCTTTTGTTGGTTTTTTCAGGGTGTCGACCTCAATCATAAGTTCAGGCTTGCTGCTGTTCTGCTCATTCTGTTCAATTTGTTTTTGTGGCAGTCTCAAGTGTTGGACCCTGTCATGTTGGAGCAGAAAAACTCGAAGGAATGGGCCAAACTCGATGGCTATGTCAAAAATTCAAAAAATGTCCTCAACTCACCCTTGGTTACATCTCAACTGGTGGAGATGGGACTGATTCCCATAGATGCCGGGCAATCCTTGGTGTATTACAACGTCAAGCCTTACCCGGATTTCTATTTGATTGGCCCTCCGTATTCTGAATGGGAGTTGGATGGCTATCGATATACAAAACTCATCGATCGTTCCATCGAAAAGCAAAACTTTGATCTGGTCATCACCACCGAGGAAAAGGCTACGTTTTTCCATGTCAAACGCCTTCCTGAGTACTATTCGGTGGTTGATGAATTGGTGATCAATTTGCCGCAGACAGAGCAAACCTGGACTGTGTTGCTTTGGAAGCCGCTGGTCAAGTAGCCGCTTGACTCTCAATCCTCTCCCGCATATATAATACCCACGGTCGTAAATTGCGCTTCCCGCAGGGTAAAAAGGCGCAATTTACGACCGAGTGCGGTATAATCCCAGCCATTCAGAAGTAGTAGGCGGCTGAACTGTTGATAGAGAAGGAAGCCACTGGCTGGAAGCTTCCACAACAAAAAGATGCCGAAGTCGTCTGAATTCACTGGCGAAGAAAAGCTCCGTGCTGAGTAGACCGTCACGGGGTTGCCCGTTATAGCAATGACCGATGGTTGTCGGTCGCAGAGAGCATCGTCCTGAGCGCAGTCGAAGGATGGTGAACCGAGGTGGTACCGCGGAGTGCTTGTCCTGAGTTTATCGAAGGAACGCTTCGTCCTCATCATGGACGAAGCGTTTGTATTTTAATTTATGTCATTGCGAGCCTGAAAGGCGAAGCAATCTTCTTCTTGCAATTAGAGATTGCTTCATCACTTTGCTCTTCGCAATGACATGAGGAGTCCGAATGACCAAACAGGAATTACCGAAAGCCTACGACTTCAAAACAACCGAGCCCCGCATTTACGAGAAATGGGAGAAAGGCGGATACTTCAAGCCGCACAACGACCCGAACAAGCCGGGCTTCGATCCGAACGTTGAGCCGTTTGTCATCTCCATCCCGCCGCCAAATGTGACCGGTGAACTGCACCTCGGTCATGCCATGTTTGTCAGCGTGGAGGATTTGATGATCCGCTACCATCGCATGAAGGGCTTCTCGACCTTGTGGGTTCCCGGCTCGGACCATGCGGGCATTGCCACACAATTAATGGTGGAGCGTGACCTGCTCAAGACCGAGGAAATCACCCGCGAGGAGTTGGGACGCGAGAAATTCGTCGAACGCACCTGGGAGTGGAAGCGTAAATACGGCGGCATGATCGCCAACCAGATTCGACGCCTCGGCGCATCCTGCGACTGGGACCGTGAACGCTTCACCCTTGATGAAGGTTTGAGCCGCGCCGTACGCGAGGCATTCGTCCGCTTGTACGAAAAGGGATTGATCTACCGCGGACCGCGTCTCATCAACTGGTCGCCGGGACTCAAGACCGCCGTCTCCGACCTCGAAGTGGAATACACCGAGGAGCAGGCGACCTTGTATTACTTCAAGTACATAATCGCTGGCTCTGACAAGTACATTCCCGTTGCTACGATCCGCCCTGAAACCATTTTGGGCGATACGGCTGTGGCAGTGCATCCCGACGATGAGCGCTACAAGAAATTTATCGGGAGCAAAGCCATCGTGCCGATTCTCGGACGCGAGATTCCCGTCATCGCCGATGATTACGTCAGCATGGACTTTGGCACGGGCGCGCTCAAGATCACGCCCGGTCACGACCCGAACGACTATGCCATCGCGCAGCGTCACAACTTGCCGATCATCTCCATGCTCGACAGGGAGGCAAAGGTCAACGAAAACGGTGGCAAGTATCAGTGTCAGGATCGAATCGATGCGCGCAAAAATCTCTGGGCAGATATGAAAGCCGCGGGTCTGGTCATCAAGACCGAGCCGTACACCACCACCATCCCACGCTCTCAGCGCGGCGGTGAGATTGTCGAGCCGATGATCTCGGAGCAATGGTTCGTGAAAATGGAATCGCTTGCCGGGGCTGGGCTGGACGCCGTCCGTGATGGACGTATCAAGATCGTTCCCGAACGTTTTGAGAAAACCTATTTCAATTGGCTGGAGAATATCAGGGACTGGTGCATCAGCCGTCAGTTGTGGTGGGGACATCGTATCCCGGTCTGGTATTGTCCCGACGGTCACATGACCTGCACCCGCGAAGACCCGACCGAATGTTCCACATGCGGCTCGAAGGACATCCATCAGGATGAAGACGTGCTCGACACCTGGTTCTCGTCTGGCTTGTGGCCCTTCTCTACGTTGGGCTGGCCCGATGAAACGCCCGACCTCAAATATTTCTACCCAACCTCCTACATGGAAACGGGTTATGACATCCTGTTCTTTTGGGTGGCACGTATGATCATGAGCGGACTGGAATTCACGGGCGAGGTGCCCTTCCATACCGTTTACCTGCATGGCTTGGTGCGCGATGAGCATGGACAAAAAATGTCCAAGACGAAGGGCAACGTGATCGACCCGCTGATCGTCATGGACGAACTCGGCACCGATGCGCTTCGCTTCACGCTGTTGGTGGGATCCACTCCCGGAAATGACACCAGCATCGGCGTCAAGAAGGTGGAAGCCAACCGCAACTTCGCCAACAAGATTTGGAATGCGGGACGATTTGTAACGGCAGCCATAAATAACCATGAACCAACAGATAAACCGGGTGAATACACTCTTGCTGACTCATGGATTTGGGCAAAACTCCAAAGCCTCATCCGTGACGTGGAGCGCCAATTCCAAAATTTCCAGTACGGGCAGGCTGGTCAACAAATCTACGAGTTCATCTGGTCTGACTTTGCCGACTGGTATGTGGAAATCGCCAAAGAGCAGATGAAGTGCGAAGAGACTAGAGAACAGACAGTAACGACTTTAGCGCGTGTGTTTGACATCACCCTGCGCCTACTGCATCCGTTCACGCCGTTCATCACCGAAGAGGTTTGGGGACACTTGCGAAATGCGGTTCTCGAATCCCGAATATCGAATATCGCCAAAGACTGGCCCGAGATGTTAATCGTCGCTCGCTTCCCCGAGCCGCGTGATCCCGAAGGCTGGGAAGAATCCAAGATTGCCGACTTCACCCTGATTCAGGAACTCGTGCGCTCCATCCGCAACTTGCGCGCGGAGAAGTCTGTCGCCCCGTCGAAGAAACTCGCCGCGCAATTCGCCGCTGGTGACAAAGTGGACTTACTCAAAGAACAGGCGCAAACTATCGCATCCTTGTCTGGGCTTGATCCATCTCTAATCACTATTCACCAATCTCTAGCCGACAAGCCAGCCGATGCCATTGCCCTTGTGGTTGGCTCGGTGGAGGTTTATCTTCCGCTGGCTGGCATGGTTGACCTCGCCGCCGACAAGCCACGTCTCGAAAAGGAATTGAAAGAAGCCCAATCCCAAATCGAGCGGCTCGAAAAACTCCTTGCCAGCGACTTTGTCAACAAGGCTCCTGCCGCACTGGTTAACAAGGAACGCGAGAAGTTGGATGGATATAAAGATACTGCTGAGAAGATCAAGGTTCAATTGAAATAAATTTGTCCGGTGACAAAATCTCACAAACCGGTGACATTTGTCACTAAACCTGACCACATCTATCTAGTATCTTTAATCCGCAGTATGTTAGAATCTGTATCATAAATATCAAGCAAACAGTTAAGGAGAACATATACCATGGCTATGAAAATCAATGAAGACTGCATCGCCTGCGGCGCCTGCCTTCCCGAGTGCCCCACCAATTCCATCACCGATGGTGACATCTACGTGATTGACGCAGCAACCTGTGTCGAATGCGAAGGCCACTTTGATGCGCCCAAGTGTGTAGAAGTCTGCCCGGTGGATTGCATCGTCAAAGCGTAACACCGCATCTTACAATCGAATAAACCTTCGGGGCAGGGTGACATGGCGCTGTGGCGCTATGAATTCCCGATCGGTGGTAAAGCCCACGAGCCTCTTTGGGCAGTGACAATTTCCCCTTTGGGAAATGGGTACCGCAAAAAGCGGGCATGACTCGGCGTAATTCCGAGGCCGACAGTATAGTCTGGATAAAAGAAGGTGATCACGTCAGGACCTTTGGCCCCTGCGCGGATTCACGTCCCGAAAACATTTATTGTTTTCGGGATTTTTTAAGATGAATGAACCGCCTTGGACTCCGCCTGTACCTGATTCCGCGCCCCGCAGTTTTATCTGGCGAGGCGTTTTGTTTTGTAGGGGCGGCGTCGCGCCGCCCTGGGTGAGGAGACCTCACCCCTACGAAAAGATATGAAAAAATCAATCTCTCACTGGCTTGGACTTTTTTCCATCATTCTCGGTATCTTTGCCTGGGAATATCTTGTGCGGCTGACCGAACTGCCGCGCTTCATCCTGCCTTCCCCAACCGATGTGTGGAAGCGCCTGATCGAGTCGCTGGCTGATGGAAGCCTGCTCTACCATACCGGCGTCACCCTGCTGGAAGTCACGCTGGGATTGTTCTTTGGCGTGATGCTTGCCACCGTGCTCGGCTATAGCATCGCCAAATCCCGCTCGCTGGAGAAAGTGCTCGCGCCCTACCTCGTGGCAAGCCAGGCAATTCCCATCGTTGCCATTGCGCCTTTGCTGGTCATCTGGCTGGGACACGGGATCATTTCCAAAGTCATCATCTGTGCACTGATCGTCTTCTTCCCGGTTTTAGTGAACACAGTGGTGGGAGTGCGTGCTGTGCCCCATGCGTTGTACGACATGATGAATTCCCTGCGCGCCACCCGCTGGCAGGTGATGTTCAAATTGGAAGTGCCGGCGTCCCTGCCTGTGTTGTTGGGAGGACTGCGGGTTGGGGCAACCCTATCGGTCATAGGGGCAATCGTCGGGGAGTTGGTGGATGCAAAGGCGGGACTCGGTTATTTGTTGAAGGTCGGGGATTTTCAATTCGACACGCCCATGGTTTTTGTGGCAGTCATCATGCTGGTTGCGCTGGCGCTCTCGTTATACGGAGTCGTCACGTTGTTTGAAAAAAGATTTTTGAAATGGCAATAAACTACGTCCTGAGCATGGTCGAAGGATGTGGTGAATCAAAAAGGAGAATACAATGTTGAAGAAATTAGTTTTAATCATGCTTGGACTGGCACTCGGGCTATCGGCTTGCGGTACTTCGCAGCCAAAGGAAGAGGCGCTGACCAAGATCCGCCTGCCGTTGGGATACATCGCCAATATTCAGTTTGCGCCGCTATATGCCGCTGTTGAAAAGGGATTTTTCAAGGATACGGGGATGGAAATCGAATTCGATTATTCGTTCGAGACCGACGGTGTGAAACTGGTCGGCGCGGGTGAATTGCCCTTTGCGGTGGTTTCGGGCGAACAGGTCTTGCTGGCGCGTGCGCAGGGCATCCCCGTGACCTATGTTGCCGCGTGGTATCAGCAATACCCGATTTCGGTGGTTTCAAAGAGCGAGCTTGGGATTGTCACGCCTCAGGATTTGAAAGGCAAACGGATTGGCCTGCCCGGCTTGTTCGGTGCGAACTATGTCGGACTGCAAGCTCTGTTGTTTTCCACGGGTTTGAAACAATCGGATGTGAATCTGGAGGAGATTGGTTTCAATCAGGTGGAATTATTCGCCACCGGCAAACAGGATGTCGTGGTTGGCTATGCCGCCAATGAGCCGATCCAGTTGAAGGCGCAGGGCTTCGATATATCCGAACTGCGCGTGGCAGACTATGTGCAACTTGCATCGAACGGCATTCTCGCCAGCGAAAAGGTCATTGCCGAAGACCCTGAACTGGTGAAATCCTTTGTGGGAGCTTTTATCAAGGGGCTGCAATACACCATTGAACATCCAGATGAAGTTTATGAACTGAGCGCAAAGCATATCCCGAACCACGCCGACCTCGACAAGACCGTGCAAAAGCAGATTCTTGCCACCTCCATGGAAATGTGGAAGGCCGAGCGCCTTGGCTACTCCGATCCACAGGCCTGGAAGAACATGCAAAACGTTCTGCTGGAGATGGGATTGATCCCCGAAAAGATGGATTTGAGCAAAGCCTTCACCAACGAGTTCGTACCGTAATTCGTAAGGGCGACCCGTCAGGATGTTTTGACAGCCTGATAAAACATGGCGGGCCCCCGCATCATCTATGAAAAACAAGACACCAATCCTCACCGTACAAAACCTCTCCGTTGTCTTTCCCGATAACAACGGCGGACTTCACGCGCTCGACGACATTTCCTTCGATGTCGGCCCCCGCGATTTCATCTGTTTTCTTGGACCGTCAGGTTCGGGCAAGACCACCCTGCTGAGAGTCCTTGCCGGATTATTGAAACCGTCATCGGGGCAGGTGAACTTCCTCAATGGTCATCAGCCAGAAATCGGCATGGTCTTTCAACAGGCGCATCTCATGCCCTGGCGCACCGTCATAGACAACATCAAACTGCCGCTTGAACTGGAAGGAGTAGATGAGTCCTCGGCGCGGGTCAAGGCGCAGGAGTTGATCGAACTGGTCGGGCTAAAGGGATTTGAAGGGTCATGGCCGCGTGAACTATCCGGTGGAATGGCACAGCGTGTGGGCTTGGCCCGCGCTCTTGTCCACGACCCTGACCTGCTCCTGCTCGATGAGCCTTTCGCCTCACTGGATGCGATCACCCGCGAACGTATGTGGGATGAGCTTTCATATATCTGGCAGGAGAGACAAAAGACGGTCGTCATGGTGACGCATTCCATCAATGAGTCGCTCTTCCTTGCCGACCGTGTCTTCGTGCTGACCCAGCGTCCCGGCAAAATCAAACTGGAAGTAAAGGTCAACCTTCCCCGCCCGCGAAATGACGACATCCGCTATACCCCGCGCTTCGGGAAACTGGCGCATAAACTTCGCGAGACCATCGAGTAGCCTTTGAAACTTTAACATCCCCTTAACAGTTGGATTTCCCTTTGTGATATATTCCCGTCAATGACTGAAACTATCCTTGTTGTTGAAGATGAACTCTCGTTGCAGGAAACTCTCGCCTATAACTTGAAAAAGGAAGGCTATGCAGTGGAAACTGTGGGGGACGGACGCGCCGCGCTGGAAACGGCTAGGCGTTTGAAACCCGACCTGATCGTGCTGGACATCATGCTCCCTGAAATGGATGGATTCGAGGTCGCCCGCATTCTTCGCAAAGAGATGAGCGCCGCCATCCTCATGCTCACCGCGCGCGACGATGAAATCGACCGCGTGGTGGGTCTCGAAGTCGGCGCGGACGATTACCTGACCAAGCCGTTCTCGATGCGCGAATTGCTGGCGCGGGTCAAGTCACAGCTCAGGCGCGCGCGGCTTTTGCGCGAGGAAATGGGAAAGTCCGGCTCTGCGGAAGTGAAGCATGAAACATTGAAATTCGACAACCTGGTCATTGACCTCACCCGCCGCGAAATAATGCTGGACGGAAATCCCCTGCAACTCAAGCCCAAGGAATATGAACTGCTGCTCTTCTTTGCCGAGCATCGCCGCCAGATGCTCTCGCGCGAATTTATTCTGGAGCGCGTATGGGGCTGGGACTTCATCGGCGACAGCCGCACGGTGGATGTTCACGTCCGCTGGCTGAGGCAAAAGATCGAAGCCGACCCGTCCAACCCGGGGCGGATCGTCACCGTTAGGGGTGGCGGATATAGATTTGAAGGATGAGGATTGGAGATTGGTAAATGGTAATTACCAATCTCCAATTACCATTTACCATGACACAACTTCCTGTTTATCTGGCAATCCTTTTTTTTCTCCTCGCTGCGTGGTTTGCATGGCAGTATTATGATTTAAAAAAACGGATCGATGATTACACAAAACAAATTCGGGACACGGATGGTTCATTCCCCGCTGATGTAAGGAAAATCGAAAATCTGTCGAATGCAATCGCATCTTTCAAGAAGACTTTTGACCTGCGACTTTCGACTTTGAAATCACAAAATGAGCGCCTTGCCACCGTGTTGGAGCAACTCACCGACGGTGTCATCATCGTGGACGCGAACGGCTTGATCCAGTTTGCCAACCCGGCCTCGCAAAGGCTGTTCGAGACTTCCAGCGCGTTGGGACGCAGTGTGACCGAAGTCCTCCGAAACCATCAACTGGTGGAGGCGTGGCGTCGCTGTCAGCAGACGGGCGAGATGCAAAGCGAGTCAGTAGAATTGCCCGCGCGGCGTCAGTTCTTGCAGGTCATTGCCATCCCCGATACCCACGCCAGCGGAAGCCTGCTGCTTGTTCAAGACTTGACTCGTGTCCGTAGATTGGAAACTGTGCGACGGGACTTCATCTCGAATATTTCACACGAACTGCGGACTCCGCTTGCCTCGCTCAAAGCTCTGACCGAAACCCTGCAAGGCGGCGCTCTTTCCGACCCCGAGGCTGGTCCGCGTTTCCTCGGCAGAATCCACGCCGAAGTGGATGCGCTGACCCAGATGGCGCAGGAACTGCTCGACCTTTCGCGCATTGAGTCGGGACAGGTCGAGTTGATACTCACGCCGCTCGAGCCGAGGAAACTACTGAACTCCGCCGCGGACCGAATGAAATTACAAGCGGAACGGGCTGGGCTAAATCTGCATGTCCACTGCGCCGACGACCTGCAAAGCGTCCGCGTGGACAAGGCCCGTTTGGAGCAGGTGCTGGTGAACCTCATTCACAATGCGGTCAAATTTACAAAGCCCGGGGGTGAAATCACCCTCGAAGCAGAATCAACTTCGGGCGGAGTTCTGTTTGCGGTGCGCGACTCGGGAGTTGGAATCCCGTCGGAGAGTTTGTCCCGCATCTTCGAAAGATTCTATCGCGTGGACAGGTCGCGCACGGGGTCAGGCACAGGTTTGGGCTTGTCCATTTCCAGACATATCGTGGAAGCGCACGGGGGAAGGATTTGGGCTAACAGCAGAGAGGGGGAGGGCAGCGTGTTTTATTTCGAAATCCCCATCGTGTAGCTGCCCGTCAGAAATGGCGGGTAGTTTCTTTAACAAGACGTTAACCCATCCTTCCAATCTCCTTAAACGCGGACATTTATCATGGCAGCGTTACATAAAAAATAAGGAGAAAAGAAATGTCCAAATCTGTTCGTTCGTTTGTATTTGCTGTTATCGCGACGAGCTTCCTGCTTGCCGCGTGCGGCGCTCCCGCCGCTGAAGCGCCAGTTGTTGAGGAGCCAACCACCGCTCCCGCCCCAACCACCGCCGTTCCCACCGAAGCCGCCCCGGAAGACCCGATGGCGATGTATGCTCCCGATGCTGTGGAGGGCGATGTCGTCACCGCCGGTTCCTCCACCGTTTTCCCTCTCTCAGAGCGGATGGCTGAACTCTTCCAGCAGGAAGGCTTCGCTGGCAACGTGACCGTTGACAGCATCGGGTCCGGTGCCGGCTTCGAACGCTTCTGTGTGGCAGGCGAGACCGATATCGCCAACGCCTCCCGCGCCATCAAGGACGGTGAAGTCGAATCCTGCGCGGCGATTGGTCGTGAACCGATTGAATTCCGCGTCGGCACCGATGCGCTCGCGGTTGTAGTGAGTGCCGAAAATGACTTCGTCACCGACTTAAGCAAGGAACAACTTGGCAAAATCTTCACCGGCGAGTTCACCACCTGGAATCAGGTCGACCCCTCCTTCCCTGCCGAAGCCATTGAAGTCTACTCCCCCGGCGCGGACAGCGGCACGTTTGACTACTTCGTTGAAGCAGTTGTGGCTCCGCTGACTCTGAATGCCGATGGCAAAGCTGACACCAAATTGGGTGAAGAAGCCCTGCTCGGTCTCGAAGGCGCGCAGTTCTCGGAAGATGACAATGTCCTTGTTCAGGGTGTGGAAGGCAGCCCGTATGCCATTGGTTACTTCGGCTATGCCTACTTTGTCGAAAATCAGGTAGCACTGAAGGCTCTCAACATCGAAGGTGTCGCGCCGAATCAGGAAGACGTGGATAACGGAAGCTATCCGCTTGCCCGCCCGCTCTTCATCTACTCCGATGCGAAAATTCTTGCTGAAAAACCGCAGGTGGCCGCATTCATCTACTTCTACCTGAGCAATGTCAACGACAACATCGTGGACGTGGGTTACTTCCCTGCCCCCGCCGATGCGCTCCAGGCTTCCATGGATGCCTTCATGGCGGCTGCTTCCAAGTAAAACATAAAGACGATAGACAACGGACGATGGACCATGATGGCCTGTCGTCCATCGTCTATGGTCACTCTAAAGTTGATATGGATCAATCAAAAACACTGGACCTATCCAAACGACCCCGCCTTGGCGAAAGCCTGATTCAAACCCTGCTCTTTTTGGCGGGGATTTTGTCCGTTTTCATCACGCTTGCCATTGTCTATGAATTGGGCAAGGAAGCCATGCTGTTTTTCAACGACCCTGATGTGACGTTGGGGAAATTTCTCGGCACGACGAAGTGGCAGCCGGGCATCGGTCAATACGGGATTTGGGCGTTGGTCTCCGCCACCTTGATCACCAGCCTGATTGCCATTTTGATCTCGCTCCCGCTGGGGCTGGCATCCGCCGTGTACCTGAGCGAGTACGCTTCGCCAAAGGCGCGTTCCATTTTGAAGCCGATTTTGGAAATTCTGGCGGGCATTCCCACCGTGGTGTACGGATACTTTGCCCTGCTTTTTGTGACACCCATATTGAAGACGATTTTCGGGGAGGGGATTCAAGTCTATAACATGTTGTCGGCGGGGATGGTGATGGGGATTATGATCTTGCCCCTGATTTCCTCGATGAGCGAAGACGCCCTGAGCGCCGTGCCGCGCGTCCTGCGCGAAGGAGCCTACGCCATGGGCGCGACCAAGTTCGAGACCAGCGCCCAGGTGGTACTGCCAGCCGCCCTTTCGGGGATTGGCGCGGCAGTCATCATTGGCATCTCACGCGCTGTCGGGGAGACGATGATTGTCGCTGTTGCCGCAGGCTCGGGCCCCAATTTTTCGTTCAATCCGCTTGAAGCCGCCGAAACGATGACGGGTCACATTGCCCGAATCAGCGGCGGGGACTTATCCTACAATTCCATCGATTACACCAGCCTGTTTGCCATCGCCTTGATGTTGTTCCTCGTGACCCTCGTCCTGAATCTCATCAGTCAGTGGGTGGTGAAGCGCTTTAGGGAGCAGTATGAGTAACCCATATCCGCAAGATGAAGATTTTCGCAGGTTGACGAAATCGCGGTATTTTGTCGCCAACCTTTGGCAAGCAATTTTTCTTTCGGCTTTGTTGATTGCCATCATCAGCCTGACCGCGCTCTTGTACAACGTGGTGGATGGGGCATTCGGTTACATCGCCTATGAGTACAAAAAATCGCCGACAGAATTTACCTCCACGCCCGTTGCAGAGTTGACGAAGGATGAACTGCTCGTCATTTTGAAAGGGAACCTTTCAAAAGGCGCATACAACAAACTGGACACAGAAGAGCCGATGGCGGAACGCTCCCAATCCGATTTGTTGAGCCTGTTCCTGGAGCGTCTTGTCCGCATCAACACCAAAGGCACATGGAGCATGACCGACTCGCTCATGCGCGGCGCTGAAATTCGCGCTGAGGTGGCGAAGAAATATCCGAATGCCATTCTGGAATTTCGCTCTTGGCTGACGCCGCAATTTTTGGTCACGCCCATGTCGTCGCGGGCGGAGTTTGCAGGCGTCCGCACCGCCGTCCTCGGCTCGCTGTGGCTGGTGGGGATTGCCATTCTCTTCGCCCTGCCTATCGGCACAGGCGCGGCAATCTACTTGCAGGAATACGCGCCGAAGAACTGGCTGACCTCCATCATCCAGACCAACATCAACAACCTGGCGGGCGTGCCAAGCATCGTTTATGGGATGCTGGGACTGGCGGTCTTTGTCCGTTTGATGGAGCCGTTTACCAGCGGAAGCATGTTCGGCGTCACCGACTCGAACGGGCGGACGGTGCTGTCGGCTGGTCTAACGATGGGGATTTTGGTTCTGCCCCTGATCATCATCAACGCGCAGGAAGCCATCAAAGCCGTGCCTGACTCTCTGCGACAGGCGGCATTTGGCGTCGGCGCGACCCGCTGGCAGACGGTCTGGTATCACGTTTTGCCGAATGCCCTGCCTGGGATTTTGACGGGAAGTATCCTTGCCATTTCCCGCGCTTTGGGCGAAACCGCCCCGCTGATTGTGGTGGGCGCGTCCACCTTCATCAGCCTCGACCCCGACAGCCCCTTCTCGAAGTTCACCGCCTTGCCGATTCAAATTTACCAGTGGACGACCCGCGCCCAATCTGAATTTCACGCCATTGCCGCTGCCGCCATCGTCGTCCTGCTGGTTCTGCTGCTGACGTTGAACGCCAGCGCAATCCTGCTCCGCAACCGCGTGCAGAGGAAATACTGATTGGACCGCGGACGATAGACGACCGACGATGGAAAATGGTCCATGGTCTATCGTCCATTGTCCATAAAGGAAATACACATGCAAAACAACCAACCAGAATACGCCATCGAAACGAAAAACCTGTTCATCTTCTACGGCTCCTTCCCCGCTGTCAGCGAAGTGAACATGAAAATTGAAAAGCAGAAAATTACCGCCATCATCGGACCCTCGGGCTGTGGAAAATCCACCCTGCTGCGCGCTTTCAACCGCATGAACGATTTCGTGCCGAGCAGTTACGTCACTGGCGAGATCCTCATGCGCGGACAAAATCTCTACGCGTCGAATGTGGACCCTGTCCAGGTGCGCCGCAGCATCGGGATGGTCTTTCAGAAGCCGAACCCGTTTCCCAAGACGATTTACGACAACATCGCCTGGGGCGCGAAAATCAACGGCTTCAAAGGGAACATGGACGAACTCGTGGAGCAATCCCTGCGCGGCGCGGCGCTTTGGGATGAGGTGAAGGATAAACTCAAGAAGAGTGCGTACGAACTTTCGGGCGGACAGCAGCAGCGAATGTGCATTGCCCGCACCATCGCCATCCAACCCGACATCATTTTGATGGACGAACCCGCCTCGGCGCTCGACCCGATTTCCACGCTGCGCATCGAAGAACTCATGCAGGAGTTGAAGAAGAATTACACCATTATCATCGTTACACATAACATGCAGCAGGCGGCACGCGTCTCCGATTACACTGCCATGATGATGTTGACCAGGGACGGTTCGCGCTCTGGCACGGTGATCGAATTTTCGGAAACCAAGACCATCTTTACCAATCCCAAAGACAAGCGCACCGAGGATTACGTCACGGGAAGGTTTGGGTAACCATGAACAAACCAAAAGTAATCTTTCTCTGCACGGGCAATTCAGCCCGCAGCCAGATGGCGGAGGGACTTCTGCGCGCGATGGCGGGGGATCAGTTTGAAGTCTTCAGCGCGGGGACAAACCCGAAGGGCAGCATCCTGCCTGAGGTCGAACAGGTCATGGGCGAAGTCGGAATCGACATCTCGAATCAATGGTCGAAGTCGGTGACGGAATATCTGGGCAAGGTCAACTTTGGATACGTCATCACAGTCTGCGCCGACGCCGAGGAGAACTGTCCAGCCGTGTTCCTCAGCATGGGAAGTCACGAGCACTGGCCCTTCTTCGATGATCCCGCCAAATTTTCAGGTGATGAGAAATCCCGCCTTGAATCCACTCGCCGTGTGCGAGACCAGATCGAAGCGCGTCTGCGTCTCTGGCTGAATGAACAGAATATCACACCGTAAGACTATCGTCAGATGTAATCGTCGGTAGTAAAATCACAAGGTAAATCATGCCCGGGCTATACTTAGAGGAATTATGATCCGAAAAACATTCGAACATGAAATACAACAGGTAAAAGACGAAGTGCTCCTGCTTGGCTCGATGGTCGAACATGCCATCATTGCCTCGGTGGAGGCATTGAAGAAGCGCGATATCAAAGGCGCGGAAAAGATTATGGAGAATGACAGGGAGATCAACCAGAAGCGTTTCGACATCGAAAAGCAGTTGATGATCCTGATTGCCACCCAGCAGCCAATGGCGCATGACCTGCGCCTGCTGGCTTCCACCATGGAGATCATCTCCGAGCTGGAGCGCATGGGCGATTATGCCAAGGGCATCGCCAACATCAACATCCGTATGGGAGAGGAACCCCTGCTCAAGCCACTGATCGACATCCCGCGCATGGCACAGATCGGGACGAGCATGCTGCATCGCTCGTTGACCGCTTTTGTCAATGAAGATGTCGAAGCCGCAAAAGCCATCCCCATGGATGACGACGAAGTGGATGCGCTCTACAACCAGGTTTATCGTGAGCTGATGCTGCTCATCATCCAGGACCCTAAATCCATCGAACGTGCCAACTGGCTGTTGTGGACCGCCCACAATCTGGAGCGTGTCGCTGACCGCGTGACCAATATCTGCGAACGCACCATTTTTATTGCAACGGGCGAGATGGCCGAGATCAAGTCCAGCGATGACGACTTTTGGAAGAAAAACAAGTAAGCGACAAGTAACGAGTGAGAAGTGAAAAGGTGGACGCGATAGCCGCGTCCACCTTTTTGTTTATTCTAAACTACCCAACTAATCAACTAAACTTACCCCATTCGTCCCGTGATGTATGCCTCGGTCAACTCCTCTTTGGGATGTGTGAACATTTCGCTCGTGGGTGAAAACTCCACCAGTTCGCCAAGCCAGAACAGCCCGGTGAAATCCGATACGCGGGCGGCTTGCTGCATATTGTGGGTGACGATGACGATGGTGTAATCCTTCTTCAGTTCAGCGATTAATTCTTCCACGCGCAGTGTGGCGATCGGGTCCAGCGCCGAAGTGGACTCATCCATCAGGATGACTTCGGGTTTGACCGCCACCACGCGGGCAATGCACAACCGTTGCTGTTGACCGAGAGAGAGTCCCATGGCATCGGCTTTCAAATCGTTTTTTACGTCATCCCACAGGGCGGCGCGTCTCAGGCTGATTTCAACCACCTCATCCAAATTTACGTCCATGCCCATCACGCGCGGACCGAACGCCACGTTGTCGTAAATGGATTGGGGAAATGGGTTCGGCTTTTGGAAGACCATCCCCACACGCTGACGCAGCGCCACCACATCCATTTTTTCGTCGTAAATATCCTCGCCTTTAAGCAGGATTTTTCCATCCACCCGTGTGCCTGCGATCGTGTCATTCATGCGGTTCAGACAGCGCAAAAAGGTGGATTTGCCGCAGCCCGAAGGACCAATCAACGCAGTCACTTTCTGCGGCTGGATTTCGAGGTCGATATTCGAGAGCGTCTTCTTGACGGGGCTATAGTAAAAGTCCATGTTTTGGACGGAAAAGACGGGAACGGATGTCATGGGGGCGATTGTATCAAAAATCAGGATGAATGATGAGAGAGGAAGGATGAATCGCTGGCTCGCTGAATCGTTGAATCGCTTATAATCCCGCCCGATGAAACGCCTCATTCTCCTTCTTCTTTTTTTCTCTCTTTTTATATCCTCCTGCGCTTTCAATTCGGCACAAGCCGCTTCCGAGACCTCCGCGCAGTACATCGAAAACAAAGGTTCCGATACCATTGTCAACCTGGCGCTGGCTTGGGCGGAGAAATATCAAAGCGAGCACCCAGACGTCCGTATCTCGGTGACGGGCGGCGGGTCGGGGACGGGAATCGCGGCGCTGGTCAACGGGACGGTGGGAATCGCCAACGCGTCGCGCAAGATCAAAGATGAAGAACTGGCTGAAGCGGAATCAAAGGGCGTGAATCCCGTCGAACACGTCATCGCCCGCGATGCGATTGCGGTGATCGTCAACCCCGAAAACCCCGTCAGCGAATTGACCCTCCAACAGATCTCCGACATCTACAGCGGCAAAATCACGAACTGGACTGGGGTCGGCGGCGAGGACCGCCCGATCATCAAACTTTCGCGTGAGACCAACTCCGGCACGCACGTTTATTTTTTGGAAACCGTTTTGCGGCTGGGGAAAAAGGAAGACAAAACCCTGTTTTCGATGGATACGCTGTTGCTCCCATCTTCGGAGGGAATTATTTCGGAAGTGCGCGATAACCCGAATGCCATTGGCTATGACGGACTTGGTTATGTGCCCGACGATCTGAAGATGATTGCGATTGCAAAGGAAGTTGGCGGCGCGTATGTGCTGCCTTCCATCGAAACCGTGAACGATAAAACCTATGCCATCGCGCGCGACCTTTACATGTACACCGACGGCGAACCCACTGGACTCATCAAGGAATATCTCGATTGGATTCTCTCCGATGAGGCGCAGGAGATCGTCGCGGAGTTGGGCTTTGTGCCTGTGAAATAAGCTATGTCATTGCGAGGAGGGCGATTTTCCCGACGAAGCAATCTCCTCGGAAGTTGAAGATTGCTTCGGGCAAAAACAAAAGCACCCTCGCAATGACATATGGAGCATTATGGAAAAATCTTTAAACTGGCGTGAGTTTGTCATCACACGCGCTGTCAAAGCGAGCGGATATTCCGCCATTCTTTTTGTTGCGCTTATCTTTTTCTTTCTTCTGCGCGAAGGCTTGCCCACGCTGGGCGAGGTGGACGCCAGTTCCCTGCTTGGCATTCGCTGGTATCCCATCGAAAATTATTTCGGCATCCTGCCGCTCATCACCGGCTCATTGGTTGTGACGCTCGGCGCGACTCTGGTCGCTGTCCCGTTTGGAATTGGTACGGCGGTTTATATCTCCGAGATTGCTCCGCGCTGGATGCGCGAGATCCTCAAGCCGCTGGTGGAACTGCTTGGCGGGCTTCCCTCTGTTGTGATGGGATTTCTCGGTATCCTTATCCTTTCTCCATTCTTGCGTGTTTTTCTTGACCTGCCAACTGGACTTACCGCCTTTACGGGGTCGCTGCTCCTCGGCGGCATTGCCGTCCCGACGGTGGTCTCCGTTGCCGAAGACGCGCTTGACTCCGTCCCACGCGGTTACCGCGAGGGAGCCTGGGCATTGGGCGCGACCCAATGGCAGACTATCTGGCGGGTGACTCTCCCCGCCGCCAAGTCGGGCGTGCTGACCGCCATCATGCTTGGCATCGGCCGCGCCATCGGTGAGACTATGACCGTGATGATGGTGACGGGCAACGCGCCCGTGCTGGCGATCAAACTTGGCAGTCTCTTCTCCCCCGTCCGCACGATGACCGCCACCATCGCCGCCGAGATGGGTGAGGTCGCGAACGGCAGCGTCCACTACCACACCCTGTTCTTCATCGGCATGGTCTTGTTTATCATCTCTTTGACTGTAAATATTGTCGCCTCGTCCGTCATCTTCCGCGCCAAGAAACGGGCGGAGAGGATTTTGTCTTAGTCATCATGCTCAAATTCTTCGCACACAACCGTCACACCGTCCAGCGGCTCGGATTTACCGCCATCACCCTCATGGCGGTGTCCACCGTTCTGCCCATCATTGGCGCAATCGTTTTTATCATCGCAAAAGGCGGCCCTGGCATTTCGTGGGAATTCCTTTCCGGCTTTCCGCATGACGGGATGCGTGCGGGCGGGATTCTGCCAGCCATCATCGGCACGCTTTACCTGACAGTTGGAACGGCAGTCTTTTCTGTTCCGTTGGGAATTGCGGCTGCCATCTATCTTGCGGAGTATGCTAAAGACAACCGCCTGACCCGCCTCATCCGTCTGGCAATTATCAGCCTGGCGGGAATCCCCTCGGTGGTGTATGGCTTGTTCGGCATGGGATTGTTCGTGCTGTTCCTGCAATTCGGCACGTCCATCCTTGCCGCCTCGCTCACGCTTTCCATCATGACCCTGCCTGTCATCATCAGCACTTCGGAGGAGGCGTTACGCGCCGTGCCGCAGTCCTTCCGCACGGTGAGCATTTCCCTCGGCGCAACCCGCTGGCAGACCATCAGCCGCATTATTTTGAAGGAAGCCCTGCCTGGCATTCTCACTGGAGTCATCCTCGGCTTGGAACGTGCCGCTGGCGAAACTGCTCCCATTCTTTTCACGGGCGCGGCGTTCTTCCTTCCACGCCTGCCGCATTCCCCTTTTGATGCGACCATGGCATTGCCATATCACCTGTTCGTCATTTCCACACAGGTTCCCGAAATGCCGATTCGAATCCAGTACGGAACCGCGCTGGTGCTGATCGTTTTTGTGCTGACCATGAATGTTATCGCGACTGTCATCCGCTCGCGAGCGAGAGCAAAAAGACAATGGTAGATAAAATCATTATCGAAGATCTTTCCTTACAATATTCCGACGGCACCGAATCCCTGCGTGGTATTAGCATGGACATCCGCGAAAACGCCGTGACTGTTTTATTCGGACCCGCTGGCGGGGGCAAATCCACTTTGCTGCGTTGTCTCAACCGCTTGAACGACTTGACCGAGGTCAAAGCCAGTACGGGACGAATCCTGATCGATGGTGAAAATATCCTCGACTTGAAGACAGACGTCATCGCCCTGCGCCGCAAGGTGGGAATGGTTTTTGCGCGTCCCGTCCCATTGCCGATGAGTATCCGCGAGAATTTGACCTATGCCCTCGAACTCGCGGGTGAAAAGCGCAGGTCAAAACTGGATGAAGCAGTGGAACGTAGTTTGAAACTCGCCGCCATTTGGGATGAAGTCAAAGATCGCCTGGACGAACCTGCCATTGCCCTCTCAGGTGGTCAACAGCAGCGTGTCTGTCTCGCCCGTGTGCTGGCTTTGCAACCTGAGATCGTTTTGCTCGATGAACCCACCTCGGGGCTTGACCCCATCTCGACAGGCAAAGTGGAAGCCGCCCTGCAGGAGTTGAAAAAGGAATACACAATCATTTTGGTGCCACATTCCATTCAGCAAGCCGCGCGGACAGCGGATCACGCCGCCTTCTTTTTGGCAGGCGAGTTGATTGAGTACACCGAAGGCAAACAAATCTTCACCACCCCGAAGCAAAAGAAAACCGAAGATTACATTATGGGACGGTTTGGGTAATTGAGAAACAAAAAATCGGGACTTTCACATCCCGACTTTTTATTTACTTCACTGCAACCAATTCCACATCAAAGACGAGGGTGGCGTTGGGCGGGATGACACCGCCTGCGCCGCGTTCGCCATATCCAAGCGCTGGCGGGATGGTGAGTTGCGCCTTGCCGCCGACCTTCATCAGCGCAATGCCTTCGTCCCAGCCTTTGATGACCTGTCCCACGCCCAGCCGAAAGGTGATCGGTTCGCCGCGCGAAACGAAACTGTCAAAGACCTTCCCATCCAAAAGTTTTCCTGTGTAATGCACGCTGACTGTCTTTCCCGCTTCCGCCTGCGCGCCTGTACCTGCTTCCACCTCAATATATTCCAAATATTCCAATCCGCTTGCTGTTTTCATGGTTTCTCCATTCTTCGATTTTGATGGGTTATTTTATCGGAAAAAAAAAGAGGGACACGGCGTCGCCGTGTCCCTACAGATGTCACGTACAAAGACTATGTCATGGTGTTGCTGTTGCCACTGGTTCGGGGGTTGGAGCCACGAAAAGCGCCGCAGCTTCCTCCGCAGTTTGCGGCATTCCGTTCATGATCCAGCGGACGAACACGTCCACCACATTGGGTTTAAGTGGATTGGTCAGCGGCATGACGCGAATCATTTCCTCGTCAGGTTTCTCTGGATCCATGATGGGTTGTTCCTGAATGACCTGCAGGAGGTAACTGGTCTCATCGCCGGGGATGATGTTCTTTTCTGCATTGTCGCCTGTGGTGAGGATTTCCTCATAGGAGGTCATCAGGTAGTTATTGTTTGTCTTGCCGGCACGGTGACAGGAGATGCAATAGCGTTTGACAATCGGCTGGATGTGCACATCGTATGAAGGCACTTCACCATCTGCCAGCGGCGGGAAGAGCGGCTTGATCTTCGGCGCTTCGAAGCGGTCGTCCCACATGTAGCGCATGAAGGTAATCATGTAATCGATTTCGCTCTTCGAGAGTTCGCCGCCGTAGGCTTTGCCAAAAGGAGTCATGCCCGCATTGGGGCGTCCGTACGCGATGACTTCATACATGGCAGAGTCGGTGACGGTGTAGAGTACATCCTTGCTGTTGATGGGCGTGATCTCTTCGCCTTCCAGTCCTTCCACGCCTTCGATGACCGCAACCGAACCATCTTCGCCGTGACATTCGGTGCAGTTGACCGCGTACAGGTCCTGCCCCGCCACAATTTGGTTAACCAGCGTGGTGGCGACTTCAACCTCTTCGACCTCGGCTTTGGGGTGCAGAGCCAAAACCGTCCCTGAGATAAGGATCATCGAAACAGAAGCCAGCACGGTCGTCCAGACCATGGAACGGGTGGATGACTTGAAGACGTAGGACATCAAAGTCAACGCGATGTAGGCAAGCGTGGGGATGATCAGCCCCGAAACGGATTGCAAAATCCCAAGCAGTTTCGACCCGTCAGCGGCAACGGTCGGCACCTCCGAAGTCAGGGTGAGAAGCACAATGCCGACGACCATGATAATCATGATGGAAATGGGCAGAATGCGCTTTCCGTAATAGCGGTTGGGGCTTTTTTCGATGAAAGGCAACAGGGTGAGAAGCCCAACTGCAACACCGGGAATGATGACGGTGGCTAGCCACTCGATTTTGCCTAGGACGGGAATCTGCCCATAGATAGCGAGGAACTTGAAAAGGAAGAGGAAGTACCACTCGGGGCGCGGGATGTAGGAGGTGTCACTTGGGTCAGCCTTGGGTTCGACGGGAACGCCGACGAAGGTGGCAAGAATGATCAACAAAACGAAGATTCCCAGCGAAACGATCAGGTCTTTGAAAATGCTATCGGGCCAGAAGCGCTCGCCCTTGTTGAGTTCGCGTTCGTAGCGCGCGTTGATTTTTTGTTTGGTCTCGTCGTTCATGTTAATCCTCTTTCGACGGGAAGTGGGACTCGCCGTGTTTGATGATGAGGAACAGGTGAATGCCGATCAAACCAGCCAGCAGGAGAGGGAGCATCCAGATGTGAGCGGAGAAAAACCTTTGCAGGGTGAGGGCGCTCAGGTCGGGTCCGCCGCGCAGGGCTTTGAGGAGGAACTCGCCGACGAAGGGCACGCTGCCCGCAATCTGAGTGCCAACGGTGGTTGCCCAGAAGGCGCGCTGGTTCCAGGGGAGCAGGTAGCCGGTGAAGCCCATACCCAAAGTCATGATGAACAAGCCGATGCCGATCAGCCAGGTCAATTCGCGCGGATATTTGAACGAAGCGGTAAAGAAGACCCGCAGCAGGTGAATGAAGACGACCATCACCATCAACGTCGCGCCCCAGTGATGGATGCCGCGGATCAGCCAGCCAAACGCCACACCTTCCATGATGTACTGAACTGAGTCATAGGCATGGTCTGGGGAGGGGGTATAGTAGACGGTCAGGAAGATGCCTGTCAGCCCCTGCATCACAAAGAGGAACAGACTCGCGGAGCCGAGCGTATTCCACCAGTTGCCCTTCGGTTCGGGACGGTCGAGCAGGTTAGTGTACATGTCCTTCAAGCCGAGACGTTCATCGAGCCATTCGTAAACTTTTTTCCACATGGTTAACCTGCCTTGGAGAAAATCTCAATGCGACCATCTTCCGTCAGGCGGAATTCCGTGTACACATCCAGCGGGCGCGGCGGAGGACCGTCCAGCACTTCGCCTCCAATGCCGAACTTCGCATCGTGACACGGACAGAGAAATGCCTGGGCTTCTTCGCTCCAGTTGACGGAGCAGGCGAGATGTGTACAGCGGCTGTTCAGGATGACCAGGTCTTTGGGATCGTCCGACTTGCGGATGGCGTATCCACCAAAGGAGTTGGATGTCCGCTCCCAGCCGTTGACCTGCACACGGGTGAAGGAGAACGGGTAGGGCACGCCGGCCTGCATATCTTCGAATTTGCCAATGGAGACCCAAATGTCCTTTCCGCCCTCTTTCAACGCCGGGTCGATCAAATAAAAAATGGTCGGCAAGCCAATCGCCGCCCCAATCACCCCGCCCACGATTCCTGTTGTGACCTTGATGAAATCACGGCGGGACATTTCATGCGAACCAGACATGTAAGCCTCCTGAAGTTTTACTTCGCCCTGTGTATGATGGCAGGACGCGATTTCTTCCTATGATACCAAATTGCCCTTAACTCACCTGCACTGCGCGCAGGCGCAAGTGTCGTTCCTCGCTCTCGCTCGTCACTCCGCTTAGGGCTGAAAAGTAAAAAAATACGGGGCTGTGTTTCAAAGAAGATTATAAAGGTCTTTGACCCCTTTTTTATAGGATAGCTGAAACGAAATAAGCAGGATGATTGTCACTTTCTTGTCAATGCCCTCTATGTGATAATCGTTCCATCGGTTCCCATTCCCAAGTAAAAAAAAGAGTAAAATTCGTTCTGCAAGTTGTTCGGTTTGTCATTGTTTCTGAAGGATCACATCGGGCGATTTTTCACAATCTCCCAATCCAATTTTTTCGAGGAGGCATAGATGGGCTTAAGCAGAAATGTCAGCCTATGGACGGGCTTGCGGTACAAGGGGCAGGGTCCGTACCTGACCTTTATCCTGCACCGTATCGGGGGATTGGGCATGGGAATCTTCGTTACCATGCATATTCTCGTGTCGTTTTTTGATGGGAGTATCGGGACTTTCCTGAATGATGTTTACAAACACTGGGCGTTCCAGATATTCATTTTCTTTTGTGCCCTCTTTCATGCCATCAATGGGCTGCGGATCACCCTCCTCGACCTGTTCCCGAAGTTGATCGAGCATCATCGTGAAGCCATGTGGATCGAGTGGGCGATCTTCCTGCCGACCTTTGGCATTTCCGCCCTGGTCATTATCATGACCGCGTTGGGAGGTTAGCATGAACAATTCAAAATCAAGAAGCCTGCCTCTTTCCAAGCGCGGCATGAATTTCGAAACCCTGATGTGGTACTTCACGCGGCTTTCTGCGCTGGCAATGTATGCCCTGATTCTCTTCGCGTTGATTGGCGCGTTGGTCATGGGTGCCCGCAACCAGATGAACTTTGCCGACGTGATGCGCTGGGGGTTCATGCCGAACTCAACCCACGTTCAAAGCACCGACGTTCCCGACCTTGCTCCCTGGGCTACGTACTTCTGGCGGGCGGTTGCCAGCATCCTGCTTTTTGTCGCTTCCTCGCACGGTGTCCATGGGCTGGTGGTCATCGCCGACGATTACATCCCAGGCGCGGGCGCGCGGAAAATCGTCCGCCTGTTGAGCATCGTTATGCTGGCTTCGGTCACCGTTATTGGGGTGTACGTGCTCTGGACTTCGTAAAATCAGACAATAGACGATGGACCGCGGACGATGGTCAACGGTCTATCGTCCATCGTCATTCAGGAGTAATTCATGGCAAAAACTCATCAATTTGACGTGGTCGTAGTCGGAGCGGGGGGCGCGGGTCTCATGGCTGGTTTGTACGCCTCCAGGACGGCGAAGACCGCGGTGATTAGCAAGTTATACCCAACCCGTTCCCATACGGGTGCGGCGCAGGGCGGTATCGGCGCGGCGCTTGGCAGTATCGAAGAAGACAAACCCGAATGGCATACCTATGACACGGTCAAGGGTTCCGATTACCTCGGTGACCAGGATGCCATCGAGTTCATGTGCGAAGAGGCGATCAACGCTGTATATGAACTCGAACACATGGGCTTGCCCTTCGACCGAACTCCCGACGGCAAAATTTCCCAGCGTCCGTTTGGCGGACACACCAACAATGTGACGGGCAAACCTGTCCGCCGCGCGGCTCACGCCGCCGACCGCACGGGTCACATGATTCTGCAAACGCTGTACCAGCAGTGCTTGAAGAACAAGGTCAACTTCTTCGATGAATTCCAGGTGCTGGATTTCATTCAAGTAAATGGAAAGACTGCGGGTGTGGTGGCGGTGGAACTTTCGACAGGCGAACTGCACGTCATCCATGCCAAGGCAGTGATCTTTGCCACGGGCGGACATGGTCGCATCTTCGAGGTGACTTCCAATGCCTATGCTTACACTGGCGACGGCGCGGCGATTCTCCTCCGTCACGGCATCCCGCTTGAAGACATGGAATTCTTCCAGTTCCATCCGACGGGCATTTACAAACTCGGCATCCTTATCACCGAGGCGGTGCGCGGCGAAGGCGGTGTCCTCATCAACGGCGCGGGCGAACGTTTCATGCCGAAGTACGCGCCGAGCGTGAAGGACCTTGCCTCGCGCGACGTCGTCTCCCGCGCAATCTATACCGAAATCAAGGAAGGTCGCGGGGCGAATGGAGCGAATTATGTCTATTTGGATATCCGCCCCGAGTCGGTCATCAAGTATGCGGCGTTGGATGGACGCACCAATCCCGATGGAACTCCCTACACCATCACGGGCGAACAGGTACTGGCGAAGCTCCCCGACATCGTTGACTTCTGCCGCGTCTACCTCGGAGTTGATCCTGTGACCCAGATGATGCCCATCCAACCGACGGCGCACTACACGATGGGCGGCATCCCCACCAACAAATTTGGCGAAGTGGTCATCGACGATAAAAACACGCCCTTCCCTGGATTGTATGCCGCGGGTGAATGTGCCTGTGTTTCGGTTCATGGCGGAAACCGTTTGGGAACAAACTCCCTGCTCGACCTGGTGGTCTTTGGCAAGTACGCGGGACTCAAGGCGGCGGAATACGCAAATCAAACCGACTTTGCGCCCCTGCCTGCCGAAGCAGAATCAGTCTCGAAGGCGCAGTTCGAAACCCTGAAGAACGGTTCGGGCGGAGAAAACGTCTTCAAGCTGTCCAACGAGTTGAAGAAGGTCATGTTTGCCGATGTGGGCATTTATCGCAACGAGAAAGACATGGCGTCGGCGCTGGAGAAAGTCCGCGAGTTGAAGTCGCGCTTCAAGGAAATCAAGGTGGCGGATACCGGCAGGATTTTCAACACCGAGCTTTTGAACGCCTGGGAACTCGGCAACATGCTTGAAATTGCGGAAGTGATTGCGGCGAGCGCCCTTAACCGCAAGGAATCCCGCGGCGGACATTCGCGTGAAGATTATCCCAACCGCGACGATGCAAACTGGCTCAAACACACGTTGACCTGGAACAGGAACGGCAAGATCGAGATCGGTTACAAGCCAGTGACGATCACAAAACATCAACCCAAGGCGCGTGTTTATTAAGAGGCGAGCATGGAAATTACACTCAAAGTTTTCCGATATAACCCTGAGAAAGACAAGCGCGGGCATTACGAAGTTTACAAAGTCGAAGGCACCGAGAACGACCGCGTGCTGGACCTGCTCGAATATATCAAGGGCAATTACGACGGGACGTTGTCCTTCCGCCGTTCGTGCGCGCATGGTGTTTGCGGTTCGGATGCCATCCGCATCAACGGGCGCAACATGCTGGCATGCAAGACCCTTGTCCGCGACGTGGGGGAGAAGATCACCGTGGAACCCGTGCTTGGCTTGAAGATCGTCAAAGACTTGATTGTGGATATGGAGCCGTTCTTCGATAATTACAAAGCCGTACTTCCGTATTTCATTAACAACTCGCCGTTGCCCGAAAACGGACGCGAACGCCTGCAAAGTATCGAAGCCCGCGCCCGCTTCGATGAGACGACCAAGTGCATTTTGTGCGCCTGCTGCACCACGTCCTGTCCCTCGTACTGGGCGAACGGCAACTATTACGGTCCTGCTGCGATTGTCACCGCCCACCGCTTTATCTTCGATGACCGCGACGAAGCCGCCTCGGAGCGATTGCAAATCCTGAGCGAGACCGACGGCATTGCCCGCTGTCACACCGCGTATAACTGCACCGAAGCCTGTCCACGCGAGATCAAGATCACGAGGGTGATTGGTGAAGTCAAGATGGCGATGGTGACGGGAAAGCTGGATTAAGTTTGGTGGTTGGTAATTAGTAATTGGTAAACCGCGTCTGAAAAGATGCGGTTTATTTTTTATCAGGACTTTCGCTTGTCATTCTGAGCAGAGCGAAGAATCTCTGTTTTCAGGGGTAGAGACCCTTTGCTAACGCTCTGGGCGACATAAAAAACGCGGCTGAGCGAAAGTCCTGTTTATGAAGGAGAAAACATGGAAGTCTTAAAGTTAGCAGCATTTTCCCGTGATGGAGAGGGTGGGAATCCTGCTGGTGTGGCGTTTTGTGACGAAATGCCAATGGACCAGGAAATGTTGAAGATCGCCAAAGAGATTGGCTATTCTGAAACGGCGTTTTTGGTGAAGCAAGCGGACGGCTGGCGAGTCCGCTATTTTGCGCCGGAGATGGAAGTCCCATTTTGTGGTCACGCTACCATTGCACTGGGAGCGGCATTGGGTGAACGTTTTGGCGAGGGCGAATACAAACTGTTTTTGAATCAGAGCGAGATCAGTGTCCGCGCGGAAAGATCAGACCAGGGAATGGTTGCAACGCTCCAATCTCCAGGGACGTTCTCGGAAGAAGCGCCGAAAGAGTATGTGGATAAAATCCTCGAAGCGTTTCATTTGATGCGCGCCGACCTTGACCCTGCCTTTCCAATCCGATTTGCCTCTGCGGGCGCCAAACATCTCATATTAGTTTTGAAAAACCGAAAGACGCTTGCAGAAATGAGATATGATTTTGAGAAAGTAAAGTTGCTCATGCTGGATAAGAATCTGATCACCGTCAGTCTGCTCTGGCAGGAATCAGATGATGTGTTCCATTCCCGAAACGCGTTTGCTGCGGGCGGAGTCTATGAAGACCCAGCGACTGGCGCGGCTGCGGCGGCTTTGGCTGGTTATCTGCGGGATATTGGGTGGAAGGGGAAAAGCACCTTCACCATCTTACAGGGAGAGGACATGGGGATGCCTTCCCGCTTGGCGGTCAAGTTTGGACCAAAGTCCGGCGAGAGTGTGTTCGTTGGTGGGGAAACACGCCATATTTTGGATGTCAGTAAATAACGTATGGTTTAATCGGAATAAAGGAAACGAAAAGTCGGAGCCGAGCAGCTCCGACTTTTCGTTTCCAAGATGACTTATTTCTTGGTTCTCTTTGCGGGCTTCTTTACAACCTTTTTGATTGGCTTCTTCGTCGCAGGCTTTTTGGTTACTATTTTTTTGGAAACTGCTTTCTTGCTTTTGGAGGTGGCAACGGTTTTCTTCGCGGCGACCTTTGGCTTTTGAATTTCAACCTTTTTATCCATCCACTTGATGATTGCATCGCCAAACTCAGAGCATTTGATCTCCTTGGCGCCATCCATCAGGCGGGCAAAATCATAGGTGACAGTCTTGGCAGCGACAGCGCCTTCCATACCTTTGATGATCAGGTCGGCTGCTTCGGTCCAACCCATGTAACGCAGCATCATCTCACCGGAAAGGACGACCGAACCGGGGTTTACCTTGTCCAGGTCCGCATACTTTGGTGCAGTTCCGTGTGTGGCTTCGAAAATGGCATGACCTGTCTCATAGTTGATGTTTGCACCCGGAGCAATGCCGATCCCGCCGACCTGGGCCGCGATCGCATCGGAAATGTAATCGCCGTTCAGGTTCATGGTGGCGATCACATCGTAGTCGCGTGGGCGAATGAGCACAAATTGCAGAGACACATCGGCGATCGAATCCTTAATCAGCAATTTCTTCTTCCATTGTCCGTTGCCGTGGGTATCCCATAGTTTCAGCGCCTCCTCCACTTCGTGTTTGATGTCGCCCTGCTGGGCGGGGCTCATCATGTCGAAGCCGGGGTCGATCATCTTGGCATTCTCTTCCGCGCTTAGGTCGGGATTGGCTTCCTTGTTGCCGAGGATCCAGCTCTCGCGCTCGGTAACGATCTGGCCGCGGAATTCCCGCTTGGCGAGTCTGTAGCCCCAATCCTTGAATGCGCCTTCGGTGTATTTCATGATGTTCCCTTTGTGGACAAGGTTGACGTTCTTCCGTTTGTTCTCCAACGCCCATTTGATCGTATCCCGGACAAGGCGCTCGGTGCCCTCAACCGAGATGGGCTTCAAGCCCATGGCGGCAGTTTCGGGGAAGCGGATCTTTTTATAATCCTTGGGGAAGGCTTCCTTGTACATCGCCATGAACTTCTTGTTGTCCTCTGTCCCGTACGGGTACTCGATGCCGGTGTAGATGTCCTCCGTGTTCTCGCGGAAAACCACCATGTTCACGTATTCCGGATGTTTCATGGGGGAGGGGACGCCGTTGAAGTAGCGGATTGGACGCATACAAACGTATAAGTCAAGCAGTTGACGAAGGGCAACATTTAGTGAGCGGATGCCGCCGCCGATGGGCGTTGTGAGTGGACCTTTGATTCCAACCAGGAATTCCTTGAAAGCTTTCTCGGTCTCATCCGGCAGCCAGCTATTGAACATCTTGAACGACTTCTCGCCCGCGTACACTTCCATCCAGTGGATTTTTCGTTTGCCGCCGTAAGCCTTTTCCACTGCCGCATCGATTACACGTACCGATGCGCGCCAGATGTCGCGCCCAGTCCCGTCGCCTTCCACGAACGGGATGATTGGGTTGTCAGGGATGTTGAGCTTCCCATTTTCAATCGAGATTTTTGCCCCACCCTGGGGGACCTTCACATTTGTATATGACATCTGCTTCTCTCCTTTGGCTTGTTTTAATGGATTATAACAGCGGAAGACCGACTCGTTGCCGCATCCGGTAGTTGTCGCGGTCTTTGCCATTTGCATGTAAAAATTCCTTGACTCGCGCTCCCGTCCTGCGTATAATTGTACTGTTGGATAAAAAAAGCCGAGTACACACAGCAAGCGCTTGAGGAAATTCCTCGAAGCGCTTGCCTTTGTTTGTCTCTGACATAGAGCGACTATGCGCTATGCAGGGATTTCTCGAGAAGCACTTTATATTTTGAGGAGAGTACCCAGTGGAAACGAAGGGACTGACCGCGCTCCGTATCAGCCTTGCCTCGCCGCAGACGATCATGTCATGGTCGTATGGGGAGGTGTTGAAACCCGAAACAATCAATTATCGCCGCCTCCGCCCCGAAAAGGATGGGCTGTTCTGTGAGGCAATTTTTGGACCCACCCGTGACTGGCAGTGTTATTGCGGAAAATATAAGAATCCCCGCTACAAGGGGATCACCTGCGACAAATGCGGCGTGGAAGTGACCCGTTCCGCGGTACGCCGAGAACGAATGGGGCATATCACCCTTGCGACCCCCGTGGCGCACATCTGGTACACGCGTCGCATCCCTTCCCAGATGGGCATGTTGCTCGACATCTCGCGTCGTAACCTCGACCGGGTCTTGTATTTCGCCCAGTACATCGTTACTTATGTGGATGAGGAAGCTCGCAAAAAGGCCTTGCAGCGCCTTGAGGATGAAATCTCCGTTTCCGAGCGTGAGCAGGCGGCCACTGTCAATGCCAAGATCGCCGAAATCAAACAGGACCGCGACCACAAGATTGCCGAATTGAAGCAGAAGCAGGTCACAATCGAGCAGGGATATGATGAAGGCATTGCCGAGCAGATGGACCCCATCATCAAGGAAGGGCAGAAGCTCGAAAAGATTCTCCAGGACCAGATGGGTGAAGCCGCCAAGAAGACCATCTTCTTTGAAACAACGGGCGAGAAGATCCTTGATGTTGGTGACAAGGTCAACAGCAAGCACATTGCCCACGTTCAAAAGAGCGTCCAGAAGAAACTGGAAACGCTTGAAAATGAGCTGAAGGACAGGAAGCAGCATGAACTGGAAGAGATCAAGACCCAGTCGGCGTCCATAAAAGCGCAGGCGGATTTGGAAATGGAAGCTCTGCGCGGCGAGTTGGAGAACGACAACTCCACCTCCTCGAACCAGTCTTCACGCCTGCGCGATGAGTTGTTGGAACTGCGCCCGTTCACATTCCTCAGTGAAATCCGCTATCGCGAACTCAAACAGCGTTGGGGGCAGGTCTTCCGTGCCGACATGGGCGCCGAAGCCTTCTTCGACATCCTCGAACGCCTCGACCTGGATAAACTTGCCGAGGAACTCTGGCACGAGGTCCGTACCACAAAGAGCAAGCAGAAACGCAAGAAGTCCACGACCCGCCTGAAGGTGGTGGAGGCTTTCCGTCGTTCCGGCAACAGCCCCGCGTGGATGATCCTCACCGTCCTGCCGGTCATTCCGCCTGACCTGCGCCCGATGGTGCAGTTGGACGGTGGACGCTTTGCCACTTCCGATTTGAACGATCTCTATCGCCGTGTCATCAACCGTAACAATCGCCTGAAGAGGTTGCTTGAGCTTGGCGCGCCGGATGTCATCATCCGCAACGAGAAACGCATGTTGCAGGAGGCTGTGGACAGCCTGATTGACAACAGCCAGCGTGGCAAGGCCCTCAGCCGCCGTGGGCGTCGCGAACTCAAGTCCTTGAGCGACATGCTCAAAGGCAAGAAGGGACGCTTCCGCCGCAACCTGCTCGGCAAGCGCGTGGATTACTCCGGGCGTTCCGTGATCGTGGTGGGACCAAATTTGAAACTTAACCAGTGCGGTTTGCCCAAGAGCATGGCGCTGGAACTCTACCGTCCGTTCGTGATTGCCCGCCTTGTGCAGAATAATTATGCAGCGAACGTCAAAGGCGCACGCCGCCTGATCGAGCGCAACCGTCCCGAAGTTTGGGAAGCTCTCGAAAGCGTGATTGGCGACCGTCCGGTGATGCTCAATCGCGCTCCCACCCTGCACCGCCTTGGTATCCAGGCATTCGAACCAATCCTCATCGAGGGTTCGGCCATTCAATTGCACCCGCTGGTCACCACCGCTTTCAACGCGGACTTTGACGGCGACCAGATGGCGGTTCATGTCCCACTTTCAATGAAAGCTGTTGCGGAAGCCCGTGAATTGATGCTTGCTTCCAAAAACCTGCTCAAGCCTGCCGACGGTGAACCCATCATTTCCCCGTCCAAGGACATGGTACTTGGTGTGTACTATCTCACCATGGAGCAGAAAGCCCAGCATCGCGGCGATGGACGTGCATTTGCAAGCATGGATGAAGTGGAACTGGCGTATGCGCTGGATCAAGTGGAGATTCACACCGAGATCAAATTCCGCACAAAGACCTGGTACAACGATAAGGGTGACCGCCTGCTTGAGGCCGAAACCCGTGTATTGGATACAACTGTCGGACGCGTTTTGTTCAACCGTGTTTTGCCCGAACAGGTTCAGTTTATGAACGAAAAACTGGACAAGGGCGGCGTGAAGGACCTGATTGCCGAAGTGTATGAACTGTGTGGACGTGAAGTCACCACCGATGTTGCCGACGCGATCAAGCATATCGGCTTTGAGTATGCGACAAAATCCGGCACCACGCTGGCAGTGGCTGATATCTCCATTCCGCCCGAACGCAAGAGCATTATCGATGAAGCCCTTAAGGCGGTCGAAGTGGTGCTGCGCGATTTCCGCCGTGGTCTGCTCACAGAACAGGAAAAGAACGAACGCGAAATCCAAATCTGGCAGGAGACCACCGAGCACGTCGGCGGCGCGGTCAAGAAACACATGGACCCCGATGGCAACCTTTCCATCATGGCGACCTCCGGCGCGACCAAAGGTGGTTTCTCCACCATTTCACAGTTGGCTGGTATGCGCGGTTTGATGGCTGATCCTTCCGGCCGCATCATTCCCATGCCCATCCGGTCCAACTTCCGTGAGGGACTCACGGCGCAGGAATATTTCATTTCCACACACGGCGCGCGCAAGGGTCTCGCTGACACGGCTCTCCGCACTGCGGATGCAGGTTATCTCACCCGCCGCCTTGTGGATATTGCCCAGGACATTATCATCAACGAACACGACTGTGGTACACACGACGGCATTTGGATTCGCAGGGCAGACGATGTTGCCGGTCAATCACTGACCAGCCGTATTTACAGCCGCCTAGTGGCGGAGCGCATCCTTGACCCCAAGACGGGTGAAGTCTTGGCGGAATTCGATGATGTCATCACTCATGAATTGGCCCGTAAAATTGCTGCGGCCGGTGTGACTGAAGTCAAGGTCCGCTCACCCATGACCTGTGAACTCGCGCACGGCATTTGCGCGAAATGCTACGGCATTGATTTGGGACGCGGCGAACTGGTGGAACTCGGTGCGGCGGTTGGCATTGTTGCCGCCCAATCCATTGGCGAACCCGGTACGCAGTTGACTCTCCGTACCTTCCATACGGGTGGTGTGGCTTCCAGCGGCGCGGCGGATATTACGACCGGTCTTCCCCGCGTGGAGGAAATCTTCGAGGCCCGCAAGATGCCAAAAGGTGAAGCGATCGTGGCTGAGATTGCCGGCGTGATACGCATCATGCAGTCCGAGAAATATACGGACATGCGCGAAGTCCACATTCAATATGCGGAAATGATCCACGACGAATACGTGATTCCCGAAGACTGGAAGTTCGTTGCCAAGGATGAATCCGAGGTACAGGCTGGCGACATTCTTGCCACGAAGGAAAAGGCCACCATCACAGCCCAGCATGGTGGGCGTGTGGCCGTTGAAAAGAAGGATCGCAAGATCATCGTTTCATACGAACAACGTGAGGAGGTGGTCGAGGAAATCCCGAATACTTCGCGTTTGCTTGTCAAGGATGGCGCGCATGTGGAGGCCGGTCAACCGTTGACCGAAGGTTCTCTCAACCCGCATCGTGTGCTCAAGATTCAGGGGCGCGACGCCTGCCAGATGTACCTGATGACCGAAGTGCAAAAGGTTTATCGCTCACAAGGTCAGAACATCCACGATAAGCACTTCGAGGTCATCATTCGCAAGATGTTGAACAAGGTGCAGGTTACCCGTCCCGGCGATACCAAATTCCTGCCCGGCGATGCGGTGGATCGCCTTGAAATGCGCAAGGTAAACGAAGCCCTGGTGGCGGAGGGTAAACAGCCCGCCCGCTCACAGGAAATCCTTCTTGGCGTGACAAAGGCTTCACTCAGCACCGACTCCTTCCTCTCCGCTTCCTCCTTCCAGCACACCATCAAAGTGCTGGCAAGCGCAGCGATTGGTTCTACAACCGATCCGCTCTTTGGATTGAAGGAGAATGTCATCATCGGCAAGCTCATCCCTGCGGGAACGGGCTTTATTCACGGACGCTTTGCGGATGAGCAATCCCAGAGCACCCCTCAGCAGTGGTCACAGGCACCGGATGCCACGGCTGGAGATTAACTTTGGAATCCGATAGTTCGCTGTCAAATCACTCCAGATATTTTAGAAGCGGTTCCATTGGAACCGCTTCTTGTATTTTATAATTGCGGTATGTCTGTGTATTTCACTTCAAAGAAACCAATGGGATTGCCCACACGTGGAAAGACTGCCTCGAACCGACTACGACGGGTGGACAACTTCATTCTGCTCTATGAGCCTTCACTTCTCACGCGGACGGAGGGTCGCTTTCGAGATGCCTTTTTCGTCGACCTGGGTTATGGCTTCGATGCCCGTACCACGCTCGAAAGTGCGGCGCGTTTCAGGCGCGTCAATCCAACCCTTTCCATTCTCGGTGTGGAGATTGATAAGGAAAGGGTTGAATCCGCAATGCCCTATGCGGATGCGATTACCCACTTTCGGGTAGGCGGATTCAACCTGCCGTTGCTGCCCGGCGAATCGGTGAGACTGATTCGTGCTTTCAACGTTCTACGTCAATATGAGGAGAAGGATTTTGCTCCCGCTTATGAAACCCTCGCCCGTCATGTTTTGCCTGGCGGGTTGATGATCGAAGGGACATCGAATCCGTTTGGCAGTCTTTGGGTTGCCAACCTGGCAAGAAAGATTTTGGAGTCTGACAGCTCACCCGCCCTGCGGGTGCTGTCAAACTCCCAGAAGCAAGCTTCCGGAGTCCGGAGTTGGAAAATGGAAGCGCTGGTTTTTAGCACCAATTTCCGCATGGGATTTGACATTACAGATTTCCAGGCAGTGCTGCCTAAAAATTACATTCACCATGTCTTGCAGGGTGAGTTGATTCATGATTTTCTGGAGGCATGGAAACGTTCCGCGGCGGAAACTTCCTCAGCAAAAACCTTTGGGGTGCGACAATGGTTTGCGGCTTCGGCAGAAAGCCTTGCCGCAAAAGGTTATAAAATTGACATCCACAAGAAATGGCTGACAAAAGGCTGGCTGATCTGGAATAAATAGGAAACTAATGAAGAATTTTCCGAAAATACTTCTTCTGTTGCTCATTGTTTTATACGGGTGTGTCAGCACGCCTGTTGCTCCTAAACCTGAGCCGACCAGTGAAAAACTTGTGTTCAAAAATACTACAGTTAGCCTGACGTTTGATGACGGGGACGCGGATAATTTTTCGGTGCGTTCCGCCCTGACTGAAAACGGTTTGCATGCCACTTTCTATGTCGTGAGTGGGTTTACCAATACCAACGGTTATATGACTGATGAACAACTACGCGACTTGTATAACGATGGCAACGAAATCGGCGGGCATACGCTCAGCCATGTCAAACTTTCGGATGTGCGCGGCGAGGAACTAAAACGTGAAATCTGCCAGGATCGCTCCAACCTGGTTGCGTACGGTTTCGAAGTGACATCCTTTGCCTATCCATTTGGACATTACGACAATGAGGCGAAACAGGTTGTCATGGACTGTGGGTATGACAATGCGCGCGGTGTGTCGGATGGCCCCGAGACTCTTCCTCCGACGGATGAATATGGACTGCGCGCCATGCCGTACATTGTGAGCAATACGCGTTTCCCAAAAATGATGCGTTACGTGACCCAGACCGAAGACGGCGGTGGGGGGTGGGTGATCTTTGTCTTTCACCACGTTTGTGATGGCTGTGATCAATATGCCATCAAGCCATCCGTGTTTGCTCAATTTGCACAGTGGCTAGGAGAACAGCAATCCAACGGACTTGTAGTTGAAACGGTGGGGGAAGTACTGGGTGAAAAGTAAAACTCGTATTCCCATACTAGCAAATCGCGTGGGAGGAGAATCCTGCCCGTTTTGATTTTTCAGTTCTCTCTTTTTCTGCGGATCAGAAAGAACGGCGCGACCATCAATGGGATGGATATCCCCACCCCGCATAAACCTCCCAATCCAAAGACGCCGCCGATAGATGCGAGTGCAAATTCTTCATTGCGGATCACCCTTGTGCTTCCATCGGCAAAGGTGCAGGTGACTTCAACCGTGTGTCCGTAGACGCCAGATGGACTTGTGGTTGTTGGTGTGGATGTGCCTTCTTCAACAGATGCGCTTTCCGCTCCCGGACAATATAAAGCTACAGCGATTTTATCGTTTAATCCGGGAATGGCAAAAAACGACGGACCCAACATGAAAGTGGTGACAAAAATAATTCCACACGAAAGTACGCCGAGGATAACCCAGGCGATGATGCGTGCGATCCAGACTTTCCTTGCCGAGTTAAGTTTCATAAGACACCTTTACATTCCCTTGAAATTGGAGTCATTTTATCCAGTTTCGCGGCAAGATGCAATCACCTGAAAGTGCGATATAATTTTAAGAAACAGGGCGGTTTCTTATAGCAGGATGCAAGACGTTAGCAAGTGTTTGATGGAAATGTAAAATGTATCTAGGAGACAATTATGCCCTCTTTAAATGACATCCTTGCTGTAATTTTAGGCGGCGGGCGTGGAGCGCGCCTTTACCCACTGACACAAATGCGCTCCAAACCGGCCGTCCCCATTGCAGGCAAGTACCGCCTGATTGACATTCCCATTAGCAACTGCATCAATTCGGAAATATATAAAATTGCGATCCTGACCCAGTTCAATTCCGTGTCCCTGCATCGTCACATTACCCGCACCTACAATTTTGACGCATTCCATTCCGGCTGGGTGCAGATCTGGGCAGCCGAGCAGACCATCGAAAGCGCGGACTGGTATCAGGGCACTGCCGATGCGGTGCGGAAACAAACTCTTGAGATCATGTCCAGTGGGGCAAAGAATGTGTTGATCCTTGCTGGCGACCACCTCTATCGCATGAATTACAAGGCGATGGCCGAATATCACTGGGCAAACAACGCGGATATTACAGTGGCTGTACAGCCTGTAATGACCGAGGAAGCCTCCCGCTTTGGGATTTTGAAGCGCGAATCCGAAGGGCGTATCTCTTCATTTGTGGAAAAACCCAAGGACCCTGAAGTTCAGAAGAAATATGTCAGCCGCGATGACCCGAAGCGCCCGTTCCTGGGCTCGATGGGAATTTACCTTTTCAAGACCAAGGTGTTGATGAAACTGTTGAATGAATTCCCAGACTACGATGACTTTGGCAGCGACATCATCCCCCAGGCAATTAAAACACACAAGGTATTCGGCTTTGACTTTGAAGGTTACTGGCAGGATATTGGAACCATCCGTTCGTTTTATGAAACAGGCTTGATGCTGACGAAGCCCGATTCTCCCTTCAACTTTCATGATGCCAAGGAACCCATTTACACAGATATACGCTTCCTGCCTGGCTCCATTGTGGAGGATTGTAGATTAAAGGATGTCCTGCTTGCAGAGGGATGCCGTATTTTGCGCTCAGACATCACACATTCGATCGTTGGCATTCGCAGTCAGATTGCTGCCGGCTGTGTCATCAAGGATACGATTGTCATGGGCTCGGATTATTACGAACGGGACATCGAAGGATTACCCATCGGTATCGGTGAAAGCTGCCATATCGAAGGCGCAATCCTCGATAAGAATGTGCGCATCGGAAGCAATGTTATCATTCGCCCATTTCCGCATGGCACGGACATAGACCAGGAGAACGAAAAATGGTACGTCCGCGATGGAATTGTCGTAATTCCAAAAGACGCTGAGATCGAGTCTGGGACGAAAATTTCCCCCGAATAAATCGGCAGGATACTCTTCACGTATTTCATGGAAGACTCCATTCCGTTTTTTCACAAAGCCGTAAAGGGTTATCAAGTTTTACCTTTTGCGGCTTTGCGTTGATGGCAGGCGGAATGGATTGCAACCCACCTGCAATTGCCGGGCGTGAAGCATGGCGCAAGCCGGTAATAAAATTATGCTATACTCACATATATGAAGTCACCGCGCGAATACTGGCCGCGCTGGGCAGAGACCTTGCGCCGTTATCAGCTTCATGGGTTTGCCGCCATGCTTCTTGAGGCGGGAAGCCCGTTTGCCCTGCTTGGGGCGCAGGTGTTGCATTTCAGTCGCGGACTGATTCCAAGCGAACAACTCACGGCTTTGGCACTGACCCTGGAAGAGGATACCGAAATGCGCGCGTTTGCATCCTTTCTGGTTGAGGAGAGAACTTCATCATGATGAATTTCGTCGAATTGGGCATCCTCGTGGTAAGCGCAATCCTGTTGGGAGTGATTACGCTGTGGAAGCGTAAGTCACCGGCGATACTGCGTGAAATCCCCGCGCTTGCCCGGTTGGGGCGTATGTTGGGACTCAGTGTGGAGGATGGGACGCGCTTGCATGTGTCACTTGGATATGGGAATTTGCTGGACTTCCGCGGTGGCTCTGCCCTGGCTGGACTTGCCATGTTGCGCCATATTGCGGAACGCACTTCCGTGAGTGATGCCCCTCCGGTTGCATCCTCCGGTGATCCTGTGATTGGCATGCTCTCGCAGGATACCCTGCAGGCAGGCTATAAGGCTGCTGGCGCCGCCGATTTATATTCCCACTCCACCGGGCGTGTGACGGGATTAAGTCCATTTGGATATGCCGCTGGCACAATGCACATTCCACAGAACGAGAATGTCTCGGCAAATGTTATGATCGGGCATTTCGGCCCGGAGGTTGCATTGATTACCGATGCGGCGGAACGCGAGAATGCGGTTCTCGTTGGCGCAAGCGATAATCTTGCGGGACAGTCCGTACTTTTTGCAAACACACAGGATGCGCTGATCGGTGAAGAGTTGTTCGCTGCGGGTGCATATCTCGGAGCGGGCGCTTCACACACTGCAAGCCTGACATTACAGGATGTCTTTCGCTGGCTGGTCATTCTTGCCTTGTTGGTTGGCGTGGTTATGAAATTATCGGGGCTCATCTAATGAGAGTCATCACTGTTTTTATCGCGATCCTTTCGGGACTTCTCGTTTTGGCGGGATATTATCTGCAAAGCTATTTTCCCGTTTTGAACGGCGTTCAGAATCAGTTGCTAAATGCCGCAATCACCCTCGCCGGCGTGACCGTCCTTGTTGGGATCGCTAATTTGATGTCGGCGCATTCCGGCAAGGTGCGGCGCGGTGAAAAAGGCGGCATTTACAGCGCTCTGCTTGTTGTCAGCCTGCTTGTGACGTTTGTTCTTGGCCTTGTATTGAGACCCGGTCATGCGGTCATGCAGGCAATAGCAGAAAGTGTCATCATTCCCGTTGAAGCCGCTTTGATGGGCATTTTAACCGTCTCCCTGCTTTATGCGGCGATCCGCCTTCTGCGCCGTCGCGCGGATGTGACGAGTTTTGCCTTTCTGCTCACAGCCGTGCTTATCCTGTTTGGCTCCGCCACCCTTCCACTTGTTGGGAATATCCCCCTGCTGGGCGACTTTGCCCGGTGGTGGTCCCAGGTGTGGGCGCTTGGCGGGATGCGCGGCATTTTGATTGGCGTGGCGCTCGGCGCGTTTCTCACAGGTTTGCGCGTTTTGTTCGGTGCGGACCGCCCCTATGGTGGCAACTAATGGCTAACCTGATTAAATGCCCCAATTGTGGAGAAAATAATCTGGCGGATATGGAGTTCTGCCAGTATTGCCAGTCGCGTCTTCAGCCGTTGAGTGGAGACCTCCAGGAGGAAGGAAAACCTCTCACGCCCGGGCAGGTACCCACGAAGAAGTCCACCGGTGATCTTGAACCGATCCTGCCTCAATGGCTAAGGGAGGCGCGTAATTCGGCGCGGCAATTTTCTGATGAGGATTCGCAACAGGTGCCAGAGTCGTCACAAAAACCACAGGAAGCTCCTTCCACTCCTTCTGGAGCCGACCTGTTGGCGGGACTTCATTCCCAATCAGATGATGAGGAAGAGGAAATCCCGGATTGGCTCGCGAATATCACCGGCGAAAAGCCGAAACCCAAAAAGTCACAACCTGAATCTTCCGAAGTCCGCTGGGTGGAACTGGGCGGTAAAAAGGATTTAACACAACCCACGCCGGAACCCGAATCAGATGTCCCATCGTGGTTGTCTGGAATGGCTCCTTCAACACCGCCGCCTGGTCAAAAAGATGAATTTACAGATTGGTCGCGGTCTGCAGATGCTGAGCCAACATCACAACAACCCTCACAGCCGCTTGCATTTGACGAGCAACCTGCGGGCGAGTCGCAGGACTGGTTACACTCGATGGTTCCAGACGATGGCATGGCGTTCAATGACGCTGCTGCAGAGTCCAATGACGAACCATTTATTGCTTCGGATACGCCAGACTGGCTGCGTGGTTTGGAGTCGCCGACCACGTCAAAGGATTCAAGCGCCGCGCCCGCTTTTTCAGATGCCCCCGACTGGCTGAAAGCAATGGATGCGGAAGCTGCCGCCTCGAAACCCAGCGCCCAACCTGAAACTCCCTCTGTTCCTTCGGATTCTCCAGATTGGTTGAAAGCAATGGGTGGGGAACACACTGCGTTTACACCGAGTGCCCAGCCTGAATCGTCAGACGCACCTGACTGGTTGAAGTCGATGGGTGGGGAAAGTGCCGCAATTACACCAGGTACCCAGCCTGAGCCTTCAGACGCACCTGACTGGTTGAAGACAATGCAGGAGGAAGGTGTTGCTGCTCCTTCGAGCAGTTCCGACATGCCTGACTGGCTGAGAGCCATGGGGGATCAAGGACAAGCTCAGGGCGCTGACTCTACTATTTTCGCAGGATCAGGTCTGGGTGAGTCTGAGTCCGTGTCATCACCGTCAGGCGAAGAAGAATCGGACTGGTTGAAGGGACTCGAATCAAGCGCCCCACCATCCGATCAGGATTGGCTGAAAGGTTTTCAGTCCACCGAAGAGAAACAATCTGCACAACCGGAAAAGCCCGCACAAGGTCCTGCTCCTGTCAGCGACGATGCCGGATTGGATATTCCAAGCTGGTTGAAAGCCGCCGCGCCACAGGCATCCATCTTTGGCGAACCGCCTACCGAATCGAAAGAACCCGAACCTGCGGCAGATGCCTTTGAAACCCCTGACTGGCTCAAAGCTTTTAAATCTGTTGAGGCTTCTGAAGCGCAAACCTCTTCCACACCTTTGCCCAATGAACCGGCCAGTCCTGTTCCATCTGTTTCGAAAGGAGGACCTCAGCCAGCCGCTGACGCAGACTCCCTCTTTACCGAAATGCCCGACTGGCTTTCCATCAGGGATGATACGATCGCACCGGAACCTGTTGCGCCGATCACAAATGTAGACGCAATTGCGCCAGGTGACCTGCCCTCTTGGGTGCAGGCCATGCGCCCGGTGGATGCGGGTCCGCAGGCTGTGACTTCGTTATCCGGAGATAGAACCCTGGAGACGAATGGCGCACTAGCTGGTTTGCAAGGCGTGCTTCCCGCCGCGCCGGGTTTTACCGCCGTAAGAAAACCAAAGGCGCACTCGATCAAATTGCAGGCAAGCGAGGAGCAACAACAACATGCTGGGTTGTTGGAACAAATCCTTTCGGCCGAGACCGAGCCTGTTCCCATTGGGTCATCCTTCTCCATGCTGGGGACTTCGCGCGTTTTGCGCTGGTTGTTGTCCGTCCTTGTCTTTGCCGCACTGGCTGTGGTTCTCATCATGCGGACAGAAGTGTTTGCGACGCCGACTGGATTCCCTGTTGAGGCAGTGAGCGCATGGAACATTGTGAAGGACTCCATTCCAACGGATGGGCGTGTGCTGGTAATATTCGATTATGAACCTGCCCGTGCTGGAGAAATTGAAGCCGTTGCCCTTCCGATGTTCGACCAGATGATTCGCCTGCACTTTCCGCGTTTGACCTTTATTTCAACCAATGAGACAGGCTTGATTCTGGCTGAGCGCTTTATTTCCTCCAAACCTTTGAATGGGATTGGTGAGAACGGTTACGAAAGCGGGTCCCAATACTTGAATCTGGGCTATCTGCCCGGCGGGCAAATGGGTATCCGTGCATTTTCCGCAAACCCGTTTGGCACTATGAAGTATGCGGCTCCTCAAACCAAAGACATTTTCAAATTTGCCCCTGACCTTTCAAAGGCATTTCCCCCAACGGATGGCGTGGATACGCTTTCGCAGTTTTCGGCGTTGTTCCTGCTCACGGACGATGCCGATTCCGCCCGCGCCTGGATCGAGCAGACAAAATCCATGCGTGGCGACATCCCGATACCTTTTGTAGTGGTGTCCAGCGCACAGGCCGCGCCGATGCTCCAGCCGTATTATGCTTCCGGGCAGATCAATGGGCTGGCAAGCGGCTTGTATGACGGCGCATTATTCGAACAGAAGGATACCGATGGAAAACCAAATACCGTGCGCGCATATTGGGATGCCCACAGTGTTGGCATGTTGCTTGCCATGACTTTGATTCTGGGCGGCGGATTGTTCAGCCTGGCTTTGGGGTTGCGTGACCGCGTTGCGGCAAGGGAGGCAAAGTAACATGCCAATTTCACCTGATCTGATTGACCTGATTACGGGTTTTATCAGCTTGCTTTTCACCCTGCTCATCTTTAGTTACGTAATCGGGGACAACCCGCTCTTCAAGATTGCAGTGTATATTTTCGTTGGCGTTTCCGCTGGTTATATTGCGGCGGTTGCGGTTTGGCTGGTGATTCTGCCGCGGCTTATCTATCCCTTGATGGATGCCATTGTCTCCGGCGAAATAGTCAACCCGGTGGTCGCGTTGTATCTTGGCATTGTTTCGCTTGGCGCTTTAATGCTGCTGATATTTCCGCGCCAGACGGGTCTTGGGCGCATCGTGCTGGCTTATCTTGTCGGCGTTGGCGCGGCGGTGACCATCGCCGGCGCTTTGGGCGGTACGCTCATCCCACAGATTCAGGCGACGATCAACGCCTTTGACATGAATGCCGCCGCCGCGCGCGGTATCAAATTTTATGAGGCTGCCGGTAACGGCGCGATCATCCTCCTCGGCGCAGTGCTTACACTGGCATATTTCCACTTCGGTGCACGCCAGAAGCCCGACGGTACAATGCACCGTTTCCTCCCGCTTGAGATACTGGCATGGGGCGGGCGTATCTTCATCGGCAGCGCATTGGGCGCGGTGTTTGCTGGTGTGTACGCCGCCGCCCTGACTGCTTTGATCGAACGACTTTCGTGGTTGATTAATTTCATTCTTGGCTTGTTTGGGACACCCTTTTAATTATGGCATCCTCCCTGGTTGACGGCAACTCCATTCTGGCTGTAGATGTTGGCGCGGCAAATACGCGCGCGGTCATGTTCGACGTGGTCGAAGGCGAATATCGCTTTGTGGCTTCCGGCATTGCGCCCTCAACTGCGGAAGCTCCTGTCAAGGATGTGAGCGAAGGCGTTCGGAATGCGATCATCAACCTGCAAACGATTTTGGGAAAGTCCCTGCTGGATGATTCGCGTGACCTGATCACCCCCAGCCAGCCCAACGGTTCAGGTGTGGATGGACTGGTTGTTACCATCTCCGCCGGACCACCCATCAAGGCGGCTGTTGTGGGCCTGTTAAAGGATGTCTCGCTCGAAAGCGCGCGCAAGTTAACCGAGTCCACTTATGCGCGGGTGGTGGAAACCCTCAGCTTGAATGACCGTCGCAAGCCCGACCAGCAGATCGATGCCCTGCTTCGCGTACAGCCAGATCTGATCGTCGTTACCGGCGGCACGGATGGCGGCGCGTCACGCTCGATCCAAAAATTGCTCGAACCGATTGGGCTTGCGGGCTTTATTCTGCCAAAGGAAAAATTGCCCGCCATTCTTTATGCTGGAAACGAAAAAGTTGCCGAGGAAATCAAATCCCTGATCGGTTCCTTCGCTTCCGTATTGCACCTCAGCCCAAACGTACGCCCCTCGCTCGAAACGGAAGACCTTGAACCGGCCAAGCATGAATTGGCTCGCATGGTAGTCAACGTTCGCAAGCGCCAGATCAAGGGCGTGGATGTGCTTGACCTATGGTCTGGCGGGCACATGCTTCCAACCGCCTATGCCACCGGACGTATGGTGCGCTTTTTGTCGAAGGTCTACAGCACTGAAAAGGGAATTTTGAGCATAGACCTGGGCGCCTCAGCTGCTGTCATTTCCGCCGGTTTCAAGGACAAGTCCACGCTCAATGTGTATCCGCAATTTGGATTGGGTGAGAATTTGGCCGGGCTGCTCAACTACACCACACTCGGAGACATCCTGCGCTGGTCACCCCTGGATATTTCCGAGGGCGTGTTGCGCGATTATTTGTATCAAAAATCGTTGTACCCATCCACCATCGCCGCCACAAAAGAAGATTTCGCCATAGCCCAGTCGGTTGCGCGGCAGGTATTGTATCTTGCAATGCAATCCGCCCGCCGTGATTTTCCACGCAACGTTCCGCATATCAAGCAATCATTATCCCCGCTTTTCGATCCGATTCTGGCGGGGGGCGGCGCATTGAGCGACGCCGCGCGCCCTGGTTATGGACTGCTTTTGCTTCTTGACACCCTCCAGCCTGTCGGTGTGACCACGGTCATCCTCGATCAAAACAACCTCCTGCCTTTGTTGGGCGTGGCTGCCGCACAGAACAACATCCTCCCGGTGCAGGTGATCGAATCCGGCGCATTCCTCAGCGTTGGTACCGTGGTTGTGCCGGTTGTCTCGGCGCATTATGGCACACCCATTTTGCGGGCAACCCTGACTTATGCAAATGGTTCTGAAGCGCGGGTGGATTTGAAATTTGGAGGACTTGAGTCCCTGCCGTTGTCGAGCGGCGAATCCGGCAAGTTGACCATCCAATGCCTGCGCGGCGCGGACATTGGTTTTGGACCTGGTCGCGGCGGCACAATCCCTGTCACTGGCGGCGCGTTGGGTGTTGTTTTCGATGGGCGTGGACGCCCGTTGGACCTGCCGTCCGACCCTGTGCGTCGTCGTGAATTGATCAAAAAGTGGAATTGGACTCTCGGAGGCGAATAGACTCATGCAGGCGCCCGTACATCACATTACCGGTTTTGCTTCCATCATGCGCGAACGGCTTTTGCCGGTGCCCGGCACAGTGCTTGCGCGGGTTGGTCAAAAGGTCAGTCCGAGTGACGCGATTGCCGAAGCCACCTGGTCGCGTGATCATATCCTGTTAAATGTCGCGCGGACTTTGGGCGTCAGCCCGGCCATGGCAGACCGCCTCATCAAATGTAAGATCAATGACCGCCTTGCAGCCAGCACCGAGATTGCTGTTGGCAAGGGATTGTTCCCACGGAGTGTTGTCGCTCCACGAGATGGACGGGTAGTTGCTGTAGGCGACGGACAGGTGTTGATGGAGACAGGTGAGGCGAAAATGGAGTTGCGCGCCGGCATTTCCGGCACAGTGATCGAAATCTTTCAAAATCGTGGCGCGGTAATCCAGACTTCCGGCGCGCTTGTGCAGGGTGTGTGGGGGAATGGACGCATTGATTCAGGGTTGCTGGTAAATCTTGCCGAACAGCCGGACGGTGTGTTGACCTCCGGGCGGCTGGATGTGAGCATGCGCGGTTTTGTCATTTTGGGAGGCATGATCAAGGACGCCGAAGTGCTCAAAGCCGCCGCCGACCTGCCTGTGCGCGGCTTGATCCTTTCGAGTTTATACCCGTCTCTCATCCCACAGGCGCGTGAAATGCGTTACCCAATTGTTGTGACCGATGGTTTTGGCGCCCTGCCAATGAACTCGGCCGCGTACAAGCTTCTCAGTACGAATATCAAGCGTGAAGTCACTGTGAACGCGGAAACACGCGATCGTTACAGCGGGGCCTGCCCCGAGATCATTATTTCCCTGCCTGTAACTTCCGATGCGCCTCCCCTGCATGAAGTGACGACATTTGTCACCGGTCTCCAGGTTCGTATGAGGCGGCCGCCCGCCCTTGGGATGATTGGCTCGATCACGGCCGTCAAACCTGGACTGACCATTCTCCCCAGTGGTTTGCGCGCTCCCGTGGCGGAAGTCAAGCTTGAGAATGGCGAAACGATAATTGCGCCTCTCATAAACCTTGAAGTTGTGGGATAATATCCGCTAACTTATTGTACAATTCCGTTATTCTTAAGGAATAACTGAAAATTTGAGATCATGCGCGACAGATTATGAATCATAACCAGGAGAGTGCTTGATGTCTTTCGATGATAACACTTCAACAGATGATTTTGGCGAGGCCCCGCTTCCAGAGGAATCGAACAATAACCGCACGTTCATGATTGCGGTCGGCATTTTGGGCGGGATTATATTGATCTCCATTGCTTGTCTTGCTGGTGTGCTGGTATACAATCGAAGCCGGACGGCAACACAACAGGCGGATGCAATCAGCGCTGCCACTCAAACATCAGCCGCCGCAATTGCAACCGTTAACGCAGCTCTGACCTCCACCTTCGAAGCGTCCATTATGCCCACGACCACGATGACACCGCCTCCCACCCCAACGCGACCTGTTGCTGCCGAACCCTCCGCAACCGGTACACCCAACCTAGCCATGGGACTGGCAGGGACTCAAGCCGCCGCTACCGCCACCGTCGGCGCTGCATACACCCAGGCTGCCATTGCCCTAAGTTTTACTCCCATGCCGACCACAACGGCTTTGGCTGGCACGGGTTTTGCCGACGAGTACGGATTGCCCGGTCTTGTAGTGATGGCACTCGCCTTCGTGATCGTTATCCTGTTTGCGCGCAGGCTGAGAACAGCGCCCACGACCAGGTAAAGTCACTCTCGAAAAAATCAGGGCTGTCCTAAAAAGGACAGCCCTTTGCCTTTAATTATCCAAATCGTTCCTCACGCCAGACATCGGCACGGTTGTGATAACCAGCCTGTTCCCAAAATCCGCGTTTGTCCCGCGGCATGAACTCAAGCGACCTCAACCATTTGGCTCCCTTCCAAAGATAGGGCGTTTCCAGGCTGCTTTTTTCTGGGATGAACCCCACCATCCCGCGCAGGGGATAGCCGTGATCGGGCGTGATCGGTTCGCCGTCCAGGTGGGTGGCAAGCAGGAAGTTTTCCTGCAAAACGACCTCAAGCGGCAGGTTTACGGTGAAGCCATATTCGGCGTGCTGCATCACATGGGTGGCGGTCGGCTTGATCTTGATGATACCCTGCTCGACCAGTGTCTTCACCGAAACGCCCTCCCAAACCGTATCTGCCTTGCTCCAGCGAGTGACGCAGTGGATGTCCATTTTGACCTTTGTGCGCGGCAATTGGTTGAACTCATCCCACGTCCAGCGTTTTTCTTCTTCCACCTCACCCCAGATGCGCAAATCCCATGTGGCGGGGTTAAACGGCGGCACGGGTCCGTAATGCAAAACGGGGAATTTCAATGTCAGGGACTGTCCAGGTGGGAGCCGCCCTTCGTTGCGGATTCGCTCCTCCTCCTTGCGGCGGTCTAAATCAAATGGGAACATAATTTGCCTCGCTTTCTAAAACCATAAAATCTGCCCTATAGACTTCGTCTGCCCGGTGGATGTTACCCATGAAAGATTATAGGTTTCTTAAGCCCGCCATTGCTCCCTTGAATTTTGATTGCACTTACAAAACTGATTGTATGATTTATGTTGAACCCTTTTATAATAGCCGCAATTATACGTGAGGAGCGAAAATGAAGTCCCCTACTTTTAAACAACGTTTTCAATATTGGTTCGATAATTACATGTCACGCGGCGCGGGGGCATTGATCACCGCCCTGTTTATTCTGTCTGCCATCATTATTTTTGTTGTGGCACTGATCGTCAAAATCACGGGCAGCGCCCCCAACGATGAGACCTTGTACGATCTGGTTTGGATGGCGCTTCTGCGCACCCTCGACTCAGGCACGATGGGCGGCGACAGTGGCAGTTTCTTTTTCATGTTGATGATGCTGGCGGTGACGTTCGGCGGTATCTTCGTCGTCAGCGCGTTGATCGGTATCATCAACAACGGGCTGGAGGATAAACTCGACGAACTCCGCAAGGGGCGTTCCGCCGTTCTTGAGAATGACCACACCCTCATCCTCGGCTGGAATTCGCAGGTCTTTACCATCATCTCGGAGTTGATCCTCGCCAACGAAAGCCGTAAGAACGGTGCGGTGCTTGTCGTGCTGGCAGATCAGGATAAGGTCGAAATGGAGGATGCGATTGCTGAACGCATTCCCGACACAAAGAACACACGCGTAATCTGCCGTTCGGGAAGCCCCATTGACCTGACCGACCTCGAAATTGCCAGCCCGCACACGGCGCGTTCCATCATCATCCTTGCCGAAGGCGACGACCCCGACACGCACGTCATCAAGTCGGTGCTGGCGCTCACCAACAATCCCAATCGCCGCGAAGCGCCGTATCACATCGTCACCCAAATCCGCGACCCGAAGAACATGGACGTGGTCAGAATGCTCGGCGTGAAGGATGTCGTCCAGCCGATTCTCACCAACGAACTCATTGCCCGCGTCGTGGCGCAGACCTCCCGCCAGAGCGGCTTGTCCATCGTTTACACCGAACTCATGAACTTTGGCGGCGACGAAATCTACTTCAAGCATGAGCCTGAACTTTCGGGCAAGACCTACGGTGAAGCCCTGCTTGCTTTTGAATCTTCCACACTGATGGGCATTCGCAAGGCGGACGGAACCATCGCCATGAGTCCCGCTGTGGATACTCGAATCGAATCGGGCGACCAGGTTTTCGTGATTGCGGAAGACGACGACAAGATCAAACTGTCCGCAGCGCGTCCCCAACTCGACGAGAGCCTGATCCAGCCTGCGGGGAGCGGATCCAAGCCCAAGCCGGAGAAGGCGCTCATCCTCGGCTGGAATCGCTCCGGGTCCACCATCATCCGCGAGTTGGACAATTACGTCGCCAAAGGCTCGCAGGTGACGATTGTTTCAAATATCGAAGATTTGGAAGACCAGCTCCGTGCCGAGGTTGGCAAATTGAAGAATCAAAAAGTGGTGGTGCAGGAAGGCGACATCCGCGACCGTGACCTGCTCGAAAGCCTCGAAGCCTCGGAATACGACCACGTGATTGTGCTGGCGTACAGCCATCTCGAACAGCAGGAAGCGGATGCGATCACCCTCGTCACCCTGCTTCACCTGCGCGACATCGCCGAACATGACGAGACGCCGTTCTCAATCATCAGCGAGATGCTCGACCTGCGCAACCGCGAACTCGCCGAAGCCGCCAAGGTAGATGACTTCATCGTCAGCGAACACCTGATCAGTTTGATGATGTCCCAGCTTTCGGAGAATGCGGAACTGCTCGGAGTTTTCACTGACATGTTCGACCCCGAAGGCGCCGAAATTTACCTCAAGCCTGTTGCGGACTACGTCAAGCCCGGTCAACCCGTCAACTTCTACACCGTCACCGAAGCCGCCCGCCGTCGCGGCGAGACCGCCATCGGCTACCGCTTGATGAGAGAAAGCCGCGACGCCGAGAAGTCATACGGTGTCCGTACCAACCCGAAGAAGTCCGAGCGTGTGACCTTCTCACCTGAAGACAAGGTGATTGTCATTTCGGAAGGGTAATTGACTGTAGGGGCGGAGTTACCCCGCCCCTACGGTTTTTCGAAAATCGAAATCGATTCGATGTGATAGGTCTGGGGGAAAAGATCGAACGGAGTTACTTCCACCAAACGATAGCCCCCATTAATGAGCCTTGCCGCATCCCGCGCCAGTGTGGACGGGTCACACGAGACATAGGCGATCATCTGCGGCTGGATTTTAATCAACGCATCCAGCGCGTGCCTTTCGATTCCCGCGCGTGGCGGATCAACAATCGCGTAGATCACACTTGCAGTGTGACTTTTCAATGCGGGCAAAATCTCCTCTGCCGCGCCTTCGTAGAGTTCCACATTGTCGAACTCATCGAGGTTGAAGGCAAAATCCTCACAGGCTGATTCCGAAGATTCAATACCGATGACTTTTTTACTTTTGCCCGCGAAGAACTTGCTAAAGAGTCCCGCGCCGCAGTAGATATCCAGTAAAGAAGTAGACAGGGAAACAGGTAGACAGGTCATCAGATGTTGAACCATTTTCTCTGCTATCTTCGTGTTGACTTGAAAGAACGTCCCAGCCGATACACGGAAGTCTTTGTCGAGGATGTTGAAAAAGAGATGATCTTCGCCCGCCAGCACAACGGGATGGTCGTCGAAGATATGCACCACGGAAACATCGGCTTCCACTTCGAGTTCGGGCGTTTCAGGTGATTCGGATTCCAACACGACCATCAAACCACCATCCGCGCCAGCGCGAAGGGAAACACGCTCCACCTCTGCATTGGATTCGAATTGCAGGTCGCGCCAGAATGAATCAATGTCCGCTTGGGGCAGGTGGCATTCTTCGATGGGCAGGACGGCGTTTCCGCTGGAGTTGACAAATCCTATCTTGCCGTCTTCGGTCAGGTGAAACTGAACGTGGTTGCGGTAGTTCCATTCCAGCGGCGACGCGACCATCGGTTTGACGGGCGGATTCTCGATTTTTCCAATCCGCTGCAACTGGTCTCGCAAAATTTCGGTCTTTGCCGTCAATTGCTTTTCGTAGGGCAGGTTCTGGTAGTGACAGCCGCCGCATTCGGCAAAGTGCTTGCATTTCGGCGCGATTCGGTCGGGTGAGGCTTTCAAGATTTCGAGCAGCTTTCCGCGCGCAAAGTTCTTTTTGTCCTCCGTCAATTCCACGCGGACTTGTTCGCCGGGCAAGCCAAACGGCACGAACACGGCGCGTCCGTCTGGGAGGCGTCCCATCGCCTCGCCGCCGTAGGTCAATTTTTCGAGGGCGATGTCAAAGACAGCAGATGTCATTTTGGGAGTCCAAAAAGTCTTCCGTATCCAAAGCGTTGAACTCGTGCATAGATGGATTCTGGTAGTCGGAGCGCAGTAAAACAGCCGCCTTCCACATTTGGAAGCGGGCAAGGAAATTCTGTAACCTTGAAATCAAGTCCGTTGTTTTCATGCCTGTATTATATCTCCAACAAAAAGAGGAAAGGCTTGGAAACAGCCTTTCCTCTTTCACCCCTTTGTGATCTTCGTGTCCTTCGTGTTTAAGAACTATTTCAAGAAGAACGAGAGCGCCACCAGCGCAACGATAAAGAAGCCTGCGAGAAAACCGATGCGTTTGAGGTCTTTCTTCACCATGCTATAGTCGGGGTTAAACTCCTCACGCGTGGCAGGGGCGCTTGCAAACGATACGGGCTGGGATGCCCTTTTGTTTTTCTTAGCCATTTTTATTTCTCCTTCAAGAATGATTTGCGAAGTAATCTATGGAATAACTTCGTCAATTTTGTAACCGCGCAAAGACGACAATGCGCTGGGTATCAACAAGGTATGGGTAGCACGAGATCAACGTCACGGTGGGACTCCCGCTCGAAGCCATCACCTCGACGGCGGTTGGCTCGACCAAAACGGTGCGGTCCACGATGTAAACGAACTGTCTCTGATGGGTCGAGATGATGACCTGGTCGCCTGGGACGAGTCGATCCAGGTAGCGGAACAACTCACCGTAAACATCGTTGTGCGCCGAGAGAACAACATTCCCGTTCTCGCCTGGAGCGGAAGATCCGACATATTGCCCAACGCCCTTTTTGAGTTGCTCCCAACCGTCGCCCTGCACGACGGGTGCGTCCACATTGATGCTCGGGATTTGGATGCGCACTGCCTGGTTCGGCGCGGGAGTCGGCACGGGCATGTTGGCAAGCGACTGCACCATCGGACGCAGATGCTCTGGGATCTCCGCTTCGTTGGGCTTGGTATTGCCTTGCGCGTCTGGCGGGACATGTCCCGATGGAAGGACAACTGCCATCACCAGCGGAGTCGCTGTGGGCGTTTCGGGATTGAGCGCCGCAACCACTTCTGTGTTCAACGTGCGAAGCAGACCAAGTCCGTTGAGCAGGACTCCGATCAAGCCAATGACAGCCAGCACTTCCACGCCGAGCAGGACGCGATCCAGAAACTTGCGGCGTGGGTTGACGGGAACAGGCTGAGGTACGGATTCTGCTCCTTCCGCCGTATCAACTATCGGCGCAGAATCGTGAGTCAAGTCGGGCAGGTCAGGCGCGACCGAGATCACGCGTCCCGTGCGGCGGAAATGTTCGAGGCGTTCCTTTCGCGCGCCGCGTCTCTTCTCGACCAGCAGGCGGCGGAGTTCCTCCACGGAGAGTTCTTCGGGCGATTTGCGTCTTGGCATGGCGGAGCGGATTATACCGCAAGGATGGGGGAGTCCTAGTGTAAGATGTGTTCATCCCAATCGGTCTGAATACGTGGACAGAAATTCGGTTTGAAAAAGGGGCTCATGTGTGTTAGAATATCTGTTCTAATTCGTCTGCCAACTAATGAGGAAGATATGGAAACCAAACTTTTTGATGAGGTTGAGACTCGTTTAGCGGAAACACGCGACAACCTGACTCACTGGGTCGAAGCGACGCCAGCCGAAAAGCAGCAGGTTTGTCTTTGCTCGCAGGATGGATGCTGCGTTGAGGAACGCCTGCAAGTAATCGACGAAACTTTGGAGAAGATCAAGGAGGGTACATTCGGTGTTTGCAAGCTCTGCCATGACGCCGTGGAGAGTCAGTTACTTCAAATGGACTATACTGCCGGTGTTTGCCTGGGACATTTTTCTGACGAAGAACTTCGCCAACTGCAAGATGAGCTGGAGATGTCGCAGGTCATCCAGCGTGGATTGTTGCCCGCGGAAATCCCGTTCGTGGCTGGGATGAACATCGCCGCCTTTAGTCGTCCCGCCCAAATTGTGGGAGGTGATTATTTCGACTTCCTCAATTTCAATGATGGTACACATGGCTTCGTGATGGCTGATGTGAGCGGGCACGGCGTTTCCGCTGGGATGTTTGTGAGCAGTCTGCAAACCGCTTTTCACACGCTTGTGCCGGATGCGGAGTCCCCAACCTCCGTGCTGGAGCGCATCAACCGCCTTTACATCCACAACATCCACGTCACGACCTTTGTGACCATCTTTTTGGGCAAGTACAACCCTCAAACGCGAACGATGAGTTATTCAAACGCGGGTCACAATTCGGCGTACCTGTATCGCCTGAGGACAAACGAGGAAATCTGGCTTCGTCCAACGGGACCAGCCATTGGACTATCGGAGCGGTTTTTCATCAACCGCGAGGATGTCCAATTGGAACCGGATGATATCCTACTGCTTTATACAGACGGTATTACAGAGGCAGCGGATTCCCAGGGCGCGCTGTGGGGGGAGGAACGGTTGGCTGATATCATCCGCCAGAATACGGCTGCATCTTCCGAGCAGTTGATTCAGATGATCATGTCGGCGTTGAAGGAGTATACAAACGGAAGTCCTCTGGCTGATGATGTGACGCTGGTCGTTGCAAAATTGAGACAGTAAAAAATGTATTGCCAAAATTGCCTACCCTCGGTATAATGTCAATCCTTCGGGCGGGTAGCTCAGTTGGTTAGAGCACTGCTTTGACATAGCAGAGGTCGTAGGTTCGAGCCCTATCTCGCCCACTTGGTCAATAATCAGTGACCAGTGTTCAGTAAAATTGAAAAACGCTTTGACCGAGACGAGTACGTGGTCAAGTCCCTGACAGGGAGAAGAGATCAATGATTGAGAATCTCTTCCAGGGAAAATCACAGAAAACCACTCGCGAGCGTGAAGCAGAACGTAGGGGCGAAGCACGCTTCGCCCGTGCAAGTAAGTTGAACGGTTGGCTCCGTTACAAGCCGCAAGAGATGCTCTCGAAAGAGGGTAAATCGGGTGGTACCGCGTGAGTTGAACTCTCGCCCCGTTGTGGGTGAGAGTTTTTTTGTTTACCCCCTCCGCTACTAATGTAGGCGTGGAGGGGCAGAAAAGGAGTAAGAATGGCGCAACAAGTTATGGAAAAATACGAAGAGTCACAGTTATATCGAATCCGACACTCGGCGGCGCACGTGATGGCGCAGGCTGTTCTGGAGTTATTCCCCGATGGCAAGGTGACCATCGGTCCGCCCGTGGAAAACGGCTTTTATTACGATTTCGATTTGCCGCGCAACCTCACACCCGAAGACCTGCAACAGATCGAAAAACGGATGCGACAGATCGTGCAGGGCAAGCATGAGTTCAAGAAGCAGGTCATCTCTGCCGAGGAAGCGAAGAAAATCTTTGCCGATCAGCCCTACAAGTTGGAGTTGATCGAAGGTCTCGAAAAAGGCGGCTTGGACGAGTATGGCAATCCGCTCGATGTGAAGCCCGAAATTTCCATCTATCAACACGACACGTTCACGGATTTGTGCCGTGGTCCGCATGTTGCCTCCACGAAGGAGATCAAACAGGACGCCTTCAAGTTGATGAATGTGGCGGGCGCATATTGGCGCGGCGACGAAAAGAACAAGATGCTCCAGCGCGTGTATGGCACGGCTTGGGAAAGCAAGAAGGATTTGGAAGCCTATCTCCAGCAATTGGAGGAAGCCAAGAAACGCGACCATCGCAAACTGGGCAAGGAACTCGAAATCTTCATCTTCGACGACGAGGTAGGACCAGGCCTTCCGCTTTGGCTGCCCAACGGTGGCGTGATGATCGAAGAGCTGGAAAAGCTCGCCAAGGAGATGGAAGAGAAGGCGGGGTACGTCCGCGTCAAGACGCCGATTCTCACAAAGGAGGACCTTTTTCTACGTTCCGGTCATCTCCCTTATTATGCCGAGAGCATGTATGCGCCGATGGAGCTGGAGGGCGTGAAGTATTACGTCAAGCCGATGAACTGTCCGATGCACCACAAGATCTTCGGCTCGAAGGGACGCTCGTATCGTGACCTGCCCGTCCGCCTTGCGGAATACGGCACGTGCTATCGCTATGAAAAATCGGGTGAGTTGTTTGGTTTGATGCGTGTGCGTTCGATGCAGATGAACGATGCCCATATCTATTGCAGCGAAGACCAATTCGAGCAGGAGTTCATGGGTGTCGTGGAGTTGTATCGTAAGTACTTTGATCTCTTTGGGATTGAGAAATACGTGATGCGCATGTCGCTGCACAGCAAAGCTGGACTCGGCAAGAAATACGTGGATAACGAGCGCTTGTGGCTCAAAACAGAAGAGATGGTGCGCCGCGCGATGGACAACGGTGGCGTGCCGTATGTAGAACGCGAAGATGAAGCTGCGTTCTACGGTCCGAAGATTGACGTGCAAGTCTGGTCAGCCATTGGACGCGAGTTTTCATTGATGACGAACCAAGTGGACTTCGCTGTCCCGGAGCGTTTCGACCTGAAATTCACGAACAAGGAAGGACAGGATGAAGTCCCGCTCTGTATCCATCGCGCGCCGCTCTCGACGCACGAGCGCATGATTGGCTTCCTGCTGGAGCATTATGCGGGTAACTTCCCCGTCTGGCTCTCGCCCGAACAGGTGCGCGTGATTTCGATCACGGATGCACAGAACGAATACGTTGAGAAAATCGCAAAGGAACTACGCGAGAACGGCATCCGCGCCAGCGCCGATGTCTCTGCCCAACGCATGAACGCCAAGATTCGTCAGGCGCAGTTGATGAAGATTCCGTACATGATCGTGGTCGGCAACAACGAAATGGAGGCAGGTCAAATCTCGCTCCGCGTCCGTGATGGCAGCCAACAGAACAACATTCCACTTGCTGAGTTCATCTCCCGCGCGAAGGATCGCATTGCGAGAAGGGCAGCGGAGTTGTAGGAAGAACTGTAAACGACAGGTGGAGGAAATTTCCTCCACCTGTTTTTATTTCACAATGATTCTTATATATGGATAGCACATCCAATATACCGAGTCTTTAATCGTTCCCGGTCCAACTACAGCCCAGACCATGACTTGCATGCCTGCTTCGGATGGCGCAGTCGCATCAAGGATTACATCATATTTTCCGCCTGGCTTTAGGTTGGGAAGTTCTATTTGGGTCTTGTCGGTCATTTCGGGACCATCCTGATATTCGAGATAGGTTTTGTCCTCCCATTTCTTCGCCCCAGTGTTGACGATGGTCCACTTTATATCGAAGCTGTCACCGGGACGGAACTCTGTATCGTCGAACGGTTTCTGGTCGGTGACGTTGCATACGTAATCAGTCTTTGCGTTACCCATAGGGGTGTTCGTTGGGAGAACAAAGGTCGGCATGGCTGTAAATTGAATGGTGGGGACAACCTCCGTGGGAGTTGGAGACGGGGTGTCTGTTGGGGCAGGGGTGCTGGTTGGAATTGCTGTAAGGGTCTCTGCCACCGATGTCACGACAAGATTTGTGACCTCTTCGGGATTATTTTCAGGTTGCCCAAGTCCGCAGGCGATGATCAAAAAAGTTGCTGCGACTAAAAGGGACAAAATCCGCTTTGCAGATTGGTTCATTTGAATCTCCTTTCTTTCGTAATTTCTAAACAGGCTGGGTTTGGAAGTCATTTCCGCAAAAAAAATTCAAACTCCTTGAACTTCACCCTTGCCGTCATGTCCAAGTTCAAGGGCGTCACTGCCACTTTTTTCTTTGTCCGCAGGATGTGGGCGTCGGTGCCTTCAGGTTCCTGGTCAATGCCTTCGCTGTGTCTGTACCAGATGGGACCTGGCTCTTCCCATGAATCACGCTTGGCAGGTATGGGGTCATAGTATCGGCTAAGGGAAAGCCCTCCAACTTCCCATTCGGTTTCAGGCGTGGCGTGAGTCGGCACCTCGACCTTGATCAAATTTACTTCTTGTGGAAACTTCTTCTCCAGAAGCAACCGTGCGAAATAGGCGGTGAAATACCCGGCTGTCGAAAAATCAACATCTTCTGAATGGGTGAGGTGATATTGTGTCTCGGTTTCGAGTGAGATCGCAAGCGCAGGAATACCCAAGGCCGCCGCTTCCATCGCCGCACCGACCGTGCCTGAAATTGTCACTCCCAGCCCGACGTTTTCGCCATAGTTGATTCCCGAAACAACCAGGTCAGGTTTATGCGGAATGATTTCCAGGATACCGTGCAGGACTGCCTGTGCTGGCGACCCGCCGACTGCATAAACGTCCCATGCCTGACCGTTGACCTGGACCTGCTCCTTGCGGATGATTCCGTCCGACGTGCTGGGCAGGCTGCGTCCCATAGCTGAGGATTGTTCACGCGGCGCGGCAACGGTCACGTAGCCGATCTTGGAAAGTTCACTGGCGGCGGCCCAAAGACCGGGGGAGCGGATGCCGTCATCGTTGGTTAACAATATGTGGGGTTTCTTCTTTTTCATGTTGTCCATTATAAACAAAAACGCATCCCCCTTGGTTGGGGACGGAAATTAAAAACCGCCTCTCTGTGTGAAAGACGGTTTCTGGCGCCCTCGGCGCGACTCGAATATCATCCCTCGATGGGACACGCGAACTAAAAACCGCCTCTCTGTGTGAAAGACGGTTTCTGGCGCCCTCGGCGCGACTCGAACACGCGACCTATTGCTCCGCAAGCAAGCGCTCTAATCCACTGAGCTACGAGGGCATTGATTGAGCGGGGGGTATTTTACTGTAATGTACCTTGCTGGTCAAGGAAAATTTGCTTTTCTCATTCAAAACAATTGGCTTGTTTCCGAGCCTTCCATGCCAGGTCGGCGGTTTGGAATGAGCCTTCGCGTTTTATTGACGACTCTTCATCCTTCATGGTATCATTCGCCCGCTAAAAACCAGCCGCACAAAGGCTGGATTTGTTTCATACACCAAGAGGAGCAGCATATCAGCGCTAACGAATTTCGAGTAAATGAGGGCATCCGCGTCGCGGAAGTTCGCCTGATCGGTCCCGATGGCGGGAATGTTGGTGTCGTGCCAATCCGCCAGGCTTTGCAAATCGCCCGTGACGCCGAGTTGGATCTTGTGGAGGTTTCTCCCGGGGCAACCCCGCCTGTTTGTCGTGTAATGGACTTCGGCAAGTTCATCTACGAAAAGGCGAAGAAGGAACGCGAAGCCAAAAAGGCTCAGACCAAGATCGAGGTCAAGGAAATCCGCCTGCGTCCCAAGACGAATGATGCCCATCGTGGTTTCAAGGTGGACGATGCCCGCCGTTGGTTGAACCAGGGTCACAAAGTCCGCGTTACCATCAAGTTCCGTGGACGTGAAATGGATTACCCTGAAATTGCGCTCGAAGATTTACGTGAGATCGTCCAGGACCTTGTGGACGTGGCTGTTGTGGAAGTCCCGCCACAGATGGAGGGACGGACCATGCTCGTGGTGTTGGCTCCCGCCAAGGCTGGAGCAAAAAAGAAGGAAAAGAGCGAACAGTCTGAGGCGAAGGGCGAAGCAACTCCCACCGTCCAGTAGTTTGAAAAGGTTGATCGTCCGCGGGCTATCATCCCGCGGTTAATTTTGTGAAAGGAGCAAAGTCAAAATGCCTCGTAAAGCAAAAGCATCCGGCAAATTCAAGCTGAAGACCCATAAGGCGACATCCAAGCGATTCCGCCTGACGGGCTCCGGCACACTGGTGCGAACCAAAGGCGGCAAGAGCCATCTGCGCCGTCGCACGTCCGACCGCACCAAAGCACTATTGAGTGAAATGGTTGTGGTGCAGGGTCGCAAATTCATCAAGCGAATCAAGCGCCTTGCCCCGCACATGGAAGACTAGTCTTCCGGTTGTTGAATCGATTTTTATTTGCGGCTTTCGGGTGTACGCAACTGGCATGACCTGCCGACGCCCGCGAGTTTGCAGGAGGTAAAGAAATGCGTGTAAAGGGAGGCCCGCAAGGGCATCTACGTCACAAGAAAGTTTTGAAGATCACGAAGGGCCAGCGTGGCTCGAAGCATCTGCTTTTTAAGCGTGCCAACGAAGCCATGCTCAAGAGCCTGTGGTACGCCACCCGTGATCGCCGCGTCCGCAAGCGCGACCTGCGCAAGTTGTGGATCGCCCGCATCAACGCTGCCGCCCGTTTGAACGGGACCACCTACAGCAAGTTGGTGTCGGCGATGAAGAAGGCAAGCATCGAACTCAATCGCAAGATGCTGGCTGACATCGCGGTACGCAACCCGCAGGCGTTCGCCGCGGTTGTGGCAAAGACCAGATAATTTTTGTAGGGGCGGATCACGATCCGCCCCTACATTATTTAACGGGGGTAAAATAAATCCATGAACACCATTTTGAAAGAACGTATTCTTCCAACGGGACAGTCCCTGCAAATCGTGCAAGGCGATATCACCACCGATGCGGTGGATGCGATTGTCAACGCCGCAAACGAACATTTGCAGCATGGCGGCGGTGTAGCTTGGGCAATCGTGCGCCATGGCGGGGATGTGATTCAGAAGGAAAGCGACCAGTGGATTCGTCAACACGGGACAGTTTCTCACGCAAACCCTGCCTGGACTTCGGGTGGGTCGCTGCCTGCGAAATACGTGATCCACGCTGTGGGTCCCGTGTGGGGCGACGGCGACGAGGATAAAAAACTTGCGGATGCAGTCGCAGGCTCTCTGTGTGTTGCGGACGAGTTGAATTGCGAGTCCATCTCCATGCCAGCCATCTCGACGGGAATCTTCGGCTTCCCCAAAGAACGCGCGGCGGGAATCATCTTTTCTACCATTGAAAAATACTTCGCAAGCACACTGCCTCAAACTTTGAAAACTGTCCGCATTGTATTGTTTGACGATGCCACCATCCAGCCCTTCTTGAAAATTTGGGGAAGCTGACTTTTCATCCTTCATTCTTCCTCATTCATCCTTGCCTATGATCTCCTCTCCCCACAACCCAAAACTAAAACTCATCCGCGCTTTACAAGGACGTGCGAGGGAACGCCGTGAGGCGGGAGCCTTTGTCGTGGACGGAGTCCGCTTGGTGGAAGACGCGGTAAATAGCAATTGGAAATTGAGGTTTGCGCTATTCGATGAGACTTTGAGCGAAAGAGGAAGAGCGCAAGTTGAAAGCCTAAGATCGCGGGGCGTGGATGCGGAGGAAGTCTCAGCAAGCCTAATGAAATCTCTCAGCGAAACCGAAACCCCGCAGGGTATCCTTGCTGTTCTTGAACTTACCAATTTATCGATTCCCAATTTACCAACTTTTGTTCTCATCCCCGACCAAATCCGTGACCCCGGCAATCTCGGCACTCTCCTGCGGACAGCGGCTGCGGCTGGCGTGCAGGTTGTTTTGCTTCCACCCGAAACCACAGACGCGTTTGCGCCGAAGGTCGTCCGCGCTGGGATGGGGGCGCATTTTCGGTTACCGATCCGTTCTCTCGATTGGGAAGAAGTTGAGCAGGTTGTCAGGTCGGCAGGTTTGCAGGTTTTTCTGGCGGACATGGACGGACAATCCTGCTGGGAGACCGATTTGCGTCAGCCCGTTGCTCTGGTCATCGGCGGCGAGGCGGACGGGGCAAGCGAGTCCGCGAGGAAGTTGGCAAATGAGAAAATCACCATTCCAATGAAAGGTGATGTCGAATCGCTAAATGCGGGCGTGGCGGGGTCCGTGTTGATGTTTGAAGTGGTGAGGCAGAGAAAAACATGAGTAAAGATATTCAAATCCCAACTGCTGAATTAGTTCAAGAATATATCAACAAATTTGACAGCAACAAAGACCTTGTTGTAGTTGAGGATGTGTTATCAGAATTGTTTGGGAAATATTCCCAAAACTGTTCTTTGCGTGATGTTCTCATAAAAGTCTCTGTTCTCAATTCGTTATACAGCACTCAAATTTATGCAGTCGTAGAGACGGCGAAGCATATCGTGGAGGTAAACATCGATAATGACCTTCGGATGGGAATGATAGAAGTCGTCGAGAAAATTGCGCGTGTAGAAGTTGGTGGGAAAATACGCACCAATTATTCTTTCGCCAGTAAATATTGCCACTGGCATCAGCCAGAAATGTATCCGATTTATGACAGCTATGTTGACCAATTGCTTTGGGCATATCATGTTCAGCGTCAATTTGAAGTCTTCAAACAGGCTGACCTTCGAAATTATCCGCGTTATAAAGAAATTGTTGAATCTTTTAGAAAATGCTATAACCTCACTCAATTCAGGCTCAAAGACCTTGATAAATTCCTTTGGGGTTATGGCAGAAAGTATGCCCAATAAATAGCCATGAAAATCAGATCCGTCACCTATTTCTGCAATCCCCAATTCCCCCTTGACGAAGCCGTCTTGCGAAAGGCCGGTGAGTTTCTTGCGAATGCCAAGTTTGCCTACGAAGCAGCTGGATACGAAGTGCAGACCACGCGCCTGACGACGATTCCATTTCCACTGTTGCTGAATGGCAAAGTGGAGCAGGCTCCGCTCCTTGCCGAAAAGTTATCTGGAATTTTGAAGCAAATTGGCCTGGCGTATGCGGCGCTCGGTCCTGCGTTGATCGAGTTCCCCGAAAGTTACGCCGTCATCCCCGAAGCCATATCCGTAGGTGAAAATATCTTCTTCAGCGGCGTGATGGCGGACAGGGCAAACGGTATTTCAATGAAGGCAGTCAAGGCTTGCGCAGAGATTATTCAGCGCGCGTCCAGCATCACGCCTGATGGCTTTGCCAATTTGCGCTTTGCCGCGCTGGCGAATGTAAAATCGGGTGCGCCGTTTTTCCCCGCAGCCTATCACGATGCAGATACGCCCGCCTTTGCTATTGCCGTTGAGTCGGCGGATTTGGCAATTGAGGCGTTCGCTGGACAACAGACAATGGACGATGGGCGACGAACGTTGATTTCCGAAATCACCAAACATGGACAAGCCATTGCTCGAATAGCGGATAACGACTTATCGAATGTTCGCTTTAACGGCATTGACTTCTCCCTCGCCCCCTTCCCCGACGATGTGCACTCACTTGGCGGGGCAGTTGAAGCGATGGGCGTGACCAAAGTCGGCTTGCATGGCTCGCTTGCCGCCGCTGCCATCCTAACTGAGGCTGTGGATCGCGCCGACTTCCCGCACATAGGTTTCAGCGGATTCATGCAGCCTGTCCTCGAAGATTCAATCCTTGCAAAACGTGCCGCTGAAGGAGTATTGACTGTGAAGGATGCCCTGCTTTATTCCGCAGTCTGCGGCACGGGGCTGGATACCGTCCCGCTGGCTGGGGATGTGACACCCGAGCAGATGACCCCGCTCCTGCTGGATTTGTCCGCGCTGGCGATGCGGCTGGACAAACCGCTCACCGCGCGGCTGATGCCCATTCCTGGCAAACAGGCTGGGGATGTCACCGAGTTCGATTTCGGGTTCTTCGCCAACAGCCGAGTCATGGCTTTGGAGTCCGCACCGCTCAATTTTCCGCTGGGGGGAAATGAGAGTTTCTTTCTGAATAAAAAGAGTTGATATCCTGCTCAGTCGGGGGCCAAGCCCCCGACTGAGCAATTTTATTTATCCCGCCAGTAATCGCCACCGCCACCTTCGCGTTTCATCAATCCATAGCCGACGAGTTCACGCCGCAGGCTGGCGGCGTCTTCGTGATATTTCACCAGCTTCTCGTTGACCTGTTTTTCGCTGTAACGTTTGCCTGGCTCAAACACCTTGACCACATAGCGCAGGATGGCTTCTAATTTTTTGCGCTGGGCGGGGATCGTTTTCAGGCTGCCATCCTTGTTTGAATAGTCAGTGATGACCTTGCGGTCGTATGCGTCAGTGTCCACGTCTACCACCGAGGCGGCGAGATTCTCCTGCGAAAAAACATTCCGTGATTTGCTCTCTAACGCTTTTTCATCCAGTTGATAGACATTGTAATAACTGTCCGCTTTGGCGCTGACCAGCCCTGCCTGCGCCAGTTTTGCAAGGTGATGCGAAACAGTGGATGCTTTGAGGTTCAACAGCGCGGCGAGTTCCTCCACACTGTAGGGCTGCTGGGCAAGCAGCCCTACAATCTTGAGGCGGTTAGCGTCGGCAAGGGCTTTGAAGAAGGCGACGGCTTCTTCGCTCATTTGATAGTCTCGTCCACACGCCAGTAGCGCGAACCGTCACTGATGCGAGCCAGCAGGTTGGCATCCACCAGGTCACGGCGGAGTCCCGCTGTGTCTTCGTGGAAGCGGCGCAGGATTTGGTTGACTTCCTTTTCGGTGTAATTCGTGTTTGGTGCGAAGGCTTGAATCAGGTAATTCAAAATCACCTGCAACTTGGGCTGGGCGGGAATCTGTCGAATGCTGCCGTCAGGATTGAGGAAGGCTTTCAGCACCTTCTTGGACTTGTCGTCCAGTTCGGGCGCGGGAACATAACCTCGGCTTTCCTTTGCAAAATTGGCACGCCCGAGGTCGGCGAGTTTGGAGTCGTTCAACTCATACGCGTCGTCTTTCTGGCTGAGCACACCGACGAATTCGAGGAAGGCAAGGTGGTTCACCACGTCACGCAAGGGGAGGTTAAGTTTGGCAACGATGTCGGCGCGGCTGGCGCGGCGCTGGGTCAGCAGACCGATGATCCGTAAACGGTCTGCGTCGGACATGGCTTTGAGAAAATCGAGTATTTCAGGGTTGGTATTCATACTTCACTTCCGTATAACTAATTAGATAACTATCGAATTAGATTTTAGCAGAAAAATAAAAATTGTCAACCGCCAAATTGCGATTGACAACTGGAAAAAGTCAGGGCGCGAAGCGTTGGGCTCCAGATTAAGAGTCATCTCCCGATTCGTCCAAGCCCAAATCCGGGATAGCTGATTCGATCTCCTCGGGGCTTTGCCCCGCCTCCAGCCTGTCCACCACCTCGTTGAACTCGGAAGGCATGTCCTCGCCCATCTCGCTGCCCATTTTGCGCATCATCCGCGCCATGGCTTTGGGGTCATCTTCGATGCCTTCCAGACCGGCAAAATCATTTGCGGCGGATTCCAATCGGCTTTCATCCGATTTGGCGATCCGTACCTTGGTCATGCGGCGGCGGACGTTCTCACTCTGACAGTGGGCACACTGCACGGTTTTTACCCCGTATTCGGCATAGCTCATGAAGACATCGAATCTTTGCTGGCAGTCGTTACAGATAAAATCATAAGTTGGCATGAATTAATTTTACCCCGAACCAATCCACTTTGGTACAATACTCCCATGACTCCATTTGAACTACGCAACCCCAACCCTTTGCTGATCGTCATTTCCGGACCTTCGGGCGTCGGCAAGGATTCTGTCGTCCAGCGCATGAAGGAGCGCGGATTCCCGTTTCATTTCGTTGTAACTGCCACCACGCGCGGCAGGCGTGAAAACGAGGTGCACGGCAAGGACTATTGGTTTGTTTCCAAGGACGAATTCGCGCGTATGATCGAGGAAAATGAACTGATCGAATATGCCATCGTCTACGGCGATTATAAGGGCATTCCGAAGACCCAGGTGCGCGAAGCGCTTGCCAGCGGCAAGGATGTGGTGATGCGGCTCGATGTGCAGGGCGCGGAGACAGTGCGGAAACTTGCGCCAGAGGCTCTGCTGATCTTTATCACCTGCGAGAGCGAGGACGAACTCGAGCGGCGTTTGCGAGAGCGGAAGACCGAATCTGCGGATTCGCTTGCACTGCGGATTGCCACCGCCCGTAAGGAATTACAGCGCATCGAAGCATTTGATTATGTGGTGGTCAATCACGACTTTCAACTGGATGATACTGTGAACAAAGTCCGCGCCATTATTGCCGCCGAACATCTGCGGGTGCATCAACGAAAGGTGGATTTATGAACGAACCGTTTTCAGAGCAGGAAAACCCTAAGCCTTTCCCGCCGCCCCAACCTGTTTCACAATCCCAGGCAGTTCGTGTCGCAATGCCTTCCCTCGTCCCAACGGCGACATACGTCATTCTTGGCTTCACCGTGCTGGTTTATCTTTTGCAAATGGCAAGTATGGCGATCATTGGGAACGACTTGCCGCTGATGTTGGGCGCGCGCGCCACCGACTTGATCCTTGAAGGGCAATGGTGGCGCTTCTTCACGCCCGTGTTCCTGCATGGCTCTGTAGGACACATCTTTTTCAATATGTACGCGTTGCTGTCACTTGGCACGTTTTTGGAACGTCAGTTTGGGCATGGCAGATTCCTTTTGCTTTATTTCCTGGGGGCGTTTGCGGGAAATGTCTTTTCGTTCCTTTTGACCACCGGATATTCAGTCGGCGCGTCCACTGCGGTGTTCGGCTTGATCGCTGCCGAGGGTATTTTCTTTTACCAAAATCGAAAATTGTTCGGCGGGCAGGCGAAGAGCGCGATAGGCAATGCTGTTTTCATCATCGCAATCAATTTATTCATCGGACTATCGCCCGGCATTGACAATTGGGGACATGTCGGTGGTTTAATCGGCGGGGCGATATTTGCCTGGTTTGCCGGTCCAAGTTGGAAAGTGGTGGGAATTTACCCCGATTTCCATCTGGAAGACCAGCGTGAGTTACGCGAGGTCATGATGGGCGCAAGTGTGACAGTCCTGATCTTTGGGGCTTTGGCAGCGTGGGGATTATTGAAAGGGTGAAATGATACGCTTCGATTGCATTCAGCGTGAATAATTCGAACAAAAAACGCGGACACTTTTGTCCGCGTTTTTGATTTGTTGGCTTGAGATCAGCTCACATGCGCCAGTCTTGGGTCGAGGGCGTCACGCAGACCATCGCCAATCAGATTGAAGCACAGTACGGTCAGCATGATCATGAGTCCGGGATAGAAAACGAGATGTGGCGCGGTGAAGACCTGGTTGCGTTCCGAACCAAGCATGGCTCCCCATTCAGGTGTGGGTGGCTGCGCGCCGAGGCCGAGGAAGGAAAGCGCCGCGGCGGAAAGGATCGCGGAGGCAATGCCAAGTGTCCCCTGCACGATCAACGGCGTAAGCGCATTGGGCAGGATACGGCGGAACAGAATGTGGAAGGGACTGCCGCCAAGCGCACGTGTGGCGGAAACGTATTCCATTTCGCGGACAGACAGCACTGAGGCGCGCATGACGCGGGCGAAGATGGGGATGTCCACAATGCCGATTGCTAGCAGGGCGTTGATCAGCCCTGGTCCAAGAACGGTGACGATGGCAATCGCAAGCAAAAGCGAAGGGAACGCCAGCAACACGTCCATGACGCGCATGATGCCGATATCCCACCAGCCGCCAAAATATCCGGCAATTGCGCCTAATACAGTTCCAAGAATGATGGCAAAGCTTACGGTGGAGATGCCGACCACCAAACTCAGACGCGCTCCAAAGAGCAGGCGGCTGAACTGGTCGCGGATATTACCGTCAATACCGGCAAGGTGTTGAGGCTGGTCTTCGGGACACCCCAGCAAGTGGATGCAAGGCGCAGTGCGGGCTTTGATTTTCTGGGGTGGGTCAGCATCAAGCATTGAAATGGTTGGGTCATACGGAGCGATCAATGGGGCGGTAATGGCTATCAACGTGAGGATACCGAGGATGACCAACCCCGCCACAGCCGAACGGCGGCGGAATAACCGTCGCAAGGCGATCCGCCACACGCTGACAGATTTCAGAGATAAGGCTTCTGCATCAAGTTTGACTACATTTTTTGTTTCAGCGGTCATGTTTGGAGGTCCTTAGTCGAGCCGCACACGGGGGTCAAGATAGGCGTAGGAAATATCCACCAGCAGGTTGATCACCACAAAAATGACGGCAATGACCAGGGTGAACGCCTGCACGATTCCGTAGTCGCGGGCGGTGATGGCTTCATAAAGGGTGCGTCCCACGCCGGACAGACCGAAAATGGTTTCGGTGAGCACTGCGCCGCCGAGCAGGCTGCCAAATGACAAGCCGATGACTGTGACAATTGGCAGGAGGGAATTCCGAAAAGCATGTTTCAAGATGACAGAATTCCACCTCAACCCTTTGGCGCGCGCGGTGCGAACGTAATCCTGTCCCAACACCTCCAGCATGGCAGAACGTGACATGCGGGCGATGATCGCCATGGGGATTGTCCCCAGTGCCACCGTGGGGAGAATCAGGTGCATGATCGAGTCTTTCAATAATTTCCAGTTGCCGGTGAGCAGTGAATTAAAAATGTTCAGCCGCCCGGTGAATTCAAGGATGGCAGCCCATATCCCACTCTCAGGCTTGGTCCATCCCCATATCTCATAAAACGTATCGTCAGGAATTCCAGGACTAACGCGGCCGGATGGAGGGAGCCAGAAAGGGGTATCTTTCAATAAAAGGGAGAACACGTAAGCCAGCATCAATCCGAGCCAGAAAACGGGCATGGAAACGCCAATGTTTGCCCAGACCATGGTGCCTACGTCCAGCCACGAATTATGTTTGACTGCTGAAATAATTCCAAGTGGGATGCCAAAGATCATGCTGACGATCAAGGCGGAGAGGCTGAGCTCAAAAGTAGTGGGAAGACGTTCGAGCAACAGGCGGGTGACGGACATTCCCAGGCGAAATGACTCGCCAAAGTTACCGCGCGCCATGTCGCTGATATAAATGCCGAACTGCGTCAGGATGGGTTTGTCCAACCCCTTTTCCTGGATGAAACGTGCGCACACCGCTTCGGTGGCTTTTTCACCGAGGATGGCGCGGCACGGGTCACCGGGGATGACGCGTGCAAGTGTAAAAGTAACAAGCAAAATACCCAATAATACCGGAATGGACGCAAACAAGCGGCGTAGGATGTACTGGAGCATCATGAGCAAAAGTCTCCCTGCAAAGTACGGGATGGCGGTAGCCCCACCATCCCGTACTTTCTTTCAAACTTGGATCAAGATACGAACTAGGAACCGGGCTTCTTCATCAGACCCCAGAGATAGTCGTAGTAGCTCCAAATGTTGCTGTTGCCGACATGGGTCGGGGAAGCAATGTTCAAGCCCATGTTGAAGGTGGCAACCACGTCCTTGGCATCGAAGTCGCTGCCATCGTGGAACTTGACACCCGTCTTGAGCTTGCAGGTCCAGACGGTGAGGTCTTCGCTCGGGTCGCAGGATTCAGCGAGGATCGGTTCGGTGGCGGTGCCGTTGACTTCGTAGCCGTAGAGGGCTTCCATTACCTGGTCGCAGCCGCGCAGCGATTCGCCGTCGGACTCATCGGCGCAGAAGAGGCTGATGGGTTCGGCGTTCTGCATCCAGACGAAGGTGTCGCGTCCACCGGGATCGGAGAAGGCGAACTGTTCGTTGGTGAGCGGGCTGGCTTGCGGGTTGGTCACGTCAGCGCGATAGGCAGTACCGGAACCACCATGGGCAACGGGGATCATCGGAACGAATTCCTTGATCGCGTTGTTGGCTTCCACGTAGATGGATTCAGCTTCTTCGGGGATGCCAATCTGGGCGCCCTGAACCAGCAGGTCGGTGTAGGTCGGGGACTGTACGCCGAATTGCGGGTTGGCTGCACCGAAGTGGTAATCGAGGAAGTTGGTGATGTGCGGGTAATCAGCGCCCCAGCCGAGCAGGTACATGCCATCGAGACGTCCAGCGGAGGATTCCTCGATAAAAGCGCCGGATTCCATCACGACGATTTCGGCATCGATGTTGAGGTTGGTCTTCAACTGAGCCTGGATGTCCTGGGCAACGTTGGCAACCTGGGGCAGGTATCCGCGGACAACGTCACGATAGAACAGTTTGGTCTTGAAGCCATCGGGGAAACCGGCTTCGGCAAGTTTCGCCTTGGCGGCTTCGACATCGAATTCATACCATGCATCGCCTACGCAGCCATTCGGGATGGCGCAGGGGGTGAAGTGGCTGGCAACTTCAGAGCCGGCGGGATAGAAGGTGTCCACAATGCGCTGGCGGTCGATGCCCATGGCAATCGCCTGGCGAACCGTCTGGTTGTCAAACGGGGCAAAGGTGTTGGTCATGCCGATATAGAAGATGTTCAAAGCCGGGCGGTTGACAACCTGCAGATTGGGGTCGGCTTCAGCAACGGCGAAATCTTCGGGACCGAGATTATCAATACCATCCACTGTGCCGGATTGCAGTTCGAGCATGCGGGCGGCAGATTCTGTGGACCAGCGGAAGACGACTGTGCTTGCGGCAGGAGCCTGACCATAATAGTCGGGATTGGCAACCAAGGTGAGGCTTTCACCGCGTTTCCATTCGCTGACCATGTAGGGACCAGTGCCGACGGGCTTCTCAAGTCCTTCGCTGGTGCGGGTGGTCTCGCCGGCGGTTGCTTCAAGCCATTCCGAGGGATAGATGGCGAAGGGGCTGAAGGCGATCTTGGAGAGGAAGGCAGGATCCGGCTTGCACATCGTGAAGACCACAGTGGAGTCATCGGTTGCCACAACGGACTGGATCAAACCAATGTAATCGCCATTGCACTCTTCAGCGGGGACGGAGAGGGAGGTTCCGTCGAAGGTCGCAATCGGAATATCGGGAATGGGAGTGGGTTCAGCGGGAGCTTCGGTCGCCGCGGGAGCCTCGGTTGCCGCAGGGGCTTCGGTCGCCGCAGGGGCCTCAACTGCGGGGGCTTCAGTTGCCGCACCGCCGCCGCAGGCCGCAAGCAACATGCTCGCAAGCACTACAAGCGAAAGCAATACAGAGATGTTTCGTTTCACGTTTCTCCTCCTTTAAGAGAAAAATGTGGGTTGGTTGAGAGCAAAGAACTTCTTCCTTGCTCTCTTGACAGGCGCAAATTATACAACAAAAAACTGTCAAAAATGTTAGGAACGTGAACTATTGGAATGCCACAAACCGGCGATTTTTTCCCCACACTTGGGGCATTTCCCCTCTTCCGTGATCCTGTATCTTTCAATGAAATACCCGCTGCGCCTTACAAGCTGATAACCGCACTTGGGGCAATGGGTGCTTTCATATTCCCCAACATGACCCGGTAAATTGCCCGCATAAACGTATCTCAACCCTGCTTCACGCCCAATTTCCGCTGCGCGAATCAAAGCTTGCGGGTTGGTGTTATCCGGGGAGGTCATCCTGTAATCCTTGTGGAAGGCGGTTACATGCCAGGGAATATCAGGGGACAGCCCGACGAGGAATCGAGCCGCCTCCCACAGTTCTTCGTTTGAGTCATTGAAACCGGGGACGACGAGAGTCACCACTTCGACCCAGAGTCCCAGATCGCGGGCGCGTTTGATTCCATCCAGCGTGTTTTGCAGCGTCCCGCCGAGTGAACGATAATTTTTATCGTTCATACATTTCAGGTCCACCTTATACGCGTCGAGATGGGGGCGCAAATATTCCATGACTTCGGGCGTGTTATTTCCGTTGGAGACGTAAGCGCACATCAATCCCGCCTGTTTTGCCTCCTTGAAAATTGCCACCGCCCATTCGCTGGTGATCAACGGCTCATTATAGGAGGAGACCACTACCGAAGCCTTCACCCGTTGCGCCTGCTTGACGATTTCCTGCGGTGTGATTTTGCTTATAAACTGCGCCGATACATCTGCCGCCGGATCGCGTAATGCCTGAGACGTGAGCCAGTTCTGACAGTAACCGCAATGATAATCGCAACCCAGCATTCCAAAGGTCAAGGCATTTGCGCCGGGCAGAACGTGTGAAAATGGTTTCTTCTCGATGGGGTCGTTGTGCAGGCCAGCCACATAGCCGAACGGCACACGCAATTTGCCGCCTTCGTTGAATCGCACCTGGCATATTCCCCGTTTCCCTTCGCGGATCAGGCAGCGATGTCCACATGCGTGGCAGCGCACCGAATTATCTTCCAATGGTTTGTATAACTCACCTTCGGTTGTCAGGTTATCGAGTATGTTTGCAAGTGAACTCATTGAAACTCCGGGAAACCTGACAGGTTTTCACAAAACCTGATTCAGCCAATCTGCCTCCGTTCCTTCGGGATCAATGATGAAGATTCTCCCGATAAAACCTGTCAGGTTTAAGTATAATACACACATGTTAACCATCGTGATTCAAGCCGGTGGACAATCCTCCCGCATGGGCGAGGATAAGGCTCTCAAGCTTTTTCTGGGACGTCCGCTCATTCAGCGTGTGGTGGATCGGATGAAGCCCATTGCAGATGAAATCATCGTGACTACGAATCAACCAGTTGGATATGAGTTTCTGGGACTGCGACTCGTCTCCGATCTCAAGCCGGGACGCGGCGCTTTGGGCGGACTCTACACTGCAATCGTCTCTGCCTCTCAGCCGCTGGTGGCTGTGGTGGCTTGCGACATGCCTTTTGCCAGCTCGGAGTTTTTTCAAGGTGCGCGCAAAATCATGGACGAGAAAGCAGCGGATGTTGTCATTGCCAAAACGGACGAGGGCTATGAACCGCTTCACGCCCTCTATCGCCGCGCGACCTGTCTGCCCGCCATCGAATCAGCCATCGAGGCGGATCAATGGAAGGTCATCTCGTGGTTCCCTCAAGTCAAAGTGCAGATGCTGGTACCGGATGAGGTCAGAATCCTGAATCCATCGGGCTTGTGCTTTTGGAATCTCAACACACCCGAAGAGTTTATTGAAGCCGAGAATCGCGCCCAACAAACAAACGAATGAGCTATCTAACGATCAAAACGGGACAGGGCGCATGGGCCACCACCGTCTGGCTTGTGCTTCCCAATAGCAGACCGGCCAGCCTTCCGCGTCCGCGTGAGCCCATCACGATCACATCACTCTTTCGGGTGTTTGCAACATTGATGATTGCTTCAGCCTCGGAGCCTTCGATCATCTCGGTATGAACTTCACATGGTAGTTCGCCAACTTCTTTTTCGGCATGATCGAGGATGGCCTTTGCCTCCTCCATGCGCGCATCGATGGCATATTGCATGTTGGGTTCTCCGAGATAGGGCGGGATGAAATCGTAAGCCACCACAATCCGAAATTCCTTTGCATTCACAGTACGTGCCAGGTCGGCGGCGGTGCGCGCCGCATGTAGGGCGTGTTCCGAACCGTCCACAGCCAGCAGGATTTTTTCAAACATGACATCTCCTTTCGTGTGTGGGGTACAATCCTAGTATACAATTACTCTGCATGAGTTTCATTAAAAGGAGCCTTACATGTCCCTCGATCTCACTCTGATTCGCAAGCAATTCCCAGCGCTTAACCGCCCGGACATTTTCTTTGATAATCCTGGCGGAACACAGATCGCCAAGCCCTCCCTTGACCGCGTCAATCGGTACCTGATCGAATCCAACGCGAATCATGAGGGTGTCTTTGCCACCAGTGTTGCCTCCGATGCGGTGTTGGATGAAGCGCATCGCGCCATGGCGGATTTTTACAATGCCCCCTCGCCCGATGAAATTGTCTTCGGCAACAATATGACCACGCTCACCCTTCATTTCAGCCGTTCCATATCGCGAGAATGGAAGGAAGGGGACGAGATCGTCGTCACGCGGCTTGACCATGATGCCAACGTCACGCCCTGGGTGTTGGCGGCGCAGGATCGCGGGGTCAAGGTCAACTGGGTGAATTTTGATGTGGAAGAAGGTACTCTCAATTTGGATGAGCTGCAAAAGTTCCTGGAGCGAAAACCGCGCCTGCTGGCGGTGGGATATGCAGCAAACTCCCTCGGTACGATCAATCCTGTGAAGAAGATCATCGAGATGGCCCACGCAGTTGGGACACTAGTCTATGTGGATGCGGTTCAGTTCGCTCCGCATGGTGCAATCGACGTGCAGAAACTGGATTGTGATTTTCTGGTCTCTTCAGCATATAAATTCTTCGGCACTCATGCAGGCATCCTTTATGGGAAGCGCGACCTGCTCGAAAACCTCTTTGCCTACAAAGTGCGTCCTGCGACCGACAAAATTCCCGGTAAGTTCGAGACCGGAACCCAAAACCACGAAGGCATTGCGGGTGTGCTGGGTGCGGTTGAATACTTCGAGTGGGTGGGACGTGAATTCGGTGGCGAACATGCCGAAGGCCTGCGTGAATATTCCGGGCGCAGGCTGGAATTGAAGAAGGCCATGGCTGTCATCCATTCCTACGAATCCGAGTTGAACCGCGCCCTGCTCAATACCCTGCAAGCGGTTCCTGGAATCACGATCTACGGTTTGACAGACATGAAACGGCTTGATGAACGTGTGGCAACTTTTTCCTTCCGCCTGCAGGGACAACATCCGCATGACGTGGCGCAAAAACTGGCAGATGCAGGCATCTACGTCTGGGATGGTAACTACTACGCCCTTAACGTCACCGAGCGGCTCGACCTCGAGGACAAGGGCGGCATGGTGCGCGTTGGCGCGGCGCATTACAATACACTGGATGAAATTGCGCGGCTGGGCGAAGTATTGCAAAGGATCGCGAAGTGATTTACTTTTGCTTTGTTAAGGGCTTAGCCCCCAACAAAGCAACAACTGTCCTGGAGAATGAATGAAAAATGTTTTGGTCACTGGTGGGGCGGGATTTATCGGTTCAAATTTTGTACGTTATTTGCTCGATGCAGAGCCGCAGGTTCAAATCATCAACCTCGATGCGTTGACCTATGCGGGCAGTCTCGAAAACCTCAAAGACTTGCCCAACGCAGAACGGCATACCTTTGTGCAGGGCGATATTTGCGACCGTGACCTTGTCCCCAACCTGCTGCGCCAACACAAGATTGACACAATTGTCCACTTTGCGGCGGAGACCCATGTGGATCGTTCCATCCTCGGACCTGAACCGTTCATTCAAACCAACGTCTTTGGTACGTTCAATCTGCTGGAATCGGCGCGACAGGTTTGGCTGGTGGAAAAATCCATGCCCATTGAGCAAGTTCGCTTCCATCACGTCTCAACTGATGAAGTCTATGGGACTTTGAAGCCCGATGATCCTGCCTTTTCGGAGATGACACCTTACGCCCCGAATTCGCCCTACGCGGCCTCCAAGGCTGCCAGTGATCACCTGGCGCGTTCCTACCACCATACGTATCAAATGCCGGTGACAATCTCCAATTGTTCCAATAATTATGGCCCGCGCCAGTTTCCTGAAAAGTTGATTCCCCTTATCATCCTCAATGCGTTGACAGGAAAGCCTTTGCCTGTCTATGGTGACGGTCAGCAAATTCGTGATTGGTTGTACGTGACCGACCATTGCGAGGCAATTCATCTTATCCTGACGAAGGGCAAACCTGGTGAAACGTACAACGTTGGTGGCAACAACCAGCCACCCAACCTGACCATCGTCGAAACAATCTGTGACCTGCTGGATGAGGTCAAACCGCGGGCGGAATCTCATCGCAAGTTGATCCGGTTCGTTGTTGATCGCCCCGGGCACGACCGTCGCTACGCCATGAACATCTCCAAAATACAGCGTGAGTTAGGTTGGGATCCGCGCCACAACCTGACCGACGGTCTGCTTGAAACCGTGCAGTGGATTCTTGACAACCCGGGTTGGGTGGAAACAATTCAAAAACAACGCGAGTACCAAGCCTGGCTGACGAAGAATTACGAGAAAAGGGAGACGTCATCATGAAGGGAATCATCCTTGCTGGCGGACGTGGCACGCGCCTGCACCCACTGACCCTGGCCTTGAGCAAGCAACTCCTGCCGGTATATGACAAACCAATGATCTATTATCCGCTTTCGATGCTGATGCTGGCGGGGATTCGTGAAATCCTGATCATCAGCACGCCTGAGGATCTGCCATCCTACCGCCGGTTGTTGGGAGATGGGAAACTGTGGGGACTGGAATTCAGTTATGCAGAGCAGGATCAACCACGGGGGTTGGCGGATGCCTTCCGCGTCGGGGCTGATTTCATCAATGGTCAGCCCTCCTGCCTGATTCTGGGAGATAATATTTTCTTCGGTAATCACATGTCCGAGATTCTGCGTCGCGCTGCCGCATTGACCAAGGGAGCACGTATCTTTGCCTACTCGGTGCGCGACCCTGAACGCTACGGTGTGGTGGAGTTCGATGCCGGCGGCAAGGTCCTAAGCCTGGAGGAAAAGCCGGCCAACCCCAGATCGACTTATGCCGTGCCGGGCATTTATTTTTACGACTCCAGTGTGGTCGACCTTGTGGCGAATATGAAACCTTCCAGCCGCGGCGAACTGGAAATTACGGATTTGAACCGTCTCTACCTTGAACGTGGAGAGTTGCGTGTAGAAGAACTCGGGCGCGGTATCGCGTGGCTGGATGCCGGCACCCACGAATCCCTGCTACAATCCGCGGGTTTTGTGCAGGCTGTTCAGGAACGCCAGGGGTTGATGATCTCCTGCCCGGAAGAGATTGCCTATCGCATGGGATTTATTGACAAGGCGCAATTGGCGCAACTGGCGGAGAATTTGAAGAGTAATGCCTACGGCCAATACCTAAACCGCCTATTAAATGAAAAAATATAATAGTTGATCCCACCTTACAATCGCATTTCATAGGATTAATGGTTCATCTCCCTCCCCTCAAAATGGTTTACAATGTTAAGTGCAAGTGTGTGACCGCACATGAGGTGTGTATAAGTTGAACATTATCAATGGAGTCTGTCCGCAATACAGAAAACCCATCAAAAGAAGTCAACAAAGTCCACAAAGACCACAAAGACCGCATACAGCCCTGGTGTTTTTGGGAGTTTTCGGGTTTTCTGTGGTCTTTTGTTCTTGAGAACGGGGTTCAAGCCGTCTTTAGCGGTTTGAATGTTTCCTCTTGATTTTGGTTTTGGATATAAGGAGTTTGTCATGAATACTAAACCCTTTCAACAAGCATTAAAACTGTTCTTTGCCTTCGCTCTGATCGTGGGATTGTTTGTGTCCGCAAGCCCGACTTCGGCATTGCCACAAAAGGCTGCGCCTGCGGCGGATATAACCCCTGTTACCCCTGATGATACTAATTATGCCAGCCAGTGGAATCTTTCTGATACCTATGGGATCAATGCGCCTATGGCATGGGGCGTCACAACCGGGTCATCGAGTACTGTTGTGGCGGTTCTTGATACGGGCATTACAACCCACGAGGATATTGCTTTACCCCCCCGCCTCCTGCCGGGGTATGATTTTGTCAGTGGCAATGCTACCAGGGATAATGACCGCGAAGCGGAAGGAGAAGGCGCCACAGGGCGTGACGACATTCCCTATGATCCGGGAGATTATGGTGGTTGTGGTGTAAGTACCTGGCAAGGCACGCATGTGACTGGGATCATTGGCGCAAAAAGTGACAATAATTTGGGCGTTGCCGGGATTAATTGGAATGCAAAGATCCTGCCTGTGCGCGTCATCGGTACCTGTGGCAGTGTGATCGCAGATGACATTATGGATGGCATGCTTTGGGCTGCCGACCTGCCTGTGGATGGTGTGGATAACAGCCCGGTGGAAAATACGAACCCTGCCAATGTGATTCATGTCAGCGCGAGCGCTGCCGGGTCATGTACAGCCCTCTATCAAGGTGCTGTTACTTATCAAGCGGCGATTGATTCGATCATTGCCAAGGGAATCGTAATTGTGGCTGCGGCTGGCGACCAAAATTCAAGCTCGGTTGGCTTTCCAGCCAACTGTAACGGCGTCATTACCGTGGCGGCTACAGATAAATTCGGAAGTCGCGCAGATTACAGCAATTTCGGCACAGCGGTGGAAATCAGCGCTCCGGGCGGTGAAGTAGGACAAGATGGCGGTGTGCTTTCCACATCTGAAACCTCTGTTGAACTGCCAGAGAGCGGGGTCGATACTTATGCGGAAATGGATGGCACAGCCATGGCGGCGGCGCATGTCAGCGGCGTGGTCTCCCTGATGTTTGACGTCAACTCATATATCACTCCAGCCCAGGTATCGACAATTCTGCAAAAAACCGTCCAAGCCTTTCCGGGTGGCAGTACCTGCTCCACATCGACCTGCGGCTGGGGAATTTTAAATGGCGGTGAGGCTGTCCGCTTTGCGGATATGCCGGATGTGATTGTCACTGATGTTGCCTTGTCTCCCAATACGCCATATTTTGGACAGGAATTTCTAGTGAAAGTCACAGTAAAAAATCAGGGCGGCTTAAATTTAAGTGGCACGAATAGCAGGGTCGCTTTACAGGTTTATGTTGACAGGGCCCCCGGCATTCCTGATGCGGACGGTTGTATTTATTTGAGCGGCATTGAAATTGATCAGGGTGAGTTTTATAGGAATGACTATATCAATTCCATTCCTTCAGGACAAACAGTCACTTTGCCTGTGATAATTAATAATTCATCGGATCCTTTACAACCGGAGAACTCGTGGACCGATCCGCTTTACACGGGGGACGCGCCTTCTTATGGGTATTATGGGGGAGTTGCGGAGCCTCTCCCATGGAGAGATGGCACGCATCAACTCTATGTCTATGCTGATGCGAATTGCTCGCTTCCTGAAAGCTTTGAGGACAATAATGCCTATTCTACTTATTTGACGGTCAATCCCTTCATCGAGGGTGCATTGCTCTACCCCAGGCAAGGTCAAAATATTGAGACAGATTCCATCCCGACTTTTAAGTGGAATAAGGTTATGGATGCGACCAAATACCATATCTACGTAAGCGGACCAAGCGGCAAGATTTTGGACCAATGGTATACCGCTTCACAGATATGCGACACCCTCAGCCCTACCTGTTCGGCAAATGGCGGCCCCAGCCTGTTTTTGAAGGCGGGAAACTACTATTGGATGATGCAGTATTATAAGGGAAGTACTAGCGTATGGTCTGAAAAAACATATTTTACGGTGGGACCAAAAGCAGTGAACTTGACATCGCCGGCGTCAGATGAGAATCTGACGGGCTACACGACGACATTTACCTGGGACAAGGATGCAACTGCGACCAGTTATCGGTTATATGTGTTGGGACCGGGAGGGGTGGTGGTGCTGGACAAGACGTCCACAGCGGCAAGCATTTGTAACGATACCACGTGTTCAGTGCAAAGTCCGACGTTGAAGGCTGGCAAACACACAT